>NZ_CP132342.1:1300000-2539861 GCF_040529055.1 Xanthomonas sontii | reverse complement strand
GGTGGACGTGGAAACCCCGCCGGTGCCGGGCAGCAACGACAAGGTCGACGTGGTCTACAACGTCAAGGAGACCACCTCGGGCAGCTTCACCTTCGGCCTGGGCTATTCGCAGACCTACGGCGTCACCACCTCGGTGCAGCTGTCGCAGAACAACTTCCTCGGCGGCGGCAACCGCGTCGCGGTGGACGCCTCGCGCAGCAGCTACCAGGAGCGCTACGCGTTCTCCTACACCAACCCGTTCTTCACCGACGACGGCGTGTCGCTGGGCTACAACCTGTCGTGGCGCAAGCTGGACTACTCCGACTTCGGCACCGCGCAGTACAACAGCACCAACGGCGCGGCGCAGGTGATCTTCGGCGTGCCGATCACCGAGACCGACAGCGTCTCGCTGATGTTCGGCGTGGACAGCAACCAGATCACCACCTATCCGGGCTTCACCCCGCAGGCGATCATCAACTACATCGACGCGATCGGGACCAAGACCTTCCACGCCTGGCGCAGCGAGCTCGGCTGGGCGCGCGACACCCGCAACGACTACTTCATGCCCACCCGCGGCATGTACCAGCGTGTGGGCCTGGAAGCCACCCTGCCCGGTTCGACCGTGGAGTACTGGAAGCTCAACTACCAGATCTCCAAGTACTGGCCGATCTCGCCGGCGCTGGTGCTCAACACCCGCGCGGAGTTCGGCTACGGCGACAGCTACGGCAGCGACGTGTCGCGCGACATCTGCGGCACCTACACCAGCGATGCGCAAGGCACGACGACCTACAACCCGCAGGCCTGCAACGGCTCCAACCTGATCCGCAGCGTCACCGCCTCGGGCCTGCCGTTCTACGAGAACTTCTACGCCGGCGGCACCAACTCGGTCCGCGGCTTCGAGGACAACACCCTCGGCCCGCGCTCGGAGGCCACCGCCTCGTACCGCCGCGGCCAGCCGCTGGGCGGCTCGTTCAAGACCGTGGGCTCGGCGGAAATGTACTTCCCGAAGCTGTTCGACAGCCCGTCGGCGCGCATTTCGGCGTTCGTGGACGTCGGCAACGTGTTCAATGGCGTGGACAACTTCAAGTCCAACCAGTTGCGCGCCTCCACCGGTATCGCCCTGCTGTGGCGGGCCCCGGTCGGCCCGATCTCGATCAGCTATGCGATTCCGTTGAAGAAGGAAGACAACGACGAAATCGAGCGCCTGCAGTTCACCTTTGGTGGGCAGTTCTAAAAGAACTGCCCACCCGCTGCCAGGGCTGCGCCCTGGCAGCCAGGTTTTCGCGAAGCGAAAACCTGCTGGGGCTTGGCTTGCCTAATCCCGGCGCCTTCAGCGCGCCCCGAGCGCGTCACCGCATTCGCGCTGACGCCCTACGATTCGCATTGCGAATCGCGGGCCCCGGCTCATCACTCTCCGAATCCCCGCGCCTTCGGCGCGCCCCCTTTACCAAAGGGGGGAGCGCGCCACCGCATTCGCGCTGACGCCCCACGATTCGCACTGCGAATCGCGGGCCCCGGCTCATCGCCTTCCGAATCCCCCCGCCTTCGGCGCGCCCCCTTTACCAAAGGGGGCTTTGCTCGAGTCGGTCGATCGTGGCTTGCAGGTGATCGAGCCTATTCGGCTTGGTGTACGCGAGCGGGTCCCACGCCCTACGCGGGCGTACGTATGACCGTGCTGGTGGCACACGGTAGAATCTCCCGGTGAATACTTCGACCTATACCGCTGACGAGATCGCCGAGCGTTTCGGCCTGCAGGTGCATGGCGACGGCAGCGTCGCGGTGCGCGGCGTGGCCACGCTGGCGCAGGCCGGCCCGGGACAGCTCAGCTTCCTGGCCAATCCCCGCTATCGTGCGCAACTGGCCGACAGCACGGCGGCGATCGTGGTGCTGCGTGCCGACGACGCCGAGGCGGCGCCGGGGACCGCACTGATCGCGCGCGATCCGTACGTCGCCTTCGCCAAGATCGCCGCGCTGTTCGACGTGGCCCCGCTGCGACCGCCCGGCATCCATCCCAGCGCCAGCATCGATCCCAGCGCGCAGGTCGCGCCCAGCGCACACATCGGCGCGTTCGTCAGCATCGGCGCGCGCAGCGTGGTCGGCGAGGGCTGCGTGATCGGCCCCGGCTGCGTGATCGGCGAGGACTGCCAGATTGGCGCAGGCAGCGAACTGCTGGCCCGCGTCACCCTGGTGACCCGGGTGCGTCTGGGCCAGCGCGTGCGCGTGCATCCCGGCGCGGTGCTCGGCGCCGACGGCTTCGGCCTGGCGATGGACGCCGGCCGCTGGATCAAGGTGCCGCAGCTCGGCGGCGTCCGCATCGGCGACGATTGCGAGATCGGCGCCAACACCTGCGTGGACCGCGGCGCGCTGGAAGACACCACCCTCGAAGAAGACGTGCGCCTGGACAACCTGGTGCAGGTCGCGCACAACGTGCACATCGGCGCGCACAGCGCCATCGCCGGCTGCACCGGCATCGCCGGCAGCGCCAAGATCGGCCGCTACGTGATGCTCGGCGGCGCGGTCGGCGTGGTCGGCCACCTGGAGATCTGCGACAAGGTCGTGGTCACCGGCAAGTCGGTCGTGCGCAACTCCATCCACGAGCCGGGCGAGTACTCGTCCGGCACCCCATTGACCGACAACCGCACGTGGCGCAAGAACGCCGCGCGCTTCAAACAGCTCGATGCCCTGGCCCGTCGCATCCTGTCTGTCAGCAAGGAGAAGGAATGAGCCACGATCAGCCCCTGCCGGACGCCACCCTGCCGGACATCAACCAGATCCGCGCACTGCTCCCGCACCGCTACCCGTTCCTGCTGGTGGACAAGGTGGTCTCGCTGGATTTCGAGAACCGCCGGATCGTCGCGCACAAGAACGTCAGCATCAACGAGCCGTACTTCCAGGGCCATTTCCCCGGCCAGCCGATCATGCCGGGCGTGCTGATCATCGAGGCGCTGGCACAGGCCGGCGGCATCCTGACCCAACTGGCGATGGGCCGCGACGCGCAGTCCAAGCTGTTCTACATGGTCAAGGTCGACAACGCCCGCTTCAACAGCCAGGTGGTGCCCGGCGACGTGCTGGAACTGCACGTGGAAATCAAGCGGGTGATCCGCAACATGGCGGTGTACTACGGCGAGGCCAAGGTCAACGGCAAGGTCGTGGCCTGCGCCGAAGTGCTGTGCGCCGGCACCCGCGAATGACCCTGGCAGGAGACCTGCGATGAGCGCCAACGCTCCCCTGATTCACCCCTCCGCGATCATCGACCCGGGCGCGAAACTCGCCGCTGACGTGCGCGTCGGCGCCTTCACCGTGATCGGCGCCGAGGTGGAGATCGGCGAAGGCTGCGAGATCGGCTCGCATTGCAGCATCGTCGGCCCGACCCGGCTCGGCCGCGACAACCGCCTGGTCGGCCACGTCGCGCTCGGCGGCGACCCGCAGGACAAGAAGTTCGCCGGCGAACGCACCGAACTGGTGATCGGCGACCGCAACGTGATCCGCGAGTTCGTCACCGTCAGCCGCGGCACCGGCAGCGGCGGCGGCATCACCCGCGTGGGCAGCGACAACTGGTTCCTCGCCTACACCCACGTCGCCCACGACTGCATCGTCGGCAACCATTGCGTGTTCTCCAACAACACCACCCTGGCCGGGCACGTGGAAGTGGGCGACCACGTGATCATCAGCGGCTTCGCCGGCGCGCACCAGTTCTGCCGCATCGGCGATCACGCCTTCCTCGGCATGGGCGCGCTGATCAACGGCGACGTGCCGCCGTTCACCATGGTCGGCGGCAATTCGCTGGGGCGCCCGCGCGGCATCAACAGCGAAGGCCTGAAGCGCCGCGGCTTCGATCCCGAACGCGTGGCCGCGATCAAGCGCGCCTACCGCGCGCTGTACGTGGCCGGCCTGCCGCTGGCCGAGGCCAAGCACCAGTTGGCGGTGCTGGCCGAAGGCAGCGAGGACGTGCGTGCGATGCTGGAATTCATCGAATCCAGCGAGCGGCCGTTGTTGCGATGAATGCCGGGAATGGGGAATGGGGAATGGGGAATGGGAAGAGCGGTCGCCCGCCCGGCCCCGGCCCCGCTGTTGCTTCGACCATTCCCCATTCCCCATTCCCCATTCCCCGCGCAGCGAAGCTGCGCATCGCCCTGGTCGCCGGCGAAGCCTCCGGCGACCTGCTGGGTGCGGGGCTGATCGACGCGCTGCGCGCGCGCTATCCCGACGCGGAGTTCGCCGGGGTCGGGGGCGAGGCGATGCGCCAGGCCGGGTGCCAGACCTGGTTCGACGCCAGCGAGCTGGCAGTGATGGGTCTGCTGGAAGTGCTGCGGCACCTGCCGCGCCTGCTGAAGCTGCGCCGCGCGCTGCGCGAGCGGCTGCTGGCCTGGCACCCGGACGTGTTCGTCGGCATCGATGCGCCCGACTTCAACCTGGGCGTGGAGCGCTGGCTGAAGCAGCGCGGGCTGCGCACCGTGCATTACGTCAGTCCATCGGTATGGGCCTGGCGCGAGCAGCGCGCGGCCAAGATCGGCGCCAGCGCCGACCGGGTGCTGTGCCTGTTCCCGATGGAGCCGCCGATCTACGCCAAGCACGGCGTGGACGCGCGCTTCGTCGGCCACCCCATGGCCGATGCGATCGCGCTGCACGAAGACCACGGCGCGGCGCGTGCGTCCCTGGGCGTGGCAGCCGACGTGCCGGTGCTGGCGGTGTTGCCGGGCAGCCGCCTGGGCGAGATCGGCAAGCTCGGCGACACCTTCTTCGCCGCCGCCGCGCAGGTGCTGCAGCAGCTTCCGCATGCGCGCGTGCTGGTGCCGGCCGCCAATGCCGCGTGCAAGGCGCTGATCGAAGAACAACTCGCGCGCTCGGCCTTGCCGGCGGCCGCCACCCGGGTGCTGGACGGCCACGCGCGCGCCGCGCTGCTCGCCGCCGATGCGGTGCTGCTGGCCTCCGGCACCGCGACCCTGGAAGCCATGCTGGTGAAGCGGCCGATGGTGGTCGGCTACAAGGTCGCCCCGCTCACCTACCGCATCGTCAAGGCGCTGGGCCTGCTGAAGGTGGACCGCTACGCCCTGCCCAACATCCTCGCCGGCCACGACCTGGCGCCGGAACTGATGCAGGACGCCTGCACCCCCGACGCCCTGGCCGCCGCGCTGCTGCACTGGCTGCGCAACCCGCAGGCGGTGGCGGCGCTGCAGCCCGAGTACGAACGCCTGCACCTGATGCTGCGCCAGGACGCCTCGGCGCGCGCGGCCGATGCGGTGCTCGAATTGCTGGAGGGCCGGGAATCGGGAATCGGGAATCGGGAATCGACAGGAGCAACGGCATGAAGCGCTCCCTTCCCCCGCCGTCGCCGCAGCAGTCGCTTTTGTCCCATTCCCCATTCCCCACTCCCGATTCCCGGCTCTACGCCGGCGTCGACGAAGCCGGCCGCGGCCCCCTGGCCGGGCCGGTGGCGGTGGCGGCGGTGGTGTTCGATCCGGCGCGCACCCGCATCAACGGGCTGGACGATTCCAAGCAGCTGACCGCGGCGCGGCGCGAGACGCTGTATGCGCGCATCGTCGAGCGCGCGCTGGCCTGGCAGGTGGTGCTGATCGAGGCCGAGGAGATCGACCGGCTGAACATCTACCAGGCGACCATGCTGGGCATGCGCCGCGCGGTCGAGGGCGTGGCCCATGTGGCCGGCTTCGCCCGCATCGACGGCAACCGCGTGCCCAAGGGCCTGCCCTGCGCCGCCGAGGCGCTGGTCGGCGGCGATGCCCGCGACCGCGCGATCATGGCCGCCTCGATCGTCGCCAAGGTCACCCGCGACCGGATCATGCAGCGCCTGCACGACGAACACCCGCACTACGGCTTCGACCTGCACAAGGGCTACGCCACCCCGGCGCACCTGGCCGCACTGGCCGCGCACGGCCCCTGCATCCACCACCGGCGCAGCTTCGCGCCCGTCAGGATGGCCCTGGCGGGCCGGGAGCCGGCCGTGGAGATCGGGGATTCGCTGGAGTCGCTGCAGCTCGCGTAGACGCGCACACGGCACCGTCAGCATCGCGTGCGGCTCAGGCATCAGTGAGACCGCCGCGAATCCCAAATCCCGAATCCCCAATCCCCGCCCCGCGCTGTCAAGCCTTGCCCGGCTCGCCCCCCGCCGCTACCCTGCCCGGGCATCGCTCTGGTTCCGCATGTCCACTTCCCGCTTCGCCCATCTGCACATCCACACCGAGTTCTCGCTGGCGGATTCGACCATCCGTGTGCCCGAGAAACCGGATCAGGCTGACCCGAAGAAAGCCAAGCAGGCCAACCTGCTCAGCCGCGCGGTGGAGCTGGACCTGCCCGCGCTGGCGGTCACCGACCTCAACAACCTGTTCGCGCTGGTCAAGTTCTACAAGGCCGCCGAGGGCGTGGGCATCAAGCCGATCGCCGGCGCCGACCTACTGATCGCCGACGGCACCCAGGCGCCGTGGCGACTGACCGTGCTGTGCCGCAATCGCGACGGCTACCTGAGCCTGTCGCGACTGCTGACCCGTGCCTGGTTGGAAGGCCACCGCAGCGAAGGCGGCGTGGCGCTGCGCCCGGAATGGCTGCAGACCGGCAGCGACAACCTGTTCGCCCTGGCCGGCCGCGAGAGCCTGGCCGGGCGCCTGGCCAGCGAAGGCCGCCACGATCTGGCCGAGCAGCAACTGGCCGACTGGCAGCGCATCTTCGGCGATGGTCTGCACCTGGAACTGACCCGCACCGGCCGCGACGGCGAGGAGGCGTTCAACCAGTTCGCCCTGCACGCCGCCGGCACCCGCGGCCTGCCGGTGATCGCCAGCAACGACGTGCGCTTCCTGTACGCCAGCGACTTCGCCGCGCACGAGGCGCGCGTGTGCATCTCCTCCGGACGCGTGCTCGACGATCCCAAGCGACCGCGCGACTACAGCGACCAGCAGTACCTGAAGTCGGCCGAGGAAATGGCCGCGCTGTTCGCCGACATCCCCGACGCGATCGACAACACCCTGGCGCTGGCGCAACGCTGCAACATCGAGATGCAGCTGGGCACCTACTTCCTGCCCGCCTATCCGGTGCCCGACGACGAGACGCTGGACAGCTGGATCCGCAGCCAGTCGCGCGACGGCCTGGCCGCGCGCCTGGAGAAGAACCCGCTGGCGCCCGGCAAGACCCGCCAGGACTACGTGGACCGGCTCGAGTTCGAGCTGGACACCATCATCAAGATGGGCTTCCCCGGCTACTTCCTGATCGTGGCCGACTTCATCCAGTGGGGCAAGAACCAGGGCATCCCGATCGGCCCGGGCCGCGGTTCCGGCGCCGGTTCGCTGGTGGCGTGGGCGCTGCAGATCACCGACCTGGATCCGCTGCCGTACAACCTGCTGTTCGAGCGCTTCCTCAACCCGGAACGCGTGTCGATGCCCGACTTCGACATCGACTTCTGCATGGATCGCCGCGACGAGGTGATCGACTACGTGGCGCGCAAGTACGGCCGCGACCGGGTCAGCCAGATCATCACCTACGGCACCATGGCGGCCAAGGCGGTGGTGCGCGACTGCGGCCGCGTGCTCGGCTTCCCGTACGGCCTGGTCGACGGCGTCGCCAAGCTGATCCCCAACATCCTCGGCATCACGCTGAAGGATGCGATGGGCGAAGGCAAGGACAGCGAGATGGCCTCGCCGGAGCTGATCCAACGCTACCAGGCCGAGGACGACGTCCGCGACCTGATGGACCTGGCGCGGCAGCTCGAGGACCTCACCCGCAACGCCGGCAAGCACGCTGGCGGCGTGGTGATCGCGCCGACGCCGCTGTCGGACTTCTGCCCGCTGTTCGCCGAACACGACGTCGACACCTTCGGCAAGAACCCGGTCACCCAGTTCGACAAGGACGACGTCGAGCAGGTCGGCCTGGTCAAGTTCGACTTCCTCGGCCTGCGCACCCTGACCATCATCGACTGGGCGGTGAAGGCGATCAACGTGCGCCACGCGCGCGCCGGCGTCCCGCCGGTGGAGATCGCCGCGATCCCGCTCGACGACGCGCCGACCTACAAGGGCATCTTCGCCTCGGGCAACACCGGCGCGGTGTTCCAGTTCGAATCCTCGGGCATGCGCCGGCTGCTGAAGGACGCCCGCCCCGACCGCTTCGAGGACCTGATCGCGCTGGTGTCGCTGTACCGCCCCGGCCCGATGGACCTGATTCCCTCGTTCAACGCGCGCAAGCACGGGCAGGAGGAGATCGTCTATCCCGATCCGCGCACCGAAGCGATCCTGAAGGACACCTACGGCATCATGGTGTACCAGGAGCAGGTGATGCAGATGGCGCAGATCGTCGGCGGCTACTCGCTGGGCGGCGCCGACCTGCTGCGCCGCGCGATGGGCAAGAAGGTGCCGGCGGAAATGGCCAAGCACCGCGAGATCTTCCGCGAGGGTGCGGCCAAGGGCGGCGTCGGCGAGGCCAAGGCCGACGAAATCTTCGACCTGATGGAGAAGTTCGCCGGCTACGGCTTCAACAAGTCGCACGCCGCCGCCTACGCGCTGGTCAGCTACCAGACCGCGTGGCTGAAACGCCATTACCCGGCCGAGTTCATGGCGGCCACGCTGTCCTCGGACATGGACAACACCGACAAGGTGGTCGGCTTCCTCGACGAGGTGCGCAACCTCGGCCTGACCGTGCTGCCGCCGCGCATCAACGCCTCGGCCTACATGTTCGAGGCGGCCACGCCGGACACCATCCAGTACGGCCTGGGCGCGATCAAAGGCGTGGGCCGCGGCGCCTGCGAGGCGATCGTGGCCGAGCGCGAGCGTGGCGGCGAGTACGCCTCGCTGCTGGATTTCTGCACCCGCGTGGAATCGGCCAAGCTCAACAAGCGCACCCTCGAGGCGATGATCAACGCCGGCGCGATGGACGGGCTGGGCGCCAACCGCGCCACGCTGATGCTGCAGTTGCCGGAGGTGATGAAGGCCACCGAGCAGATGGCGCGCGAGCGCGCCTCCGGGCAGAACTCGCTGTTCGGCGGCGCCGACACCAGCGCCCCGGCGCTGCGCCTGGACCTGCCGGAGAGCAAGGAATGGCCGCTGGGCCAGTTACTGGCCGGCGAACGCGAGACGCTGGGCTTCTACCTCAGCGGCCATCCGTTCGATCCGTACCGCGACGAAGTGCGCGAACTGGTCGGCTGCGACCTGAGCGCGCTGGAGAAGATCTGCGCGCAATCCGGCGGCGGCCGCGGCGGTGGCGACGGCGAGAAGCGCGCCTGGCGCCCGGAGGTCAGCGCGATCCTCGCCGGCCAGGTGGTCGGCGTGCGCCGCAAGGGCGACAGCCAGGTATTCGTGCAACTGGAGGACGGCCGCGGCCGCATCGAGTGCAGCGCGTTCTCCGACGCCATCGCCGAGTTCGGCCACCTGCTGACCCGCGACCGTATCCTGATCGTCAAGGGCGGCGTGCGCGAGGACGAATTCAACGGCGGCTACGCCATGCGCATCCGCCAGTGCTGGGACTACGAACAGATCTGCACGCACCACGCGCAGCGCCTGTCGCTGCGCCTGGACCTGCGCCAGCGCAGCGCCTGGCCGCGCATCGACGGCCTGCTCGCCCGCCACCGCCCGGGCAAGACCCCCCTGCGCCTGGACCTGCTGCTGCAGTCGGCGCAGGGCGGCATCGCCGGCATGCTCGACCTCAACGGCAGCCATTCGGTGCGCGTGGACCCGCAACTGCTGGACGCCCTGCGCGGCGACCCGGCGGTGCGCGCGGTGAAGGTCAAGTACAGCCCGCCGTGGGCGAACTGAGCCTGGCGCGCAGCGCGGCGCGCCCGTTGCGCATGACCGAAGGAAGGAGGCCGCGATGAAGACCGTGCTGTTCCCGTTCGCTGCCGCGCTCGCGCTGGCGGCGTGCTCCTCGTCCAAGGTCGACTTCCAGATCGACAACCCCACCGCCGCGCCGCTGTCGATCACGCTCGACGGCAAGACCCTGCAGGTGCCGGCGCAACAGGCGCAGCCGGTGACGTTGGCGGCCGGCGAGCACCACCTGCGCAGCGAACGCCTGGGCGATGTGCGCTTCATCGTCTACGCCGATACCAGGGGCGGGCTGATCAATCCGACCCTGAGCGAGTACGTGACCGCGAACGCGATCTACCTCACCAGCCCGGACAAGGCGAAGAACTTCGGTTCGATCAACGCGCGGATCGAACTGAACGGCGTCACCTTCGAAGGCCCCTTCAAACAGACCCACGACCTGTTCATCGACAAGGACTGGACCTTCGGCGTGCGCGAGCCGTTCCCGGACGAGCAGGTCGTCGCGCATGTCGATGCCAGCGGCGGCAAGATCTCCAGCAAGATCTTCACTGCGCCGGACTTCATCGCCTACGTCGAGACCGGCATGGGCCAGCCCGGCGCGTTCGAGCGCGCGCGGCCGGGCCGTTACGTGACGCCGCGCTTCGCGCTGGAGAAGGCCCCGGCGACGTTGCCGCCGCTGGACCCGGCCTACGAGGCCCATGCCGGCCCGCTGCGCGCGCTCTACGCGCGCCACCTGCGCGCGACCAGCGCCGACGCGCAGCGTGCCCTGCGCAAGGAAGCCTTCCAGGCGCAGATGGCGTTCACCACCGCCACCGCGACGCTGGGCGCCTCGCTGCCGCCCTCGGCCAACGAGGCATGCAACACCTTCGTGCACGCCTTCGGCGAGCTGACCGGGCGCAGTGCGCTGGTCGTTCCCTGAGCCGCCGCCGCCCCCGGCCAGCCGCGCCCCGCCGGCCTTTCCACACCGGAGCGTACGGGCAGTTGCCGTACATTCGGCTAAGCTTCCCCACCTTTGATCCATCCGACGGCTTCCAATGAACCCGAACTACCTCGACTTCGAGCAACCCATCGCCGATCTGGAAGCCAAGATCCAGGAACTGCGCAACGCCAGCACCGGCCCGGCGGTCAACGTCGACGCCGAGGTCAGCGCGCTGGAGGACAAGCTGCGGGTGCGCACCGCGCAGATCTTCCGCGACCTGTCCTCGTGGCAGATCTCGCAGCTGGCGCGGCATCCGCAGCGCCCGTACACGCTGGACTACATCAACGTGTTCTGCGACGAGTTCCAGGAACTGGCCGGCGACCGCGCGTTCGCGGACGACAAGGCCATCGTCGGCGGCCTGGGCCGCATCGATGGCCGCGCGGTGGTGATCATCGGCCACCAGAAGGGCCGCGACACCAAGAGCAAGATCGCGCGCAATTTCGGCATGCCGCGCCCGGAGGGCTACCGCAAGGCGCTGCGCCTGATGAAGCTGGCCGAGCGCTTCAAGCTGCCGCTGCTGACCTTCATCGATACCCCCGGCGCCTACCCCGGCATCGGCGCCGAGGAGCGCGGCCAGAGCGAAGCGATCGCACGCAACCTGCTGGAGATGGCCGAGCTGAAGGTGCCGGTGATCTGCACCGTGATCGGCGAAGGCGGCTCCGGCGGCGCGCTGGCGATCGGCGTGGGCGACCGCACCCTGATGCTGGAATACGGCACCTATTCGGTGATCTCGCCGGAAGGCTGCGCCTCGATCCTGTGGAAGGACGCCTCCAAGGCCAAGGACGCCGCCGAACAGCTCGGCCTGACCGCCAAGCGCCTGTCCGCGCTGGGCCTGGTCGACAAGGTGATCCGCGAACCGATCGGCGGCGCCCACCGCAACCCCACGCAGATGGCCAAGCGCCTGAAGGCGGTCCTGCTCAACGAACTGCGCGCCCTGGAACAGCTGCCGATCGAGCAGTTGCTGGAGAAGCGCTACGCGCGCCTGCGCAGCTACGGGGCGTACGAAGCGGCCTGATCGCGACACAAGGAAGCGTTGTCCATGAATCCCATCGTCCTGCTGTCGCTGGCCTTGCAGTTGGCCTGCTGCGTGCACGTGGTGCGCAGCGGCCGCCCGCTGTATTGGATCTTCATCCTGCTGATCTTTTCGTATCTGGGGATCCTGATCTACGTGATCGCCGAACTGCTGCCGGAGTGGCGCAACGATCCGCGCGCGCGCCGCCACCTGCGCAAGGTCGGCGCCACGCTCGATCCGAACCGCGACAAGCGCACCGCCGGCAATCGCCTGGAACTGGCCGACACCGTGGACAACCGCCGGCAACTGGCCGAGGTGCACCTGGATAACGGCGAGTACGCGCAGGCGGCCGAGGTGTTCGAGAGCGGCTTGCGCGGCATCCACCGCGACGACCCCGGACTACTGCTCGGACTGGCCAAGGCGCAGTTCGGCCTGGACCAGCCGGCCGCGGTGAAAGCCACGCTGGACCGGCTGATCGCCGCCAACCCGCAGTTCCGCTCGCAAGACGGCCACCTGCTCTACGCGCGCGCCACCGAGGCGCTGGGCCAGACCGACGCGGCGCTGGAGGAATACGCCGCGCTCGCCGACGACTACCCCGGCGAAGAAGCGCGCGTGCGCTACGCGCAACTGCTGCAGCGCGCGGGCCAGCCGCAGCGCGCCGGCGAAGTGTTCAACGAAGTACTGAAGCGCTCCAGCCTGGCCCCGCGCTACTACCAGCGCGACCAACGCCAGTGGATCGACCTGGCCCGCAGCGAACTGAAGCAACTCGACAGCCGCAACGCCTAGCTGCTGGCGCAAACCCGGAAAGGGTCAGAAACGGGGACTTTCGAATCCCAAATCCCCAATCCCCAATCCCCAATCCCCGCTCAAAACGGCTTGGCCAGCACCAGCCAGATCACCACCAGCAGCGCCAGCACCGGCACCTCGTTGAACAAGCGCAGCGCGCGCGAGGACGGCAGCGCGCCGGCCTGGCCGACGCGCTTGAGCCAGCGGCCGGTGAAGATGTAATAGGCCAGCATCAGCGCCACCAGGCCGAGCTTGGCGTGCAGCCAGCCGCTGTGGCCAGGCGCGACCATGGTCGGGAAGTCCGGCAGCACCTTGTAGCCCAGCCACAGGGTCAGCCCCAGCAGCAGGGCCAAGCCGAACATCATGTGGCCGAAGCGGTACAGGCGCCGGCCCATCAGCGCCAGGCGCTCCTGCACCTGCGGCTGGCCCGCGCTCTCGGCGACGTTGACCAGGATACGCGGCAGGTAGAACACCGCCGCCATCCATGCGATCACGAACAGCAGATGCAGGGACTTGATCCACAGGTAGAGTTGCATGCGCTGGCTCCGTGTCGCTGGCGTAGGATGTGCGGCCATTTTCGCCGATTCGTCCGGCGCCCGCACGGATCACACGCCCGCATGGACAAACAGTACGACGCCGACTACTTCCAACGCTGGTATCGCCGCGACGGCATCGGCGATGCCGCGCGCCTGGCGCGCAAGGTCGCGCTCGCCGTGGCCCAGGCCGAGTACTACCTGGAACGGCCGATCCGCAGCGTGCTCGACATCGGCTGCGGGGAAGGCGCCTGGCGCGCGCCGCTGCTGAAGCTGCGGCCGAAACTGCACTACCTCGGCTTCGACAGCAGCGACTACGCGGTCGCCCGCTACGGCCGCCACCGCAACCTGCACCCGGCGCGCTTCGGCGATTTCGCCTGGCTGCGGCCGTGCGTGCCGGTGGACCTGCTGGTGTGTTCGGACGTGCTGCACTACGTGCCCAGCCGCGAACTGCGCCAGGGCCTGCCCGGCCTGGTGGAGCTGTGCGGCGGCTTGGCGTTCCTGGAGACCTTCGCCGCCGAAGACGACTTCGACGGCGACCACGCCGGCTTCCAGCCCCGCGCGGCGCGCTGGTACCGGCGCCAGTTCGGTGCGCTCGGGCTGCGCCCGGTCGGCAGTCATTGCTGGCTGGCGCCAGCGCTGGCGGGGGATGCGGCGGCACTGGAGACGATTGGTCTGGTGCCCCATTAAGGTGCAAACCGCGCGGATGCGTTATGCTGCACGGCAGCATACGCTCAGGATGGAAACACCGGCATGCTCTACCAGTGGCACGAACTGACCCGTAACCTGCTCGCCCCCTGGGTGCACCAGGCCGAAGCCAACGCCAAGATCTTCTCCGACCCCAACAGCATGTGGTCGACGCTGCCCGGCGCCGAGCGCCTGGCCGCGAGCAACGAGTTGATGCACCGCCTGGGCAAGGACTACGAGAAGCCGGCCTGGGCGCTGGACCATGTCGAAGTCGACGGCCACGCCCTGCCGATCGTCGAGCAGGAAGTGCTGCGCAAGCCGTTCTGCCGCCTGCTGCGCTTCAAGCGCTTCAGCGACGACGCCAAGGTCGTGGACGGACTCAAGAAGCAGCCGGCCGTGCTGGTGGTGGCGCCGCTGTCCGGCCACCACGCCACGCTGCTGCGCGACACCGTGCGCACCCTGCTGCGCGACCACAAGGTCTACGTCACCGACTGGATCGACGCGCGCATGGTGCCGCAGTCCGAAGGCGACTTCGGCCTGGACGACTACGTGCGCTACGTGCAGGACTTCATCCGCCACATCGGCGCCGAATCGCTGCACGTGATGAGCGTGTGCCAGCCGACCGTGCCGGTGCTGGCCGCGGTGTCGCTGATGGCCGGACGCGGCGAGACCACGCCGCGCTCGCTGGTGATGATGGGCGGGCCGATCGACGCGCGCCGCAGCCCCACCGAGGTCAACAACCTGGCCACGCGCAATCCGCTGTCCTGGTTCGAGCACAACGTCATCCATACCGTGCCGCCGGCCTACCCCGGCCACGGCCGCGCCGTCTACCCGGGCTTCCTGCAGCACATCGGCTTCCTGGCGATGAACCCGAGCCGGCACTTCATGTCGCACTGGGATTTCTACGCCAACCTGGTCAAGGGCGACCTGCAGGACGCCGAGGCGCACCGCCGTTTCTACGACGAGTACAACGCGGTGCTGGACATGCCGGCCACCTACTACCTGGACACCATCCGCGTGGTGTTCCAGGAATTCCTGCTGCCGCGCGGCGAATGGGTGATCGACGGCGAACGCGTCGACCCGGCGGCGATCCGCGACACCGCGCTGCTCAGCATCGAAGGCGAACTGGACGACATCTCCGGCCTGGGCCAGACCGCCGCCGCGCAGGACCTGTGCACCGGCATTCCCGCGGCGCGCCGCCAGCACCTGGAAGTGCAAGGCGCCGGCCATTACGGCATCTTCAGCGGCCGTCGCTGGCGCGACATCGTGTATCCGCAGGTGCGCAGCTTCATCGCCGCCAACGCCGGCGCCAGCCGCGCGCCGGCGGCCGGCAACGTCACCCCGCTCAAGCGCCGCGGCAGCCGCAAGGCGGGCTGAGCGGCATCTTGCCCGCGGCGATCACGCCGCGGGCGATCGTGCATCAGGACATCAGGGCGCCTCGCTGCGCACCAGCAGGTGCTTGGCCAGCAGGCCATGCGCCTTGCCGAAGCCGCGCGACAGGTGCAGGGTGACGAAGAACAGCGCCGCGCCCAGCACGCTGGCCAGCAGCAACGGCAGCCACGCCTCGCTGCCGATCCAGTGCAGCGGACCGACATGAACGGTCAGATCCGCGACATCTGGGGCAAACAGCGCGGCAGGCGCCAGCAGCATCAGCAGCGACGTACTCAGCAAGGCCGCGAATACCGTGAAGTAGACGATCCCCAGCGGCAGCATCAGCAGGAAATACAGCATCGTGGTCCAGGTGCGCGCATCGGTGAACATCTGCCCGATGCGCTGCAGCCACGGCTGTTCGGGGGCGCTGTACAGCGGCCGGCGTGGCATGCGCTCGCCCAGCAGGACTTCCACCACGCGGCCCTCCACCAGCGACAGCAGCCGCACCGACCCGAAGAACAGCACCAGCAGCGGCACACCGATGATCAGGATCAGCAAGCCCGCCGACACGCTGACGCCGGTCACCAGCCAGGTGAAGTAGAAGATGCCGGTAACCAGCGACAGCAGCATGTAGAACAGGCTGCCGTAGGCGCGCGGGTCGGCGACCACGCCGAAGAAGCGGCCGGGCAACGATTTGCGCCTGGGCGGCGCCGGCGGCTTCAGCGCGCGGCTCACCGTGACCTCGGTATCGCGGTAGATCTCGGCCACCTCGTCCGGCGCGCCGTAGCTGCCGGCGACGCCGGCGATGACCTCGGCCTCGCTCTTGCCCGGCTGCTCGGCCAGCTCCGAGCGCAGGTATTCCTCCGCGTCGTACAGCGCGTCCTGGATCAGCGCGGGGTCGGCGCCGGCCAGCGCCGCGCGCAGTTGCGCCAGGTAGTCGGGAATGGTGGTCGGCAAGGGCCGCGGTGCGGTGTGTGCGCTGCTCATTCTGAAATCCCCTTCAGCACGGAATCGACGGAATCGCGGGTGGCGCGCCACGCCGCGGCCCATTGCCGCAGCGTGGAAAGACCCGCCGCGGTGATGCGGTAGTAACGCCGTGGCGGCCCCGCCACCGACGGCTCGACATGGCTGGACAGCAGCCCCGCCGCCTCAAGGTTGCGCAGTACCGGGTACAGCGCGCTCTGCTTGCCGCTGAGCACGCCCTCGCCCACCTGCTCCAGGCGCTTGGCGATCAGGTAGCCGTACAGCGGCGCCTCGGCCGCGGCCAAGACCGCCAGCAGGGCCAGCGACACGGTGCCGGCGCTCAGCTCCTTCTGGAATTTCTTCAGCTGTGCATCCGGCTCGACCATGACGCCCTCGCTAGGTTGAGCTAGATACTAGTAACGAGTTCAACATAGTGATCGTGCCATTGGTCATGCACGCCGCCCAGGCGCCGCGATTGCCGCGGCAAACGTTTCGACAACGTCGCGCGCCCTACACTCGTGACGGTTCCGTTCCACATGCATTCCAGGAGGTATCGCATGAGCCCGTCCCCCACCGAACAGCAACCCGGCCAGGCCACCGACCCGAGCTTCGCCAGTTCCGGCAACCAATACTCCGCTGGCCCGATCAAGCGGGATCCGAACGCTGGCGCAGGCTCGCTCGAGTACAGCCGTACGGTCACCGAAGCCAGGCGTGGCCCAGTGGAGTACGCCTTGGTGCAGACCGGCAAGGTCGGCGCCGGCAGCAAACAGGAAGACGGCAAGACCGTGTTCAACGTGGAGATGGAGTTCACCCAGGGCCATCGCATCGAGGGCGCATTCAAGGCCGGGCGCCTGGCCGTCGACGGCAGCCTGACCCAGGCGGTCGGCGAGCGCGGGCGCTACGAGGTGCGCCTGCCCGGCGAGGCCAAGGCCGAAGCCGCTGCCCAGGTGAATCCGTTCGACCCGCAGACCATCCCGGTGGACGGCAGCGTCAAGCTCGACGGCCAGGCCTTCGCCAAGACCTCGATGGAGGCGACGTTTCGCGGCTTGGCCACCTCCAGCGAGCGCACCGATGCGGCCGGCATGAGCTACGCCGTGCAGCGCGTGGACGAGCACAGCGTGCGCGTGGCGGTCGGCCCGACCCAGGCGCTGGAGCGGCTGGAGGCGGCCGGATTCAAGACCGACATCGCCCAGGCCATGCTCGGCCGCCAGGACGCGCTCGGCCAGGCGACCATGCGCACCGCCACCTTCGACCTGCGCGAGCCGCAGGCGCAAGCCGCCTATCGCGACTTCCTGGCCAGCGGCAAGCTCGCCGCCAACGTACCCGGCGTCAGCGACGTACAGAAGGTCGAAAGCCTCACGATGAGTTCGGAAACCCGTGCCCAACTCGCGGTAGGCCCGTTCAAGGCCGAGCTGGGCGGCCAGCGCAACACCGGGGAGAACGTGCGCACCACCTATGCCGACGGCAGCTACAGTCTGGTCGGCAAGGTGCAGTACGGCGGCAACGTGCCGATGACCATGACCCGCCAGTTCGACGCCGCGAACAACGAGCGCGTGGACGAACGCAGCTACCAGTTCAAGTTCGACAAGGTCGACGAGAACCAGGCGCAACTGCTCAACTCGGTGCTCGCCGGCAAGGCCGGTGCCGAGGGTCCGGCGAAGGCCGGCCAGGACCTCACCCTGCACTTCTCCGAGCGGCAGATGGATGCGCTGCGTCAGCAGTACCAGCGCGCGGCGCAGGCCAGCCCGATGACCGCGCACGAGGCGGCGCAGTACGCCAAGCAAAGTCCGCAGGACTTCGCGATCGGCCTGGCGCGCAACCTTGGCAATTCCCAGTACGGCCTGAGCGAGCGCCTGTTCCGCGTGGCCGACAGCGCCGGCGGCACGCCGGGCGGCGATCTGCAACGCATCGACGCCAAGGCCGAAACGCCAGAGCAGAAGTCGCCGACGGCGCCGACACGCGCCACCGGCAGCGGGCCGGAGCCGCACGCCGCTGCCGCCGCCGACCCGCGGCAACAGGCGATGCAGCAGGCGATCGAGCGCAAGCTCACCCCGTACGATGCCAACGTCGCCAGCAACTTGCTGCTGGCAGCCAGGCGCGACGGCCTGACCCAGGTCGATCACGTGCTGCGCAACGACAACGGCCGCGTGTTCGCGGTGCAGGGCGACCCCAGCGCCGGCGACAAGCGGGTGGCCTACGTGGACGCCGCGCAGGCGGCCACCATCCCGGCGGCGGAAAGCGCCAGGCAACTGGCCGCGCTGCCGCCGCTGCCGAACCAGGCGCCGGTGCAGGACACACAGGAACCGCAGAAGCGCGCGCTGTCGTAGACAGCGCTGTCGGCGGCACGGCGGTCGCGCCATGCCGCCGGCACATTGGCAGCGGCCGCCGCTTCGGTGAGAATCGGGCGCTCACCGACCGGGCCGCCCTCATGCCGCTGCGCACTTCCCTGCTCGCCCTCGCGTTGTCGCTGTCCACCTTCGCCGCGTCGGCCGGGGCACCGCCGCCGGCCGTGCCCTACCGCAGCCCGCAACAGATCCTGGACGCATCCAAGCCCAGCGACTGGCGCACGCTGGATCCGGCGAACACGCTGTACCTGGAACTGGACACCGGCCGGGTGATCATCGAACTGGCGCCGGCGTTCGCGCCGCAGCACGTCGGCAACATCCGCACCCTGGCCCACGAGCACTTCTGGGACGGCCTGAGCATCTACCGCGCGCAGGACAATTTCGTGGTGCAGTTCGGCGACCCCGACGGCGAGGAGCCGGGCAAGGCCAGGTCGCTGGGCAGTGCCAAGACCCACCTGCCCGCCGAATTCCAGCGCCCGGCCGCGGGCCTGGCGTTCCAGCCCCTGCCCGACCGCGACGGCTGGGCGCCGCAGGTGGGCTTCGTCGACGGCTTTCCGGTGGCGCGGGATCCCAAGGCCGGCACCGCCTGGCTAGCGCACTGCTACGGCACGCTCGGCGCCGGCCGCAACAACGACGAGGACAGCAGCATCGGCGCCGAACTGTACGTGGTCACCGGGCAATCGCCGCGGCAACTGGACCGCAACATCACCGTGGTCGGCCGCGTGGTCAAGGGCATGGAACTGCTCAGCGTGATCCCGCGCGGGCCGGACCCGATGGGCTTCTACGAAAAACCCGAACAACGCACCCCGATCCGCGCCATCCGCCTGGCCAGCGACGTGCCGGAGAACGAGCGCACCCCGCTGCAATTGCTGCGCACCGATACGCGCACCTTCCGCGAGGTCGTCGAGGCGCGACGCAACCGCCGCGACGCCTTCTACAAGCGTCCGGCCGGCCACATCGACCTGTGCAACGTGCCGCTGCCGGTGCGTACGCCGCCGAAGTGACGGCTCGATACTGCAATAGAACGCTGCGAAACGCAGGCTTGAGCTTTTACGCAGAGAATCTTGTCAACTGTCGAGATCGTCGAGGCGCGCTGGACAGACAAATCACGTCGTTAGAGATAAGGGGAACAGCGTGACAGCGTTTGAAGTACTTCCTGGACTCCCACCATATGGGGAGCTACCTAAGCTCATCAGTAACAGCCGCTCGCCGGCTTACCGGGAAGGAGTGGTTGTCCAGTTCCTAGCTGGCACGCCCGAAGAGTGGGTAGGCAATTTCCAACGAGGCATTGGCAGCTTCAACTTTGTTGCCATGCATCCGAATGGCCGAGAGGTCGTGGTCATTGCTGGCGGGGAGTGCTACTTGATTGATCCAGCAACCCAGAAGTTCACTTCCGGAGTCGGCGACTACATCGAGGCATGCTTTCCAATTCCGGAGAGCGGAGCATTGCTCCTATCCAGTGGCCTGTCCTTCTCGCGTCTCGGTCCATCCGGTTTTAATGGAGCACCTGCCGCTTGGCATGGGACGGCTTCCAGAAAATCAGGGTTACATCCACTCAAGCCACAGGGGAGGCATTTCACTTTGACGGCTCATGGCACTCATTCCGCGTAGATCTAGCAAACGGCAAGGCAGAGGGTGGCGCATACGATGGGCCTGTGCCCTGACAATTCTTCCAAGCCAACTCCGCTTCACGGCGCGGCTTAACCCATGTGTTAGACATTTCTGGAAAACCTACGTGGTTCACCAAAAATTTTCAGAGCAACCTGGTCGTTTTTCAGATGACTAATTCCTTACCGGGCCAACGCCTCGCGGCGCAGTCCAAGCGCGGTAGACCGCCGCGTCCTACCGCGCGCGCTGGCTGAAGGCGACGCTGCCCAGGATCAGCATGCCGGCCAGCAACATGGTCCAGGTCAGCGGCTCGCCGAGGATCGCCCAGGCCAGCAGCGCGCCGAACACCGGCACCAGATAGGTCACCGTCGACGCGCGCGCCGGGCCGATGCGCTGGATCAGCCGGTAGTACAACAGGAACGCCAGGCCGGTGCAGAGCACGCCCAGGCCGCCGGCGCAGGCCCAGGCCACCGCCGGCACCGGTGCGGCCGGCCAGTGCGTCCAGGCCAGCGGCGCCAGCAGCAACGCGCTGCACCCCAGCGTCGACGCCGCCGCCGCGGCCGGCGGCAGATCGCTCATGTGCTGCTTCACCAGGCTGTAGCCGATGCCGTACAGCAGGGAGGCAGTGGTGCCGGCCAGCGCAGCGGGGCCCACGCTGATGCCGGCCGACTTGCCGGTGGCGAGCACCACGATGCCGGCGAAGCCGATCAACAGCGCCAGCGCGCGGCGCGTGCCGATCTTCTCGCCAAAGAACAGGAAGGCGATCAACGCGGTGAACAGCACCGTCATCGCGTTGCAGATCGCGCCGATCGCCGCCGGCGCGTGTTGCGCGCCCCAGGCAAACAGCAGGAACGGCAGCGCCGAGTTGAGCAGACCGATCGCCGCCAGGGTCGGCCAGCGTCGCAGCGGGAAGCGCGCCCGCGCCAGCCACAGGAACGGCAGCAGCACCGCCGCGCCCAGTGCCAGGCGCAGTTCCACCAGCGCATACGCGCCGAACTGCGGCGCGGCCACGCGCATGAACAGGAACGAGCAGCCCCAGACGACGCCGAGGAAACCCAGTTCCAGCGGCGTGCGCCAGTCGCGGGCGGGCGCGCCGTCGGATGCGGAGGCAGCAGCCGCGGAGGCGATGGCCGGCTGCAGGGAAGGATCGGAGGTGGGCATGGAAGAGGCTCGCGGTCGATCGGACACGCGCCGCAACGGTCGTGCGACGCCACGCATCCGCTGCCGGCTGAGGACGCCGGGCGGCGCATCCGCGCCGACTCCGCATCACCGCTGCCCGCCGCGCATGTCGTGTTCGGCTGCCAGCATCGCCCTGCGCCACGGGGCCGACAAGCGCGTAGTATCGTCGCGAGTCACAAATCTGCCGCGTGCCTGCTCATGCAACTGCGCCCGTCCCTGCTGCCCGCACTCGGCGTGTTCGCCGCCGCCGCGCGCCACCAGAACTTCGCCCATGCCGCGGAGGAACTGCATCTCACCGCCAGCGCGGTCAGCCACCATGTGCGGCGCCTGGAAGCCCTGCTCGGCGCCACGCTGTTCCAGCGCCACGCGCGCGGGGTCAAGCTGACCGCCGAGGGCCGGCAACTGGCCGATGCCGCCAGCGCGGCGCTGGCCGACATCGCCGCGGTCGCCGGCAACCTGCATCCGCAGGCCGACACCGCGCCGCTGCGCCTCACCACGCTGCGCTCGCTCTCGTACTGCTGGCTGCTGCCACGCCTGCCGCGCTTCTGCCAGGCGTATCCGCACGTGCGGCTGGATATCCAGACCGATGCGGCGTTCTCGCGCTTCGAG
Source organism: Xanthomonas sontii (assembly GCF_040529055.1). NCBI lineage: Bacteria > Pseudomonadati > Pseudomonadota > Gammaproteobacteria > Lysobacterales > Lysobacteraceae > Xanthomonas > Xanthomonas sontii. Next base: position 2,518,058 of record NZ_CP132342.1, on the reverse strand, counting down.
GAGGGCGGCCCGGATCTTGGCATCCGCTACGGCCAGGGCGCCTGGCCGGGCCTGACCTCGCACCACCTGATGGACGACGAACTGTTCCCGGTGGCCTCGCCGGCTCTGCCGCAACTGGCGACGCTGCGCCGGCCCGAGCAGATCGCGCAACTGCCGCTGCTCACCGACATGTCGCCGCAGGGCTGGCGCGACTGGTTCCGCGCCGCCGGCGTGCGCGGCGTGGCGCTGCCGCCGATGCACACCTTCAACGACAGCACCGATGCGATGCGCGCGGCGGTGTACGGCGTGGGCGCGGTGCTGGCACGCAAGCACATCGCCCAGCCCTACCTGCAGCGTTACGAACTGGTGCGTCTGCCCGGCCCGGCGCTGACCGCGCGCTATTCCTACTACATCGTGCATCCGACCCACCGCCTGCTCAGCCCGGCCGCCAGCCACTTCGTCGACTGGCTCAAGCGCGAGGCGCTGGACGAGCGCACGCCGATGCCGGCGCTGCCGGCGGAACTGCTCGGGTTGCCGCCGAAGGCGGGTTAGCGCTGGCGTAAGCGCAGGGCACACATGCAGGAACCCGCGGTATCGATCGCGTCGTAGATACCGTCTTCCCCCCTAGCAGGCAAGGCCCCTTTTCGGATCGAACGCCGTGCCCGATTTGAGAACCCCGTAGGCCAGGTGCAGGAGCTTGCGCATGGCGGCGCACACGATCTGCTTGCCGGTTTTGCCACGTTCGCTCAGCCGCTGTTTCAGCGCCCGGATGATCGGGTTGTGGGTCATGGCCACCAGGGCCGGCATGAACAGGCCCGCGCGCAAGCGGGGCGAGCCGGTGCGCGAGATGCAGACGTGGCCTTTGCGCTCGCCCGACTCCTGCAGGCACGGATTGAGGCCGGCGAAGGCGGTCACCGCCGAGGCATCGGCGAAGCGCCTCACATCGCCAAGCTCGGCCAGCATCAAGGCCGCGCTGGTATCGGCAATCCCCTGGATGCTCACCAGCAGCTCGCGCTGCCCACGCAAGGTCGGATCCTGGTCGATATGGTCATCGATGGCCTGCTCGATCTGGGCGATGTGGTGTTGCAGATCGGCCAGATGGACCTGGATCGAGTCCTTCACCTGGGCCGGAGCGACGTCCAGCCGGTTGCGCTCCATCTGCAGCATCTGTTGCAGATCCTGGCGCCGGCGTACCAGCGCTTTGAGCTGCTTGAGCGCCGGCGGATCAGGGGACCAACGGCGTAACTGCTCGCGGTGACGCAGGGCATAACTGGCGATCAGCTTGGCATCGCTGCGATCGGTCTTGACCCGGCTGAGTTGGCTGCGTGCGTAGGCGGCCGTCTGCGCGGGGTTGAGCACGCACACCCGATAGCCGCGTGCGTGGAGGAACTCGGCCAGCGCCTGGTGGTAGGTGCCGGTGGCCTCCATGGCGATCCAGCTATCGGGCTGGGCATGCGTCTGCAGCCATGCCTGCAGGGCCTGGAAGCCCTTGGCATCGTTGGACAACTTGGCCTTGGTACGGTGCTTGCCGTTGGTCAGCTCGATGGCCACATCGAAACTGCGTTTGGCGACGTCGATGCCGATGACGGGAGACATAGGCGATTCCTCCATCGTGTCAGGGTCATGATCGGCGCTGGGCCCAGTCCTGCCTTGTCGATGCGAGTTCACGCCTGGGGGCGGACTCTGGATACCGTTCGGACACACAAGGGCCAGCATGTGGAGGGCGGAGCCGATCTACGATGCAAGCTCGAAGCTTTAGGAGCGACTGGACCTCCCACACCTCCTCCGATGATCAGTCGGAAGACATGACGCCTGTTTAGGGGCGACATGTCCAGATACAAGGAGCGGCTTCAGCCGCGACAGCGGCGTTACCGGTCGGCCTGTGTCGCGGCTGAAGCCGCTCCTGCGGGAAACCACGCGAATCGGCTCAACCACGGGGCGCCACATTGACAAGCGACACACACCACGTCATTAATTAACTAATTCGTTAATTAGCTAATCCCCAATGTCCATCGACCGCATCTTCGAAGCCCTCGCCTCGCGCCCGCGCCGCGAGATCCTGGCCTACCTGTCGGCACAGGAACTCACGGCCGGCGAGATCGGGCAGCGCTTCGCGATGAGCGCGCCGGCGATCTCGCGGCACCTGTCGGTGCTGGAAGCGGCCGGGCTGGTGGCGAGCGAGCGTCGCGGCCAGTTCGTGGTCTACCGGCTCACCCCTGACAACCTGGTCAACACCCTCAGCGGTTTCGCCTTCGAGATCTGCCCCAGCGCCGGCCCGCTCAAGCGCGAGTCGCGCAGGCAGGCCAAGCGCACCGCCTGACCCTTCCGCCACGGCAACAGGAGTCCGCCGATGACCGCCGCACCGCTCAGCGAACACGCCGCCGCACAAACCGGATTCCCCTCGGTGCGCCTGCCCTCCTACAGCGGCGGCCTGCCGGTGGAGGTCGTCCTGATCGCCCAGCTCGGCGTCGGCGCCGGCGATCCGCTGATCGCCCAGGCCTGCCTGCGCCAGCGCGCGCATCCGCAGTTCCGCGATGCGCTGGACGAACCCTCGGCGCGCCTGGCCGGCACCGATTTCGGCAACGGCGAGTCCACCGCGCTGTACTCGTTCGCGGTCGGTAGCGGCGGCCATCCGTTCCATTGCCATGCCGGGCATCGCATGTTCACCGCGATCACCGGCAGCGGCGGCGCGCTGCTGCGCTTCAGCACCGCCTCGCCGGCGCAACTGGCGCAGGATCCGCGGCATTTCCTCGCCGCGCTGCGGCATGTCGAATTGCCCGCCGACTGCCTGTTCAGTGTGCGCTTTGGCGGCGGCACCTGGCACCAGTTCGCGCCACTGCGCACGCAGTCGGGGCACCCGGCGTTCTTCGCCCTGTCCTGCCACAGCGACGAAGCCGGCGGCGCGCTGGCCGAGGACGTACGCGCGCAGGTTTTGGCCGGCACTGCCGATATCGCCACGCTCACCGAATTGCTGCCGGCGCCGGTCGCGACCCTGCTGGCGTCGCCGCAGGCGCAGGGGCTGGCCGTACCGACCGTGCGATTGTCGCTGGCGGCCTCGCCGGGCAGCCGGCGCCTGGCTTGGTGTGCCGGCCTGCGCGCCCTCAGCGGGCGCCTGCGGCAGCGGCTGGGTGCCTGGCGGCATCCGGCCGGCTTCGCGGCACTGGCGCCGCGCCTGTCGCGGGCGCGGGTGACGCCGCAGTTGCTGCCCGGCTCGCTGCTCGAACCGCAGCTGCCCGCGCACCATCACCAGGACAGCGTGCGGCTGACGGTGCCGGCGCAGGCGCTGCGGCCACTGGGAGCGCATGCGCTGATGACGGCGTTGCTGGACGGTTTCCTGCAGCACCCGCCGCGTGGCGTGACCTGGCTGATGCGCCTGCGCAACCTGCTGGTGGCGCCGCTGCGGTTGCGCACCTCGCCGCTGGGCTGCCCGGTGTCCTCGCTGCTGTCGCCGCAGCGCGATCAGCTGTTCGCTGGGCGCTTCCCCGTGCTGGCGCAGGCATCATCAGCACAAGCGCGGCGCGTGCAGGTGCTGCTCGGCGCCGACGATCGCCACCTGGTGTTCCGCAGTTGCGTCGGGGTGACGCTGCGCGACGACGGCAGCGCCGAACTGAGCCTGGAAACGCGGGTGGCCTGCCGCAACCGCTTCGGGCACCTGTACATGGCGCTGATCGCCGCCGCGCACCGCCGCTACATCGCTCCGACGCTGCTGCGCGCGGCCGCCGAGGCGCTGCTGCTGCCAGTGGCCGAACATGCCGGGCCGGATGCGGTCGCGCCGATGCATTGAGCGCGTCATCACCCCGCCTTAGCCGACGCCTGCCTAGCCTGCGCCTTCCCCCCAAGAGGAAGGCCCATGCCCCAGCTCCGCATCCGCATCACCGGCAGCGAGGAGGACGCCCGCGCCATCATCAACCTGCTGTCGAGCCTGGAGGGCATCGAGCACGTCGAGGAAATCGACGACCTGATGCCGCACATGGACGACGACGATTCTAGTTCCGCCGGCCTGCCCGACGACCAGGGACCCGGCACCCACGAAGTGGAAGTGGAGGCCGGCAACGCCGCCACCGCCCAGAAGGTGCGCGAGGCCGTGGAAGCCCTGGCGTTCGAACTGGACGTGGTCGTGGAGTTCGAACAGGACGAAGGCTGAGGGCCTGCATCCGGGACGCTGCGCCGCAGGGCGCAGCGTCCTGGCGTGCCCATGGCAAGCATCCTGGATTTCCAGAGGGACCAGCCGTGCCTCAGGTACCCGACTTCAAGGCGTCGGGACTGAAGTCCCTCCCACAGTGCTCGCAGCCAATGTATCGCGAGCCCCGGCAGAAGTCGTTTTGCTGTTGCTCAAGCTTGAGGGTCAGACGAGAAGAACGGTAGCAGCCGCTTCAGCCGCGACCCGCCCCCCTCATCATTCACGGCCGCTGGATGACGTGCCACCGTTCCGTCGGCAACGCGTGGCAACACCACGCACACTCACCTCCATCCGCTCCCGCCCGATTTCATCGGACGGGAACAGCGCCTGTCTCCTAGGCCGAACGACGCCGACGTCGTCGCCAGGCGATCAGCCGCCACAGCGCATAGCCGAGCAGCACGAACGGGGCCAACCCCACCACCGCGCGAATCGCCCAGGCGATCGATCCGGCGAAGATTTCGCCGCTGTCGTGCAGCGCCTCGCCGATGTCGCTGCGACTCCGCTCGGCGGTCGGCGCCGAGAACGTCAACGTCACCCGCTGCGTATCCAGGCGCCGGCGCTGCTGTGCGGCTTCCTGGCTGGTGGCGAGCAATTGCGTCTCCACGGCGGCCAGTTTCTCCGACAGCGCGATCATGTCGGCCACGCTGAGATCGCGACGCTGCTGGAACTCCTGCAGGCGCCGCTGCTCGGCCTGCAGGCGCTGGCGCTGCGCGTCGTTGTCCTGCACCGCCTGCGCCAGATCCTCGGCATGGGTGGTGCGGCTTTCGATCTGGCCGTCCTGGCCCGCCTGCGCGATCAACGGCTCGACCCCGGCCGGCGCGATCCGCACGCTGAGCTCACCGCGCGGCTGCTCGCCGCCGCGCTGCTCGACCTGCAACACCGTGCATGCGCCGAAACTGGATTTCAGGCAGCTTTCCTGGAGTTGCTTGAGGCGCGCGGGAATCTGTGCCACCGGCAATGCCACATCGACCTCGTGCTCATAGGCCAGGGACGGCATGGCGAAAGCGCCGGGACTCGGCGGCGGCGCTGCGACGGCTGCCTCTGCCGCCTGCGCTGCGGCCTCGGCGGCACTCGCCGCGCTACTGGCGGCATCGGCGGAATAGAGATGAGCGGCCGGCAGCGCCGCGCTCTCGCCGCCGCGGCTGCAGGCAGCGATCGACACCGCCAGCGCCAGGGAAGCGCCCCAGCGACACCAGCGCCGACGCGCAGGCGCGACGACATCGAGCATGCCAGCCGCCGCTGCGACACCCTCCGGATCGAACGCGGTGTCGCGTGCGACATGGCCACGATGGCGACGTCCCTTGTCCTGCATTGCGGTGCTCCTGAATGGCGAAGGCGTCCAGGGTAATCCAATGGCATGGGCGCCGGCAGCCACAGCGGCGCTACCCTGGCGGATCGACCCACTCCAGGAACCCCGATGCGCAAGCACCTGCTCGCCGCCGCCCTGCTCGCCGCCCTTGCCGGCTGCCAGAAACCCGCCGACGCGCCTGCCGCCAGCAACGCCTCCGGCCAGGCCGCGGCCGCGCCCGACGCGGCCGCCGACGCCAGCTTCGCCGCACTGTCCAAGCGCGCCGTCGACACCTGGATGCAGCTGTCCCCGGTCGGCGCCACCCAGACCGGCGACCATCGCTACGACAGCGAACTGGACGACCTCAGCGCCGCCGGCCGGCAGAAGAGCCTGGACGCGAGCAAGCAGTTGCTGGCCGAGCTGGACAAGCTCGACACCACCAAGCTCTCGCGCGAGAACCAGGTGGACGCGGCGATCCTGCGCAACCAGTTGCAGTCGGACATCTGGAACAGCGAGGTGGCACAAGGCTGGGCGACCGACCCGCAGGTCTACAACGGCCTGGCCGGCGGCGCGATCTACGGGCTGATGGCGCGCGAGTTCGCGCCGCTGCCGGAGCGGCTGAAGTCCGCCACCGCGCGCATGGAGAAGATCCCGGCGCTGTTCGCGCAGGCGCGCGCCAACCTCGACCCGGCCCGCGTGTCGGAGATCAGCGCCAAGACCGTGGCCAAGCAGAACCGCGGCATCCTCAGCATCGTCGACAGCTTCATCGTCCCGCACATCCAGGAACTGCCGCAGGCCGACGCGCAGCGCCTGCAAGCGGCGATCGAGGGCCTGAAGAAGGCCGTGGCCGAACAGCAGACCTGGCTGGACCAGACCCTGGTGCCCAACGCCAAGGGCGACTTCCGCCTCGGCGCGGAGAAGTACGACCAGAAGCTGAAGTTCGCGCTCAACTCCTCGCTGTCGCGCGCCGACATCAAGCAGCGCGCCGAGGCCGAGCTCTCGCGCGTGCGCCAGGACATGTACGGCATCGCCCGCACCGTGCTCAAGGACAAACCCGGCGCACCGGCCCTGGTCGATGCGCCCAGCGACGAACAGCAGCAGAAGGCGATCGAGGCGGCGCTGGAGCTGGCCTATGCGCAGCATCCGGCGCGCGACAAGGTGGTCGAGGCCGCCAAGGCCTCGCTGGCCGATGCCACCGACTTCGTGCGCAAGAAGGATCTGGTGACCCTGCCCGATGCGCCGGTGGACATCATCCTGATGCCCGAATTCCAGCGCGGCGTGGCGGTGGCGTACTGCGATTCGCCCGGTCCGCTGGACAAGAACCTGAAGACCTTCTACGCGGTGTCGCCGATCCCCGACGACTGGAACGCGCAACAGGCCGACTCGTTCCTGCGCGAGTACAACAGCCGCATGATCCACCTGCTGAGCATCCACGAGGGCGTGCCCGGGCATTACGTGGAAGGCTGGCACTCGGCCAAGTTTCCCTCCACCCTGCGCGGCGTGCTGCGCTCGGGCGTGTTCGCCGAAGGCTGGGCGGTGTACACCGAGCGGATGATGCAGGAGCAGGGCTACCTGGACAACGATCCGCTGTTCCACCTGGTGCAGCTGAAGTTCTACCTGCGCAGCATCGCCAACGCACTGCTCGACCAGGGCGTGCACGTGGACGGCTGGAGCAAGGAACAGGCGCTGCACCTGATGGTCCACGACACCTTCCAGCAGCAGAGCGAAGCCGAGGGCAAGTGGGTGCGCGCGCAGCTGACTTCGGCGCAGCTGCCGACCTACTTCGTCGGCGTGCAGGAGCACCTGGACCTGCGCAAGGCGATGCAGGACAAGCTCGGCGACAAATTCAACCTCAAGGCCTACCACGACCAGGTGCTGTCCTACGGCGCCCCGCCGGTGCGGTTCGTGCGCGAACTGATGCTGGACGAGCCGATCAAGTAGTCGGGATTGTGGGGTCGGGATGACGGGCCTGCGGCCGTGGTGAAGCTCTTGAGGATTGGCAAGAACGTCTGGCCCCTGCTGCTGCATGGTCGTTGATACGGGCGCGATACCGTGTCTGCGCGATGCGGGGTTGATGGGCTGTCGCTGCGCGCTGCCTCACCCTCACCCCAATCCCTCTCCCGGAGGGAGAGGAGCTTTGGCCTCTCCCTTCTCCCCTCGGGAGAAGGTGCCCCGAAGGAGCGGATGAGGGTACGGGCGCCGCCTCGTGCAATCACACGGGTGCAGGCTGGTTTCGCGACGCTTCGCGGTGGCTTGCATTTTGTGCAGCGGCAGGCCAGAGGTGAGGCGCGAGGTCATGCACCGCCAGCGCGACGACGCCTGCTCATCGGTGCGCGGCGCACGCGTCGTCGATGCGTTCACCGACTGGGCGTAACAACGCCACCATCTTCTTCGCCAACGCGTTCAATCGACGGCCGCCACGACCGCACGACCTCACGCGGGTCAGCCCACGCGGTCTGCCGGCGTCTCGCTGCTCCACAGCAGCATCGCGTCGCCGTAGCTGAAGAAGCGGTAGCGCTGGGCGATGGCGTGGCGATAGGCGGCGAAGATGCGCTCGCGGCCGGCGAAGGCCGAGACCATCATCAGCAGCGTGCTTTCCGGCAGATGGAAGTTGGTCACCATCGCGTCGACGCTGCGGATGCGGTAGCCCGGCAGGATGAAGATCTGCGTCTCGCCGGCGAACGGATGCAGTTCGCCGTCCTTGGAGGCGCTCTCCAGCGCGCGCACCACCGTGGTCCCCACCGCAATCACGCGGCCGCCGGCCGCGCGCGTGCGCCGTACCTGCTCGACCAGGCTGGCGCCGACGTTGAGCCACTCGCGATGCATCTGGTGCTGCTCCAGCGCTTCCACCCGCACCGGCTGGAAGGTGCCGGCGCCCACATGCAGGGTCACGTGCCCGACCTCGACCCCGCGCTGCTGCAGCGCCTGCAGCAGCGGCGCGTCGAAATGCAGCCCGGCGGTCGGTGCGGCGACCGCGCCGGCCTCGCGTGCGAACACGGTCTGGTAGCGCTCGCGATCGTCCAGGCCCGGCTCGCGGCGGATGTACGGCGGCAACGGCAACCGCCCGGCCTGCTGCAGCCAGTGCTCCAACGCGCCGTCCACATGGAACTGCAACTGGTAGAACTCGCCGTCGCGGCCCAGCACCTCGGCCTCGCCGCCGGCATCCAGGGCGATGCGTGCTCCGGCCTTGGGCGACTTGCTCACGCCCAGTTGCGCCCGCGCGCGCTGGCCGCCGAGCAGCCGTTCGATCAGGATCTCGACCCGCCCGCCGGTGCTCTTCTGCCCGAACAGCCGCGCCGGGATCACCCGCGTGTCGTTGAAGATGAGCAGGTCGCCGGCACGCAGCAGTTCCGGCAGATCGCGCACGTGCCGATCGGCGAAAGCCGCCGGCGCCGGCGGTACCAGCAACAGCCGGCTGGCCGAGCGCTCGGCCAGCGGTTCCTGCGCGATCAGGTCTTCAGGCAGGTCGTAGTGGAAATCGGACTTTTTCAAGGCGCCGGGGGAGATCGGGAATGGGCCGGCCATTGTAGCGGCGCCGGGATTGGGCATTCGGGATTAGGGATTCGTTGAAGCAAAGCGGGATCGCACTGTTGCGAAGACCCACTCCAATTCCGAATCCCGGCGCTTCACCGCTCGAACTTGGTGGACAGGATGATCGACGAAGTGGTGCGCTCCACTCCGTCCAGCGCGCCGATGCGGTCGGTCAGTTCGTCCATGTCGTTGACGCCCGGCACCACGCCGAGCGCGATCAGGTCGAAGGAGCCGCTGACCGAATGCAGCACGCGCACCGCATCGATCTCGCGCAGTGCCTTGACCACCGAGGTCATCTTCTTCGGCAGCACGGTGATCAGGATGTGCGCGCGGATATGGCCCTGTTCGTAGTCGTCGCGGGTGCGCACGGTATAGCCGCAGATCACGCCCTCGCGCTCCAGGCGCTCGATCCGGCTCTGCACGGTGGTCCGCGACACGCCCAGGCGACGGGCGATCTGGGCGGTGGAGGCGCGCGCGTCCTCGCGCAGCAGCGACAGCAGGGCGTCGTCGGAGGCGGTGATCTTCATGACCACCGATTTTCGTCGAATCGACGAAAATGCGTCAATTCCTGCACGGATTCACGCTGCCATTCGACGATCCTGTCCCGATAATAGACAGGATCGTCGCCAGACAGCCCGCCTTCAGGAGATCTCCATGACCGTACTCGGCCCCCTCGCCCCGCTCCGTGCCCACGCCGGCGATCGCCTGACCCAGGGTCTGGACGACGCCAGCATCGAGCGCCTGGCGGCCTCGCATCCGTCGCTGCGCGCGGCGATCGACGCAGCCGGAGCGGACTACGCGCGCATCGCCGCGGAGTTCGGCGACCTGCTCGACCTCGACGAGGCCGAGCAGATCCGCCGCCTGCAGGCCGGGTTCGTCAATTTCTACGCCGACGACGCGGTGACCCCGTACGTGGCGCTGAGCGCGCGCGGCCCGTGGGTGGTCACGCTGAAGGGCGCGGTGCTGTACGACGCCGGCGGCTACGGCATGCTCGGCTTCGGCCACACCCCGGAGGCGGTGCTGGAGGCGATGGCGCAGCCGCAGGTGATGGCCAACGTGATGACTCCCAACCTGTCGCAGCTGCGCTTCGAGCGCGCGCTGCGTGCGGAGATCGGCCACCGCCGCGGCGGCTGTCCGTACGCCCGCTTCATGTGCCTCAATTCCGGTTCCGAATCGGTGGGCCTGGCCGCGCGCATCGTCGACATCAACGCCAAGCTGCAGACCGATCCGGGCGCACGCCACGCCGGCGCCAAGATCAAGCGCCTGGTGGTCAAGGGCAGCTTCCACGGCCGCACCGACCGGCCCGGCATGTACTCCGACTCCAGCCGCAAGACCTATCTGCAGCACCTGGCCAGCTACCGCGGCGACGATGGGCTGATCGCCATCGCGCCCTACGACGTGGACGCGCTGCGCCGCGCCTTCGCCGAGGCCGAGCAGCACGGCTGGTTCATCGAGGCGGTGTTCCTGGAGCCGGTGATGGGCGAAGGCGACCCCGGCCGCGCGCTGCCGCCGGCGTTCTACGCCGCCGCGCGCGAACTGACCCGCAACCACGGCAGCCTGCTGCTGGTCGACTCGATCCAGGCCGGCCTGCGCGCGCACGGCGTGCTGTCGGTGGTGGACTATCCCGGCTTCGAGCAGCTCGACCCGCCGGACCTGGAAACCTATTCGAAGGCGCTCAACGCCGCGCAGTACCCGCTGTCGGTGCTGGCGGTGACCGAGCACGCGGCGCAGGTGTACCGCAAGGGCACCTACGGCAACACCATGACCAGCAACCCGCGCGCGCTCGACGTCGCCACCGCGACCCTGGCGCAGCTGACCCCGCAGGTGCGCGCCAACATCCGCGAGCGCGGCGCCGAGGCGGTGCAGAAGCTGGAGAAGCTCAAGGCCGAACTCGGCGGCGCCATCACCCAGGTGCAGGGCACCGGCCTGCTGTTCTCCTGCGCGCTGGCCCCGCAGTACAAGTGCTACGGCGCCGGCTCCACCGAGGAGTGGCTGCGCCAGCACGGCGTCAACGTGATCCACGGCGGCGAGAACTCGCTGCGCTTCACCCCGCACTTCGCGATGGACAGCGAAGAGCTGGATCTGCTGGTCGGGCTCATCGGCCGCGCCCTGCGCGAAGGCCCGCGCGTGGCACAGGCCGCGGCGGCCTGAACCCCGCTGCTTGCGGTGCCGCGGGACGGCGCCGCAAGCGGCCAATCCCGACAGCATTGGCGCGTGCCGCCCTTGCACAGAGGGCGAGTATCGGCCTGGCTTCGTGGTCCGCCGACACTGGCGACGCTCATGGCGACACGCGATCTGGCACTGCCACACCCGCTCCTTCGGCATACCTCGAAACGCACCTGGTGCGACGATCCGGCAGCGACACTGCGCCGTCGGTACCACGCCATCTCCAGGCAGCATCGGCTGCCTGACACCGGCACGCCTCTCTCCGGCCCCTAGCTCGGACTTCCACGTAACCGCAGCGCCCGTCTGGTCGGCGCTGGCGTCGCGCGCCCGCACGGACGGGCCCTAAACCACTCAGTGCCGGGTCATTTGGCCGATTGTGCGCCTTGGTCGATGGGCCGCATTTTCTGGCGAGTCCGCCTATCCGAACCGCGGCGGACCGGTACCGATGACAAAGAGATTGCAAACAATTCGCATTTGCATGGAAAATGAATGCACTGCCTGCATCGCATGCGCGGCAGACACCGTTTCGCCCAGCCGCCCGATCTCGCCGCCGCGGCCGCTCCCACTGGGGGACGGCCGCTGCCCGCGATCGGGGTGAAGTCTCTCCTGCAAACCGAACCGCCCATGACCTCCCCGATCAAGCGCCGCAAACACACCGTGACCCGCCAGGCCGCCGCACCGACCCTTACCACCGCCGTGCTGCTGGGCGGGCTGAGCCTGCTTTCCCCCGCGCATGCGGACACCGGCGACCAGCCCACCACCCTGGACAAGGTCGACGTGCAGGCCCAGCGCGCCAAGCGCTACCTGGTGGAAGTGCCGGACTCGCCGAAGTTCACCCAGCCACTGATCGATACCCCGCAGACCCTCAACATCATCGGCAAGGACCTGTTCAACGAGCAGGGCGCCACCACCCTCACCGAAGCGCTGCGCAACAGCCCAGGCGTGGGCACCTTCTATGTGGGCGAGAACGGCAACACCAGCACCGGCGATGCGATCTACATGCGCGGCTTCGACAGCTCCAGCAGCATCTTCGTCGACGGGTTGCGCGACCTTGGCTCGATCTCGCGCGACGTGTTCAACATCGAGCAGATCGAGGTCGAGAAAGGCCCGGCCGGCACCGACAATGGCCGCAGCGCGCCGACCGGCGCGATCAACCTGGTCAGCAAGCAGGCGCACCTGGACAACGCCAGCAGCGCCACGCTGTCCGGCGGCGACCATGGCCAGCGCCGCGCCACCGCGGACTGGAACCAGGCGCTGGGCGCCAGCAGCGCGCTGCGGTTGAACGTGATGGGCCAGGACAGCGACGCCATCGGCCGCGACCATGTCGCCAACAAGCGCTGGGGCCTGGCCTCGTCGCTGGCGTTCGGCCTGGGCACCGACACGCGCTACCTGCTCGACCTGCTGTACGTAAAGCAGGACAACGTGCCCGACGGCGGCGTGCCCACCCTCGGCCTGCCCGGCTACAGCTCGCCCGACCCCGCACGGCCGTGGCTCGGCGGCGCAGCGCGCGTGGACAGCAGCAACTTCTACGGCACCCGCGCCGACCACGACGACGTGACCGCGAAGATGGCGACCTTCCGGATCGAGCACGACGTGTCCGACACGATCAAGCTGACCAATACCGCGCGCTGGGGCCGCAACGAGCAGGACTACCTGCTGTTCGCGTTCATGCCCAACGCCGCCAACCTGCGCACGCCGAATCCTGCGGATCCTGCGACCTGGACAGTGCTGCGCAGCCTGCCGACCTTCAAGGATCAGCAGTACACCACCCTCGCCGACCAGTTGAACCTGCGCGTGGACTTCGCCACCGGCGCAGTGCAGCACAACCTCAGCACCGGCGTGGAAGCCTCCCGCGAGGAACTGCGCAGCTGGGGCCACAACATCGTCGACCGCGCCGCCTGGCTGGCGGCCAATCCGGCCAACCTCTATGCACCGGACTGGAACACCACGCCGCTGCACACCGCGCGCAACGGCGCGCGCAGCCATGGCACCACCACCACCTACTCGGCCTATGCCTTCGACACGCTGAAGTTCGGCGACAGCTTCCTGGTCACCGCCGGAGTGCGCGCGGATCGCTACAAGACCGACTTCGACAGCCTGGTGTGCAGTTCAGCCACCTCCACCGCCGCGCCCTGCACCACCGTGGTCGGCCTGGACACCGACATCGCCGATACGCTGTTCAGCTGGAAACTCGGCGCGGTCTACAAGGCCAACGAGGACGTGAGCGTGTACGCCAACTTCGCCACCTCGCAGCAGCCGCCCGGCGGCAGCACGCTGGAACTGAGCGCCTCGGCGAACAACGCCAACAATCCGCGCTTCGATCCGCAGAAGGCCAAGACCGCCGAAGTCGGCACGAAATGGAACTTCCTCGACGACGCGCTGTTCGCGACGCTGGCGCTGTTCCGTACCGACGTGAACAACGAGATCGTGCAGGGCAGCGACGGGCTGTACTACCAGAGCGGCGCGAAGCGCGTGCAGGGCATCGAACTGTCGGCGGTGGGCAAGCTGACCGAGCGCTGGTCGCTGTCCAGCGGCTACACCAAGCTGGATGCGCGGGTGAGGCAAGGCACGACGGTCTCGCAGGACGGCAGCCAGGACCTGGCCTATACCCCAGACAGCGCGTTCACCGCCTGGACCACCTACACCTTGCCGTTCGGACTGACCGTCGGCGGTGGCGTGCGCTACTCGGGCGAGATGAAGCGCGGGCGCGACGGCGCGGTCGGCACGCCGGCGTTCGTGAAGTCGTACACCGTGTGGGATGCGGTGCTGAGCTACCCGGTCAACGACCACGTGGCGCTGCGCCTGAACGCCTACAACCTGTTCGACAAGGACTATGTCGCCGCCATCAACAAGAGCGGCTTCCGCTACACGCCCGGCGCGCCGCGCTCGGTGCTGCTGACCGCCGAGGTCCGGTTCTGAGCGACCGCGCCTGCCAACGCGCGGTGGACGCCCTATCCTGGGCGTCCACCGCCGGAGCGCCCCATGCTGCTGCACATTCCCGACATCCTCAGCGCCGATGAGGTCGCGCGGTTCCGCCAGGCGCTGGAATCCGCCGACTGGGTGGACGGCCGCGAAACCGTCGGCGCGCAGGGCGCGCAGGTCAAGCGCAACCTGCAACTGGCCGACGCCTCGCCGCTGAAGCAGGACCTCGGCCAGGCGGTGCTGAGCGCACTGGCGCGCAGCCCGCTGTACTTCGCCGCGGCGCTGCCGCTGCGCACCATCCCGCCGCGCTTCAACCGCTACAGCGGCGGCGGCAGCTACGGCCTGCACGTCGACGGCGCCGTGATGACCCAGGCCGCCACCGCCGCGCAGCCGGCGCTGACCGTGCGCAGCGACCTGTCCTGCACGCTGTTCCTGAGTGCGCCGGAGGAGTACGACGGCGGCGAACTGCTGATCCACGACACCTACGGCGAGCATGAGGTCAAGTTGCCCGCCGGCGACCTGATCCTGTATCCGTCCAGCAGCCTGCACCGGGTGGCGCCGGTGACCCGCGGCGCACGCATGGCATCGTTCTTCTGGGTGCAGAGCCTGGTGCGCGACGCCGGCCGGCGGCAGACCCTGTTCGACCTGGACACCGCGATCCAGGCGCTGACCGCCAGCGGCGCGGACGCGGCGGCGCTGCTGCGCCTGACCAACGTCTATCACAACCTGCTGCGCGACTGGTCGGAGACATGAGCCGGCGTGGGGACCGGAATGCCGAACATGCCGCCGACCCAAGGTCGCGCAGCGTAGGGCACCTGCGCGCTGCCGTTGTACGGTCGCGCTGCGTCGACACGTGAGTCGCCCCGCTTCACCGACCGCAGTCCGCGCCGGCGCCGGCATCGCCACGCTGCACGGCAGCAGCATGGGCACGCGCTGGAGCGCCAGGCTGCTGCCGCCCCGACGCAGCGACCTGCACGCATTGCGCGATGCGATCCAGGCGCAGCTCGATCTGGTCGTCGCGCAGATGAGCACGTGGGACGCGCAATCGGATCTCAGCCGCTACAACCGCGCCGACGCCGATACCTGGCACGCCTTGCCGGCCGCGTTCGACACGGTGCTGCGCTGCGCGCTGGAAGTGGCGCATCGCAGCGGCGGCGCCTTCGATCCCACGATCGGCGCCGTGGTCGGCGCGTGGGGTTTCGGCGCCACCGCCGGAGATCGGCGGGTGCCGGAGCCCGCCGCCCTGCAACGGGCCCGCGCCGCGGGCGACTGGCGCCGACTGACCGTCGACGACGCGGGCCGCTGGCACCAGCCGGGCGGGCTGCATCTGGATCTGTCGGCGATCGCCAAGGGCTACGGCGTCGACCTGGCAGCGACGGCGCTGCGTGCGCATGGCGTGGAAAGCGCACTGGTCGAGGTCGGCGGCGATCTCTATGGCTATGGCCGCAAGCCGGACGCGCAGCCGTGGCGGGTGTTGATCGAGGCTGCTGCGGACGAGGAGGTGCATGGCGACGCATCGCCGCGCGCGCTCGCGGTCGACGGCCTGGCGGTGGCCACCTCCGGCGATCGCTGGCACCACTTCGAACAGGACGGACGACGCTATGGACACCTGCTGGATCCGCGTCGCGGCCGACCGATCGCCGCGACGCTGGCCGCGGTGACGGTGGTGGCCGCCGATGCCATGCGTGCCGATGCCTGGGCCACTGCCCTGAGCGCGCTCGGTGTGGAGGCCGGACTGGCCTGCGCCGAGCGCGAAGGACTGGCGGTGCGCTTCCTGGTGCGCCACGACGGCGCAGTGCAGGAACAGCTCAGCAGCGGCTTCGCGGCGTTAGCTCGGGGCTGAGCGCGGCGCGCTGCTCGATGAGCCGCGGCCGGGGAGAACACCAGGGCACCGCGCGAGACCACGCGCCGGTGTGTTCCGGACGCCGCGCCGCGACCCCGACCGCCGCTGCTACGGTGGCGGCTTCGGCCGCGGCGACGCCAGCAACGCCACGCCGTCGCGCCATCAGCGCGACGCCGGCAGCCCCATGCGCTGCAGCTCGAACACATAGCCCTTGCCGCGTACCGTGCGGATCCATTGCGGCACCAGCGGGTCGTCGCCGAGCTTCTGGCGCAGCCGCGAGACCTGCAGATCGATGCCGCGGCTGCCCGCAGGCATGCTGGCCTCGCCGTCGCCCAGCGCGGTGCGCAGCGTCTCGCGCGTGAGCACCTCGCCCGGCTGCTCCAGGAACACCGCCATCAGCCGCAGTTCGCCGGGCGACAGCGGGATCGTCCGCCCGTCCGGCGCCACCGCCTGGTGCCGCGCGGCATCGACCTGCCAGCCGCCATGCGCCGCTGCCGGCGGCTGGGTCGCGCGCACCCGACGCAGCACCGCGTTGAGCCGCGCCACCAGTTCGCGCAGGTCGGGCGGCCGCACCAGGAAGTCGTCCGCGCCCAGATCCAGCCCGATCACCCGGTCCACCGGCTCGGCGCGGTCGGCCATCATCACGATGGCGATGTCGCCGCGGTCGCGCAGTTGCCGGCACAAGCGCAGGCCCTCGGCACCGTCGAGGCCGGCATCGAGCACCACCGCGTCGTAATGCCCGGCCGCCAGTTGCGCCTGCAGGTGCGGCGCACTGTCGGCGTCGTGGGCCTGCAGGTTGAAACACGCCAGGTAATCGCGAATCCGGTCGCGCAAGACCGCGTCCGCGTCCGCCACCAGAATTTTCGCCAACCACCTGTTGTCCGAGAGCACCTGTCGGCTTCCGCTGTACGGCCCGGATGGCCGCGTTCGCGCATTGGACGCGGTCGGCGTCGACGCTGCAAGAGCCGCGCGCGTGGTGGAGCGGGCTCAGTCCGCGGGCGTCGGCAGGGCCTCGATGCGCATCGCCAACACCTCCCCGCCCCCGCTCAAAGCAAAGCGGCGCCTGGCATCGGCGGCCAACCAGGCACTGTCGCCGGCCGCCAATGGCGGCAGTCCGCTGGCCGCATCGAACTGCGCTTGCCCTGCCAGAAGATGAACGGCCCAGGCGACAGCGGGTTCGGCGAAGAACAGCATCGGCCCGACCAGCGGCCGGTGCAGCAGTTGCGTGCGCAGCCGGTCACGTCGCCACATGAGGTTGAAATCGTGGGTCGGCCCGTCCAGCAACTCGCCACGCAGCGGCCGCTCGCCGGCGAAGCGCAGACGCGCGCAAGGATCCTGCAGCACCTGTTCCTCGCCGTCGTCGAAACGCAGGCGCACGCCATTGCCGCGCAGCAGGACCAGTTCGCGGTCGATCCCGGGGAAAGCTGAAAAGGCGGCATCCTGCTCGATCTCGGCGATGGACAGGCGCAGCACCCAGTCATCGCCGGCGGCCGGCAGACGCAGGATCTCCCGGGTCCAGCCCAGGCCGTTGCGCCAGCGTTCGCGGCGATACTCATTGGCGGGGATCACCCGCGCGGGCAGCGTGCACCAGTCCATGCGCGCATTCTGCACGATCAGGGCAAGCGGCCTGTCCTTGGCCAGCCCGAATATGCGACGCGAGAGCGCCATGGCGCCCAAAAAAACATCGCCCGGCTGCACGTCACTGTGCAACGCCGGGCGACGATGTACCTCCCTGTCGGCCTCCTGCCTTCCCCCTTCGCATCCTGCTCAGTGAGGCTGCGGCCGCGCGTCCAGCGCCGGCCCTATCCTTTCGTTGCAAATCCCTTTAACGCCTTTCCACCGGCTTGGCAGCTGCCTGCTTGGCGGCTGTCGGTGCGGGTGCCTTCGTGGCGCCCACATCGATCCGGTCGCGGTTCCGCTCGACCGTCTTGAGTCCGATGCCTTTCACCAGTGCCAGTTCCTCGGCGCTCTTGAAAGGTCCGTGCGCCTGCCGGTAGTCGACGATCGCCTGGGCCTTGGAGGCCCCCACGTTCACCAACACCTGGTCGATTTCCTCCGCTCCAGCGGAGTTGATGTTGACCTTGTCCGCGGCGAGCGCGGAACCGGACAGCATCAGGGCAACGACCAGCGACTTCAGGACCACGATAAAAGACTGCATGGCAACGCTCCTTGTGACTTGGATGGGGACTTCGCCGGCCTTTCCTGCCGGCGTTGTCAGCATCGCTCGCCACATGGGTACAGCCTATCGTCGGAACGCGTCACAAACAGCAGGTAAACGGCGCGTCGCCGTGTAGGAAAAACCCTACACGGGCACCGGGGCGTAGAATGGCTGCACACGTGTGCAATCACTTCGGAGCTTTTCATGGACAGTGCCAAGATCGACCGTTTCCTGAGCGAAAAGTGGGATGACGACATCGTCCCGCAACTGGTCGATTACATCCGCATCCCCAACAAATCGCCGATGTTCGACGCCGATTGGGTCGCGCATGGCTACATGGCCGATGCGGTGGCGCTGATGGAGCGCTGGGCGCGCGCGCAGGCGATCCCCGGCCTGCAGGTGGAGGTGGTGCAACTGGAAGGCCGCACCCCGTTGATCTACCTGGAGGTGCCGGCCAGCAGCGACGCGACCGGCGAGGACACCGTGCTGTTGTACGGGCACCTGGACAAGCAGCCGGAAATGACAGGTTGGGACGCCGACCTGGGCCCGTGGACGCCGGTGC
The DNA here is from genome assembly GCF_040529055.1 of Xanthomonas sontii. NCBI lineage: Bacteria > Pseudomonadati > Pseudomonadota > Gammaproteobacteria > Lysobacterales > Lysobacteraceae > Xanthomonas > Xanthomonas sontii. Next base: position 2,499,429 of record NZ_CP132342.1, on the reverse strand, counting down.
TCAAGGGCGACCGCCTGTACGGCCGCGGCGGCGCCGACGACGGCTACGCCCTGTTCGGTTCGCTGGCGGCGATCCAGGCGCTGCAGGACCAGGGCATCCCGCACGCGCGCTGCGTGGTGCTGATCGAGGCCTGCGAGGAATCGGGCAGCTACGACCTGCCCGCCTACGTCGACCATCTGGCGGCGCGGATCGGCAAGCCCTCGCTGGTGGTGTGCCTGGATTCGGGCTGCGGCAACTACGAGCAGCTGTGGTGCACGACCTCGCTGCGCGGCCTGGCCGGCGGCAACTTCAGCGTCAAGGTGCTCAGCGAAGGCGTGCATTCGGGCGACGCCTCCGGCGTGGTGCCGTCGAGCTTCCGCGTGCTGCGTGACCTGATGTCGCGGCTGGAGGACGAGGCCACCGGCAAGATCAAGGTCGACGGCCTGTACGCCGACATCCCCGAGGAGCGGCTGGCGCAGGCGCGCAAGGTCGCCGAGGTGCTGGGCGACGAGGTCTACAGCAAGTTCCCGTTCCTGCCCGGCATGCGGCCGATGCACGAGGACCTGTCCGAGCTGGTGCTCAACCGCACCTGGCGCCCGGCACTGTCGGTGACCGGCGCCGACGGCCTGCCGCCGCTGGCCTCGGCCGGCAATGTGCTGCGCCCGGAAACCGCGGTGAAGCTGTCGCTGCGCCTGCCGCCGACGCTGGACGGCAAGCACGCCGGCGAACTGCTCAAGGACGTGTTGCTGCGCGATCCGCCGTACGGCGCCGAGGTGTCGCTGGCGCTGGAGAAGTCCTCCTCCGGCTGGAACGCACCGGCGCAGTCGCCGTGGCTGACCGACGCGATCGAAGCGGCCTCGCAGGCGGCGTTCGGCAAGCCGGCGATGTACATGGGCGAAGGCGGCTCGATCCCGTTCATGGGCATGCTCGGCGAGAAGTTCCCCGGTGCGCAGTTCATGATCACCGGCGTGCTCGGCCCGCATTCCAACGCGCACGGCCCGAACGAGTTCCTGCACATCCCGATGGGCAAGCGGGTCACCGCCTGCGTATCGCGGGTGATCGCCGCCCACCATGCCGCCAGCCTGCGCGGCGAGACCACCGGCAGCGCGGCGGTGGCCGGCGGCGAGCAGCATGGTGGGCATGGGTGCTGTTGAGGGGCCGGGATTAGGGAGTCGGGATTCGGGATTCGGGATTGGCGAAGCCTGTTTCCTGAGTGACTGATCCGTCCCCTGCTTGCGGTGGGAGAGGCGTCGGCTCCGACGCGGCGCCTTTCCGATGGTGTCATCCGCGCAGCGCGGGCGGCCGCCTTCCATGGGCGTGCCGACTGCGCGGCGTACGCAAGCATCGACGCCATCACCGTCGATCTGGCACGATCCGACGCTGATCCCCCTCCGCGCTCGGAACGCTCTCCATGCACACTCTGTTCGGCAGCGACAGCTGGCTCTACATCATCCTGGTGGGCTTCGTGGTCGGCCTGCTGGCGCGTTTCCTCGGCCCCAGCAGCGGACGCTCCGGCTGTCTGTTCACCGTGTTGCTGGGTATCGCCGGCGCGCTGCTGGCCGGCTGGTTCGGCCACTACATGGGCTGGTACAGCCGTGGCGAGCCGGCCGGCTTCCTCGGTGCGCTGCTCGGCGCCATCGCCCTGCTCGCCTTGTTGCGGCTGTTCTCCAGCAAGCGCTGAGGCACGGCGCGCCGCTCGCCACGGCGGCGGCGCCCGTTTACGCTGTGCGGCTCGTTTCCGCCGCAGCCTGCCGATGAGCGCCAGCCCGATGGTTCCCGATGTCCTTGCGGCACGCGCCGCGCAACGCCTGGCCTGGGCGCGCACGGCCCTGGACGACGCACAGGCGACGCTGCAGCGCGCCTCGGTGGACGCCGGCCAGCGCAGCTACTGGCGCAGCCATGGCCCGGGCGTCAGTCGCATCGTGATGGATTCGCCGCCGGACCTGGAAGACGTGCGGCCGTGGCTGCGCATGCACGCGCTGCTGCGCGGCGGCGGCGTGCGGGTCCCGGAAATCCTGGCGCAGGACGCGGAGGCCGGCTTCCTGCTGCTGGAAGACCTGGGCCAACCGACCCTGGCGCAGAGCCTGGACACGAACACGGCGGACGCGCACTTCGACGCCGCGCTCGGCCAGTTGCTGCGGCTGCAGGCGATCGCGCCGCCGCCGGGCATGGGCGTGTTCGGCGAGGCGCTGCTGCAACGCGACGCGGGCCTGTTCGAGGAGTGGTTCCTGCAGCGCCACCTTGGCATCACCCTGGATGCCGACGAACGCGCGGCCCTGCACGGCGTGCAGCGCCAGCTCATGGACAACGCGCTGACCCAGCCGCAGGTGCTGGTGCATCGCGACTTCATGCCGCGCAACCTGATGCCGGCGGCCGACGGTCCCGCCGTGCTGGATTTCCAGGACTGCGTGATCGGCCCGGTCGCCTACGACCCGGTCAGCCTGTTCAAGGACACCACGGTCAGCTGGCCTTTGGCGCAGGTCGACGCCTGGCTCGCCAGCTATCACGCGCGTGCGCTGCAGGCCGGGATTCCGGTGCCGCCGCTGGCGCAATTCCTGCGCGACGCCGAGTGGATGGGCGTGCAGCGCCACCTGAAGAACCTGGGCATCTTCGCGCGGCTGAACTACCGCGACGGCAAGGCCTGGTACCTGGACAACGTGCCGCGCTTCATCGCCTACCTCGACGAGGCATTGCCGCGGCACCCGACCCTGCAGCCGCTGGCGCAACTGCTGCAGACGCGGATCAAGCCGGCCCTGGCGCAGCGCGCGGCGGCCAGCGCATGAAGGCGCTGATCTTCGCCGCCGGCCTCGGCGAGCGCATGCGTCCGTTGACCGCACACACGCCCAAGCCGCTGCTGGCGGTGGGCGGCACGCCGCTGATCGTCTGGCACCTGCGCAAGCTCGCCGCGCTGGGGGTGCGCGAGGTGGTGATCAACACCTCGTGGCTGGCCGAACAGTTCCCGCAGACGCTCGGCGACGGCAGCGCGTTCGGACTGCGCATCGCCTATTCCTACGAAGGCGCCACGCCGCTGGAAACCGGCGGCGGCATGCTGCACGCGCTGCCGCTGCTCGGCGAGGCGCCGTTCCTGCTGGTCAACGGCGACATCTGGACCGACTTCGATTTCGCCCGGCTGGCGCCCGAGCCACCGGGCCTGGCGCAGCTGGTGCTGGTGGATCCGCCGGCCTATGCGGCGCACGGCGATTTCGCCCTGCAGGACGACGGGCGCGTGCACAACGCCGGCGACCGGTTGCTGACCTACGCCGGCATCGGCATGTACCGCCCCGCCCTGCTGCGCGACTGGCAGACCATCGCCGCCCCGGCGCCGACCGCGCCGGGCGTGCCGCCCCGCTTCTCGGTGGTGCCGCTGCTGCGTGCGCAGGCCGAACGAGGCCAGCTGCACGGCCTGCACCACCCTGGCCGCTGGACCGACGTGGGGACGCCGCAGCGGCTGGCGGAGTTGGATGAGGGGCTGGGAATGGGGAAACGGGAATCGGGAATCGGGAAAAGTTGATTTCCCGGGAGCTTCGGCAGCCTCAACCACGGCATACGTCGTCGCCCATCATAGGTCGTAGGTTCAAATCCTGCCCCCGCAACCATCTTTGTCTGCAGCGGCAACCAGTGCATCGATTGCAAGCTGCTTTTTGTTCTTCTGGCTTCTACTTACTGCTCCAGTCCTCGCGCTTCAGCTTTTACCCATTCCCGATTCCCCATTCCCGATTCCCACCCTCCGCAAAAACGGCACCGTCACCCGCCGCTGCGCCGCCAGCGATTCGCGGTCCAGGCGCTCCAGCAGGCCGATCAGGCCGGCCAGGTCGCGTCCGGCGTGGGTCAGCAGCCAGTCGATCGCCGCGTCTTCCAGCACCAGGCCGCGGCGCTGGGCGCGTTCGCGCAGCACCGCGGCGCGGCCGGCGTCGTCCAGCGGCGCCAGGGCGATGCGGGTGCACTGCGACAGCCGCGAGCGCAGGTCCGGCAGGCTGAGCGCCAGGCCGTCGGGCATGGCCTGCGCGGTGTACAGCAGGGTCACCCCGGCGCTGCGCGCACGGTTGTGGAAATCGAACAGCGCCACTTCGTCCTCGCGCTGCCCGGCGATCGCTTCCAGGCCGTCGAGGGCGACCAGATCGCGGCCCTCCAATGCTTCCAACGCATCGCACAGACGGCCGGCGGCGGCCTGCAGCGGCAGGTAGGCAGCGCTGCGCCCCGCCTGCTCGGTGGCCGCGCACAGCGCCAGGGCCAGGTGGGTCTTGCCGGTGCCGGCGGGGCCGGACAGGTACACCCAGTCGTCGGCGGCGCCGTCGGCGACCGCCTGCAGCTGCGCCAGCAGTCCGTCCGGCGCGCCCAGATAGCGGTCCAGGCGTTGCTCCGGCGGATAGCGCAGGGCCAACGGCAGTTGCGGCACGCTCACGGCTGGTCGGGGCTGCGCGGCGGCAGTTCGATGATGGTGGTGCGCTCGGTGACCGTATCCAGCAGGATCGCCGACTTCTCGCCCGCGTACAGGTCGCTCTGCCGGTACTGCTCGTGCAGGTAGTGCAGCAGCACGTTGGCCACCGCCGCCACCGGCAGCGCCAGCAGCATGCCGAGGAAACCGAACAGCTGGCCGCCGGCCATCACCGCGAAGATCACCGCCACCGGATGCAGGCCGATCTTGTCGCCGACGATGCGCGGGGTCAGCACGTAGCTTTCCAACAACTGGCCGACGGTGAACACCACGCCGACCAGGATCAGCAACTGCAGGTCGAAGCCCTTGGCCTGCACCAGTGCGGCCAGCACCGCCAGCAGGATGCCGGTGGTCGCGCCCAGGTACGGGATGAAGCTGATCAGGCCGGCGACGATGCCGATCAACAGGCCGAGCTTGAGACCAACCAGGGTCAGGCCGCCGGCGTAGATCACGCCCAGCGCCAGCATCACCAGGAACTGGCCGCGGATGAACGCGCCCAGCACCTCGTTGGACTGCTGCGCCAGGCGGGTGATGGTGCCGACGTGGTTGCGCGGGATGGTGGCGGCCACGCGCGCGACCAGCAGGTCCCAGTCGCGCAGGAAGTAGAAGGTCAGGATCGGCAGCAGCACCAGGTTGACCACCCAGGTCACCATCGCGAAGCCCGAGCGCGACAGGTAGCCGAAGAAGGTCGCGGCGACGCCGCCGGCCTGCTGCCAGTGCCCGCGGATCCAGTCGATCAGCCGCTCCGGATCCAGCCAGCCCATCAGCTCCAGCCCGGTCTTCTGCTCGGCCCACGGGATCGCGGTGCCGATGAACCAGTCGCGCGCCTGCGGCAGCACGTCGATGAAGGTGACGATCTGCCGCTCCAGCATCGGCACCAGGATCACCAGCGCCAGCACCAGCAGCAACACCATCAGCACGAACACCAGGGTCACCGCCATGTTGCGCGAGCGCCCGGCGCGCTCCAGGCGGTCCACCAACGGGTCGCCGAGCCAGCCGAGCAGCAGCGCCAGCACGAACGGGGTCAGGATCGGCGCCAGCAGCCACACCACCCACAGCACGCCGACGATCACCGCCGTCCATTTCAGGCGGCGCAGAAACAGCGCGATCTCGGCTTCGGGCGACAACGTCATTTCAGGCGGTACTCCGTCGGCTCGCTGTTGAGGATCACCGGACCCTCGACCGGCGCGACCACCGGCTGCAGCGCGCCGTCCGGGCCGAGCATGCGGTTCAGACCGGACACGCCGCTGAGCAGGTCCAGATCCAGCTCCAGGCGGTCGCCGTCGGCGCGGACCGGCACGATGCGCCGCACCACCGAGGCGTTCTGCAGCGCGGCGGAGGCGCGCAGGTAATCGTCGGCGCTGCGGATGCCGGTGATCACCACCCGGTAGATCCCGGCCGGGCCGGCGCTGACCGCCTTGGCATAACGCTTGACCAGGGCGTCGGCGGCGCCGTCGGCACCGCTGGCCATGGCGCGGCGCGCGTCGGCGTCGCTGGACGACCAGGTCGACAGCACCTTGCCGCTATCGACGAAGGTCCAGTCCGCGGTCCAGCCGCCGGCCTTGCCGCGGTACAGCTTGCCGATCAGTTGCATCGGCGGGCTGTAGCGCGACGAGGCGCTGGCCACCGCCGCGGTGTCCTGGCGCCAGATCGCGCCGGCCAGGGCCTGCTCGGCGGCGTTGCCGGTCGGCAGGCCGAGGCGGAAGCCACGCTCGATCGCGCGGTCGAGCAGGCTGCGCGCGGCGTTGGACTGCTGCACGCCGACCAGGCGCGGGCCGCTGCCGTCGTCGATGGCCAGCCACACCACCGGCTTGGGCCGCGGCTGCGGCCACACCGGCAGCCCCAGCGCCGCGGCCAGGCCGTCCACGTCCTGCGGGCGGAAGCGCGCCACCAGGATGGTGCGGAAGGTCGGCGCGCCGCTCGGCGAGGTGCCCTGGTCCTGGCGGTAGTCGAAGGTATCGACCAGATTCTTGGCGTTGCGCAGCGCCTGGGTCACCCCGGGCCGCGACATCACCCCCTTGTCGCCGGAGATCTTGCCCAGCACCGCGCCGAGCGCGCGGGACAGGGCACCGTTGCGGTCGGCCTCGCTCTGGCTGTTGACCGGCACCTCGGCATCGTAGGGGCCGGTGGCGCCGGCCACGTCGCCCTCGGTGCGCAGCTCGGCCTGGGCCAGGGCGGTCGCGGCGGGCAGGCACAGCGCGAAAGACAGGAGGAAGGCAAGGCTGCGGCGCATGAAGGGTCCAGTACTCGGCGTATCCGGGGCGAATTGTTGCCCGAATGCGGGCCTAGCGCCAATGCGGCCTGTTAAAATCGCCGCCTTTCCGCCGACCCCGCCGCCCGTGACCACTTCCCAGCCCCCCGCCGCCGCCCCGTTGACCTACCGCGACGCCGGCGTCGACATCGATGCCGGCAACGCCGTCGTCGAACGCATCAAGCCCCTGGTCAAGCGCAGTTTCCGCCCCGAAGTGATGGGCGGGCTGGGCGGCTTCGGCGCGCTGTTCGACCTGTCCGGCAAGTACCGCGAGCCGGTCCTGGTGTCCGGCACCGACGGCGTCGGCACCAAGCTGAAGCTGGCGCAGCAGCTCGGCCGCCACGACACCATCGGCATCGACCTGGTCGGCATGTGCGTCAACGACGTGCTGGTGCAGGGCGCCGAGCCGCTGTTCTTTCTGGACTACTTCGCCACCGGCAAGCTCGACGTGGAGACCACCGTGGCGGTGGTCGGCGGCATCGCCCGCGGCTGCGAACTGGCCGGCTGCGCGCTGATCGGCGGCGAGACCGCGGAAATGCCCGACATGTACCCGCCGGGCGAGTACGACCTGGCCGGCTTCACCGTCGGCGCGGTGGAGAAGTCGCAGCTGCTCGACGGCGCCCGGGTGCGCCAGGACGACGTGCTGATCGGCATCGCCTCCTCCGGCCCGCATTCCAACGGCTACTCGCTGATCCGCCGCATCTACGACCGCGCCGGGCGCCCGGCCGACCTGCAGGTCGGCGGCGTGGCCCTGGCCGACGCGCTGATGGCGCCGACCGCGCTGTACGTCAAGCCGATCCTGTCGCTGCTGCGCGAACAGGGCGAAGCCATCCATGCCATGGCGCACATCACCGGCGGCGGCCTGACCGAGAACATCATCCGCGTCATCCCGGACGGCCTGGGCCTGGACATCCGCGCCAGTGCCTGGACCCTGCCGCCGGTGTTCGAGTGGCTGCAGCGCGAAGGCGCGGTGGCCGACAGCGAGATGTGGCGCACCTTCAACTGCGGCATCGGTTTCGTGCTGGTCGCCGCGCCGGAGCAGGTGGCCGCGCTGGAGCGCAGCCTGGACACCCTGGGCCTGGCGCACTGGCAGATCGGCGCGGTGGTGGCCGCCGCGGACGCCGGCGAACGCGTGCACATCGGCTGAGCCGCATGGCGGCGGCCAAGCGCGCCTGGCTGACGCTGGCGCTGGCGGTGTTCGCCACCAGCTGGCTGCGGCCGCTGTGGCCGGCGGAACAGGCCATGCACAGCTCCCTGGCAGTGCTGGGCCTGGTCTGGCTGGTCTGGCACGACCGGCGCTGGCCGCTGCGCACCGGCCACTTCGCCGCCATCTGCCTCTTCATCAGCGTGCACAACGTCGCCGCGCACTGGCTCTACTCCAATGTGCCCTACGACCAGTGGCTGCGCGCGCTGACCGGTGGCTGGTCGCCGAGCGCGGCGTTCGGCTGGCAGCGCAATCACACCGACCGGCTGATCCACCTGCTGTTCGGGGCGTGCTTCGCGCCGGCACTGCGCGATCACGCGCGCCAGCGCTGGCCGGCGCTGTCGGCGCGGCAGGCCTTCGTTTTGGCGACGATGGCGATCATGTGCGTCAGCCTGGTCTACGAATGGCTGGAATGGCTGATCGCGCTACTGCTGTCGCCGGAGCAGGCCGAGTCCTACAACGGCCAGCAGGGCGATCCCTGGGATGCGCACATGGACATGCTGCTGGCCACGCTGGGCTGCGCCAGCGCCTGGCCGTGGCGGCGCACCCCGCGCCCGCTTCCCTCCACCCCGCGCTGAGACCGACGATGTCGCTGCCACCGCCTCTTCCCGCCCCCGGCGGCCATGCCGCCGATGTGGTGCGTGCCACCTCCGACCTGAACACCCTGGCGACGCTGTATGCCGTCATGGCGGGGCTGCAGGTCGTCGTGGTGCTGCTGGTGGGCGCTTTGCTGGCCTACGGCGTGCACGAGGAGGCGCAGCTCAACGCCGTCGGCCAGAGCCCGGACCAGGCGCAGAGCGGCGTCATTGCGATCGTGATGCTGTCGATCCTGCTCGGCTTCGGCCTGCTCGCGCTGCTGCTCAAGGTGCTGGTTGCGCGCGCCTTGCGCCACCGCCGCCAGTTGGGGCTGTGCTACGCCGGCGCCGTGATCACCTGCTTCGGCTTCCCGCTGGGCACCGCGCTGGGCATCGCCACCTTGCTGACGCTGCAACGCCCCGCGGTGGACGCCCTGTTCCGGAATCCTGTCCGATGACGCTTCGCCTCGCTGTCCTCGCCTCCGGGCGCGGCTCCAACCTGCAGGCCATCCTCGCCGCGATCGCCGCCGGCACCCTCGATGCCGAGGTGGTCGGCGTGTTCGGCGATCGTCCGGAGGCGCCGGCGCTGGCGATGGTGGCGCCGGACCGGCGCTGGTCGGCGCGGCCCAAGGACTTCCCCGATCGCGTCGCCTTCGAGCAGGCGCTGGGCGACGCGGTCGCCGCGGCACGGCCGGACTGGGTGGTCTGCGCCGGCTACATGCGCATTCTCGGCGCCAGCTTCGTGCAGCGCTTCGGCGGGCGCCTACTCAACATCCACCCCTCGCTGCTGCCCAAGTACCGCGGCCTGCACACCCATGCCCAGGCCTTGGCGGCCGGCGACGCCGAACACGGCGCCAGCGTGCATTTCGTGGTGCCGGAACTGGACGCCGGCGCGGTGATCGCGCAGGTGCGGGTGCCGGTGCAGCCCGGCGACGGTCCCGACGACCTGGCGCAGCGCCTGCTGCCGCGCGAACACCGGCTGCTGTGCGCGGTGCTGCGGCTGGCCGTGGCGGGCCGCCTGTCTGAACGGGACGGCAAGGTCTGGCTGGACGGTCAGTGCCGGTTTAGTCCGCTGCGCCTAGATTGCGACGACGTGCTGCTTCCCTGAATGCGCTGCCGCACCTTCCGCGGCTCCTCCCTCCCCCTCTTCCCTCCCGCTCACGCCAGCCGATCCCATGAAGCTCGCTCCGCGTCCGTTCGCCTTCCTCGTCGCGTCCGGCCTCGGCCTGCTGGCGCCCATCGTCGCTGCGCAGGTCGCGCCGGCGCCCGCCGCGCAGCCGGCGCCGCAGACCGCCCCCGCCCCGACCGCGCCCGCCACCGGCGCACCTGCACCTGCACCTGCCGCGGCGCCGGCGCTGCCGGCGGAGGCCTGGACGCCGCCGCCGCTGCAGCCCTTCGTCGCCACCTACGATGCCCTGTACAAGGGCAAGCCGGCCGGCGACGCGCGCATGGACGTGGTGCATACCGGCGGCGACCAGTGGCGGGTCGACCTGGGCGTGCATGGCCGCAGCGGCTTCGCCAGCATCCTCGGCCTGAACATCGAGCAGAGCACGGTGTTCACCGTGCAGGACGGCCGCTACGTCCCGCAAAGCCAGAGCACGGTCAAGAAGGCGGTGTTCTTCGGCAAGAAGGTCACCGGCGTGTACGACTGGAAACAGGGCGTGGCGCGCTGGGACGGCGACCTGAAGAAGGACCGGCAGGCGCCGATCCCGCTGCAGCCCGGCGACCAGAGCGCGCTGCTGCTCAACCTCTCGCTGATGCGCGACGCGCAGCCCGGCAAGACCATGACCTACCGCTTCGTCGACGTCGGCCGGGTACGCGAACATGTGTACCGCGCCGCCGACCAGACCGAGACCGTGCAGGTCGGCGACATCAGCTACGACGCATTGCGGGTGTCGCGCACCAATGGCGGCCGCAATGAGACCATCCTGTGGATCGCCAACGGCGTGCCGACGCCGGTGCGCATCCTGCAGCGCGAGGACGGCGAAGACCGCATCGACCTGCGCCTGACCGAATACCAAGGAGCCTGACCATGACCCGCATCGCCCGCCCGCTGACCGCCCTCGCCGCCGCCCTGCTGGCCACGGCGAGCCTGCCCGCCCTGGCCCTGGAGCCGTTCACCGCGGACTACCAGGCCAGCTACATGGGCATGCAGGCCAACGGCGTGATGACCCTGGCCAAGCAAGGCGCCGACCGCTGGCGCTACAGCCTGGCGATCAAGAACCAGGTCGCCGACCTCAGCCAGAGCACCGTGTTCGAGGAAAAGGGCGGGCAGCTGCGTCCGCTCAGCAGCGACGACCGCTCGGTGTTCCTGATCAAGAAGAAGGCGGTGACCGCCAACTACGACTGGAGCACCGGCCAGGCGACCTGGGGCGGCGACCTCAAGGCCGACCGCCGCGGCCCGGTGAAGCTGCAGCCGGGCGACATGGACGCGCTGCTGATCAACCTGGCGATCGCGCGCGACGTCAACGCCGGCAAGACCCCGAGCTACCGCATGGTCGACGAGGGCCGCGCCAAGCCGATGACCTACCGCGTCGCCGGCAAGGAAGCGGTCACCGTCAACGGCAAGACCGAGCAGGCGACCAAGGTCAGCCGCACCGACGGCTCCAAGGAAATCATCGCCTGGATCGTGCCGGACATGCCGGTGCCGGTGCGCATCCTGCAGCGCGAGAACGGCCAGGACGCGCTGGACCTGACGATCAAGGCGTTGCGCTGAGAAGCCGGGATTGGGGAATGGGGATTGGGGAATCGTGAAAGCGGCTTCGCCGCGGGAATTGGGAATCGGGAGTGGGGAATCGTGAAAGCGGTTCCCCGTGCGTGATCGTTCCCGTGTGAGGGCTGGGATTGGGGAATCGCAACAGCAACTCCCTGCCCGTGGTGCTTCCCATGTGGGAGGAGCTTCAGCCCCGACGCGCGGATGCGAATCGTCTTGCGGAAACCAGTTGGCGACTTGCAGCAGACCCTCAAGCGGCGCGCGTTGACTCCTATCCACGGCACATGGACCGTGACGACAGACGGGCCTTTCTGTACAGCACTCCTCACGCGGGCGCCGCCCAGTCAGCGCCCTGCCCCACGCCGTTACTTCTTCTCCGCCGGGGCGGCCTTGAAGGTGGTGCGGCAATCCACGCGGATCTGGGCGCCGCTGCTGCGCCAGTAGAACGTGCTGCATTCGCGCGGGCCGGTCTGGGTGCGGCTGACGCCGACCGCGTAGAACGACTGCCAGATCTCGTCGCGGGTGACCTGGCCATCGCCGTTCCAGTCCATGTCGCGCTCCTCGATGCCCTGGGTGATGGCGATGCCGGTGTACCAGGCATAGCCGACCCAGGCCAGCAGCACCGCCACGATCGCCAGCAACACCTTGCGCCGGCGGCTGAAGCGGCCGCTGAGGATCATGCGACGCGCCGGATGGACGCGCCCAGCGCCCCCAGCTTCTCCTCGATGTTCTCGTACCCCCGGTCCAGGTGGTAGATGCGGTCGATGGTGGTGTCGCCGTCGGCGACCAGGCCGGCCAGGATCAGCGAGGCCGAGGCGCGCAGGTCGGTGGCCATCACCGGCGCGCCGCTGAGCCGCTCGGCGCCGCGCACGATCGCGGTGTGGCCTTCGATCTGGATGTCCGCGCCCAGGCGCAGCAGTTCGTTGACGTGCATGAAACGGTTCTCGAAGATCGTTTCGTTGATCACGCCGACGCCGTCGGCCACGCAGTTGAGGGCCATGAACTGCGCCTGCATGTCGGTGGGGAACGCCGGATACGGCGCGGTGGTCAGGCTGACCGCGCGCGGGCGCTTGCCGTGCATGTCCAGGCGGATCCAGTCCTCGCCGGTCTCGATACTGGCGCCGGCCTCGGTGAGCTTGTCCAGCACCGCGTCGAGGGTGTCGGCGCGCGCGCGGCGCACGGTCACGCTGCCGCCGGTCATCGCCGCGGCGACCAGGAAGGTGCCGGTCTCGATGCGGTCCGGCAGCACCGCGTGGCGGCCGCCGGACAGGCGCTCCACGCCGTGCACGACGATGCGCGAGGTGCCGGCGCCTTCGATCTTCGCGCCGAGCGCGATCAGGCAGTCGGCCAGGTCGCTGACCTCCGGCTCCATTGCCGCGTTCTCCAGCACGGTGGTGCCCTCGGCCAGGGCCGCGGCCATCAGCACGTTCTCGGTGCCGGTGACACTGACCATGTCGAACACGTAGCGGCCGCCCTTGAGCCGGCCGTTGCTGCTGGCCTTGATGTAGCCGTTCTCGACGCTGATCTCCGCGCCCAGCGCCTGCAGGCCCTTGATGTGCTGGTCGACCGGCCGCGAGCCGATCGCGCAACCGCCCGGCAGCGACACTTCGGCCGCACCGAACTTGGCCAGCAGCGGGCCCAGCACCAGGATCGAGGCGCGCATGGTGCGCACCAGCTCGTACGGGGCGACGTGCTGGTGGACCTTGCGCGGGTCGACGGTGATCGCGCTGCCGCGCGACAGCGTGCCTTCGTCGATGGTGACTTCCGCGCCCAGCTCGCCGAGCAGCTTCACCGTGGTGATCACGTCGTGCAGCTGCGGCACGTTGGTGATCTCCACCGGCGCATCGGCCAGCAGGGTTGCGCAGAGGATCGGCAGCACGGCGTTCTTGGCGCCGGAAATGTTCACTTCACCGTGCAGCGCGTTGCCGCCGGTCACTACGATTTTGGCCATGGGTCTCGTGGGGGAATTGAAAGGGGAGAAACGGGCGCGCGGCGGCTCAGCCGGCGGCGCGCCCGGCCTGCTCGGGGGTCAGGGTGGTCAGGGCCAGCGCGTGGATCGCCCCGCCCATCAGCTCGCCCAGGGTGGCGTAGACCATACGGTGGCGGGCCAGCGGCAGCTTGCCGGCGAAGGCGGCGCTGACCACGGTGGCCTCGAAGTGCACGCCGTCGTCGCCCTGCACCTGCACCTGCGCGTCCGGCAGGCCGGCCTCGATGAGTTTACGGATGGTTTCGGCGTCCACCGGGCTTTCCTAATAAAATGATCGGCCATTCTACCCTCCGACCGGCACCCGCATGGATGTATCGCCCCTGTCTCCCACGACGCCCGACGACGCCGGCCTGGTCGCCAGCGGCCGTCGCGTGGTCGAGATCGAGCAGGCCGCGCTGGCGGCGGTCGGCGCGCGCATCGGCGCCGAGTTCGCGGCCGCCTGCCGGCTGATCCTGGGTTCGCGCGGGCGCGTGGTCGCCACCGGCATGGGCAAGTCCGGCCATGTGGCGCGCAAGATCGCCGCCACCCTCGCCTCCACCGGCACCCCGGCGTTCTTCGTGCACCCTGGCGAGGCCGGGCATGGCGACCTGGGCATGATCACCGACGCCGATGTGGTCCTGGCGCTGTCCTACTCCGGCGAGTCCGACGAGATCCTGATGCTGCTGCCGGTGCTCAAGCGCCAGGGCAACGCGGTGATCGCGATGACCGGGCGCGCGCAATCCACGCTGGCGCGCGAGGCCGACCTGCACCTGGACGTCAGCGTGCCGGCCGAGGCCTGCCCGCTGGACCTGGCGCCGACCTCCAGCACCACCGCCTCGCTGGCGCTGGGCGATGCGCTGGCGGTGGCGCTGCTGGACGCGCGCGGCTTCACCGCCGACGACTTCGCCCGCTCGCACCCGGCCGGCAGCCTCGGCCGCCGCCTGCTGCTGCACATCACCGACGTCATGCATCGCGGCAACGAACTGCCCAAGGTCCGCGAGGACGCCAGCCTCAGCGAGGCGCTGGTGGAGATGAGCCGCAAGCGCCTGGGCATGACCGCGGTGGTGGACGCCGACGACCGCCTGCTCGGGCTGTTCACCGACGGGGACCTGCGCCGCGCCCTGGACAGCGCGCTGGACGTGCGCCAGACCCGCATCGCCGAGGTGATGACCCGGCAGCCGCGCACCATCGGCGCCGACCAGCTCGCCGCCGAGGCCGCACGGTTGATGGAAACCCACCACATCAATGGCCTGATCGTGGTCGACACGGCCGGCCGCGCGGTCGGCGCGCTCAACATTCACGACCTGTTGCGCGCCAGAGTGGTTTAACAGGCTGAACCCGTTCACTGCCCGCGGTGCCCCACGCCGCTGGCCCTGGCCGCTGGAAAGCCGGCCTCCCCGCCCCGATATCCCGAGCATGCCCTATTCCCCGCTGGCCGACCTTCCCGCCGACCTGATCGACCGCGCCGCCCGGATCCGCCTGGCGTGCTTCGACGTCGACGGCACGCTGACCGACGGCCGCCTGTATTACGACCGCGACGGCAACGAGAGCAAAGCCTTCAACGTGCTCGACGGCCAAGGCCTGGTGCAGTTGCGCCGGCACGGCATCGACGTGGCGCTGATCACCGCGCGGCCCAGCCTGGCCGCGGAGAAGCGCGGCCAGGAACTGGGCCTGCTGGTGCAGATCGGGGTCAAGGACAAGCGCGCCGGGGTGCAGGCGCTGTGCGACGAGCGCGGCATCGGCCTGGAGCAGGTCTGCTTCATGGGCGACGACCTGCCCGACCTGGCGCCGCTGCGCGTGGTCGGCCTGGCGGTGGCACCGGCCAACGCCCATCCCTGGACCGCCGAACACGTGCACTGGACCACCCGCGCCCGCGGCGGCGAAGGCGCCGCCCGCGAACTGTGCGACGTGCTGCTGGCGGCGCAAGGCCACGTCCCGTCCCTGCTGCAGGAGCATGGCGCATGAACTGGCGTACCACTCTCGGCGGCCTGCTGCTGGTCGGCGCCCTGATCAGCGGCTGGTCGGCCTGGAACCAGCGCAGCAAGCCCAGCCGCAATCCGTCCGACGAAGCCAGCGTGGACTACATCGCCCGCGACTTCGAGATCGTCAGCCTGGACAAGCAGGGCAAGGAAGCGATGACCCTGCGCGCGCCGCAGATGGAACGCAGCCGCACCGACCAGACCATGTCGATCGTGACTCCGCTGTTCCTGCTGCCCGACGCCAACGGCCAGCACTGGGAAATGCGCAGCAAGACCGGCTGGGTCAGCGCCAACGGCGACGAACTGCGCCTGCGCGACGACGTCGCCGGCGACAGCCCCAAGGTGCCCAGCATCCCGCCCACCACCTTCCGCACCCAGAGCCTGGACGTCTTCCCGCAGACCAACAGCGCACGCACCGCCGACCCGGTCACCATGACCCGGCCCGGTATGATGCAGACCGGCGTCGGCTTCCAGGTCGACTTGAAATCCCGGCAGTACAAGCTCCTTTCACAGGTCAAGTCCCGTTATGAACCAAATGCTGCCCGCTAAGCTCGCCCTGCTCGCCCTGCTGCTGCCGACCCTGGCGCTGGCCAAGTCGACCGACCGCAACCAGCCGATGGATATCAAGTCCGACGCGCAGGACGGCAACATGATGGCCGACGACGGCAAGGTCCGTTTCTTCGGCAATGTCGTCATCATCCAGGGCACGCTGGAGATCCATGCCGATACCGCCGACCTGTTCCGCAAGAACGGCGACATCGATCGCGTCGTGCTGACCGGCAAGCAGGCCACCCTGAAGCAGGAACTGGACGATGGCTCGCCGATGGACGCGGTCGCCGACAACATCGACTACAAGGTGCCCACCGACACGGTGATCCTCACCGGAAACTACCGCATGACCTCGCCCAAGGGCACCAACGCCGGCCAGCGCATGGTCTACAACACCAAGACCGGCGACATGCAGGGCGGCGGCGACGGCACCCGCGTGCACACGGTGATCCAACCGAAGAACGCTGGCGCTGCTCCGGCCGGCACGCCTGCGAACGGCGCGAAGCCTGCCGCCAAACCGGCCGCGACGCCAGCCAAGCCGGCCAAGCCTGCGAAACAAGGAGGCCAGTGATGCTGCTCGCCGAAGGCCTGCGCAAGCGCTACAAGCAGCGCGAAGTGGTGCGTGATTTTGCGCTGACCCTGGAGGCCGGCGAAGTGGTCGGCCTGCTCGGCCCCAACGGTGCCGGCAAGACCACCTGCTTCTACATGATCGTCGGCCTGGTCGACGCCGATGCCGGGCGTATCGTGCTCGACGGCAACGACATCACCGCGCTGCCGATGTACAAGCGCGCCAAGCTCGGCGTCGGCTACCTGCCGCAGGAACCGTCGGTATTCCGCAAGCTCAGCGTCGCCGACAACATCCGCCTGGTGCTGGAGCTGCGCGAGGACCTGGATGCCGCCGGACAGGAACGCGAACTGGTGGCGCTGCTGGACGAACTGCAGATCAGCCACGTCGCCGACCAGCTCGGCGCCAGCCTCTCCGGCGGCGAGCGCCGTCGCTGCGAGATCGCCCGCGCGCTGGCCGCCAAGCCGCGGCTGATGCTGCTCGACGAGCCCTTCGCCGGCGTCGACCCGATCTCGGTCGGCGAAATCCAGCGCATCGTCACCCACCTCAAGCAGCGCGGCATCGGCGTGCTCATCACCGACCACAACGTGCGCGAAACCTTGGGAATCTGCGACCGGGCGTATATCCTCAACGAGGGCAGCGTGTTGGCGCAGGGCTCCCCGGAAATGCTTCTTGCAAATTCAGAGGTAAGACGAGTTTACCTCGGCGAAACATTCAAGCTGTGATTTTAGTTTGAGGATATTGCATTGACCTTAGGGTCGGTGGAAAAAACAAACCTTTTTTCCACCACCCCTCCAACGACCTCAGACGTTTCCAGCAAACCATAAGCCGGAGTAGGAGGGCCAAAAATCCCAGAAACAAGACCCTCATCGTCTTTATTTCCAGACATATTTACCTTACCAACGCAGACAGATGTGCCACACTCAAAATCGATACCACTGACGTCATTGCGCGCTGCAAGCTTCTCTTTCATCGCAGATAGATAAATTTTCTTTAACTCCTGAGCCTCCGGATCGCCGGCATACTTACCCGCGAAACCACGAAGCAGAGCCGGAAAATTATCTCTATCGAGAAGCTTCTTGGCCTTGCTTAAAGACAGAGCATCGCCAGAGAGTAAAGAACTCTCCCCAATCGGAGCTTCGGCTCCACTCACCTTATTCGCACCATCAGCATCAGCAAGCACATCGCCCTTGACTAAAGAGTCACCAGAGGCGTTAGCCACCGATCTAGCGGAATTACTTTCCGCCACCTTGTCCTTATCAGCGGGCAGCGCAACACCCCCGTCTCCAGCTCTACCAACCATCTTTCCGATGCGAGAGGACCCAAAAAAATAGAAACCCACCACAAAAAGAAGTGCGATGGAACAGAAAATAACAAGCACCTTTTTCATCGCACCCCCAATTAGAACATTTGTATTGACACCTCATTCGGAAGCGCAATTACCGTTATATCAATTTCCGGGCTTGGGAGTGCCGGGAGTACTAAATCTCATAGTGACTTGGCCGCCGCAACAATCAGCGACTTGAAAACTTCCACCACTAATAGTAACGACACAGCTATTAGTACAGCTGTAGTTGACCCCATTAATAGCAACCGAATCTGCGAATGCGGCCGCTGTGACCGCAAGCAATAACACGCCAGTGAATTTCTTAACAAAAGCTGGCACGGCCATGATAACAAACTCCTTTTTGTACTAGCCTATTGGTTATCCGCGAAAGCTCCATTGCAAAGCTGACGCTCGTGATACATATCACACCAATCAATTCAACGTCAACACAAATGTCAAACACCGTTACAGCAGTACCCTACCGCCGAGCGCACGTAACTTCTCCGAGACAACGCTAAGATTCAGAACCGCTTCACTGCTGAGTACACACGAAGGATGAAAGCACGGCTGCAGACATCGCTGGGACAGCACCTGGTCATGACGCCGCAGTTGCGGCAGGCGATCAAGCTGTTGCAGATGTCCAGCGCCGAACTGGAGGTGGAGATCGCCGAGGCGGTGGAGAGCAATCCGCTGCTGGAATGGTCCGAGGACGCCGCACCGGCGTTCGAACGCAGCGAAGGCGCCGACCACGGCCTTGACCGCGACCACGCGGCGGGCGAGACACGTAGCGACGGCGATGGCGACCGCGGCGAAGCCACGCAGAACGCCGACGGCGCCGACTGGGCCGACGCCGAGCCGGCCTGGGCCGGCGGCAGCGGCGGGTCGTTCGACGACGACGACCTGGGCAGCGCGGCCGAGCGCGTGGCCGAGCCGGATACCCTGATCGATCACCTGCTGTGGCAGTTGCACCTGTCGCCGCTGTCGGCGCGCGACCGCAGCATCGGCGCGGCGCTGATCGACGCCTTGGACGACGACGGCTATCTGCGCGAGCCGCTGGCCGCGATCGCCGAGACGCTGCGCCCGGACATCGCCGCCGAGGAGGACGAGATCCTCACCGTGCTGCACCAGATCCAGCGCTTCGACCCGGCCGGCATCGCCGCGCGCAGCCTGGGCGAATGCCTGACCCTGCAATTGGACACCCTGCCCGAGGACACGCCGGGCCTGGCCCTGGCCCGCACCATCGCCAACGGTCCGCTGGAGCGGCTGCCGCGCAGCGGCGTGGCCGGGCTGGCCCACGAACTCAAGCGTCCGGCGGCGGAGGTCGACACCGCGGTCGCGCTGCTGCGCTCGCTGGACCCGCGCCCGGGCAAGCAGATCGGCGAGCTGGGCAGCGACACCTACGTGGTACCGGACTGCGTGGTCTGGCGCCAGCGCGGGGTCTGGCATGCGGCGCTGTCCGCGCACGCCCAGCCCAAGGTCACCATCCACCGCGGCTACGAGCGGCTGATCCGCCAGTGCGGCGAAAGCGACGCCGGCTATCTGCGCGGGCAACTGCAGGAAGCGCGCTGGCTGCTGAAGAGCCTGGAGGCGCGCGGCGAGACCCTGCTCAAGGTGACCCGGTGCCTGCTCAAGCAGCAGGCCGGCTTCCTGGAGTTCGGCGAACAGGCGCTGCGGCCGCTGACCCTGCGCGAGATCGCCGGCGAACTGGGCCTGCACGAGAGCACCATCTCGCGCGCCATCGCCCGCAAGTACGTGCGCACCCCGCGCGGCACTATCCCGCTGCGCGCCTTCTTCGCCTCGGGCATCGACACCGACAGCGGCGGCGAGGCGTCCAGCACGGCGATCCAGGCGATGATCCGGCGGCTGATCGAGGCGGAAAATCCGCGCAAGCCGCTTTCTGACGCCAAGCTGGCCGACCTGCTGAAAAGTGCCGGCGTGCCTGTAGCGCGCCGCACCGTAGCGAAGTATCGTGAGGCCATGAACATTTCCGCCTCCCACGAACGCGTTCGAATCGGCTAGCGGCGGCGATGGTTCATAGGTGTGAAACCCGAACCAAGGAGTATCCGATGCGTATCGAGACCTACGGCCAGCAGATCGAAGTCACCCCCGCCCTGCGCGAGTATGTGGAGACCAAGCTGCAACGGCTGAAGCGACACTACGAGGAAACCATCGAGGTCCGCGCCCAGCTGGCGCTGCGCAAGCCCGACCACCACGTCGAGGCCACCGTCAACGTCCCCGGCCGCACCCTGCACGCCGACGCCAGCGCGCAGACCATGTACGCGGCGATCGACCTGCTCGCCGACAAGCTGGACCGGCTGATCATCAAGCACAAGGAAAAGAAGCACGACCACCATGCGGCCGAGGTGCGCGACAATCTCGCGTGATCCTCCCCACGTTGCGCCGCCATGCCCTTGACCGATCTGATGGCGGCCGTCAGCACCCAGGTGCTTCCGGCCGCCGATCGCGACACCCTGCTGCACACCGCTGCCGGTCTGCTGGCCTGCCAGCAGGCCGGCGCCGATGAACTCTTCGCCAGCCTGCGAGAGCGCGAGCAGCTCGGCAGCACCGCCATCGGCCACGGCATCGCCATCCCGCACGGCCGCGCGCCGGGCCTGGACGCCCCACGTGGCGCGCTGCTGCGCCTGCAACAGCCGATCGATTTCGACGGCCAGGGCACCCTGGTCGACCTGATCTTCGCCATGGCCGTCCCGGCGCACTACACCCACCAACACCTGATGCTGCTGTCCGAACTGGCCGAGCAGTTCTCCATCGAGGAATTCCGCGACGCCCTGCGCAATGCGCCGGACGCCGCCGCACTGTATGCGCTGCTCGGCGGCGCGCCACGGGCCGCCGCATGAACACCAGCATCGACGCACGCGAGCTGTTCGACCAGCAGCGCGACCGCCTGGGCCTGCGCTGGATCGCCGGGCACAAGGGCGAACACCGGGTGCTGGAGGCCGGCAATGCGGTCTCGCGGCGCCCGTCGCTGGCCGGCTATCTCAACACCATCTACCCCAACAAGGTGCAGATCCTCGGCACCGAGGAACTGGCCTGGCTGGACTCGCTGGACGCGCGCCAGCGCTGGGAGACCATCGAGAAGATCGTGCAGGTGCGGCCGCTGGCGCTGGTGGTCACCAAGAACCAGTCGTGCCCGGAAGACCTGCGCGCGGCCGCCGACGAATCCGACACGCCGCTGTGGGTCTCGCCCAAGCGCGGCCACGAACTGCTCAATCACCTGTCCTACCACCTGGCACGCACGCTGGCGCCGCGGGTGATCCTGCATGGCGTGTTCATGGAGATCTACTCGATCGGCGTGCTGATCACCGGCGAGGCGGGTTCGGGCAAGAGCGAACTGGCGCTGGAACTGCTCAGCCGCGGCCACCGCCTGGTCGCCGACGACGCCCCCGAATTCACCCAGATCGCCCCCGACGTGCTCGACGGCACCTGCCCGGAACTGCTGCAGGACCTGCTGGAAGTGCGCGGGCTCGGCGTGCTCAACGTGCGCGAGATGTTCGGCGACACGGCTGTAAAGAAGAACAAGTACCTTCGGCTCATCGTGCACCTGACCCGGCCCATGACCGAGCCCACGCCCCATGGCTACGAGCGCCTCACCGGCGATTCCGGGACCCGCCACGTGCTGGACCTGGACGTGCCGCTGATCACCCTGCCGGTGATGCCCGGCCGCAACCTGGCGGTGCTGACCGAGGCCGCCACGCGCCTGCACATCCTGCGCACCAAGGGCATCGATCCGGCGGCGATGTTCATCGCCCGCCACAGCAACCTGCTGGAGCGGCGCAGCCCATGACCGACGGCGCCCCCACCTCCACCCTGGTCATCGTCAGCGGCCTGTCCGGCTCCGGCAAGTCGGTGGCGCTGAAGACCTTCGAGGACCTGGACTACTACTGCGTCGACAACCTGCCGGTGGAACTGCTGCCGGCCTTCGTCAAGAGCCTGGTGCGCGAGGATGCCGGCCCCAGCAAACTGGCGGTGGGCATCGACGTGCGCAGCCGCCACAGCGACCTGAGTCAGCTCTCGCGCTGGCGCGAGGCGGTGGCGCAGTTCGGCCTGGATGCGCGGCTGCTGTTCTTCGACGCCAACGACGAGGCGCTGATCAAGCGCTACGCCGACACCCGCCGGCGCCATCCGCTGTCGCGCCAGGGCCTGTCGCTGCCGGAAGCGATCGAGCGCGAGCGCGCCCTCACCGAGCCGCTGCGCGAGGCGGCCGATGCGGTGATCGACACCAGCACGCTCAACGTGCACCAGTTGCGCCGGCGGGTCACCACCGAGTTCGCGCTGTCCAGCGAGAACACCCTGTCGCTGCTGTTCGAGTCCTTCGCCTACAAGCGCGGGGTGCCGGCCGAGGCGGATTTCGTGTTCGACGCGCGGGTGCTGCCGAATCCGCACTGGGACCCGGAACTGCGGCCGATGACCGGCCGCGACAGCGGCGTGCGCGAGTACCTGGACGCGCAACCGGACGTGCAGCGCTACACCGCGCAACTGATCGACTTCCTCGACACCTGGCTGCCGCGGCTGCGCAACGACACCCGCAGCTACGTGACCATCGCCTTCGGCTGCACCGGCGGCAAGCACCGCTCGGTCTACCTGGCCGAACACCTGGCCCGCCACGCCCGCGAACAGGGCTGGCCGGAAGTGGCGACCTTCCATCGCGAGCAGGATTGATCGAAAAGCCGGGATTCGGGATCGGGGATTCGGGATTGGCAAAAGCGGCATTGCTCTGGCTCTTGCGAATCCCCAATCCCGAATCCCCAATCTCCGCTCCCCACAGGCATTCCCTGCGCCCTGCCTGACCTGTTAACGTTCTCCCATGGCCTGTGGCATTCTCCTCATCACCCACCCTGGGATCGGCGCCGCGCTGCTGAGCGTGGCGACCCGGCTGTTGCGGCAATTGCCGCTGAAAACCGAAGCCTTCGAGGTGCCGTTCGACGCCGACCTCGACGCGCTGCTACCGAACGCATCTGCCGCGTTGCGGCGGGTGGACGACGGCGATGGCGTGCTGGTGGTGACGGATCTGTACGGCGCCAGCCCGAGCAACCTCGCCGCACGGCTGGCGCGCCTGGGCACGCCGGTGCGGCGCGTGTCGGCGTTGAGCCTGCCGATGCTGCTGCGGATCATGAACTACCCCGAACAAGGACTGGAGCAGTTGCCCGCGACCGCCGCCGCCGGCTCGCGCAACGGCGTGGTGATCGACGATGCTTGAACGCGAACTGCTGGTCTCCAACCGCCTCGGCCTGCACGCCCGCGCCACCGCCAAGCTGGTGCAGACGCTGTCCTCGTTCCGCTGCAACGCCACGCTGGCGGCCAAGGGCCGCGAGGTCAATGCCAAGAGCATCATGGGCGTGATGCTGCTGGCCGCCGCACAGGGCACGCCGGTGACGGTGCGGGTGGACGGCGCCGACGAAGCCGAGGCACTCAAGGCCGTGGTCGACCTGTTCGAGCGGCGCTTCGACGAGGACAGTTGAGCATGCGCCGCCGGCGGCCGCAGGCAGGGACGCGGTGCCGCCGCACGGGGCACGCGCGGTGAGCGTGCGTATCGCCGGCCATGGCGCCTCGCGCGGCAATGCCCTGGGCCGGGCGCGGGTGCGCCTGCCGCATGCGCTGGAAGTGGCCGAGCAACGCATCGGCGCCGCGCAGATCCCCGAAGAACTCGACCGCCTGCACCGCGCGGTGGACGCCGCGCGCGAGGAGATGCACGGCCTGCGCCAGCGCCTGCACGGCGCCCTGGCCAAGGAGGTCGGCGAATTCCTCGACCTGCACGCGCTGCTGCTCGACGACCCGGAACTGCTGCACGGCCTGGACGAACTGATCCGCACCGGCCGCTACAGCGCCGACTACGCGCTGCGCCTGCAGCGCGACCGCCTGGCGACCGTGTTCGACGACATGGAAGACGCCTACCTCAAGAGCCGCATGGACGATCTGGACCATGTGATCGGGCGGATCCATGCGTTCCTGCAGAAACGCCAGCCGGACAGCGAAGGCCTGGCCGGCGAGATCCTGGTGTGCGAGAACGTGGCCCCGTCGGAACTGGCGCAACTGCAGGCGCAGGGCGTGGTCGGCATCGTCACCAGCGCCGGTAGCACGTTGTCGCACAGCGCGATCCTGGCGCGCAGCCTGCACCTGCCGCTGGTGGTCGGCGTCGCCGACGCGCTGCAGAAGATCAACGACGGCGACGTGCTGATCATCGACGGCACCCAGGGCGCGGTGCTGGTCGACCCGACCCCGGACGACCTGCGCGACTACCGCAGCCGCGTGCGCGAGCAGGCCAAGCTGCAGCGCAGCCTGGGCAAGCTGCGCTCCAAGCCCAGCCGCACCCGCGACGGCGTGGACATCACCCTGCTGGCCAATGCCGAGTCGCGCGACGACGTCACCCGTGCGCATGCGCTCGGCGCCGACGGCCTGGGCCTGTACCGCACCGAATTCCTGTTCCTGCAGCGCGACGCGCTGCCCGACGAGGAAGAGCAGTTCCACACCTACCGCGACGCGGTGCTGGGCATGAGCGGGCGGCCGGTGACCATCCGTACCCTGGACCTGGGCGCGGACAAGGCCGATCGCACCGGCCTGACCATGAGCAACGAAGAAAACCCGGCGCTGGGGCTGCGCGGCGTGCGCCTGTCGCTGGCCCGGCCCAAGGTCTCCGACACCCAGTTGCGCGCGCTGCTGCGCGCCTCCGCCTACGGCCCGGTGCGGGTGCTGGTGCCGATGGTCAGCACGCGCGAGGAACTGCTGGCGATGCGCCGGCATCTCAAGCGCATCGCCGCGCAGTTGCGCCGCGACGGTCATGCCATTGCCGAACAGGTGCAACTCGGCGCGATGATCGAGGTGCCGGCCGCAGCGCTGGCCCTGGATACCTTCATCGACACGATCGACTTCCTGTCGATCGGCACCAACGACCTGGTGCAGTACCTGCTCGCCGCCGACCGCAACAACGAAGCAGTGGCCGCGCTGTATTCGCCACTGCATCCAGCGGTGCTGCGACTGATCGCGCAGGTGATCGCCACCGGCCAGGCCCATGGCAAGCCGGTGGCGGTGTGCGGCGAGATCGCCGGCGACCCGGCACTGACGCCGATGCTGCTGGCGCTGGGGCTGCGCGAGTTCAGCCTGCACCCGGCGACGATGCTGGAAGTACGCCAGGTGATCCGCGACACCGACCTGCAGACCCTGCGCCAGCGCGGCGCCAAACTGCTGCAGGCGCGCGACCGCAAGGGCATCGAGCGTTGGCTGGGCTGCGCGATCGGGTAGTTCCCGTGCGTGTTGCGGCATTGCCTTGTGGGAGGGACTTCAGTCCCGACGCCTGAACCCTTATCGCGTCGGGACTGAAGTCCCTCCCACAAAAAAGCCGTCGCCCGCGTGCCGGCGTAGATGCGTCATTCCGATCGACATCCCTCTCCCTGGCTTCCTGCCTTCTTTTTCCTGGCTTCTGCACTGCTCTCTGCTTCCTTCTCGGTGCTACCTATTCCCCTGCTCCCCTGTTCCTGCCCCCTGCCCTTTGCCTCTCGCCCGCTTCCCCAAGAGCAGTTTTTCGCTTGCTACCCCGTCGCTTTTCTCCCCGCGCACTGACGCTGCTTCGCTCTGCACTTGCGATTCCCGATTCCCCATTTCCCAATCCCGGCTCCACCAACACTGTGCTTCCCGCAACATGCAGGCGATAATGTTGGGATGAACATCTGACCGACCGCGTTTCTCCGGAGCGCGGCCTCACCCAAGGGAGCAGCGCATGGCCGACGCCGTCCGCCACGACAAGACCGCGCGGCAGCTGCGCATGCTGTCCGATGCGCTGGACAGCGGGCGCCTGGGCCCGGTACGGCGGCTGGTCAATACGCTGGCGCCGGCCGAGATCGGCAACCTGCTGGAGTCGTTGCCGCCGGGCAAGCGCGAGGTGGTATGGGGGCTGGTCGATCCGGAGGACGACGGCGAAGTACTGGTCCACGTCGGCGAGGAAGTGCGCGAGAGCCTGCTCGCGGACATGGACCCGGACGAAATCGTCGCCGCGGTCGAAGACCTGGACATCGACGACCTGGCGAACCTGGTCGAGGACTTGCCGGACACGGTCATCGACGAAGTGCTCAAGTCGATGGACCGCGAGAACCGCGAGCGGCTCGAGCAGGTGCTGTCGTATCCCGAGGACAGCGCCGGCCGCCTGATGAACCCCGACGTGGTCACCGTGCGCGCCGACGTCAACGTCGACGTGGTGCTGCGCTACCTGCGCCTGCGCGGCGAACTGCCGGACCACACCGACCACCTGTTCGTGGTCAGCCGCCGCCACCAGTACCTGGGGCGGGTGTCGCTGGCGGCGCTGGTCACCCATGAGGACTCCACCCCGATCAACCGGCTGATCGACGACGAGCAGCCGGCCATCGACGTCGGTGAAGGCGCCGACGAGGTCGCGCGGCAGTTCTCCGACCACGACTGGATCTCCGCGCCGGTGGTGGACGACAACAACATCCTGCTCGGCCGCATCACCATCGACGACGTGGTCGACATCATCCGCGACCAGGCCGAGCACCAGGCGATGAGCGCCGCCGGCCTGGACGAGGACGAAGACCTGTTCAGCCCGGTGCGGCGCGCGTTCCGGCGCCGCCTGCTGTGGCTGACCATCAACCTCGGCACCGCCTTCATCGCCTCCAGCGTGGTCGGCCAGTTCGAGGGCACCATCGCCAAGCTGGTGGCGCTGGCCGCGCTGATGCCGATCGTGGCCGGCATGGGCGGCAACGCCGGCACCCAGGTGCTGGCGCTGATGGTGCGCGGCCTGGCCCTGGGCCAGATCGGCGCCTCCAACGTGATCGTGCTGCTGCGCAAGGAGCTGTCGGTGGCGCTGATCAACGGCCTGGCGCTGGGCATCGGCCTGGGCCTGATCGTGCTGCTGTGGTTCAAGCAGCCGCTGCTGTCGCTGGTGATCGGCTCGGCGCTGACCATCAACCTGCTCACCGCCGCGCTGGGCGGCGTGCTGGTGCCGCTGACGCTCAAGCGCCTGGGCTTCGATCCGGCGCTGGCCGGCGGGGTGATCCTGACCACGCTGACCGACGTGATGGGCTTCCTCAGCTTCCTCGGCCTGGCCACCCTGGTCCTGCTGTAAGGCATCTCCATGCGGCGGGCGCGATTCCCGCCGGCGCGCCGCACGGAGCGGCAGCAGCGCGCGTCGCCGCATCCACCGGTGCG
The DNA here is from genome assembly GCF_040529055.1 of Xanthomonas sontii. Taxonomy (NCBI): domain Bacteria; kingdom Pseudomonadati; phylum Pseudomonadota; class Gammaproteobacteria; order Lysobacterales; family Lysobacteraceae; genus Xanthomonas; species Xanthomonas sontii. The sequence goes on along the minus strand of NZ_CP132342.1, from coordinate 2,472,712 downwards.
CGACGGGCACGCCACGCCAGCACGCGCCTTGGCCGCCGGCTGACTGGCGCATGTCCGCCGCCCCTGCCCGGGTTGTCGTGGAGACGTCGCGCCCACGATACTGCGGCCTTCCCATCCGAGGGCCGGCCATGTCGATGCGTTCGTTGCTGCTTCTGCTGTGCCTGTCGATGGTCGGCTGCAGCAGCTTGCCCAGCGACCCGGCCACCGGCCACTTCGTCAGCCGCCAGCTCAGCCTCGACGGGCGCGTCTACCGCTACCAGGTGTTCGTGCCGGCGCCGGCGCATCGCCAGGGCCCGGTGCCGGTGGTGCTGTTCCTGCACGGCTCCGGCGAGCGCGGCGACGATGGCCGCGACCAGACCACGGCCGGACTGGGCCCGTACCTGCGCCGCCACCTGGCCGATTTCCCGGCCCTGGTGGTGATGCCGCAGGCACCCGACGGCGAGGAATGGAACGGCGCCAACGCGACCATGGCGCTGCAGGCGCTGGACGACAGCAGCGCCGAGTTCAACGGCGACCCGCAGCGCACCTACCTGACCGGCATGTCGATGGGCGGCTACGGCACCTGGGAGATCGCCCTGAAGCAGCCGCAGCGCTTCGCTGCGCTGGTACCGATCTGCGGCGCGATCCTCTCCCCGCACGAAGACCGCGAATACCTGGTGGTGACGCCGGTGGCCTATCTGGCCGATCCCTACAGCGCCCTGGCGCAGCGCCTGCGGCACGTGCCGGTGTGGATCTTCCACGGCGCCCAGGACGACGTGGTGCTGCCGCACGACGACCGCAAGATCGTCCGTGCATTCAAGAACCTCGACGCCGACGTGCGCTACACCGAATACCCGCAGGGCAACCACAACGCCTGGGATGCCACCTACCGCGATCCGAAGATGTGGCAGTGGCTGTTCGCCCAGAAGCGCAGCGACGCCGCCACGCAGACGACCGCCGACAACTGAGCGCGGCCTGCCCTGCGCCGCGCGCACCTGCGCGACGGCGTAGCCGGCCTGGCCACGCACTGCCGATCTTCGATCACCGTTCGATGCAGGGGGATGCATGCGACACAAGGGGATGCTGTGCGCCATCGTGTGCGCGCTGTTGGCCTGCGCCGGCCACGGCGCGACGGCACAGGCGCTGACCGAACCGGTCACCACCTACCTGCAGAGCAAGGCGGCGACCGCCCGCCCCGGCGTGGAATACCGCAAGGACATCGCCGCGCTGCAGACACGCTTGGACAGCATGGATGCGGCGGACATCGCCCTGCTGGACCGGATCATCGCCCATTGCAGCAGCTGGCAACGGCCCGGCCTGCGCGTGATCAGCGTCGCCGACGTGCACGAGTACGAGGCCTACATGGCCGCCCATGACGACGGCCAGCCGACCGAATGGATCGACCTCAGTTGCGCAAACGCACTGCAGATGCGTGGCTTTGCCGCCGCCGCACAACGGCAGTGGTCGGAGGCGCTGGCATGGCTTGATCAGGCCATCGCGCTCGGGCCGTATCTGTTCTCCGCCTACACCGAACGCGGCTATGCGTTGCGCAACCTCGGGCGCACGGACGAAGCGCTCGCCAGCTATCGGCAGGCGCTGGCCCTGGCCGACGTCTCGCCGCGGGCGCGGGCAGGCCGCGCGATCGCGCTACGCGGCATCGGCTCGCTGTTGATCGACACCCCGGACAAGGCCGGCGCCCGCGCGGCCCTGCAGCAGTCGCTGGAGCTTGAACCCGGCAATGCTGTCGCCCTGCACGAACTGCGGTATCTCGACCAGATGGAGGCGGCAGCGTCGCAAGCGCATTAGGCCCTGCCCACGCTTCCACGCATGCCGCGCCGAGGTGATGCACGCCTCCGGCAGCGGCACCGCCGCAGGCCTGTGTGCATGGGTCCACTGCCACGCCGATCGGCGCGGGCCTGGCAGGTGCGTCGCCGACACGCACAGCGTACGTCGATGGCCAGCAACACCGACGGTGCGATCGGGCCCAACGCGGCGAACATGGCCGCTGCGCTGCAGGCAGTGCGCAGCGGCAGCGGCCCCGCGTGACGCGTCCGGTCGACGACGACAGTTCCAGCTGCGCGACGCCATCCGCTGTGCGGCGACGCGCCAAACCGCGTACAGTCCGCGCTTTCGTGCATAGGCCCGGCATGGCGACCGCCCCCTCTTCATCGCAGACCGCGTTCCACGCCCGCCTGCGCGCCCTGCAACCGAGCGCAGCGGTGGTCGCCGGCGCGGCGATTCCGCCACTGCTGGTGCCGGCACACGACGACGCCGCTGCGTTGCAATTCAGCGACAGCGGACGCTGGCTGTTGCAGGTGCTGGATGCGCTGGACGCGCTGCACCAGGCAAGCCAGGCCACCCGCCTGTCCGCCGATGCGCTGCGCCGCGATCAGAAGTTCGCACCGCCGGGACGGCCGTCGCTGCACCTGGTGCAGTTGCGCCAGCAGCAGGCGGCCGCGCAGCAGGCGGTGCGTCGTGCCAACCAGACGCTGGCGCAGGCCGCCGCCGGCTTCGTGCGCAGCGCCGGGCTGACGCCACCACCGCGGACCGGGCCGGTGGCGTTCGTGCAAGGATGGCTCGCACGCCATCTGGGGTAGCGGCACCGCGGTGCCGCGCGGCCCGGGCGTGCATCGATATACGGCCCGCCACGCCGCGCGTGTCTACGCAAGCTAAACCGCGGGCGCCGGAGCGCCCATGCCAGCCCGGCCTGCACCTGCCCCGCTGCTATCCTGCACGCCCCTCGCACTCCGCTGCCCGACGCCCCATGCCCGTGCCCGCTCTCGTTGCCCTCCCCTGCCCTGCCCCGGCGGCCTGCTCGCGCACGCGCCTCGGCGCCCGTGCCACGGCGGCGGCATGAGCATGCCCGGCGCGCACACGGCCAATTTCGCCACCTGGGGCATCTGCGCGCTGGCCACGGCCGGCGTGATCGCGCGGCCGTTCAAGCTGCCCGAGGCGTGCTGGGCGGTGGGCGGCGCGCTGCTGCTGATGGTGCTGGGGCTGATGCCCGGCGGCGAGGCCTGGCAGGCGGTGCTGAAGGGCCTGGACGTGTACCTGTTCCTGATCGGCATGATGCTGCTGTCGGAAACCGCGCGCGCCGAAGGCCTGTTCGACTGGGTGGCGATGCATGCGGTGAACCTGGCCAAGGGCTCGACCCAGCGCCTGTTCGCGCTGGTGTTCGGCGTCGGCATCGTGGTCACCGCGTTCCTGTCCAACGACGCCACCGCGGTGGTGCTGACCCCGGCGGTGTACGCGGCCGCGCGCAAGGCCGGCGCCAAGCCGCTGCCGCTGCTGTTCGCCTGCGCGCTGATCGCCAACGCCGCCAGCTTCGTGCTGCCGATCTCCAACCCCGCCAATCTGGTGCTGTACGGCGGCAAGATGCCGACCCTTGGCGCGTGGATGGCCGCGTTCGCACTGCCGTCGCTGCTGGCGATCGGGGTGACCTTCGTGATGCTGCGCTGGGCCGAGCGCAAGGACCTGACCGGCCATTGCGCCGCGCGCGTGGACACGGTACCGCTGACCCGCGGCGGCACCTTCGCCCTGGTCGGCATCCTCGCCACCGCCGCGCTGCTGGTCGGCGTCTCCGCGCTCGGCCTGGACCTGGGCCTGCCGACCTGTCTGGCCGGCCTGGCGACGCTGGGCGTGGTGTGCCTGGGTGGCCGCCAGTCGCCGCTGCCGATGGCCAAGGCGGTGTCGTGGTCGGTGCTGCCGCTGGTCGCCGGCCTGTTCGTGCTGGTGGAGGCGCTGTCGCGCACCGGCGTGATCGGCCTGCTCGCGCGCTCCCTGGCCGACGCCGCTGCGCACTCGCCGCAGGCCACCGCCGGCATCGCCGGCACCCTGCTGGCGTTCGGCTCCAACCTGATGAACAACCTGCCCGCCGGCCTGATCGCCAGCACCACCGTCGCCCAGGCGCAGCCGCCGCAACTGGTGGTGGACGCGCTGCTGATCGGCGTGGACCTGGGCCCGAACCTGTCGATCACCGGCTCGCTGGCGACCATCCTGTGGCTCACCGCGATCCGCCGCGAAGGCGAGGACGTGGGCTTCTGGCGCTTCCTCAAGGTCGGCGCGCTGGTGATGCCGCCGGCGCTGCTGTGCGCGCTGGGTGCGCGCCTGCTGCTGGGCTGAGTCGCGCGCGCCCACTTCGCGGATTGCCCATGGCGGCCAAGCCCGCGGGATGGGCACCCAGGCCCGGCCTGCAGCGACCGCGGGTCGGCCGCGGCGGCTTCTACCGCACCGCGTCGCGGCCGAAGCCGCTGCTACGAGGGAGTCTGCGAGCTGTCGGTGCCGTCACAGGAGCGGCTTCAGCCGCGACAGGCTTACCACGGCAACTGCCGCGGTTGATCCATGAAAAGCAACAAGCGCCGCTGTTACGGCAGCGGACATGACGCGCGCGGAGCCCGCGCCTGCGGGAGCGACGTCAGTCGCCACGAGCGAAGCCCGACACCGGCCGACACTCTCACGCGTGGGGACGGAAGTCCCTCCCACAACGGCATGCCGCCACCGCTGGAGCGCGCGCCCTACCCCGCGCGCAGCCGCCGCGCCACGCCGCTGACCACGGCAATGACCGCGGTCAGCGCCGCCATCGACAGGAACTGCGTACGGGTGTCCGGCGAGGCCACCAGCAGGCCGAAGATCAGCGCCAGGATCGCCAGCGCCAGCACGGTGAGCACCGGATAGCCGCGCATGCGGAACGGCAGGCGGGTGCCGGCACGGTCGGCGCGCGCACGCAGGATCAGCTGCGACAGCAGCGAGATCGTCCACACCAGCAGGCAGGTGGCGCCGACGATGTTCAGCAGCACCGGCAGCACGCGGTTGGGATACAGCAGCTCCAGCACCGCAGCGACGAAGCCGAACAGCACGCTGGCCAGCACCGCCAGCCACGGCACCTGCTGGCGGCTGGACGCGGCCAGCGCGCGCGGCGCTTCGCCGCGCTGGGCCAGCGAGAAGATCATCCGCGAGGCACCGTACAGATTGGCGTTGAGCGCCGACAGCAGCGCAATCACCGCGATCAGGGTGATGCCGGTGGCGGCGCCGGGAATCCGGGCAACCTGCAGCACCGCGGCGAACGGCGAACTCAGCGCCTGGCTCTGCCACGGCACCACCGCGATGATCACGCTCAGCGAGCCGATGTAGAACACCAGGATGCGCCAGGCGACGGTGCGGATGGCGCGGGCGATGCTGCGCTCCGGGTCGGCGGTCTCGGCCGCGGCGACTGCCACGATCTCGGTGCCGCCAAAGGCGAACACCACCACCAGCAGCGCGGCACCGATGCCAGCCAGGCCCTTCGGCGCGAAGCCGCCGTTGCCGGTGACGTTGGACAGGCCCGGCGAGGCCACCCCGGGCAGCCAGCCGGCCAGCAAGGCGATGCCGACCAGGATGAAGCCGACGATCGCCGCGACCTTGAGGATGGCGAACCAGAATTCGAACTCGCCGAAATTGCGCACGCCCAACAGGTTGATCGCGGTGAACGCGGCCATGAACGCGATCGCGGCCAGCGGTACGGGCAAGCCCGGCCACACCGTCGCCAGCAGGCCGGCGGCGCCCACGGCCTCGGCGGCGATCACGATCACCAACTGCAGCCACCACAGCCAGCCCACGGTGGCGCCGGCAGTCGGACCCATCGCGTCGGCGGCGTACACCGAGAACGCACCGCTGGCCGGCTTGGCAGCCGCCATCTCGCCCAACGCGTTCATCACGATGATCACCAGCGCGCCGGCGACCAGATAAGAAATCAGCACCGCGGGCCCTGCCGCGTGCACGCCGACGCCGGAGCCCAGGAACAGGCCGGCGCCGATCGCGCTGCCCAATCCCATCATGATCAGTTGCCGCGGTTTCAGCGCATGGCGCAAGGCGGGTGCGGCGGCAGGCGGGACAGGCGCGGACGGATGCGGCATCGGCTCGGTCGGGTGCGGAAAACGCGACACGATACAGGCTGGCGACGATGCCGTGCGGCTGCGCGCGCGTTTGGCCGCCTGCGAGCGCGGATCGGCGCACAGCGGCGGCATGGCTGCTGCAACGCAGCGCGGATCCGCGCACGCGGCCGCGATGCACACCGCCGCGGCGGACGGCGAGCGCCTTGCTGGCGGCCCTCCCACGTCCGGCAAGACGACGACACCGCTCGATGCCCGACAGGTACGGATTTGCCTTACCCGCAGCCATCGCTGACTTTTGCTCCATCTCGTTGATTTTGCATATTGACAGCGATACTAACGTCAGAAATACTGAACTCGACGCCAGCCGAATCTCCTATCTCCGTACCAGCCGATGAGGGCATGCACGCGGAGCCAGGAGGACGGCAGGCGACGACGGACCGGGAGACGGCCCGTTGCGGGCGCTCAGGCCGGAAAGGACCACGGCTGCCGCTCGTCCCATGGCGTACAGGTCCGTACCATCCAGACAAGGAGAGACACCATGATCAAACCGTTGCTGACCCTGACGGTGCTGGCGGCTGCGCTGGCCGCGCCCTGCCTGCAGGCCGCCGAGCGCGCACCGCTCAACGCCGCCGATGCCATCCAGGGCATGGGCGAACGCCTGCCCATCGGCAAGAAGAACGTCAGCCTGTCGCCGCTGTTCAAGGTCTACACGTTCGAGAAGGCCGGCCTGCGCTTCGTGCAGATCAACTCGTTGCAGGACGAGGTCATCACCGTGCTCACCGCCACGCCGGGCACCGAGGCACGGCTGCCGATCGGCAGCGCCGCCGAGGAGCAGATGATCGCGGTCAACGACGCGAAGAACCAGCCGCTGGGCATGGTCACCGCCGCGGCGAGTTGCCCGTGCAACGCCACCGTGGTCTACCGCGACGCCAACACCACCATCGTGGTGGTCTACGGCTCCAACGGCGAGTACATCACCTCGTACGTGATCAAGAGCCCGCAGACCAAGCCGCCGCAGTAAGTGCCGACCGCGCTGCGGCCGCGCCCGGCGGCCGCAGCGTGACCCACCGCCGTCGATCGGCGGACGCGGGTGCCCTGATCGGCCCCGTCGCCCGGCGAGCGATCGGCAAACGCGTGCGGCCGCCTTCCGAGGAAGGCGGCCGCACCAACGACAGTCCGGCGACCGGACCGCAGCGACTCAGAACTCCTGCCAGTCCTTGTCCAGCGCCACCGCCGCCGCGAACGACGGCGCGCGGCGTGCCGGTGCGACCGCGGCCTGCGGGCGCGGACTGCGCGTCATCGCCTGCGTCGCGTGTCTGCCGCGCGGCAACGGGGTCGGCGTCGGCGCCGCAGCCGGCGCGCCGTCCAGCTTGAACAGCGCCACCGCCTGAGTCAGCTCCACCGACTGCTGCTCCATCGAGCGCGCGGCCGCGGTGGCTTCTTCCACCAGCGCCGCGTTCTGCTGCGTGCTTTCGTCCATCTGGGTGACGGTCTGGTTGACCTGCTCGATGCCGGCCGACTGCTCCTGCGACGCCGCCGAGATCTCGCCCATGATGTCGGTCACCCGCTGCACCGACGCCACGATCTCCTGCATGGTGCTGCCGGCCCGGTCGACCAGCGCCGAGCCTTCGGCGACGCGGGTCACCGAATCGTCGATCAGCGTCTTGATCTCCTTGGCGGCATTGGCCGAACGCTGCGCCAGGGTGCGCACTTCGCTGGCAACGACCGCGAACCCGCGGCCCTGCTCGCCGGCACGTGCCGCTTCCACCGCCGCGTTGAGCGCCAGGATGTTGGTCTGGAAAGCGATGCCGTCGATCACGCCGATGATGTCGGCGATCTTCTTCGACGAGGCCTCGATGCCGCTCATGGTCTCGACCACCTGACCGACCACCGCACCGCCCTGGGACGCGACCGACGCCGCGCCGCTGGCGAGCTGGTTGGCCTGGCGCGCGTGCTCGGCGTTCTGCTTGACCGTGGAGGTCAATTCCTCCATCGACGCGGCGGTTTCTTCCAGACTGGCGGCCTGCTGCTCGGTGCGGCGCGACAGGTCGTCGTTGCCGGTGGCGATTTCGCTGGCGGCGGCATTGATGCTGACCGCGGCGGTCTGGATGCGGCCGACGATGCCGGTCAACTGGTCGGCGGTGGCGTTGGCGTCGTCGCGCATCCGCGCGAACACACCGTGGAAGTCGCCATGCATGCGTGCGGTGAGGTCGCCGGCGGCGATCGCCTGCAGCAGGGCGGACAGCTTGCCCAGGTTGCGGTCGCTGACCTCCATCATCGCGTTGAGGTCCTGCACCATCAGCCGGAAGTCGTGCTGGAAACTGGCCGCATCGCCGCGGGCGCTGAAGTCGCCGGCCGCGGCCGCTGCGGCCAGGCGCTTGATCTCGGTATTGATCGCCAGCAGGCTGGCCTTGGCCGCGTCCATCGACTCGTGCAGCACCGCACGGCTGCCGGGCAGCCGGCGCGCATCGCGGCGCAGATCGCCGTTGGCGTATTCGTTGAGGATCTCGACCGCCTCGACGATGGCGTCCAGGTGCTCGAACATCATGGTGTTGATGCCCTTGCTCAGTTCGCCGTACACGCCGGGGAAGTCCTGCGGCATGCGGTGGCTGATGTCCTTGTCGGCGTGCAGCTCGATCATCAACGCGGTTTCGCGGGAGAAGCGCTGCAACTGCGTCTGCATCCCACCCATCGCCAGCAGCAGGCGGCCGGGTTCGTCACGCGCGTCGGTGGCCACGTCGTTGTCCAGGCGGCCGGCTGCGATGGCCTCGGCGGCACGGGTGGCGCGATTCAGCGGCACGGTCAGGCTGCGGGTGATCAGCCACGCCAGCAGGCTGCTGACCAGCACCACCGCCAGTCCGCCGGCGATGAGCATGGCGCGCCCACGCGCCATCGCCGCCGTCGCTTCCGCATAGGCCTCGTTGCTGCGGGTGGCCTGCAGATCGGCATAGCGGGCGATGGCGTCCTGCCATTTCTGCGTCAGCGGCGCGGACTCCCGCATCAGCAGGGCCAGGGCCTCGTCCGGCTTGTCGTGCATGCCCAGATCCATCACCCGGTTGTTGACGTCCACGGTCATCTGCCGGGCGCGATCGACGTCCTCCAGCACGGCCTGGCTCTGCGCACCGCTGGGGATGGCGCCCGCCCGCTTGCGCGCCTCCTGGTAGCGTGCGCGCTGCTCGACGACGACCTTGGCGAAGCGGATGTTGTCTTCCTGGGAAGTCGGCAACACGATGTTGCGGACATTGATGGCCACGACCGAACTGGCGTTGAGCATGTCGCTGGACGCGCGGATGGCGGCGATGTTGCGGTTGACGATGCCGTCCAGTCGCTCGCGCGCCTGGAACAGGGTCAGCAGCCCGGCGACGACCAGCGCCGAGGACAACAGGATGAGAATGCCGAACGCGGTGGCGAGCCGGGCACCGACGTTGTAGCGCTGAAGGAATGCAATCATGGAATGGCCTTTGGGGGAATGAGAGGGGCGATGGAACGCCGCGGACCACGCACGCCGACCAGCCGCCGTTGTGCACGCCCGCATCGAACGAGATGAATGAGTCGTGAAAAAGCGTTTTGAATCAGACGCCTGATGACGCATCCCGCTCGATGTGCGGGCGATGTAACGGCGCCCGGCGCGGGGACTTGAGAGGCGATTGCACGGAATTTATTGAACACCCTCAGGCACATCACAGGGATGTGGAGAGGCCATTCGCACTGCATCCGGATCGGCGTTTTCGCGTGAATACCGCGTGCACGTCATGTTGCAACGGCCGGCACGACGCTTGCTTGCGGCGCGAGGTCGCAGCGAGGAAAAAGTTTTCCGATTGGCCGCACAACGGAGACCTCGACACGCGATGCGAAGGCCAGGAACGCGATCGCCGTCACTTCGCAGCGTCAGCCGGCAACCCGCGGCCGCAGCCGCGGCGGCAGCGATGCTGTCGTACAAGGGACGCGTCGCATCACGCGCACGGCGTCTGCCGCACGGCGGCGGCGCACGTGACGACGTGCTGGATGCTCACGCGGGCAACACGCGCGTAAGCCCCAGGCAGGCGTGAGGACGGAGCAGGACGCCCACGCGCGCGGCGTGGGCGTCGGTCAGAAACAGCGTGCCGCGCCAAGGCAGGCACGGCATCGCGACCGCAGTGGAACATCCTCGGATCTGCGGGATGCGGCACCGGCAGCCGCAAGGCAACCGCCACGCGACAGGCGAGCGACGCGCATTGCGCCGCTCGCCGATGACAGGCGCCGTGCGGCTCAGAACTCCTGCCAATCCTTGTCCAGCGCCATCGCCGCCGCCGGCTGCGCCGCACGCCGCGCAGGTGCGGCCTTGGCCGCTGCCGGACGGACGCTGCGCTTGCCCGCGGGCGTCGCGGTGGCCTGGTGCCGCGGCGCCTGCGCTACCGGCGTGGCCGCGGATGCGTCGAGCTTGAACAGCGCCACCGCCTGGCTCAGTTCCACCGCCTGCTGCTCCATCGAGCGCGCCGCCGCACTGGCCTCTTCCACCAAGGCCGCGTTCTGCTGGGTGCTCTCATCCATCTGCGTCACGGTCTGGTTGACCTGCTCGATGCCGGCCGACTGCTCCTGCGAGGCCGCGGAGATTTCCCCCATGATGTCGGTGACACGCTGCACCGAGGTCACGATCTCGGTCATGGTCTTGCCGGCCTGGTCGACCAGGACCGAACCTTCGGCGACGCGGCTCACCGAATCGTCGATCAGGCTCTTGATCTCCTTGGCCGCGCTGGCCGAGCGCTGCGCCAGGGTGCGCACCTCGCTGGCGACCACGGCGAAACCGCGTCCCTGGTCGCCGGCACGCGCGGCTTCCACCGCCGCGTTGAGGGCCAGGATGTTGGTCTGGAAGGCGATGCCGTCGATCACCGAGATGATGTCGGCGATGCGCCGCGACGCATCCTCGATGCCGCTCATGGTGGTCACCACCTGGCCGACCACGTCGCCGCCCTGCGAGGCGACCGAGGCCGCACCGGCGGCGAGCTGATTGGCCTGGCGCGCGTGCTCGGCGTTCTGGCGAACGGTGGAGGTCAGTTCCTCCATCGAGGCTGCGGTTTCTTCCAGGCTGGCGGCCTGCTGCTCGGTGCGGCGCGATAGATCGTCGTTGCCGGCGGCGATCTCGCTGGCCGCGGCATTGATCGACACTGCCGAATGCTTGATGCGGCCGACGATGCCGGCCAGTTGTTCGGCGGTGGCGTTGGCGTCGTCGCGCATCTGTGCGAACACGCCGCGGAAGTCGCCGTGCATGCGCGCGGTCAGATCGCCCGCGGCGATCGCCTGCAGCAGGGTCGACAGCGCCTGCAGGTTGCCATCGGCGGTGGCCATTAGCTGGTTGAGGCTGTCCACCATCACCCGGAAGTCGTACTGGAAGCGCTCAGCGTCGCCGCGCGCGCTGAAGTCGCCGTCGGCGGCGGACGTCGCCAGCTGCTTGATCTGCCCGTTCATCGCCGACAGGTTGGCCTTGACCTCGTCCATGGTCTGGCTCAGCACCGCCTCCTCGCCAGGCAGGCGGTCCATGTCCTGCGACAGGTCGCCGATCGCGTAGCGGCCCATGATCTGCGCCAGGCGCGTCTTCACCGCCAGGTGCGAGGCCACCAGCGCATTGGTCTCGGCCGCCATGCGCCCGTAGTCGCCCGGGAAGGCCTGCGCTTCGATGCGATGGCTGACTTCGCCCGCGTCGTGGCGCTTGGCCATTTCCAACTGCGCGCCGATCAGGTTGCTGACCTGCTGCTGCATGCCCTGCATCGCAACCAGCAGACGTCCGGTTTCGTCGCGGGCGTCGGTGCGTACGTCGTTGTCGAGCTTGCCGCTGGCGATGGCCTCGGCGACGCGCGTGGCGCGGGTCAGCGGCACGGTCAGGCTGCGGGTGATCAGCCAGGCCAGCAGGCCGCTGACCAGCACCACGAGCACGCCACCGGCCACCAGCAGGCTGCGGCCGCGGTCCATCGCGACGTTGGCGCCGGCGTAGGCCTCGGCACCGCGCGTGCGCTGCCGGTTGGCATAGGTATTGATCGCCTCCTGCCATTGCTGCGTCGCCGGTCCGGCCTCCGCCATCAGGACTTTCAATGCCTCATCGGCCTTGTTGGCCATGCCCAGGTCCAGGACCTTCTGGTTGGCGAGACGGGTCCGATCGTAGGCGTCGTCGATAGCCTTGCGCATCTGCGCGCCGGTGGCATCGCTGACCGGGATCGCATAGAGCTTGTCGTGGACCTCGCCGTAGTAGCGGCGCTGCTGGTCGACGGCCTTGGCGAACCGCTCGTTCTCTTCCTGCGTGGTCGGCAGCACGATGTTGCGCAGATTGACCGCCACCTGTGCGCTGGCATTGCGCATTTCGCCGGTGTAATCGAGGATCTGCATGCGCCGGTTGACGATGGTGTCCATCATCTCGCGCGCCTGTTTCAGCGTCAGCAGCCCGGCGACGACGAGCGCACAGGAGAGCAGGATGAGGACGCCGAAGGCGGACGCGAGCCGCGTCCCGACGTTGTAGCGTTGCAGGATTCCGATCATGAGGGGCCACCAAGTAAGAAAAGGAGAGCAGCCCGCGCCACGACCTGGATCGCGCAGGACTCCCTCGGGCCAACGGCCTGGGCGCGATGCGACGGAGAAGAAGGAAAAGACACTTCCAGCACCGGCCGCATCGGGGGTGTCCCATGCGGGTACTCGTACTAGGTAACGGCGACCCGCCTGGAATCTTGATGCGCAACTGCGCACAGTTTCCTAAATCCCCTCAGCATCGTGACTACGAAGTGCACGTTGCGCGTCTCCCTCACGCCACCGTTGCGCACCCGTAAATTCCACGTGAAACAAGGATTAGAAGGCGCCCCATCGGTGCTGGCGCACGTCACACTTACCGCCGCAGGCATTGCCACGCGCACACCAAGAATGTCGTAAACGGCATATATCCGCGACCGCCTGGGCGACCGGCCTCCGCGCCGTCGGGCGCGGAGGCGGCGTGCCTCACTCGGCCAGGTTGGTGCCGGCACCGGCGGTGGCGATGACCTTGGCCTTGACCTGCGCGGCAGGGATCGCCGTGTACATGTAACCCAGCGACTCAGGATAGGTCTTGGACGAGATCCAGGTGGTGGCGTTGGCGTAGGGCTTGCTGGTGCTCTCCGGCACCGTCCAGGTGATGCCGCTGCCGACGTAGTTGTTGATCAGGTCCCAGTAGCCGATCTCGCTGCTGTCGCGCGAGGTCACCGGGTTCTTGATGTTCTCGAAGTAGTTGGCTTCGATCAGCGCCACCCCGCCCATGCGCACGTTGATGCCGGAGGTGAAGACGTTGTTGAAGTAGTTGTTGTAGATGTGGCTCAACCCGCGCCGCTGCAGCGGCAGGCGCGATTCCACGTTCTCGAAGCGGTTGTGATGGTAGGTGGTGCGCGCAGCGGCGTTCTGGGTATCGCTGTCGCTGTAGCCGTTGAGCGCGACCTTCTGGTAGTCGTGGATGTAGTTGTACGACACGGTGACGTGGTTGACGCCCTTCTTCATGTCGATGCCGCCGTCGAAGGACGCGTCGCCGGCGCCGGGGCATTTGGTCAGCGAGGCGAAGATGGTGTTGTGGTCCACCCAGATGTTGGACGGCTGGCCGCTGGAATTGCCTTCCAGCGAGATCGAATCGGCGTCCTCGCCGCCGGGCAGCAGGCCGATGGTCATGTTGCGGATGATGACGTTGTGCGCATTGCCGACCACGCGCACGCCGAAGTTGGCCGAGGAGCCGTTCGCCCCTTTGATGGTGATGTCGCGCTTGTTCTTGATCTGCACGGTCTTGGCCGGCAGCTTCCATTGCGTGCATACGTCGGTGATGCTGGCGTAGTTGAAACTGCCGGTGTAGTTGAGCACCAGGCCGCCGGAGCCGGCGTAGTTGTCGATCGCCGCCTGCATCGCCTCCATCGTGGCGACGTTGACCGGAATGGCGTTGCCGCCACCGGTGGTGTTGGCGCCGTAGCCGACCGGGCCGGCGAAGGCCGGGGCGGCGCCGACGGCCAGAGCGAGCGCCAGTGCGCCCCTGCGGAACTGCTGCTGCATGATGTCTCTCCCATCTGTCGCGATGAGTGCAGGACGCATGACAGTGCATGCATGCGCCGGCACGGGGCGTGGGGGCCGGCGGCATTCTTGGAATGCACGCGGCGGCCCGCGCAATCGCCGCGACGCAGAACTGGAACCCTGCGCTCCGTTCGCCGCGCGGGACAGGACAAGCGGACACGCACGGTCCGCAGGAGACAGACAGCGACAGCCGGGGACAGGCTTCCCGCACGTACGCTGCGTTGGACGCACCTCGCCGGCAACGACGGCGAACGGCCGTGCATCGCACGCATCGCCATCGCCGTCGGCGCACTGCGCAGGGACAAGCGCACGCCGGCGCTGCGCGGCCGCGAATGTTGCGGCCGCAGCACGTTTGCGCGGGCCATCCGACGCCGAACAGGCGCCGAATGGCCGCAACGCGCTCAGCTCACCGTGTCCAGGCGGTTGTCGCTGCGGTCGGCGTCGGGCAGCACGTGGTCCGGATCCAGGGTCACGTGCAGCACCTTCTGCGTACTCGGCACCCGGATCTGCGGCTGGGTCTGCTGCATCCAGGTCTCCACCGGCACGCGCTGATCGAGATGGCTGCCGTCGGCGAAGTCGATGCGCAAGGTCGCCGGCATCACCAGCTTCTGGCGGCTGCCCAAGGTCACCAGCAGGCCCTTGGCCGGATCATGGTCGACGTAAGCGGCCGCGCGCACGCCCATGTCCAGCTGCCAGTTGTTGAAATACCAGCCGCGCCACCACCAGCTCAGGTCCTCGCCGGCCTCGCTCTCCATCAGCCGGAAGAAATCCGACGGCGTCGGGTGCTTGTAGGCCCAGGTGGCGATGTACTTGCGGAACGCCGGATCGAAGCGCGCCGGGCCGAGGATCTGCTCGCGCAGCAGCACCAGGCCCAGCGCGCCCTTGAAGTAGGTCAGCGGATGCCGGTATTTCTCGCTGGTGGCGTCGGCGCGATCGAGCAGGGTCGGCGCCTGCGCGTCGGCCAGCAGTGGCAGGATCTCGTCCACCGGGTTGCCGCCGCCGGGCGCGTACTCGCCATCGCGCTTGGGTGCGAACTCGCCATGGTTGATCGCGTCGGAGGCGTAGACGTCGATGAAGGTATTGAAGCCCTCGTCCATGAACGCATGGCGACGCTCGTTGGAGCCGACGATCATCGGGAACCAGCCGTGGCCGAGTTCGTGCGCGGTGATCCAGAACAGTTGCTTGCCGCCGTCCTCCATGTCGTCGAAGACGATGCCCGGATATTCCATGCCGGCGCCGTGGCCGCCCAGGTTCACCGCCGCCGGCCACGGGTACGGATACCACTGCGAGAAGTGTTCGATCGAGGCTTTGACGAACTCGGTGGAGCGGCCCCACTTGTCGCTGCCGACCGCGCTGCGCGGATACACCGACATCGCCAGCGCATGCTTGCCCTCGGGCAGGTTGATCCGCGCCGCATCCCACACGAACGCAGGCGAAGCGGCGAAGGCGACGTCGCGGGTGTGGTCCATGTGGAAGCGCCAGGTCTGGGTGCCGCTGGCGTTGGGCCGACTGTCCGGCGTGCCCACCTCATCGGCGCCGCGGATGGTCACCGTGCTGTCGCTGGCGGCGGCTTGCGCGAGGCGCTGGCGCTGGGTGGCGGTGAGCACCTGCGCCGGGTTCACCAGCTCGCCGGACCCGGCCACCAGGTAGTCCCACGGCACCGTCACCGCGTAGTCGAAATCGCCGTACTCCAGGTAGAACTCCGCGCCCAGGTAGGGCTGCGTGTCCCAGCCGCGCAGGTCGTCGTACACCGCCATGCGCGGATACCACTGCGCGATCTCGTAGATGTCGCCGTCGGGGGTGGGCGTGACCGCGGTGCGGCCGCCCCATGTGCCGGGCACGGTGTAGGCGTAGTCGATGTGCAGCTTGAGCGCCTTGCCGCTGGCCAGCGGCTGCGGCAGATCCACGCGCATGCGCGTGTCGTCGATCAGGAAGGTGGCCGCCACGCGCTTGCCGCCCTGCTCCAGTTCCACCTTGGCGATGCGGTAGCCCTCGGTGCTCTGCGGCGCGGGCCGGTCGGCACGCGCGGCGCGCAAGTTGCGGGCGCGGGCATCGCTGCGGTACAGGTTCTGGTCCAGCTGCAACCACAGCACGTCCAGCGTGTCCGGGCTGCGGTTGCTGTAGGTGATGGTCTCCTGGCCGCGCAGGGTGTGCGTGGCCGGTTCCAGGGTGGCGTGCAGGTCGTAGTCGGCGCGGTTCTGCCAGTACTGCGGGCCGGGCACGCCGCCGCCGCTGCGGTAGGCGTTGGCCGGCTGCGGCAACTGCAGCGGTGCGAACAGCGCCAGCGGATCGTAGGTGCCGGCACCATCCGCGGCGGCGGCAGTGGCGGCATCGGCCTGGGCGGCGGCGGCGACAAGGGAAACACAAGCCGCGGCGAACGCAGCGCGGCGCAGGACAAGGAGCATGGTGGCGTCCGTGGGGAGGATCGCCGCCGATGGTAGGCCGATTGAGGGTAGCGCGAATGTGCCGTTCGCCACCTTCGGCAGCGGATGCTCGGCAAGACGGAGTAGCAGCGGCTTCAGCCGCGATGGGCATTCCCGGTAAAGCCCGTCGCGGCTGATCCCCGAAAAGGGGACAAGCGCCGCTCCTACGACGACAGGACGACGCGCGCCGGGCTCAGCCCAGCAAGGTCTCCAGCACCGCCATGCGCACCGCCACGCCGTTGGCGACCTGGCGCAGGATGCACGACTGCGCGCCGTCGGCGACTTCGTCGGTGATCTCCACGCCGCGGTTGATCGGGCCCGGATGCAGCACCACTGCGTCCTTCGACGCGCGGCGCAGCCGCTCGGCGGTGAGGCCGTACTGGCCGTGGTAGTCCTCCAGCGAGGTCACCAGGCCTTCCTCCATGCGCTCGCGCTGCAGGCGCAACATCATCACCGCGTCCACGCCATCGAGCATGGCGTCGAAGTCCTCGCCGACCACGCAGCCGTCGAGGGTGCCGTCGTCGGGCAGCAGCGCGCGCGGGCCGCACACGCGCACTTCGCCGGCACCGAGGGTGCGCAGCGCGTGCAGGTCCGAGCGCGCCACCCGCGAGTGCTTGACGTCGCCGACGATGACCAGCTTGAGCTTGGAGAAGTCGCCGCCCTTGGCGTGGCGCAGGGTCAGCATGTCGAGCAGACCCTGGGTGGGATGCGCGCTGCGGCCGTCGCCGGCGTTGATCAGCGCGGTGCCCTCGCCCGCCGCCTCGGCCAGGCGCTCCACCGCGCCGTCCTCGGGGTGGCGCACGACGAAGCCGCGCACGCCCATCGCTTCCAGGTTCTTCAGCGTGTCGCGCGCGGTCTCGCCCTTGCGCGTGGACGAGGTGGAGGCGTCGAAGTTCAGCACGTCGGCACCGAGCCGCTGCGCGGCCAGCTGGAACGAACTGCGGGTGCGCGTGGACGGTTCGAAGAACAGCGTGCACACCGCGGTGCCGGCCAGCACGTTGCGCTTGCCGACCCGGCCCACCGCCGCGTCGCGGATCTGCCCGGCGCGGTCCAGCAGTTGCAGCAGGGTCGCGCGCGGCAGCCCTTCCAGGGTCAGCAGGTGGCGCAGGCGCCCGTTCGAATCGAGTTGCGGATCAGTCATGGCGGGTCCGGGCAGTGGATCAGGGAGGGGGAATGGCGTCGTCGGGCGCGGCCAGCCAGCGCTCCACGATCACCGCGGCGGCCACCGCGTCCAGCGCGGCGGCGTCGCGGCGGCGCTTGCGGCCGGCCGCGCGGTCCACCGCGAAGCGTTGTGCGGCCTCGACCGAACTGGAGCGTTCGTCCACCAGCACCACCGGCAGGCGGTAGCGCGCGCCCAGTTCGCGGGCGAAGGCGTGCGCGCGCTTGCGGTTGGGCTGGTCGGCACCGTCGAGGGTGAGCGGATCGCCGACCACCAGGCCGTGCGGCCGCCATTCGGCATGCAGGCGGTCCAGCGCCGGCCAGTCCGGCCCCTGCGCATGCACGTCGATCACCGCCAGCGCGCGCGCGCCGTTGCCGAAACAACTGCCGACGGCCACGCCGATGCGGCGGTGGCCGACGTCGAAACCGAGCACGGTGCCGTCGCGGCGGATCGTCGCGGGCGCGGCGCTGGCGGGCGCGGACGCGCCAGGCGCAGGCAGGCCGGACTCAGGCATGCCCGCTGTAGTCGGTGAGGCGGAACAGGTCCACGCCGATGCGCCCGGCCGCGGTCTGCCAGCGCCGCTCCAGCGGCAGCTCGAACAGCAGTTCGGCATCGGCCGGTGCGGTCAGCCAGCTGTTCTCGCCCAGTTCGTACTCCAGTTGGCCGGCGCCCCAGCCGGCGCAGCCCAGCGCGACCACCGCGTTGCGCGGGCCTTCGCCGCGCGCCATCGCCTCGAGCACGTCGCGCGAGGTGGTCAGGTACAGGCCGTCGGCGAACGCCAGGCTGGAATCCCAGCCGTGCGCGCCGTCGTGGATGACGAAGCCGCGCTCCGGATGCACCGGGCCGCCGCTGAGCACCACCTGCTCGCGCAGCGTGGCGTCGATGGTCTCGATGCCCATCTGCTCCAGCACTTCCCCCAGGGTGTATTCGGAGGCGCGGTTGACCACCACGCCCATCGCGCCGTTCTCGTCGTGCTGGCAGATCAGCGCCACGCTGCGGGCGAAGTTGGGATCGGACAGCGCCGGCAGCGCGATCAGCAGTTGGTTGGCCAGAGGCGTGGGCAAAGCGGACATGGCCCCATTCTATCGTCCCTCCCGCGTGCGCGCTGCCCGGGCTGCGGCGGGCTGCCATAATCCGCCCGACCGCGACCGCGATCGGTCGCCCAGGAGCACGCACGCATGGACACGCCCCCCGACCTGCCACGCCAGACCCGCGCCTTCATCGTGCTGGTGGCCCTGCTGCAGGGCGCGCTGCTGTACCTGGCGCAGCGCGGCGCCGAGCGCGGCCTGTGGCCGTTCGGCTCCCTGGGCGGTCAGGTGTGCTGGTACACCCTGGTGCTGACCGTGCCGACCATGACCCTGCTGTCGGTGCGGCACCTGGGCGCGCTGCGCCTGTGGCAGCACACCATCGCGGTGGCGGTGCTGGTGGCGGCCCTGTCCGCCTGGGCGGTGTGGAACGCCACCGGCGCGCCCGGCCTGCGCGCCGGCCAGGTGCTGGGCCCGTTCGCTGCGACCGTGGCGCTGGCGATGTTCGTGCTGCTGCCGTGGCTGCAGTGCCGGCTGCAGCACGGGCGCTGGCAGGCGCCGTACCGCGACCTGTTCGAGCATGCCTGGCAGAACGCGCTGACCCTGGCGCTGGCGCTGCTGTTCGTCGGGATTTGCTGGCTGGTGCTGTGGCTGTGGGGCGCGCTGTTCGCGCTGGTCAAGCTGACCCTGTTCCGCGACCTGTTCCGGCAGACCGCCTTCGTCTACCTGGCCACCGGCACCATGTTCGGCCTGGGCATCCTGATCGGCCGCACCCAGCAGCGCGCGGTGCAGGTGATGCGGCAGATCCTGTTCGCGATCTGCACCGGGCTGCTGCCGCTGCTGGCGTTCGTGGCGGTGCTGTTCGCGCTGAGCCTGCCGTTCACCGGCCTGCAGCCGCTGTGGGAGACCCGGGCTGCGGCCAGCATCCTGATCGCGGTGGTGGCCACGCTGGTGGTGTTCGTCAATGCGGTGTACCAGGACGGCACCGCCGACGCGCCCTACCCGGCCTGGCTGCAACGGGTGATCGACGCCGGGCTGCTGAGCCTGCCGCTTTACGCAGGGCTGGCGCTGTACGCGCTGTCGCTGCGCATCGCGCAGTACGGCTGGAGTACCGAGCGCTTTGCCGGGGTGCTGGTCGCGGTGGTCGCCTGCGGCTACGCATGCGGTTATGCCTGGGCGGTGCTGCGCCCGGGCGCACGCTGGCTGCAGCCGCTGGCGCCGGTGAACCGGGTGTTGTCGTGGGTGGTGATCGGCCTGGCGCTGGCGACAAGTTCGCCGCTGCTGGACCCCTACCGCCTGGTCGTCGGCGACCAGTTGCAGCGCCTGGCCGATGGCCGCACCAGCGCCGCGCAACTGGACCTGGCCTACCTGCGCTTCGACAGCGGCCGCCGTGGCTATCGGGCGGTACAGGCGCTGCGCGAGGTGCCCGCGTTCGCCGACGATCCGGTGCAGCGCGAGCGCCTGCAGCGGATGCTGCAGCGCCAGCAGCGCTGGGGCAGCGACAACGAGGATGCGCCGCGCAGCACCGATCCGCTGCAGGTGCGCCAACGCATCGCGCCGGCCGCCGGCAGCGCCGAGCCCGACGCCGCCTGGTGGCAGGCGCTGCTGGCCGGCAAGATCGAGGACGGCAATTGCCGGCGCGAGGGCGCGCAGTGCGTGGCGCTGCGCCGCGACCTGGATGGCGATGGCCACGACGACGTGTTGCTGTGCAATGCCAGCGCCGGCTACGGCGTCGAATGCCGGATCCACACCGACCCGGGCAGCGGCTGGCGCGACGTAGCGCGGACGCATTTCTTCCCGCGCCACGGCGACAACACCGAGGCGCTGTACCAGGCACTGCGCGACGGCAAGCTGCAGGTGCTGCCGCGGCGCTGGCCCGACCTGCAACTGCCCGGTACTCAGCGGACCGAGCTGTACCCCGCCGACCCCAACGACCAGATCGACTGACGGATACCCGCCGCATGAGCAGCTACTGCGATATCGCCCCCGGGCACCCGGTGCACGGCCACTACCACGACCACGAGTACGGCGTGCCGCAACGCGCCGAAGCCGACCTGTTCGAGCGGCTGGTGCTGGAGATCAACCAGGCCGGGCTGAGCTGGGAGCTGATGCTGAAGAAGCGCGCCGGCTTCCGCGCCGCCTACGCCGGCTTCGACGTGGACACGGTGGCGGCCTTCGGCGAGGCCGACGTGCTGCGCCTGCTCGGCGATGCCGGGATCATCCGCAACCGGCTCAAGGTGCAGGCGGCGATCCACAACGCGCAGGTGATCCAGCGCCTGCGGGCCAGCCACGGCAGCTTCGCCGCGTGGCTGGACGCGCAGCATCCGCGCAGCAAGGCCGAGTGGATCAAGCTGTTCAAGCGCACTTTCCGCTTCACCGGCGGCGAGATCACCGGCGAGTTCCTGATGAGCCTGGGCTACCTGCCCGGCGCGCACCGCGAAGACTGCCCGGCGTTCGCGCGCATCGCGCAGTTGGATCCGCCGTGGATGCGCAGCGCATGAACGGCGCCGCAGCGCCTGCTGCGCCTGCACGCTTCGCCGCCGCACCACGCTGGATGCCACGGATACGGCCGACATCGTGGGCGACGGCGGCGCTGCTCGCACTGGCCGCATGCCCGGCGCCCGCGCATGCGGCCGCCCCCGGGACGGCGACGCTGCCGCAGGTACTCGAGCAGCTGCGCCGCGAGATCGAGGCCGAACCAGCCAGCAACCCCACGCCGATCGACACGGTGCTACAGCGCCATGAGGACACCACTGGCGTGAGCTTCGACCTCGCCGCAGCGGGCGCCGCAGCCGCGCCACTCGTGCAACCGGCCGGCGTCACCGCAGACGAATGGCAAGCGGTGCGCACATACAGGGGTGACGCCGGCACCGCGCAGGACGACGTTTCCGAAAACGGCGACGACCACTACACCCTGCTCGATCTTGACGAAGACGGGCAACGCGATCTGGTGATCACATCCTATGTCGGTGGCACTGGCCTGTTCACCGAGATCACGGTGCTGCGCCGCGACCCCGTACACGGCTTCCTTGCCCTGCCCAACACCGCACCCGACACAGCGCCGGCGACAGGCACCTTCAGCATCAACGGCCGCGGCAGCGATCAGACCCTGTACTGGCTGCGCATCGACGGCCGCAGCTATGCCGCCTATCGCGACGGCGACTACTTCCAGGACACGCTGAAGCTGTCGCGCCCGCTATCTCCGCTGCCGCAAGAGCACAGCAGCTCCCGCGTGCTGCAGGTGCGCTACCGCTATCGGCATACGCTGGCGCCTGCGCCAGATACTGCGAACGCCACGACCGAAGAGCAGGACGCCGCACGCTGGCTGACGCAGCACCCGCAACTGCGCGCGGTCGCGGACCGGGAGTTGCAGCGCCTCGGCTTCGACGCACAGGGCCGGCAACGCCGGCCGAACCCGGACGCGCGCTGCCCGGTTCCAGCAGCGACCAGCGACCCCGAAGAACGCGCGCAATGGCCGTGGCACGGGCCCGGTCACTATACGTTCGACTACGTCGCCGACATACGCCTGCGGGACGGATCGGATTGCTACAGCGCCAGCATCGTCGCCTTCCGCAGCAGCAACCTGACCTCCTACGCTGCCTGCTGTGCGCTGTGGCTGTACGCCGCGCCCGGCGAGCAGGCGGTGACCTTGCCGCTGCTGTCCAAGCGCGAGCGCAGCAGCGTCAAGCTGACCGCGGCGGCACCGCCCGCGCAGTGAACGTGGGCGGATCACCGCGGATCGGTCGCCACCGGCTCGCGCGCGATGCAACGGAAATGCGCCCCCGCTGGGTCACGCCGGAAACGGCGGCGTTGGCACGCGAGCACGGATAGCGCCGGTGGCAGCCCCATACCTCCGGCAAGTGGTTGGCGTTGAAGGGATCTGAGCGCCAGCGTCCTCTACCGCTCGCGCACGGCGTGGCGGTCGGCATCACCCCGCCAGCCGCGCCTGCCAGAACGGCGCCTGCGCCCAACGCCGCTCGCGCGCGTACAGCGCCCCGCGTTCGCGCAGGTAGGCGCGAAAGCGCGCGAACACGCCCTCCTGGTACGCCGCCAGCGGCGCCGGGCCGGCACCCTGCAGATGCGCTGCCAGTGCGTGCGCGGCGGCCTCGCCGTCCTGCAGGGCCTTGACGATGCCGTGCGCGGTCAGCGGATCGTAGGCGCTGGCCGCGTCGCCCACTGCCAACCAGTCGGCGCCCACCACGCGGCTGAGAATCGCCGACGGCCCCAGTGCGGCGATCAGGCCATCGGCCTCGGGTGCGCACGCCGCGCCCTGCGCCAACCACTGCGCGACATGCCGGGTCTGGTGCGCCGCCGCCAGCCACACGTCGCGGTCCAGGTACTGACGTTGCCGGCGCGGCTCCAGCGCCAGGGCCAGCATCAAGCGCTCATGCGGCAACTTCGCCGCATACCACCAGCCGTCGGCGCAGGCCTCCAACAAGGCCTGCGACGGAATCGCCTCAGCCCGCTCCAGCGCGAACACACCGGCGACGAAGGCCAGGCAATCCACCTCGTTGCGGGCAACGCCCAGCCGCCGCACCGCCGCGGCGGCGATGCCGCTGGCGTCCACCAGGAACCCGGCGCGCAGCCGGCGCACGCCGCCCTGCTCTTCGTGCAGCTCCAGCACCTGATCGCCATCGGCGGCGCGGCCGACCGCGCCCAGGCGCAGGCCGCGCAGCAGCGTGCCGCCCTGCGCCGGCACCGCCGCGGCCAGCATCGCGTCGAATGCGGCGCGGTCCACGTGCCAGCCCTTGCCGTGGCCGGCGACGATGAAATCGTTGTAGCCCAGCTCCGGCCGGCCCCAGCTGGCGCAACTGCCGGCCGAGGCCAGCGGCCGCTGCGCCAGGAACGCCTCCCACACGCCCAGCCGCTGCAGCGCGGCACTGGCGGTCGGCGCCAGCGCCTCGCCCAGCCGCCAGCCTGCAGCGCGGCCCATGTCGACCACGACCACGTCCTCGACCCCGCGCGCGGCCAGCGCCAGCGCCGTGGCGCAGCCGGCCACGCCGCCGCCGACGATGGCGACGGCGCAGCGGTCGTCCGCGCTCATCGGCGTGTCCCGTCCAGAGACGTCCATATGCTCCCGAGGTGCATGCTCGTCACACCTTCGGATCGACCGGCATGTTCGCCATCGGCCACGGCGCCACGAACTCCTGGCCCGGATCGAACTGGCTCGCCACTTCGAGGAACAGCTCGGCCGGGTACGGCGGCTTGCCGGAAACCTGCGCGATCTGCGCGCCACTGATGACGAAGCCCACCTTGGCCCAGTTGGCGACGAAGTCCGCGTACGCCTGGAAGCGTCCGGCCCTGGTCGGATACGGACTGTCGGTGCCTTCGCCACGCACCGAATAGACCTGCGGCCCCAGGTACCAGGTGTCGTCGTCGGGGTCGACCTGGCACAGCGCAGCCGGGTAGACCGCGAACGGCCGCTCGGCCGGCCAAGACCAGAACAAGGTGTTGTTCGGATTGACGGTCTGCTGCCCCGGATTGGGATCGGGCAGATGGGTGGCGCAGGAGTTGTAGTCGGTGTGCCAGGGCACCGACATGAACTTGGACAGGTCGCCCGGCTCCACCAGGTGCTGCTGCAGCGGCACATAGCCGAAGCTCAGGAACGCGCTGCCCTGGTTCGCCTTGCTGTAGTCCAGCGGCGCCTGGTTGATGCGGAACGGCCCGCAGTCCTGGGCCTTCCAGTCCTGCACGTAGAGGTTCACGTCGCGGATCGGGAACGACACCTCGATGCCCGGGCTGTAGCGGCCGCCGAGGCAGTTCTGCAGGGTGACGCGGTCCAGCGCTTCGCCAGGGCCCAGCACAGGTGCGCCGCCCTGCACGTAGTTCTTGCCGTGCCACTGGCTCAGCAGGAAGTACTGGGTGGAACTGACGCTGAGAAAGCTCTTCTGCGCATCGCCCAGCGACAGCGGCATCATCGGCGAGCCGGTCTCGGTGTCGGCGGCGGAGGCCGGGTCGCGGATCAGCGTCTTCAGGTTGGGAATCTTCGCGCTCGGATCGTCGGTGGGCTGGATCTGCCCGATCATGTCGTGGCCCTTGACCGCTCCCGACGGCAGATTGGTGTTCCAGCGCTGCAGCATCGCCGCGTGGAAGATCGGCTGGATGTCGTCGCTGAAGGACGGCTGGTAGGTGGCGACGAATGCGTTGTTGGCGTACAGCGACGGCACCAGACCCAATGCGCGCACCCACACGTCGTAGACGTCGTCCCAGGTGGACACCACGTTGCGGGTCTGCGGCGCATAGCCCGGATCGCCGGTGACGTACCAGGCACCCTGCACGCTGGCGGTGGATCCGTCGTTGAAGATCAGCACGGCATTGACCGGGCCATCGGCCGCGTCGTCGTACCACAGGCCGTTCTCGGTCGCGTCCTCCAGCGGCGGATAGCTGCCATCGGCCCCGATCACCGCCGAGGTGCGGGCGAAGCCGCCGGCCACGATCAGCGCGCCGTTGGCCTCCACGCGCATGTCGCCCAACGAATCGAGCTTGCCGAGCGGTTCGTGCAGCGTATGGAACATCGAGGGAAAGCTGACCGGATAGGCCGGCTGCGGGTGGATCGTGCCGCTAGCATCGGCGTAGCTGGCGGTGCTGGTCATGTCGAAGCCAACCACGGCGCTGCCCGCCGCGGCGGCGCTGAGCGCGCGCGGTCCTGCATCGATCACCAACTGCCGCAACCGTGTCGGATCGTTGGGATCGCTGGGATTTGCGGCATCGGGATAGTTCGGGTTGCGCAGTTCCAGCAGCCCGGGCTCCTCGTAGGCGCCGATGCCGCGAAACTGGCCGCCCTGGCTCACCGTCGAGTAGTTGTTGAGCTTCTTGTTGGCCAGATGCACGGTCCAGACGATGTCCTTGACCGTCTTGCCGTCGATCGTGCTGCCGACGTCCACGCGCACGCCGCCGCCGTTGGGATACGTGCCGGAACTGCCGCTGGGGTAGGCATAGATGTGGAAGCGCGCGGCCTGGCGCTTGACGTTGCCGGCGGCGTCGCGGAACTGCTCGGCGGTGATCGGCGTGGACTCGGTGCCGGGCTGCACCGGCAGCCCGCCCATCAGCCCGTCGGCACCGCGGGTGCCGGCCGCGGTCACCGGTGCGAGATAGAACTCCTGGCTGTCGCCAACGCGGCCGATGCCGATTGCCGGATGCACGCGAAACACGTTGCTGGTCATGGTGACTTGCTCCTGATCCGGATGAGAGGGGCGCGCCTCAGCGCGGCGTGGCCGGCCGCGCCGCCGGTGGGGCCTTCTGCGGCAACTGCGCCTGGAAGTAGTCGTTGATCACCACATGGCTGATGTTGACGTTCAGCCCCGGCAACGACTGCGCGCGCGGATCGGGCGAAATCACCTGGGTGGTGTTGTGGCAGGCGAAGCAGTTGTTCTGCGTGCTCTGCACCTGGGTGAAGGTCTCGATGGTGGAATTGGACAGCTTGATCGAGCCGGTGAGCAGCGGCGGCGCACCTTCGGGTGTCGGCGAGGGAATGCATTCCAGGGCCGAACCCGGCTGGAACGTGCAGTTGGGCGCCAACGCATCCTTGGCCACGAACCAGATCGCGCCGACCTCGAAGTAGTTCTTCCACACGTCGTTCAACTGGCTCTGCACCGAGGCGTTCATCGACTGGATGTTGGCGATGTTGCAGTCCTGGCCGCTCGGGCACGGCTTCTGCCCGCCGTACGGCACCATGCGGCAGACCTGGGTCACCGGACTCAGGGTCTGCGTCTGCGCGTTCAAGGTCAGCGCACCGGCACCGGCGGCGTTGACGTTGCACTGTTCGATCGGGGTACCGGCCTTGTAGAAGGTCCAGTCCTTGTCGGAGACGGGCTGGCCCGGATCGAGCGAGGTGTCCACGTCCGGCGCATTTTCGCGGTGCTCGAACGTGGCCCAGATCATCTCCGGATGGCCGGCGACCGTGCCGCCGATGTGGAAGCCGACCAGCGCCACGGTCTGGGTTTCGGTGTCGCCGGTGGCGATGATCTTGCCCTTGCGCATGCCCAGCTTGGCGATCTGCGCCTGGCGGGTATAGAACGTGGATACGTCCTCGCCCGGCTGCACCACTTTCCACGCCGCCTTCAGGGTCATGCTGCCGACCGGAAATGCCGCCTTCGGATCGAAGGCGCGCAACGCCTTCGGATTCTGCAGGTGATTGCTGGCGATGAACTGGCCGAACACGTCGTTGGAATGGATCGAGTAATAGACCGCGCGCCCATGCCGATCCACCAGCACGCCGTCCGGGCCCGCCTGATCGATCAGTTCGACGGTGCGCGCCTGCTGCGAGCGGCCGATCAACGGATCGAGGACGCCGTCGGCAACGCCGCCGATGCCATCGCTGGACATGCTCAGGAAGCGCGGCTGCCCGCCCACATCCTGGGTCAGCCACAGGAACGTATTCCACGACCACTGATGGAACTCGCAATTGCTGCTGGACGCGAAGCCCGCCGAATCCGGCGCCGGCGTTTGCGCATGCGGGAACCACGACGGCGCCGGCGGCCCCGGCGGCGTGCAGGCCGCTGCGCCTGGCGCGGGCCCCGATCCGGATCCCGCCACCGGCGTGGGTGTCGCCGTGACCGTCCCGCCACCGCTGCCGGGCTTCGATCCCGACCCAGGATTCACGGCAGAGCACGCCGCGACCACTACACAGACCAATGCCGCGAATCCCATCGCACGTTTCATCGCACTGCCCCTCGTTCCGTGGAAAAGCTGTAAGCGCCGGCATCCGTCGCGGCACGCCGGACAGGCAGCACCGCGCCGCCGCGCAGGCGCGGCGTCGAACATCGTGGTCATGGCATGCGGGTGGATCGCGCTCCCCGCGATCGCATGCGCCGTCTGTGCGCACTCATCCTTTCTTCGACAGCAGCGTGCGCTGCGTCACACTTGGACAGCAAGGCTGTTTCGTAGACACCGCGGAGATTCCGTAGACAGTTGCCGTCATGCACGGGCGATGCCGTGCCCAGCACAGTGCAGCGGCACGCCGATGGACGGCGGGCATTGCGTGCATGTCCTGCATGACCAAGCGCAGCACGCGCAGATCGCGCGACGTTCGCGCACCCGCAAGGAACACCCGCGTGCTGCGATGCGCGCGTCGCCGATCGCGCGACGGCGACCGGCGGCGGACCTCACACGCCCATGTAGCGGCCGGCGCGGTGGTTGAACATCAGCACCAGGCTCAGCACCACCGCGCCGATCGCCGAGTACAGCACCTGCTGCGGCGCCAGCAGCCAGAACGCCACCGCCATCAGCGCCGCGTCGAAGCTCATCTGCACCTTGCCCGCGCTCCAGCCGCGGCTACGTTGCAGGTAGACCGCGAGGATGCCGACGCCGCCGAGGCTGGCGCGGTGGCGGATGAAGAACAGGATACCCAGGCCGACCAGGGCGCCGCCGACCAGTGCCGAGAACAGCGGCGTCATCGTCGCCCACTGCGCCCAGCGCGGCAGCAGATCGGTGAGCAGGCCGCAGGCGGCGACCGCGACGAAGGTCTTGAGGGTGAATTCCCAGCCCATGCGCCGCACCGCCAGCCAGTAGAACGGCAGGTTGACCAGCACGAACATCAGGCCGAAGTTCCAGCCCAGCGCGTAGTGCAGCAGGAAGGCCACGCCGGCCATGCCGCCGATCATCAATCCGCCATGGGCGAACACCGCCAGCCCCAGCGAGGCCACCAGGGTCGCCAGCAGCATGCCCTGCACGTCCTCGGCCACGCTGTGGCGCAGCGCGCGCGCATCCTGCACGGTGCCGGCCGAATCCGGCGGCGGGGTCAGCGGTCCGGCGGTGACGACGGTGCCGTCGTCGGGCAACGGGTCCAGGTCCGGACGCAGATCGGAATTGGGAAGGCTCACGGGAGGGGGCACAGCGTGGGGGGCGGTATTAGACACCAGGCGAGGGGTGGTTGCATATGAAACTTTGAAGACTCGCAGCGGATCGCCCCTGCCGCGTGTCGACGCCGGATGCCGCCCCTGTGGCCTCCCCGATTCCGCCTGGCGTTCGTGACCTATCGCTGCGGCAGATCGATGTCGATGGAGTGGCCGATGGTCACCGCCCTGATCATCGTGATCATCACCAGCAGCGCCAACGGCCCGGCGATCGCCAGCCACGCCCAAGTCCAGGCAGTGAAGCGCTCGGCCGCGCTCTGCGGCAGGCCACGCGCCTGCTTGAACCGCGCCAGGCGCTGGTTGACCAGCAGGACCGGCGTCCAGGTCAGCAGCGTCAACAGCGACAGCGCCGAGGGCCACACGCCGAGCAGGCTCAGGCAGACATAGGCCAACGCCGGCCCCAGCCAGCCGACCAGGGCGCCACGCTGCGGGCCGATGATGCGTTCCAGCCCGCGAAAGCAGGCGAATACCCAAAGCAGCGAGAACACCGAGCGCCACACCGGCGAGATGCGTCGTCGCCCGGACAGCAGGCGCAAGGCGCGCCAGTTGCGGTAGAACCAGTACAGCGCATACCAGCCGAAGCTGGTCGCGCACAGCAGCACCAGCTTGGCCGCCGAGGGCGCGAACAGCGTGGACAGCGGGTCGGCGGGTGCCGCAGCGGCCGCGGTGTCAGGCAGCGCGGCGACCGGGGCGGCGTAGGGGTTGTCGGTTTGCATGGCTCGTATTCTGGCGCACCGTCCCCTCATCCGCCCCTTCGGGGCACCTTCTCCCGAGGGGAGAAGGAACAGCTAAAGCCCCTCTCCCCTCGGGAGAGGGGTTGGGGTGAGGGTACGGCGCGAAGCGTCCCGCCGAAACAGAAACGCGAGACTTCGCCCTTACCGTCATACCCCCTTCGGGGCACCTTCCCTCGAGAAGGGCGCCATGGTCCCGACGGGAAACGGAGAACACTCAGCGCACAGCCACCGCGCGGCGCTGCCGCTTGTCCGCGTACATCTCCGCATCCGCGCGGGCGAGCAATTCCTCCAGCGCCTCCGCGTCCAGATCCCGGCGGTGGCACAGGGCCAGGCCGAAGCTGGCCGACAGTGCGGTCGCGAATCCGTCGTCGTCGCCGGGCTTGGCAAGCGCACCGCGCAGCGCGTCGATCAGCCCCTGCGCCCTCTCCGGCGTGGTCAGCGGCAGGTAGAGCGCGAACTCGTCCCCGCCCCGGCGCCCCAGCAACTGGCCCGGTCGCAGGCAACGCCGGCAGCGCTTGACGAAGGCGCGCAGGGCCGCATCCCCGGCGGCGTGTCCGAACTGGTCGTTGATCGCCTTGAGGTTGTCCATGTCGGCGACGATCACCGCCAGCGGACGTGAGTCCTGCGCGGCCACTTGCAGATCGTTGAGCACCTGCTCCAGGAATCCGGTGCGCGACAGCGCCGCGGTCACCGGATCGCGCACCAGCGCATGGCGCAGCCGCGTGTTGTCGGCATAGAGCCCGGGGACGGCCAGGCCGAAGTAGCTGTTCGCCGCCAGGCTGATCATGGCGAACTGCAGCGCGAGCGCCTGCGCCTCGAGCCGCAGCAACGGCGTGGCCACGGCAATCAGCAGGCTGAAGGCCGCAATCGCCACCAGCGCCTGCAGCATCCCGTGGGTATGCACGATCCACAACTGGATCACCACCACCACGAACAGCGCGAACACCACGGCCGGCTGCCGCGGCAACGCCGCCGCCAGCGCCATCACCGCCAGGGTGACGCCGAGCAGCAACGCGAGCTTGACCAGGTAGGCAGAGACGCTTCCGGCCGGCGCGACCATCCCCGACAGGCGCGGGATACCCGGCTGCGGCACGATCTGCAGCCACTCGGCCAGGCGCAGCACCCCGACGATCGCCAGCGGGGCGAGCGCCAGCAGGCCGGCGTAGTCGCCGATCGCCCATGGGATCAATTGCGCCAGCATGCTCGGCAAGTCGGTCGCGCCGGTGACGGCCAGCCCCGCGCCGCCCAGGCAGGCAGACAGCAGCGACGCCACGCCGCCCCCCAGGATGAAGCAGGTGACCACACGCGGCAGGCTGCTCGAGGACACCCCACGGCCGACCAGGCGCAGCAGCCAGGCCAGCCCACCCCAGACGCAGAACTGCTGGGCGGTGAACAACAGCGCGTATCCCAGCACCGCCCGACCGGGGACCACAGGGTGGCCGCTGGTGCGATAGAAGCTGAGCAGCGTGGCCAGCACGCAGGCGCTGGCGATCGCCGGCGCACCGCGCCAGCCCAGCACCATGAACGTGGCCAGCGTCACCGCCACCGGCGGGAACCACAGGCTCGCATGCGGCTGGTAGTCCAGGACCCGCGCCAACTCGAAGACCGCCAGCCACGCCGCCACCAGCACCACCGACAGCACCAGCAGCGCGCCGGGACGGCGCGGCGCCGCGACGCGCGTACGCAACGGCGCCTCGGCGTCCCGGCCTGTCATCCATCCGACTCCGCGCGGCCACGGCCGATCGCCGAACCGGGGCCGGCGAAGGCGGTGACCGAGCCGTCGTCGCTGCCGCCCACCACTACCGTGGCACCGCTGTTCAGACGGATCGGCCAGCTCATGTTGTCCGTGCCATAGGACCAAAGCGCCGTGCCGTCGACCGCGTTCCAGAGGGTGAACCCGCCGGGCGTCCCGTCGGGATGACCATCGGCCAGCCCCAGCCAGCGCCCGTCGGGGTCGAACGCCAGGCAGTTGGGCGAGTGCGCGCTGTGCGCGGTCCACTGCAGCGTCGCGGCGGTGCCGGCATCGGCGTACACGGCGACGACGCCACCGCCCTTGAGATTGCCGGCGATCGCGGCCTTGTTGCCGGCGCGATCGCAGGCCACCCCGTAGATGGTGGTGGCGCCCTCGGGCACCGTCTCGGTCCAGGCCGGCCCAGGCGTTTTCTGGAACGCCGCCACGTCGAACGCATACAGCGTGCCGTCGCTGGCGCCGGCATAGGCGCGACGGCCATCGCCCGACAGCGCCGCGGCATGGACGCGGGCCTGCTTGGGCAACTGCCAACGCGTCAGCGTCCCCGGCTGTCCCGCTGCGATCGAGAACAGGATGATCTCGCCCTGTGCGCTGGCCACCAGTCCGATCGTGCCATCGGCGGCGAGGCCGGTGGCGATGACGCTGTCAGCGCTGTCGCCGGTGCCGCCGGCGCTCAGCGCGATGCACACGGGCGCACCGAAGGACGCGTCGCCCTCGCGGCAGAACAGATAGCCCTGCTCGGCCCCGGCCAGCAACGTTTGCCCACGCGCGTCCAGCGACACCATGTTGCCGCGACCGGGGAGCGCATAGGACAGCAATTCCTTCCCGCCCGAGACCGCCCAGGCACCGATGAAGCCGGCGTACGGTTGCTGGCTCTTCCAGCCGCAGCTGGCCATGGTGCCCCCGTCCCCCGCGACATCGACCCAGTACACGCCCTGCCAGCCTTCGAATTCCTTCTTCAGCAGCAGGTTGCCGGCCCCATCCCAGGCGTAGGTGCCGTAACACCCTTGCTGATCGTTGCCGACGTCGCTGCGCGTGGCAGCAGGCGCGATACGCTCGAAGACCTTGCGCTGCTCGACAGGCACTGCGTCCAGCCCGGACGTCTGCGTCGTATCGCCGTAATCGTGAAAGAAGGTGCCGGCGACGATGACATTGCCATCGTCGGACACCGCCACGGAATTGATGTAGTCGCCGGCATGCGGCTCGTTCGACCAAAGCACTTCAGGCAGTTCGTTCATGGCGGCTTCCCTCCTTCGGCTGACGCGTCCACGATGGACCGACGACGGACGCTTGATTGAAAACTCGACACCCGTACAAGAACGCGAGACAACCGGCGCGATCCTGGTTCCGCACCGGCGCACCCTGCGGCCGGCCCTGCGCTCGCCCACCAGGCTCAGCGCACCTCGGCGATCTCGACCCCATCCAGGCCCTGCGCCAGGGTGCGCGCGTCGCCACCCTGCGCCAGCTTGATGCGCAGGCGCACCTCGTTCTGCGAATCGGCGTGGCGCAGCGCATCCTCGTAGCTGATCTCGCCGGCCTGGTACAGCTCGAACAGGCTCTGGTCGAAGGTCTTCATGCCCAGGTTGGTGGACTCCTTCATCACGTCCTTGAGCTTGTGGATCTCGCCCTCGCGGATGTAGTCCTGCACCAGCGGCGTACCGAGCATGATCTCCATGGCCACGCGGCGGCCCTTGCCGTCCGGGGTCGGGATCAGCTGCTGCGCGACCACGCCGCGCAGGTTCAGCGACAGGTCCATCAGCAGCTGGCTGCGGCGGTCCTCGGGGAAGAAGTTGATGACGCGGTCCATCGCCTGGTTGGCGTTGTTGGCGTGCAGGGTGCACAGCACCAGGTGGCCGGTCTCGGCGAAGGAGATGGCATGGTCCATGCCCTCGCGGGTGCGCACCTCGCCGATCATGATCACGTCCGGCGCCTGGCGCAGTGTGTTCTTCAGCGCGTTCTCCCAGCTGTCGGTGTCGATGCCGACCTCGCGCTGGGTGATGATGCAGCCCTCGTGCTTGTGCACGAACTCGATCGGGTCCTCGATGGTGATGATGTGCCCGGTGGAGTTCTGGTTGCGGTAGCCGATCATCGCCGCCAGCGAGGTCGACTTGCCGGTGCCGGTGGCGCCGACGAAGATGATGATGCCGCGCTTGGTCATCGCCAGGGTCTTGATCACCGGCGGCAGGTTCAGCTCGTCCACGCTGGGAATGCGCGTCTCGATCCGGCGCAGCACCATGCCGACCTGGTTGCGCTGGTAGAAGCAGCTGACGCGGAAGCGCCCGACCCCGGCCACGCCGATGGCGAAGTTGCACTCGTGGGTCTTCTCGAACTCCTCGCGCTGCGCCGGCGTCATCACGTTCAGCACCAGGTCGCGGCTCTGCTGCGGGGTCAGCGGCGTCTGCGTGATCGGGGTGATCTTGCCGTGCACCTTGATCGCCGGCGGCATGCCCGAGGTGATGAACAGGTCCGACGCCTTCTGGTGCGCCATCAGTTTCAGGAAGGAGGTGAAGTCGATGGTGCTCATGGTCGGCTCCTTCGGAGCTGAGAATCGGGAATGGAGAATCGGGAATCGCAGCAGCGGGCATCCGGAAGCGGGAAGGATGGGGCGGTTGCTCTTCCCATTCCCGATTCCCTATTCCCGATTCCCGGCCTCACTCGAACAACCGCTTGTCCTTGGCGTACTCGCGGGCCTGGTTGCGGGTGATCA
This sequence comes from Xanthomonas sontii, assembly GCF_040529055.1. NCBI lineage: Bacteria > Pseudomonadati > Pseudomonadota > Gammaproteobacteria > Lysobacterales > Lysobacteraceae > Xanthomonas > Xanthomonas sontii. Next base: position 2,439,171 of record NZ_CP132342.1, on the reverse strand, counting down.
GGCTGCGCTTGACCAGGTCCTGCAGGTGCTGGTCCAGGGTCTGCATGCCGTTCTGCTGGCCGGTCTGGATCGCCGAGTACATCTGCGCGACCTTGTCCTCGCGGATCAGGTTGCGGATGGCGGGGGTGCCGACCATGATTTCCCAGGCCGCGGTGCGGCCGCCGCCGACCTTCTTCAGCAGCGCCTGCGAGATCACCGCGCGCAGCGACTCGGACAGCATCGAGCGCACCATCGGCTTCTCGCCGGCGGGGAACACGTCGATGATGCGGTCGATGGTCTTGGCCGCCGAGCTGGTGTGCAGGGTGCCGAACACCAGGTGGCCGGTCTCCGCCGCGGTCAGCGCCAGGCGGATGGTTTCCAGGTCGCGCAACTCGCCGACCAGGATGATGTCCGGGTCTTCGCGCAACGCCGAGCGCAGCGCCTCGTTGAAGCCGTGGGTGTCGCGGTGCACCTCGCGCTGGTTGATCAGGCACTTCTGCGAGGTGTGCACGAATTCGATCGGATCCTCGACGGTGAGGATGTGGCCGTATTCGTTCTTGTTGATGTAGTCGATCATGCCGGCGAGCGTGGTCGACTTGCCCGAGCCGGTCGGCCCGGTGACCAGGATCAGGCCCTGCGGCTGGTCGATCAGCTGGCGGAAGATCGGCGGGCAGCCGAGGTCTTCCAGGGTCAGCACTTCCGAGGGAATGGTGCGGAACACCGCGCCGGCGCCGCGGTTCTGGTTGAACGCGTTGACGCGGAAGCGCGCCAGGCTGGGAATCTCGAAGGAGAAGTCGACCTCGAGGAATTCCTCGTAGTCGCGGCGCTGCTTGTCCGACATGATGTCGTAGACAAGCGCATGCACCTGCTTGTGGTCCAGCGCCGGAATGTTGATGCGGCGGACGTCGCCATCGACCCGGATCATCGGCGGCAGGCCCGCGGACAGGTGCAGGTCGGACGCCTTGTTCTTGACCGAGAACGCCAATAGTTCAGCGATATCCATACGCTGCTTTTCCCCTTGGGCTGCGACTGGAAGGATGATTCCCCGGCCTGCAGTATAGCGCCCTTCCCTTTGCCGGAACGCCGCCGTGCCCCTCTCTCCGCTGCAACAGATTCGCCTGGACATGGACCGCGCCGCCGACGCCGCAGGGCGCCCGCACGCGCAGTTGCTGGCGGTGTCCAAGACCCAGCCGGCCGAGGCCGTGGCGGCGCTGGCCGCGCAGGGGCAGCGCGCCTTCGGCGAGAACTACGTGCAGGAAGCGGCGGCCAAGATCGCCGCGCTGGCCGAGGCCGGACTGGAATGGCATCTGATCGGCCACCTGCAGTCGAACAAGGCCGAACAGGCGGCGACGCTGTTCGACTGGGTGCAGACCGTGGACCGGCCCAAGCTGGTCGCCGCCCTGGCCAAGGGCCGCGCGGCAGCACCCGAACGCGCGCCGCTGAACGTGCTGATCCAGGTCAACATCGACGACGAGGCCAGCAAGCATGGCTGCCAGCCCGACGCCGTGGACGTGCTGGCCGCGGCCATCGCCGCGCAGCCGGCGCTGACGCTGCGCGGGCTGATGGCCATTCCCGCGCCATGGCCGGAGGCCGAACGCCGCATCGACGCGTTCGCGCGCATGCACGCCCTGTTCGCGCGGCTGCGCACCGCCCACCCGCAGGTCGACACCTTGTCGATGGGCATGAGCGGCGACTTCGCCGACGCCATCGCCGCCGGCGCCACCATGGTGCGGGTCGGCACCGCCCTGTTCGGGGCGCGCGGTCCGCGCGCTTCCGGCTGAACCGGCTGCTGCCGCGCCGCATTACCGCAGTGCCCGTGACACCGTGATGATTTGTCTACGGCCGCTTCAAAAACGATTCACCAACATCGGAATTCTGTCGTAGGCGATCTCGTTGAAAACCATAGAATTTCGGGATGAATGAAAGGTTCGCGCCGACAGCGCTTCCTGAACCATGCGACACGGTTGCAAACCGTTAATTCAGTCACGTTTCAGACGCACGCGCTTCGCTTCCATGTCGGCCGACCGCGGGTACTCCGCAGTCCATTGCCGAATGCGCTCGGCTCGAACGAGGTCACAGATGCAAGCATCCACCCGATTGCTGTTCGCCTCCTGCGTCATTGGTCTGCTGCACGTCCCCGCGGCCATGGCCGCGCCGACGGCGACGCCGGCCTGGACCAACGAAGAAGCGATGATGTCGCCCGCGGAAGTCCAGGCACGCACCGCCTGGCGCGAAACCATGGCGCATCAACCGACGCCGGCGGAAGGCTGCTTCCATGCCAACTTCCCCGATACGCAGTGGCAAACGGACGTCTGCAAGACCCTGACCCGCCGCGTGCATCCGATCCCGCACAAGATCCTGTTCGGCGCCACCGAGACCACCGGCAACGGCTACGACTACGCGCTGCGTTCCAGCAGCCTGATCAGCAAGGTCGTGGGCAGCTTCCCGCAGGTGACCGGCGTGACCTCGGAGAAAGGCGTGGGCGTGGCCTCCTTCGGCGGCGGCGGCATCCTCGGCCCGAACGAGTACTCGCTGCAGATCAACTCCAACTACAACGCCACCACCAGCGTCTGCGGCGGCCGCTCCGGCTGCACCGTGTGGCAGCAGTTCGTCTACGCCACCGACTACGAGACCCAGGGCCAGGCCGCGGTGTTCATGCAGTACTGGCTGATCGGCTACGGCAGCAGCTGCCCGAGCGGCTGGATGAGCGGCGGCGGTTCGGACTGCTACCGCAACAGCAATGCGGTCAGCGCGCCGGACGTGCCGGCCACGCAACTGGCCAACCTCAAGCTGACCGGTTCGGCCACCGCCAACGGCAACGACACCATCACCTTCACCAACAACGGCACCGCCTACAGCGTCAGCGCCAGGGACAGCGTGGTCAAGCTGGCCACCGTGTGGAAGGACGCCGAGTTCAACGTGGTCGGCAACGCCGGCGGTTCCAGCGCCAACTTCAACTCCGGCTCGTCGATCACGGTGAAGGTGGCCGCCACCAACGGCTCCACCGCCGCCCCGACCTGCGCGGCCAATGCCGGCAGCACCGGCGAGACCAACAACCTCAACCTGGGCAGCTGCTCGACGGCCGGCGGCAGCACGCCGTCGATCACCTTCACCGAGTCCAACTGAGTCCGTCGCGCCGGTCCGCATGGCGGCCGGCGCGTTCTTCCGCAGCGTGACCCGGACTGCGCCGCACCGCAGCAACGCGGCCCGGCGCAGCCGCTACCATGGCGCTCCCTCTTTGCGACGGTGCGCACATGGCTTCCGCTTCCCCCGATTCCCAAGCGGCCGATATCGCCTTCATCGGCGGCGGCAACATGGCGCGCAGCCTGATCGCCGGGCTGGTCCGGCAGGGCGCCGATCCGCGCCGCATCCGTGTGGCCGAGCCGGTGGCGGCGCTGCGCGAGGCCCTGGTCGCCGAGTACGGCGTCCACGCCGTCGCCTCCGCGGCCGAGGCCGCCGACGGCGCGGCGCTGTGGATGTTCGCGGTCAAGCCGCAGGTGCTGCGCGGGGTCTGCACCGAACTGGCCACGCTGGCGCAGGCGCAGCGGCCATTGCTGGTGTCCATCGCCGCCGGCATCACCACCGCGCAACTGGACCGCTGGCTCGGCGGCGGGCACGCCCTGGTCCGCGCGATGCCCAACACCCCGGCCCTGCTCGGCGCCGGCGTCACCGGCCTGTTCGCCAGCGCCGGCGTCGATGCCGGCCAGCGCGCCCACGCCGAGCGCGTCTTGGCCGCCGCCGGGGTCACCGTGTGGGTCGAGGACGAGGCGCTGATCGATGCGGTCACCGCGGTGTCCGGCAGTGGGCCCGCCTACGTGTTCCTGCTCGCCGAGGCGATGGAAGCGGCCGGCATCGCGCAGGGCCTGCCCGCCGACACCGCGCGTACCCTGACCCTGCAGACCGTGCTCGGCGCGGCGCGCATGCTCACCGAATCCGGCGAGGCGCCGAGCGAACTGCGCCGGCGGGTGACCTCGCCCAACGGCACCACCCAGGCGGCGATCGAGACCTTCCAGCGGGGCGGCTTCGAGGCGCTGACTGAAGCCGCGATCGCCGCGGCGGCGCAACGCGGCCGTGCCCTGTCCGCCGCCAACGACGACTGAGCGCGGCGGGCACCAGACGGGCACGGACGGTACTCGGCATCGGCGTCGCCCCCTCGTACACTGCGACTCCTGTGCGCCGTCCGTATCCCCCCGGGCGACTGCGTAAGACCTGTTGTTCGCCACGCCAACCCGGAGAACGCCGATGCGTGTCCTGCCCGTTGCGCTGCTGTGCCTGGCCCTGGCCGCCTGCTCGGACCAGGACACCCCACGCCCGGCGACACTGCTCGCCGCTACCCCGGCGCAGGCCGACTTCGGCGCGCTACGCGTGCACTACAACGCCTTGCCCACCCTGGCGATGAGCGAAGACGTGGCGCGCCGCTACGGCATCGCCCGCGAAGCCGACACCGCGTTGGTGATGATCGCGCTGCGCACCCTGCATGGCGGCGAGGAAGCACCGGCGGTGGGCACGGTGGAGGCGGTGGCGACCGACCTCAGCGGCCAGCGCCAGCCGGTGGCGCTGCGCGCGGTCCGCACCGACGCCTACACCGACTACGTAGGAACGGTGCGCAGCAGCGCCCACGACCAGTTGCGCTTCGTGGTGCAGGTGCGCAGTGCCGACGGCACCGGCACGGTGCGCTTCACCCGCAACTTCTAGCGCGTAGCGCGCGTCCGCGTTGCGCAGGCAACACAAACCGCCGTAGGAGTCAACTGTCATGCACCTGCGATGACAGGAGGAGCGTACGGGGCCTGATCGCGCGCGATGGCATTGAGCCAGCGCAGGAACTTGTGCATGCAGGCGACGATGGCGACCTTGGCCGGCTTGCCCGCTGCGCGCAGACGTGCGTAGGTGTTGGCCAAGGGGGATTTGGCGCGGATGCTGGCCCAGGTGGCCATGTACAGCACGCGCCGCACGTCGGCACGTCCGCCTTTGATGCGGCGCTGGCCTTTCCAGCAACCGCTGTCGTGATTGAACGGGGCCAGCCCGACCAGGGCAGCGAGCTTGCGTGGCGGCAGCGTGCCCAGCTCTGGCAGCCGCGCGGCCAGAACCGCGCGCAGGATCGTCCCGAGCCCAGGCACCTTGGGTAGGCTCGAGCAGGTCTTGCCCTGCTGCTCGATCTCCTGCGTCAACGTCTGGATCTGCTGGTTCAGCAGGGCGATCACCTCTCGGCAGCGGTGTTGCGCCTTGGCGCTGGTAATGTGTTCCAAGCGCCGCCGATGGGCATCGCGCTGGCCCACCAGGGTGGCACGCAGGTCCAGCAGTTCGCGAAGAGACTGCTGGTGCCCGGGCACCACGGGCGTGGGGGTGGTCGGGATGTGCTGGGCGGCGATGGCCAGCAGGCGCGCGTCCAGGGCATCGGTCTTGGCATGCAGGCCCAAGGCCTGGGCGAGCTTGCGCGGACGATCGGCGGCCATCCGCACTGCCGGCAGGTCCGCCTCTCGGAGCACCTGCAGCACGGCATGTTCGTAGCCGCCACTGGCTTCCAGCACGATCCGCTCGCAGTCCATCCCAGCCAGACGTTGGGCCAGCGCACGCTGCCCCTGTGGCGTATTGGGCTGGGTCCAGGCCTGCTCGTCCGGCAGGACATGAATGACCAGCTCAGCCTTGGATACATCGATCCCGACATGGCGCCGCATAGACGTTCTCCGCAGTAGACTCATGGACGAGAGCGCTCCTGCCGATGCCCATGCTTGTGGAGTTCGAGCTCGTCACTCGGGCAACTGTTCGGGCTTGTCAGGCAGGAGAACCGGAGTGCGGCGGCGCTGACTCCTACTCGTGCTTGCTGGCACTGCGGCTAAACGGCCTGCCGCACTCCGCTCTCACCTACAACGATAGACCCTTATTTGACACAAGCGGCTCTTGTCGCCTGTTTGGGATCAGCCGCGACTGGCATTACCGGGAATCCCCGGTCGCGGCTGCAACCGCGCCTACGGAAATATCCATAGACCGACCGGCGCAGAGCGAGCGCGGTCAATGTCAATTGTGGGAGGGACTTCAGGGCACCTCGAACAACCTGCCACGACCTGGAGCCAGGGGTAGCATCTGTCGCAACGGCACCAGAGCGGCGCCTGATCGTGGTGGTTGGGAGGCTGAGGTGGCCGCTGGGCTACCTCAGCCGATCACGCTGGCGCCATGGCCCGCTCCTGTAGCCGTGCCAGCCGCATCACGTTATGGCTGGCGACCTTCAGCCCGATCACCACCTTTGCCCGCGCCAAGCCGATGCAGCGTACGAACTTGCCGCCTTGTTGGGCCAAGCGCGCAAACGGGTGCTCGCCGAACACCCGATCCTTGGCAATTCGACGGTTCCGGCGCTTTGCTGCCTCGCTCAAGGGCTTGCGCGCATGCCCTTGATGTTGGATCGCGGGGCGGTAACCACGCCTTTTCAGGTCTGCTTCCCGCGCTGCATCGGCATACCCGCTATCGGCCCATACCGTGCGGCCGGTGTTGTCCGGGTCCAGCACCTGCTCGAAGTGACGGCTGTCGTGCACGTTGGCCGCGCTCACGTCGTAGCGGCGGATGAAGCCCCAGCGACGGTCCGTGCTGGCGTGCAGCTTGTAGCCGTAGAACGCCACCCCATGCTTCCTGGTCCAACGTGCCTGCATATCCTTCTGCGCACGCTTGGCATCGCTCCAGTCCTGGCCGACGTCATCGCCCTGCTTGATCTGCGCGTTCTCTTCGCGCGTGTTGCGCTGGATCGGAGCGCTGACGATGCTGGCGTCGATGATCTGACCGCCGCGGGCAATGAACCCGGCACGTTGCAATTGCTCACCGATCGCCGCGCTGATGTCGCCCATCAGATCCTTGGTCTTGAGCCGTTCGCGCCACACCCAGATCGTCTTGGCGTCGGGCACCTTGCCGCTGTGTTCCAGTCCGAGGAATTGCTGGAAGCTGCGCCGATCCAGCACCTGGTACTCCAGCGCATCGTCGGAGAGGTTGTACAACTGCTGCAACAGCAGCAGCTTGATCATCACCTGCGTCGGCCAAGCCGGACGGCCACCGCGCTTGCCAGTACCCAAGGACAGCTTCGCGTCTACGACGTGAGCAATCCCGGCAAAGTCGATATGCCGTGACAGCAGAGCCAGAGGATCGCCGATCTGCTGCCGCTTGGCTTCGCGTTCGTGGCCGGCAAACAGGCTGATCATCGTGGCGTCCTCGGCGTGTTCTCCAGACCAATGATGCCAAAGGCGGGGTTTTTAGAGGTGCCCTTCAGTCCCGACGCGGTAGCGGTGGACGGGGCGACATTGCACGCGGCGGCTGCGCGCGCACGCAGCGCTCACTCCTCCGTCCAGCGCTGCGGCCCATCGCCGTGCGCGGCCAGGGTGTCGGCCGGGTTGCTGAGCCGGCAGCGGCGCAGCGACAGGCAGCCGCAGCCGATGCAGTCGGTGAGCTGGTGGCGCAGGCGGGTCAGCTGCAGGATGCGTGCGTCCAGTTCCTCGCGCCACACCGCCGACATCCGTGCCCACTCGGCGCGGGTCGGGGTGCGCGCGTCGGGCAACTGCGCGAAGGCCGCCTTGACGCTGTCCAGCGGCACGCCGACGCGTTGCGCCACGCGGATCACCGCCAGCCGGCGCAGCACGTCGCGCGCGTAGCGGCGCTGGTTGCCGGCGGTACGCATGCTGCGGATCAGGCCCTTGCTCTCGTAGAAATGCAGCGCCGACACCGCCACGCCGCTGCGCGCGGCGACCTGTCCGACGCTCAGTTCTTCCTGCATCGCTTGACCTCGAGTCCGGTTGAGGTTGCATGCTGCACGGGCTGCACGCGCCCACGCAAGTCGCCGCCGGCAGACGTCCACCCTTTTCCCCAGGTTCGCCGATGCAAGACCACGCCACCACCGCCGCTGCTCCACCCGCCCCTGCCGCTGCCGGCTCCGTGCTGGCGCCGGCCTACCGCGCCACCACCATCGGCATGGTCGCACTGGTGTCGCTGATCGCCTTCGAGGCGCTGGCGGTGGCCGCGGCGATGCCGACCGTGGCCCGCGAACTGGACGGCCTGCGGCTGTACGCGCTGGCGTTCGGCGGCACCCTGGCCACCAGCGTGATCGGCATGACCGTGGCCGGGCGCTGGAGCGACCTGCACGGGCCGGCGACGCCGCTGTGGACCGGCCTGGCCTGCTTCGTCTGCGGGCTGCTGCTGGCCGGCTTCGCTCCGTCGATGGGATTCCTGCTCGCCGGCCGACTGGTGCAGGGCCTGGGCGCCGGCGCGATCTCGGTCGTGCTGTACGTGCTGGTCGCGCGGCTGTATCCGCAGGCGATCCGCCCGCGCATGTTCGCCGCGTTCTCCGCCGGCTGGGTGGTGCCGTCGCTGATCGGCCCCAGCATCAGCGGGCTGATCGTCGAGCACGTCGGCTGGCGTTGGGTGTTCCTGGCGGTACCGCTGCTGGCGCTGCCGGCGGCGGCGATGCTGTGGCCGGCGCTGCGGCGCCTGCCGCCCGCCGCGAGCGCGGACGGCGCCAGCGGCGCGGCGCGGCGGTGGTCGCTGGGCGCCGCGGCCGGCGTCTGCCTGCTGTACCTGGGCGGCCAGCAGCGTGGGCTGTGGGCGGCGCTGCTGCTGCCGTCGGCGCTGGCGCTGTTGGCGCTGTGCACCTGGCGGCTGCTGCCGGCCGGCACCCTGCGCGCCGCGCGCGGCCTGCCCAGCGTGATCGCGCTGCGCGGCATCGCCGGCTCGGCGTTCTTCGGCTGCGAGGCGTTCCTGCCGCTACTGCTGTCGCGCGAACGCGGGCTGTCGCCGGTGTGGGCCGGCGTGGCGCTGAGCGCCGGCGCGCTGGGCTGGTTCGCCGGTTCCTGGCATCAGGGCCACTACGGCCGCGATGCCACCCGCCTGCGGCGGCTGCGGCTGGGCTGCACGCTGATGGCGCTGGGCATCGCGACCACCACGCTGGCGCTGCTGCCGGCAGTGCCGGCAGCGCTGGCGATCGGCGGCTGGACCGCGACCGGCCTGGGCATGGGCCTGATCTACCCGACCCTGGCGGTGCTGACCCTGACCCTGTCGCCGCCGGCGCGGCAGGGCCGCAACAGTTCGGCGCTGCAGTTGAGCGAGGCGATCGCGGTGGCAACCACGCTGGCGGTCGGCGGCTCCCTGTTCGCTGCACTGCTGGCGTACTCGGCCGCCGCTGCATACCTGTCGACCTTCGCCGTCGCCGCGCTCATGGCGCTGCTCGGCCTGGGCATCGCCGGCCGCACCCAGCCGGCGCCGGGCTAACGGAATCGTCGCGTCCGGCGCCCGCCGCGGCGTGGTGGCGCGCGCCACAAGCAGGATCGAGGAAGAGCGATCCGTTCGCGGGGCGATGCCGCGGCGACACACGAACGTCGCGCCTGTTCGACTCTTGGCCTGGAAGACGCGCCCTAGCGAGCGCCCACACCCCTGGCCCAGGCCTGGATGATGTCGGCGATGGCACGCACGCCGTCGGTGAGGGCCGCCGGCCCCGGCTGCAGGATCAGCGGCGACTTGATCTCGAACAGTTGCCCGTCGCGCACCGCCGGAATCGCCGCCCAGCCCGGCCGCGCGGCGACGCGCTCGGGGCGGAAGCGCTTGCCGCACCAGGAGCCGAGGATGATGTCCGGCGCGCGCCGCACCACCTCGTCGCCGTTGGCCAGGATCCGCGCCTTGGCCAGCGGCTGCACCGACAGTTCCGGGAACACGTCGTCGCCGCCGGCGATGCCGACCAGTTCGGCCACCCAGCGGATCCCGGTGATGATGGGCTCGTCCCATTCCTCCAGGTACACCCGCGGCCGCCGCGGCAAGGTGGCGGCCTGCGCGGCGATGGCGTCGAGGCCGCGCTGCAGTTCGTCGGCATAGGCCACGGCGCGTGGCCCGGCGCCGACCAGCGCGCCGAGGCGGCGGATGTAGTCGAGGATGCCGTCGACACTGCGATGGTTGGCGATCCACACCTCCACGCCATGCCGTACCAGTTCGGCGGCGATGTCGGCCTGGATGTCGGAGAAGCCGATGGCGAGGTCCGGCTGCAGCTTGAGGATCTCGCCGATCTTGGCGCTGGTGAAGGCGCTGACCTTGGGCTTGTCGCGGCGCGCCTGCGGCGGGCGCACGGTGAAGCCGCTGATGCCGACGATACGCTGCTGTTCGCCGAGCGCGTACAGCGTCTCGGTCGGCTCCTCGGTCAGGCAGACGATGCGCTGCGGGCCCACGCTCAGTGCGCCCCGCCCGAGCACGCGCGCACCGCGGCGGCGGTGCCGCGGCAGGCGGGGCCGGCGCCGCTCACGGGAACAGCATCCGCTTGCTCCAGTGGCCGGCGGCGTCGGCCTCGTAGCGCCAGCGCTCGTGCAGGCGGTACTTGGCGCCGTACCAGAACTCGAAACTGCGCGGCACCACGCGGAACCCGCCCCAGCCGTCCGGACGCGGCACCTCGCGGCCCTCGAAGGTGGCCTCGGCCTTGGCCACGCGTTCCTCGAATTCCTCGCGCGAGGCCAGCGTGCGCGACTGCGCCGAGGCCCAGGCGCCGATCTGGCTCATGCGCGGGCGCGAGGCGAAATAGGCATCGGCCTCGGCCGCGGCGACCAGTTGCACCTCGCCGTCGATGCGCACCTGCACCCCGTCCTCGCGCATGCGCCGCCACAGGAACAGCAGCGAGGCCTGCGGATTGGCCTGCAGCTCGCGGCCCTTCTGGCTGTCCAGATGGGTGTAGAACACGAAACCGCGCGCGTCGTAGGCCTTCAGCAGCACCACCCGCGACGACGGGCGCGCCTCCAGCGTGGCCGAGGACACGACCATGGCGTTGTATTCGGCCTCGTCGCTGGTGCGCGCCTCGGCGAACAGGTCGGCGAACGTGGACAGGGCTTCGGCGTAGAGATCGGGCATGGCGACAGGCACTCGGCGGACGATGCGCCATTGTCGCGCCATGCACCGCGCGACGCACGCTTCGCCGCGCAAGGCCCCGCGCACGCGCCTGCGCGGCGCGCGGGGCGGCGTCGGTCTCTGCTAGCATCGGCGGATGAATCCCGCCCCCAACCTGGTGCTGGTCGGCCCGATGGGCGCCGGCAAGAGCGTCATCGGTCGCCGCCTGGCCGAGCGCTTCGGCCTGGTCTTCGTCGACAGCGACCAGACCATCGTCGAGCGCACCGGCGCCAGCATCGCTTCGCTGTTCGAACACGCCGGCGAAGCCGGTTTCCGCGAGCACGAGCGCGCGGTGCTGGAAAGCATCCTGAGCACGCCCGGCCACCTGATCTCCACCGGCGGCGGCGCCGTGCTCAACGCCGACAGCCGCCGCGAGATGCGCGAGCACGGCTTCGTGGTGTACCTGCGGGTGGGCGTGGCCGCGCAACTGCAGCGCCTGCACCGCGACCGCAGCCGCCCGCTGCTGCAGCGTGGCGACCGCGAGCAGGTGCTGCGCGATCTGCACGCGGTGCGCGAACCGCTGTACCGGGAGGTCGCCGACCTGATCCTGGACACCGACCACCTCACCCCGGCCGAGGCCACCGCGCAACTGGTCGTGCGCCTGGCCGCGTCGTGGAAACTTCCGGAACCCACTGCATGACCGCAGCATCGCGCACGGTCCAGGTCGCTGGCGACCCGGCCTACACCATCCACATCGGCCCCGGCCTGCTCGACGACGGCGCCGCCCTCGCCGCGCACGTGCGCGGCCGCCATGTGCTGCTGCTCAGCGACAGCCAGGTGGCGCCGCTGTATGCCGCGCAGGTTCGCAGCGCGCTGCTGGCGGCACGCCCGGAGTTGCAGATCGGCGACTTCGTGATCCCCGCCGGCGAGGCCTCCAAGACCCTGGACCACTTCGCCGCGGCGATCGCCGCGCTGGCCGCCCTGGGCGCCACCCGCGACGCCTGCGTGCTGGCGCTGGGCGGCGGCGTGGTCGGCGACCTGGCCGGCTTCGCCGCCGCCTGCTGGATGCGCGGCGTGGACTGCGTGCAACTGCCGACCACGCTGCTGGCGATGGTCGACTCCTCGGTCGGCGGCAAGACCGCGGTGGACATCCCGCAGGGCAAGAACCTGGTCGGCGCCTTCCATCCGCCGCGCGCGGTGCTGGCCGACACCGCCGCGCTGCGCAGCCTGCCGCCGCGCGAACTGCGCGCCGGGCTGGCCGAGGTGATCAAGTACGGCGCCATCCGCGACCCGCTGTTCTTCGAATGGCTGCATGCCGAACGTCGCGCGCTGCTGGCCGGCGAGCCGGCGGCGCTGGCGCAGGCGATCGCGCGCAGCTGCGAGCACAAGGCCGAGATCGTCGCCCGCGATCCGCTGGAAAAGGGCGAGCGCGCCCTGCTCAACCTCGGCCACACCTTCGGCCACGCCATCGAGACCGAACAGGGCTACGGCGCCCCGGACAACGCCAACCTCAACCACGGCGAAGCGGTGGCGGTGGGCATGGTGCTGGCCGCGGAGCTGTCGGCGCGGCTGGGCATGGCCAGCGCGCAGGACACCGCGCAGCTGCGCGCGCTGCTGCACGACTTCGGCTTGCCCACCGCGCTGCCGGCCGGGCTGGCGCCCGAGGCGTTGCTGGCGCGCATGCGCCTGGACAAGAAGAATCTGGCCGGCCGCCTGCGGCTGGTGCTGTGGCGCGGCATCGGCCACGCCGAGATCGTCCCCGACGTGGACGAGGCCGAGGTGCTGGCGGTGCTGGCCGCCGGCTGAAACACGGGCGCACCAAGCGACCGGCCGCTGTTGTTCTCCGCAGCGGCACTCGCGCACCGGTCCATGCGGCTGCGCGGGCTCAGCGCGGCCCGGGCTCCAGCGACGCATCCCCACCCAGGGTGCGATACAGCGTCACCCGATTGGTGGCCGCGGTCAGTTCCACCGCGACCAGGCTGCGCTGCGCGGCGTAGTAGCTGCGCTGCGCATCCAGGTTGGACAGCGCGCTTTCCACGCCCTCGCGGTAGCGCTGCGCGCTGGCGTCGTAGGTGTTGGCGGCATCGGCGAGGAGCGCGCGCTGCGCCTGCACCTGCGCATCGATGGTGCCGCGCCGGGCCAGGGCATCGGCCACTTCGCCGAAAGCGGTCTGCACGGTCTTTTCGTAGCCGGCCACCGCGGCATCGCGCTGCGCCTCGGTGTAGCGCACGTTGGCGCGCGCCGCGCCGCCATCGAACACCGTGTAGGCGACGCCGGCACCCACCGACGCGGTGCGCGCGTCGTGGGTGAACAGCTGCGACAGCGCGCTGCTGGTCAGGCCCAGCAGGCCGCTCAGGCTGATGCTGGGAAACAACGCGGCACGCGCCGCACCGATCTGGGCGTTGACAGCGCGCAGTTCGTATTCGGCCTGCACCACGTCGGGCCGACGCAGCAGCACGCTGGTGTCCAGGCCGGCCGGCGGATCGCCGATGCTGGCCGCGACCTCCTCGATCGAACCCGGCAACAGTGCCGGATCGACCGGAGCGCCCACCAGCAACTGCAGCGCATTGACGTCCTGCGCCAGCGCCGTGGTCTGCGCAGCCAGGTCGGCCTGCGCGGCATGCAGCACCTGGTTGGCCTGATCCAGGTCCGAATGCGGCACGATGCCGCCATCCACCCGCTGTGCGGTCAGCGCCACGCTGGCGCCGGCGCTGCGTTCGGTGTCCTGCGCGAGCGTCAGCAGGCTGCGGTCGCTGGCATAGGTCAGCCAGGTCGTGGCGATGTCGCCGACCAGGGTCAGGCGCGTGGCCCGGGCCGCGGCTTCCTGTTCCAGATAGCGCTGCTGCGCGGCCGTGCTCAGCGCGTGCAGCCGGCCGAACAGGTCGAGTTCGAACGCGGTGACGCCCAGGCCCAGGTCGTAGTTGCTGGCATAACCGGCAGCCGGTGCGGCCGCTGCGTTGCCGCCCTGGGTCGCGTCGTTGCCCGGCGCCGCACCCTTGCCGCGATAGGAGCGCGTGTAGGTCGCGCTGGTCCCCACCTCCGGCAGCAGGGCCGCGCGCTGGATCCGGTACTGCGCGCGCGCCTGGGCGATATCGGCGAGCGCGATCCGCAGGTCGCGGTTGTTGTCCAGCGCCTGCGCGATCAGCGCCTGCAGCCGCGGGTCGGCGAACACCTGCCGGTAGCTCAGCGACGGCAGCGTGGCCTCGTGCTGCGCCAGGTAGGCGTCGCCCACCGGCCACGACGGCGGGATCGGTGCGGCGGGACGCACATAGGCCGGGGCCAGGCTGCACGCCGACAGCAGACACGCGGCGCCAAGCGCGAGCGCGCGCATCAGGCCGGCTCCGGCAGCGTCGGCGCCGATGGCGGCGCGGTGCCGTTGCGACGTGCGCGGCGGCGCGCCAGCCACTCGGCCATCGCGATGTGGAAGGCCGGGGTCAGATACAGGGTCAGCGCCTGCGAGAACAGCAGGCCGCCGACCACGGCGATGCCGAGCGGGCGCCGCGCCTCGGCGCCGGCGCCGAAACCCAGCGCGATCGGCAACGAGCCCAGCACCGCCGCCAGGGTGGTCATCATGATCGGGCGGAAGCGCACCGTCGCCGCTTCCAGCATCGCCGCGCGCGGCTGCTGCCAGCGCGCATCGCCCGAGCGCTCAAGGTCCAGCGCGCAGTCCACCATCATGATGCCGTTCTTCTTGACCAGCCCGACCAGCAGGATCAGGCCGACGAAGCTGAAGAGATTGAGCTCCTGGCGGAACAGCACCAGCATCAGGATGGCACCGAACCCGGCCAGCGGCAGCGAGGTCAGGATGGTGATCGGGTGCAGCGCGTTCTCGTACAGGATCGCCAGCACGCCATAGATCAGCAGCACGGTGATCAGCAGCAGCATCGGCAAGGTCTTCATCGAATTCTCGAAGGCCTGCGCCGAACCGGCGAACTGGCCGCTGATGGCGCGCGCGTCGTCCTTGCCCAGGGTCTGCGCCATCAGGTTGCCGATGCCGGCGGCGGCCTCGCCCAGCGACACGCCCGGCGCCAGGTTCATCGACAGCGTCACCGCCGGCAGGCCGGCGTAATGGTTGATCGCCACCGGCCCCACGCCCATGCGCACGTCGGCCACCGCGCGCAGCGGCACCATCGGGCCGCCGGCGGCGGTCAGCACTGCGCTGGTGCCGGAGCTGCTGTTGGAGGTCTGCGTGCCGATCGCGGTGATGCCGGGATTCTGGTTGCCGTTGAACGACAGCGCATCCAGGCCGTTGAGGTCGGCCTGCGCCGCGGGGTCGACCTGCAGCAGCACTTCGTACTGATCGGTGTCGCCGTAGATGGTGCTGATCTTGCGGCCACCGTAGGCGCTGGCCAGGGTGTCCTGCAGGCCGGCGGCGGTGACGCCCAGCGCGGCGGCCTGCTCGCGGTGCAGGACCACCTCGATCTCCGGGTTCTTGAGCTGCAGGTCGCTCTGCGGATCCTGCACGTCGCGCAATTGCCGCAGGCGCTGCAGGATGCTGTCGGACTGGGCGTACAGCGCCTTCTGGTCGGTGGATTGCAGCACGTACTGCAGCGATCCGTTCGAGGCCGTCGGCCCCATGTCGATCGCCGGCGGATTGCGCATGTTGAGGGTGATGCCCTGGATCGCGGCGACCTGCTTGCGCACGTCCTGGATCACCTCCTCGGCGCTGCCGCTGCGCTCGGACAGCGGCTTGAGCCCGATCAGCAGGCGCCCGCTGTTGCTGAGCGAATTGTCCGAACCGATCACCGACTCCACGTTGGCCACGTTGGGATTGCGCTGGATGATCTTCACCACCGCCGCCTGCTTGGCCACGAAGTCGGCGAAGGCGGTGCCCTCGGGCACGCGGGTATCGCCGTCGATCTTTCCCGAATCCACCTGCGGGATGAAGCCCTTCTCGACCACGGCGTAGACGCCGGCGGTGCCGACCAGGGTGGCCACACCGATGACGCACATCAGGCCGATGCGCTCGGTCGCCCAGGCCAGCGAGCGCGCGTAGCCGCGTTCGCTGGCGTCGACCAGCCGGTCGAAGCGCTCGAATACCCAGCCCGTGCTCTTCTTCGGATCGAGCCAGCGGCTGGCGAGCATCGGCGTCAGGGTCAGCGAGACGATGCCGGACAGGATCACCGCGATCGCGATCACCATGCCGAACTCGGAGAACAGCCTTCCGACCAGCCCGCCCATGAACACGATCGGCAGGAATACCGCCGACAGCGACACCGTCATCGACAGCACGGTGAAGCCGATCTCGCGCGAGGCGGCGATGGCCGCGTCCATGCGGCTGGCGCCCTGCTCGGCGTGGCGGACGATGTTCTCGATGACCACGATGGCATCGTCGACCACGAAGCCGACCGACAGGGTCAGCGCCAGCATCGAGATGTTGTCCAGGCTGAAGTGCAGCAGGCGCATCACCGCGAAGGTGCCGATCAGCGAGGTCGGCAGCACCAGCGCCACGATCAGGGTCGCCATCCAGCTGCGCAGGAACAGCAGGATCACCACGATCACCAGCACCAGCGAGCCGACCAAGGTCCACTCCACATCCTCCACCGAGGCGCCGATGTAGTCGCCGCGGTCGTAGAGCACGTCGAGCTGGGCGTCGCCGGGCAACTGCGCGCGGATCCCCGGCAGCGCCGCCTGGATGCCCTGGGTCACCGACAGCGTGTTGGCGCCCGGCTGGCGGTGGATGTTGATCTCGATCGCGCGCTGGCCGTTGAGCGAGGCGGCGGTCTGCAGGTTCTCGACGCTGTCCTCGGCATGGCCGACGTCGCGCAGGCGCACCGGCGCACCGTCCGCATAGCTCAGCACCATGGCGTCGAAATCGGCCGCGCGCTTGAGCTGGCCGTCGGCGCGCACGGTGTAGGACCGCGCGCGCCCCATCAGCGTGCCGGCCGGCGCGTTGCTGTTGCCCGCCTGCACCGCCGAGACCACCTGGTCGAAGCCCAGGTGGCGGGCGGCGAGCAGGTGCGGATTGACGAACAGGCGCACCGCGTACTTCTGCGCGCCGTTGACATCGATCTGGCCGGCGCCCGGCACCGAGGCCAGGCGCAGCGCCACGCGATCCTTGGCGAACTGGTTGAGCAGCGGCAGCGCGATGGTCTTCGAGCGCAGGATCAGGTGCATGATCGGCGCGGCGCTGGGATCCTCCTTCTGGATCTGCGCGGGGTTGATCTCGCGCGGCAGCAGGCCGGCCGCCTGCGACACCGCGTTCTGCACGTCCTGCGCGGCGGCATCGACATTGCGGCTCAACGCGAACTGCAACACGATGCGCGTACTGCCGACGCTGCTGGTCGAACTCATCGTGTCCAGCCCGGGCAGGCCGCTGAACTGGCGCTCCAGCGGCGTCGCCACGGCCGCGGCCATGGTCTCGGGATTGGCGCCGGGCAGCGACATGTTGACGGTGATGGTCGGGAAGCTGACGTCGGGCAGCTCGCTGACCGGCAGCGCGAAGTAGGCCATGCCGCCGGCCAGCACCAGCGCGATCATCAGCACCGAGGTCATCACCGCGCGGCGGATGAACAGCGCCGACAGATTCACGCAGGCCGTCCGGTCGCCGCCGCGGTCGGCGTGGCGTGCGGGTTGCCGGATTGCACCGCGGTGCCGTCGCGCAGTTCGTTGGGCACGGTGAGGATGACGCGATCGCCCGCGCGCAGGCCCTTGGCGATCACCGCCTGCCCGTCGACCATCCGCGCCACGGTCAGCGGCCGCGCCGCGGCGTGGCCATCGACCACGCAGTACACGTACGGCCCCTTCTGTCCCTGCTGCAAAGCGCTCTCGGGCACCGACAGCGCCTGCGGGTCCTCTGCCAGGATCACCCGCACGGTGACGAACTGCCCCGGCCACAACGTGGCGCCGGCGTTGGCGAAGCGTGCGCGCAGCTCCAGCGTGCCGCTGCTGGTGTCGAAGGCGTTGTCGAGAAACGCCACCTCGCCGCGCTCGAGCAGCGTGCCGCTCACCGCATCCAGCGCCAGCACCGGCAGCCCCAGGCCCTGGTGCCCCAGCGGCGCGGCGCGCACCGCATCGACCTGCACATGCGCCAGGGCGAACCGCACCTCGATCGGCGTGCTGACGTTGAGCGTGACCAGCGCGGTGCTGGACCCGCTGGACACCAGGTTGCCCGGCTTGACCGCGATGGCGCCGGCGCGGCCGTCGATGGGCGCGCGGACCTGGGTGTAGGCCAGCGACAGCTGCGTCTGCTCGACCTGCGCCTGGTCGGCGGCGACGGTGCCGCGCAGCGAGCGCAGCGTGTCGGCCGCGGTGGTGTAGGTCTTGGGATCGACCGCGCCGGTCCTGGACAGCTTGGCGTAGCGCGCCTCGGTATCGGCCGCATCCGCCGCCAGCGCCTGGTCGCGGGCCAGGGTGGCGCGCGCCTGCGCCAACGCCGCGCGCAGCGGACGCGGATCGATGGTGAACAGCAGTTGCCCGGCGTGGACCTGCTCGCCGTCATGGATCAGCACCGACTGCAGCACCCCGTCGGCCTGCGCGCGCACTTCCACGGTCTGCGGCGACAACAGGGTGCCGGAGGTCTCGATGATGTCCGGCACCCGGTGCGGCGCGACGGTCATGGTCTGCACGCGCAATGGTTCCTGCGCCGGCGCGGGCTGCTGGCGGTGCGCGTGCCAAACCCATGCGCCGAGGATCATCAGGCTGAGCGCGGCCAGTCCGGCCAGCAGTGCCACCCGGCCCATGCCGCGCGCAGCGTGTGGCATCGCATACCCCGCCGCACGCCAGCGTGTTGCGCGCGGCGCCGCACTGTCATCGTGGATGGCAACGTGGCGCGCGACGTGATCGCGTTCCGCGCCGATGTTTGGGTGCTGCCCAGGGAACCGCCCATCGCTCTGGCTTCGCATGCCGGCCGCGTCCGCACTCGTGGTGATTGGCGATGCCGTGACACCAGGATCTCTGTGCGCACGCAGCGGCATAGCCTGTCCCAATGACGCCAGATCGCCAGTGATGGCTCCGTGATAGAACGCACATCAGAACGCGCAGTGTGCTTCGCCCTGTACACGCGTCATCGACGGCGGCACGTCCCGGGCGCTATCGAAGCCCCCGCCGGTCAGGAGCGGATCCCGAACGCTCACGGACTGCCGTCGCGCTCCACCACCAGCACCCGCGCCGGACCCTGCGGGTGCGCCACGTGCTCGGTGCCTTCCGGCGCATGGAACACGTCGCCGGCTTGCAGCAGCGCCGCCTGCTCGGTGCCGTGCGCGCGCCAGCGCATCTGCACCTGCCCATCCAGCACCACGAATACTTCCGCCCCGTCGTTGACGTGCCAAACGTACGATTGGTCCGTCCAATGGATGCGCACGCCGATCCCGTCCAGCAGCGCCACCGGCAGCGCCTCCCAGGCGCGGCTGCCGGTGAACTCGCGCGCACGCAGCACCCGCGGCATGCCGCTCATGCCAGGTCCCGCGCGCGGCGGTTGGACTGCAGCACGTTGTCGCGCGGCAGCGGCTGCCCTGCCTGCACCGCCGCGATCCACTGCGCGGTGTCGGCGACCGCGGCGAAGTTGCTGTGGAACACCACCCCTAACACCCGATGGATCTCCTCGGCGCTGGCCTGGCCGGCGGCGTTGGCATACGGCAGCGCGCCGCTGGCGTCGCCCAGCACTTCCACCGCCAACCCGCGGTGGAAGGCCTCGTACACGGTGGAGGCGTTGCAGTTGTGGGTCATGTAGCCGGCCACGGTCAGCGTGTCGATCACGTGCTGCTGCAGCCAGTCGGCCAGCTCGGTGTCGGCGAACACGCTCGGCCGGGTCTTGCGCAGCAGGCGCGCATGCGGCCGCGCGGCGACCTGCGGGTGCAACGCCCAACCGGCGCTGCCCTCGGCGAACACCGGCGCCTGCGCCGGCGCGGTGTGCTGCACCACCAGCACCGGCACGCCGTGCGCCTGCGCCGCGTCCATGGCCTGCAGGATGTTGGGCAACGACTGCGCCACCGGCGGATGGGCGATGGGCAGCGCGCCGTCGAAGTACTCGTTCTGGACGTCGATGACCAGCAGGGCGCGGCGGGGAGAGGACATGGGTGACTCCGGCGAAGGGGCAGCCAGTGTCGGTGGCCGCACCTGCGCCGACGAGTGGCCCGAAACACCGTTTTCGCTAAAATCGGGCCATGTCGCCGCATTGCATCGCCGTGGTCGCCTTCGATCGCATCAGCCCCTTCCACCTGGCGGTGCCCTGCCAGGTGTTCGAGGCGCGGCCGGACACCGACCTGCCGGCCTTCGACCTGCGCGTGTGTGCCGCCGAGCCGGGACTGCTGCGCACCGACGCCGGCTTCGCCATCCAGGTGCAGCACGGCCTGGAGGCGCTGGACGGCGCCGACACGGTGATCGTGCCGTCCTGGCGCGACGCCGCCGAGCCGGCGCCGGCGGCGCTGTGCCAGGCGCTGCGCCGCGCCCACGCCGCCGGAGCACAGGTGGTGGGCCTGTGCCTGGGCACCTTCGTGCTGGCCGACGCCGGCCTGCTCGACGACCGCCCCGCCACCACCCACTGGGCGGCGCTGACGCGCTTCGCGCAGCGCCATCCACAGGTACGGCTGCAGCCGGACGTGCTGTACGTGGACGACGGCGACGTGCTGACCTCGGCCGGCACCGTCGCCGGCATCGACTGCTGCCTGCACCTGGTGCGGCGCCGCCACGGCGCCGAGGTCGCCAACCGCATCGCCCGGCGCCTGGTGGTGGCACCGCACCGCCAGGGCGGGCAGGCGCAGTACATCGAACAGCCGCTGCCGGCCAGCCGCCGCGACGCCCAGTTGGGCCCGACCCTGGACTGGATGCTGCAGCGCCTGGACCAGCCGCTGCGCCTGGACGCGCTGGCCGCGCACGCGCGGATGAGTCGGCGCAGCTTCACCCGGCAGTTCCGCCAGGTGACCGGGACCACCGTGGTGCAGTGGCTGGCGCACCAGCGCCTGGTCCGCGCCCAGCAACTGCTGGAGCGCACCGACCTGCCGCTGGAGCGCATCGCCGCCGACTGCGGCTTCGGCAGTGCCGGCGCGCTGCGCCTGCAGTTCACGCGCGACCTGGGGTTGCCGCCGTCGGCGTATCGCCGCGGCTTCCGTGCCGGCTGAGCGGCCGCTGCGTTCCGCCGACCGGGCCACGTCGCCTGCACCGGCACCCGCTACAATCGGCACATGCGCGTCTTCCTCCAGCAACGCCCCGACGGCAACGAGCCGCCACGCTACCTGCAGCTGACCCTGCAGCCGGACCTGCTCGGCGGCTGGGAACTGTTGCGCGAGAGCGGCCAGATCGGCGGCCGCGCGCAGCTGCGGCGCGAGCTCTACCTGCAGCAGGAAGACGCCAACGCCGCCTTCGAGAAAGCCCGCGACGCCCAGCTCAAGCGCGGCTTCCAGGTCATGTTCACCCGTGGCGCCGACGCGCCGCGCTAAGGAATCCCCCATGCTCAAGAACGACCGCCTGCTGCGCGCGCTGCGCCGCGAGCCCGTGGACCAGACCCCCGTGTGGCTGATGCGCCAGGCCGGGCGCTACCTGCCCGAGTACCGCGCCACCCGCGCCCGCGCCGGCAGCTTCCTGGCCATGGCCAAGACCCCGGAACTGGCCTGCGAAGTGACCCTGCAGCCGCTGGCGCGGTTCCCGCTGGACGCGGCGATCCTGTTCTCCGACATCCTCACCATTCCCGATGCGATGGGCCTGGAGCTGTACTTCGTCGAAGGCGAAGGCCCCAAGTTCCGCCACCCGGTGCGCGACGCCGCGGCGATCGCCCGGCTCGGCGTGCCGGACATGGAGACCGAGCTACGCTACGTGATGGACGCGGTGCGGGTGATCCGCCGCGAACTGGACGGCAGCGTGCCGCTGATCGGCTTCTCCGGCAGCCCCTGGACCCTGGCCTGCTACATGGTCGAGGGCGGCGGCAGCGACAACTACGCGCGGATCAAGGCGCTGGCGCTGAACGACCCCGCGGCGCTGCACGCGCTGCTGTCGGTCAACACCGACGCGGTGATCGCCTACCTGGCGGCGCAGCGCGCGGCCGGTGCGCAGGCGTTGCAGGTGTTCGACACCTGGGGCGGTGTGCTGAGCCCGGCGATGTACCGCGAGTTCTCCCTGCCCTACCTGCAGCGCATCGCCCGCGAACTGGCGCGCGGCGACGGCGCCGAGCGCACCCCGCTGATCCTGTTCGGCAAGGGCAATGCGCCCTACCTGGAAGAGCTGGCCGGCTCCGGTGCGGAGGGCGTGGGCGTGGACTGGACCATCGACCTGGCCGACGCCGCGCGCCGCACCGGCGGCCGCGTCGCCCTGCAGGGCAACCTCGACCCGGCGATGCTGTACGGCGCGCCGGAGGCGATCGACCGCGAAGTGCAGCGCGTGCTGCGCAGCTACGTCGACGGCAACGGCGGCTCGCTGGACGGCCACGTGTTCAACCTGGGCCATGGGCTGTCGCCGGACATGCAGCCCGAGCATGTCGGGGCATTGGTGGCGGCGGTGCAGCGGCATAGTCGGCGTGGTTGAACGCCGGGATTCGGGATTCGGGATTCGGGATTCCAGTCTCGCGCACGGTCGGCGATCTGACCGTGCGCTCGATCTCTTGCGCTTTCGCGCAGGAGCGGCTTCAGCCGCGACAGGATATTTTGCGAATGCCCATCGCGGCTGAAGCCGCTCCTACGCGGGCGCCTGCAGGGCGCCGTCCATACCTGCGTCGACCGCGCTGATCGCTGAGCGCGCGCTGCATCGCAAGCGCGCAACGCGCGCAACTGCACGACACGGCGACGCGATCTGCGCGATCCTATCGCCCCCTCGCGTCGCCCTGCGTGCCGATGTCCGCGCCCTCCTCCGATCCGATCGCCGTTCCCAACGCGCGCAGTTTCCGTCCGCTGCTGTGGCTGGTGTCGCTGGCCATCTTCATGCAGATGCTGGATGCGACCATCGTCAACACCGCGTTGCCGGCGATGGCGCGCAGCCTGGGCGAGAGCCCCTTGCAGATGCAGTCGGTGGTGTTCAGCTACGCGCTGGCGGTGGCGATGTTCATTCCCGCCTCGGGCTGGATCGCCGACCGCTACGGCACCCGCCGCACCTTCCTGGCCGCGATCGTGCTGTTCACCCTCGGCTCGCTGCTGTGCGCGGCGGCGCCGCGGCTGCCGTATCTGGTGGCCGCGCGGGTGCTGCAGGGGATCGGCGGCGCGATGCTGCTGCCGGTGGGCCGGCTGGCGGTGATGCGCTCGGTGTCGCGCGCGCAGTTCCTCAGCGCGATGAGCTTCATCGCCATCCCCGCGCTGATCGGGCCGCTGGTTGGCCCGACCCTGGGCGGCTGGCTGGTGCAGGTGGCGTCCTGGCACTGGGTATTCCTGATCAACCTGCCGATCGGCGCGATCGGCTTCGCCGCGGCGCTGAAGATCATGCCGGACTTCTACGGCGAGCAGCGTACCCGCTTCGACCTGATCGGCTACGCGATGCTGGCCTTCGGCATGGTCGCGCTGTCGCTGGCGCTGGACGGCATCTCCGAGCTGGGCCTGCGCCACGCCTTCGTGATGCTGCTGGCGATCGCCGGGCTGGCGGCGCTGATCGGCTACTGGTTGCACGCGGCCAACGCGGCGGCGCCGTTGTTCCCGCTGCACCTGTTCAAGGTCGCCAGCTTCCGCATCGGCATCCTCGGCAACCTGTTCTCGCGCGTGGGCAGCGGCAGCATGCCGTTCCTGATCCCGCTGCTGTTGCAGGTGGGCCTGGGCATGAGCCCGATGAACGCCGGGCTGATGATGATCCCGGTGGCGCTGGCCGGCATGGCCTCCAAGCGCGCGGCGGTGAAGCTGGTGGAGCGCTTCGGCTACCGGCGCGTGCTGATGACCAACACCGTGCTGGTCGGCACCGCGATGGCCAGCTTCCTGCTGTTCGACGCCGGCCAGCCGCTGGGCTGGCGGCTGCTGCAGCTGGCGCTGTTCGGTGCGGTCAACTCGCTGCAGTTCACCGTCATGAACACGGTGACCCTGCGCGACCTGGACCGCGACCAGGCCAGCGCCGGCAACAGCCTGCTGTCGATGGTGATGATGCTGGCCACCGGCTTCGGCGCCGCGGCCGCCGGCAGCCTGCTGGCCGCGTTCAACACCCACCTCGGCGATACCCACGGCGCCACCGCGGCGCTGCATGCGACCTTCGTCTGCGTCGGCGCGATCACCCTGACCTCGACGCTGATCTTCTGGCAGCTGCCGGATACGCGGCCGCTGCCGAAGCAGGTGGAGGAAGTGGCGGAGTAGCCGAAAAGCGGGGATTGGGGAGTCGGGATTGGGGAGTCGCAGGAGCGGGATGCGCGACCTGCTCCATGTGGGAGGGACTTCAGTCCCGACTGCATGCGGCCTGGAAGGCACCTGCCCTCTGCTGGTCACGCCTGCTGCGGATACCGGACGGGTGTGACTTACCTGCCCTCCTCGCTCCTGCTGCCTTCTCCATCGTCTGGCGCCTCCACCGCCTTCGCCAGCATCTCGCCCGTCACCGGCTTGCGCAGGAACCCGCTGAAACCGGCGGCACGCGCCTGCGGCTCGGCGTCGGCGTCGGCACGGGCGGTGACCGCGATCAGCGGCATGCCGTAGCCGAAGGCGCGCAACTGCCGCGCCAGCGCCAGGCCGTCCAGGCCGGGCAGGTCCAGATCGAGCAGGGCGATGTCGAACGCGCTGGCCGCCGCTTCGGTCAGCGCGGCCAGCGCGTGCGCGGCGTGGGTGACGTGGTGGCCGCGTGCGCGCAGCAGGCCGCCGACCACTTCGGCCACGGTCGGATCGTCTTCGACCAGCAGGATCCGCCGCGGCGCCGCGGCGCTGGCGGACGCGCGGGCGTCGCGTGGCGCCTGCGGCAGCGGCTCGGGCACCCATGGCAACGGCAGGTCGACCACGAAGCGGGTGCCGGCGCCGAGGCGGCTGCGCAGTTCGATGCGCCCGCCCATCGCCACCGCCAGTTCCTGGCTGATCGCCAGGCCCAGGCCGCTGCCGCCGTAGCGTGCGGCGGTGCGCGGCCCGTCGGCCTGCTCGAAGCGCTGGAACAATCGCGCCTGCTGTTCGGCATTGATGCCCGGCCCGGTATCGGCGACCTCGAAACGCACGCCCTGCTGCGGCTGCAGCGGCGCCACCCGCAACTGCACGCTGCCGTGCTCGGTGAACTTGATGGCGTTGTTGAGCAGGTTCAGCAGGATCTGCCGCACCCGCGTGGCGTCGCCGCGCGCGGTGACCTGCGGCGGCATGGCGTTGTCCAGGGCGAACACCAGCCCGCGGCTGCGCGCCATCGGCCCCATCATCGCCTCCAGTTCGGCGATCAGCCGGCCCAGGTCGAACGGCTGCTGTTCCAGTTCCAGGCGCCCGGCCTCGATCCGCGCCAGGTCCAGCGCGTCGTTGACCAGGCGCAGCAGGTGCGAGCCCGCGTCGCGGATCGATTCGGTGTAGCGGCGCTGCCTGGTGTCCAGCGGCGTGGCCAGCAGCAGTTCGCTCATGCCCAGCACCCCGGTCATCGGCGTGCGCACCTCGTGGCCGAGCGTGGCCAGGAAGCGGGTCTTGGCCAGCGAGGCCTGCTCGGCCACCTCCTGCTTGTGCACCGCCAGTTGCCAGGCGGCGCGCCGGCGCAGCCGCCGCCGGTACAGGTACGCGAGCAACCACAGCGCCAGCACCGCCAGCACCGCCAGCCCGGCGATGCCCCAGGGGCTGCGCCACCACGGCGGCAAGACGCGGAAGTGCAGGCTGACCACGTTCGACCAGACCTTGTCGGCGGTACGCGCCTGCATCTCCAGGGTGTAGTGGCCCGACGGCAGCCGCGAGAACAGACGCTCGCCGCTGGCGCCCACATCGACCCAATCCGGGTCGTAGCCGCTGAGGCGGAAGCGGTAGGTGTTGGCGTCGGTGTCGGAGAACGACAGCAGGCGCGCGACCACGTGCAGATCGCGGTCGCCTTCCTGCAGCACGATGCGGTCGGCGTGCAGCAGGTCCAGCCCGCGCTCGCCGCGGCGCACGCCGATGCGCTCGATCACCAGCGGCGGCTGCCGCCGCGACGGCACCACCTGCGACGGCTCGAACAGCACCACGCCGTCCGGGGTGCCGCCGAGGATCTGCCCGCTGCGCGCCTGCACCAGGGTGCGGATCTGGAACTCCTGGTTGGGCAGGCCATCGTGCACGCCGTAGGAGCGGATCGCCTTGCTCGCCGGATCGACCCGGATCAGCCCGCGCACGCTGCTCAGCCAGGCCACGCCGCTGGCATCGACCACCAGGCCGTTCGGCGCCAGCGCCGGGAACTCCTGTTCGGCGTCGATGCGGTCGAGCAGGCTCAGCCGGCTGCCGTCCCACAGATAGCGCTCCAGGCAGCCGACGCTGGCCAGCCAGACCACGTTGCCGTCGCTGATCGCCAGGGCGCTCAGCGGGCGCTGCGGTGCGCCGGGCACCGCTTCGAACCGCGCGCGCTCCGGGCTCCAGGCAAGCAGCCCGTGCTGCCCCAGCAACCAGGGCTGGCCCTGCGGCCCGAGGCTGGCCTCCTGCACGGTCAGGTCCGCAGGCAGGCCGGCGCTTCCCGGCGCCATGGTGCGCAGCACGTGGCCATCGAGGTCGCGCACCTGCACGCCGGTGATGTCGCTGAAGATCCAGACGTGGCGGTCGCTGCTGAAGACGATCCGATCCACCTGGTCCATCATCGGCGCATCGGCCCCGGCGTCCTTGCCCCAGCGCCGGACCTCGCCGTTGGCCGGATCGTAGCGCAGCACCGCCCCCGCGGCCGCCGCCCACAGCCGGCCCTGCGGGTCTTCGGCGATCGCCCGCGCCCAGTCCAGACCGAACATCGCGCGCATGTGCCGATGCACGGCGCCGGTGGCCGGATCGAGCTTGTCCAGCACGCCACGCGTGCCGGCCAGCCACACGCCGCCGTCGCGGGAAGCGGCGGTGGCCAGCACGTAGGGGTTGCCCATCGACTCCGGGTCGTCCACCCGATAGGACAGCACCGAGAACTGCTGCCAGTTGGCCGGCAGGTGCCACAGCCCGGCATTGCCGCTGGCGAACCACAGGCCGCCCTCGCGATCCTCGAAGGCCAGCGACCAGTTCGGCTTGACCAGTCCGTGCGCGGAATTGCTGTACAGCGGCACGTTGCGGATCACCCCGGACTCGCTCTCGCGGCCCAGCCCGTCCATGGTGTCGAACCAGCGCGTGCCGTGGCGGTCGTGGACCAGCATGCCCAGCACGCTGTCGCCGGGCATGTTGCGCCAGTACGGCTCCACCACGCTGGCGTCGGCGCGCAGCAGGCGCATCCCGCCCAGGGTGGAAACCCACAGCGTATCGTCGCGTTCGGGCGTCAGCCCCTGCACGTCCGGCCGCGGCAGCGCGTCGGCGGCGACGCGTTGGAAATCGTGGCCGGTCCAGCGCGCCAGGCCGCCGCGGGTGCCCACCCACAGGGTGCCGTCCGGCGTGGTCGCCAGATGGGCGACGCTGGCCGAAGGCAGGCTGCGCGCGTCGCCGGGGATCGGCATGAAGCGACGCAGGCGGCCGTCCGGCTGCAACTGGTGCAGGCCGCCGGCGGAGGTCCCGAACCAGACGCTGCCGTCCGGCGTGGACGCGATGGACCACACGGTGGTGGAGCCGATCTGCGGATAGGTGCTGCGATCGTAGTAGCGGAACTGCCGGCG
Source organism: Xanthomonas sontii (assembly GCF_040529055.1). Lineage (NCBI taxonomy): Bacteria > Pseudomonadati > Pseudomonadota > Gammaproteobacteria > Lysobacterales > Lysobacteraceae > Xanthomonas > Xanthomonas sontii. Next base: position 2,411,789 of record NZ_CP132342.1, on the reverse strand, counting down.
ATCGGCCGAGAGCATGCCCAGGCCGGCGCCGTCGGTCCCGAACCAGACCCGGTTCTGCGCATCGACGTGCACCGACCAGATCTTGTTGTGGTGCAGGCCGTCCTCGATCCGCCAGATGCGGTAGCCGCGTCCGTCGAAGCGCGCCAGGCCGTCGCTGCTGGCCAGCCACAGGTAGCCGAGCTTGTCCTCGGCGAAGCCATTGATGCTGTTGGACGGCAAGCCGTCGGCCACGGTCAGTTGGCGCGGCTGCGGCGTCGGCGGCACTGCCGCGCCGGCGACCGCGGACCACGCCAGCAGCAGCCATCCCAAGATCCGTCTCGACCGCATCGCCTCTGTCTCCCCGACGGGCATCCGTCCCGCGCCACCGCCGCCATCGTCGGCGATAAGCGCCGGCGCTGGCAACCGCGTCCCGCATCGACTCAGAGCGGCGGCGGCGCCCCGTCCAGCACCGCGTCGATGGCCCCTTCCAGCATCTGCCCGGTGACCGGCTTGCGCACGAACCCGGCGAATCCGGCAGCGCGCGCGGCGGCCTCGGCCTCGCCGTCGGAGCGCGCGGTCACCGCCAGCAGCGGGAAGCCATGGCCCAGCGCACGCAACTGCCGCGCCAGCGCCAGGCCGTCGAGCGCCGGCAGGTCCAGGTCGAGCAGGCCGATGTCGAAGCTGTCCTGGCTGGCTTCGGTCAGCGCCTCCAGGCCGTGCGCGGCCCAGGTCACCTGATGGCCGCGGCCGCGCAGCAGTTCGACCATCACCTGGGCCACGGTCGGTTCGTCCTCGACCAGCAGGATGCGCAGCGCGGTGCGCGCGCGCGGTGCCGGCACCGGGACCGCCGCCGGTTCCTGCGCCGGACGCCAGCGCAGCGGCAGGCCCACGCGGAAACGCGCGCCGTGCCCCAGCCGGCTCTCGACCTGGATGCGCCCGCCCATCGCCATCGCCAGTTCCTGGCTGATCGCCAGGCCCAGGCCGCTGCCGCCCTGGCGCACCGCGGTGCGCGGGCCATCGCCCTGTTCGAAGCGCTGGAACAGCCGCGCCTGCTGCTCGCTGCCGATGCCCGGGCCGGTATCGGCCACCTCGATGCACAACCCCTGGCCGTCCTGCCCCGGCGCCACCTTCAGCGCCACCGAGCCACTGCTGGTGAACTTGATCGCGTTGCCGAGCAGGTTCAGCAGGATCTGCCGCACCCGCAGCGCATCGCCTTCCACCGTGGTCGCGCCGGGCATGCCGTCGTGCAGATCGAAGCGCAGCCCGCGCGCCTGCGCCAGCGGCGCCATCAGGTTGACCACTTCGGCGATCAGCGCCTGCAGCGCGAACGGCTGCGACTCCAGGCGCAGGCGCCCGGCCTCGATCCGCGCCAGGTCCAGCGCGTCGTTGACCAGGTGCAGCAGGTGGGTGCCGGCGCGGCGGATCGACTCGGTATACCCGCGCTGCTTCGGATCCAGCGGCGTGGCCAGCAGCAGTTCGCTCATGCCCAGCACCCCGGTCAGCGGCGTGCGCACCTCGTGGCCGAGCGTGGCCAGGAAGCGGGTCTTGGCCAGCGAGGCCTGCTCGGCCAGTTCCTGCTTGTGCAGGGCCAGTTCCCAGGCGTGCTGGCGACCCAGGCGGCGCCGGTAGGCGCGCAGCGACATCAGCAGCAGCAGGCCGGCCGCGGCGAGCAGCCCGACGATGCCCCAGACGCTGCGCCACCACGGCGGCTGCACCCGGAACGGCAGGCGCAGCGTCGGCGACCAGGCGCCGTTGCGGGTGCGCGCCTGGATCTCCAGCACCTGCGCGCCATCGGGCAGCTGCGGCAGGGTGCGTTCGCCGCTGGCGCCGGTGCTGACCCAGTCGCGGTCGTAGCCCTGCAGGCGGAACCGGTAGACGATGTGTTCCGGATCGATGTAGGACAGCAGCCGCACCGCCACGCGCAGGTCGCGGTCGTCCGAGCGCAGGGTGAAGTCGCCGCGCGTCGGCAGCGTCAGCAGCTGTGGGCCGCGCCGCACCTGCACGCTCTCCATGCTCAGCGCCAGCGGCACCGGCACCGGATCCGGCTGCTGCGTGTCCAGCAGCGCCACGCTGCCGTCCGCGGCGGCCGCCACCAGCACGCCGTCGGCGGTCATCAGCAGGCCGCGCCGCACCAGTTCCTGGCTGCCGAGCCCGTCGCGGGTGCCGAACGCGCGCACCGCCGGCGTGCGCCGCGGATCGACCCGGAACAGGCCACGGCGCATGCCCAGCCAGGCGCGCCCCTGCGAATCGGCGACCAGCGCGCTGGACTCGGTGGCCGGCAGCCCGTCGGCCACCGCGTAGCGCTGGCTGCGCTGCCAGTGCGCGCCGGTGCGCCGCCACAGTTCCAGCCCGGACAGCCGGTGCACCCACAGCGTGCGCGCGTCGGCGAAGGCGAACGACTGCACCTTCTCGCCGGCCAGCTCCGGCGGCGTGCGGAACTGCCCGGCCGCGCCGTCCCAGTGCTGGAACTGTTCGGCGGCGACCCACGGCGTGCCGTCCGGCGCCATCGCGAACGCCGCGATGTCGGTGCCGGCCAGGCCGTGCTGGCCGCCGGGGAGGTTCTGCAGCACGTGGCCGTCGCCATCGCGCACCTGCACGCCGTAGCCCGGCGCGGCGATCCACAGCCGCTGGCGTGCGTCCAGTTGCAGCCAGGCCAGCGTGCCGTCCGGAATCGGATCGGCCTCGCCGGCGGCGCGGGTCCAGCGCTGCAGGGTGCCCCCGTCCAGCGGGCCGCGCAGCAGCGTGCTGCTGCCCCCCATCCACAACGCCCCGCGCGGGTCGTCCAGCACCGACAGCAAGCGCCCGCTCGGCGCGCCGTTGGCCCAATGCGGCGCGCTCAGCGCACCGCTGGTGGTGTCGAGGCGGAACACGCTGGCGCCGGAGCCGAGCAGCCACACACCGCCGGCGCGGGCCGGCGCCAGGCCGACGTACTGGTCGGCGGGCAGGCCCTGCGCGGTGCCCAGCACTGCCAGGCGGCGCCAGTCCGGACGCAGGTAGCCCAGGCCGCGCGTCGGCAGCGGCACCCACAGGCCGCCCTCGCGGTCGCGCAGCACGGTCTCCACCACGCTGGCGCCGGACACCGCCGCGCCGCCGGTGTCCACCCGCCGCGCCGGCCCGTCGGCCGGCTTGTGCCACAGGCCTTCGCCGTTGCCGAGCCAGTAGCCGCCGGCGCCGTCCTCGGCGATCGCGTTGGCCGCGCGATGCAGCGCGCCGATCCAGTCCGCACGCAACCAGCGCCCGGCACGGTCGCGCCGGAACAGGCCGGTGTTGCCGCTGAACCACAGGCCATCGCTGAGCCGGGTGATCGACATGATCACCTGCTCCTCCTGCGGCATGCCGTCGTCGATGCGGTAGGCGCTGGCGTGGCGGCCGTCGTAGCGCACCAGGCCCTTGAAGGTGCCCACCCACAGCACCCCGGCATCGTCGAAGGCCAGGGTCAGCACGGCGCTGTCGAGCAGCGCGTCCACCGCCGGATCGCCGGCGCGGATGCGCTGCACGCGGCCGTCGCCGCCCAGCCGGTACAGGCCGCCGCGGTAGGTGCCGAAGTACACCGCGTCGCCGCGGCTGGCGATGGCGAACACGTCGTCGCTGCGCATCGCCGGCTGCGTGGCCATGTTGAAGTGGCGGAAGCCGCGCCGGTCCGCGCCAAGCATGCTCAGGCCGCCGCCCTCGCAGGCCACCCAGATGCGGTCGCGCGCGTCGATGTGCATGTCCTGCACGTAGTTGCAGCGCAACGACGCGGGATCGGCCGGATCGTGGCGCCAGACCCGGAACTCGCGCCCATCGTAGCGGGCCAGGCCATCGCCGCTGGCGATCCACAGATAGCCGTCGCGGTCCAGCTGCAACCCGGAGATATCGCTGGACGGCAGCCCCTGCTCGCCGGAGAACACCCGGAAGCGCGGCAGTTCCGGCACCGCGGCACTGGCATCGGCGCACACGGCGGCCAGCGCCAACAGGCAGGCCAGCCCCCAGCAGCGCCACCGGCGTGGGGGATGCGGGATGGGCATGGACATCGGCTCCGGCAAAGGACGTCGGCGGATGAACACCGGCGCACTGCCGGGGCCGGACGCGCGGCGCGCCCGCTCCGTATGCCGCTCGCCGCGGCAGCGTTCTTATACCCCGCGGCCGCGGAAAAATCACACCTGCCACCGCGCGCAACGAACCGTTACGCGCCGCAGGTACGCAGCCGGCCCGGACTGTGACTAGAATCCGGCGACCTCCCAGCGCGGCCCCGCTCCATGTTCAGACCCTCTCTCGTGGCCCTCCTGCTGGCCTTGCCGGGCGCCGCCCTGGCCGCGCCGGCGCAGTACGCGCTGGACCCGGTGCATACCCGGGTGCTGTTCGCGATCGAGCACGCCGGATTCTCCAAGGCGCTGGGCACCGTGTCCGGCAGCACCGGCACCCTGGTGTTCGACCCGGACGACTGGCGCAGCGCACGGCTGCAGGCGCGGGTGCCGTTGCAGCGGCTGGACCTGGGCGACGAGAAGTGGAACCGCGCCGCGCTGGCGCACAACCTGCTCGATGGCGAGCACTACCCGGAAGCGCAGTTCGTCTCCACCCGCGTCGAGCCGATCGACGCGCAGCACGCCAAGGTGATCGGGCAGCTGACGCTGCACGGCGTCACCCGCGAGGTGACCCTGGACGTGACCCTGAACGCAGTGAAGCGTCATCCGCTGCCGCCGTTCCGTCGCACCGCCGGCTTCTCCGCCACCACCACGCTGCAGCGCGCCGACTTCGGCATCAGTTCCTGGCCGTCGGTGATCGGCGGCACGGTGGAACTGCGCATCGAGGCCGAGGCCACCCGCGAGGGCGGCGCCAAGGCCGAACCGGATCCGGCGCCGGGCACCCCGCCTGCCGCTCCCACCGACACCCCCACCACGCCAGCGGCGCAGGACGGCACGCCATGAGCGCCCGCAACACGCCCGACCGCTGGGGCAGCGTCAGCCAGACCCTGCACTGGCTGATCGCCGCCCTGATCCTGCTGCTCGGCGTGGTCGGCCTGACCATGGGCGAACTGCCGAAGACGCCCAAGTATTTCTGGGTCTACACCGCGCACAAGTCGCTGGGCCTGACCGTGCTGGCGCTGGTGATCGTGCGGCTCGGCTGGCGCCTGTACGCCGGCGCGCCGAAGCCGGTGCCGGGCACCCCCGGTTGGCAGGAACGCATCGCCGACGCCACCCACGCACTGCTGTACGTGATGATCTTCGCCATCCCCCTGTCCGGCTGGCTGTACGACTCCGCCAGCGGCCTGCGCCCGTTCCGCTGGTTCGGCCTGGTCGCGGTGCCCAAGCTCAGCGCCCCGAACGAGCACCTGCGCGACCTCTCGCACACGGTGCACGAATGGGGCTTCTGGCTGCTGATCGCGGTGGTCCTGGCGCATGCCGGCGCGGCCTTCTACCACCACCTGTTCCAACGCGATGCCACCCTGGCGCGGATGTTGCCGCGCGGCTGGCTCACCCCCAAGTCCTGAGGAGCTGTTTCGATGTCCACCCGTTTCGCGTCCCCCGCCGCCGTTGCCGCCAGCCTGGTGGCCCTGCTCGCCGCTGCACCCGCGGTGCAGGCCGCGGACTATGTGCAGGCCCCCGGTTCCACCCTGGTGTTCGCCAGCAAGTACGACGGCGAAGTGTTCACCGGCCAGTTCTCCGGCTTCGACACCAAGCTCAGCTTCGACCCGGCCAACCTGGCCGGCGCCAAGCTCGACGTCACCATCCCCCTGGCCGGCGCCAAGAGCGGCAACAACGACCGCGACTCCACCCTGCAGGGCGCGGATTTCTTCGACGTGGCCAAGTTCGCCACCGCGCACTACCGCGCCGACAAGTTCCGCGCGCTGGGCAACAACCAGTTCGCCGCCGACGGCACCCTGGAGCTGCGCGGCGTGTCCAAACCGGTGACCCTGACCTTCACCTGGACCCCGGGCGCGCAGCCGGTGCTGGCCGGCAAGGCCACGGTCAAGCGTCTGGACTTCGGCGTGGGCGGCGGCGACTGGGCCGACACCAAGACCATTCCCAACGAAACCGCGATCAGCACCAAGGTGGTGTTCAAGGCGAAGTGATTCGCCACAGGCCGCGGGCGCGCGGCCGCTGAGCGGCGGATTTCCTCGTCGGGTCCGCCGCTTTTTTTATGCGCGGCTCACGCGCATTCGGCCGACGCCGCCAGCCAGGCGCGCACGCCGGCAACATCGAACGGCCAGTCCAGTTCGCGCCCGTCGGCGGCGCGCAGCACCGGCACGCGCACGCCGTAGCGCGCCTCCAGCGTCGCGTCGTCGTCGATGAACACGCTGTCCGGCTCGGCCACGCGCGCCTGCGCCAGCACCTGCAGGGCCTGGTCGCACAGATGGCAGTCGTCGCGCTGGTACAGGATCAGGGACATGCTCGCGTCCTATGCTGCGCTGCGGACCTGGGCCGCGCGCCGGAAGCATAGAATAGACGGTCTTTCGCCCACCCTTTCGGCACGCGCATGGCTGTCAGCACCTTCGACCTGTTCAAGATCGGCATCGGGCCGAGTTCCTCGCACACGGTGGGGCCGATGCGCGCCGCCGAGCGCTTCGTGCACCGCTGGCTGTTCGACCAGGGCCGCCTGCAGGACGTGGTGCGCCTGCGTGCCGAAGTGTTCGGCTCGCTGGCCCTGACCGGGCGCGGCCATGGCACCGACAAGGCGGTGCTGCTGGGCCTGGAAGGCCAGCGCCCGAACCTGATCGATCCGGACATCATTCCCGGTGCGCTGGAGCGGATCCGCAGCAGCAAACGCATCAACCTGCTCGGCCGGCACGAGATCGCCTTCGACGAGAAGCGCGACCTGGCGATGAACAAGCGACAGAAGCTGCCGTACCACACCAACGGCATGCGCTTCACCGCCTACGCCGCCAACGACGAAGTCATCGCCACGCGCGACTACTACTCGGTCGGCGGCGGGTTCGTGGTCAACCAGGACGACGCCGCCGACGACCGCATCGTCGCCGACGAGACGCCGCTGCCCTACCCGTTCAAGAGCGGCGACGAGCTGCTGGCGCAGGCCGCGCGCAGCGGCCTGAGCATCGCCGCGCTGATGTTCGAGAACGAGAAGTGCTGGCGCAGCGAGGACGAGATCCGCGCCGGCCTGCGCGAGATCTGGGGCGCGATGCAGGCCTGCGTGACCCGCGGCATCCGCGAGGAAGGCACCCTGCCCGGCGGCCTGCACGTGTCGCGGCGCGCGCCGGCGCTGTACCGCGAGCTGTCGTCCAAGCCGGAAGCGGCGATGCGCGATCCGCTGACCACGCTGGACTGGGTCAACCTGTACGCGCTGGCGGTCAACGAAGAGAACGCGGCCGGCGGCCGCGTGGTCACCGCGCCCACCAACGGCGCGGCGGGCATCATTCCAGCGGTGCTGCACTACTTCGACCGGTTCTGCCCCGGCGCCGACGAACAGCGCGTGTTCGACTTCCTGCTCACCGCCGCGGCGATCGGCATCCTGTACAAGGAAAACGCCTCCATCTCCGGCGCAGAGGTCGGCTGCCAGGGCGAGGTCGGCGTGGCCTGCTCGATGGCCGCCGGCGGCCTGGTCGCCGCGCTCGGCGGCAAGCCGGGGCAGATCGAGAACGCCGCCGAGATCGGCATGGAACACAACCTCGGCCTGACCTGCGACCCGATCGGCGGCCTGGTGCAGATCCCGTGCATCGAGCGCAACGCGATGGGCGCGGTCAAGGCGATCAACGCCAGCCGCATGGCGATGCGCGGCGACGGCAAGCACAAGGTGTCGCTGGACAAGGTGATCCGCACCATGCGCGACACCGGCCGCGACATGCAGGACAAGTACAAGGAAACCAGCCGCGGCGGGCTGGCGGTGAACGTCATCGAGTGCTGAGCCAGCCCGATGGACGCTGGCCCAGGTGATCACCAGCGTCCTCGCTGCCGCGCGCATCAAGATCCGCGCGGCGTTGCCGCTAACGACAGAGACGTCGGCCGATCCGGCATGGGCATGCGCTTGCGGTTTCCACACGCCTCCTGGCGCCTGCTGGCGCTACAGCTGGCCATGCTCTCGACAGCGTGGAGCGCATGTGTGCCGCAGGCGCGGGCACTACAGCCGGACAAGCAGTTCCATCACTACGAGCGCGAAGGCTGGGGGCTAGACCAGGGCCTGCCGCAGCTGAGCGTGCAGGCGTTCGCCCAGGACCGCCAGGGCTATCTGTGGATCGGCACGATGGGCGGGCTGACCCGCTTCGACGGCGTGCGCATGACCTCGTTCAACGAGGGCGCGCCGGCGCACCTGCCCGGCAACCTGATCAAGGCGCTGCACGTGGATGCCGCCGGCACGCTGTGGATCGGCACCTATCGCGGCCTGTCGCGCTACCGCGACGGACGCTTCACCACGCTGCTGCCGCAGGACCCGCAGGCGCCGTTGCTCAACATCGAGGCGATCGCGACCGACGCGCACGGCAGCGTGCTGGTCGCGGCGCAGGATGGCGTGTACGCGGTGCAGGGCGATCGCCTGCAGCTGCGCCACCGCATCGCCGGCGGCGCCTACACGCTGCTGCCGCGCGCCGACGCGCTGTGGGTGGGCACGCGTGGCGCGGTGCTGCGCTTCGTCGCCGGCCAGGACGCGCCGGAGTCGCTGGCACTGCCGCAGGAGGCCGGCGCGACGCCGGTGCAGCATCTGCTGGAGGCGCAAGGCACGCTCTGGGCCGGCACCCGCGACGGACTGCTGCTGCGCCGCGACAGCCGCTGGCAATGGCTGCCCGACCCGACCGGGACCAGCCGGCGCGCCGTGCAGGCCCTGTTCGAGGACAGCGACCAGAATCTGTGGGTGGGACAACCCGGCGCGCTGCTGCGCGTGCGCGATGGCGCCATCGTCGAACGCAACCCGGAGAACAAGCCGAACGTCGGCGTCAACGCCATCTTCGAGGACCGCGAGCGCAACCTGTGGCTGGGCAGCAGCTGGAACGGCGCCACCCGGCTGTGGAACGGCTGGACCCGCCGCTACAGCACGCACGAAGGGCTGGACGACGCGCTGGTGTGGACCCTGGCGCGCGATCCGGACGGATCGCTGTGGGTCGGCACCGACAGCGGCCTGTCGCAGCTGCGCGATGGCCGCTACCAACCGCGCCTGAGCCTGGCGCAGTTGCACAACGAGGCGCCCTATACCTTGCTGGCCGAACCCGGCCAGCTGTGGATCGGCACCCGCCATGGCGCCGCCCTGTACCGCGACGGCCGGCTCGGCCAGCCGGACTGGCTGGCGCCGCTGCGCGACCTGCAGATCAGCGGGATCGTCCGCGATCGCACGCAGCGGCTGTGGTTCGCCAGCACCGACGGCCTGTTCCGCGCCGACGGCACGCGGCTGCGCCGCTACGGCACGGCTGAGGGCCTGCGCGATCCGCGCGTGCGGCTGATCCACGAGACCCGCGACGGGCGTCTGTTGATCGGCGCGCAGTCGGGCCTGTACGCGCTGCGCGACGAGCGCTTGGTCGCGCTGGCGCCGCCGGGCTCGGCGCTGGCCAGCGCCGACGTCACCGCGATCCACGAGCTGCCCGGCGGGCAATGGCTGGTCGGCACCCTCAACGAGCAGTTGTGGCTGTTCGACGGCGCGCACTGGTACGCGTTCGGGGAACAGGATGGGCTGCCGGTGAACGCCGCGTTCTTCATCGCCGACGACGGCCGCGGCGCGATCTGGGTGGCCGGCCTGCGCGGGGTCTACCGCGTGCGCTTGGCCGACCTGCTGCGCCATGCGGCGTCGCCACAGGCGCCGCTGAACGCCGAACTGATGCTCACCGAGCGCGCGCAGCGCCATGGCGGCGTGCAGGGCATGTGCTGCAACGGCGCCGGCAACGGCAAGGGCTTCATCGAGCACGGCGCGCTGTGGCTGCCCAGCCGCGACGGCGTGGTCGCGCTGGACACCGCCGGCATCGTCAAGAATCCGGTGGCGCCGCAGCCGGTGGTGGAGCGGGTGCGTGCGCTGGGCCAGTGGCTGACGCCGCAGGCGCTGCCCACCCCGCTGCCGGAAGGCGCGCGCGACCTCGACTTCGAGTTCACCGCCGCCTCGTTCCAGGCGCCACAGAACGTCGAGCTGCGCTACCGCCTGCTCGGCTACGACCGCGGCTGGCGCACCCTCGACGACATCCGCCAGCGCGCGGTCAGCTACACCAACCTGCCCGGCGGCGACTACGTCTTCGAAGTCACCGGCAGCAACAACGCCGGCGTGTGGGCGGCCGCGCCGGCGCGGCTGCCGCTGCGGATCGCGCTGCGCTTCCAGGAGACGCCGTTCTACAGGCTGCTGCTGACGCTGGGCGCGTTCGCCCTGCTGCTGTGCGCGGTGGCCCTGGCGCGGCTGCACAACCGGCGCCAGCGCGACATCCTCGAACGCCAGGTGCGCGAACGCACCCAGGCGCTGCAGGCGGCCAACCAGCGCCTGCAGGAGGCCAGCTTCACCGACGAGCTGACCCAGTTGCGCAACCGCCGCTACCTGTCGCTGCACATCCCCAGCGACATCGCGCTGTACCGGCGCATGGCCGCCAACGACGAGGACATGCTGTCCTCGGGCATGCTGTTCGCGCTGATCGACATCGACCACTTCAAGTCGATCAACGACAGCGGCGGCCACCACACCGGCGACGCGGTGCTGCAGCAGATGGCGCAGTTGCTGGTGCGGCTGACCCGCGAAAGCGACTACGTGGTGCGCTGGGGCGGCGAGGAGTTCCTGCTGGTGCTGCGTTCGGCGCCGCGCGAGAACCTCACCATGGCCGCCGAACGGCTGTGCCGCTCGGTCGCCGCGCACCCCTTCGTGCTCGACCACGGCCGCCAGGGCCGGGTCACCTGCTCGATCGGGCTGGCGGAATTCCCGTTCGTGCACGACCCCGACAACCTGCTCGGCTGGGAACAACTGCTGGTACTGGCGGACCGTGCGCTGTACCAGGCCAAGGCCAAGGGCCGCAACGGCTGGGCGGCGTACCGGCCGGTGCTCGGTGCGCAGGCCGAACAGGTGCTGGCAGCGCTGCAGGAACCGCTCGCGCGGATGCAGCACCACGCCTGCCTGACCCTGGTGCACAACGGCGGCAGCCTGCCGCCGCCCGCGTGACGCGTTGACGCCTGGCAAGCGCGCGCCGGGCTAAGGTCGTGGCCCATCACGTCTGCCGTCCCGCTCCCATGCGTCTCTGCCTGCTGCTCGCCGCCCTCGCCCTGTCGCCGCTCGCCTCCGCCTGGGCCACCGATGCGCCGCCGCGCTACGGCGCGCAACTGGAAGGCTTCGCCTATCCCTATCCGGTGCACTGGTACCGCTTCGACTCGCAACGTCAGCCGCTGCAGATGGCGTACATGGACGTGGCCCCGACCGGCACGCCGAACGGCCGCACCGTGGTGCTGCTGCACGGCAAGAACTTCTGCGCGGCGACCTGGGAATCGACCATCGCCGCGCTGGTGGCACAGGGCTACCGGGTGCTGGCGCCGGACCAGATCGGCTTCTGCAAGTCGAGCAAGCCGCAGGCCTATCAGTTCAGCTTCGCGCAACTGGCGGCCAATACCCATGCGTTGCTGCAACAGGCCGGCGTGACCCGCGCCGCGATCGTCGGCCATTCGATGGGCGGCATGCTCGCCGCGCACTACGCGCTGCAGTACCCGCAGGACGTGAGCCAGCTGCTGCTGGTGAACCCGATCGGGCTGGAGGACTGGAAGGCCGCCGGCGTGCCGTGGCGCAGCGTCGACGACTGGTACGCCAAGGAGCGCAAGACCGACGCGGCTTCGATCAAGCAGTACCAGCAGACCGTCTACTACGGCGGACAGTGGAAGCCCGAGTACGACCGCTGGGTGAGCATGCAGGCCGGCCTGTACGCCGGTCCCGGCGGCGACCGCGTGGCCTGGAACCAGGCGCTGACCTCGGACATGGTGTTCAACCAGCCGGTGGTGCAACGCTTCCCGCAACTGCGCGTGCCGACCACCCTGTTCATCGGCCAGCGCGACCGGACCGCGATCGGCAAGGACCTAGCGCCACCGGCGCTGGCGGCGACCCTGGGCGACTACCCGGCCTTGGGCAAGCGCGCGGCTGCGGCGATTCCCGGCGCGCGCCTGGTCGCCTTCGACGACCTCGGCCATTCGCCGCAGGTGGAAGCGCCGCAACGGTTCAATACGGCCTTGCTCGAGGCGCTGGGCACGGCGCCCTGAGCGCGCGCACCCGCGACAGGTCCGGTCACTGACCCTGCACGGCGGCGCGAACGCGTCTTGCCGCGGAATCTCTCGGGTCGTCGCGGCACCACCGCCGCACCATCGACAAGCAGCGCGCGCTGCACGCATCCGCTCGGCGGTGTGCCTCCCGCCCTGCACCACGCACGCCTCGGTGCACTCGACACACCCGCACTGCACCGCAGCATCGAACAATCATGAAAACGTTGTCATCGCAGCAATCCTGGATCTGTCTCGCATTCGTCGGATTTGTCGGTTGACAACGTTGTCTTCTCATTCGGACCCTGCGCGTGCCCGGTCCGCGTGCGAGTCAAACGACGTCGGCGCCACGCGTCTGCAAGCCCCCGGGTGATCGGACTCAAGGAACCAGATGGCGGCTCACCGCCGCTCCTCAGTCGCGCTACCTACCGCATCGGAGGCGTCACCATGAACACGAAATCCGCCGGATCGTGGTTGCTGTTCTGTTGTCTCGTCCTGGCCGGCCTCGCGCCCGGCCAGACCTGGGCCGCCGCGTGCAGCGGCGTCGCCGCCTGGAACCCGGCCACCATCTACGCCGCCGGCGACACCCTGACCTACGCCAGCCACCTGTACCGCGCCAACGGTCCGATCTGGAACACCGCGCCGACCTACTGCACCAGTTGCGGCTGGTACCAGGACCTGGGCACCTGCGATGGCAGTTCGAGCAACCAGCCACCGAGCGTGGCCATGACCGCGCCCACGAGCGGCACCCGCTTCGCGGTCGGCACCACCATCGCCTTGCAGGCATCGGCCAACGATCCCGACGGCAGCGTGGCGCGGGTCGAATTCTTCCGCGGCAGCACCTCGCTCGGCAGCGTCAGCGGCGCGCCGTACACGCTGTCCTGGAGCGGCGCCGCGGCCGGCGACTACAGCCTGACCGCGGTGGCCACCGACAACGCCGGCGCCCGCACCACCTCGGCCGCGGTCGCGATCAGCATCGCGGCACCGTCGACCGACACGACCGCCCCAAGCGTGCCGACCGGCCTGGCCGCCGCCACGCGCGCCAGCAACGCCATCACCCTGACCTGGAATGCCGCCTCCGACAACGCCGGCGGCAGCGGCCTGGCCGGCTACGACATCCTCCGCGACGGCAATCGCGTGGGCACCTCCAGCACCACCGGCTACACCGACTCGGCGCTGATCGCCGACACTGCGTACGCCTACGCGGTCCGTGCCCGCGACAACGCCGGCAACGTCTCGGCCAGCAGCGCCACGCTGAGCGTGCGCACCCTGCCCGCCAGCGCCGGCGGCGGCAAGCGCGTGATCGGCTACTTCACCCAGTGGGGCATCTACGGCCGCAACTACCAGGTGCGCGACATCCAGGCCAGCGGCGCCGCCGGTTACCTGACCCACATCAACTACGCCTTCGGCAATGTCCGCAACAACCGCTGCGAAGTCGGCGTCACCCAGCCGTCGGACAGCAGCACCGGCGCCGGCGGCGATGCCTTCGCCGACTACACCAAGGCGTTCTCCGCCGCGCAGAGCGTGGACGGCGTGGGCGATACCTGGGACCAGCCGCTGCGCGGCAACTGGAACCAGCTGAAGAAGCTCAAGGCCGCACACCCGGGGCTGAAGGTGCTGATTTCGTTGGGCGGCTGGACCTGGTCGCGCGGCTTCTCCAGCGCCGCGCGCGCCGAGAACCGCCAGGCCTTCGTCGCCTCGTGCATCGATGCCTACATCCGCGGCAACCTGCCGGTCACCGACGGCGCCGGCGGCAGCGCGGCCGCGGCTGGCGTGTTCGACGGCATCGACATCGACTGGGAGTACCCGGTGGCGTGCGGCATCGCCTGCGGCAGCGCCGAGGACCGGCAGAACTTCACCGCGCTGCTGGCTGAATTCCGCCGCCGGCTCGACCAGGTGCGGCCGGGGCTGCTGCTGACCGTGGCGGTCGGCGCCGGCATCGACAAGATCCGCGTCACCGACCCGAACCTGTACGCGCCGTACCTGGACTACCTCAACGTGATGACCTACGACTTCCACGGCGCCTGGGATCCGCAGACCAACCACCACTCCGCGCTGTTCGAGTCGTCGGCCGATCCGTCCAGCGGCGACCAGCGCTACTACAACAGCAACGACGCCATCCAGGCCTTCCTCGACCGTGGCGTGCCGGCCGCCAAGCTCAACCTCGGCATCGGCTTCTACGGGCGCGGCTGGACCAACGTGCCCAATGTCAACCACGGCCTGTACCAGAGCGGCAGCGCCGCACCGGGTACCTACGAGGCGGGCATCGAGGACTACAAGGTGCTGCGCGGCCGCGCCGGCACCAGCTATGTCGACGCGCAGGCGCATGCGCACTGGAAGTACGACGGCAGCACCTTCTGGAGCTACGACAACCCGGCGCTGGTCACCGAGAAGATGAACTACGTCAAGACGCAGGGCCTGGGCGGCGCGTTCTTCTGGGAATTCAGCGGCGACTACCAGGGCGAGTTGCTGAAGACCATGGGCCAGGGCCTGCAATGAGCTGCGGCGCCGGCCGTCGTGCAACGCGCGACGGCCGCGCCGCGTGACCCGCACGCATCGGCGTGCAGGCAGCGTTGCCCACACGCCGACTGCCGTCGGTATCGCCCCAGTCCGAACCGCGATGCCCGCACATGATGGCGGGCGTCGTTCGTTTCGCTCAGCGCACCGCGATCCGCAGCACGTCGTCGAGCAAGGCCGCCGCGGTGACATCGGCGCCCGCACCCGGCCCCTGGATCAGCAGCGGCTGCTGCAGGTAGCGGTCGCTGTGGATGGCGACGCGGTTGTCAGTGCCGGCGCCGCTGGCCAGCGGATGCGTCAGCGGCAGCGCGCGCAGGCCCACCGAGGCACCGTACGCATCGAAGCGACCGACGAAGCGCAGGCAGGCACCGGCGGCCTGTGCCTGCGCCAGGCGCGCCGCCAGCGGCGCGTCCAGCTGTTCGAGCGCGGCATCCAGTTGCGCCAGCGGCACCGTGGCCAGCGTGGCCGGCACCAGCGACTCCACCTGCACCTGCTCGGCACGCAACGGCAGGCCGGCGGCGCGGGCCAGGATCAGCAGCTTGCGCCGCACGTCCTCGCCGGACAGGTCCTCGCGCGGATCGGGCTCGGTGTAGCCGGCGGCCGCGGCCTCGCGTACGCACGCGGAGAAGGCGCGGTGGCCGTCGTAGCGATGCAGCAGCCAGGCCAGGGAGCCGGACAGCACGCCTTCCACCGCATGGATATGGTCGCCACCGGCGACCAGCGCACGCAGGCTGCTCAGCAACGGCAGCCCGGCGCCGACCGTGGCGCTGTCGCCGTAATGGGTGCTGGCGGCATGGCGGGCGGCCTGGATCTGTTCGGCCCGCGCCAGCGCGGCGCCCTGACCGAGCTTGTTGGCGGTGACCACGTGCACGCCGCGCCGCAGCCACTCGGCATGGCGCTGCGCCACCGCCTCGCTGGCGGTGGCGTCGACCACGATGTCGCCACGGCCCAGATCCTCCGGCAACGTCACCGCCTGCGCCGTGCGCGCGGCGGCATTGGCCGCGGCCAGCGCCTGCGCCGGCGTCACCGCGCAATCGGCAACGGTACGCGAATTGGCCAGCCAGGCGAAGGTCGGCAGGCCGGGGCGGCGCTGCTGCAGCGCCTGGTAGCGCGCGACGAAGGCGCGGCCGACGGTGCCGGTGCCGAGCAGGCCCAACCGCGCGGTGGCCGCGACGGGCGCCGCACGCAGCGGCACCGCTGGCGCATCGGCCAGGCCGCTGCTCACGCGTCCACCCGTTTGCGGGCCAGCGCCTCGCCGGCGCGCTGCGCGCGCTGCAGGCCCGCCTGTAGATCGGCGACCAGGTCCGCACTGGATTCGATGCCCACCGACAGACGCAGCAGGCCGTCGGAAATCCCGGCCTTGGCGCGCGCCTCGGCGGTCATCGCCGCATGGGTCATGGTCGCCGGATGCGCGATCAGGCTCTCCACGCCGCCCAGCGATTCGGCCAGAGTGAAGTAGCGCAGGCCGTCGACGAAGGCGCGCACCTCGGCCTCACCGCCGGCCAGTTCGAAACTGATCATTGCACCGAAGCCGCGCTGCTGCCGCGCCGCCACCGCGTGGCCCGGATGCGAGGCCAGGCCCGGGTAGTACACCTGGCGCACCGCGGCGTGCGTGGTCAGCAATTCCACCACCGCCTGCGCGTTCTCCTGGTGCGCGCGCAGGCGCGCGTCCAGCGTGCGCAGGCCGCGCAGGGTCAGGAACGCGTCGAACGGCGAGCCGGTCAGGCCCAGCGCATTGGCCCACCACACCAGTTGCTGGTGCAGTTCGGCATCGGCCGCGATCACCGCGCCACCGACCACGTCGCTGTGGCCGTTGACGTACTTGGTGGTGGAGTGGATCACCAGGTCGGCGCCGAAGGCGATCGGGGTCTGCAGCGCCGGCGACAGGAAGGTGTTGTCGACCACCGCCAGCGCGCCGGCCTTGTGCGTGGCGTCGATGACGAAACGCAGGTCGGTGATGCGCAGCAGCGGGTTGGACGGGGTCTCGATCAGCACCAGTTTCGGCGCCTGCGCCAGCGCATCGGCCAGCGAGCGCGGATCGGTCAGGTCGGCGGTGATCAGATCGAAGTGGCCCTTCTTGGCCAGCGCATTGAACAGGCGCCAGCTGCCGCCGTACGCGTCGTGCGGCACCACCAGCTTGTCGCCGGGCTGCAGCAGCGCGTTGAGCACCAGGTTGATCGCGCCCATGCCGGTGGCGGTGATCACCCCGCCGGCGCCGCCTTCCAGTTCCGCCAGCGCTTCGCCGAGCAAGTCGCGGGTGGGGTTGCCGCTGCGGGTGTAGTCGTACTGGCGCTTGTTGCCGAAGCCGTCGAAGCTGAAGTTCGACGACAGCACGATCGGCGGGGTCACCGCACCGTAGGCGGTATCGCGGTCGATGCCGGCGCGGACCGCGGCGGTGGCGGCACTACAGGGCAGATCGGTGTCGTGGGCAGTGCTCATGCGGCAACTCCGGTGGGGCGAAGGGCGGTGGCGAGAATCGCGTCGATGCGATCGGTTTCTTTCAGGAAGGCGTCGTGGCCGTAGGGCGAACGCAGCACGCGCAGGCTGCCGCGCGGGCCCAGGCCTTCGACCAGGGTGACCAGGTCCGACAGCGGCACCAGGCGGTCGCCCTCGACCGCCACCACCACGGTGGGCACGGCGACGGCAGCCGGCTCGATGCGATGCAGGTCGATGGATTCGGACAGGCGCAGGTAGGCGTTGACCTGGGTGCGCGCCACGTAATGCGCGCCGGCGGCGTCCAGGTAGTCTTCGGCGGCGACGCGGACGCGGCCGTTGATCACTTCCGGCGCCGCGTCGAAGCGTTCGCCGAACTCCTCCGGAGTGCGGTAGCTGAGCATCGCGAACTGCCGCGCCAGCGACAGCCCGTGGCTCTCGGCGCATTGCAGCTGGCCCAGTGCCACGGCGCGGCGCTGCAGCGCACGCCAGGCGGCGGCATACGGATGCGCGCGGTGCGCGCCGCTGACCGCGATCAGCTTCTGCAGGCGCTGCGGATGCCGCACCGCCAGTTGCAGGCCGACCAGCGCACCGTAGGAGTAGCCGACGAACCCGTGCAGTTGCGCGATGTCCAGCGCGTCCAGCAGCGCGGCGATGGCATCGGCCTGGTCGGCGCTGTCGATCGGCGCGTCCAGGCTGCCGTCGGCGCCGACGAAATCGAACGCCAGCAGCCGCCGCTGGGTGGGATCCAGCGCCCGCCTCGGCCCGACCAGGCCTTCCGCCCAGCCCTTCTCGGGAAAGCTGGCGTTGGCGGCGAGATGGCGGTGCGCGGAGATGCCGCCGGCGACGAACACCACCGGCGCGGCAGCCGGGCCGCTCAGTTCGTAGCGCAGGCGCAGCAGTTGCACACCGGCGTGGCGCAGCGGCAACGCGACCGCGATCTCGCCACGCATCGCGTGCACGCCGTCGGCCGGCGCGGCAACGCGGTCGTGGGACGAAGTGGCGGAGGTGGGGCGATCAGGCGAGTTCACGAGGCGCATGGCGGTATCCGGAGAGGAACGGCCATCGAGCTTCGCGGAGCTCGCGTTCGCCATGCAGAGGGCATGGATCGAACCATCTTTCGGCGGACGCGTGGGTCCCCGCAGGATTTGGCACCTACACGGCCGCTTGCGCGTCCGCTGGCTGCCCCGGCATCAAAGGGCCTGTCCCTCCGCCGGTCTCGATGGTGGAGCCAAGATGCCAGCGATTCCCGGCCATGTCAATCTCTTTATTCGGATGAAGCGATATGATTTTTCGATCCCTGGCCTCGTCCATACTCCGCTTTCCCCATCGCCGCCCCTGCCCGTGCGCCGACGCCGCCCCCGCCGCTGGCTTGCCGTGGTCCTGTCGCTGGCGGCAGTGACCGGCGCACCCGCGCAGCCGCTGCTGCGATGGAATGCCCCGCGACCCGAACCACAACCACCGCCAGCGTGGCTGCAGGTGAGCGCCCGCGACAGCGGCCTGCGCGAGGTTGCACTGGGCAATCCGCTCGGCGGCCCGGTGCAGATCCGCCTGCTCGGCGACAGCGCCGGCTTCACCGCCGTCCCCGCGCTGCCGTTGACCGCGGAGCTGGCCGCCGGCGAGCGCCGCGTGGTCGCGCGCCTGTATCCCCCCGGCGACCTCGCTGAGGCCGGCGGCGACGGCGCCCGACTGCGCATCGAGGCCGTCCCCGGTTCGCCGCGCGCCCATGCCGACGCGGTGCTGTATGCCCTGCCTTTCGCCGATCGCCCGGTGCGCATCGACCAGGGCTTCGGCGGCGCCTTCAGCCATCGCGACCCGGCCAACGCCTATGCCCTGGATTTCGCCCTGCCCGACGGCACGCCGGTGCTGGCCGCGCGCGCGGGCGTGGTGATGGAGGTGCGCGACGACTTCCGCGAATCCGGCACCGACCCGCGCCTGGGTCAGGCCGCCAATCTGGTGCGGGTGGTGCACGCCGACGGCAGCATGGCGATCTACGCGCACCTGGCCCCCGGCGGCGTGCAGGTGCGGGTGGGCCAGGCGGTGCAGCGTGGCGACCGCCTCGGCCTGTCCGGCAACACCGGCCTGAGCAGTGGCCCGCACCTGCATTTCGCCGTCCAGCTCAACCGCGGCCTGCGCCTGGAATCGGTGCCGTTCCGGATGGCCGGCCCGTTGGGCGAATTGCGCTTCGCCCACCCCGCTCCACCCTGAGCGCGCCGCCTACCGTTCGTCGGCAAACGCATTGACATCCGCCAAGTGTATTGATGTATTAATACACATGGATGCAACCCATCTCCACGTCCAACCCAGCGCCCCCGAGCCGATCTACCGGCAGATCGCCGAGCAGATCCGCCGCCTGGTCGCCGCCGGGCAACTGCGCCCGGGCGACGGCCTGCCCTCGGTGCGCGAGGTCGCCGCGGTCCACGCGGTGAACCCGATGACGGTCTCGCGCGCCTACAGCCAGCTCGAAGCCGAGGGCGTGCTGGAACGCCTGCGCGGCCGCGGCATGGCAGTGGCCGCGACCGCCGCCGCACCGCAACGGCAGCGCCTGGAGTTGATCGAACCCCGACTGCAGGAACTGGTCCGGCATTGCCGCGAACTGGGCCTGCCGGCGCCTCCCGTGATCGAACGTCTTGAACAGTTGTTTGGAGAACCTGGCGATGAGTAGCGTGGCGATGCAGAGCGCAATCCAGACCGATCTGGACATGGACGTGCCGCTGGCGGCGCACGACCTGCACCTGGCGTTCGGTGCCAGCGACGTGCTGCGAGGCGTGGGCCTGCAGATCGGGCGCGGCGAGGTCGTCGGACTGATCGGCCGCAACGGCGCCGGCAAGAGCACCCTGTTGGCCTGCCTGCTCGGCCTGCTGCAGCCGCAGCGCGGCCAGGCGCAGGTATTCGGCGGTCCGGCGCTGCGACTGGACGACGCGCGCAAGGCGCGCATCGGCTTCGTGCCCCAGCAGCCCCAGGCCTTCGGCTGGATGCGCGTGACGGAACTGCTCGCCTTCGCCGCGCAGCTCTATCCGCACTGGGACGCGCAGCGCGCCGACACGCTGCTGCAGCGCTGGGAACTGGACCGCCGCCAGCGCATCGACACGCTTTCGCCCGGCCAGGCCCAGCGCCTGGCCCTGGTGCGGGCGCTGGCGGCGCGGCCGGCGCTACTGGTGCTGGACGAACCGGCCTCGGCGCTGGATCCGGTGGCGCGCCGCGACCTGATGCGCGAGATCGTCACCGAAACCTGCGATGCCGGCGCCACCGTGCTGTTCTCCAGCCACATCGTCAGCGACCTGGAACGGGTGGCCTCGCGCGTGGCGTTCCTGCACCAGGGCCGGCTGCTGCTGGACCAGCCGCTGGACGAACTCAAGGACAGCGTGTTGCGACTCACGCTGCCGCCGGCCGCCGCCGCGCTGCTCGGCGACGCCGTGCTGCGCGGCGAACTCGCACGGCGCCGCAGCGCCGACGGCGGCACCGCGGTGCTGCTGCACGCCAGCGAACCGCCTTCCGCCCTGCTCGGCGTGCCCGGTCTGCGCATCGACCGGCTCGGCCTGGAGGACCTGTTCATCGAGGTGGCGGGATGAAGCGCCTGCTCGCCGATCTGCGCCTGCTGTACGCGGCATCGGGCAGGACCCGATGGGTCTACCCCTGGGTGATCGCCGCGGCATTGGCCCTGACGTGGGTCGACAATCCACCATCGCCGCTGGTGCTGACCTGCCCCATCGTGCTGCTGCTCTGGGCACGACTCGGCGCACGCTTGCTGAGCCTGCTCGAGCAGGCGCATCGCCTGCGCCTTCCGGGGCTGCGCAAGCGCTTCGCGCGCCTGTTCGCACTGGCGGTGGCCGGCACTGTGCTGGTGCCGGTCCTGCTTTACATGCCGCGCGGCAGCGATCCCAGCCTGACGGCACCGACGCTGCTGCTGTGCGCGTCCGGCGGGCTGCTGCTGGCGACAGCGCCAGCGTGGTCCAGTACCGCACTGCTGTGTCTGCCGCCCCTCGGCTTCATGCTGCACTACTGGGTCGGCGTGCCATTGGACGCGTACCCGCGCAGCACCATGCTGGCCATCGCTGCAGCGTGCGTCGCGGGCGCGACGTGGGCGTACCGCCGCGCCAGCACGCCGCGGCCCGTCGCGCTCGCGCCCTGGCTGCGTCCGCTGTGGATGAACCTGCAGCCGCGCCTGCCCGGCGATGGCGCGATCAGGCAGGTGGTCGCATCGCAAACCGGGCGCCGTGGGTGGATGCAGGGCATCGCGCGCCCCAGCGTTCCCTCGGGCCTGCACGGCGCACCGGAACGCGCCATGCGCTTCGCACTCGGTCCAGGTTTCGCTCCCGGCAGCGCGGCCGGCACCGCGCTGGCCGTCCTCGTCATGCCGTCGCTGGTGTTGCTGTGGACGCTGCTGCTGGTGGGCACGCAATCGCCGACGCTGCCGCTGATCCTGGCCAACGTCATGGCCAACCTGTCCAGCGCGAAGTTCCTGCAACGACTGTGGCTCTGGCGCAAGCACGGCAACCTCGGCCTGATGGAAAGCGCCCTGCTGCCCGGCATGGGCGCACCCGGGCAGATCGGCACGCTGTTCAACCAGGTGGTGCTGAAATGCGCGATCGCGGCGATGCTTCCGTGGCTGGGCCTGTCCTGGCTGCTCGGGCTGCTCAGACACGCCCCGACCGCATACTACCCACTGACGGTGTCGATCACCCTGACCGGGACCCTGCTTGCCAGCACCGTCCTGCTGGCCTGCCTGCGCTGGCCGCGCAGCGTGTTGGCGCTGGTCGTGGCGCACTGCGCGCTGACGCTGCTGGGCGCCATCAGCATCGGCCAGGTCGGCCTGCCCGGCGCGGTGGCACCGCACTGGCTGGCACCGGCCTGGAGCCTGCTGCTGCTCGGCATGGTCATCGTCTACAACCTGGTGGCACGCCAATCCAGCAGGCGCCCGCACCCCTGGCTGCTCAACTGAACGGCCGCCGCGGGAAGCCCGCTATAATCGCGGGCTTCCTCCGTTGCCGATGACGCCCTTCCGGGCGTGCCGCCCATGTCCGAAGTCGCCACCGAAGCTGCGCGCCGCCGCACCTTCGCCATCATTTCCCACCCCGACGCCGGCAAGACCACGCTGACCGAAAAGCTGCTGCTGTTCGGCGGGGCGATCCAGATGGCCGGCTCGGTGAAGGGCCGCAAGGCCGCGCGCCACGCCACCTCGGACTGGATGGCGCTGGAAAAGGAACGCGGCATCTCGGTGACCTCGTCGGTGATGCAGTTCCCGTACGAAGGCAAGATCATCAACCTGCTCGACACCCCCGGCCACGCCGACTTCGGCGAGGACACCTACCGCGTGCTCACCGCGGTGGACTCGGCGCTGATGGTGATCGACGTGGCCAAGGGCGTGGAAGAGCGCACCATCAAGCTGATGGAGGTGTGCCGGCTGCGCGACACGCCGATCATGACCTTCATCAACAAGCTCGACCGCGAGGGCAAGGATCCGATCGACCTGCTCGACGAGGTCGAGACCGTGCTCGGCATCGAATGCGCGCCGGTGACCTGGCCGATCGGCATGGGCCAGCGCCTGAAGGGCGTGGTGCACCTGGTGACCGGCGAAGTGCACCTGTACGAGCCCGGCCGCAACTTCACCCGCCAGGACTCGACCATCTTCCCGTCGCTGGACGCGCCCGGCCTGGCCGAGAAGATCGGCGAACAGATGCTGGCCGACCTGCGCGAGGAACTGGAACTGGTGCAGGGCGCCAGCCACGCCTTCGACCTGGACGCTTACCGCGCCGGCAAGCAGACCCCGGTGTTCTTCGGCTCCGGCGTCAACAACTTCGGCGTGCAGCCGCTGCTGGACTTCTTCGCCGAGCACGCGCCGCCGCCGCAGCCGCGCGCCACCACCGGCCGCCAGGTGCAGGCCGGCGAGGACAAGCTGACCGGCTTCGTGTTCAAGATCCAGGCCAACATGGATCCGCAGCACCGCGACCGCGTCGCCTTCATGCGCATCTGTTCGGGCCGCTTCGCCGCCGGCATGAAGACCCTGCACGTGCGCACCGGCAAGGAGGTCAAGCTGGCCAACGCCCTGACCTTCATGGCCAGCGATCGCGAGATCGCCGCCGAGGCCTACCCCGGCGACGTCATCGGCATCCACAACCACGGCACCATCTCCATCGGCGACACCTTCACCGAAGGCGAGTCGCTGTCGTTCACCGGCATTCCCAACTTCGCCCCGGAACTGTTCCGCCGCGCGCGCCTGCGCGACCCGCTCAAGCTCAAGCAGTTGCAGAAGGGCCTGGCGCAGCTGTCCGAGGAAGGCGCCACCCAGTTCTTCCGCCCATTGATGAGCAACGACCTGATCCTCGGTGCGGTCGGCACGCTGCAGTTCGACGTGGTCGCCTACCGGCTCAAGGACGAGTACGGGGTGGACGCCAGCTTCGAACCGGTGGGCGTGGTCACCGCGCGCTGGGTGCACTGCGACAACCCCAAGAAGCTGGAAGAGTTCCGCGAGAAGAACGCGATGAACCTCGGCATCGACGCCGCCGGCGAACTGGTCTACCTGGCGCCGACCCGGGTCAACCTGCAACTGGCGCAGGAACGCGCGCCGGATGTGCGCTTCGCCGCCACCCGCGAACACGCGCACAGCGTGGCGGTGGAATGACCACCATGTGACCGCGGGCGTGCGCCGGCTGAGCGCACGCCCAACCGGCGGCGCCGTGTTGCGCCGCAGCGGATGCGAACCGCTCGCAATTGCGGTACCGTGCGGGCCCATGGATGCAGACCGGTCGCCCGCCTACTCGAACGCCGACGCGCAGCCTTCCACGGACTGGCGCGACGAACTGGCCAGCGCCCTGACCCACGGCCTCGGCGCCATCGCCGCGCTGGCCGGCGGCTCGGTGCTGATCACCCTCGCCGCCATCTACGGCGACGGCTGGCAGCTCGCCACCGCCATCGTGTTCAGCGTCACCTTGCTGCTGCTGTATGTGGCCTCGACGCTGTACCACGCCATCCCGCATCCCGGCGCCAAGGCGCGCCTGCAGATCTTCGACCACTGCGCGATCTACCTGCTGATCGCCGGCACCTACACCCCATTCACCCTGATCGGTCTGCGCGGCCCGTGGGGCTGGGGCCTGTTCGCAGCGATCTGGACCATCGCTGTGGCCGGGGTGATCTTCAAGCTGTTCTTCACTGGTCGCTTCCGCCTGCTGTCGACCATCCTGTACATCGCGATGGGCTGGCTGATCGTGGTGGCGATCGAACCGCTGCTGCGCTCCGTCGACGCCTGGACCCTTGGCTGGCTGCTGGCCGGCGGCCTGTTCTACACCCTGGGCACGTATTTCTACCAGCGCGACACCGTGCGCTACTTCCACGCCATCTGGCATCTGTTCGTCCTCGCCGGCAGCGTCTGCCACTTCGTGGCGGTGACCGGCCAGGTGCTGTAGGCAGACCATCGGCCGTTCGCCGGCGTCCCGAACACCCGCCCTCCCAGGGCGGCATGACGGACCGCTCTGCGATCGCAACACCTATTCACGCACTCGCTTGGAATGTCGAGCGCATGGCGTGCGCTCTGCAGCAATGCCGATCAGCTCTTGCGCTTCTGACACGCTCCAGCAGAGACGATCATGTGCGATGGATGCTGGTTGACATAGCGGTGCTTCGTCGCGAACGCCCCATCCGGTTCCGTTTCGAGGTTGTCGGAGACATGGATCGTGAAGGTTCCAACTTCCGAGAATGCGGCAACCACGTTCTCCTTGCCTTCCGCATCCCAATACATCCCGGCCGCGATGGCAGGCGTAATAACCACGCGCCCACCGGTTGCCGAAACGCCCTGGCACTGGGTCTCGCTGTCCATCAAAACAAGGAATCTTCCGCTCGGCGCCAGAATGCCCACTTCAATCGGATCGATGTTCCCGACGTCGATGCGCACAACCTGCGCCGGATCCACATCCGCCTGAGACGCGCCACCCACCGGCGACACGAGACAAAAGGCAGCGACGGCGAGTGGAAACCTGCCGAAGCGCTTGGCTGACTCTCTCACACGCATCCCCTGTCAAATGCACCGACGACCGCTGATTGACCGGGACCAAGGGTGATGCACTGCGATGCTGTAGGCGGCCAGAAAGCCACCTTCACCATCGAGTACCTTGGAATCGCCGTCAGCGATCTCCGGCTCTTCCCGTGAGCGGCAGCGTCTGATCCCGCAGGCAGCCCACATGCATCATGCATCCCCGGTGTGGACGCGGACAACGCCCATCGGGCCCGCCATCCCTTCCGCTTTCGCACCCCGTGCACGGCGGCTGCCTAGGATGGCCGCATGGCTCGCGACCCCGCTTCCGCATCCCGCTCCTGGCCCTGGCGGCGCAACGACGGCCGCCTGCGGCGCTGGCCGTTCGTGCTCGGCGCGCTGGTGCTGCTCCTGCTCGTCATCATCCTGATCTTCGACTGGAACTGGTTCAAGGCGCCAGTGGAACGCGCGGTGCAGGCGCGCACCGGCCGCGCCTTCCATATCGACGGCAACCTCGACGTGGACCTGGGCCGCATCATCACCGTGCGCGGCGATCGCCTGCGCTTCGCCAACGCCGACTGGTCGAAGCAGCCGCAGATGGCCAGCGCCGACCGCGCCGAACTGGACATCGCGCTGTGGCCGCTGCTGCGCGGACGCGTGCGTATCCCCGAGATCCGCCTGACCAAGCCAGACCTGCTGCTGGAAACCGGACCGAACGCACAGCCCGGCAACTGGGTGTTCGGCCAGTCCGACGGCGGCCGTCCGGTCGTGCTCGGCGCCCTGCGGGTACAGCAGGGACATCTGCGCTTCCAGGATCCGGCCGGGCGCACCGAGATCGACATCGCCGTCGACAGCCAGGTCGGGCAGCGCCGCCGTGGCGATGCCGCCCCGCCGATCGCGGTCAGCGGCGACGGCCGCTGGCGCGGCAATCCCTTCACCCTGAGAGGCAGTACCGCCTCGCCGCTGGAACTGAGCGAGAGCGACCATCCGTTCCGCGTCGACCTGCGCGGCAGCGCCGGCAGCACCCGCGCGCACATGCGCGGCACCCTCACCAATCCGTTCCAGTTGCGCGTGTTCGACCTGCAACTGCAACTGGCCGGCACCGACATGGCCCACCTGTATCCGCTGCTCGGCATCGCCATTCCCTCCACCCCGCCCTACCAGTTGGACGGACGCCTGCAGCGCGACGGCGATCGCTGGCGCTACCAGGACTTCCGTGGCCGCGCCGGCGACAGCGACCTGGCCGGCACCGTGCAGATCGATACCGCTGGGCAACGCCCGTTCCTGCGCGCCGACCTGCGTTCGCAGCGGCTGGATTTCGACGACCTGGCCGGCTTCGTCGGCGCACCGCCGCGCACCGGCGCCGGCGAGACCGCCAATGCCGAGCAGAAGGCGCAGGCAGCCAAGCTCGCCGCCACCGACAAGGTGCTGCCGTCCACCCCATACGACCTCGGCAAGCTGCGCGCGATGGATGCCGACGTGCGCTGGAAGGCGCAGCGCATCAATGCGCCGTCGCTGCCGCTGGACGACATGGATGCGCATCTGAAGCTCGATGACGGCGTGCTGCTGCTGCAACCGCTGAACTTCGGCGTGGCCGGCGGCGATCTGCGCTCGGACATCCGCATGGATGCACGCAAGCCCACGCTGTTCACCCGCGCGCAGGTGTCGATCCGCGGCGTGCAACTGGGCAAGCTGTTCCCCGACGGCAAACTGGCCAAGGAAGCGGCGGGCGCGATCGGCGGCGAGATCGCGTTGGCCGGCAGCGGCAACTCGATCGCGCAGATGCTCGGCAGCGCCGACGGCAGCGTCGCCGTCGGCATGGGCAAGGGCCGCATCAGCAACCTGGTGATGGAGCTGGCCGGCCTGGATATCGCCGAATCGCTGAAGTACCTGGTGACCAAGGACCGCGAGATCCCGGTACGCTGTGCGTTCGGCGACTTCGGCGTGCAGCACGGAGTGATGACCTCGCGCGGCCTGGCCTTCGACAGCACCGACACCCTGCTGGTCGGCAGCGGCACCATCGACCTGGGCCAGGAACGCCTGGACCTGCTGCTGAAGGCGCAACCCAAGGACCACAGCATCCTCGCCCTGCGCTCGCCGCTGCGCGTCGGCGGCACCTTCAAGGACCCCAGCTTCCGCCCCGACTTCAAGGCCCTGGGCCTGCGCGGCGCGATCGCCGTCGCCCTGGGCAGCATCGCCCCGCCAGCCGCCCTGCTGGCGACCATCGAGACCGGGCCGGGCAAGGATATTCAGTGCGGGCGGTGAAGCCGGGAGTGGGGAATCGGGAATAGGGAATCGTCAGATCAAGAGCGCATTGCGTGGTCTGACATCGCCAGGCGAATCACGCCCAAACGCATAACGCGGGATCCGCGCTCCTGCCTTTCCCATTCCCCATTCTCTTTTCCCGACTCCCAGCCCCTCAGCTCCTGATGTACTCCTGCAACTGATCCAGCTCCTCGCGCTGCTCTTCGATCACCGCCTTGACCAGGTCGCCGATCGAGATCACGCCGATCACGGTGCCGGCGTCCACCACCGGCAGGTGGCGGATGCGTTGCCCGGTCATCAGTTCCATGCACTGCTGCACGCTCTGCGACGGGTCAACGGTGTGCACCCTGCTGCTCATGATGTCGCGCACCGGCGTGGTCGCCGAGGAGCGGTCCTGCAGGACCACCTTGCGTGCGTAGTCGCGCTCGGACAGGATCCCGGACAGCTGTCCGTCCTGCAGCACCAGCACCGCGCCGATGCCCTTGGCGGCCATCAGCCGCAGCGCCTCGATCACCGCCGTGTCCGGCGCGACCGCGTGGATCTCATTGCCCTTTTCGCTCAAGACCTGCCGTACCGTCCGCATCGCTGCCTCCCGGTTCGCTGGATCGCACGGCCGAGCATACTCCTTCGCCCGGTGCACGCCAGGTCTCCACCAGGTACAGCGGTCGCTGTTTGGATTCCTCGTACAGCCGGCCCAGGTATTCGCCGATCAGGCCCAGCGCGATCAGTTGCACGCCGCCCAGGAACAAGATGACCGCCATCATCGTCGGCCAGCCGGCCACCGGGTCGCCCCACAGCGCCGCCTTGACCACCACCCAGATCGCGAACAGAAAGGCGCCGACCGCCGTCGCCAGGCCCAGGTAGGTGGCCACCCGCAACGGCGCGGTGGAGAAGCCGGTGATGCCGTCCAGGGCGAAGTTCCACAACCGCCACAGGCTGAACTTGCTGCGCCCGGCCAGCCGCGGCGCACGCCGGTACGGCACCGCCAGGCGGCGGAAACCGATCCAGCCGAACAGGCCCTTCATGAAGCGGTGGCGCTCGCGCAACTGCCGCAGCGCGGCCAGCGCGCGCGGCGACAGCAGGCGGAAATCGCCGGTATCGGCGGGGATCGGCGTCTTCGACAGGCGCCCGATCACCCGGTAGAACAGCGCCGCGGTGCCGCGCTTGAGCCAGCCCTCGCCTTCGCGCACCAGGCGCGTACCGTAGATATCGTCGTAGCCGGCGCGCCAATGCGCGACGAACTGTCCGATCAGTTCCGGCGGATCCTGCCCATCGGCGTCCAGCAGCATCGCCGCGCCGCGATCGACGCAGTCCAGACCGGCGGTCAGCGCCAGTTCCTTGCCGAAATTGCGCGACAGGCGCAGCGCGCCGACCCGCGGATCGGACGCGGCCAGCGTCTGGATCGTCTCCCAGGTCGCATCGCGGCTGCCGTCGTCGACGTACAGCACCCGCCCCTCCAATCCCGGCACGGCGTCGAGCGCAGCGACGATGCGCGGGTGCAACAGCGGCAGGGTCTGCGCCTCGTTGAACGCAGTGACGACGACGGTAAGACGTTCGGATTCCATCGGCGGATGGTACGGAGCCGCCTGCACGTTCACCAGCGGCGCGCGGCGCCTGACGAACTGTTGCCTTCTCCCATCGGGAGAAGGTGCCCCAAAGGGGCGGATGAGGGTACGTCTGCCGCCGTACCCTCACCCCAGCCCCTCCCGAGGGGAGAGGGGCTCAAGCTACGGCGCCTGCAGGTAGGCCGGGCCGCCCAGTTGCCGGGTCTGGCGCTGGATCCAGTTGGCGCGTCCTTGCACGTACGGGCCGGGACGCGCGGCGTTGTAGCGCTGCGGCGCCGGCAGCACCGCCGCCAGCAGCGCGCTCTGCGCCGGCGTCAGCTGCGCCGCGTCCTTGTTCCAGAAGCTGCGCGCCGCCGCCTGTGCGCCATACACGCCGTCACCGAACTCGGCGACGTTGGCGTACACCTCCAGAATGCGCTGCTTCGACCACAGCGCCTCGATCAGCACCGTGTACCAGGCCTCCAGGCCCTTGCGCAGCCAACTGCGGCCTTGCCACAGGAACACGTTCTTGGCGACCTGCTGGCTGATGGTGCTGGCGCCGCGCAGACGCCCGCCGCGGGCGTTATGGTCGCGCGCCTTCTCGATCGCATCCAGATCGAAGCCATGATGGCTGGGAAAGCGCTGGTCTTCCGCGGCGACCAGGGAGATCGGCAGGCTCGGCGCGATCTGCGTGGTGTCGCGCCAGTCGTACGCGATGCGGTACGACCAGTCGCCACTGGCCCAGGCGCCAAGCTGGTGCTCCAGCATCATCGCCGAGAACGGCGGGTCGACGAAGCGCAGCAGCAACACCTGCGACACGCTCGCTAGGCTGTATCGACATTCAGCGGTATTTTTTGGGGATGTCGAAGACCATCACGTCGCGGCCCAGCCGCTATGAATTGACCCAGAGCCAATGGGAGCGGATCGAAGACTTGCTTCCAGGCAAAGCCAGTGACCCGGGCCGCACAGCAGCGGACAACCGGACTTTCGTCAATGGCGTGCTGTGGGTGTTGCGCTCCGGCGCACGCTGGAGTGATCTGCCGCCGCGCTACGGGGCCTACAAAAGCGTGCACAAACGCTTTACCCGTTGGGCCGCCAAGGGCGTCTGGGAGCGGATTTTCCAGAGCCTGACTCGGGCTCGAGACAACGAGTACCTGATGATCGATAGCAGCATCGTCCGGGCGCATGCACAAGCGGCGACCGGAAAAGGGGGGCTTCGGACTCGGCTCTGGGGCGCTCCCGAGGAGGCCTGAGCACAA
Organism: Xanthomonas sontii; assembly: GCF_040529055.1. NCBI lineage: Bacteria > Pseudomonadati > Pseudomonadota > Gammaproteobacteria > Lysobacterales > Lysobacteraceae > Xanthomonas > Xanthomonas sontii. Next base: position 2,381,707 of record NZ_CP132342.1, on the reverse strand, counting down.
AGATCCACTTGGCCGTGGACAGCCAGGGCCGGCCGGTGCGGGTCGTGCTGACAGGTGGGCAGCGTAACGACATCACGCAAGCGCGCGCCTTGTTGGCCGGGTTCAAGCCGAAATATGTGCTAGCCGACAAGGGTTATGACAGTCGGGAACTGGTGGCGTTGATCAGGTCACGAGGCGCCAAGGCGGTGATCCCTCCACGCAGTTGCCAGCGGCCGCGCCGCTACGACAAAGCACGCTACCGGTTACGCAATCGCATCGAACGTTGCTTCGCCAAGCTCAAACAGTTCCGCCGTATCGCCACGCGCTTCGATCGCAAGCCAACTCATTTCTTGGCTTTCCTGTATCTGGCCTCTATCCCAATGTGGCTGAAATGAATGTCGATACAGCCTAGCACGAACAGCAACGGCGCCAGCAGCAGCCAGCGCCGCCAGCGCCTGGCCCGTGGACGCGCCGGCAGGGCGCCACTTGCATCGCGGCGCCCCGCCCCCATTCCTATGCTTTCTTCGATCTGGTCCACCGTGACGATCCACTCTCGTGCGGTCGCCATCTTCCCATGCGCAGCGAGGCCGCAATGCATTCTTCCGACGATCGTCTGACCCGCTTCCTGCTCCCCGGCGCCGGCGTGCGCGGCGTGCACGTGCGCCTGCACGACACCTGGCGCGAGATCCTGGCGCCGGCCAGCTACCCCACCGCGGCCACCGAACTGCTGGGCGAGGCCTGCGTCGCCGCGGCCCTGTTCACCGGCCATACCAAGGTCGACGGGCGCCTGTCGGTGCAGTTGCGCAGCCAGGGCGCGCTGCGCACCCTGTTCGCCGAGTGCACCGCCGCCGGCACGCTGCGCGGCATCGTCCAGTTGGGCGAAGGCCAGGACGCGCCGCGCGACCTGCGCGCGCTCGGCGACGACGCCCTGCTGGCGATCACCATCGAGAACCCCGGTCTGGATCCGCGCGAACCGCAGCGCTACCAGAGCCTGGTGGCGATGTCCTCGGCCGAGCTGGACGAAGCCTTCGAGGACTACTTCCGCCAGTCCGAGCAGTTGCCGACGCGGCTGATCCTGGCCGCCGACGGTACGCACGCCGCCGGCCTGCTGCTGCAGAAGCTGCCGGGCGACGCCGGCGACGAGGACGGCTGGAACCGCGCCGGCGCGCTGTTCGAGACCGTCGGCGAGGCCGAACTGCTGGCCACGCCGGCCGAAACCCTGCTGCACCGGCTGTTCCACGAGGAGACCCCGGAACTGCTCGGCGACCGCCCGCTGCGCTTCGGTTGCTCGTGCTCGCGCGAGCGGGTCGCGGCGATGCTGCGCTCGCTCGGCGAGGAAGAAGCGCGGGCGGCGGCCGAGGCGACCGGCCAAGTTGAGATCCGCTGCGAGTTCTGCGGCCGCCACTATGACTTCCCCTTGACGGAATTCGGAGTATTGTTTGCCGTAACGCAGGCTGAACCGACATCCTCGGAGCGCTTGCACTAGCTGAAACGCGCGTCGCGACTGGGGAGTCCGACTTGTTAAAGAAACATAAACCCTCTAGCATCGACCACCCTGTCCGGCGGGAACTTTCGTGCCCGCCCCAAGTCTCAGATTGCTGATGCGACCCTTCCTGCGCCTACCGCTCGCCCTGCTGATCGCCCTTGCGGCGAGCACGGGCGCGCACGCGCAGAGCAAGCCCGCCACTGGTCACGACCGCACCGTGCTGCCGGTCTGGAACAAGGGCAGCGGCAAGGTCGAGGCGCTGCTGTACCTGGAACCCACCGGCGAACAGGCGGTCGGCGCGCGCTGGCATTTCGGCCGCAACTCCCTGGATGCGGCGTTCGGCCTGTCCTCCGGCGACTCGCTGGGCCTGCTGTGCAACAGCGCCAGCGGCGGCAGCATCAGCGGCTTGGCCAGCCATTGCATGCTGGCCAGCCTGGGCGACGACGACGGCACCACCGGCCACCATGTCGCCGCCACCACCACCTTCAACCGCCCCGGCGGGCGCCTGTCGCTGTCGGCGGGCACCGGCCGCGAGAACCTCCCCGCCTGGCTGGCCGGCGCCAACAAGACGCCGTCGATGCGGATGGAGCAGAACGACCTGACCGTCTTCGCGCAGCAGAACATCGGCCGCGAGGGCTTCGTCTCGATCGGCGGCACCTACGCCAAGGCCCGCCTGGTGCCGATCGCCGACGCCACCCCGGCCATGCTTGACCGCTGGGATAGCAAGAGCCTGAGCATCGGCGGCGGCTACGGCTCGTTCAGCGCCAACGTGATCGGCCGTGTCGTCGACGCCCCCGGCCAACCCGGCAAGTGGACCGGCCTGGGCGTAGGCCTGACCTGGCGCACGCCGTGGAGCGGCCAGCTGACCGTGGGTGCCGAGAACGTCATCACCCGCGGCAAGAACCCGTTCTCGCCGAACAACATCAGCACCGAAGAGGGGACCATCCCCTACGTGCGCTACGAGCAGGATCTGTAGCCGAACACTTGCAACCTGTTGTCAGGAAAAGAAAAAGCCTCCGCACGGAGGCTTTTTTATTGCCTGATCGAGCGTGATATACATCACGCAAATTGCGCCCTCATTAACGACTCTTTAATTTCTCTGAAGACAAAGTTAACATCGGCTCACCCCGCGGTTTTTGGCATCGCATTTCGGCGCCTCCGCAGGAGAACTCAGCTGACATACACCTTTCGGAGAGAGAGCCAATGAATTGCAAGACCCATCGCTTGCGCGACGCGATCGCGTTCGCACTCGCTGCCGGCACCACCGCGCTGCTGAGCACCGGCGCGGCCGCGGCCCAGGACAGCTCCTCCAACGATGCGTCCAAGACCCTGGACACCATCCAGGTCACCGGCTCGCGCGTTGCCCGCGTTGAAACCGAAACCGCCAGCCCGGTGGTGGTGATCGACCGCGCCGCGATCGAGCAGACCGGCAAGCTGACCCTCGGCGATCTGGTGCAGGAACTGCCGGCGATGTCCGGTGCGCCGGCCAGCCCGGCGGTCAACAACGGCGGCGGCGACGGCAAGTCCTCGGTCGACCTGCGCGGCCTCGGCGACGAGCGCACCCTGCTGCTGGTCAACGGCCGTCGCGTCGTCAACAACGACGTCAACTCGATCCCCGCCAGCGCCGTGGAGCGCATCGAAGTGCTGACCAGCGGCGCCTCGGCGGTGTACGGCTCCGACGCCGTGGCCGGCGTGGTCAACTTCATCCTGCGCAAGGACTTCGAAGGCCTGGCGGTCAGCGTCGACTACGGTCAGGCGACGCACCTGAGCGATGGCGCGCGCAGCGGCGGCTCGCTGACCTTTGGTCAGGTCGGCGATCGCGGCAACATCATGGTCGGCCTGAACTACAACAAGTTCGATGGCATCTCCTCGGCCAACCGCAAGTACTCCAAGGACGCGACCTACCTGTACAGCGGCGCGGTCACCGTGCTCGGCTCCAGCCGCAATCCGCGCGGCCGCATCACCGTGCCGACCGCCCTGCGTCCCCAGTACGGCGGCTGCTCGACCGTCACCCTGAAGCCCGGCGCGACCGGCGCCTCGCAGGGGGATTACCGCTGCTACTCCGGCGCGACCGACTCCTTCAACTACCAGGCCACCAACCTGATCATGACGCCGCAGGAGCGCACCAACGCGTTCTTCCTGGCGAACTATCAGATCACCGACAGCATCAACGCCTTCGCCCAGGTCTACCACAACAAGACCAGCTCCAACTTCGCGATCGCGCCGCTGCCGTTCGACGCCCGTGGCGACAAGGTGGTGATCTCCGCCAACAACTTCTACAACCCGTTCGGCACCAACTTCGGTGCGGACAATGGCGGCAACCAGTACAACCAGCTGCTGACCCGCTTCACCTCGCTGGGCCAGCGCCGCTCCTACTACAGCACCGTGACCGACCAGGTCGTGGCCGGCCTGGAAGGCTTCGTCGGCGACAGCACCTGGAAGTGGGACGCGGCCATGAACTACGGCCACTACACCCGCGAGAACACCAGCTACGGCTACGTGTACTACGCCGGCCTGCGCGACGCGCTGGGCCCGTCCTTCCGCGACACCGATGGCGTGGTCAAGTGCGGCAGCGCAGGGGCGGTGATCGCCGGCTGCACCCCGTTGAACATCTTCAACATCAACGACCCGCAGACGGTTGCGACGCTCGGCAAGTACGAGGCGCGTCCGACCTACTCCAACACCTACCAGATGCGCAGCTTCGAAGCCAACGCCAACGGCGAGTTGTTCACGCTGCCGGCCGGCGCCTCGCAGCTGGCGGTGGGTGTGTCCTGGCGCGAGGAGTACCAGAAGAACGCGGTCGACTACATCGCCGTCGCCAACGCCAACGGCAACTGCTTCATCTCGCAGGAAGCCTGCGGCACCCCGCTGAGCGGCAAGTACAACGTCAAGGAGCTGTACGCCGAACTGTACGTCCCGCTGCTGTCCGAGGTCCCGTTCGCGCACCTGCTGGCGCTGACCCTGGGTTCGCGCTATTCCGACTACAACACCTTCGGCAACACCACCAACAGCAAGGTGCAGCTGGAGTGGCGTCCGATCCAGAACCTGCTGCTGCGCGGCACGGTCGCCGAGGTGTTCCGCGCCCCGACGATCGAGAACCTGTACGCCGGCGCCAGCGGCGATGCGCCGAACTTCGCCGACCCCTGCATCGGCTACGGCCGCACCGGCACCGCACGCAACCACGAAGCGGCGTGCGGCGCGGGCGCGGGTGCGACCGCCATTCCGGGCGCCACCGGCATCACCCCGAGCGGCATGTCGCAGACCACCGGCGTGTGGTCGGGCTCGGTCGCCGCCGGCTTCGACCTGAAGCCGGAACAGGGCAAGTCGTTCGACTGGGGCGTGGTGTACGACCCGGAATGGCTGCCGGGCTTCTCGGCCAGCCTGGACTACTGGCGTCTGTACCTGAACGACACGATCAACCGTGCCGATGCGCAGACCGTGGCCAACATCTGCTACAGCGACGAGAGCAGCCCGTTCTGCGGCTTCATCAACCGTTACTCCGACGGCCAGGTGAACTTCATCCGCGAGCCGATCGTCAATCTGGGCCGCCTGGATACCAAGGGCTGGGACCTGGCGCTGCGCTATCGCCTGCCGGACACCGCCTGGGGTAGCTACACCTTCGGTCTGGACGGCACCTACATTGCGCGCTACGACAACAAGACCAACCCGGACGATCCGGCGGGTGTGGTGAACCATATCGCCGGCACGTACAACAAGAGCTACGGCCTGTACTCGCGCGTCCGCGGCCGCCTGTTCGTGAACTGGCAGAAGGGTGACTTCGGCGCCAGCTGGCGTATCCGCTACGTCGGTCCGTTTGACGTCGGCAGTGCCGATCTCAGCCAGAAGGTCAGCGCGGATGCTGCTTGCGACCCGGTTAACGCGCCTCAGTACTGCGGTATCGTCAAGAGCTACGGCTCCTACTTCCTGCACAGCGTCAGCGTGAACTACGCGCTGCCGTGGTTCAATTCGAAGGTGGAAGTGGGCCTGGACAACGTGTTCGACAAGCAGCCGCCCATGCTGTATCAGAACAACGTGCTGAACGCCAACACGGACGTGAACAGCTTCGACACCGTTGGCCGCTACCTGTGGGCTCGCTACAGCATGAGCTTCTGAGTTCGCTCAGTCCGCGCTTGACGTAACGACGAGGGCCGCGCGAAGCATTCGCGCGGCCCTCTTTTTTGGCAGACCGGAATGAACGCACCACAGCTGCAACACGCGATCCATCTCATCGAACAAGGCAACGCGGAAACGGCCGCCGAGCTGTGCCGGCAGGCACTGATCGCCACGCCACACGATCCCGGCTGGCACACGCTGCTGGCGATGGCGCTGCAACAAGGCGGCGACGTGGCCGGAGCGGCCGCGCACTACCGCACCCTGACCCACCTGCAGCCGCAGGAGTCGGCGCACTGGGCCAATCTGGGCATGACGCTGCGCACCCTGGGCGAGCATGCCGACGCCGACCAGGCCTACCACCAGGCCCTCGCCCTGGCGCCGCAGACCTATCACTATCTCGTCGACCATGGCCTGCTGTTGCTGGACATGGGCGACATCGCGCGCGCGCGACACCGACTGCTCGACGCGGTCGACCTGGATCCGGCGCAACCGGAAGCGCGCATCCATGCCGCCATCGCCTGCTTCGAGTGCGGCGATGCGCAACGCGCCGCCGCCCTGCTCCCACCACCCGCCGTGTGGCCGCACCTGCCCGACGACCTGCGCGAGGACCTTGCAGGTGCACTGATCCAGGTCGGCAGAACCGACGAAGCCGAGGCATTGCTGTCGCAGACGCAGCACAGTCAGGCGCCGTCGCTCTCCAACCTGATCCGCCTGGCGCAATTGCACGAGCGCACCAATCGCATCGCCCAGGCCGAGGCGCTGTGGCAGCAGGCGCGCGCCATCGCCGTGCAGGACGACAGGCAGACCCGCATCGACCTGCTGCAACTGCAGTCGGCGCTGGCGCTGCGCCGCAAGGACTACGCCGCGGCACGCGGCGCCAACACCGAACTGCTGGCCCTGCGGCCGCAGGTGCAGATCGAGGCCAACGCCTATTTTGCGCTGGCCGGCATCGACGACAAGCAAGGCGAGCCTGCCGCGGCGATGGCCATGCTGGAGAAGGCGCACGCCCTGCAGTTCAAGCTCGCCGCAGAGACCATGCCGGACATCGCCCACTCCGGCGAAGAGCCGCTGCAGATCTCCAGCCTGTGGCTGAAGACTCCGTTCGCGGTGGACCCGCACGCCACGGCGCCGGACAGCGACGCGTCGCCGGTGTTCATCGTCGGCTTTCCCCGCTCGGGCACGACCATGCTGGAGCAGATGCTCGATGCGCATCCGCGCTATGCGTCGATGGACGAGCGCGCGATCCTGCAGCGCTGCATCGAATGGATGGAAGCGCAGGGCAAGCGCTACCCGTATGACCTGGACGCGCTGGACCAGACCCAGGTCGCGGCGATGCGCCAGGTGTACTGGGCGGAAGTCGCCAAGGTCGTGGCCCTGGCCCCAGGCCAGCAACTGGTCGACAAGAATCCGCTCAACATGTTGCGCCTGCCGGTGATCATGCGCATGTTCCCCGACGCGAAGATCATCCTGGCCCTACGCCATCCCTGCGATGTGCTGTTGAGCTGCTACATGCAGAATTTCCGCTCGCCGGCCTTCATGGTGCTGTGCTCCACGCTCGAGCGCCTGGCCAGGAGCTACGTGAACGCGATGCGCTTCTGGATCCACCATCAGGCGCTGCTGCAGCCGCAGTTGCTGATCCTCAAGTACGAGGAAACGGTGCGCGATTTCCCCACGCAAGTGCAACGCATCGGCGACTTCCTGGGCATCGACCAGGCCGGATTCCTGGCCGATTTCGCGCAGCATGCCGCACGCAAGGGCTACATCAGCACCCCCAGCTACGCGCAAGTGGTGGAGCCGGTGAACCAGCGCGCCGTGGGTCGCTGGCATCCCTACGCACCCTGGCTGGCCGACGCGCTGCCTATCCTGCAGCCGGTGGCCGCGCACTGGGGCTACGACCTGGATGCGCCGACCCCATGAAAGCGCTGAGCGACTACATCCGCACCTACGACGACGCCCTGCCCGCCGCGTTCTGCCAACAGTTGATCGACGGGTTCGAATCTTCCCGCGCGCATCACCTGCGCAACGGCAGCAATACGCATGCGGCGCTGGGCGAGAGCAACTGGACCGAACTGGACGTCGGCAAGCTGGCCGACCCGGCCTTCCTGGGCTTCTTCCTGGACCGGATCGAACACTACCTGGCCCGCTACAACCAGGCACTGGGCCTGACTCTGCCCATTCCGTACCGGCCGACCATCGACCGACTTATCCTGAAGAAGTACCAGGTGGGTGGCACCGATCGCTTCCAGCCGCATTTCGACTCGGTCGACGCGGTCTCGGAACGCTACATGGTGTTCCTGTGGTATCTCAACGACGTCAGCGAAGGGGGGACCACCCGTTTCTGCGACCTCGACGTGGAAACCGCGCCCCGCGCCGGCAGGTTGCTGATGTTCCCTCCTTACTGGATGTACCAGCACGTCGGCGAGCCGCCGGTGTCCAACGACAAGTACATCCTGTCGACCTACCTGATGTTCAAGCGCTGAGCGTCGCCGCGAACTGCAGGGCGCAGGTCGCGGCAGGCGCGGCTCAGCCGCCGGCGCGTAGATTGAACGCGCCGATCGTCTCCACCAGTTGCCGCAGCGCCAGCGTCTCGGCCTCGTCCAGATCCGGGTGCCAGGTGTCCAGGATCGTCACCACCCGCACCCGGTCGCTGTGGTTCCAGGCCTGGTGCAGGCAGGTGTCGTTGAACGTGACCAGGCGACCGACCTCCCAGGCATGGGCGATACCGGCGACCTCGAGCGCGCAGTCCGGCGGCACGATCAAGGGCAAGTGGGTCACGACGCGCGCGTTGGTCACGCCGTAATGCGGCTTGATCGTGGTGCCGGGCGCCAGGATCGAGAACAACACTTCCGGCGCATGTCCCTCGATCCGGGTCAACGGCACCTGCGCCAACGCGGCTGCCGTGCGCGGGCAGCGCTGCAGGTTCTCCGGGTAGGCTTGCCCGTGCCGGAAGAAGAAATAGGCATCCCAGGCGCCGTCGCCCCGCTGGCCGACGAGATAGTCCTGCGGCGACGCGCCATTGCTGAAATCCAGGAACGGCTGCACCGACTGCCGCGACGCCAGGACCTGGTGCGCCTCTTCGACGATTCCGTCGGCGGCGTCCTGCAGTTGGTCGTACCAGGGGAACCGCGCGGCGCCCAGATAGGGCGACGGGTCCAGCTCCGGGATGTATAGGAAGGTCGGATGCTGGCCATCGTCCGCCGGGCGTGGCTGCAGCCCGAGATAAATGCGCAATGCCGCCATCACCCGGCGCAACGCGGCCTCGCCGAAGCGATCGAGCAATGGCTGGATCGCGGCGACGAACACGGCGTGCCGCCCCTGATCGATCCGCCGCATCGCAGCGACCACGCGCGCCCGCAATTCGGGCGCGGTCGTGTCCTGATCGAGCCAGCGTCCCTTGGCCTGTGCCGCGCGCACTGCGGCAAAGTACATCGGCAGCGCGTCGTCATGGCGCCCCAGCGCATCCAGGCTTTCGGCGTACCACAACCGCACCAGGAACGCGTCGGCGGCCAGCTGCAAGGCGTGTTCGAACGCCGGCAGCGCCTGCGCATGCTCGCCGAGCCGGGCCAGGCAGATCGCGCTCCGGCTCCATGCCTCCGCACTGGATTCGGCGGCGGCCACCAGCGTCCAGGCCTGGGCCGCGCGCGCGAACGCACCGCTGTCCATCAGCAGCAGCGCATGCGCGCGGCGCAGCGCCAGATCGGCAGGCGCTGCGTCCAGGGCACGCTCGCACAGCGCATCTGCGGCGCGGTAGTCGCCCTCGGCCACGTGCCGCTGCACGGCTTCCAGCGCGTCGGCAGCCGGCACCTGCGCCATCAGCCGGGAATCAAGGTCACGATGACGTGTTCGACGTAGGCTTCGAAGTCCTCGCGCGCCTGCTTGGGCTGGTGCAATTGCAGCGAAAGCTGCAGGAAGCCGACGTAGGCGGCATAGGCCAGGCGTGCGCGATGTTGCGCATCGGTCCGGCTGAGCCCGGCCTGGCGGAACGAGGCAATCAGATACTCCATGCGCCGCTGCGAGACCCGGTCGATCACCGGCCGCACCGCGGGATGATCGAGCGCCTTCAGCAACTCGCTGTAGATGATGTGCGGCTTGACCTCGTGCGCGACCAGTTGGAACAGCGCGCGCAGCCGCGTGCGCGGATCCGGCACCTCTTCCAGGCTGCCGAACACCTGCTGCTGCTCGACCAGTTCCCAGCGCTCCAGCGCGGCCTGCAGCAGCGCATCGCGCGAGGGGAAGTGCCAGTAGAAGCTGCCCTTGGTGACGCCCAGGCGCCGCGCCAGCGGCTCCACCGCCACCGCGCTGACGCCCTGTTCGGCGATCAGGTCCAGGGCGGCCTGCGCCCAGTCTTCGGCACTGAGCCGGTTGTTGCGGCCACCGCCGGAAGCGGCGCCGTCGTCGGAGGAAGGAGCGGGCGCGGTATTCATCCGTGGATTTAACCATACGGGGACGTCGGTTGCAGTATGTGGCCTTCACGAGGGCGGCGCAAATGCCCGGCAGCATTGGCTTTTCGCACCCATACTGCATCGTATTGACATGCCGCGCAGAGCAACCATACTATCTCGTATGGTCTCCGCTTCCGCCACCGTCCCGCATGCCGCCTCGGCTACCCTCTCGGGTGCCGGCGAGCTGGCGCTGGCCGCGACCGTCACCGGTCCCGGCGAAGCGGGATCGGTGCTGTTCGCGCATGGCTTCGGCCAGACCCGGCATGCCTGGTCGGCGACCGCCGCGGCGCTGCAAGCGCATGGGTACCGTAGCGTCGCCTACGACGCGCGCGGCCATGGCGATTCGGCGCGCAACCCGGCGGACCTGCCCTATCGCGGCGAGCAATTCACCGACGACCTGATCGTGGTCGCCGGCGAGATGTCGCCGCCACCGGTGCTGGTCGCCGCCTCGATGGGCGGGCTGTTCGGGCTGATCGCCGAATCGCGCTGGCCGGGCCTGTTCCGCGCGATGGTGCTGGTGGACATCACCCCGCGCTGGCAGCCGGCCGGGGTCGAACGCATCCTCGCCTTCATGACCGCGCATCCGCAGGGCTTCGCCAGCCTGCACGAGGCCGGCGACGCGATCGCCGCCTACCTGCCGCAGCGCGCGCGCAAGTCGCCCGAAGCGCTGCGCAGCGTCCTGCGGCAACACGCCGACGGCCGCTGGTACTGGCACTGGGACCCGCGCCTGGTTGAAGAACTGGCGCGCGACAGCGACCAGCACCAGGGCGCGATCGCGCAGGCCGCCGCACACGTGCAGTGCCCGCTGCTGCTGATCAGCGGCGGCCGCAGCGATCTGGTCACGCCGCAGACCATCGAAGAGTTCCTGTCGCTGGTGCCGCATGCGCAGCATGCGCATCTGCCCGAGGCCACGCATATGCTGGCCGGCGACGACAACGCCGCATTTACCGCCACTGTGTTGCACTACCTGGACGCCCTGCCACCGGCCTGCGCCGGCGCATCGTCCGCCGTCACCGAGTACCTCCCCGGAGCACGCCCATGAGCATCATTGCCCCCTTCCTCGTGTTGTTGCTGGCCGGCGCGTTCGCCGCCTATCACCGCATGCGGCTCGCCGTCTGGGCCGCGTTGAGCGCCACGCTGCTGGTCGCGTGCTGGCTGCTCGGCGCCAACCACGTCGCCACCATCGTCGCGGCCGTCGTGCTGGCGGTGGTCGCGATGCCGCTGCTGTTGCCGTTCGTGCGCAAGCCGCTGCTCACCGCGCCGATGCTGAAGGTGTTCCGCAAGGTGCTGCCGCCGCTGTCGCAGACCGAGCGCATTGCTCTGGAAACCGGCTCGGTCGGCTTCGAAGGCGAGCTGTTCACCGGCGACCCGGACTGGCAGAAGCTGCTGAACTATCCCAAGCCGCAGCTGACCGCCGAAGAGCAGGCCTTCCTCGATGGCCCGGTCGAAGAACTGTGCCGGATGACCAACGACTGGGAAATCACCCACGTCCACGCCGACCTGCCGCCGGAGATCTGGAGCTTCATCAAGAAGAACAAGTTCTTCGGCATGATCATTCCGAAGGAATACGGCGGTTTGGGCTTCTCCGCGCTGGCCCACCACAAGGTGATCCAGAAGATCGCCTCGGTCTCCAGCGTGGTCAGTTCCACCGTCGGCGTGCCCAACTCGCTGGGCCCGGGCGAACTGCTGCTGCATTACGGCTCCAAGGAGCAGAAGGACTACTACCTGCCGCGTCTGGCGGTGGGCCAGGAAGTGCCCTGCTTCGGCCTGACCGGTCCGTTCGCCGGCTCCGATGCCACCTCGATCCCCGACTACGGCATCGTCTGCAAGGGCGAGTGGAACGGCGCCAACGTGCTCGGCGTCAAGCTGACCTTCGACAAGCGCTACATCACCCTGGCCCCGGTGGCGACCCTGGTCGGCCTGGCGTTCCGCATGTACGACCCGGAAGGCCTGATCGGCGACACCAAGGACATCGGCATCACCCTGGCGCTGCTGCCGCGCGAGACCCCGGGGGTCGAGATCGGCCGCCGCCACTTCCCGCTGAACTCGCCGTTCCAGAACGGCCCGATCCACGGCCGCGAGGTGTTCATCCCGCTGAGCCAGCTGATCGGCGGCGTGGAGATGGTCGGCAAGGGCTGGAACATGCTCAACGAGTGCCTGGCCGTCGGCCGCTCGATCACCCTGCCCTCCACCGCCAGCGGCGGCGCCAAGTTCGGCGCGGTCGTCACCGGCGCGTATGCGCGCATCCGCAAGCAGTTCGGCCTGTCGGTCGGCCGCTTCGAAGGCGTGGAAGAGGCGCTGGCGCGGATCGGCGGCAAGGCCTATGCGATCAGCGCGCTGTCGCAGGCCACCGCCGCGGCGGTGGACCGCGGCGACGTGCCGTCGGTGCCGTCGGCGATCGCCAAGTACCACTGCACCACGATGAGCCGCGAGGTCATCAGCGACGTGATGGACGTGGTCGGCGGCAAGGGCATCATCCTCGGCCCGCGCAACTTCGCCGGCCGCAGTTGGCAGGCCGCGCCGATCGCGATCACCGTGGAAGGCGCCAACATCATGACCCGCAGCCTGCTGATCTTCGGCCAGGGCGCGATCCTGTGCCATCCGTGGGTGATGAAGGAGATGAAGGCCGCCGGCAATCCGGATCACAAGGCCGGCGTCGACGAGTTCGACCGCAACCTGTTCGGCCACATCGGCTTCGCCATCTCCAACGCGGTGCGTTCGCTGTGGTTCGGCCTGACCGCCGCACGCATCGGCGCCGCGCCGGGCGATGCCTACACCCGCCGCTACTTCCGCAAGCTAGACCGCTACTCGGCGAACCTGGCGCTGATGGCCGACGTGTCGATGCTGATGCTCGGCGGCAAGCTGAAGTTCAAGGAGTCGCTGTCCGGACGCCTGGGCGACGTGCTGAGCCACATCTACATGACCAGCGCCATGCTCAAGCGCTACCACGACGACGGCGCGCCGGCCACCGACCAGCCGCTGCTGGCCTGGGCCTTCCACGACAGCGTGCACAAGATCGAGCTGGCGCTGTCGGCGGCGCTGCGCAACTTCCCGATCCGTCCGGTCGGTTGGCTGATGTGGGCGCTGATCTTCCCGTGGGGCCGCCGTGCCGAGGCGCCGGGCGACCGCCTGGGCCACCGCGTCGCCGCGCTGCTGATGACGCCGAACGAAGCCCGCGATCGCCTGGGCCAGGGCGTATTCCTGACCCCGTGCGAGAACAACCCCGGCGGCCGCATCGCCAGCTACCTGACCAAGGCGGTGCTGGCCGAGCCGGTGGAGCGCAAGTTCCTGAAGGCGCTCAAGAGCAAGGGCATCGAATCGCTGGACTTCGCCTCGCAGCTGGACGAGGCGGTGCGCCAAGGCGTGCTGTCGGCCGATGAGCGCCGTCAGCTGGAGGAGCTGCGCGAGATCACCATGGACACGATCAGCGTCGACGACTTCGACACCGACGAACTGCGCTCGGCGAGCTACTACCAGCGTGCCGCAGCGGCGGCCGACGACGGGCATTCGCGCGAAGCGGCCTGATCGTCCTGGCCATGCGACACCCACGACGGCGGACTTCGGTCCGCCGTCGTGCGTTCGGGGGAACTGCAATGAGCCAACTGCTCTCGCTCTACCGCCGCATGCAAGGCTGGCCCGGGGGATCCTGGCTGTTCTCGCGTGCGGTGTGCTTCAAGGCGCCTTATTTCGCCAGCATCGCCCCGCATATCACCCTCCTGGAGCCGGGCCGCTGCGAGGCGCGCATCGCGCACCGGCGGCGGGTCAGCAACCACATCGGCACGGTACACGCGATCGCGCTGTGCAACCTGGCGGAACTGGCCGGTGGAGTGATGGTCGACGCCAGCCTGCCGCCGTCGATGCGCTGGATCCCCAAGGGCATGCAGGTGGAATACCGCAGCAAGGCGCTCGGCCCGATGCATGCGGTGGCCACGCCGGACGTGGCGATCGTCGCCGCCGAGCGGGGTTACGACCTGCCGGTCAGCGTGGAGATCCGCGATACGCACGAGCACGTGGTGTGCTTCGCGCGCATCGCCATGTGGGTGTCGCCACGCGTGCCGGCCACGGCCTCGCCCTGATCGCAGCGTCGCGTGCGCGGTGCGCGGCTCAGTACGCCAGCAGCACGGCCGCGATCGCCAGCGCTGCCGGCAGCGCCTGCACGAACACGATGCGGCGGCTGACGCTCCAGCCGCCGTACAGGCCGGCCACAACCACGCAGCCGAGGAAGAACAGCATCACGTCGACCCGCTGCGCGACCAGGCCCCAGGCCAGGCCGGCGGCGAGGAAGCCGTTGTAGAGCCCCTGGTTGGCCGCCAGCACGCGCGTGGCCTGCGCCTTCTCCGGCGAATTGCGGAACACCTTCATGCCCAGCGGACGCGTCCACAGGACCATTTCCAGCACCAGGATGTAGACGTGCAGCAGCGCGACCGCGCCGACCAGGATCGAAGCCACCAGGATCATCGTGCTATCCGGCACAGGAGACAGGGCGTCAGCATAGCCAGCGGCCCGATGGGCGGCCAGTCCCCCGCCACGCGGCGCCGGCTCAGCGCGTTGGCGGCGTGCGTTCCGGCGGCAGCTTGGCCGCCTCGCGCAGCAGCCGCCACGCGCCCAGGGTCATGCCGGAGGCGGCCAGCAGGCCCGCGACGAACACCACCTGCGAGCCGAACCCCGACAGCAGCTTGTACAACCACGCGAAGCTGAGGTCGCTGCCACGGTAGATCACCGTATCGATCGCCGCGCCGGCCTTGTAGCGCCATTCGCGGCCGACCCGGGTGTACAGGGTCTCGCGGGCCGGCTTGGCCAGGGAGAACTCGCCGGCGCGGGTCACCACCTGCACCACCGCCACCAGCATCGGCAGCGGCGACACCGCCAGCACCGAATAGCCGAGCAGGATCGCGCAGCCGGGAATCAGCAGCGCCGGTCCGATGCCGAAGCGCGACAGCAGCGCGCGGGTGACCAGCAACTGCAGCACCAGGGTCACCGCGTTCACTGCCAGGTCGATGTTCGCGTAGAAGGCGGTACTGGCCGCCGCGTCGGTGTACAGGCGGCGCACGATCGCCGCCTGTTCGTTGTACAGCAGGGTGCCCACACCCACGCCGAACACCGACATCAGCGCCAGCCAGCGCAGCAGCGGCTCGCGCGCGATCAGCTTCAGCCCGGCCAGCACGTCGCCACCCATCGGCGCCTCGCCGCCGACCACGCCACGCTCGCGTTCGCGGGCGACCGCCCACAGCCGCAGGCGCAGCAGGCACACCACGCTGACCACCAGGAAGCCGGCCGACACCAGCATCAGGTTGGCGATGCCGATGCGCTCGACCAGGCTGCTGGCGATCACCGGCCCCAGGAACGCGCCGAGCGTGCCGGCGGCGCCGATGTAGCCGTAGCAGGCGCGCGCTTCGGCGTTGCTGAAGACATCGGCCATGAAGCTCCAGAACACCGCTACCGCGAACAGGTTGAACACCGAGATCCACAGGAAGAAGGCCATGCCGCGCCCGGGCACGCCGCTGTCGAACAGCACGTAGAACAGCAGCAGCGTGGCGATGAAGAAGCCGTACACCACCGGCAGGAACACCCGCCGCGGATAGCGGCTGACCAGCGCGCCGTAGATCGGCTGCAGCAGCAGCATGATCAGGAAGGTGCAGGTGAACAGCACCTGCAGCGCGAATTCCTTCAGCGGCATGCCGTGCGCCGCGAAGAACGCGATCATTGCCGGCGGGAACACCGCGGCCACGTCGGCGGAGGCGCCCATCGCCTCGCGCACCGGCCGCAGCACGTAGTAGCCGCTGAGCAGCGAGAAGAAGTACAGGAATGCCCACGCCAGCGGCGGCGAATCGCGCAGGGCACCGCGCAGCCGCGCCAGCGCACCGGGGGCATGCGGGGCGGCGCTCATTGGCGGCGGACCCTGGCGCAGGAACGGGACATGGCGATTTTCGGGGGCGGAAAACGCGCACGGTAGCTGATGCACCGCAACACCGCCAGCGCGTGCGCAATCCACCGCCCGCGCCGTACGCGCATCGCGCGCGGCGAACGGCCGCGCCGAGCATATGCTCTATCCTCGGCGACTAGCGTCGGCGCCAGGAACTCAGGGGACACCGCGGGTGTACGACTACATCATCATCGGCGCAGGCTCGGCCGGCTGCGTGCTCGCCAACCGCCTGAGCGAGGACCGCGACTGCAAGGTGCTGCTGATCGAGGCCGGGCCGCGCGACCGCAATCCCTTCATCCACATGCCCGCGGGCCTGGCGCGCCTGGCCAGCAACCGCCGCATCAACTGGAACTACCTGACCGAGGCCGAGCCGGCCTTGAACGACCGCCGCCTGTGGTGGCCGCGCGGCAAGGTGCTGGGCGGCTCCAGCTCGATCAACGCGATGTGCTACGTGCGCGGCGTGCCCGCCGACTACGACGACTGGTCGGCCGACGGCGCCGACGGCTGGGACTGGCGCGGCGTGCTGCCGTACTTCCGCCGCAGCGAATGCAACAGCCGCGGCGGCGATGCGCTGCATGGCGGCGACGGCCCGCTGCACGTCTCCGACCTGCGCTACCACAACCCGCTCTCGGACGTGTTCGTGGCCGCCGCGCAGGAAGCGGGCTTCCCGCACAATCCCGATTTCAACGGCCCGCAGCAGCAAGGCGCGGGCCTGTACCAGGTCACCCAGAAGGACGGCGCACGCTGCTCGGCCGCAGTCGCCTACCTGGCGCCGGCGCGGGCGCGGGACAACCTGCAGGTGGTCACCGACGCGCTGGTGCTGCGCCTGCTGATCGAAGGTGGACGCGTGGTCGGCGTCGCCTATGCGCAGGACGGCCGCGAGGTGCAGGCGCGCGCCGCGCGCGAAGTGCTGCTCAGCGCCGGCGCGGTGAACTCGCCGCAGCTGCTGATGCTCTCGGGCATCGGCCCGGCCGATGCGCTGCGCCGCCACGGCATCGCGGTGCAGCTGGACCAACCGCAGGTCGGCGCCAACCTGCAGGATCACCTGGACGTGTGCACGCTGTACCGCACCCGCCCGGGGATCAGCTACGACCGTCGCAACCAGGCCAAGATCGCCTTCGACTATTTCCTGCGTGGGCACCGCGGCGCCGGCAGCAGCAACATCGCCGAGGCCGGCGGCTTCATCCGCTCGCCATTCGCGCCGGACGCGCGCGCCGACATCCAGTTGCACTTCGTGCCGGCCATGCTCGACGACCACGGCCGCAACCGCCTGCCCGGCGACGGCTTCACCCTGCACGCCTGCCACCTGCAGCCGCGCAGCCGCGGCCGCATCGCGCTCAACGACGCCGACCCGCGCACGCCGGCGCGGATCCAGGCCAACTATCTGAGCGATCCCGACGGCTTCGACCTGCGCATGCTGGTGGAATGCGCGCGCCTGGCGCGGCACATCCTGCAGCAGCCGGCGTTCGATGCATGGCGCGGCGCGCCGCTGCTGCCGGCGCGGGAGGACCTGGACGAGGCCGGGCTGATCGCCTTCATCCGCGCCAAGGCCGAAACCATCTATCACCCGATCGGCACCTGCCGGATGGGCAGCGACGCGCAGGCAGTGGTCGACCCGCAGCTGCGCCTGCGCGGTCTCGACGGCCTGCGCGTGGTCGACGCCTCGGTGATGCCGCGCCTGGTCAGCGGCAACACCAACGGCCCGACGATGATGATCGCTGAGCGTGCTGCGGATCTGATCCGTGGGCGGGCTGTGCTGCGGGAGGGGTGAGGCGGCGGCTGCGGGGGATGCACGACGCTGCGCGGAGGGGGGCGAGCGCACGAGTATCGCGGCGGTAGATCCGCTGCTGCGTGACCGACCCTCACCCCAACCCCTCTCCCGGGGGGAGAGGGGCTGAAGCGGGGCTTGCGCGGCACGGCGATTGCATGTCCGTGGGCATCCGCCGCAGTCCCCGCCACCGCTCCGCCGGCAGGCCTGCACCCCCCGTCCGAGGCGGGAAATCCCCAGCAGGATCAAGGCGATGCCTATTCATCTTCTCCCAGTTTGTGCATTCGAGAAATCCGGCGCTAGAATCGTGGCCGGCAGCACCTCACAGGCCTCAGGCGCAATGACACAGAACAGCAGGCACCGGCTCCTTCGACCGGTGGCAACCGGGTTGCTCGGGGCATTGCTGCCCTTTGCGATGTCCTCCACCGCACAGACGCCGGCGCCCGCACAACCGCTGCCGCCGCCGCTGCACACCGAAGCCACGCGCTACACCTCGCCGACCCAGCCGCTGCCCTACCGCGCTTCGCTCACCCAGAGCCAGGTGCTGCCGCTGGCCAAGGACTTCGATGTCGCCGCGCTGGAGTCGGTGGCCGAACAGTTGACCTATGGCGAGCGCGTGCCCGGCCTGGCGATGGCCATCGTGCACAACGGCCAGGTGCTCAGCGCGCGCGGCTACGGCGTCACCGACGTCAACCGCCCCGAGCAGGTCGATGCGCACACCGTGTTCCGCCTGGCCTCGCTGTCCAAGGCGTTCGCCGGCACCATGGCCGGCCTGCTGGTCAACGACGGCACCCTGCGCTGGGACAGCAAGGTCGTCGACTACGTGCCCGGCTTCCAGCTCAGCGACCCGGTCGCCACGCGCCAGTTGAACGTCGCCGACCTGCTCAGCCACCGCGTCGGCCTCACCTACAACGCCTACGACCGCGACGTCGAATCCAACATCGACTACTACACGCTCAGCCACAAGCTGGCCTATGCGCCGCTGAAGTGCGCGCCGGGCGAGTGCTACGCCTACCAGAACGTCGCCTTCAGCCTGATCGGCGACGTGGTGTTCGCCGCGTCCGGCAGCTTCTACGAGCAGTCGGTGGAGCGGCGCATCTTCAAGCCACTGGGCATGAACGACGCCAGCATGGGCCTGGCCGGCATCCAGGCCAGCCCGCGCTGGGCGCGCCCGCACGTGCGCAGCCGCAACGGCTGGGTCTCGCTGACGCCCAAGCCGACCTACTACCGCCTGGCGCCGGCCGCCGGCGTCAACGCCAGCATCAGCGACATGGCGCAGTGGTTGATCGCGCAGACCGGGCATCGCCCGGACGTGTTGCCGGAGCCATTGCTGGCGACCCTGCACGCGCCGCTGATCCTCACCCCGGGCGAGATGCGCTCGGGCTGGCGCCGCGCGCGGGTCAACTCGGCCAGCTACGCGCTGGGTTGGCGCGTGTTCGACTACTCCGGCCACCAGGTGATCTTCCATGCCGGCGCGGTGCAGGGCTACCGCGGCCTGATCGCGCTGGTGCCGGAACGCGACCTCGGCGTGGCCATCCTGTGGAACGGCGAAAGCGGCCTGCCCTCGGGCCTGCTGCCAACCGTGCTCGACCGCGCCATCGGCCTGCCGGCGCAGCGCTGGCTGGACGTGGACACCGACTTCGGCAGCGACAACCTGATGGCCGAGCGTCCGGACCCGAAGGACAAGAAGGGCGCCTCCTCGTCCAAGTCGGTGGCCTCGCCGCACTGAGCGCGTCCTCCCGCAGCATCCTCGCAGAAGGCGGCGCAAGCCGCCTTTCTGCTGTCTGCAGCGCTGACTGCACCGCGTGTGCCCCTTCCCGGCTGGGACGCGGTGCCGTTCCCGCAGCAACGACACGGCGTGGTCTCCGCCGCACTGACCGCGCGCTCGCGCAGCATCCTCGCGAACGAGCGCGCGAACCGCCTCTCTGCTGTCTACAGCGCTGACCTGCGCCGCGTGCGCCCTTTTTCCCGACACGGGGACGCAGCCCTGTCCCGGCTGCGGCGATGCGCTGGCACGAGCGCGTCACAAAAGTGTGGCCGCAACGCCGACGTCGTGCCTGGACGAACGATCTGCGACTGCGTCGCCCCAGCGGCAGCAGGCGCTCGGAGCGCCCGCGTACGGCCGCGGTGAGGGTGGTGGCGCACCGCCGCTTCCAAGATCGCGCACAGGGCACACGCCGCGCCCTCTCGGCATTGTTCGCGATCCGGCATCTGGTGTCGCTGCACCCCGCATCGCCGCAGGCTGCCGTTGGCGTGCTGGCAACCCGGTGCACCATCGCCGACGTGCGCTGGGCAGCACGCGAGGCGCGACTGCAGGACACCTGCGATAACGACCGACGAGAAGCATCCTGCGGAAGTCGACTGTCGTGCAACCGCGACGCGCGAAGTGGTGGGTGCTTTCCGATGGCCCAATGCGTCGGGACTGAAGGCCCTCCCACAGCCACCCGGCGAGCTCGCAAGCCACTGTGGAAGTCGCTTCAGCAGCGACGGGCATTCCAGACAAAGCCCGTCGTGGCTGAATCCGCTCCCACAGGGGCTTGCGACGAACCTACCGGGTGCACTGTGGGAGGGACTTCAGTCCCGACGACGGAGGGTGTCGGCCGGCTTTCGGCTTCGCCTGTCGCGGCTGCACCACAGTCGACTCCCACGGGACAGACTGCATCCGGCCTGAGTGTGGCGAAAGCAGGCGGCCGGAGACTCCCCTCATTCCACGGATACGCGGGGAAAGCCCGTGATGCGGAGTGGAGGCGGGCAAGGCGCGCTGACGCGCTGCAAGTGCGCACGCAACGCCTTGGCTGGGTCGGCGAATGCCAGGCGCTCTGGCTGCTGTGGCAGCCCCGATCCCGACGGTCGGTCGATCCACGCCAGGGGCGATCATTGCGCGCGATATGACGGCCTTTGCTGCCGCCTACCGTCGTGTCGTTGCCGGCGTAGCTGTCGCGTAAATGCACGCCGACGATAACTGCCCGCGCCTCCCTCCCGGTACTCGCGTGTCTGCCCAGGCCGCACGTGCATGCCAGGGAGATCAGGTGGATGCGTTGCCCTGCCCGCAGGCGCCGACCGTGGCACGGAGACGACGCGGCTTGCCGCGTCCGTTTTCGATGCGACAGGCACAGGCGCGATGTCCACGTCGCAGCCTGGCAAGCAAGGCACAGGGAACGGCCAGCGTGGATCGAGAAGACGGACGCTGCGGGGATCGTCGGACGGAGGCACCACGGAGGTACTCTCGGGTCGGGACTGAAGTCCCTCCCACAACCGGGACTGCGAGCGCGCGCGGCAGGATGCCGCACATAAAAAACTCCCTCCCCGCTGGGCACCGGGGAGAGAGTCTAGGAACAGCGATCGGGATGGATCAGATCAGCGGCGCGGGCGTGGCCGGCAGCGCGACCGGAGCGGCCTTCTTCTTGCGAGCGGCCGGCTTCTTCTTCGCCACGGTCTTCTTGGCGGTGGCCTTCTTCGCAGTTGCCTTCTTCGCGGCCGGCTTCTTGGCAGCCGACTTCTTCACCGTCTTCTTGGCAGCGGTCTTCTTGGTCGCAGCCTTCTTCGCGGTCTTCTTCACCGCCTTCTTGGCGACGGCCTTCTTCGCGGTCTTCTTGGTGGCGGCCTTCTTCGCCGTCTTCTTCACTGCCTTCTTGGCAACGGCCTTCTTGACCGCCTTCTTCACCTTGGCGACCTTCTTGGCCACCTTCTTGGCGACCTTCTTGACCGCCTTCTTTACCGAAACCTTCTTCGCTGCCGGCTTCTTGGCGGCAGTCTTCTTGACCGCCTTCTTAGCGGCCGGCTTTTTCGCAGCTTTTTTCGTCGCCATGGGATGGCTCCTCGTCAGTGAACTATGGATTGAAAATGCCCAGTTAAAGCAACCTCGCGGCGATGCTCCGCCTGCGGGAACCGCCGGCGCGCGCTGCGGGCCGGATCGGATACAGAAACACCCGTACCGGATAGCGATACGGGTGCGATGCCAGGGGAGACGTTGCGTTTCTCGGAGGGAAGCGACTCCAACTCCACCATCTTCGGGTTCCTGGCGGATGTCCAAGTTGTGCTTCGCGTTTTGATGTCGATCCGATTCACTCGCTTGCGCAGCAACGTCTGCTGGGCGAAACCTAATCACGGTTTTTTTTACTGTCAACACTTCTACGCAATTTTTTTTTCGATGGCGCGCGCGCCACCGACGCCGCATGCCGCACTGGCCGCCTTGCCGACGCCGCCGATCGCCGACGCCGACGCCGCGAGGAAAACGTCGCATGCAAAAAAAGCAGGGAAATTTCCGTGTTTTCTGCAACGGCACGCTGCCGCGATCGCGTTGCGAGCAGGCAGCGGCGAAGCGTCGGCGGGAACCGCGGCGATGCACGCCAGCCTGTCCGCTAGCTGAAAAAAAATTTCGCGACCGCACGCGGTTCCGGCATCGCACAAGTGCAAATGCGCAAAAGTGCGCAAACTTTTTTGCGTCGTGCGGCGCTCACGACGCGCGCGATGCATGCGTGCCGCGTCGCCGGGTCGTGCCACATCGCGCCACCGCGACACGACCTGCACGCACGTCGCCGACACACCGCGACGCGCACGACTGCCCTCGCCCACCTCCATGCCAAGTCGCCAACGCGTCCTCCGGCGATGTCGTTGCACGGTCGTGTCGACCGACGCAGCTCGCAGAGGTGATCGACTGGCGCCGGCACGCACCGCGCCGTCATGCATCGGCGAAGCGAGCAGCGCGCACCGCATCGCCGATGCCCGCGCGTCGCCGACCCGCGTTGTGCCTCCACGCCGCGCTGCACCTGCGCCGCGTCGGAAAACCGGCGCCGACCGACGCGCCGATCGTCGGCATCGGTCACCGCCAGACGCGACGGACACGCTGCGCTCGCGGTGCGCCCGGCGGCGAGCTCACATGGCCTTCGCAGCGACGTACGCAGCGACGCCAGCGACGCGCGTTCCGGGATCGCCTTGCCGAGAATGGCGCTGCCGATGCGCGAACGCTGGCGACCGCGCCCAAAAAGAAACCGGCCGCACTGGGCGGCCGGTTCGGGTATCGCGATGGGCGGTCGGCTCAGTGGCCGTCGTCCTCGAGCAGTTCGGCGTACTCGTCCGGCGACAGCAGTTCGTTCAACTGCTCGGCATCGTCCGCTTCCAGCACCAGGATCCAGCCTTCGCCGTAGGCGTCCTCGTTGATCGTTTCCGGCTTGTCGCTCAGCGCGGTGTTGACCTCGACGACCTTGCCGCTGAGCGGGCTGTACACGTCCGAGGCGGCCTTGACCGACTCGACCACGGCCACGCCGTTGCCGGCTTCGACGTGATCGCCGACGTTCGGCAGCTCGACGTAGACCAGGTCGCCGAGCAGGCCCTGGGCGTGGTCGGAGATGCCGATGGTCACGCGACCGTTACCTTCGACGCGGGCCCACTCGTGGGACTTGAGGAATTTGAGGTCGCCAGGGATCTCGCTCATGGGGCTGCTCCGGAAGAAGACGGTATCGAGGATGGGAGTCTAGTGTAGCGAACCGCGCGCTTGGGAAAGAAGTCGCGCGCGGCGGACAGGACTCAGCCGAGCACGCCGGGCTGGACCTGGCCTTCGCGCACGAACGGGAACTTGACCACGCGCACCGGCACTTCCTTGCCACGGATGTCCACGCGCACCGAACCCGGCTCACCGGCCGGCACCCGCGCGAAGGCGATCGCCTTGCCCAGCGTCGGCGAGAAGGTACCGGACAGGATCTCGCCGTCGCCGTTGGCGGTCAGCACCTTCTGCCCGTGGCGCAACACGCCCTTCTCGTCCATCACCAGGCCGATCATCTGCCGCGGCGCGCCACCGGCCTTCTGCGCTTCCAGCACAGCGCGGCCGATGAAGTCGCGGCCCTCGTCGAGGGTCACCGTCCAGGCCAGCGCGGCCTCGTAAGGCGAGACGCTATCGTCCATGTCCTGACCGTAGAGGTTCATGCCCGCCTCCAGGCGCAGCGTATCGCGCGCGCCCAGGCCGGCCGGCTTCACCCCCGCACCGATCAGCGCCTCCCAGAACGCCGGCGCCTGCGCTTGCGGCAGCACGATCTCGAATCCGTCTTCGCCGGTGTAACCGGTGCGCGCGACGAACAGCGGCACGCCCGCGTCCGAGGTCGCCTCGATCGCGGCGAAGCGACCGAGCTTCTGCGCGGCGGCACGATCCTGCTCGCGCAGCAGGCCGATCGCCTTGGCGCGCGCGTTCGGCCCCTGCACCGCGATCATCGCGAAGTCGTCGCGCTCGCGCACCTGCACGCCGAACGCCTGCGCCTGCTCGCCGATCCAGGCCAGATCCTTGGCGCGGGTGGCGGCGTTGACCACCAGGCGGAAGAACGCATCGGACATGTAATAGACGATCAGATCGTCGATCACCCCGCCCTGCGGGTTGAGCATGCAGGTGTACAGCGCCTTGCCCGGCACCTTCAGCTTGTCCACCGAATTGGCCAGCAGATGGCGCAGGAACGCGCGGACCTGCTCGCCGTGCAGATCGACCACGGTCATGTGGCTGACGTCGAACATGCCGGCGTCGCGGCGCACCTGGTGGTGCTCGTCGATCTGCGAGCCGTAGTGGATCGGCATGTCCCAGCCGCCGAAGTCGACCATCTTGGCGCCGAGGGCGCGGTGGCTGTCGTTGAGGATGGTCTTCTGGGTCATGGCACGGGTCCGTGAGAAAAGTCCCCCATTATCGCTGGCTGGGGGCCGGGATTGGGGGAGTCGGGAATGGGGATTCGTCAGAGCGGCTTTCCTGGATCCGGAGGACTGGCGCTCGATCGCGCAGTGCCCTGGGAGCGGCTTCAGCGAAGGCCGGGATCGGGGAGTTGGGATTCGGGATTAGCAAGAGCGGGCGTCCTGAGCCGAAGGACGCGCGCTTGATCGCCGCTCCTACGCGCAGGAAGATTGGGAAGGCGGAGGTACCGCACACTCGCGGCACCAATCCCCAATCCCGGCTTTCAAACCGCCTGGACCAGCAGCGTCATCCCGTCCACGCCGACGATGCGCACCGTGCTGCCGGCCGGCAGGTCGGGGCCGCCGACCACCCAGAAGGCGTCGTCGACCTTGGCGCGACCGCGGCCGCCGTGGATCGGCTGGTCCAGGGTCACCATGCGGCCGATCAGTTGCTCGGCGCGGCGGTTGAGCAACGGCTGGTCGCTGGTCCGGCCGCGGTTGCGGAACCAGGTGCGGTACACCTGGATCGAGACGAAGCTCAGCACCACGAACGCGCCGACCTGCAGCAGCAGGGAGATGTCCGGGAACACCAGCACGGCGAGGAACACCGCCGCGGCGGCGAAGCCCATCCACAGCATGAAGGCGCCCGGCGCCAGCGATTCGGCCGCGAACAGCAACAAGGTCAGGGCACCCCAGGCCACCACCTCAATGCGCATGGCTCAGACTCCGTTGCGCGGCGGCACGCGCGGCACTGCCGGCGGGGTGGCCTGCTTGTTCAGCGCCTCGCGCGCCAGTTCGGCGATGCCGGCGATCGAGCCGATGATGCCGCTGGACTCCATCGGCATCAGCACGAACTTCTGGTTCGGCGCGGTGGCCAGTTCCTTGAACGCCTCCACGTACTTCTGCGCGACGAAGTAGTTGATCGCCTGCACGTCGCCCTCGGCGATCGCCTTGGACACCATCGCCGTCGCCCGCGCTTCGGCCTCGGCCAGGCGCTCGCGCGCCTCGGCGTCGCGGAACGCGGCCTCCTTGCGGCCTTCGGCCTCCAGCACCGCCGCCTGCTTCTCGCCGTCGGCGCGCAGGATCTCCGACTGCCGCGAACCCTCCGCCTCGAGGATCTGCGCGCGCTTCTCGCGCTCGGCCTTCATCTGCCGGGCCATCGCATCGACCAGGTCGCGCGGCGGCTGGATGTCGCGGATCTCGATGCGGGTGACCTTGATGCCCCACGGATTGGTGGCATGGTCGACCACGTTCAGCAGCTGCGCATTGATGGTTTCGCGCTGGCTCAGCGATTCGTCCAGGTCCATCGAGCCGATCACGGTGCGGATGTTGGTCTGCACCAGCGCGATGGTGGCGATCTCCAGGTTGGACACTTCATACGCGGCCTTGGCGGCGTCCAGCACCTGGAAGAACACCACGCCGTCCACGCGCACGACCGCGTTGTCCTTGGTGATGACGTCCTGGCTGGGCACGTCCAGCACCTGTTCCATCATGTTGACCTTGCGGCCCACCCCGTACATCACCGGAATCAGGAAATGCAGGCCGGGCGACAGCGTGTGGGTGTAGCGGCCGAAGCACTCCACCGTCCACTGGTAGCCCTGCGGCACCATGCGCACGGCCTTGAACAGCAGGATCACGCCGGCGACCAGCAGGACCATGGCGAGGAAGAAGGAAGACGGCATCAGGTCGCTCCATTAACCAGAAAGAAATCGAATCCGCAGTATAGCCAGCGCACGCGCACGTGCCGGTCACCAGCGGATGCGGCCCAGCAGCATGTCCTTGAACATCACCCAGTCGCCGGCAAGCGAGTACAGTGGGTGCTTGAAGGTGGCGGGACGGTTCTTCTCGAACACGAAATGGCCGATCCAGGCGCAGCCGTAGCCGCAGACCGGTGCGGCCCATAACCAACGCGGCTGGCCGGTGCACAGCGCCAGCAGCAGGCTCGCCAGCACGCCGAGGCTGCCGACGAAATGCAGCCGTCGCGACACCCGATGCCGGTGCTCGCTCAGATAGAACGGATAGAACTCGCGAAAACTGGAGAAGCGACGCATGCGATGGCCCTCCCGAGGCGACGCAGGCATTCAGCATACGCTGGGAGCGCGGACATCGCGCGCTGCGCACGGATGCGACACGCAGGTGTCATGCGGCCACGACGCGCACTTGGCGTGCTTTCCGATGATCCAATGGGTCGGGACTGAAGTCCCTCCCACAGTGCACCCGCCGCATTCGCCGCAAGCGCCTGTGGGAGCGGCCTCAGCCCTGCCGCGGTGCGACGAGGACGTGTATCGCGACCACGGCACCGCCCGTCGCGCCGTGGCGTGTCCTGCGGAAGTCAACTGTCATGCAGCCACGACGCGCAACGTGGCGTGCTTTCCGATGAGCCAATGCGTCGGGACTGAAGTCCCTCCCACAGTGCACCCGCCGCATTCGCCGCAAGCGCCTGTGGGAGCGGCCTCAGCCCTGCCGCGGTGCGACGAGGACGTGTATCGCGACCACAGGGCACCGCCCATCACGCCGTGACGTGTCCTGCGGAGGTCAACTGTCATGCGGCCACGACGGGCAACCTGGCGTGCTTTCCGATGAGCCAATGCGTCGGGACTGAAGTCCCTCCCACAGTGCACCCGCCGCATTCGCCGCAAGCGCCTGTGGGAGCGGCCTCAGCCCTGCCGCGGCGCGAACATGATCACCGCCATGCCGACCAGGCACAGGCCGGCGCCGAGCAGGTCCCAGCGCGTGGGGCGCATGCCCTGCACCGTCCACAGCCACAGCAAGGCGACGGCGACATAGACGCCGCCGTAGGCCGCATAGACGCGGCCGCTGGCGGCGGGATGCAGGGTCAGCAGCCAGACGAAGAGCGCCAGGCTGCCCGCGGCCGGCAGCAGCAGCCAGGCGCTGCGCTGTTCGCGCAGCCACAGATAAGGCAGGTAGCAGCCGAGGATTTCCGCGACGGCGGTCAGCACGAACAGCAGCAGGGTCTTCATCCGGCCGCGGCGCGCTCTTCGTCCTTGGCGCGCTGCCAGTACGCCTCCTGCTGCGCCAGCGACAGGCCGTCGAGCGCGCCGCCGTCCTGCTGCGCCAGCCGTTCCATCGTGCGGAAGCGACGCTCGAACTTGAGGTTGGCGTGGCGCAGCGCCGCACCGACGTCGACCTTGGCATGCCGCGCCAGGTTGGCGCAGACGAACAGCAGGTCGCCGATCTCGTCCTGCAGCCGTGCCGGATCGACTGCGGCGCCATGCGCCAGTTCCGCGCGCACTTCCTCAAGTTCTTCCTGCACCTTGTCCAGCACCGGCGCGGCGCCGGGCCAGTCGAAGCCGACCCGCGCCGCACGCGACTGCAGCTTCAGCGCGCGCTGCCATTCCGGCAGGCCGCGGGCGATGCCGGCCAGTGCCGAGCCGTCGCGCTCGCCGGCGGCGGCGCGCTCGGCACGTTTGATCTCTTCCCACTTCAGCGTCTGCTGTTCGGCATCGGCCACCTGACTGTCGCCGAACACGTGCGGGTGGCGGCGCACCATCTTGTCGCAGATCGCCGCGACCACGTCGTCGAAGCCGAACGCGCCCTGCTCGCGCGCCATCTGCGCATGGAACACCACCTGCAGCAGCAGATCGCCGAGTTCGTCCTTCAGCCCGGCCAGGTCCTGGCGGTCGATCGCGTCGGCCACTTCGTAGGCCTCTTCGATCGTGTACGCGGCGATGCTGGCGAAGTCCTGCTCCAGGTCCCAGGGGCAGCCCTGCGCGGGATCGCGCAGGCGCGCCATGATGTCGAGCAGGGCGGGAAGATCGTAGCGAGTGGGGGTCACGGGCGGGTTCCGGTACGACGGCACCGCTGCCGCCACCGCCTAGTGTGGCAGAGCGCGCGCCGTGCGGCGCGCGCGCGCGGCGCGGCTCAGCCCAGCCAGTCGCGCCAGGGCAGCGCCGCATCGCCCAGCGCCACGAAGTCGCCGTTGAGCAACGATTCGCGGCGGTTGTAGCGGAACGGCTTGCCGGTCGCGGCGGCCAGCAGCGCGCCGCCAGCGGCCTGCAGCACGCACTGCCCGGCGGCGGTGTCCCATTCGGAGGTCGGGCCGAAGCGCGGATACACGTCCAGGTCGCCGTCGGCGATCCGGCAGAACTTCAGCGACGACCCCTGCGCGACCAGTTCGATCTCGCCCATGCGCTGCAGCAACGCGTCGGTACGCGCGTCACGGTGCGAACGGCTCGCCGCCACCCGCAGCGGCGCGGTGGCCGGACGTCGCGTATTCAGCGCGGTGTCGCGGAAGCCCTCGCGGCGGTACGCCTGCTCGCCACGCACCGCATGCCAGACGCGGCCATCGACCGGCGCCTGGACCACGCCGAACACCGGCGCGCCCTGGTGGATCAGCGCGATGTTGACGCTGAACTCGCCGTTGCGCTTGACGAACTCGCGGGTGCCGTCGAGCGGGTCGACCAGCCAATAGGTGGTCCAGTGCTCGCGCACCTCCCACGGAATCTGCGCCGATTCCTCGGACAGCACCGGCAGGTCCGGGGTCAGCCGCTCCAGACCTTCGACGATGATCTGATGCGCGGCCAGGTCGGCCTGGGTCAACGGACTGGTATCGGCCTTGTGCTCCACCTCGAAGCCGGTGGCATAGACGGACATGATGGCCGCGGCGGCATCGATGGCGATGGCGATCACGGTTTCGCGCAAATCACTGGTGAGACGGATCATTCGGCCCGACCCAGCCACTCGCGGGCGATGAACAGCGCCGCCAGCGAACGCCCCTCGGAAAAATCTTCACGCAACATCAGTTGATCCAGTTCAGCCAGTTTCCAGGGCACCACTTCCAATTCCTCCGGCTCGTCGCCGGTCAGTCGTTCGGGATAGAGATCTTGTGCAAGCACCAGCCACGACTGGTGGCTCATGTAGGTCGGCGCCAGGGTCATCGCGCGCAGCACGCGCAACTGCCGCGCGCCGTAGCCGGCCTCTTCCTTGAGTTCGCGGTCGGCTGCCTGCAGCGGGGTCTCGCCGGCGTCGATGCGGCCCTTGACCAGCCCCAGTTCGTAGCGATGCACGCCGGCGGCGTATTCGCGCACCAGCAGCACGGTCTGCGCATCCAGCATCGGCACCACCACCACCGCGCCATGACCCGGCGCCTTCAGCCGGTGGAACACGCGGCGCTCGCCATTGCTGAACTCCAGGTCCAGCTCCTCGACCCGGCGCTCGGCGGCCGATTCGCTGCGCTCGCGCACGGCATGGATGACCGGCAATCGACGGGTCACGCCGGCACCCTGCGGCGCCGGACGGCGTCGATCGATAGAATGCGCGGAGCGAAGAACCTGTTCATGAGCGCGAAATGCTATCAGACCTGACCGCAGCACAGATGGCCGAGGCGTGGCGCACGCGTGATCTGGCCGTGCTCTGGCACCCGTGCACGCAGATGCGCGAGCACCCCGACACCCTGCCCCTGGTCCCGATCGCCCGTGGCGAAGGCGCCTGGCTGATCGACCACGGCGGCCGCCGCTACCTGGATGCGGTGAGCAGTTGGTGGACGAATCTGTTCGGCCACGGCGAGCCGCGCATCGCCGCGGCCATCGCCGCCCAGGCCACCCAGCTGGAGCAGGTGATGCTGGCCGGCTTCAGCCACGAACCGGCGGTGCTGCTGGCCGAGCAGTTGCTGGCGCTGGCGCCGCGCCAGGACGGCCGCGCGCCGCTGGCCAAGGTGTTCTATGCCGACAACGGCTCGGCCGGCGTGGAAGTGGCGCTGAAAATGGCTTTTCATTATTTCCAGAACCGCGGCGAACCGGGGCGCACCCGCTTCGTCGCGCTGGAGAACGGCTACCACGGCGAGACCATCGGGGCGCTGGCGGTCGGCGACATTCCGCTGTATCGGCGGGTGTACGCGCCGCTGCTGGCGGAGGCCTTGTTCGCGCCCTCGCCCGACGCCTACCAGGCCGCGCCTGGGCAGAGTGCGCGCGAACGCGCCGATGCCGCCGCTGATGCGCTGGCCGACCTGTTCGACCGCCATCCCGGCGAGATCTGCGCGGTGATCCTGGAGCCGCGCCTGCAATGCGCCGGCGGCATGCGCATGCACGATCCGGCCTATCTGCGGCGGGCGCGCGAACTGTGCGACGCCAACGGCGCGTTCCTGATCGCCGACGAGATCGCCACCGGCTTCGGCCGCACCGGCACCCTGTTCGCCTGCGAGCAGGCCGGGGTGATGCCGGACCTGCTGTGCCTGTCCAAAGGCCTGACCGGCGGCTTCCTGCCGCTGTCGGCGGTGCTGGCCACCCAGCATCTGTACGACGCTTTCCTCGACGACAGCCGCGAACGCGCCTTCCTGCATTCGCACAGCTACACCGGCAACCCGCTGGCCTGCGCCGCGGCGCTGGCGTCGCTGCGGATCCTGCAGGAGGACGACGTGATCGCGCGTAACCGCAGCACCGCCGAGACCATGCGCGCGCTGTCGGCGCCGTTCGCCGAGCATCCGCACGTGGCCGACGTGCGCCAGGCCGGCATGGTGGTGGCGTTCGAACTCACCCGCACCGGCAACAAGCGCACGCCCTTCCCTGCGTCCGCACGCGTCGGCCTGCACGCCTACCGTGCCGCGTTGCAACGCGGGGTGGTGCTGCGTCCGCTGGGCGACGTGCTGTACTGGATGCCGCCGTACTGCGTGGACGCCGCGCAGTTGGCGCTGCTGGCCGAGACCACGCTGGCGGCGATCGACGAGGCGGTGGCATGCGCCTGACCCGCTGCCATGTGGAGCTGCCGCTGCACGCCGGCGCAGAGTTGAGCCTGCCGGAAGACGTCGCCAACCACCTGCTGCGCGTGCTGCGGCTGCGCGAGGGCGATCCTTGCGTGCTGTTCAACGGCGACGGCTGCGATTACCCCGCCGAACTGCTGCAGGCCGGCAAGCGCAACGCCAGCGTGCGCATCGGCGCGGCGCAGCCGGTCGACAACGAGTCGCCACTGGCGATCACCCTGCTGCAGGGCGTGGCGCGCGGCGAGAAGATGGACCTGATCCTGCAGAAGGCCACCGAACTCGGCGTCGCCGCGATCGTGCCGGTGTGGGCCGAACGCACCGAAGTGAAGCTGGATGCGGCGCGGGTGGACAAGCGCGTGGCGCACTGGCGCAGCGTGGTGATCTCGGCCTGCGAACAATCCGGCCGCGCGCGCGTGCCGCAGCTGAGCGCGCCGCTGGCGCTGGCCGATGCGGCGCGCGCCGCGGCGGACAGCCCCTGCCGGTTGATCCTGGATCCGCAGGGCGAACAGCGCCTGCGTTCGCTGGCCATCGGCGGCGCTGCGGCGACGATCGCGATCGGCCCGGAAGGCGGCTGGTCGCCACGCGACCGCGCCACGCTGGAGGCCGCCGGCTTCGTCGGCCTGCGCCTGGGACCACGCATCCTGCGCACCGAAACCGCCGGCCTGGCCGCGATCGCGGCGCTGCAGGCGCATCACGGCGACCTGTGAGTTCAGGCAAGCGATGACGCTGTAGACAGCGGCACCGCAACGCAGGCGCCGCAGGCATGGGACATATATATGTGTCGACGCGCTACGGCACGCCAGGCACGCCGCACCGGCGTTGCGGGACGCCGCCTATCGGCGCGGCCATCGCCGCGCCGGGCCGCTCAGTGGCGCTGCTGCAGGAACCAGTTCGCCGCGCCGATCACCCCGAGCTGGCCATGCTCGACCAGCTTCACCGGGATCTGCTCCAGCGCAGGACGCATCGCGCCCTTGTTCAAGTAGCGCTCGACGAAGCTGCTGGCGGACAGGAACGCGCCGATCTGCGGCAGGAAGCCGCCGGCCAGATAGATGCCGCCCTGCACGCCGTACAGCAAGGCCATGTCGCCGACCACGCTGCCGAGCAGGCCGCAGAACGCGGACAGTGCCTCGTGCGCGAGCGGATCGTCGTCGCCCACTGCAGCCGCGGTGATGTCGCTCGGTGCGGCATGCGCAGGCGTGGCGCCACGCAACTCGCAAAGTGCGCGATAGAGATTGAGCAGGCCCGGGCCAGACAGGAAATGCTCCATCGGCACATAGGAGCGATCGCGCAACAGCCGCTGCGCCAGCGCCAGTTCCAGATCGTTGCCGATCGGCAGCGCGGCATGGCCGGCCTCGGTGGCCAGCACCATGGCGCCGCCCTGGGTCGGAATCCACACCGCGGCGCCGAGGCCGGTGCCCGGACCGATCACCAGCGCAGGCCCGCGCTGCGCCTTGCGCGGCCCAGTCAGATGCAGCACTTCGCTGGCGTCCATCGACGCGGCCGCATACGCCACCGCTTCGAAATCGTTGACCAGATGCAGCGCCTTCATGCCCAGGCGCTCGCGAATTTCCGGCGGCGACAGCGTCCACGGCAGATTGGTGGTGATGACGCGACCATCTTCGAGCGCGTAACCGGCGCTGGCGATCACCCCACGGGTCGGCTTCGGCCCCTGCACCTGGCCCAGGAATTCGCCGATGATCTCGGCCAGACCGGGATAGTCGGCGCAGCGGTATTTGCGATAGTCCAGCACATCGACGGACGGCGCCGGGCCGGCACCGGCAGCGCGTGCGACCAGGCCGATCCGGACATGGGTTCCGCCGACATCGGCAGCAATGAAGGGCTCGGCGCGCGGCACGGCCGCTGCCACTGATGAACTGCTTGCGGACACATCTTCTCCCGTTGCGCCAGAGCAGGCGCACGCCGATTCGGCAGATTGATCGATCGAGTGTCGGACCACCTTGACAACGTTGTCAAGGTGAATTTCACCCGTTTGTCGTTTTGTCTTCACCACTGCGACTTCATCGGCCCGATCGCCCGGCCGTTCGAGCGACCGATCGCAGGGCGCGTTGCATGGGTGAACATCCGTCGCAAAATTTCGCCGCATTGCACAAATTTCTGCCACACGCCCGGTCAACCGGCAGCGCCTGTCGCACCAGGGCCTCGCGACTACCACGGGCACACCGCCGCCCTCCGCGGGCATGTTTTCTTTTGTAGACAAGCACCTAGGAGACGCAAAAGAAGGGCCGCGAAAGCCTCCGGAAAGATGCCGCGGCGAGCCTTGCCTGCATTCGTCAAAACCACGTGAAACGGGTGTTGACAACGCTGTCAGCGCTACGACAGACTCGGCTCACACAAGTTTTACAACTTCAAGACATGCCACGTTCAGGGGATTCAGACACAGCGACGCATCGCCGCTCCTCCCGCGCCAAGTGGCAGGACGCGCGCTGACGCTGCGACCGGCATCCCCGAACCGACGAAACCACGCCCCGAGCCGGGCCGGACGCAGCGGCGTCCGGATCAGGCGACAAGGTGCACTGCTGTATTGCTGGACTTGGTTGTTATCTGCAGGAACACAGGAAGGACTGGCGCCCTCGATGCCGCCGGTTGGCTACTTCCGCGTCAGCGACCGGACGACGCGCATCGAGATGCGATCCGCGCAGCGCCACAAGGCGCGGCGCCATCCACAAGGCCGGGCAGCGGCCAGCACGCCGGAACATCGGTTGGCACCTCATGCCCAAGTACTCACCCAGAGGTTTAGCCAATGAATAGCCGCACCACTACCTTAGCCCTCAGCATCATGGCCGCGCTGTACCTGTCCGGTAACGCCGCCGCGCAGGAAGCGCCCGCTTCCGCCACCGCGGATTCCAAGAACGTCCAGCAGCTGGATGCCATCACCGTCACCGGTTACCGCGCCTCGCTGGAGAAGAGCCAGTCGGTGAAGCGCTCGGCCAACTCCATCGTCGATGCGATCAGCGCCGAGGACATCGGCAAGTTCCCGGACACCAATGCCGCCGAGTCGCTGGCGCACCTGCCGGGCATCAGCGTGGACCGCCAGTTCGGCGAAGGCGAGAAGGTCAGCATCAACGGCACCGACCCGGCGCTGAACCGCGTGCTGCTCAATGGCCAGACCATCGCCTCGGGCGACTGGGGCGGCAACCCGACCGACACCAGCGGCCGCACCTTCAACTACACCCTGCTGTCTCCGGAAATCATTGGCCTGATGGAGGTCTACAAGACCCCGGAAGCCCGCATCGACGAAGGCTCGATCGGCGGCACCGTGATCGTGCACACCCGCAAGCCGCTGGACCTGCCGAAGAACACCATCCGCGGTTCGATCGGCTACAACTACAACGACCGTTCGGAAGAAGGCAATCCGCGCGGCTCGGCGCTGTGGAGCTGGAAGAACGACGACGAGACCTTCGGCGCGTTGATCTCCGCCACCCACGACAAGCAGGATCTGTCGCGCGCCGGCATCGAGTTCTTCGGCTACAACACCGGCGCCGGCATCCCGCCGACCGCGCGCATCTCCGGCGACGGTGGCAACGTCGCGACCGCCAAGATCCCGGTGGGCATCAACAGCGCCTTCTTCCAGCAGACCCGCGAGCGCAACGGCCTGCAGGGCGCGCTGCAGTGGAAGCCGAACGATCAGAACGAGTTCAACCTGACCGGCATCTACATCAAGGGCAAGTACAACAACTTCAGCGAATCGCGCTACGTCTGCCCGGGCTGCGGCGACCAGGACAAGATCACCAGCGCGACCGTGCAGAACGGCTACGTCACCCAGGCCACGGTCACCGATGGCGCCGGCAACGGCAAGCAGCCGTATGCGCAGCTGGACACCAACTACCGCGAAAGCACCGTCACCACCAAGAGCCTGAACCTGCGCCACGACTTCTACGGCGACAAGTGGGTGTTCACCTCGCAGGTCGGTACCACCGAGGCCACCGGCGGCAAGAACCCCGAATACCTGATGAAGTTCCTGCTGAAGGACGGTGGCTACAACTTCGGTTACGACGGCAGCCACACCGACGTCAACTACGACAACGCCAGTGCCGCCAACTGGGGTCTGGTCGGTTCGCCGGCCGGCCTGGCGCCCGGTTCCACTGCCGCTTCGGCGATGCAGGCCGGCGGCATCTACTACGCCAAGAGCACGGACAAGGAGAAGTACTTCCAGTTCGACGCCGCCCGCGATCTGGACTGGGGCCCGCTGAACAAGCTGCAGCTCGGCTACAAGTACATCAACCACGACAACGGCGTCGACGCCCGCGGCAACCGCATCAACACCACCAATGCGATTTCGCTGACCGACTTCAGCCCCGGCACCACCCCGAGCGGTCTGTACGACGGCCTGGGCGCCAGCGGCGACCTGACCAACTGGCCGACCGCCAACCTCAACTCGGTGATCAGCTACCTGCGCGGGCAGCCGCAGGGTCCGTACAACCGCGACTACGGCTCCTCGTTCGACGTCAAGGAAATCACCAGCGACCTGTACGCGCAGCTGAACTTCGAGTCCGGCGCGTGGCGCGGCAACCTGGGCGTGCGTTATGTCGACACCAAGGACAAGTCGCTGTACTGGCAGAGCGCCGATGGCGGCGCCACCTACAACCAGACCCAGGTGGGCAAGCAGTACTACAAGCCGCTGCCGAGCTTCAACCTGGCCTACGATCTGGATACCGACAAGGTGCTGCGCTTCTCCGTGGCCAAGGTGATGGCACGTCCGCGCTACGGCGACCTGGCCGGCTCGTTCACCATCAACAGCAGCAACGGCAACCTGACCGCAAGCGGCGGCAACCCGGACCTGAAGCCCTACGAGTCGACCAACTACGATCTGGCCGCCGAGTGGTACTTCGCCCCGTCCAGCATGCTGTCGGCGGAACTGTTCTATCGCGACATCAGCTCGTACATCGTCACCACCACCTCGCAGCAGCAGCTGACCGATGCGGTGAGCGGCGTGAGCGGCCTGTTCACGGTGACCTCGCCGATCAACGCCTCCGACGCCAAGGTCAAGGGCGCCTCGCTGAACTACCAGCAGGCCTTCGGCTACGGCTTCGGTCTGCAGGCGAACTACACCTACGCCACCGCCGACGCCAGCACCGGCCTGAACCTGCCGTACCTGTCGAAGAACACCTACAACGTGATCCCCTACTGGGAAAACGGTCCGTGGATGGTGCGCCTGAACTACAGCTACCGCTCCAAGTACTTCACCCAGGTCGGCCGCCTGAACTCGCAGGTGTTCACCGACGAGTACAAGCAGCTGGACCTGACCGCCTCGTACGAGATCAACGACTGGATGAGCGTGAGCTTCAGCGCGACCAACCTGCTCGACTCGACGTACTACTGGTACAACGAGGTCAAGTACGCGCCGATCGGCATGTACAAGAACGGCCGCGGCTACCAGGCGCAGCTGAACTTCAAGTTCTGATGTAGCACCGGCGCGCCACCGTCCCTCCACGGTGGCGCGCTTTTTCGTGTCCGGCGCGGCGGCGCCGGCATCGTCTTCTGCAACAAGGAGTGCCGTTCCATGACGACCGAGACCCGCCCCCGTGCGGACCGATCCCGCCACGCCGGAGCCGCACGCCAGACCCTGGCCAGCGCGCTGGCCCTCATGCTCGCGCTGACGGCCCTGCCCGCCAGCGCCGCGGACGCGCCGTCGCCGACCGCGCCCACCGCCACCACCCTCAGTCCGGAACAGATCGACCAGCAGTGGCTGCAGGCCACCGCCAAGTACGCGCCCGAACGCGCGCGGCTGGTGCGCGAAGCCAACGATGGCGCGCGCGGCGGACCGTTCCGACCCGACTGGACCTCGCTCAAGCAGTACCGCTCGCCGTCCTGGTACGACAACGCCAAGTTCGGCATCTTCATCCATTGGGGCGTGTTCTCGGTGCCGGCCTTCGGCAACGAGTGGTATTCGCGCAACATGTACCAGCAGGGCAGCAAGGACTACCTGCACCATCGGGAAACCTACGGCCCGCAGTCGCGCTTCGGCTACAAGGACCTGATCCCGCTGTTCACCGCGCCCAAGTTCGATCCGCAGGCCTGGGCCACCCTGTTCCGCGACGCCGGCGCCCGCTACGTGGTGCCGGTGGCCGAACACCACGACGGCTTCGCCATGTACGACTCGCAGCTGTCGGACTGGACCGCGGTGAAGATGGGTCCCAAGCGCGACGTGCTCGGCGAGCTGTCCAAGGCGATCCGCGCACAGGGCCTGCATTTCGGCCTGTCCTCGCACCGCGCCGAGCACGACTGGTTCTTCGACGGCGGCCGCCAGTTCGACTCGGACGTCAACGACCCGCGCTACGCCGGCCTGTACGGCCCGGCGCAGGTGCGCCTGCCGGGCAAGGACGACGCCGACGTCACCAACGACTGGACCCCGGTGTCGCAGGCCTGGCTGGACGACTGGCTGGCGCGCACCACCGAACTGATCGACCGCTACGACCCGGACCTGATCTATTTCGACTGGTGGATCGCGCACCCGACCTTCCGCGGCACCCTGCCGACCATGCTGTCGTACTACTACAACCACGGCGCGGCCAAGGGCGGCGTGGTGGTGAACTACAAGCTCGGCGCCTTCCCCGAAGGTGCCGGCACACTCGATATCGAGCGCGGCCAGCTCACCGGCATCCATCCCACGCACTGGCAGACCGACACCTCGGTCAGCAACGCCTCGTGGGGCTATGTCGAGAACGACACCTACAAGACGCCGACCTTCATCATCCACATGCTGGTGGACGTGGTCAGCAAGAACGGCAACCTGATGCTCAACATCGGCCCGCGCGCCGACGGTTCGATCCCGGACACCGAACGCGCGATCCTGCTGTCGATCGGCAAGTGGCTCAAGACCAACGGCGAGGCGATCTACGACAGCACGCCGTGGCGCAGCTACGGCGAAGGCCCGACCGAAGTGGTCGGCGGCACCTTCCAGGACACCAAGACCAAGCCGTACACGCCCGAGGATTTCCGCTTCACCACCGGCCACGGCGCGCTGTACGCGATCGAGCTGGGCTGGCCGGTCGACGGCCAGGCGCTGATCCGCTCGCTGAAGCCGGCCGATGGCGTGCGTGGCGTCACCCTGCTCGCCAACGGCAAGCCGGTGCCGTTCGAGCAGCGCGCCGACGGCCTGCACCTGCGCCTGCCGGCCAAGCCGGTGGGAGAACACGCCTACGTGTTCCGCATCGACCTGTCCTCCCCCACTCCGCCAACGGATTCCTCCCGATGATGAAGCGTTTCGCAGGGCTGCTGTTCGCCCTCGCCCTGGCCTGCGGGCCGGCCATGGCCAAGAACCCGACCGCGCTGTTCTATCTGATGAACACGCAGAAATCGACCAATTCGTTCCTGGCCCACCTCGACAAGATCGACGTGGTGGTGCCGACCTGGTACGGCGTGGACCAGAGCGGCCTGGTCAACGGCACCCCGAACATATACCTGTACGAGATCGCCAAGCAGCACAAGCTGCGGGTGATGCCGATCCTGTCGATGACCGCCGGGCGCGAGGGCTTCCACAAGCTGCTGCACGACGAGGACGCCAAGCAGCGCATGATCCAGGCGCTGCTGATCCACGGCCGCAAGCATGGCTACTACGGCTTCCAGTTCGATTTCGAGAGCATCGCCTGGACCGACCGCGACGCCTACTCGCTGATGGTCAAGCAGACCGCCGAGGCGCTGCACAAGGCCGGCTTCAAGCTGTCGGTGGCGGTGGTGCCGAACGCGCCCGGCTATGCCGAAGGCGGCGCGTTCGCCAAGTGGATGTGGGAGTACTGGCGCGGCGCCTACGACCTCAAGGCGCTGAGCGCCTCGGCCGACCTGATCAGCCTGATGACCTACGACCAGCACACCCGCTGGACCGCGCCCGGCCCGGTGGACGGCATGGTGTGGATGAAGAAGCACCTGGACTACGCGCTGACCCAGGTGCCGAAGGACAAGCTGTCGCTGGGCATCGCCACCTATGGCTACCGCTGGTACACCGGCAATCCGGTCAAGGCCGACGGCACCGAGGCCTCGAACATCACCGCCGACTACATCGATGCCGACGAATCGTTCCCGCTGGCGGAAGAGCAGCATGCCACCGTGCAATGGGACCCGGTGGAGCAGGAATCGTGGTTCTACTTCTACCGCGACGACATGCGCGAATGGGTGTTCCGCCCGGACGCGCGCAGCTTCCGCGCCCGCTACGAGCTGACCAAGCAATACGGTCTGGAAGGCTTCAGCTGCTGGGTGCTGGGCGCCGAAGATCCCAAGGTCTGGGACGAACTGCCGACCGCGACGCGCTGAGCGGCCCCACGACCGAGATGCGACACGACGGGCACGCGGCGCGCAGCGAACGCGCCGCGCTCACCCCAGGCTACCTCACAGCCTCTACGATACGCATCTCGATCGCTTGAGGTAGACCGATGACTGCAGTGGGTGCACACCCCCGATTGCCGCACCGCCCGATGCCCGCCGCCGCGCGCATCGCGGCGGCCTCCCGCAACGCCTGGCTGGGGTTGTCCCTGCTCGCCTGTGGCAGCCTGCTCGGCGGCTGCGACCGCACTCCGCCGCCAGCGCCAGCGCCGGCGCCCGCGTCCAAGCCTGCCGCAGCGCCGCCGCCGGCCCCGAGACACGATGACGACGACGACAAGACGCCGCTGCCGTTGATCCCGGCGCCGGCCAAGGCCGAGCGCGACGGCGGCACCCTGACCATCGGCACCGGCGCCGTGCTGTCGGTGCCCCTCGACGACGCCGGCGCGCAGCGCGTGGCGCAGCAACTGTCGCAATTGCTGAGCAAGACCCGCGGGCTGTCGCTGGAAGTGCGTGCGGAGACCATCCCCGCCGACGGCAGCATCCGCCTGCAGCTCAATCCCAATACCGAGGTCGCGCAGGCCGAGGGCTACACGCTGGACGTGGATCCGCGCACCATGCTGATCCAGGCGCGCGAGGAGCGCGGCCTGTTCTACGGCGCGATCAGCGCCTGGCAGTTGATGACCCCCGACGCCGGCAAGGGCGAGGTGGACGTGCCGCAGGTGCATATCCGCGACTGGCCGCGCTTCGGCTGGCGCGGCGTGCTGCTCGACGTGGCGCGGCACTTTCATGGCCCCGACACGG
This sequence comes from Xanthomonas sontii, assembly GCF_040529055.1. Taxonomy (NCBI): domain Bacteria; kingdom Pseudomonadati; phylum Pseudomonadota; class Gammaproteobacteria; order Lysobacterales; family Lysobacteraceae; genus Xanthomonas; species Xanthomonas sontii. The sequence continues at coordinate 2,341,558 of NZ_CP132342.1, read as the reverse complement.
TCAAGCGCCTGCTCGACGCGATGGCCCAGCACAAGCTCAACGTGCTGCACCTGCATCTGACCGACGACCAGGGCTGGCGCATCGAGATCAAGCGCTATCCCAAGCTCACCGAGATCGGCGCCTGGCGCACCCCGCCCGGCGCGGGCACCCACGGCCTGCCCGATCGCTACGGCGGCTTCTACACCCAGGACCAGATCCGCGACCTGGTGACCTACGCCGCCGAACGCCACATCACCATCGTGCCGGAACTGGACATGCCCGGGCACGCACAGGCGGCGGTGGCGGCCTATCCGGAACTGGTCGGGGTGACCCGGCAGCGGCCCAAGGTGTCGGTGGACTGGGGCGTCAATCCGTACCTGTTCAACACCAACGACAAGAGCATGACCTTCATCCGCGGCGTGCTGGATGAAGTGCTGCAGCTGTTCCCCTCGCCGTACATCCACATCGGCGGCGACGAAGCGGTCAAGGATCAGTGGGAACGTTCGCCGGCGGTGCGCGCGCAGATGCGCAAGCTCGGCATCAAGGACGCGCACGCGCTGCAGGGCTGGTTCAACCAGCAGCTGGCCGATTACCTGACCCAGCACCAGCGGCGCCTGATCGGCTGGGATGAGATCCTGGAAGGCGGGCTGCCGGCCAGTGCGTCGGTGATGTCCTGGCGCGGCGTGGATGGCGCGGTCGCCGCCGCCAAGCAAGGCCACGACGTGGTGCTGGCACCGGCCGGCTGGATGTACCTGGACAACCTGCAGAGCGCACGCAACGATGAGCCCAACGGCCGCCTGGCCACGCTGCCGCTGCAGAAGGTCTATGGCTTCGACCCGGTGCCGGCGGCGCTCAGCGCCGAGGAGAGCAAGCACGTGCTCGGCGTGCAGGCGGCGCTGTGGAGCGAGTACATCCCCTCCACCTGGCATATCGACCATGCCCTGTTCCCGCGACTGAGCGCGGTGGCCGAGGCGGGTTGGTCGCCGATGGCCGCACGCGACTGGAACGGCTTCCTGCAGCGCATGCCGGCGCAGCTGGACCGCTACCGCCTGCAGGGCATCGCCTACGGCGACGGCGCCTTCGCCCCGGACATCGCCGTGCAGGGCGGCGACAACGCCGCGCTGGACAGCGGGAAGGCCACCGTGGTGCTGGGCAACCAGGCCAAGTTCGGCAGCTTCCGCTACACCACCGACGGCAGCGAGCCCAAGGCCGACTCGCCGCGCTACACCGCGCCGTTCGCGGTGACCCTGCCGGTGACCGTGCGCGCGGCCACCTTCGCCGACGACGGCCGTCTGCTGGCCGCGCCGCGCAGCCGCATCCTCGACCGCGCCAACCTGCTCAGCCGCGATACCCAGGGCCTGGCCTCGTGCGAAGGCGGCGAGCTGGGCCTGCGCGTGCCGCTGCTGCCGGACCTGGCCGACCAGGACACGCCGGTGTTCAACATCGACCTGTTCACCAGTTGCTGGCGCTACGCCGACGCGCGGCTGGACGGCATCGACCGCATCCGCATCGACGCCGCGCGCCTGGCGCGCAACTACGGGCTGGCGCACGACCAGGCCAAGGTCAAGCGCTACCCGGCGCACAGCCCGCGCGGCGAGTTCGAAGTGCGGCTGGGCGACTGCAAGGGCAAGCTGCTGGCGCGGCTGCCGCTGCCGGCCGGCAAGACCCTGGGCGACCAGTTCGCGCTGGAAGCGCGTCTGCCCAGGCAGACCGGCGTGCACGACCTGTGCCTGCGCTCCACCGCGCCCATCGCCGGCCCGTACTACGCCATCGGCGCCGTCCATCTGATCGACACCGCGGCGCAGGCGCCCCCCGCCGCCGCGCACTGACCACGGAGACCCTCGCATGACCCAGCCGCCCCGCCGCCCCCGTTCCGCGTCGCGCACGCGCCTTCCTGCCCGCCTCGGGCTGCTGCTGGCGCTGGCCTTGCCGGCGCTGGGCCAGGCGGCGGCGCCGGCGACACTGTCGCTGCAACAGGGCTGGCAGGTGCGGCTGGCGCCGGGCGACGCCAACGCCAAGGCGCACCCGAAGGCCGCACAATGGCTGCCGGCGCAGGTGCCGGGCACGGTGCAGACCGACCTGATCGCCGCCGGGGTGGTGCCCGATCCGTTCTATCGCGACAACGAAGCGCAGATCCAGTGGGCCGGGCTCAGCGACTGGCAGTACCAGACCCATTTCCAGGTCGACGCGGCCCTGCTGGCGCGCCCGCACCTGGAACTGGTGTTCGACGGGCTGGACACCTTCGCCGAGGTCTACCTCAACGGCAAGAAGCTGCTCGCCGCCGACAACATGTTCCGGCAGTGGCGGGTCGACGCCAAACCGCTGCTCAAGCGCGGCGACAACGTGCTGGAAGTGCGCATCGCCTCGCCGATCAAGAAGATCCAGCCGTGGCTGTCCAAGCAGCCGTACGCGCTGCCCGGCGCCTACGATTCGGCGTTCGGCGACGAGCCGGTGGCGCGGCACAGCTCCACCTACGTGCGCAAGGCGCCGTACAACTTCGGCTGGGATTGGGGCCCGCGCATCGTCACCGCCGGCATCTGGCAGGGCGTGCGCCTGGAAGCCTGGGACGACCTGCGCGTGGACGGCCTGCACATCGCCCAGCAGCGCGTCGACGCCGACGCGGCGCAATTGCTGGCACAACTGCAGGTGCAGGCCGGCCGCAGCGGCGAGGTGCAGCTGGACCTGGACGTGCTCGGCCCCGATGGCCAGCGCGTCGGCCAGTTCAGCCAGCGCGCGGTCGTCGATCCAGGTGCCAACACCCTGACCGTGCCGGTGCGCATCGCCAAGCCGCAGCGCTGGTTCCCGGCCGGCTACGGCCGCCAGGACCTGTACACGTTCAAGGCGCAGCTGCGCGATGCCGCCGGCGAGCGCCTGGACGTGCAGCGCGTCACCGGCCTGCGCAGCGTCGAGTTGCGCCGCGAGAAGGACCAGTGGGGCAAGAGCTTCGCCCTGGTGGTCAACGGCATCCCGGTGTTCGCCAAGGGCGCCAACCTGATTCCGTTCGACAGCTTCCCCACCCGCGTCGACGCCGCGCGCATGCGCGGCTTCCTGCAGTCCGCGCGCGACGCCAACATGAACATGCTGCGCATGTGGGGCGGCGGCCATTACCAGCCGGACAGCTTCTACGAAGACGCCGACCGCCTGGGCATCATGATCTGGCAGGACTTCATGTTCGGCGGCGCGATCCCGCCCTACGACGTCGCCTTCCGCGAGAACACCCGCGCCGAGGCCGAGGAGCAGGTGCGGCGTCTGGGCGACCACCCCAGCATCGTCATCTGGTGCGGCAACAACGAAGTGCAGACCGGCTGGGAGAACTGGGGCGACCGCATCAAGTTCAAGCAGTCGATCGACCCGGAAGAGCGCGAGCGCATCGTCCGCGGCATGACCACGCTGTTCGGCACGGTGCTGCGCGAGGCGGTACAGAAGTACGACAGCGACACCCCGTACTGGGCGACCTCGCCGGGTACCGATTTCGATGGCGCCGCCGACCAGCCCGACGACGGCGACATGCACTACTGGAAGGTCTGGGGCGGCCCGGCGCTGCCTGTCAACGAATACCTCAACGTGACCCCGCGCTTCATGTCCGAATACGGCCTGCAGTCGTTCCCCGAGATGCGCACCATCCGCGCCTTCGCCGAACCCGGCGACCTGCAGCCGGAATCGCCGGTGATGCGCGCGCACCAGAAGTTCGACAAGGGCAACGGCAACCAGCGCCTGCTGCTGTACATCCGCCGCGCCTTCGGCGAACCCAAGGACTTCGCCAGCTTCGTCTACCTGAGCCAGATCATGCAGGCCGAGGGCATCACCCTGGCCGCCGAACACCTGCGCGCCTCGCGGCCGCAATCGATGGGCTCGCTGTACTGGCAGCTCAACGACGTGTGGCCCGGCGCGTCGTGGTCGAGCCTGGACTACTTCGGCCGCTGGAAGGCGCTGCAGTACCACGCGCGCCGCTTCTACGCGCCGGAACTGATCGCCGCACTGCGCGACGACAAGGGCCAGACCACCGTGTCGCTGGTCTCCGACCGCACCACGCCGCTGACCGCGCGCTGGCGCATGCGGGTCATGGATCTGTCCGGCAAGGTGCTGAGCAAGACCGAGAAGCCGGTGACCCTGGCGCCGCTGTCCAGCGTGCGCGTGGGCAGCTTCAGCGATGCGCAGTTGCTGCGCCGCGCCGATCCGCGCCGCAGCGTGGCGGTGTTCGAGCTGCTCGACGGCGAGCGCGTGCTGTCGCGCACCCTGGTGTACTTCGACGCGGCCAAGCGCCTGCAGTGGCCGCAGGCCGACATCCGCAGCGAGCTGCGCGCCGATGGCGACGGCTACGCGCTGACCCTGAGCAGCGCCACGCTTGCGGCGCAGGTGTGGCTGAGCTTCGGCGACCTCGACGTGACCCTGTCCGACAACGCCTTCGACCTGCTGCCGGGCGAACCGCTGACCGTGCGCGTGCACAGCAGCGCCACCCTGGAGCAGGTGCGCGCGGCGCTGCAGGTGCGCGACCTGGGCGGGACCCTGGCCGGTGCGCCGGCCGAGCCGGCGGAGGCGAAGTGATGGGCAAGCCGATGTCGCGGGCGGGCGTCACCTTGTGGGAGGGACTTCAGTCCCGACGGGGCATTACCGGTAAAGCGTCGGGACGGAAGTCCCTCCCACAAAGGCGCATCTACCTGGCGCTGTGTGCGATCGGCCTGCTCGCCGCCCCGCTCGCCCATGCCGACGAGGCCGAGGACCGTGCCGCCGCGCTGGTGGCGAAGATGACCCGCGCCGAGAAGATCGCGCAGGCGATGAACGCTGCGCCGGCGATCCCGCGCCTGGGCGTACCCGCCTACGAGTGGTGGAGCGAGGGCCTGCACGGCATCGCCCGCAACGGCGAAGCCACGGTGTTCCCGCAGGCGATCGGCCTGGCCGCGACCTGGAACGCCGAACTGCTGCACGACGTCGGCACCGTCACCTCCACCGAGGCGCGGGCCAAGTTCAATCTCGCCGGCGGCCCCGGCAAGGACCATCCGCGCTACGCCGGGCTGACCATCTGGTCGCCCAACATCAACATCTTCCGCGACCCGCGCTGGGGCCGCGGCATGGAGACCTACGGCGAGGATCCCTACCTCACCGGACGGCTCGCGGTCGGCTTCATCCACGGCCTGCAGGGCGACGATCCGGCGCATCCGCGCACCATCGCCACGCCCAAGCACCTGGCCGTGCACAGCGGGCCGGAACCGGGCCGCCACGGTTTCGACGTGGACGTGTCGCCGCACGATTTCGAGGCGACCTATTCGCCGGCGTTCCGCGCCGCCATCGTCGACGGCCAGGCAGGCTCGGTGATGTGCGCGTACAACTCCCTGCACGGCACGCCCGCCTGCGCCGCCGATTGGCTGCTCGACGGCCGCGTGCGCGGCGACTGGGGCTTCAAGGGCTTCGTCGTGTCCGATTGCGATGCGATCGACGACATGACCCAGTTCCACTACTACCGCCCCGACAACGCCGGCTCGTCCGCGGCCGCACTCAAGGCCGGGCACGATCTGAACTGCGGCTACGCCTACCGCGACCTCGGCATCGCCTTCGACCGCGGCGAAGCCGACGAAGCCCTGCTCGACCGCTCGCTGGTGCGCCTGTTCGCCGCGCGCTACCGGCTCGGCGAACTGCAGCCGCCGCGCAACGATCCGTATGCGCGGCTGGGCGCCAGGGACATCGACAGCGCCGCGCACCGCGCGCTGGCGCTGCAGGCCGCGCAGCAATCGCTGGTGCTGCTGAAGAACGCCAACGCCACCCTGCCGCTGCGCCCGGGCCTGCGCCTGGCCGTGCTCGGCCCCAACGCCGACGCGCTGGCCGCGCTGGAAGCCAATTACCAGGGCACCTCGGTGCAGCCGGTGACGCCGCTGCAGGGCCTGCGCACGCGCTTCGGAGTCGCCCAGGTCGCCTATGCGCAGGGCGCGCCGCTGGCCGCCGGCGTGCCCGGCATGATCCCCGAGACCGCCCTGCGCAGCGACGGCAAGCCCGGGCTGCGCGGCGAGTACTTCGACAACCTGGACCTGGCCGGCACGCCGCGCGTGCAGCGCCAGGACCGCGTGGTCGGCTTCAACTGGGACCACGTGGCCCCGGCCAAGGGCGTGGACAAGGATCGCTACTCGGTGCGCTGGAGCGGCGAACTGCTGCCGCCCGGCCCGGGCGACTACACCCTGGCGGTGCGGGTGGCGCGCTGCTTCGACTGCGCCGGCCACGATCCCGTGCGCCTGTACATCGACGATCAGCTGGTGGTGGCCGGCAACGCCGAGGACAAGCACGTGCCGGCCGGCATGCACAACGCCGACGGCCGCAACGTCGAGACCGTGCTGCATTTCGACGACGCGCGGCCGCGGCGCATCCGCCTGGAGCTGGAACACCGCGGCCAGGACCAGGGCCTGCGCCTGGAGTGGCTGGCGCCGCCGGCGCTGCAACTGGCCGAGGCCGAACGCGCGGTGGCGCAGGCCGACGCGGTGGTGGCCTTCGTCGGCCTGTCGCCGGACGTGGAAGGCGAGGAACTGCGCATCGACGTGCCCGGCTTCGACGGCGGCGACCGCAACGACCTGGCGCTGCCGGCGGCGCAGCAGGCGTTGCTGGAACGGGCCAAGGCCAGCGGCAAACCACTCGTCGTGGTGCTGATGAGCGGCAGCGCGGTGGCGTTGAACTGGGCCAAGCAGCATGCCGACGCGATCATCGCCGCCTGGTATCCGGGCCAGTCCGGCGGCACCGCGATCGCCCAGGCGCTGGCCGGCGACATCAACCCCGGCGGGCGCCTGCCGGTGACCTTCTACCGCTCGACCAAGGATCTGCCGCCCTACGTCAGCTACGACATGAAGGGCCGCACCTACCGCTACTTCAAGGGCGAGCCGCTGTTCCCGTTCGGCTACGGGCTGAGCTACACCCAGTTCGCCTACGACGCGCCGCAGCTGTCGACCGCGACGCTGCAGGCCGGCCAGCCGCTGCAGGTGAGCACCACCGTGCGCAACACCGGCGCGCGCGCCGGCGACGAGGTGGTGCAGGTCTACCTGCAGTACCCGCAGCGCGCGCAGTCGCCGCTGCGCAGCCTGGTCGGCTTCCAGCGCGTGCACCTGCAGCCGGGCGAGGCGCGCACGCTGCGCTTCGCGCTGGACCCGCGCCAACTCAGCGACGTCGACCGCAGCGGCCAGCGCGCGGTCGAGGCCGGCGACTACCGGCTGTTCGTCGGTGGCGGCCAGCCCGGTACCGGCGCGCCCGGCGAGGACGCGGCGTTCTCGATCAGCGGGCGCATGGCCCTGCCGAAGTGAGCGACGGGGCCGCCCACGGCCCCTGTCTACGAAATGCGCCAGCGCATGCGGCGGTGCAGCGTAACGGCCCGGCGCGCTGCCGCCGCCGGGCGCCATCCCCGCACGTTGCAGCGTCCTGCTACTTTATTTTTCACGAGCTATTGACAGTCTTCCGGGACAGAGGTATCGATAACACGTCGGTGCCGCGCATCGACGATGCCAGACGCGCCGAACGCCGCAGCACTTGCGGCGTTTTCCAGGGCAGTTCCAGGGGTGATGTGCCATGTCATGCAGTCGTCGCAGCCAGGATCGATGCCTCGCCGGAGTTCCGGCGCCCTGCCTGTCGTCCGCGTTCCGCGCGGGCACGCATGGGGGCCGCTGCGCATGACCCGTCGCTACAAGCTGAGCGCGCTGCGTTCGCGCTCCAAGTGCATCGCCGGCTACTCGCCGCCACGCCACTGATCGCCATCTAACGGTCCGCCCAGCCGGCAGACGCCTCGCGTCGGTCGCCGTTCGCTCTGTCCTGTTCGCACGCCCTCTGGCGTGCGGTTCGAGCGCGCGCGCCTTCCGTCCACCGTGTCTGCCTTCCAGGAACGCAGCGGCGCGTCGCCTTCGGCGCGTGCCCGCACCGATCACGATCAGCGAGGTGTCACGTGGCAACCCATCCCTATTGCAAGCGCAAGGCGCTGTGCGCCGCCATCCTGGCCATCACCGGCCTTGCCGCCACCGCACCGGCGCTGGCCGGCACCGTGCAGGGCGAACTCAAGGAGCGCAGCAGCGGCAAGCCCGCCGCCCATGCGAAAGTGGCCATCGCCGGCACCGCGCTCAGCGCCGTCACCGACGCCCAGGGCCGCTTCGTCATCGCCGACGTGCCGGCCGGGCAGTACGCACTGCAGCTGGACTACCCCGGTTTCAGCGCGCCGGAAACCACCGTGCAGGTCGCCGACAGCGGCGCCGCCACGGTGTCTATCGCGCTGGACGAGGCCAAGCAATTGCAGACCATCAGCGTGGCGGCCAACCGCTACGACGCCAGCACGCTGAAGATGAACTCCTCGAACACGGTGGACGTACTGTCGGCCAACGATCTCGAGCACACCGCCGTGCACAACGTCGCCGAGGCGCTGGGCCTGATCGCCGGCATCAACATCACCTACAGCGGCTCGGGCTACTTCGGCGGCGTCGACGGCGCCGCGCGCGGCGAAGGCATGTTCGCCTCGGTGCGCGGCCTGCCCTCCGAGTACAACGTCAACCTGATCGACGGCGTCACCGTCGCCCAGGGCATGCCGTACAGCCGCAGCGTGCAGTTGAGCCTGCTGCCGCCTTCCGGCCTGCAGACCATCGTCGCCAACAAGACCTCCACCGCCGACATGGACGGCGACGCGATCGGCGGTACCCTGGATTTCCGCACGCCCACCGCCTACGACTACAAGGACGCCACCAGCGGCAGCGTCACCGTCAGCGGCCGCGTCGAGAGCCGCGCCCGCGACTACGGCGGCGACGGCCTCGGCGGCGGCCTGGCCGGCGAGTTCCAGCACAAGTTCGGCGACGAGCAGCAGTTCGGCTTCTACGCCAGCGCTTATTACGACTACCGCACCTCGACCAACAGCGAGGTGGCCGCGGCCACCAGCGCGCTCAACGACGGCTCCTGGAAATTCCTGCATGCCAATGCCGACGGCAGCAACGCCGCCGGCTACGCGCCGCAGGACAACCTGACCAGCACCGGCATGAACGTCGGCGTGGTCGCCGGCTGGGAGCGCCGCTACGGCGGCAACGCCGCCTTCGACTGGAACGTGGACGACACCCTGTCGGTGTACGCACGCGCCACCTACGCCTACGCCAAGACCGACCAGGGCACCACCTTCGTGCAGTTGCTGCCGCAGGACGTCAGCTTCGTGCCCACCGCCACGCCCGGCGTGTATTCGCCCAACATCAACCGCATCGCCGCGCGCTTCTGGTACGAGACCAACCCGGAAATCGCCGACCTGGCCACCTTCCAGGTGGGCGCGCGCAAGACCGCCGGCAACTGGACGCTGTCGCCGAACCTGTTCTACAGCTTCGGCGACAACGACCGCCCCGACCACATCGAGATCGACGGGCGCGAGGACAAGTTCAGCCAGGCCAATTTCGCCTACTCCGGCAGCAGCCTGATGCGCTACGGCAGCGGCGCCTTCCCCTACCCGCAGCTGACCCCGGCGCTGCTGGCGCAGGTCAACAACATCCCCTCGCTGTACGCCAGCAGCTACGGCGAATCGACCAAGATCTACTCCGGGCAGAAGAAGGGCGGCGCCAAGTTCGACGCGCGCTACGACTTCGCCGACGGCGCGCTGACCGCGCTGCAGTTCGGCGTGAAGTACAGCAAGAGCAGCCGCCACTACAGCAACCGCGACTGGTGGACCGGCCCGGTGCCCGACACCAGCACGCTCGGCGACCTGGGCATCTTCAACGGCGGCTACGCGGCGATCTTCCCCGGCAAGTACCACTGGGCCACGCCGCGGGTCAGCGAAGGCGCGGTGGCGCAGGTCATCGCCAACCACCTCACCGACGACGACCTGGATACCTGCGGCAGCGCGTTCTACGTCAACAACTACAACTGCAACACCATGCGCGGCACCGAGGCGGTGAGCGCCGCGTACGCGATGGCGACCTTCTCCTTCGGCAGCCTGGAAGTGGTGCCCGGCGTGCGCTTCGAGCACACCAGCATCCACAACACCTTCTGGACCACGCCCACCGACAGCGACGGCAACCAGCAGGTCGGCTACTTCGCCGCCAACAGCACGCATTACGACCAGCCGCTGCCGAGCGTGTTCCTGACCTGGCGCCCGGACAGCGCCACCACCTACCGCGCCGCGCTGTGGACCAGCTATACGCGGCCGGCGTTCGTGCAGTTGGGCGGCGGCAGCCAGATCAACATCTCCAACGGCATCACCACCATCAGCCAGGGCAATCCGGACCTGAAGGCGATCACCTCGACCAACCTGGACCTGTCCGGCGAGTGGGCGACCGACCATGGCGGGTTCTTCTCGGTGGCCGGTTTCTACAAGCGCCTGCATCACTACATCTACGATGCGGGTTCCGGCCAGGCCAATTCGGGCACCAGCGGCAGCGGCACGGTGTTCTACCAGATGCCGACCAACGGCGGCGACGGCCGCGTCTACGGCGTGGAGGTCAGCGCGCGGCAGCGCTTCCAGGATCTGCCGGCGCCGTTCGACGGGCTGGGCGTCAGCGCCAATGCCACGCGCCAGCATGCGCACGCGGATCTGGGCATGGTCGGCTTCGAGGACGAGCAGATGCAGTCGGCGCCGAATGCGATGGCCAATCTGGAGCTGTTCTACGAGCGCTCGAAGTTCTCGGTGAACCTGAGCTATCACTTCAGCAGTTCGTATCTGCTGAACTACGATTTCCTGCACCAGAACGCGCCGTGGGACGATCTGTGGGCGCGGCCGACGCGGCGGGTGGATCTGCATGCGGGCTATCGGTTCGACAACGGGGTGAATGTGGATCTGTCGATCTCCAATCTCACCAAGGAATACAGTTACTGGGGCCATGTGGGCCGGCACAATCTGGCGGTGTCGGACATCGTCGATGCCGGCATGATGACGTTGTTGACCGTCAAGTACGCGTTCTAGGGCGCGGCGGCGTGCGCACTGGGATGCCATGGCGGAGCGTTGCCAGGGTCTCCGCGGGAGCTTCTTCAGTCCCGACGGGACTTATCGACTTCGCCTCGGCCACGCTTTTTGTGGGAGGGACTTCAGTCCCGACGGGCTTTACCGATGCGGCATGGACCATGCTGCATCGGCAGCCCGTTCGCGCAGCGCGCACACCGCTTGTCGTAGGAGCGGCTTCAGCCGCGACAGGCCTTACCGACTTCGCCTGGACCACGCTTTTTGTGGGAGGGACCTCAGTCCCGACGGGCTTTACTGGGAATGTTGGAAGGCAAAAGCAAAAGCTTTCGCCTGGCGGCGAGTCACTTTTCTTTGCTTGTGCAAAGAAAAGTAACCAAAAGAAAGCACACCCCGCCTTCGCGCCCGCTACGCGGGTCCGCTCCGCTAGCGGGATTTTCGGACGGGGCATCGTGCCCCGACCGAAAACGGCGCACGTCCTTGTGCGCCGCCCCCCTGCGGGGGGTTTGACCCGCCAGCTCCGCCGCTGCGGAGGGGACCCGGGAAGATCAAAAGCTGAAAAGCAACAGCAACAACCACTGCAACTGCAACGCTCCTCCTGGAGCGCGCATTGAAACGCCGCGCCTTCTGTCGGTTCGGCTTGCTGGCGCCATTGGGCTTGGCGGCGATGCCGATGCTGCGCGCAGCGGTGCCAACATCAGCGCCGGTGCCGGACGGGCGGCCGCACGCGTTCGGTTTCGCGCAGGGGCGCTTCACGCTGGATGGGCAGCCGTGGCAGATCCGCAGTGGCGAACTGCATCCGCTGCGGATCGCGAAGGCGGATTGGTTGCATCGCATCCGCATGGCCAAGGCGATGGGGTTGAACACCATCGCGCTGTATCTGATGTGGAATGCGCTGGAAACGGCGCCGGGGCAGTTCGATCTGGACAGCGGCGAGCGCGATTTCGTCGGCTTCATCCGGTTGTGCCAGCAGGAGGGGTTGTGGGTGTATCTGCGCCCCGGTCCGTATGTGTGCGGGGAGTGGACGCTGGGCGGGTTGCCGCCGTATCTGCTGCGCGAGGCGAACATCCGCCTGCGCGATCGCCACGATGCGCGCTACATGGCCGCGGTGGAGCGCTACATCGGGGCGATCGCGCCGCGCATCGCGCCGTTGATGGCCAGTGCCGGTGGGCCGGTGCTGATGCTGCAGATCGAGAACGAGTACTCGATGCACGGCAGCGACGTCGGCTATCTGCAGGCGCTGGCCGCGCTGTGGCGGGCGCATGGGGTCGAGGGGCCGTTCTCGCTGGCCGAAGGGCTCAAGGATCTGCGACGGCGCCAGGCGATGTTGCCCGGCGCCGCGCTAGGCCTCGATGGTCCCGATCTGCACGATCTGCAGGCGGCCACGGCCTTTGCCGGGCAAGCGCCGGTGTGGGTGTCCGAGGGCTACCCCGGCTGGCTCACGCACTGGGGCGAGCCGAAGTTCGCGCGTCGCGACTATGCCCCGCTGCTGCGCCGCATCGCCGCCGCCGGCTATTCGTTCAATCTGTATGTCGTGCACGGTGGCACCAACTTCGGCCTCAGCGCTGGCGCAAACGCCGAGGACGACGGCTCGCAGTTCCAGCCGGCGCTGACCAGCTACGACTACGGCGCGCCCATCGACGAAGCCGGCCGTGCGACGCCGGCCTATTTCACGCTGCGCAAGATCATCGCCGCGCAAGCCGACACGCCACCGCCGCCGCTACCGGCCGCACCGCGGCGCGCGCACTTCGACGCGGTGCAGGCCAGGCCCGTGGCCGCGCTGTGGGACAACCTCGGCCCTGCGCTGCAGACCGACACCCCGATCGACAACCAGCGCCTGCTCGGCCAGGACCAAGGGCTGGTGCTGTATCGGCGCCGGATCGGCGCGGGCCAGTCGCTGCACCTGGGGCAGGTCCACGACTACGCGGTGGTGCATCTGGACGGGCGCGAACTGGACCACGTGTCGCGGGTGCGGCATCCGCGCCTGCACAGCGCGTTGCACCTGCGCCTGCCCGATGCAGCGCAGGAAACGCGCGAGCTGGAGGTGCTGGTCGACAGTTTCGGCCACATCAACTTTGGCCCGGCGCTGGGCGATCGCAAGGGCCTGCTCGGTCCGGTGCGGCTCGATGGGCAGGAGCTGCATGGCTGGGAGGTGCGCGGGCTGGCGCTGGACGCGGACCCGACGCCGTCGCTGCGCCCGCTGCAGGCGCCGCCGCAGCGCCCGGGCCTGTTCTTCGCCACCGAATTCACCCTCGACCAGCCCGGCGACGTGCACCTGGACATGCGCGACTGGCGCAAGGGCTATCTGTGGGTCAACGGGCGCCTGCTCGGCCGCTACTGGGACATCGGCCCGCAGCAATGCCTGTACTGCCCCGGCGCCTGGCTCCGCGCCGGGGCCAACCAAGTGCTGATCCTCGATCTGCATCGGCTGCAACCGGGCGTGGTGCGCTGCGCCGACGCTCTCGTCCCCACGCCCGCAATGCAGCCCGTCGCTTCCCTTCCCTCCCCGCAGGATCGCGCATGCACATGACGTCGCTCGCCGCCCCCGTCGCGTCCTCTTCGTCCGCCGCGGACCAGGGCGCGCCGCCGCGCACGCTGGGGTTCTGGAGCGCGCTGTCGGCCAACCTGCTCAACATGATCGGGATCGGCCCGTTCATCACCATCCCGCTGGCGCTGTCGGCGCTGGCCGGGCCGGCGGTGCTGCTGGGCTGGGTGGTCGGCGCGCTGCTGTGCCTGTGCGACGGCCTGGTGTGGGCCGAACTGGGTTCGGCGATCCCGCGCTCGGGCGGGCCGTACCACTACCTGCGCGAGGCCTATGGCCGCGACCGCGCCGGGCGTCTGTTCGGTTTCCTTTACCTGTGGCAGACGCTGCTGACCGCGCCGCTGTCGGTGGCGGCGGCGGCAGTCGGCTGCGCGCAGTACCTGGCCTACCTGATGCCCGGGCTGAGCCACACCGCGCTCACCGGCATCGCCATGGCGCTGTGCCTGTTCAACACCGCGCTGCTGTACCGGCAGGTGAGCTCGGTGCAGTTGCTGTCGCTGCTGGTCAGTGCGGTGGTGATCGCCGCCTGCGTGTGGATCGTGCTCAGCGGCGCGCTGCATTTCGACATGGCACTGGCGCGCGAGTTCCTGCAGGCGCGGCCGGCGTCGCCGCACGGCTTCTGGCTGGGCTTCGGCGCGGTGGCGCTGATCGCGGTATACGACTACGGCGGCTACAACAACGTGTGCATGCTCGGCGGCGAGATCCGCAAGCCGCGCCGCACGATTCCGCGCGCGGTGCTGTGGTCGATCCCGATCGTGGCGGTGCTGTACCTGGGCTTGAACGTGACCCTGCTCGGCGTGCTGCCGTGGCAACAGGCGGCGCAGTCCAAGGCGGTGGTGGCCGACTTCATGCAGGCCATCTACGGCCCGGTGGGCAGCACCGTGGCGGTGGCGCTGATCGTGCTCGCCAGTTGGGGCTCGGCGCTGGTGGTACTGCTGGGCTATTCGCGGGTGCCGTATGCGGCGGCGGCGTCCGGCCAGTTCTTCGGCGTGTTCGCGCGGCTGCACCCGCGCGGGCGCTTCCCCACGGTGTCGCTGCTGTTCGTCGGCATCACCTCGGCGCTGGCCTGTCCGCTGTCGCTGGACGACCTGATCGCCACGCTGATGATCATCCAGATCCTGTTCCAGTTCCTGGCGCAATGCCTGGCGGTGGTGCTGCTGCGGCGGCAGCCGCGGCGCCGCGCGCGCTTCGCCATGCCGCTGTACCCGTGGCCGCTGCTGATCAGCGTCGGCGGCTGGCTGGCGCTGCTGGCCACCAGCCCGCTGCCGCGGCTGCTGGCGGCGGTGCTGGCGCTGTGCGCGGGCACCGCGCTCTATCTCATCCAGGCCAAACGCGAGGCAGCATGGCCCTTCCAGCAATGAAAACCCATGACGTCGCGGTGGTCGGCGAGGTCTATCTCGACCACATCTTCAGCGGCTTCAGCCGCTGGCCCGGGCCGGGCGAGGAAGCGATGGCGCGGCACTACCATCGCGACCTCGGCGGCGGCACCGTCAACACCGCCTGCGGGCTGGCGCGACTCGGGCGCACGGTCGCGCTGATCGGCGCGATCGGCGCCGGCGATCGCGACTGGTTCGCGCAGCGCCTGGGCGCGTTCGGCGTCGGCACCGAAGGCCTGGTCGACCACCCCGCCGGCACCGGCGTCACCGCCAGCGTGTCGCTGCACGACGACCGCTCGTTCTTCACCTACCACGGCGCCAACGCCGAGCTGGAACCGCTGTTGGGCAGCGCGGCCGCACTGGAGGCCATGTGCGCCGCGCGCCATGTGCACTTCGCCCTGCCGCTGCCGGCGACGCTGGCGCGCACGCTGCTGCCGGCGTTGCGCACGGCCGGCTGCAGCACCTCGCTGGACGTGGGCTTCAACCCGCCCTGGCTGGCCGATCCGGACAACCACGCCACCTGCCGCGCGGTCGATCACTTCCTGCCCAACCAGAAAGAGGCCGCGCTGGCCGGTTGCAACGGCGACGATGCCGCGTCCTGCGCCGCCTGGGCTCAGGCGCTGGGGCTGGCGCAGGTGACGATCAAGCTCGGTGGCGCCGGCGCCTGCGTGGTGGATGCGGCCGGCGCGCGACGGGTCGCCGCGCCCGCGGTCGCCGTGCAGGACACCACCGGCGCCGGCGACGCCTTCGATGCCGGCTTCATCGACGCGCTGCTGGACCACCTTTCCCTCGACGCCTGCGCGCAGCGCGGCTGCCTGTGCGGCGCCGCCTGCTGCACCGCGCTTGGCGCGCTCGACGGCCTTCCCGATCCCCCACGTCTCAGGAGTCTCCATGAGCAGTTCCTTTCCCAACCGTAAGCTCGCCCTGATCGGCGGCGGCGGCGTGCGCGCGCCGCTGGTGGTGTACGGCGTCAACGATGCCGCCGAAGCGCTCGGCGCGCGCGAGATCGTGCTCTACGATCCGGACCAGGAGCGGCTGGCGTTGATGGTCGCGCTGGGCCGCGCGGTGGTCGCCGAGTTCGGCGGCGAGCTGCAGGTCAACGCGGCCAGTTCGGCGGAAGCGGCGATCGACGGCGCGCACTTCGTGCTCAACAGCATCCGCATCGGCGGCATCCACCAGCGCGCCACCGACGAGCACACCATCATCCGCCACGGCTACGCCGGTCAGGAGACCACCGGCCCCGGCGGCGTCGCCAAGGCGCTGCGCACGGTGCCGGTGGCGATCGAGCAGGCACGCATGGTGGAGCGGCTCAGCCCCGACGCCTGGCTGGTCAGCTTCACCAACCCGGCCGGGCTGATCACCCAGGCCATCAGCCGCCACACCCGCGCGCGCGTGGTCGGCATCTGCGACACGCCGGTGGAGCTGTTCCACAACATCGCCCGCGCGCTCGGCGAGCCGCCCGCGGACGTGGACTGCGAGTACGTCGGCCTCAACCACCTGGGCTGGATTCGCGCAGTGCGCGTGCGCGGCGTGGACGTGCTCGACCGCATCCTGGCCGACGACGCGATCCTGCGCCAGCTGTACCTGGCGCCGCTGTTCGACTTCGACATGCTGCGCACGCTGCGGTTGATTCCCACCGAGTACCTGTACTTCTACTACGAGCGCAGTCGCGCCCTGGAGAACCAGCGCGCCAGCGGCGCCAGCCGCGGCAGCGAGATCGAGCGGCTCAACCACACCCTGATCGCCGACCTGCGCAGCCGCCTCAACGCCGGCGACGGCAGCGGCGCGGTGCAGACCTACGCCGCCTACCTGCAGCAGCGCTCCGGCTCGTACATGCGGCTGGAGGCCGAGGCCGGCTCGGCCTTCGCCGACGACCTCGCGCCGCAGCCGGACCCGTTCCGCGCCAGCACCGGCTACCACCGCATCGCCGTGGACGTGATGAGTTCACTGACCGGCGCGCTGCCGGGGCGGCACGTGGTCAACGTGCGCAACCAGGGCTGCATGCCGGAACTGGCCGACGACGACATCGTGGAGATCTCCTCCACCATCGAGCGCGACCGCATCACCCCGCTGCCGGCGCGGCCGATGCCCGAGGCGATCCAGGGCCTGGTGCGCACGGTCAAGGCCTACGAGCACGCCGCCATCGACGCCGCGCTCAGCGGCAGTCACCTGGACGCCTGCAAGGCGATGCTGATCCACCCGGCCATCGGCGAGTGGAGCCCGTCGCGGCGGCTGCTGGAGGCCTTGTTCGGCCATGCCGGCAACGGCGACGACGACGGCGAGTGCATGTGCTCGGGACCGATGCACTGGCACGGCGCGCATCACCGCCACTGAGCCGGCCGGTTGTGCGGTCGCAGGATGCAACGGACGGCCACACGTTGTAAGGTCGTCGCAAATTGGTCCGTCATAGGTACCATCAACCTGCCCTCCCGGCCGCGGCCGGCGCCTCCCCGGTGCCGGCCCGTGCCGGGAGCGTTCGTCGATTCCACGGAGCGTTCCCAGGCCATGCCCACCCGCCGCGACATCCTCCACTTCCTCGGCGCCAGCGCCGGCGCCGCGCTGTTGAGCGGGGCGCTGCCGGCCGCCGCCGCGGCCTCGGCCTCCGCCGCGCTGCCCAGCAAGCGGCCGCCGCCGGGCAAGCGCCGCTTCGTCAGCGCCGCGGTCGAGCGCCAGTTGCGCACGGTCAAGGCCGGCATCGCCGATCCGCGCCTGGCCTGGCTGTTCGAGAACTGCTACCCCAACACCCTCGACACCACGGTCGAAACCGGCACCCGCAACGGCAAGCCGGACACCTTCGTCATCACCGGCGACATCGAGGCGATGTGGCTGCGCGACTCATCCGCGCAGGTGCACCCCTACGTGCCGCTGGCCAAGCGCGACCCGGCGCTGCGGCGCATGTTCCATGGGCTGATCCAGCGCCAGGCCGCCTGCATCCGCCTGGATCCCTACGCCAACGCCTTCCTGCCCGACGGCACCAGCCAGCGCCTGAAGTGGTCGGTGGCCGACATCACCGAGATGAAGCCCGGCGTCGGCGAGCGCAAATGGGAAGTGGATTCGCTGTGCTACCCGATCCGCCTGGCGCACGAGTACTGGCGCGCCAGCGGCGATACCGCGCCGTTCGACGACGACTGGCGCGACGCCATGCACGTGGTGGTGCGCACCTTCCGCGAACAGCAGCGCCTGCACGGCCGCGGCCCGTACAGTTTCCAGCGGCCCTCGCCGCTGGCCACCGAAACCCTGGTGCTGGACGGCTACGGGCAGCCTACCCGGCCCAACGGCATGATCCACTCGATGTTCCGCCCGTCCGACGATGCCTGCCTGTATCCGCTGTTCGTCCCCGCCAACCTGTTCGCGGTGACCTCGCTGCGGCAACTGGCGACGATGAGCGAGGCGCTGCATCACGACACCGCCTTCGCCGGCGAGTGCCGCGCCCTGGCCGACGAGGTCGAGACGGCCACCCGAAAGTTCGGGCAGATGCGCGACGCCGACGGTCAGCCGTTCTGGGCCTACGAGGTGGACGGCTACGGCAACCAGTTGTTCATCGACGACGCCAACGCGCCCGGCCTGCTGAGCCTGGCCTATCTGGGCTGCTGCGATCGCCGCGATCCTGTGTTCCTGCGCACCCGGCAACTGGCCTGGAGCGAGCGCAACCCGTACTTCTATCGCGGCCGCGCCGCCGACGGCGTGGGCAGCCCGCACAGCGGCCTGGGCACGATCTGGCCGATGTCGCTGATGCAGTACGCCCTGGCCAGCGACGACGACGCGCAGATCCGCCAGTGCCTGCAGTGGCTCAAGACCACCGACGCCGGCAGCGGCTTCATGCACGAAGCCTTCGACAAGGACAACCCGAGCACCTTCACCCGCGACTGGTTCGCCTGGGCCAACACCTTGTTCGGCGAGCTGATCATCGATCTGCATCAGCGCAAGCCGCAGTTGCTGAAGGCCTGACGCGATCACTGCATCTGTGGGAGGGACTTCAGTCCCGACGGGCCTGACCGACAACGCGTCGGGACGGAAGTGCCTCCCACAACAGCAAACACACCCCCACCGCACCGCCGCACACCCCGAGGACAGCACCATGGCCACACGACGCGGTTTCCTGCAGGGCGCCATCGCCCTGGCCCTGTTCGGCAGCAGCGGCATCGCGCGCCTGGCGCAGGCACGCGCCGGCAGCTACGCGCTGCCGGCCGATGCGCGCGCCAAGGCCGAGCTCACCCGCAACGTCGACGTGTTCATCGGCACCGGCGGCCACGGCCATACCTTCCCCGGCGCCACGCTGCCGTTCGGCATGGTGCAACTGAGCCCGGACACCTACAACGCCGACTGGGACGCCTGCTCCGGCTACCACGCCGACGACGGCTCGATCATGGGCTTCTCGCACACCCACCTGTCCGGCACCGGCATCGGCGACATGCTCGATTTCCTGGTGGTGCCGGCCACGGGCCCGGTGAAGCTGCAGCCCGGCACGCGCGAGCACCCCGAGACCGGCTACCGCTCGCGCTACGACCATGCCGACGAAGCCGCCTCGCCCGGCTACTACCGCGTGCACCTGAAGGACAGCGGCGTGCATGCCGAACTCACCGCCACCGCGCGCGCCGGCCTGCACCGCTACCACTTCCCCAAGGGCAAGCCAGCGCACCTGCTGCTGGACCTGTGCCACGGCATGCAGGACAAGCCGGAGATCCCCGCCCGCGTCGAAGACGCCAGCCTGCGCCTGGTCGACGCGCAGACCGTCACCGGCGGCCGCCGCGTCTACCAGTGGGCCAAGGGCCGCTACATCTACTTCGCCATGCGACTGTCGCGGCCGTTCGCCAGCGCGCAACTGTATGCCGACGACCAGCCGCTGGCCGCGAGCGCGCGCAGCGCCGACGGCAACCGGCTGAAACTGGCCCTGCACTACCCCGATGCCGCCGACGCGCCGCTGCTGGTCAAGGTCGGCATCTCCGCGGTCAGCGCCGAGAACGCCCTGGCCAACCTCGACGCGGAACTGCCCGACTTCGACTTCGCCCGCGTGCACGCCGCCGCCGTCGCCGAATGGGAGAAGGAACTGGGCCGTGTGCGCATCGACAGCGACGACGAAGCGCAGCGCCGCATCTTCTACACCGCGCTGTACCACAGCCTGATCGCGCCGACCCTGTTCAGCGACACCGACGGCCGCTACCGCGGCATGGACCTGCAGGTGCACCAGGCACCGGCCGGCTACCACAACTACAGCACCTACTCGCTGTGGGACACCTACCGCGCCCTGCATCCCTTGCTGACCCTGGTGCAGCCCGAGCGCGTGCCCGACCTGGTGCAGTGCCTGGTGCGCGGCGCCCACGAATGCCCGCAGGGCGTCGCCATCTGGCCGCTGCAGGGCGTGGAGACCGATTGCATGATCGGCTACCACTCCGCCGTGGTGCTGGCCGAGGCGCATGCCAAGGGCTTCACCGGCATCGACTGGAAAGCCGCCTACCCGGCCTGGCGCAAGCGCGCGATGGACGACGACGTGCACGGCCTGGCGCTGTACCGGCAGATGGGCTACATCCCCTGCGACAAGGTCGACGAATCGGTCAGCCGCACCCTGGAATTCGCCTACGACGACTGGGCGGTGGCGCATCTGGCACAGGCGGTCGGCGCCGACGACGATGCCAAGCACCTGCGCGAACGCTCGCGCCAGTACCGCAACGTGTTCAACCGCGAGAGCCGCTTCGTGCAGCCGCGCCTGAGCGACGGCCAGTGGGCCACCCCGTTCGATCCGCGTGCGATGGGCCACAGCGCGCAGTGGCGCGACTTCACCGAGTCCAACGCCTGGCAGGCCACCTTCCTCAACCAGCACGACTTGTACGGCTACATGGACCTGTTCGGCGGCCGCGACCACTTCGTCGCCAAGCTCGACGAACTGTTCACCACCAGCTCCGAACTGCCGGCGGACGCACCACCGGACATCGACGGCATGGTCGGCCAGTACGCGCACGGCAACGAACCCAGCCACCACGTCGCCTACCTCTACGCCTACGCCGGGCAGCCGTACAAGACCCAGGCGATGGTGCGGCGGCTGCTGCGCGAGCAGTACCACGACGCGCGCAACGGCCTGTCCGGCAACGAGGACTGCGGGCAGATGAGCGCCTGGTTCGTGCTCAGCGCACTGGGCCTGTATGCGGTGGACCCGGTCAGCGCCAACTACGTGCTGGGCAGCCCGCTGTTCAAGCGCGCCGAACTGGACGTGGGCAACGGCCGCACCCTGCGCATCGTCGCCCACGGCAACAGCGCGACCAACGTCTACATCCAGAGCGCGCGCTGGAACGGCAAGCCCTACACCCGAAGCTGGCTGCGCCATGCCGACCTCGCTGCGGGCGGCACGCTGGAGCTGGAGATGGGGCCGAAGCCCAATACCGCGTTCGGTGCGGGCAAGGACGATCTGCCGCCATCGTTTAGCTGACGGCCGGGAATCGGGATTGGGGAATCGGGATTGGTGGTTCCCCACACCCGCGCCTGTGCGTGACCCGATGCACGACGGCGCGCGCTCCGGTCGTCCTATTGTCGCAATCGCATCGCTTTTTTCGAGAATCCCCCCCATGCCGCGTAAGACCCTCGCCGCTCTCGCCCTCGCCCTGGCGTTCGCCCTGCCCGCCACCCACGTGCGCGCGGCCGACAGCGGCACCGCCTGGCCCGCCTTCGCCACCCAGGGCGATCACTTCGTCCGCGACGGCAAGCCGTACCAGGTCATTTCCGGCGCCATCCACTTCCAGCGCATCCCGCGCGCCTACTGGAAGGACCGCCTGCAGAAAGCGCGCGCGATGGGCCTGAACACGGTGGAGACCTACGTGTTCTGGAACCTGGTGGAACCGCGGCCGGGCCAGTTCGACTTCAGCGGCAACAACGACATCGCCGCCTTCGTCGACGAAGCCGCCGCGCAAGGCCTCAACGTGATCCTGCGCCCCGGCCCGTACGTGTGCGCCGAGTGGGAGGCCGGCGGCTATCCCGCGTGGCTGTTCGCCGAACCCGGCATGCGCGTGCGCAGCCAGGACCCGCGCTTCCTCGCCGCCAGCCAGGCCTACCTCGATGCACTCGCCGCCCAGGTCAAGCCGCGGCTCAACGGCAACGGCGGCCCCATCGTCGCCGTGCAGGTGGAGAACGAATACGGCTCCTACGGCGACGACCACGCCTACATGCGCCGCAACCGCGCCATGTTCGTCCAGGCCGGCTTCGACAAGGCCCTGCTGTTCACCGCCGACGGCCCCGACGTGCTCGCCAACGGCACCCTGCCCGACACCCTCGCCGTGGTGAACTTCGCCCCCGGCGACGCCAAGAACGCCTTCGAGACCCTGGCCAAGTTCCGCCCCGGGCAACCGCAGATGGTCGGCGAATACTGGGCCGGCTGGTTCGACCAATGGGGCGAGAAGCACGCGGTCACCGATGCCGCCAAGCAGGCCAGCGAATTCGAATGGATCCTGCGCCAGGGCCACTCCGCCAACCTCTACATGTTCGTCGGCGGCACCAGTTTCGGCTTCATGAATGGCGCCAACTTCCAGAAGAACCCCAGCGACCACTACGCCCCGCAGACCACCAGCTACGACTACGACGCCGTGCTCGACGAAGCCGGCCGCCCCACTCCCAAGTTCACCCTGTTCCGCGACGCCATCCAGCGCGTCACCGGCATCGCCCCGCCGGCCCTGCCCAAGCCGATCCGCTTCGCCGAGTTGCCGGCCACGCCGCTGCGCGAATCCGCCTCGCTGTGGGACAACCTGCCCGCCCCGGCCGCCGCCACCGACACCCCGCAGCCGATGGAGCGCTACGGCCAGGCCTACGGCTACATCCTCTACCGCACCACCGTCACCGGCCCGCGCAAGGGCAGCCTGTACCTGGGCGAGGTGCGCGACTACGCCCGCGTCTACGTCGACCGGAAACTGGCCGGCAGCGCCGAGCGCCGCCTGCAGCAAGTGGCGGTGGACGTGGACATCCCCGCCGGCGCCCACACCCTCGACGTGCTGGTGGAGAACACCGGCCGCATCAACTACGGCGCCCACCTCCCCGACGGCCACGCCGGCCTGGTCGACCCCGTGCTGCTCGACGGCAAGCCCCTCACCGGCTGGCAGACCTTCCCCCTGCCGATGGACGACCCGAGCAAGCTCACCGGCTGGACCACTGCCAAGGTCGACGGCCCCGCCTTCCACCGCGGCACGGTGAAGATAGGCACGCCTGCCGATACGTTCCTGGACATGCAGGCCTTCGGCAAAGGCTTCGCCTGGGCCAATGGCCACAACCTGGGAAGGCACTGGAATATCGGGCCGCAGCGGGCGTTGTATTTTCCGGCGCCTTGGCAGCGGAAAGGCGGGAATAGCGTGATTGTGTTTGATTTGGATGGTGTAGGTAAGGCGAGTGTGCGGGGGGTTACGGGGCAGGTCTGGAGTGCGCCGGGAAATTAGCTGTGAGGCACGCCCTTCCGCAATTGATTGCAGACCCACACACTCACCTTGAGTTCAAGGTTGCCGCTAACCTTATATAGCTATCCTCAATAAAATTTACAATTCTTCACAAATCCCGAGTTCTAAGGCTTTATTTATAAGCACCGGAACACCTCCCGCGTCGGACACGGAATAAATATGGAGCTCACTCATGGCGCGACTCCCTCCAAGATAGAGGGTCGCCAGCCCTCTCCTTTTATCCAGAGCACCGACCCCGTCCTCGCCAAACAAAACGAGGTTGCTGACATCCAGCAAATAAACTTCTTCAAACTGAAGTCCCGCAACAAATTCCGGCATTGAAAAAACGAACTTCACCCCCTTACTTGGAATCGCACCAATATCCTCTCTAGCGGACACAGCAACAAATAGATCGCGATAAGCCCCCGCTTTCAAGTACTTTAGAAAAGTATCGTAGTCACAGCATAGAACTGCTACAGCCCTTCCACTCTTACGCCTCTTTGCACTCCTTGATGCAATTGGAAAAACAGCTTCATACTGCTCCTTGATACTTTTAACCACTTTTAAAGTTGGTTTACTACCTGAAGGCATGACGCTACGCTGCTCATACTGCGGCCAGTCCTCAGCGAGCTCGGCAGCAGGCGCGAAGCTATCAATATGCGCCATAAGCTGATTGATCTGTGGTGTATAGCGAAACACCTCATCAAACTTAAAATTCTTCATGTCAGGAAGTTCTCGCTGCCATTGCTGCAACCCTTGAGCAACCCGACGAACGTCTTGCTTCACATCCTCTGCCATGACAATAATTGGACTCGAACTAGGGTCCCGGACAAGCGAGCTTATAAGCACCCTTTCCAATCTATTCATAAGATGCAATTCATCAACAAAAATTGCATCGAAACCATCTTCAGTCCGGGTCATCTCCCAAGAGTTGGAATCCAAAAATCTGTCAAAGTCTGCTATTAGTTGATCAACCGTCATTGCATCAACAGAACGCATCTGCGCCCTGAAATCACTATAAAGGTCAAGGACTACGCGCCTCTCATCCTCAGTCGACAACCGCATACGCCACGTGTCACGATGTGTTTTATTGATATAGTCTTCGCGCTTTGACTTAGAGCGCGTAAAACCGCCAGGCTCTAGAACGCATGCAAATTCAAGAAGAACCTCTGAAATGAAGGGCGCCAAACAATCGCTATCTATCGTAATACTCTCAAGGCTGCGCGCAAAATCCTCCGTCACCCCCCACTTTCTGGCAGCCCAATCTTTAGACTTATAAGCAACCACAACCGATCTTAACATCTCGGCTTGCATATTCCGCCCCTCGACACCATCCAAAGAGAGCGGTTCAAGACCCCGCAACTCAGCGCCGAGGGTGCGATATGCTCGTGAATACAAGGTACCAATATAGAGAGGGCCATCCTCGCCCATTACGCGACTATATTCCTCATCGGTGAGCATGCCACGGATCATAGATCTCGCCAAATCGACAGTCGCTTGACTGTGAGTAAGAAATGCGAATCTCTGCGACTTTGAAGTGAAACGCGAGCCAAGTAGATGGCGAAGCAGCTTGACCACAAGCGCGACTGTTTTGCCACTCCCTGCCGGCCCCCGCACGCGCAAGCTTCGCGTCAACTCTTGGTCAACAAATGCGCGTTGTGGAGAGGTTAACCTAGAATCATACCAAGCCTGAAGCGACGCACCAAAACCAAGTATCTTGTTTGATTCTTCAAGTTCAAAGCAGTCATTCTCAGAGGGCTGCCAAGATTGATCTACAATGGCTTGACACTTCTCCAGCCTTTTTCTAATCGCGCCACGATCAATTGAATCAGGAAATCTACTTCTGAAGTCAATTGAATCAGACACAACCCCCGTACATATTGCTCCAAGTTTTCCATCAACGAGCCGATCAATCAACAACCTTGAGTTGTCACCTGAAACGCGTGACGCAGCCTGAATCGTAATTTGGCTACCATGATTAAAAGGCTTCCAAAGTGTAGGGACAGGCATCTTTGAATCTACCGTTGACTGGAAGACCCTAAGGACTCTATTAAAAGCATCTCTACGTCTAGAGGCAGTAACTCCGTAAAGAGCACCCCCTTTCACAAATTCAATAACCGAGAAGACAGTCTCCTGAAGATTTGTGAGATCTTGCTTTGCCATTACAATTACATCACCATCCGAACTCTTCCATTGAGGCAGGGAAACCTCACTGCTGCCTGGAGAATCCAGCCATTCATCTCCTGGCGGCCCATACGAGCGAAAATATTCACATGCCAATGCAGATAGGAATATATAATTTTTCATGAAATCTCCCCAACAAGGATTTTAACCACCGCATCCTGCTCGGCCTTGAAGGAGTCAGTGACCCCAATCCGAGAAAAATAAGACATAAGCTTTTGCATTAACGACTGTGTCAACATTGGCCTACAAATGCCAACCGGCACATAGGCATCAGGGTGATCCACAAGATCCATTTTGGATCGACAAATATCACGCCTTGATGTCACCGCCAGCGTTCGAAACGGAACTACAAAGCCACTCTCCTTGATGCCGGGAATGCTCGGTATAATATAGATATCCGCCCTTCCACTCTGCATCTTATTTGAAAGCAACTTCTTAATCTGTACTGAAAATCTCTCTAAGCGCCTGGCAACCTGGCCATCATCAGAATGAAGCTTCATTAATTCCGGGCCAATAACCTCCCCATTTTCAAGCACCCGAGTTAACGCATTGATTGGCCCAATCAAACATTTAATGAAAGCAACATCCGGCTTATGTATTCCTTTGACGTCTGCACGCCACCGAGCTTCATCACCTTGAAGAACCCAGTCTCGCAGCGGCCCATCGGAAACATCACCAATAGCACTACCCTGAGCTCTAGCCATGAGGCGAATTTCCTCAAGAAAAATTCCCACAATTTCCTCGGCACAATCTGGTATTGCAAATCTTTTAATGTAATCCCCAACAGGCAACACACTCAGACAAAATAAATCAGCGCCGCCCTTAGCATTAAAAAGATCACAATCAGCACTGACAATCAGCTTGACACCACATGCCTTGGAATTAACCAAGGTACCTTGCCAGACGCTCAACTCACTACCGGCATGCGCCTCCACGCCAAACCGTAATGATCGATCTTCCATTTCAGCCCCCTTCTTTTCAATAGCTGAAATCTACATTAACCATTGCCGATTTCACCAGATGAAGCGACAGCCGTTCGTAGACATTTCTAGCTAGAAACGAGGTCTAGAAACGGGGTCAGGTTGACTTTCCAAGTGAAACACATGGTCCAAGCCAACACCCGGTGCTTCGCAGGCATAGGCCCGCATGCGCCCCGCGCAAAGTATCCAACTCATTAGACAAAGGAACCTGACCCCGTTAGTCGTCGAGGTGGATGGGCGCCATCTCGTCCGAATCGATAGCATGCAGCACGAAGCAGCAATAGTGGTCTACGCGATGGCCAGCCGGGTATAACAAGAGTCAGATTGAACATCGCTACTTCCCGCAGTGGACGATCGCCGAATCGACGCTCATCCCCAAGCAGACGCCCGAACAGGTCGCCGCCGCCAACGCCGCCGATCTTGCCCGCGCCTCGCGACCGCCCCGCCGCCCACTCCGCCCACACCCGCCGCAGCAGCAGTGCACCGTCGGCTGCGGCCACTCCGTGGTCAGCAAGGGCTGACACGGCCGTCGCCCACGAAAAACTGGGGCAGTGTGCACTTCCCTCCTCTGCTTCTACTACCGATCTGACCTTCCACGGCCCGCCCATACGTGCAGGGCCAGCTCGACGGCCTAGCTAGCGTTCAATCGCCTCTCGAAAACGGTCTGCGCCCAGCCCGTGTTGCCGCTGCAAGTTGAGGCGGATGGCTGCAGTCTCGTCTAGGTTGATCTCATCCAGCACGAGGCGGCGATGGTGCTCTGCGCGCTGGCCGGCCGGCGACGGCGGGGTTCAGGCTGGACTTCCCTCTGTAAACTTGTCGCCAGCCCGGTCACTCACGTGACCGAGCCAGACAGCCTCTCTAACGCACCACACTCACATCCCGGCCACCGCATGATCGCGCTCCTGCTTCCCCTACTGGTGCTCGCCGCCCTCGGCTTCGTCCTCAGCCTTATCGTCCACGTGATGGCGCTTGCCGGGTATGTGCCGCCAGGCGGCGAGGCCGTCTTCGCCATGCACTTCGGCGTCTTCATCGTCTGGTTGCCGACCGTGCTGCTTTCCCTGCGGCTCAACTACACCCTGAAATCCCGCCATAGCTGGAAGCGCTCGCTCGCGGGATCTCCGCGATGGATGCGCTACGCCACCTACGGCCTGTTCGCCTACGCGGTCGTGAACTTCTTGATCGTCGCCCACCTGACGGGCGACCAACCGAAAGCGCCAGGCGTGACACCCACCCTGCTGCGCGGATTCTCCGGGCACTGGATGTTCTTCTATGGCATGGCTTTCTCGATGCTGTATTCCGTGTACCGCAAGCCGTGGCTGCTCAGCGTCGCCAAGTGCCCGTCGGCCACCGCGTGGACCACGCGGATCGTTTCTGCTCGTCCTGCGGCGCTGCGCTTCCACAGCGCGATGCGGGCACCTGATTACGCGCCCGGGCCAGCAGCCTCCACGCGATGACACCAGGGCATCGCAGGCTGTCGCGCGCCCGATTTCGCCAGGCCCTAGACTTCGACCAGAACATCTGCATCCGGACAGGACATCCATGCACCTCACACCCCAACAGTTGAACGAACTCTATCCCTACCTCTTCGGGTTCTGGGCCGCGATCGGGCTTGTGGCGCTGGCGTTCTTCACCTTCAACAAGAATGCGCCCCTGAAGCGGCGCGTCCTCATTGTGGGCAGCATCGCGACGAATGGACTGATGCTGGTCTTCTTCTGGGTGACCGGCGCCCCGCCCCTGTTTCTTGTCTTTGCGGCCGCCGTCGTGGGCTACGGACTCTGGCAGAGCATTCACTTGACGCGCTTCTGCAACGCCTGTGCGGCGCTCAACGCGCCACAAGGCCATCGGCAGGCGCGCACGGAATGCCGGAAGTGCGGCGCTGCGCTCCCAAAGCCATGAAGACGCCGAGACTAGGCTTCTTGGCAAGAGGCGAAGAACTCTGGGTGACGCTGTCGATTCCCTTATCGATCGACTCCCTTAAGCCGACGCGCTTCTCGGCGTATTGACGCGAGCAGTAGATAGCAGATGAGCAAGATTTCCATTGAGACATTCGATCCACTGGTGCATCGCAACCACATGCCGGAAATAGCGTCACCAACTTGCGTGCGGCATGTATTGGTCGTCTCATCCGGGAAATTCAGACTCGAGTTCCAGTCGCAGGCGCAACTGGAGGCAGCAATCCGCTATTTCCTTTCATCGTCCGGCTCCACACGGCTCGCCGTGCATGGGGGAGATCACTGGGAGTTCCAACCGTGGCAAAGCAGATTGCCTGCCGGGGTCAACAACCGCCACAAGCGCGACCAGCTACTGTCGGCATTGCTTTCCGCCAGAAAACTGGCCAGTGAACACTTGCCGTCGTAGCACACCGCGCTGATCGGGGGCGAACGCGTTTCTACCTCGTCGCAAGCGTCGCGGCCGATACTGGTGACTGTGTCCAACAGCCACCACGGTCGGTGCAACAGCACCGACCGCTCAGGCATCTCCGTCAGATCGACAGGCATAGCTTCCCAAAATGCTTCCCCGCCGCCTGATGCGCGAACGCATCGGCGATATCTGCCAGCGCGAAGGTCTGGTCGACCACCGGCTTGATGCCGTTCGCGTCGAGGGCACGGACCATGTCGCGCTGGTGGCGGCGGCTGCCGACGATCAGGCCCTGCAGGGTCTGGTGGCGTTGCATAAGTGCCACGGTCGGCACCTGGCCGGCAATGCCGGTGAGCACGCCGATCAGGGCGATGTGGCCGCCGATGCGGCAGGCGCGGATGGACTGGCCCAGCGTGTCCGGTCCGCCCACTTCGATCACCACGTCGACGCCGCGGCCGTTGGTGTAGTCGAGCACCTTGGCCGCCCAGTCGGTGTCGCGGCGGTAGTTGATGGTGAAATCGGCGCCCAGCGCCTGCGCACGCGCGAGCTTCTCGTCGGAGGACGAGGTGGCGATGACGGTGGCGCCCATGTGCTTGGCGAACTGCAGGGCGAAGATCGACACGCCGCCGGTGCCGAGCACCAGCACGGTGTCGCCCGCCTTCAGGTGCGCGTCCACCACCAGTGCGCGCCAGGCGGTGAGCCCGGCGGTCGTCAACGTCGCCGCTTCGGCGTGGCTGTAGCCGCGCGGGGCGTGCGTGAACCAGTGCGCGGGACGAACGACGTGTTCGCGTGCATAGCCGTCGACGCCGTCGCCGGGCACGGTGGCGAAATCGGCGATGGTCGGGCCGCCATCCAGCCAGGTCGGGAAGAAGGTCGAGACGACCGCATCGCCCACGGCGAACTCGTCCACGCCCTCGCCCACCGCCTCGACCACGCCGGCACCATCGGACATCGGGATGCGTCCGTCGGCGCTGGGCATGCGCCCGGTCACCACGCCCAGGTCGTGGAAGTTGAGCGAGCTGGCATGCACGCGCACGCGGAGTTCGCCGGCGCCCGGCTGGCCGGGATCGGGCAGATCGACGAGGCGGAGTTTCTCGAGGCCAGCGGGCTGGTGCAGGGTGATGGTTTTCATGGGCACGACATCCTTAGCGAAAAAGTGGCGAGGGGCAGCGCCGCGTCAGTTGCGGCGAAGCCGCGTTGCAGGCATTGTCGGGATGCACTTCCTGCATCGCAAGAACGTACAATCTCCACAGGTACTATCAATTTTGTAGGTACAACGACCATGCGTCTGAAGCGTCTGGATGGCAAGAGCGGCTGCGCGGTCGAAGTCACGCTGTCGGTGATCGGCGGGGTCTGGAAGCCGGTGATCCTGTTCCACCTGCTCTCCGGCAAGAAGCGCTTCATGGAACTGACGCGCCTGGTTCCCAACGCCACGCAGCGCATGCTGACGCTGCAGTTGCGCGAGCTCGAGGAGGACGGCGTCATCGTGCGCCACGTCTATCCGCAGGTGCCGCCCAAGGTCGAATATGCGCTGACGCCGCTCGGCCACTCCCTCGCACCGGTGCTGATCAGTTTGCGCGAATGGGGCGAGTCGTATCGCACCCGCGAGCTGGCGCGCGCGCCGGCTGATGCCCCGGAGCGCGTGCGTGGTGTAGCGACGGCTACTTGATTCAGGCAAGCGCCGAAAGAAAACCGGCGCGCGCACCACGAGGCGACGGCACCGCGGCAGGAAGCACGACGTGGCGTCGCGGAACGTCGATCATCGAGAGCGACACCGCTGTAGATGCAAGATCCGGCGACGCTAATGAGCTTCAATCGCGAAGGGAGGCCTATTTGCAGACGTCAGCGATCAACGAGGTCTCCCGACTACCGACCTTGGAAGGCGTCGGGACTGAGGTCATTCCCACAGGCGCCCTGGCCAACACACCGCAAGTCCTGGGGAGCGGCCGCCACCGCGACGCGCATGAGCGGGATTGCCCGTTGCGGCTGAAGCCGCTCCTTCAAGCACAAAGACGTGTCGCGCTGAGCCGTCGCAGAGCACGTCTTCAACGATGACCATCAAGCCCGCGTCGGCATGTTGTCCTTGAACGCCCGCAGCACCGCCGGCAATCTGGCTAGATTGTCGGCAACACCAGCCTGGACGATCTTCTCAACCGAGCCTGCGGTCGTGCTTGTGCTCTGCGTCTGCATTGCTCCCGGGCAGGTCGCATGCGCCAGCGTAGCCGGCAGCAGCGGCGCTGACACAGCATTCTCGAACGGCGTGCCTACCGAATGCGCCAAGCTTTTGTTGACGGGCGTCATTGCCTGTCACGGCGCTTCGCCAATGCCCTTGGCATTGGGCACGGTGACGGCGTCGGTGACCTGGTTATTGACTGCTGTGGATAGGCCCTGGAACGGTCCTCGTCAGGCAGAAGACCGCATCGCTACCGCCTTCCTGCGACGGCGTTAGCGTGCATGGCCTACGGCTGCTTGAACGCGTTGAGCACGGTCAGCAGGCTGGTGAGGTTGTCGGAGACGCCGGTCTGCGCGACCTTCTCGGTGGCGCCGGCGGCGGCGGTCGAGTCGAGGCTGTAGATCCGCATGACGCCCTGGTTGGCCACTGCCTGCGCCAGGGTGTTCTGTTGCTGCTGCGCGGAGACAGCGTTCCCGAACAGGATACCCGTCGAGTGCGCCATGCTCTGGTAGATCGACGCCATCGCGAAGGCCGGCGCTTCGCCGATGACCTTGACGTTGGACTGGGTGACCGCATCGGTGATCTGGTCGTTGACCGCGGTGGGAAATGCCATGTGTTCGCTCCTGGGTTGGGGTACGGCCCACGCCGTACGATCTCTGAAAACGGGACAGTGCAGAACCTGTGAAACCGTGTGCGGCGTTTGTCTCGCCAGCCTCGCCGCAATGTGCGCGTGACGAGGGAACATCGGCCACGATGCGCCGCGACCTCGGCCGATGCGTGTTGCTACCGCTGCGGGGGTATCCCCTCGCGGCATCCGCTGCCATCCAATGCGATCCACCAGTACGGCCGGCGAACGAGCTACTGTCCGCGACGTGGCGCCAGACTGGATCGCTGATGGCACGCAGCCATTTGCATCGCGCGCCGTGGCGCAAGGCCTTGGCCCACGCCGCAAAGCGCATCATGCGTGTGAAAAACACACTCCCGGTTCAGGCAGCGGGAGGCGGCGATGGTGCTCCCGGCTCCGCGGCCGGCGCATCCGCGATAAGCCCCTGCGCACGCGCCGCCTCGACCACCGCCTGCATCTGCTGGGCCAGGCTCGCGAACTCGCGCTCCAAGCACGCGCGCACTTCGGCCTGCACGAGATTGGCCAGGCGATCGGGGATCTGCGCCATCACCAGGTGATTGCTGCCGCCCTCGCCGCTCTGCGGCGGACGTAACTGGCCCGGTGGTAGCTGGTCTAGCGAACTGGCCGACTGGACCGCCTTGAGCACCGCCGCTTCGCTGGCCGCGGTGGCGCCGTCCAGCGCGACTCTGCTGTTCTGCATCGTCTGCTGCATCTGCTGGATCAAGCCTTTCACGCGCTCGCGCTCGGCATCGATCAGCGACGGCGACGCACCGGCCGTTTCGGCGGCAGGCGCTACCGGCGGCGCGGACGATTCTGACGCGAAGCGCCGCAGTTGCTCCTGCTCGAGAGGAAGCAGCGGGCGACGCAACCAGCTCTCGGTGAGCTGGCGCAGCGTGGCGAAATCGGATGTTTGGTTGGCTTGCATGGTGCTCCCCTGCGTGAAGTGAAACCGGTTGTGCGAACGGCCTAGGTGGACGCGGACTTGCGGCCGCGCACCATGTCCGCCTACTTGGCGATGCTCTGGTCGATCTTGTCGATGGGCAAGCCGGCGGCCTCCAGCGCGCCAGCAGCGGCTGCGACCTCCGCGGCGGCACCGACCAGCACGTCGGTGGCCAGTACTCCCAGCGCATCCTCGGCGGCCTGCTCCGGCTTGTTCTCGGCCAGGTTTTTGAGCAGCACGCTCTGGCTGGCCAGCGCCGTCTTGCTGACGCCGTCGAAATAGACCGCCGCCGATGGCGCGACCAGGCCCTGCGCCTGTCTGATCCGCATGTTCGAGCCGACCTCAACCTGCGACGGTGCATAGGCCATGGTTTCGGCATCGCTGCGCTGTACGCCCCGCACGATCGTGCTGTTGAGCGCGTCGCAGGCCGGCCCTGCCGCCTCGGGCTGCGCGAGCATGTGTGCGTCGAGCGTCTTCAGCATGGATGGCGGCGTTGGTGACACGGGCGGCGATGTGGCGGCTGCCGCGCCGGCCGGGTCGCCGAGCTCGCCACGATCGGTCGCTGTTGCAGCCGGTGTCGCGGCAGAGGCGCCGGTGGGCGCGGCCGGTGGGATGGACACCGTCGCCGCGTCGGTGATCTGTGCATTGGCGCCGTTGGGAACTGTCATGGTTCGCTGCTGAGAGAGGAATGGCCGATGCCGTGAGCCCTGCGCATCGGATCAGGCGGCCGAGGACGGTATCGCTACGTGCAACGACGAGCGTAGAAGTAGAGCGGGCCGGCACCATCGAGGAGGCAACGCCCCGAAACGGCGGCGACCAAGGCTGCGCTGCAGCGCACGACATAGCGACGACAGCCAACCTCAGATGCTTTGCTTGTGCCACTCGACGTTGCAACGCACTCCTATCGTGATCGGCTGCAATGCGCAGTTCCTGCATAGCCCGCGCAGCAGACAGCAGGCTTTGTCCACATTAGTAGACATACTCCAGACAATCCTCGCACCTTGCATGCGGGCAATAGCAACACACCACATTCTGGCGGTAGCCACCGCTCGCTCCGGCGCACACCTTATGGCGTTCGGCCCGGACAACACGCGCTCCAAGCACCGAGGACGACGTCGCAAAAGGCTCCGGCTCCAGGTCCGCTCTTGCCGCTTGCGTCACGGCGCCCGCCAGACACGGGCATGCCTTGCAGAGTCTGGGGCGGACGCATGCATCGTCGACTGTTGATCACGAATCGCGAGGAGGGGCTACGCTCGCGCCGTACCCTCACCCCCGACCCCTCTCCCGGGGGGAGAGGGGAGTTGCCCTGCGGCGCGCGCCGTCTTCTTCGCAGCGATTTTTGGAATCGCGCCTGCAAGCCGGCGCTCTTGCCAAGACGCAGCGCACAACTCCAACGAAAAAGCCGCACCCGGCATCGCCGGGCACGGCTTCGGTTGCATGCCGCAGGCAGGGATCAGCGCGCAGCGGCAGCGCCCACACTGAACAACTGGAACTCGCGGATATGTGCGGCGTCGACGCTGGACAGGATGTTCAGGCGCACGCGCGAGGCGGTGACCGCGGGGAAGTGATCGATCTTCATGTGGCCGATCGCCTGTGCCTGCGCCACCTTGACCCAGGCGCCGTCGCGGAACACTTCCACCGCGTACTTCTGCACCAGTTGGCCGTCGTTGAGCCATTCCATCGAGAGCGCGGTGTCGAAGGTCACCGGCTGCTTGAATGCAGTTCCAGGGTGGCGTGGTGCGAGCCGTCCGGTGCGCTCCAGAAGGTGTCGCGGTCGCCGTCCACCGCCGCGGCGATACTGTCGTCGCTCTTGAGCCGGCCGCGCACCAGGTTGCGATCGGCGCCGTAGCGCGCCTGCAGCGCCTGGCCCATTTCCTCCAGCCGCTTGACGTCGGCTTCGGGCGGCAGGCCACGCTTGCCCGGGGCGATGCCCAGCACCAGTTGCCCGCCGCGGCCGACGCTGTCTTCCCAGATCTGCACCAGCTCGCCGACGCTCTTCAGCGTCTGGTCGCTGTTCGGGTGCCAGAACCACTGCAGCTTGTGCAGCGGCGTATCCCCCTCGACCGGGCGCCAGCGCAGGTCGCCGTGGCGGTCGATAGCGTTCCAGTTCTCGCCTTCGATCACGCCCGCTTCGTTGCCGACCCAGCGCACGTCGCCGTACTCGAACAGCGCGGCGCCGGCGAAGTTCTCGGCGAGCAGCGGCGGCGCGGCCAGAACATTCAGGCCGAATGCGGCCAGCCGGCGGAGCGGAGAGAGCGGACGGTCCGGCATTGCGATTCCGCGCAATCGTCGGTCGGGCAGACAGGGGGCGCTACCGGTGGTGTCAGCACATGGTATTTAATTGATGATAAATAGGTATTCCCATTTGCGGGCCAGGACCGTACCACATGATGTCGCCTTCGCTGTTTCCGTTGCTGTCGCTGTTCGCGGTGCGCGCTATCGCCGGCCCGGCCGCCGTCGCCCCGCCACAGGCACCGCCCTCGCCCATCGTCTATAGCGAATTCGTCAACGCGCAGGCGCCGACCGCGCAGTGCCACGCCTCCACCTTGGTGGAAACCCGCGACGGCCTGCTCGCGGCCTGGTTCGGCGGCCGCCACGAGGGGGCCGACGACGTCGCCATCTGGGTGGCGCGTCGCGATGCGCACGGCTGGCAGCCGGCGCAGCGCGTGGCCGACGGCGCGCAGCCGCAGGGCAAGCCGTTGCCGACCTGGAATCCGGTGCTGTTCCAGCCTGCGCAAGGGCCGCTGCGGCTGTTCTACAAGGTGGGTCCGGACCCGAAGCGCTGGTGGGGCATGCAGACCACGTCCAGCGATGGTGGCCATCACTGGTCCACGCCCGAGCGTCTGCCCGACGGCATCCTCGGCCCGATCAAGAACAAGCCGTTGCAGTTGCCGAGCGGCCGCATCCTCAGCCCCAGCAGCAGCGAAGACGCCGGCTGGGTGGCGCACATGGAATGGTCCGACGACAACGGCGCGCACTGGACCCGCGGCCCGGCGATGAACGATCCGGCCAGGATCGGCGCGATCCAGCCCAGCGTGCTGCTGCACAAGGACGGCCGACTGCAGGCGGTGGGCCGCAGCCAGCAGAACCACGTGTTCAGCACATGGTCGCGCGACAACGGCCGCACCTGGGAACCGATGACCCTGCTCGACCTGGCCAATCCCAATTCCGGCACCGACGCCGTGGTGCTGGCCGACGGCCGCTCGCTGCTGGTCTACAACCCGACCGAGGCAGGCAAGGACTGGTGGGACGGCCGCGGCGTGCTCGCCGTCGCCCTGTCCGCCGACGGCCTGCACTGGACCCGCGTGCTGACCCTGGAAGACAGCCCCAAGGACGAGTTCTCCTATCCCGCGGTGATCCAGGCCCGCGATGGCCAGGTGCACATCAGCTACACGTGGAAGCGCACGCGGATCAAGCATGTGGTGCTGGATCCGAAGCGGCTGGGCGCGGAGTCAGCGGCGCCTGCCGGCGGCGGGTGAATCTTGCTCGGGGCCCGGGGCCCGGGACCGGGGACCCGGGAAAGCAAGAGCAAAGCGCTGCCGTAGCAGAGACAGATCAGGCTGGGGGATGCGGCGTTCCGGGTCCCGGGCCCCGGGTCCCCGGTCCCGGCTCCTCCAGCAACGCCACCATCCGCCGCACCCGCGCCACATCGGTCTGCATGCGGTCGCCGCCCAGGCTGCGCACATGCGGATGCGGCGACGTCGCCCGCGACGCCAGCGGCCCACGCGCCGAGCCATGGAACTCGCGCGCGCCGGTGCGCGCACGCAACTGCGCCAGGTTGGCTTCGGTGACGCCGGACCCCGGCATCACGCTCAAGCGCGTGCCGGCCTGCTGCACCAGCTCGGCGATCAGGTCGGCGCCGTCTTCCGCGGTCTCGCGCGCACCGGAAGTCAGCACCCGCTCGCAGCCCAGCGCGATCACATCCTCCAGCGCACGCCGCGGATCGGCACTGACATCGAAGGCACGATGGAAGGTGACGCCGAGCGGCCCGGCCGCGGCGATCAACTCGCGCATCGTCGCCGTGTCCACCTCGCCGTCCGCGGTCAGCGCGCCGAGCACCACGCCGTCGCAGCCCAGGCGCACGCACTGCTCCACGTCGCGACGCATCGCCTCCACTTCGGCAGCGTCGAACACGAAATCTCCGACCCGCGGACGGATCAGCACGTACAGCGGAATGCGCAACCGATCGCGCACCGCCGCCAGCGTGCCGAACGACGGCGTCAGCCCACCGCCATCCAGGCCGCCGCACAATTCCACCCGCATCGCCCCGCCATCCTGCGCGGCCAGCGCCGAGCCGATCGCATCGGCGGCCACCTCCAGGCCCATCGGCACGCTCCCGCTCATGCCGCCGGCGCCGCGAAATGGCTCTGCCCGGGCAGCAGCAGATCCTGCCGCTGC
Organism: Xanthomonas sontii; assembly: GCF_040529055.1. Lineage (NCBI taxonomy): Bacteria > Pseudomonadati > Pseudomonadota > Gammaproteobacteria > Lysobacterales > Lysobacteraceae > Xanthomonas > Xanthomonas sontii. The sequence continues at coordinate 2,304,725 of NZ_CP132342.1, read as the reverse complement.
GCATCGCAGACCGCGTAACTGAAACCGGGCTGGATCGCGAACGCACCGACCTCGCCGCGCTTGTTCATCGCCAGGAACCCCACCTGCAGATCGCGGGTGAGTTCCGGCTTGCGCCGCACGATGCGCATCACCACCTCGCGGCAGGCCTCGGCCGGGCTCTTGCCCTGCCGCATCATCTCCACCACCGCGAAACTGCCGACGTTGCGGATCACCTCCTCGCCGACGCCGGTGGAAGTCGCCCCGCCCACCTCGTTGTCCACGTACAGCCCCGCCCCGATGATCGGGCTATCGCCGACCCGGCCGTGCATCTTCCAGGCCATGCCGCTGGTGGTGCAGGCACCGGACAGATTGCCGTGCGCATCCAGCGCCAGCATGCCGATGGTGTCGTGGTTGTCCTTGCCGCCGGGCAGCGTGCCGCGGCGATAGGCACGGTTCTCGATATTGGCCTCGGGTGCGTAGTGCGACGTCTTCAGCCACTCCTTCCACGCCTGTTCCGACGCGGGCGTGAGCAGCTTGGTGCGCTCGAACCCCTGCGCCAGCGCGAACTGCAGCGCGCCATCGCCGACCAGCATCACATGCGGCGTCTTCTCCATCACCCGCCGCGCCACCGAGATCGCATGCACGATGTCCTCCAGCGCCGCGACCGACCCGCAGCCGCCGGTGTGATCCATGATGCAGGCATCCAGCGTGACCCGCCCATCCCGGTCGGGATACCCGCCCAGCCCCACCGTGTGATTGTCCGGATCCGCCTCCGGCACCCGCACCCCGGCCTCCACCGCATCCAGCGCCGCGCCACCGCGCGACAGCACCTGCCAAGCAGCTTGGTTCGCGGCGACGCCGAAGTCCCAAGTCGAGATCACCCGTGCTGCACCCTGTGGCAAGGGGCCGACGCCGGCCTTGGCTTGCGCCTTGGCCACGGCGGCGCGTGCGCCAGGAAGCACACCGCCCAACCCGGCGGCCAGGGCGCCGAAGGCGGCGGTTTTCAGGAAGTGGCGGCGTTGCGGCATGGGAGGCTCCGGTGTTGGGAGGGCGAGCGGGAGGGGCGCGTGGCCTTACATCATGCGGCAGAGCGGGATGGGATTGAATGGGCTGCTGGTGTCAGGGAGTAGCTTGGCCCGCTCGCTCCTGCAGGATTGCGTGGAAGCAGGCTTGGCCTTTCATCAGACGCAAGGGCGTGTCCCCATAGTCGTCCTGTAAGTTGATATCGGCGCCATGCCTCAAAAGAAGCTTCGCAACCTCAGGATGGCCCCATCTGACAGCATAGTGAAGAGGCGAAGAACCAATACCGCCTTTGATGTCGATGTTTTTTACGAACGGGATAAAAAGCTCTACCACCTTAAGATCACCCTCCATTGCCGCAATGTGCAACGGCGTATCGCCATCCATCCCGGGACTCTCAGGTCCGCTTACCTCGCAATCCCCGAACATTGCCAGCTGCCTGAAAGCGGAAAGCGCAGCCTCCACATCATACGAGCCATTCATTTACTACACCCACATTTATAACTACAAAGTTTCCATTGCTCAATGTAGCGCCCGATGATCAGTACTCATCCATCGAAATGATGATGGTCCGCGTATAGCCCTCAAAATCAAGATAGAGATGCGCTGGCCGTGGATGCTGGGAGAGTTGGCCGATGAGGTCGGCAAGATGACGAGCAGCATCCTCGCCGATGCGCCAGATGACCCCAGCAGGAGAATCGCTCGCTGTTGACGCGCACGATGAGTCGTGTGCCTGCAACGTAATCTTGACCCCCTCACATTCGGGCACCATTGAGGACACAAGCTTATCGTCTGGACATGCGCTCCATGCGTACAGGGCTTCACTCAGCGCCTGCATATCACCGGGTTTCCCCGTGATAATCAGCACATCTTCACCCCTAAAATCGTCACGAAATTCAATTCGCAGCACAAGGATTCCGGCGAGCCATTCGCATCAAAATATTCAGCATGAAATTAGAAAAAACACTCTGGCGCCACCTCACCAAAATCACTGAATTTCCCGAGATGCCGCACCACCCAAGCTCCTTCTTATTAGCAACCCAGGAAAACGATCGCTAATTTCAGGAAAAATTCCTTCCGCCTCTACATTTCTAGCATCTAGAAGCTCCTGCATTAACCTCAAGCCAGCAGCGGTATCCTTAGCCACACCGACGCCATCCAAGAGGGCAATTGCATAATGAAGCTTCGCAGAGTCACTACCGCTCTCGGCAGCCGCCTTATACCAATATGCAGCCTGGCTATCGGACTGACTAACTAAATCACCATTGGCATAACACACAGCAAGAGCATACATGGCAGGAGCGAAGCCCAGTTCTGCCGACCTCGCCAAAAATTTTAGACTTCTTACTTCAAAGTCATTGTCGCTTTCGTCAGCAGAGGAGCTAAAGGTTGAACATAAAAATAGAGCCTCTGGATTCTCCTTGACCACGAGCTCAGCGAGCTTTTCATAAGCGCGAGCATACTCACCACGCTCAATAAAGTACTTGGCATCCGCCAGCAGCAATTGTTCAGAATCCTTATCCATGCGGAATAATCCTATCTCCTTTAGGCCCTGTACAACGACATTGAACATGGTGCGTTGATTTTGCACCAAGATTATCCTTGGCATTCTTTTCAGCCATTCTCTTTGCTTCAGACAAGGTAGCACCTCGCCCATAACTTGGTGCCGACTGCTGATCACCATTAGAGCAGTTATCGGGACTATGTCCATCCTGATTGTCACAAAACATACAACTAAAGCCACCCAAAATCTATCGGGACAAAGAACAGGAACCGCCTTCAACGGCAATATCATCTATAGCTGGCTCATCAGAAGACTGCGAGTACTGAGGATGAGTCCAGTCATAGAGATCAGCCACTGGACTATCTTTTGAAAATTATTCGCAGCTATAGTTAATGCTCTCACCAATAGCCAAGCCCCCCCACACCGACCCAAACTAGAGAATAAAGAGGTGGAGCGCCTAACAAGATGCGTGGCAGTGTCCTCTTAGCGGGATCACCGACTATGAAGCCTGACCTTGTCGTCGTAGTCTCGCCAGTCGGTCGCCATGAATCCATTCTCCATGACTTTCTCCTTAAGCGAACGATGTTAAGCGTCAACGGGTTCTGCCTGGCGTTGGCGGGAGGGCGGCTGATCAAAAACTCCCGAGCGATCAAGCATAACGACTGACAAGAACTTAAAGCCCATTTCATTTACGCTCAAGCAGCTCAAAATCATGCAATGCATCTATGCAATGCATCACTCCGCCCGTGGGCGACTCAATTAAAGCGCCTACTGACAAATAGCCCCACTCGTCGGCAGGATATCTACTAGAAAACTCACCTCTGTCGATGACAGCCACAACAGTACCCGTCATGCCACTTCCTAGATCCACCCTGTCGCCCAACAAAACAGGCTGACCGTCACGATAGTCCATAGCCACACCCATTAGTTAACAAATTCCTGAATTGGTATCGATCCTGGCGGAGGAGGCAGCCCACCTGCGGCATCAGACGCACCGATAGGCCGCCAAAAGCACCAACAATTATTTGGATTCTGGTTTGCCCGATACAAATTGTAATGGTCGCCAGCGTATGGATAATGAGGCGTGGATGGCGGAACCAAGTCATGCCTATAACCAATAGTTCCCGGAGCGATTTGAGTGCCATCCATCAACTTACAAGGCGGACACTTTTTTTCTTCGGGACAGACGACACTTGCAGTTGCTCCACCGGTCAACCCTCCAGCAGCTGCGCCTCCCATTCCGCCCAGTTGAGATCCAACGACAAAGCCCGCCGCATTTCCAGCTACAGGAACCTCAGAGCCTGCAAGCCCCCCCAAAATCCCCCCCCCAGTACCCAATCCCTCCGCCAACAACCGTGCATGTCGTTATCCATGCAGCAGCACAAGCGGGATCTGGAGTCAATCCAAGCGGATCAATAAAAGAGAACGGACTACTGAAGACATAGCTGTAAGAGCTAACTCCTCCCATCAACCCAATCGGATCACTCTGCACATACCGCCCAGTGCCCGGCTCGTAATCGCGGAAGTAGTTCTGATTGAGCCCACTCAACGCATCGTAGCGCCGCCCAAGAAAGCGCATATCGAACACGAACGCCGTCCCGTCCTTGTCCGGATCCTGGTCCGGGGCGGTGGTGCCGAAGGCTTCGCCCTTCAGGTCCCAGCGCCAGATCGCCACGTCGCGAACCGGGTCGATGACGGCACGAGGCGTGCCCAAGTTGTCCGGCTGCACATAGCGCAGCGTGGTCTTGGCCAGCACGCCGACCGGCAGATCGTCCAGCCAGATCGCCTGCTGCACGATCGCACCATTGGCGTCGTAATCCAATCAGTCGCATTCGGTCACGCCACTGGATCGACAACTTTTTCGTAGCTTTGTTAATAACACCACTACACGCCGCGCCGACGCGCGCGGCCGTCGTTCGCCCCAGGGATTACCAGACCGTTTGGCACGCCGCATGGATGTTGACCGTATGTCTATACTCAATCGCTGCGGCATAGCTATTTTGAACCAGAACCCATCCTGATCGGCCGCATTACTCAGTCAGTGGCTTATTCAAAGTCCCGCTAAAGAACTTCCACCTTGTTCTTCTTCGCATCCCATGAAATCAGCTTCATAACCCCGGGCGGCCAGGGTTGCGAAGGCGGAAAATTCGGCGGTAAAGCATACCAAGTTACATGGACATCGCACACGGTTCTGTTAACCAACTGGAATCCACCCATCCTTTCCTCCTTGAGTTTCTCCTTAACTACAGCCGGCAAATCATGATCCACACCAGGAAAAGTTTGGCAAACCTCTCCTGCAGAGGCCGCTGAAATTATTGATACCAAAAAAATTAGAATCCATAGTCTTCGCATTTTCTAGACTCCCGGCGCTTGATTGCATCAAGAAGGTTGCGCTTTGCACTCGCGTCCAGCGGCGTAATTTTACCAATTTTAGAAATGCAATCGATGGTAATAGCATCCGCCCTGCATTCCGTTTCATGAAACTCACGAGCGTAGTCATCACTGTCCGCCCTATAACTTTGGGGCCACGGAGCTGCACCAAGAGGGCGACCCAAACATGCTCCTGGATGAACAGCCTCTAAGAACCTTATATGTTCATTCTCGTGCTTCTGAGTGCATTCACGATCACAACCATTGTTACAGTTACTTACCATAAAGCCCCCCTTGCCATCGCAAGTAGTTAGCCCTAGCTGACCGGCACAAGTTTTGGTGTCCCAGACAACTTCGAGCCCAAATGGATCATAGAGACGAGTGGGCGTACCCAAGGAGTAAAGGTAGGAAGAAGCACCTCCTCTCAACCCAATCGGATCACTCTGCACATACCGCCCAGTACCCGGCTCGTAGTCACGGAAGTAGTTCTGGTTGAGCCCACTCAGCGCGTCGTAACGCTGCCCAGGGAAGCGCATATCGAACACGAAGGCCGTGCCGTCCTTGTCCGGATCCTGGTCCGGGGCGGTGGCGCCGAAAGCCTCGCCCTTCAGGTCCCAGCGCCAGATCGCCACGTCGCGGACCGGGTCGATGACGGCACGCGGCGTGCCCAGGTGATCCGGCTGCACGTAGCGCAGCGTGGTCTTGGCCAGCACGCCGACCGGCAGGTCGTCCAGCCAGATCGCCTGCTGTACGACCGCACCGTTGGCGTCGTAATCCCCCATCCAATGGCCGCTCTCGTCGTACAGCGTGTAGACGTTGGTCTTGCCCACCCGCCGCACCTGCTCGCCGCGGCCGTTATAGGCATAGTTCGCCACGGTGGTGCCACTGCGCTTGACCTGTGTCAGTCGGCCGTTGGCGCCATACACGTACTGCACGGCGGTGCCGCCGATGGCCGTGGTGTTGCCAGCCGCATCGTAGCTGCGTGCGGTGCCGGCCACGCTGCTGAGGCGGTGGCTGGTGGTCGGATAGCTGTAGGTCTGCGTGGTGGTGTTGACCTTGGCGCTGAGGCGGTTGCCGGTGGCGTCGTAGGTATAGCCGTCGATCACCGTATCGGTCGGGCCGTCCTTGAACGCGGTCAGCCGGCCCAGCGGGTCGTAGTCCAGTTTGATGACCGGCGCGGTGTTGCCCGGTGCGGTCAGCGCGCTGAGGTTGCCGACCGGGTCGAAGGCAAAGCCCACCGCCAGGCCGTCGCTACGGGTGTCGTTGACCGCCAGCGGGTGGTAGTCCTGATCCAGCACCCGCTGCATCGGACGGCCGTTGCCGTAGGTCCAGCCAGCCACCGGGCCGAACGGATAGTAGGTGGCCTGGTTCAGCAGCACCTGGCGCGTGCCGCCAGGCGGAGTCACGCCGACCTCGGTGGCCTGGCCCTGGGCGTTGCGCACATAGTCCACCACCGCCCCGTCCGGGTAGGTCAGGCGGCTCAGCTGCCCGGCCTTGGTGTAGGCGTAGCGGACCACGAACACCTTGCCGTTGGTGGACTGCACCTTGCGCACCAGATCGCCGAAGCGGTCATAGCAATAGTCGGTGCTGCCGCTGCCGTCCTGCATCCGGGTCAGGCGGCCCACCGCGTAGGTCTCGCCGCTGGCGCAGGTGCTCTGGCTGACATCGTAGGTGTAGCTGACGTTGAGGCTGGTGGTCGGATAGGTGACCTGAGTCAGGCGGTTCAGCGCGTCGTAGCCGTAGCTGGTCTTGATGTTGCGCGCATCGGTCTGCGTCGCGCGGTTGCCGGCGCTGTCGTAGGTGTACGTGGTGCTGCCGGTGTCCGGGCTGGTGAGCTTGGTCAGGTCGCCCAGGCCGTTGTAGGCGTAGGTGGTGTCCAGGCCCTTGGGGCCGGTGACCTTGGTCAGGTTGTCCAGGGCGTCGTAGCCGAAGGTGGTTTCGGCGGCGATGCCGCCCACGTCCTGCAGCGTGCGCGCCAGGCGGTTGAGCGGGTCGTAGTCGTTCTGGGTGGCATGACCGAGCGCGTCGGTGACGGTCTTGGTGTTGCCGTTGCCGTCGTAGCCAAAGTCGGTCGGATCGCCCTGCGCGGTGGCCTGCGTCGCGAGTTGGCCAAGCTGGTTGTACACCCGCGAGAGGGTGCGCTTGAGCGTGCCCGAGGCGTCCTTGGTGTCCTCCTTGGACCGGTTGCCGGCATTGTCCAGGGTGTAGTGGATGGTGTTGCCGGCGTTGTCGGCGATATCGGTCAGCCGGTGCGCCGCATCGTAGGTGAAGCGGGTGAACGCGCCATTGGGTTGCGTCACCTGCTTGACCAGGCCGGTCGGCCAGTAGTCGATGGCGGTGATGCGATCGTCGCTCTCGCTGCTGTCGTCGGCTCCGCGCACCTTGCTGGCGGTCAGCCAGCCGCGCGGGTGATACGTGTAGTCGGTGATCACGCCGTTGGCGTCCTTCGCCGACAGCACGCGGCCGGCGCCGTCGTAGGCCAGGTACTCGGTGACCTGGCCCAGCGCATTGGTCACCTTCCACAGGTCGCCCTTGCGGTGCGGGCAGGTGGTCGGGGACGTGGCGCAGGTGCTGTCGTCGCCGGGGTAATAGGTAAAGCTGGTGATGTCGTTGACGTCGGTGCGCGCGCCATCGACCGACTTGGGCAGGCCCAGAATCGGGCAGGTGCTGTCGGTCGCCGCCACGTCCGCCGCTTCGCAGTAGCTGTAGGTGACAGTGCGCTGCTTGCCGGTGGCCGTGTCGCTGCTCGTCATCTGCACCGGCTGCAGGCGATCGTTGTAGCTGTAGGACACGGTGCGCCCGCCGGTCTGCACCGACAGCAGTCGATTGCTGCCAGCCGCGGTACGCGTCGTCGTGGTGCGCTCCTGGGGTTGCCCGACCGCCTCGCGCACGGTGTGAATATTCACCGCGACACCGTTCTCGGTCGCTTCGGCGTAGCTGTGCTGGGTCTGGATGCCACGGCGATCGGTGACGCTGCTGAGCCGGCGGCGGAAGTCGCTGGACTGATCGTTGTAGCTGTACTGCAGCTTCCCGTCGGTTCTGGCCACGGTGGCGACCTTCGGCGAGGCACCACCCGCCTCGGTCATCGTGTAATCGTTGACATCGCCCAGCGCATCGGTGACGCGAGTGCCGGCAGCCGAGTAAGCCAGGGTGATGCCGTCGATACCGGCAGCGTGCTGGCTGGAGATCGCACGGCCAACCTCGTCGTAGGCGAAGGTGCTGAAGCGCTGGCCGTCCTCCGTGGTCACACCGGTCAGATGGCGCGGGAACCGCGTGTCCTCATAGTGGTAGATCCGGCTCTTGCCGTCGGCATAGGTGACGCTCGCCAGGCGCTGCTGGTCGTAGCCGTAGCTGGCCAGCTGCACCCCAGCTGAGACGATGCCGGTGATGAGCGCGTCGTCGTTGTCGTCGGCATACACCAGTTCGATGGAGCGCCCCTGCAGCGACGCGATGCTTTGCAAGCGCCCACGTGTGTTGTAGCCGTACACCCACCCGCTGCCATCCTCGGCCATGCGCGAGACCAGCTTGCCTTTGGCATCGAAGGTGTAGATGGCATCCTGGCGATACAGGATCCATTGGTCGCCGTTGGCGACGATGCGCTCGTCCGAGGCGTTGGCCGCGCGATACTCGGCTCCCATCTTGCGGAACGGAACGGCATAGCCGCTACCCTCGATCAGGCCCAGCGTATCGCCCTGGATGGTCAGGTGCAGACTGTGCGAGAAGGTCCAGCCAGGGCCGAAACCACCGGTATTCAGTGCGATACCCGAGTGGTAGTAGCGTGTCAGGGTGATCCAGCCCAGATCCAGGTCGCGCTCGGCCTGGAATTTCTCGCCGGTCTTGACGTCGCAGGGGTTGCCGACCAAGCCGGAGTTGCCGGCGCCAACTGGATTACCTGCCTTACCTTGCTCATCGCCGCACTGCAGAGTGGAGACTTCGATGGTGGCGAAGATCACTTTGTTCGTGCAGCCCTGATCACTGATGTGCCATTGGGTGTAAGGTCGCGCACACTCGGTACGTCTCTTTCGACTGATCGAATCTCCATAGGCATACGTATCGCTGCAGTCCTTGAAAAAGGCATTGACGGTAAACTGTCGCGCCTGCATTTCATACCCAACGTCATACTGCGGGTAAGGACCCGAACTGTTATCCCCCCAATTATTCCTTGGAACGATTTGCGGCGATCCGCACTGAGGTGCCTTTTGCCTCGCCCTCTGTTCAAGCAAAGCATAGGCCTCTTGCTCAGTCGCTATCTTTTCCACATTCCCTGAGGTGTATACCCAATCTTCGTCCTTTGCCTTCTCACGTCCGAGCCAATACGTAATCAGCGTGGCGCCATCCTCTCGAACAACTGAACTCTTGATAGTGTCCGCGTATTGATAGGCATCCTCCTGGTACTTAGGCCCAGGAATCGTCTTGATCGCCGCTTCTGCTTCCGCCTGAGTGGTGTAGGTGCCGTGATCACCTCCCTCCGCGTCGCGGACCACGAATTTCTGCTTCGGCCCTTCTGTCCCGGCGAACGCCGAACCCATGAACAGAAAGAACATCGCCATCACCGGCGCAAGGCGGCTGGCGCCGCCGGAGGTACGTTCGTGGTGCATCGTGTTCATCGCGCGTCCTTGCAGGAAGTCGATCAAGCCAATCGAGTCAGCGGTTGCCAACTGCCTGTCCAGCCGGAGGCCGATCGACGCGCAACAGCGCGCGGCCAAAGGCTCGGCAGTGTTATGGAAGAACCAAACAGGTGGAATGCCCTAGAGGTGGCGGTCGCGTCATCCCTGAGCGACGCAGTACAGCGAACGGGTGCACGCACGTTGCGCATACGACAATCCTTGTCATTACGAGAAGCGATGCTAGACGATGGCCCTATCCACTGGCAACAAGCCGCTGCGGCTTTCGCTCAAGCGCGCATAGCATCGGCCAGGATGGTTGCGGTACGCAGTCAGAAGCAAGGCCGTTGCAAGACGGCCGCCGATCTAGATGACCGCCGCAAACCGCTCCACCACCATCCCCTCGATCGCCTCCAGATCCGGCAGCAAGGCGCTCTGTTCGCCCAGCAGCACACGCATGTGCACGCCCGGCGGGAGGGTTTCTTCGGAGGCGTCGGCGAGCAGGCCGTCGCGGGGGACGGAGATCAGTTGCGGGAAGGATTGGGTGAGCAGTGCGACGTACGGCAGGTCGGGGTTGCCGCCCAGGGCCTTGAGCACGACGATCTTGTTGTTGGCGGCCACGATCTCGGCGCCCAGGCCGGTCAGGCGGGCGAAGGAAACCAGTGGCACTTTCCAGCCGTACCAGGCGATCTGGCCGAGCAGCCAGTGCGGGGCGTCGGGCAGCGGTTCGACCGGCACGCGCGACATCACTTCGGCGATGGTGGCGTTGGGCAGCAACACGCGCTCGCTGCCGGCCAGGATGAGGACACCGCGGATTTCGTCGTTGCTGGCGTAGCTGCTCATGGAGTGACTTCGTCCTGAAAGCGGAAAAAACGCGCGATGCGGGCGCAGCGATGAATGGCGTGTGCCGCCTCGCTCAGCCGCTCCACCGCGCGGTCAAGGCCTGGGCCAGTTGCGCCGGATCGCCGCCGGGATGGCCCTGCAGGATCAGCTGCGCGCCGGCGGCGGGGTCGTAGCAGCCGTCGCCGGATTGCCCGGCCACCCAGGCGCCCTGCGCAGCCAGCGCCAGCACGGCCTCCACCTGCTGCGGATCGCTGCCGCTGAGCAGCAGCACCGCGCTGTGCGCGGCCGGCAGGCCGGCGACCACGGAGGCACCGGCGTCCTGGGCGACGAAGCGCAGGCCGGCCGTGCCGTGCACGCCGACGTCGTCGGGCAGGATGTAGACGTTGCCGGGGGTCACCGGCTCGCCCGCCTCGGCCAGCAGCACCGGCAGTGCGGACACGCGCGCGATCTGCTTGACCAGGTTGCCGTAGCGGCCGCCGTCCAGGCGCAACTGCACCAGCAGCGGCAGCGGGAAACTCTCCGGCAGCGCGGCGAGCAGACGACGGATCGCGTCCGGGCCGCCGATGCCGGCCATCACCAGCACCGCACCGCGCGCGGCGGCGCCTGCACCGGCGCCGCTCGTGGCCGCGGGTTCTTCGGACTCCAGCGCGACCAGCGACAGGCCTTCGGTGGAGAACTGCGGGATGTGCTGCGGCGCGCGCGGCGCGGCGGCGGGCAAGGGCGCGTCATCGTCGACCAGCGACCAGGCACTGGCCGGCAGCGCGGCAGGTGTGGCGGCGGGCGCAGCCGGTGTCGCATCGACGTGCGGCGCAGCCGGCTGCGCAGACGCTTCGCTGGCAGCGGCTTCGGCGCGGGCGAACTGCAGGTCCTCGAAACCGGGCGCGACGTCCGCCGGCGGCTGCCAGGCATACATGCCGTCTTCCGGCGCGGCCTCGGCGAAGCCGGCGGCTTCTTCGACGTGCAGGCCGATCGGTGCGTCGTCGTGCAGTTGCGCAGGCGTCGCCGGCAGGCCCGGCTCCGGCTGCAGGCCGGTCTCGGTCTCGCGGCCGGGCGGCAGCACATCCTGGTGGCCTTGCAGCTTGGCCGCCAGATGCCGCGCCCAGCGCTGCGCTTCCCAGCCTTCGCGGCGCGCGGCCAGTTCGGCCTCGTCGAAGATCACGGTGACGCCGGGCATCGCCAGCGCCGCATCCAGCCGCTCCAGCGCGTCCTCGATCGCCGGCTCCAGCGCGATCAGCACTGCCGCCGGCGCAGCGTCGGACAGGGTCTGCGCGTCGATCGCACCGGGGTCGTCCTCCAGCACGATCGCCGCGCCGACCAGGTGCAGCGCTTCGCGCAGGCGCTCGCGCGCCTTGCCGGGACGGGCCAGCAACGCGACCGGCGTGGAGGTGGCGTCGCCGTCATTCGCGAACACGGGCGATCCCCAGCAGGTCGTAGACGTTGCGCATCAGATCCAACTCTTGGTAAGGCTTGCCGAGATAGCGCTGCACGCCCAGTTCGAAGGCGCGCTGACGGTGCTTTTCGCCGCTGCGCGAGGTGATCATCACGATCGGCACGGCGGCGTAGCGCGGATCCGCGCGCATGGCGGTCGCCAGTTCGTAGCCGTCCATGCGCGGCATCTCGATGTCCAGCAGCATCAGATCGGGCACGCGCTCTTCCAGGCGCTCCAGCGCCTCGACGCCGTCGCGCGCGGACACCACGTCGAAGTTGTGCCGTTCCAGCACGCGGCCGGTGACCTTGCGCATGGTCAGCGAGTCGTCGACCACCATCACCAGCGGCACGCGCCGCTGCTCGGTCGGCGCGGCCTCCACCACCGGCCGCTGCGGCTGCGCCAGGAAGCGGCGCACCAGCGGCGCGATGTCGAGGATCACCACCACGCGGCCGTCGCCGGTGATGGTGGCGCCGTAGATGCCGGGCACCGAGGCGATCTGCAGGCCGACCGGCTTGACCACGATTTCGCGGTTGCCGAGCACCTGGTCGATCGCCACCGCCGCGCGCAGGTCGCCCGCGCGCACCAACAGCAACGGCACCTGCGCCTGGCCTTCGGCGCGTGCCGGCGCCTGCCCGACCAGCGAGCCGAGGTCGTGCAGCGCATATTCCTCGCCGCTGTAGCGGTAGCCGCCGGTGCCGGCCTCGAAGCGCTCGCGGCCGATGCGGCCGATGCCGCTGACCGACGCCACCGGCACCGCGAACGTGGTCTCGCCGATCTGCACGAACACCGCCTGGGTGACCGCCAGGGTCTGCGGCAGGCGCAGGGTGAAGGTGACGCCCTGGCCGCGCACCGAGTGGATGTCCACCGAGCCGCCGAGCTGGCGCACTTCGTTGCGCACCACGTCCATGCCGACGCCGCGGCCGGCCAGTTGGCTGACCTGGTCGTAGGTGCTAAACCCGGGCGCGAAGATCAGCGCATCCAGTTCGTCGTCGGACAGCACCGCGTCGGCGGCGATCAGCCCGCGCTGCTCGGCGCGGCGGCGGATCGCCTCGCGGTCGAGCCCGGCGCCGTCGTCGGCCACTTCCAGCACGATTTCCGATCCCTCGCGGCGCAGGCGGATGGCGATGTTGCCCTCCTCCGCCTTGCCCGCGGCACGCCGTTGTTCCGGCGCCTCCAGGCCATGCGCGACCGAGTTGCGCAGCATGTGTTCCAGCGGAGCGACCATGCGGTCCAGCACGTTGCGGTCGAGTTCGCCGTGGGTGCCTTCCAGGCTCAGGTGCACCTGCTTGCCGGTCTCGCTGGCGGCCTGGCGCACCACGCGCCGCAACCGTGGCACCAGGCCGTCGAACGGCACCATGCGCGCGCGCATCAGCCCGTCCTGCAATTCCGAACTGACGCGCGACTGCTGCTGCAGCAGACCGTCGTACTGCCGCGCCAAGTCGTCGAGCACACCCTGCAGGCCGCCCAGGTCGGCCGCGGACTCGTTGAGCGCGCGGCTGAGCTGTTGCAGCGTGGAGAAGCGGTCCAGTTCCAGCGGATCGAAGCTCTGCTCGGTCTGGTCCTGTTCGCGCTGGTAGCGGGCGACGATCTGCGCCTCGGTTTCCAGATCCAGGCGCCGCAGCTGGTCGCGCAGACGCGCGTTGGTGCGGTCCAGTTCGGCCATCGCGCCGCGGAACGCGCCCAACTGCTGCTCCAGACGCGAGCGGTAGATCGCCACTTCGCCGGCGTGGTTGACCAGGCGATCGAGCAGGTCGGCACGCACGCGTACCTGTTCCTGCATGGGCCGCGCGATCGTCGCCTCTTCGTCGGGCGTGCCCTCCACCGGCAGCGGTGCCGACAACGGCGCCGCCACGGCGGCCAGTGCCGCGGCAGCCAGCGCGTCGTCGGCCGCCGCGAGCGGCGACGCGACGGTAGTCTCGGCATCGCTGGCGGCGGCGAACCGTTGCCCGTGCGTGCGCGCGTCGAACGCGCCGATCAGCTCCTGCGGCATCGCCACCGCGCGGTGGTTGCCGGTCAGGGTCAACAGCTGGTGCAGGCGATCGAAGCCGCGCTCCAGCAACTGCACGTCCTGGCGGTCGAGCTCGGTGCGATGGGCGGCGACCGCCTCCAGCAAGGACTCGATGCCATGGCCGAGGTCGCCGATGGCGTTGATGCCGGCCATGCGCGCGCCGCCCTTCAGCGTATGCAGGTCGCGCTGCAGGCCGCCGAGCACGTCGCGGTCCTGCGGCGCGGCACGCAGCTCGGCGATCAGGCGATCGCAGTGGTCGAGCAGGTCCTTGCCTTCGTCGACGAAGATATCGACCAGCTCGCGATCGAGGTCGGCGAAGTCCAGCGGGCCGAGATCGACGGCCGACAGATCGGTTCGCGCGGGATCGGCCGCGGCATGCACTGCGTCGGTGTCGGACGGCGCGGATGCCGTGGCCTCCGGCGCGTGCTGGTGGTGTTCTTCGTGGATATCGCCGGCGGACGCCGTGTCGGCATCGGCTGCCATGGTCGTGTCGTCCTCACCGACGGCGTCCTCGGGCGCGTGGTGCGCTTCGTCGGATGCCACGGGATGCGCGTCCGACGCCGCCTCGCCGTCGGACGGCGTCGCGTGCGCGACATGCTCCGCTTCGACAGCGCCGTCGTGCGGCGCCCCATCACCAGCATCACCGGTCGGCGCGACGTGTTCCGCATCCGCTTCGGCGTCGGTGTGTTCGCCCATCGTTTCCATGGCGAGAGACGCCGCATCGCCCTCGTGCGTTGCGTCCTCCGAATGCACTGCGTCGTCCGGCGTCGCGTCGCCGTGCTCGGCGGCGGACCCGGTATCGTCGTTGGCCGAGGCCACGCCATCGTGGCGCCAGCCGCTCGACGGTGCCAACGGGTGCTGGTGCAAGCCGATCGCAGGGGCGTCCTCGTTGAGCTGTTGCTCGTGCGCTTCAGCAGTGTCATCGGCGGGCGCGGGCGCGTCGGCGGCGCCATGCGCGGCCGCGTCATCCGCCGCCTGCGGTTCCTGCGCATGTGCGTCGTGGATGTCGTCGGCCGGTGTTTCGGTCGCCTGGTCCACGGCATCGCCGTCGACTGCCATGTGATCCGGCGCCTGCGCATCGTGCGCCTGCACGGCGTCATCCTGGGTGTCGCCCGCCTGCGTGACGGCCGCGTGGCCTTCGGCAGCACCGTCGACCGCCGGGTGATCGGATGCCTGCGCATCGTGCGCGTGCCCGGTCGTGTCCGGCGTCGCGTCGGCCTGTTCCTCGGCCTGGCGATCCTCGGAACCTTGCGCTTCGCCTTCGTGCGACGATGCCTGTGGTTCCTGCGCGTCCGCCGTCGTGTCGGTCTCGGCATCGACGGCGGCCGCATCGGCCGTCGCGTCAGGCGCCGCAGCCGGATCCATCGCGTCCGGCGCGGGATCGTCCAACACCTGCTCGGCGCTCAGCGGCGCCTCGACCGTCAACGCGTCGAGCTGGCCGTCCTGCGCCAAGGCCGCTTGTTCCTCGGCATGACCTGCATCCTGCGATGCCGCCGATTCCTCGACTGGGGGCGCGTTCTGAGCCGACGCCTGATCCTGCGCGGAGGCCGGTGCCTCTTCCGAAGACGGTGCGACTGCCGTGTCCGCATGGACGCCGCCCTCGCCTGCCTGGCGGGCCGCCTCGTCCGCTGGCAGCGTCTCGTGCAGATGCGCGGCGTCGCCCAGGAACGCCGACAGATCGTCGGCCGCGGTGAGTTCCACCGCCTGCACGGCCTGCTCATCCAGGCCGGCCTCGGCCGGTGCCGACGCGGACAGGTCTTCGTCGTCCTCGTCGTGCGCGATCGGCGGCCACTGCACTTCCGGCAGGGTCTCCACCAGCGCGCGCAGGCGCTGCGCCAGGTCGGTGAACGGCGGAATCACCGGCGACGGTGCCTGCAGTTCCGCGATGGTGGCGGCGATGGCGCGCGCCGCGTCCTCGAGCGCACGCACGCCGTCGGCGCTCGGAACGCTACCAGACGCCAAGGCGCGCTTGACGTAGCTCTCGGCCGGCCCGGTGACCGCGGTGATCTCCGGCACGTCGGTCATCGCGAACGCGCCGCTCATGGTGTGCACCGCGCGCAGCAGCGCTTCGGTCGCCGGCTGCGGCGCGTGCTGCAGCCAGGCGTGCACGGTCTCCAGATGGGTGGCGACCTCGGCTTCGAGGATCTCGCGCAACACGCTGTCCACCAACGCTGGTGTGCCCGCGCGCGGTGCGACGGTCGCCTGCGGGGTGGCGAAATAGAACGCCTCCTCGCCGGCGGCGATACGCTCGGCCACCGCCTGGATCGCGTCCAGGTCGGCCTGCACCACGCCGTCGCCGCGCAGCGCGGCATTGAGTTGCGGCAGCACCGCGTAGGCCTGCTCGACCATCGCCACCACCGCCGGGCTGGCGGGACGCGAGCCGTCGAGCACGCGGTTGAGCATGCTCTCGATCTTCCAGCTGAACTCGCCGAGCACGCGCGCGCCGACCAGACGGCCGCTGCCCTTCAGGGTGTGGAACACGCGGCGGATCGGCCGCAGACTTTCGGTGTGGGCAGGCGCGGCGCGCCAGGCCGGCAGCAGCGCACCGAGATTGACCAGTTCCTCGTCGAATTCCTCGAGGAACACCGCGCGGATCTCTTCGTCGATCTCGCCATCGCCATCGATGAAGCCGGTCTCGGCGGCGGGCGGAGCGGCGGCAGGCGCGGCGCTCGCCTCCGCGCTGGCGGGTGCTGCGGCCGCAGGCTCGCCGCTGTGGGCGGCCGCGGTCACGTCGAACTGCGCGGCGGCAGCCTCCAGGTCGGCCAGGAACGCGGCTTCGGCGTCCGACACCGCTGCAGCGTGTGCCTGTACCGGTTCGGGCGTCGCATGCTCCTCGGATTCCAGCGCGGCATGCTCCGGCGCCGATGGCGCATCGGCCACGGCATCGATGTGCGCGGCTTCGCCGATGGCGGCAAGGCCGGCATCGGTCTGCGCCGGGCCATCCATGGGCGCGTGCGACTCGGTCTGGCGTGCGGCGTCGGTGGCCTCCGCGGCCTCCGTCGGGATCGCGTGCGCGGCGTCTTCGGCGTCGGCACCGGCGTCTGCTGGCTCGCCCTCCCCTGCCGCGTCGAGGCGTTCGCCGTGAGCGATATGGGCGCCAGCGTCGGCCATCGCGGCCGCATCCGGCGACAGCGCGGACGCGGCCTGCTCGTCCTGCGCGGCTGGGGCGGCGTGCCAGTCGAGCGTGTCCACCTCGTCGGCGGACCCGCCAGGCGCGTCTTCCAGTTCGATGACCAGCGGCAGCGTGGAGGCGTCGGCGTCTTCTGCAGCAGTCGGCGTGTCGACGATGATCAGGTTGGGATCGTCGTGTTCGTCCAGGCCAGCGAACGCGGCCGGCACATCGGTCTGCGCCTGCTCCGGATACTCGGCGGCCACCGGATCGAAACCGGCGACATCGGAGACGGACGCCGCGGGAGCGGCTGCGGCAGCGTCTTCCTGGGCGAGCGTGGGCGGCGTCTGCGGCCGCAACGCGTCCTGCTCCAGCACCAGGGAATCGAGGCTGATGTGCAGCGGCTCGGCGGTGCCGGTCCAGCTGTCCTGTTCGGCCGCGACCGGATCGAAACTGAGCGCCTGCGACGTTGCTGTGGACTCGTGCTCGTCGCGCGCAGCGCTGTCGGAGACGGGCGCGGAGGCGTGTTCGGCCGCGGTGTCGGCGTCGTCCGTCGCCAGGCTCCACTGCGGCGCCTGCGGTGCGGATGGTGCAGCGTCCTGCGTGCGCGGCGGCGTCTCGAGCGTGTCCTCGGCCGGCGCCAGATCCCAGGCCGGCACGGCCGGCGCGGCGATGGACGGGGGCGCCGACGCGTCGATGCGATCAGCGGCCACCGGCGGCAGCGGCGCAACCGATTCGGCCGCCTCGCTCGCGCTCGGCAACACGCCCGGCGCGGCCGGCGCGGTGTCGGGCAGCGGCCAGTAGCGCAGCGCTTCCAGGCTGCTGCGGGTGATGTCGAGGATCTCCTCGCGCCCGGGGCGGCGCTCGCGCAGCGCTTCCAGGTAGTACTCGAGGCTGGCCATCGCGTCGGCCAGGGTGTCGAGCTGGCGGCCGCTGGGCACGCGGCGCTTGCCGATCAGCTCGGTGCCGACGTAGCGGCGCACGCCTTCCAGGTAATCGGCCGGCTGCGGCAGTTCCAGCATGCGCAGGGCACCGGCGACCTCAGCGAGCAGGCGCGGCACCTCGTCCAGGCGCGCATGGTCCCAGTTGGTCTCGATGAAGGCGACGAAGTGCTCGCGGGCGCTGCCGAAATTGGCGATGGCCTCGTGCGCCAGCACTTCCACCGTGCGCCGCGCCTCGGCGGCACTGGCGTCGTCGTGCACGTCGCCGCCGGCGCCGAGATAGGCGACCTGGTCGTCGAGCGAGGCGTCCACGTACAGCAGCGCACCGGCGATATCCAGCAGCAGGCCTTCGTCGGCCGCGCGGGCGCCATCGACGATGCTGCGCAGCGCGTCGCGCTGCTGCACCACCACGCTGCGCGCCACGCCCAGGCCCATCACGCCCAGGGTATCGGCGACGCTGCCCAGCTCGTCGACCTGGGTCTGCAGCGCGGCGACGTCGCCGCCGGTGCGCAGATGCAGGTCCAGCGCGTCCTTGACCCGCAGCAGTTCTTCCTTGATCGCGGTGCCGACGGTGTCGAGCAGTTCGCGGTTGCGCCCGGCGAGGCTGCCACGCGCATGGTCCAGTTCGGCCTCGGTGGCGGCGGCCGCGTCAGGCGCCAGCGCGAACAGCGCGCCCTCGCTGAGGCCGGCTTCGCCGCGCGCGGCGCGGATCTCGTTGAGCAAGGGCAGCAACACGATCGGAATGTCGCGATGGCCGTCCTGCAGGCGTTCCAGGTAGTCCGGCAGCAGCACGGTGCCGCGCATCAGCGTGGCGCAGGCCTCGTCGCGGTCGACCGCCTGGCCGTTCTGCACCGCGATCGCCAGCAGTTCCAGTTCCTCGGCGACCATCGCCGGCGCGTACAGCTCGACCATGCGCAAGGTGCCCTGCACCTGGTGCAGGTAGCCGGCGCAGAAACGCATGCGGCCGGTGTCGGCCGGTTCCTCGACGAAGGCCTCGATCTCGCCGCGGACCTGGCGCAGGGTCTCGTCCAGTTCCGGCTTGACCCAGCCCAGCGCGGCATGGCTCATCGCATCGCGCAGCGCGCTCATCGCCGCGTCTCCGCGGCCGGGCACGCGCCGTGCCGCGCGAGCGCGGCGACGGGATGCGGGAGTTGTTCACGGTACGTCATGTGCGCTTCCTTCCACCCGGTTCCGGCCCGCTTACGCCGGCAGCTTGAAGTCGGCGACCGAGCGCCGCAGGTCCGCCGCCAGTTGCGCCAGGCGGCCGATCGATTCGGCGGTCTGTCCCGCGCCTTGCGAGGTCTGTCCGGTGATCTGCCGGATCACGTCCATCGTCTGGGTGATGTCGATCGCCGCCGCCGACTGCTGGTGCGCGGCGATGGAGATGTTCTTGATGAGGGTGTTGAGCGCGTTGGACACGCGTTCGATCTCGGTCAGCGCGGTGCCGGCGTCCTCGGCCAGACGCGCGCCGGACACCACTTCGGAGGTGGTCTGCTCCATCGAGCTGACCGCTTCGTTGGTATCGGCCTGAATGGTCTGCACCAGGCCTTCGATGCGGCGGGTGGCGCCGGAGGTACGTTCGGCCAGGCGCTGCACTTCGTCGGCGACCAGCGCGAAACCGCGGCCGGCCTCGCCGGCCGAGGCGGCCTGCACCGCGGCGTTGAGCGCCAGGATGTTGGTCTGCTCGGAAATGTCGTTGATCAGTTCCACGATCGAGCCGATCTCCTGGGTCGACTCGCCCAGGCGCTTGATGCGCTTGGAGGTCTCCTGGATCTGGTCGCGGATCTGGTCCATGCCCTGGATGGTCTCGCGGACCACGCCGGCGCCTTCGGCCGCGATCACCACCGAGCGCTGCGCCACTTCCGCCGACTCGGTGGAGTTGCGCGACACCTGCTCGATGCTGGCGGCGATTTCGTTGATGCGCACCGAGGCCGAGCCGATCTGCTCGGCCTGGTGCCCCGCCGCCTCGGCCAGCTGGCGCGCGGTGGCCTGGGTTTCCTCGGTGGACACGGCGACCTTGGCCGAGGTGTCGTTGATGGTGGTCACCAGGTGGCGCAGTTCGTCGACGGCGTAGTTGATCGCGTCGGCGATGGCGCCGGTCATGTCCTCGGTGACCGAGGCCTTGACGGTCAGGTCGCCTTCGCCGAGCGAACTGATTTCGTCGAGCAGGCGCATGATCGCCTGCTGGTTGCGGCTGTTGTATTCCACCTGCGTCTGCAGGCGGATTTCCTGCTCGCGGCTGCGGCTGCGCACCGTGGTCCAGACGAAGCCGACGATCGACAGCAGCGCCAGCAGGCCGGAGATCACGCCCAGCCAGAAGTTCGGGAACAGGCGGGTGTCGCGGGTGGAGCCGAACGCGGAGAACGCGTCGAACAGCTTCTTGCTGTCCTCCAGCATCTTGCCCGAGCCGGCGGTCAGCGCCGCGGCGGCGGACTGTGCGGCGAACAGGCTGCGCGAGCTGGCCTGCAGCGCATCCAGGTCCTTCTTCATTTCCGCCCACTGCGCCTGCGACTGCTCCAGCGCGGCCAATGCGGCGGCGTTGCGCACTGGGGCGATGCCCAGTTCCTCGTTGCCGTTGCGCAGGCCCTCGAGCATCTGCCCGAACACCACCGCGTCGCGCGCCAGCGCGTCGCCGGCACTGGCCGCACCGCGGCCGCCGGCGCGCATTTCGGTGACGCGGCGGGCCATGGTGCCGGCCACCACCACCTGCTGCAGCGTGTTGTAGATCTGCGCGGCGGGCGCGCCGCCGACCGTCATCGCGCGCACCACCTCGTTCAACTGCGCCTGCAGCTGCGGCACGCCGCCGACGAAGCGGTCGGCGTTGCCGGCCAGCGCCAGCACCGCCGGTTCGCTGTCCACCACCTGCTGCGCGTTCTTGGCCAGTGGCGCCCAGGTGCCGTTGAGGGTCTGCAGCGGCGCGGACACGCCGGCTTCGTTGGCGTAGCGTGCGTTGAGCTCGGCGACGGTGCTCTCCACCTTCGCCTTGGTCTGCTTGAATTGCTTGAAGGTCTCGGCGTTGCCGGACACTGCGTCGCGGGCCTGGTTGGCCAGCTGTTGCGACAGCACCTGCAGGTCGGCCGCGCCGGTGCTGGCGCCGGCCAGGCGGTTGCCCTGCCAGGTGGCCACGCCGGTGTTGGCGCCGAACACGACCAGCGACAGCGCCAGCAGGCCCAGCCAGAAACTCGTGCCCACGCTGCCGAGCTTGCTGGCCTTGCGGGCGTCCGGAGCAGTACTCATGATGCGACCTCGGTCTTCGATGCGGAGGCAGCGCGCGCGCTCAGGCGGCGGCTTGCCGGAATTCGGGAGTGCGCGACAGCAGCGACAGCGAGAACACGCCCCAGTCCTGGGCGTCGCCGCGGAAGGCGCGGTCGATGAAGTGCGCGTAGCGGCCCTGGGCCAGATCGCCCGGCTCCACCGCCTGCGCCTCGGTGAAGCTGCGCTGGCCGAACAGTTCGTCGATGGTCAGGGCCACGTCGCCGCCGCTCTGGCGCATGATCAGCACGCGCTGGCCTTCCTGCAGCGCAGTGCGCTCGCCTTCCAGGAACTGCTTCAGGTCGACCACCGGGAACAGGTTGCCGCGCAGGTTGCCCACGCCCAACAGCCACGGCTGCGCGCCCGGCACCGGGGTGACCGGCGGCATGCGCACGATCTCCACCACTTCGCGGAAATCCGAGACCAGGTGACGCTTGCCGACGCGGTAGCCGACCCCGCGCCAGACGTCGTCGTCGAAGGCGCGTTCGGGCATCTGCACGGCGTGCGCCAGGCTGCGCCGCTCGTAGGCCTCGAGGATGTCGAAGGGCGAGCGCATGTCAGCCCACCAGTTGATTGATGCGGGCGATCAGCTCGTCTTCCCGCGGCGGCTTGACGATGTAGTCGGTGGCGCCCTGGCGCATGCCCCAGACCTTGTCGGTCTCCATGCTCTTGGTGCTGATGATCAGCACCGGGATGTGCCGGGTGGCCTCATCGCGCGACAGCGCGCGGGTGGCCTGGAAGCCGCTCATCCCCGGCAGCACCACGTCCATCAGCACCAGGTTCGGCGCCTGCTCGCGTACCAGCTTGATCCCGTCCTCCGCGTTGTCGGTGGACAGGACCTGGTGCCCGGCTTTTTCAAGCCATTGCGTGAACACCGCCCGGTCGGTCGGTGAGTCCTCGATCAACAAGATACGGGCCATGCTGCCTTTCCCCCTGGTCAGGCGTTGACGTATGTACGGATCGCGCCCAGCAGCTCTTCGCGTGTAAAGGGTTTGGTGAGGTACTGCTCGGACCCGACGATGCGCCCGCGCGCCTTGTCGAACAGGCCGTCCTTGGAGGACAGCATGATCACCGGCGTGGCCTTGAACAGCTGGTTGCCCTTGATCAGCGCGCAGGTCTGATAGCCGTCCAGCCGCGGCATCATGATGTCCACGAAGATGATCTGCGGCTGCTGGTCGGCGATCTTGGCCAGCGCCTCGAAGCCGTCGGTCGCCGTCACCACTTCGCACCCTTCGCGCTTCAGCAACGTTTCGGCAGTGCGACGGATCGTTTTCGAATCGTCGATCACCATGACCCGCAAGCCTGCGAGTTCCCCACCCGCAGTCGTGTTTTCACTCATCACTTGCCCCCAAGCGCGCGACGCTTCATCGGATCCGGCTTCGCTGCGAAACGCCATGTATCCCAAGACCCGCTGCGACTGTCAAGGCCGCCGCTGCCGGTCTGCGTTGAACCACGTAACAGCACAAACTATGTCACAGTTTGGCGGATAACGTGCGACACCGCGCAGCCGCGTCCGACACCCGGTGCGCGGCGCCCGCGCCGACCCGCTACCATCTTCCGCTCAGTCTCTCAGGTGCCCCCATGCCGTTCGATGTCATCGTGGTGATGGACCCCATCGCCAGCATCAAGATCGCCAAAGACACGACCTTCGCGATGCTGCTGGAAGCGCAGCGCCGCGGGCACCGGCTGCACTACGTGCGCCCCGGCGGGTTGACCCTGCGCGATGGCTGCGCAACCGCCCAGGCCGCGCCGCTGCGGGTGCGCGACGACAAGGCCGGCTGGTTCGAGCTGGACGCGTTCGCCGAACTGACCTTCGGTCCCGGCCAGGTCGTGCTGATGCGCAAGGATCCGCCGTTCGATGCGGAGTTCCTGTACGACACCCACGTGCTCAGCGTGGCCCAGCGCGCCGGCGCGCAGGTGGTCAACGACCCGCAGGGCCTGCGCGACTTCAACGAGAAGCTGGCCGCCCTGCTGTTCCCGCAGTGCTGTCCGCCGACGCTGGTCAGCCGCGACGCCGCCACGCTCAAGGCCTTCGTGCTGGAGCATGGCCAGGCGGTGCTGAAGCCGCTGGACGGCATGGGCGGGCGGTCGATCTTCCGCAGCGGCACCGGCGACCCCAACCTCAACGTGATCCTGGAGACGCTGACCGACGGCGGCCGCAAGCTGGCTCTGGCGCAGCGCTTCATCCCGGACATCAGCGCCGGCGACAAGCGCATCCTGCTGGTCGACGGCGTGGCGGTGGACTACTGCCTGGCGCGGATTCCGCAGGGCGACGAGTTCCGCGGCAACCTGGCCGCCGGCGGCCGCGGCGAAGGCCGCCCGCTGAGCGAGCGCGACCGCTGGATCGCCGCCCAGGTCGGCCCGGAGATGAAGCGGCGCGGCATGCGCTTCGTCGGCCTGGACGTGATCGGCGACTACCTCACCGAGGTCAACGTCACCAGCCCCACCTGCGTGCGCGAGCTGGACGCGCAGTTCGGGCTCAACATCGCCGGGCTGCTGTTCGACGCCATCGAGGCCTACCCGGCGCGATGAGCGCGGCCGCCGCGACGCCCGCGCCGCGCATCGGCGAGCGCGAACGGCTCAGCGCCACCCTGGTGCTGTCGCTGATCGTGCACGGGCTGCTGATCCTGGGCGTGGGCTTCGCGATCGACGACGACGCACCGCTGGTGCCGACGCTGGACGTGATCTTCAGCCAGACCAGCACGCCGCTGACGCCGAAACAGGCCGACTTCCTGGCCCAGGCCAACCAGCAGGGCGGCGGCGACCACGACACGCCGCAACGTCCGCGCGACAGCCAGCCAGGCGTGGTGCCACAACGCCAGGACGGCCTGGCCCCGCAGGCGTTGCGTGCGCAGACCGCGGCCGCGGCACCGGAACCGACCCCGCGCGTGGTCAGCAGCGCGCGCGGCGAGCAGCCGCTGCCGGTGGCGCAGACCCAGCCGCGTACGGATGAGCCGCAGCGACCGGTGGACGCGCAGCGCGAACAGCGCGATGCCGAGATGGCGCGCCTGGCCGCCGAAGTGCACCTGCGCTCGGAGCAATACGCCAAGCGCCCCAACCGCAAGTTCGTCTCCGCCAGCACCCGCGAGTACGCCTACGCCAACTACCTGCGCGCCTGGGTCGACCGCGCCGAGCGCGTCGGCAACCTCAACTATCCCGACGAAGCGCGGCGGCGCCGGCTCGGCGGCCAGGTGGTGATCAGCGTCGGCGTGCGCCGCGACGGCAGCCTGGAGAGCAGCCGCATCCTGCGCTCCAGCGGCGTGCCGATGCTCGACGCCGCCGCACTGCGGATCGTGCAACTGGCGCAGCCGTTCCCCCCACTGCCGCGCACCGACGACAACGTCGACATCCTGCAGGTGACCCGCACCTGGGTGTTCCTGCCCGGCGGCAGCCTGGTCGACGACCGCTGAGCGGCACGCAGATCGCCCCTCTCCCCCCGGGAGAGGGGTTGGGGTGAGGGTACGACCGCCCGCAACGCCTGCCGGTCGCAACAGGTCGAGGCTTCGCCCGCACCCTCATCCGCCCCTTCGGGGCACCTTCTCCCGCGGGGAGAAGGGAGAGCGTTAGCCCCTCTCCCACCGGGAGAAGGGTTGGGGTGAGGGTACGATCGCCCGCAACGCCTGCCGGTCGCAACAGGTCGAGGCTTCGCCCCGTACCCTCACCCGCCCCTTCGGGGCACCTTCTCCCGGTGGGAGAAGGGAGAGCGCTGGCCCCTCTCCCATCGGGAGAGGGGTTGGGGTGAGGGTACGACCGCCCGCAACGCCTGCCGGTCGCAATAGGTCGAGGCTTCGCACGTACCCTCATCCGCCCCTTCGGGGCACCTTCTCCCAGGGGGAGAAGGAGAGCGTTAGTCCCTTTCCCATCGGGAGAGGGGTTGGGGTGAGGGTACGACCGCCCGCAACGCCTGCCGGTCGCAACAGGTCGAGGCTTCGCCCCGTACCCTCATCCGCTCCTTCGGGGCACCTTCTCCCGGCGGGAGCAGGAGAGCGTTAGCCCCTCTCCCATCGGGAGAGGGGTTGGGGTGAGGGTACGACCGCCCGCAATGCCTGCCGGTCGCAACAGGTCGAGGCTTCGCCCCTTACCCTCATCCGCCCCTTCGGGGCACCTTCTCCCGGGGGGAGAAGGGAAGCGCTTGCCCCTCTCCCACCGGGAGAGGGGTTTGTGTGAGGGTCCGGTCGCCCACAACGTCCAACGGCCGACATAACCATTGGTGCCGCCGACATAACGACGCGGCATTTCTGTGATGGCGTCCCATTAAGGTTAATGGAGCGGGGGGAACGTTACCGCGCATACCGCATCATCCAGGACGGGCGGATTCGAGTCGGCGCGGCGGCCCCCCGCCCCCACCACCCGAGTCGCCTTCCGCATGCACAACCATCGCTCCCTCCGCAGGCCCGCCCTGCTCGCCCTGGCACTGAGTGCCGCCCTCGCCCTCCCGCCGGCCCAGGCCCAGTCCACCACCGGCGCCGTCGCCGGTCAGGCGCCCGCCGATACCCAGCGCATCCTGGTGCGCAGCGACAGCGGCCTCAGCCGCGAGGTCGCCGTGGATGCGCGCGGCCGCTACAGCATCGGCCAGTTGCCGCTGGGCACCTACACCATCATCGCCAAGGGCGCCGACGGCAGCGTGCTGGGCAGCCGCGACGGCATCAGCCTCACCGTCGGTGCCGTCACCGACGTCTCCTTCAGCCCCGCCACCACCAGCCTGGCCGGCGTCCAGGTCAGCGCCGACCGCGCCGCCGCCGCGATCGACGTGAGCAGCGTGGATTCGCGTACCGTGATCAATGCCGAACAGTTGCAGCGCCTGCCGCTGGGCCGCTCGGCCGAGGCCATCGCGCAACTGGCGCCCGGCGTGGCCGGCAACAGCGGCAGCGGTACCTATATCGGCCCGACCGGGGCGCAATTGCTCAGCTTCGGCGGCTCTTCGGCCGCGGAGAACGCCTATTACATCAATGGCTTCAACACCACCGACCCGCTGCGCGGACTGGGCGGACTGACCCTGCCCTATGGCAGCATCGACCAGTTGGAGGTCTACACCGGCGGCTACAGCGCCAAGTACGGCCGTTCCGACGGCGGCGTGATCAACGCCGTGGGCAAGCGCGGCACCAACGAATGGCATTTCGGCGGCCAGGCGACCTGGGAACCGGATGGCCTGCGCTCGGCGCAGAAGGACGTGTACGCGCCCGGCAACGGCGCGCTATATCGGCCGGACAGCAAAAGCGGTTCCACGCTCAGCACCCAGAGCATCTACGCGGGCGGCCCGCTGATCCAGGACAAGCTGTTCTTCTTCGGCGCCTACGAATTGCAGCGCCAGGACGGCGACAGGTTCTACGGCGCGCGCGAGACCACGCCAGGCGAGTACTACTACGACTACCAGTACCGCCGGCCGAGTTGGTACGCCAAGCTCGACTGGAACATCAGCGACAGCCAGTTGCTGGAAATCACCGGGGCCTCCAGCCGCTATGTCACCCGTGGCAAGTACTACCTGTACAGCGGCCGCGATATCGGCGCCCTGCGCAACGATGCCGACACCACCAAGACCGGCGGCGACTTGTGGAGCGCCAAGTACACCGGCTACCTCACTGACCGCCTGACCTTCAGCGCGCTGTACGGCCAGCAACGCACCGACGACTACAGCCGCAACCCCAGCTACAACGGCGCGCTGACCTATCTTTCCAGCACCAGCTTCCAGAACCCGGCCTACACCGGCGGCACCCCGATCACCAATGCGCAGACCACCTCGCTGCTGGTCGATCCCGCGCGCGGCAACCGCACCGACAACCTGCGCCTGGATCTCAACTACGCCATCGGCGCGCACAGCATCACCATCGGCATCGACAACCAGAACGCGCGCGCGCTCAACCGCGGTTCGGTGGCCTCCGGCGACGGCTACTACTGGATCTACGGCCAGGCCAATCCCAACGTGCCGATCAGCACCAGGCTCGGCGTTCCGGCCACCGGCGGCTACCCCAACGGCCAGGACGGCTACTACGTGCGCAAGTACATCTACAGCGCGCTGGCCTCGGTGCGCTCGGCGCAGCGCGCGCAGTACGTGGAGGACAACTGGCAGGTCAACGACCGGCTGCTGCTCAACCTCGGCCTGCGCCTGGACCAGTTCACCAACTACAACCGCGACGGCGCGCCGTACATCAAGCAGACCAGCGGGCAATGGGCGCCACGGCTGGGCTTCAGCTGGGACGTCGACGGCGATGCGCGCTTCAAGGTGTACGGCAACGCCGGCCGCTACTACCTGGCGCTGCCGCTGAACCCGGCGTTTAATGCCGCCGGCGCCACCCTGGCCACCTCGACCTACTATACCTACGGCGGCATCGACGCCAACGGCTATCCGACCGGCCTGACCCAGATCTCCGGGGCGGTCTCGTCCAACAACTACTACGGCATCCCGCCCGATCCCAAGACCGTCGCCACGCAAGGCATCAAGCCCTCGTTCCAGGACGAGTTCATCCTCGGCTTCACCAAGGCCTGGGGCGACAGCTGGGTCTACGGCGCCAAGGGCACCTACCGCGTCCTGCGCAGCGGCGTGGACGACTACTGCGACAGCGAGACCGTGTTCGCCGCCGCCGCGGCGCAAGGGCACACGGTGACCCTGGCCAGCAATCCGGTCAGCTGCTGGCTGATCAACCCGGGCCGGGCCAACACCTTCACCCTGGTCGACACCTCGGGCAACTACGTCAAGGTGCCGCTGAGCAACGCGCAGTTCGGCTTCCCGGCGTTCAAGCGCAACTACTACGGACTCAACCTGTCGCTGGAGCATCCGTTCGACCAGCGCTGGTACGGCCGCCTCGACTACACCTGGTCGCGCAGCTACGGCACCACCGAGGGCCAGTTGCTGTCGGGCATCGGCCAGACCGCGGTGTCCACCACCCAGGCCTGGGACTTCGCGCAGCTGATGGAGCACACCAACGGCCCGCAGAGCAACGACCACACCCATCAGTTCAAGTTCTACGGCTACTACCAGCTCAACCCCGCATGGCTGGTGTCGGCCAACCTCAAGCTGATCTCCGGTTCGCCGTTCAGTGCGCTGGGCTCCTACGGCCCCGACCACAGCGACCCTTCCGGCTACGGCATCGCCTATCACTACTACCAGGGCCAACCGGCGCCTCCGGGCAGCCAGGGCCGCCTGCCGTGGCTGCAGCAACTGGATCTCGGCGTGTCGTGGCGGCCGGCCTACGCCGACCGCAAACTGGCCTTCACCCTGGACGTGTTCAACGTCTTCAACGGCCAGGCCACGCTGTGGAAGTATCCGTACTCGGAGACGGGACCCGGCAATCCGGATCCGGTGTACGGTGCGGCACTGCTGCGCCAGGCGCCGCGGTCGCTGCGGTTGAGCGTCAGCTACGACTACTGATCCGCTGCACAGCGATGCGAAGGACGCCGGCCACGCAAGGCCGGCGTCCGCGGCAGCCTTCAGCCGGCGACACTGGCGGCGTACAGCCGATCGGCGAGCGCCACGATCTCCGCGGCATCCTGGACCCGCGCGCGCCATGCCGCGGGAATGCCTTCGACGCCATAGAAAGCACCGGCCAACTGTCCGCAGATCGCGGCCGTGGTATCGGCGTCGTCGCCAAGATTGGCCGCGCGCAACACCGCGTCGGCGAAGCACTCAGTGGTCGCGAAACACCACAACGCCGCCGACAACGCATCGACCACGTAGCCGGTGCCGCGGATCTGCGTTGCCGGCACCGCCGCGTGGTCGCGGGTGGCCAGCGCGCGCAGCGCCGGGGTCTGCATCGGCGGCGCATCTGTCGGCTGCAGCACCTGCGCACGGTTCTCGCCCAGCAGCGCGGCCCGCAGTTGGAAGGCGAACAGCCGGCTGGCGTCCAGCGCCTCGGCCGCGGCATGCGTGGTGCGAGAACTGTCGGCGGCACGCGCGGCCAGTTCGTCGGGGAGGTGCGCGTAGAACATCGCCACCGGCGCCAGCCGCATCAGCGCGCCGTTGCCGGCCGCGCGCGGATCGTCGCTGCCGCTGAACGCCGGCCCGCCCTGCAGGTAGCGCTCCAGCGCCGCGCGCACCGTGTTGCCGATGTCGAAGCACGTGCCGGTGCTGCTCAGGTAACCGTGCCGGTACCAATTGCAGTAGCGGTTCATCTGGTCGGCGGCGTCGAAGCCCTGCCGGTACAGCAGGCTGTGCGCCAGGCACAGCGCCATCGAGGTGTCGTCGGTCCACTGCCCCGGCTGCAGCTCGAACGGGCCGCCGCCGACCATGTCGTCGATCGGCGCGAAGCTGCCGGGCGCCTTGAATTCCAGGGTGGTCCCCAGCGCGTCGCCGACCGCCAGTCCCAGCAGGCAACCGCGGAAGCGGTCGCCTGGCGTCACCGCGGCACTCACCGCGCGGCCCGCTGCGCCTGCTGCTCGGCCAGGGTCAGGGCGACGTTGTCGCGCAGGTAGGCCGGTTCGGCGCGCTCCGGCGCGATGCCTTCGCCGCGCGCGTACGCAGCCGCGGCCAGGGTCAGCACGTCGGCGGCATGCGGCAGCGCCTGCGCATCGGCACTGCGCCAGTGCGCGCCGAAGCGGCGCTGCAAGGTGCCATCGACCGCCGTCAGCCCGGTGCCGACCGCAGCCCAGGCCGCATCCGGCTCCGGCAACACGAAGGCCTCCGGACTCAGCACCTGCTCGGCGGTCAGCGCCTGCAGGCCGCCATCGGCCTGCCGTGCGTAGGCCGCGGTGTAGACCTCGCCCATGCGCGCATCGATCGCCGCCAGCACTCGCGGCGCGTCGGCCGGCGCGCGCAGCGCCAGCACCTGCAGCGTGGACACCGGCAGTACCGGCAGGTCCAGGGCCAGGGCGATGCCCTGCGCGACCGCGATCGCCAGACGCACGCCGGTGAACGCGCCGGGACCGCGGCCGAAGGCCACCGCATCGAGCTGGCGGCGGCCGATGCCGGCCTCGGCCAGCAATTGCTCGGCCCAGGGCAGCGCCAGTTCGGCGTGCCGCCGCGGCGCCAGGTCGAAGCGCTCCAGCACGCGGTCGCCGACCAGCACGGCGACGGAACAGGCTTCGGTGGAGGTTTCGAAGGCGAGCAGATTCATTGGAGGCTGGGAATCGGGAATGGGGATTGGGGAATCGGAAAAGCAAAGGCGGCGCGTCGGCTAGTTTGACGTGGCCGGTGGCGTCGCGGCCTCGGGATTATCGCCCAGCGCCGGGGCCTCGGCGGCGAAGAACTGGCGCACGTCCTCCACGTCGCGGGTGCGGGCGAACGGCGGCAACGAGTCCAGGAAGGTGCGGCCGTAGGACTTGGACAGCAGGCGCGGGTCGCACAGCACCAGCACGCCGCGGTCGCGCTCGCTGCGGATCAGCCGGCCCACGCCCTGCTTGAGCGCAATCACCGCCTGCGGCAACTGCTCCTCGCGGAACGGGTTGCCGCCGTCGCGGCGGATCGCCTCCAGGCGTGCTTCGAACACCGGATCGTCGGGCGCGGCGAACGGCAGCTTGTCGATCACCACCACGCTCAGCGCATCGCCGACCACGTCCACGCCCTCGCGGAAACTGGCCGAGCCGAGCAGCACGCCGTTGCCGGAGGCGCGGAAGCGCTCGAGCAAGGTCGCGCGCGGCGCCTCGCCCTGCACGAACAGCGGCCAGGGCCCGTCGCGCAGCGCCTCGGCCGCCTCGCGCAGCGCGCGGTGCGAGGCGAACAGCAGGAAGGCGCGGCCCTGCGAGGCCTCCAGCACCGGCTGCAACGCGGCGATCAATGCGGTGCCGAAGCCGCGCGCGGCGGGATCGGGCAGCGCCGGCAGGTAGCACAGCGCCTGCCGCGCCCAGTCGAACGGGCTGGGCTGCAGCAAGGTCATCGGATCGCGCAGGCCCAGGCGGGTGGCGATGTGCTCGAACTCGCCCTTCACCGCCAGCGTCGCCGAGGTGAACACCCAGGCCGCGCGCGAGGCCTCGCGGTGCGCGCGCAGCGGCCCGGACACGTCCAGCGGCGTGCGCTGGCAGCGGAAGCCGCGCGGGGTCAGTTCGTACCACAGCACGTCGTTCGATGGCGCGTCCGCTTCCGGCTCGGCTTCGAAGTCCGGAATCGGCGCATCCTCGCCGAGCCAGCGGCCCAGCCGCGTGCGCAGTTCGCGCGCGCGCGCCGCGCAGGCGTCGAAGCCGGGCGAAGCCTCGCGCAGCACCGCCAGCGGCTCCTGCAGCCGCGCCAGATCGGCCAGCAGCGCGTCGAAACCGTCGCGCACCTGCGGCTTGGCCAACAGCCGCCATTGCGTGCCGCGCGCCGGCAGCCCCTCCATCGCCGCGCGCAATTCGCGCAGGGTCTGTTCCAGCGCCTGCGCCGGCGCCTGCAGGCTGGCCAGCGCGCCGGCGACATTGCGACTCTCGGCCACGCAGTCGCGCGCCAGTTCCTGCAGCGGGCGCATGCCGAAACCTTCGCCGAAGAAGTTCGCCGCCAGCTCCGGCAACTGGTGCGCCTCGTCGATCACGAAGGCCTGCGCCCCGGGCAGGATTTCGCCGAAACCTTCCTGCTTCAGCGCCAGGTCGGCCAGCAGCAGGTGGTGGTTGACTACCACCAGGTCGGCCGCCTGCGCGCGCTGCCGCGCCTGCACCACGAAGCACTCGCCCCAGAACGGGCATTCGGTGCCCAGGCAGTTGTCGACGGTGGAGGTGACCAGCGGCAGCAGCGGCGAGTCGTCGGCCAGCGCGTCCAGTTCGGCGATGTCGCCGAAGCGGGTGCGCCCGCTCCAGGCGACGATGCGCTGGAACTGCGCGACCTGCTCGCGCGCGGTGAAGCGCGGCTCGCCGCGCGCCTGCTGCAGGCGGTACTTGCACAGATAGTTGGCGCGCCCCTTCAGCAGCGCACTGCTCAGGCCCACGCCCAGCGCCGCGCGCACCCGCGGCAGATCGCGGTGGTAGAGCTGATCCTGCAGCGCGCGCGTCCCGGTGGACACGATGGTCTTCAGCCCCGACAACAGCGCCGGCACCAGGTACGCATAGGTCTTGCCGGTGCCGGTGCCGGCCTCGGCCAGCAGCACGTCGCGCTGCTCGAACGCCTCGGCGATCGCCGCGGTCAACCGCAACTGCGCCGGCCGCGGCACGAACGCATCGAGCTGACGCGCAAGCGCCCCGCCTTCGCTGAGGGCTTCGGTGCTTGCGTGAGCTAACGACATGGGAATGGAGAGTCGGGAATAGGGAATGGTTAGAGCAGCAGCGCTACCCGCTCACTGTGACTGCCGTCGGCAGAGCGGGAAGACCGAACGCCGCCAGGGGGACGAGCCGCCAGAAACGCAGTTCTACCCATTCCCCAATTCCCGACTCCCCATTCCCGGCCCTCAGTACCTCTTGATCCCCGGCACCGTGCACCCGGCGATCTGGGCGTGCGCCGAGGCGGCGTTTTCCTTCTGCCCGCGCGCCAGGCGCGCCTGTTCGATGGTCGCCCAGTGGCGGCGGCACAGCGGGCCGGTCTGCGAGCCCAGGTCGATGGCGCGCTTGGCGAAGGCTTCGGCCTGGGCGTCGTCCTTCTGCAGCAGCGCCACTTCAGCGCGGTCCTGCAGCAGCGCCGGGTCGTCCGGCACCAGCTTCAGCGCCTGGTCCAGCGCGGCGGCAGCACCGGCCAGGTCGCCGGCACTGCGCTTGCGCTTGGCGCTCTCGCGCAGATCCTCCACTTCCGGATCGCGCAACGGCTGCACGCTCAGTTCGGTGTCGTCGGCACCGCCGCTGGCGTCGATCGCGGCGATGCGCTGCGCCGGCGTGGTGGTGTCCACCGGCGCGGCCGGCGGCGGCGGCGGCGGTGCGCTGACGCAGGAGGCGAGCAACAGGCTGAGGGCGGCGATGACGGGAAGACGTGGGGTCATGAGCGGTATCCGGGATCCGGGAATCAATGCGCCGGCGGCGGCGCGGCCGCGTCGGCAGGCGGGTCTTTCTTCTTGTCCAGGCCGAACCAGCTGCGCCAGCCGCCGCCCTGGTGTTCGCCCTCGGCGGGCGCGGCGTCTTCCGGCAGCGCCTGCGGCGGCGTGCACGCGGCATACGCCGGCACGAAGCCGACCACGAACGGGAACTGGCGCGCGCCGGGGCAGGTCGCGTCGGTGCTGTTGTACCCCACCGGGTCCATCCACTGCCAGTCGATGCCCTTGCCCTGCACCTGCAGCGGCGCGCTCGGCAGCCGCGAGAAGATGCCCGACCACACCCGCATCGCACCGGTGGCGCCGTACAGGCCGGTCTGCTTGTTCTGGTCGTTGCCGATCCAGATCACCGCCAGGTGATCGCCGGTGTAGCCGGCGTACCAGCTGTCCACACCGTCGTTGCTGGTGCCGGTCTTGCCGGCCGGCGACAGCTTGCCCAACCCGTCGCTGAGCAGTTGCCGCGCGGTGCCGTTGCTGACCACCTGCTGCAGCGCCATGCCGACCAGGTTGGCGGCGATGGAGTCGCCTTCCTGCGCCGGCGCCGGGGTCTTGTCGTAGCGCTTGAGCAGCTTGCCCTGCGGATCGAGCACGCCGCGCACCGCATGCAGCGGCTGGATTTCGCCACCGGAGGCCAGGAACTGGTACAGCTGCGCCATCGCGTACGGGCTCTGGTCGGTGGCGCCGAGGATCAGCGAGGGATTGACCTCGGCCTCGATGCCGGCCAGCACCTTCACCAGCTGCGCCACGCGCTCCGGCCCGACCTGCATGCCGATGCGCACCGTGGCCTGGTTGTAGGAATGCGCCAGCGCATCGACCACGCGCACCGTGCCGTGGCTGCGGCCATCGGAATTGCCCGGGCTCCAGGTGCGGCCGCGGCCCAGCTGCACGGTGACCGGGGTGTCGTCGACCCAGCTGGCCAGCGAGTAGCGGTCCGGCTGCGCCAGCGCCAGCAGGTACACGAACGGCTTGAGCAGCGAGCCGACCTGGCGCTGCGCCTCGATCGCGCGGTTGAAACCGGGCTGGGCCACGTCGCGGCTGCCGACCACCGCCAGCACCTCGCCGTTGTGGGTGTCGGTGAGCACCAGGCCGGCCTGCAGCGGCGGGCGCTTCTTGTTGGTTTCCAGCGCGGTGATGGTGCGCGTCACCGCGCCCTCGGCATAGGCCTGCGCCGACGGCGACATGCCGGTGAGCACGCTCAGGCCGGCGCCCTGCAGCGCGCTTTCGGGGTAATCGCGCGCCAGCTGGCGCCGCACCAGGTCGACATAGGCGGGGAACCGGTTGGCCGCGACCAGGCCGGGTTCGGCCGGCACGCCCAGCGGCGCGGCCAGCGCCTTGCGATAGGTCGGCTCGTCGATCAGTTCGCTCTCGCGCAGCTTGCCGAGCACGAAGTTGCGCCGGTCCAGCGCGCGCTCGGGATAGCGCCGCGGGTCGTAGTAGGACGGCCCCTTGACCAGGCCGATCAGCAGCGCCACCTGCTCCGGCGCCAGCGCATCGAGTTCGCGGCCGAACCAGAACTCCGCGCCCGAGGCCACGCCATGCACCGCCTGGCTGCCGCGCTGGCCCAGGTACACCTGGTTGAGATACGCCTCCAGGATGGTGCGCTTGTCGTAGCGCGCCTCCATGATCAGCGCGTACAGGATCTCGTTGAACTTGCGGGTGACGGTCTGTTCCTTGCCGATGCCGAGCAGGCCGCTGCGCGCCAGCTGCTGGGTCAAGGTGCTGGCGCCCTGCCGGCTCTTGCCGCCGGAGCGCACCATCACCCAGGCCGCGCGGACCATGCCGCTGAGGTCGATGCCGTGGTGCGAATTGAAGTCGCGGTCCTCGACCGCCTGCAAGCCGGTGACCAGCAGTTCCGGCACCTCGTCCACGCGCACCAGGCGCCGCTCTTCCTGCTTCTGCCCGTACAGCGTGGCGATGCGCGCCGGATCCAGCCGCGCGGCCTTGAGCGCCTTGCGGGTCTGCGCATCGCGCAGCGCCACCACGCGCCCGCCGGCCAGGCCCACCTCGATGCGCCGCGGCGCGACCCGCCCGTCGACATCGACGTAGCCGCGGCTGGCGATGGTGAAGCGGCTGCCGTCCTGCTGGTAGCTGCCGGGGCGCTCGGCACCGGCGTCGGCGCGATAGCTGGCCGCATCCAGTTCGGTCTTCAGCGTCTGTGAGTCCATCGCCGTGTCCGGCGCCAGTATCAGCGGCCGCGCGTACACACGGGTGGGAATCTGCCAGCGCAGTTCGCCGAAACGCTGGGTGACCTGTTTGTTCAGATAGACCGTGTACGGAATCAGGAAGCCCAGGCCGAGTGCGGCGGCGGCCAGGCCCCAGGTGAGCAGACGGCGGCGCCATACCGTGGCGGGGCTGTCCAGGGCGTCGTCCTGATCGTCGGTGTCGTGATCGTCGTAGCGTCGGGGCACGGGAATGCGAGAATGTAAATTCCGCCGAGTCTAGCGCAGCCCAGCGGGCAGCGCGGCGCGACGGCCTCTTCGTTTAAGTTGGAGTGGTACCGGATGTCGATGTCGTGGGCGAATACGCGCTACGCCCTGAACCGCCTGGCCGGCCTGGTCCGGCGCGGCCTGACCAGCCTGCGCACGCGCGGCTGGCGCAGCACCTGGGAGCGCCTGCGCGTGCATGCGCAACCGCTGCCGCCGCCGCAGCGCGCGCTGTTCGCGGTGCAAGCGGCGCCGTTCGCGCCGTTCGCGGTGCCGAACAGTCCTGCGCCGCTGGTCAGCATCGTGATCCCGGTCTACAACCACGTCGCGCACACCCTCGCCTGCCTGCGTGCGCTGGCCGCGCATCCGCCGGCCGCGCCCTGCGAGATCCTGGTGATCGACGACGGCAGCAGCGACGACACGGCGCAGTGGCTGCCGCAGGTGGTCGGCCTGCACTACCACGTGCGCGAGCGCAACGGCGGCTTCATCGCCACCTGCAACGACGGCGCGGCGCGCGCGCAGGGCCGCTACCTGGTGTTCCTCAACAACGACACGGTGCCGCAGCCGGGCTGGCTGGACGCGTTGCTGGACACGTTCGCGCAGCTGCCGCAGGCCGGCCTGGTCAGCGCGCAACTGCTGTATCCCGACGGCCGCCTGCAGGATGCCGGCGGCGTGGTCTTCGCCGATGGCAGCGCCTGGAGCTACGGCCGCTTCGAGTCGCCCGACGATCCGCGCTATGCCTACCTGCGCGACGTCGATTACGGCAGCGGCGCGGCGCTGGCGATCGAGCGCGCGCGCTTCCTGGCGCTGGGCGGTTTCGACACGCGCTACATGCCGGCCTACTACGAGGACACCGACCTGGCCTTCGCGGTACGCGCCGCCGGCTTGCGCACGCTGGTGCAGCCGGCCAGCCGCGTGGTGCACGACGAGGGCACCAGCAACGGCACCGACACCGGCAGCGGGATCAAGGCCTACCAGGTACGCAACCGTGCGGTCTTCGCCAGCAAGTGGGCCGAGGTGTTGGCGCAGCACCTGCAACCCGGCGAGGTACCGGTGCCAGCGCTGCTGCATCGCCGGCAGCGCCAGGTACTGATCCTGGACGAAGCGCTGCCGCAGCCGGACCGCGATTCCGCCTCGCTGCGCCAGCTCAACCTGATCCGCCTGCTGCTGGAGGAAGGCGCGCACGTGGTATTCGTGCCCAGCGAACGCAGCTATGCCAGTCGCCACAGCGAGACCCTGCAGCGGCTCGGCGTGGAGGTGTGGTACGCGCCCTACCTGAAGAACCTGACCTGGTTCCTGCAGCAGCACGGCGCGCGCTTCCATAGCGTACTGCTGGTGCGCCACCACGTCGCCCATGCCTGCCTGCCGCTGCTGCGCCGGTTCGCGCCGCAGGCACGGCGCCTGTTCGACACCGTGGACCTTCACTACCTGCGCGAGCGCCGCGGCGCCGAACTCGCCGGCGACGCGCGCCTGCTGCGCGAAGCCGAGCGCACCCGCGCGCGCGAGCTGGAGGTGATGGCGCAGGTCGACGTGACGGTGCTGGTCAGCGCGGTCGAACGCGAACAGTTGCAGCGCGAGGCGCCACAGGTGCGCACGGCGCTGATCTCGAACCTGCATGAGGTCGCCGGTCCCGGTCTGCCGTGGGCGCAGCGCCGCGACCTGGTGTTCGTCGGCGGCTTCCGCCATGCGCCCAACGTGGACGCGGTGCGCTGGTTCCTGCAGGAGGTGTTCCCGGCGGTGCGCCTGCGCCTGCCGGAGGTGCGCTTCCACTGCATCGGTGCGGACATGCCGGAGGACATCCGCCGTCTCGGCGAGGCCACCGCGGGCGTCGAACTGCTCGGCCACGTCCCCGAGATCGCTGCCTACATGGACGGCATGCGCATCGCCGTGGCGCCGCTACGGTTCGGCGCGGGGGTCAAGGGCAAGGTCAACCTCAGCATGGCCCATGGCCAACCGGTGGTGGCCACCGCCTGCGCGGTGGAAGGCATGCATCTGCGCGACGGCGAGGACGTGCTGATCGCCGACGACCCCGCCGCGTTCGCCGACGCCATCGCGCAGTTGTACGCCGATCCGGCGCTGTGGCAGCGGCTGGCCGACAACGGCCTGCGCAACATCGAAACCCACTTCTCGCTGGATGCCGCCCGCGCCACGGTGCGCGAGGCGTTCCTGGCCTGAGCGGTAATGGCGCACCGTCGTCGATCGCGTCGGGACTGAAGTCCCTCCCACAATGGTGTTGCGAGCATCGCCGCTCTGGCCGGCACCCGGCAGGCGCTGTCGCGCACCCACGTGCGCACTGCAAACCAAGACGCTCGCAGCCCCGGATATACAACCGATCGCCGGAACCTCTCAACACCCCCTGTGGGAGGGACTTCAGTCCCGACGCGCCGCACCATCAGCCTGGGGAAGCCCCCACTTCACTGCGCCCACTAACGCCCCGGACTGAGGCTGCGCAAGCGGCGCTCGAAGGCGGCCAGCTCCGGGGTCGCCGGATCGATCGCGCGGGCACGCTGCAACGCCTGCCGCGCGAAGGCGGCATCGCCGCCGCTCAGGCGCTCGTCGCCGACCGCCAGCCAGCGCTGCGCCAGGCGTCGCCGCGCGGTGGCCAGGCCATTGCCGCCCGGCGCCAGCGCGCGCCAGGCGTCGTAGCAGGCGCTCGCCGCCAGCACCCGATTGCCGCGCATGGCATCGTCGAAACAGCGTCGCAGCGCGGCCAGCACGCGCTGCTCGGCCGCGCGCACGCGCGCATCGCGCGGCGCCAGGGTCTGCGCCGCCAGCAAGGTGTCGTAGGCGCTGGCGCCGGGCGGGGTGAGCCAGGCGCCACGCGCCTCGGCGGCCTGCAGATCGGCCAGCAGGCGCTGCAGGCGCCGCTCGCGCTCGGCCGGCGACACCCGCGAAGGCGGCGTGGCCTGGCTTTGCCGGGCACGCTGCAACGCTTGCTTCGCGTCGGCCAGCGCGCGGCTGTCCGGCGCCAGGGCCTGGCCCTTGCGCAACGCGCGCTCGGCCTCGCCAAAACGGAAATCGGCGGCGGCGCGGCTCGCCTGCACGGCGTAGGCCGCCGCCACCCGCTCCAGGCCGTCGCTGGCGCCGGGCGCATCCGGCACCGCCGCGTGCCACTGCGCAAACGCGTGTGCCGCCGCATCCAGGCGCTGCCGGCGCAGGGCCTGCTCGGCCTCGCGCTGCAGGCGTTCCAGCGCCCGGTTCAGTTCCGCCTGGGTCTCGGGCAGGTCGACATGGCCGGGGTCGTAGCCACGCGCGCGCTCCACCAGCGCCGCTGCGGCGGCCAGGTCGCCGCGCGCCAGGTCGCTGCGTGCGTGCTGCAGCAATTCCGACAGCGCATCCTCGCGACCTTCCAGCGCCGCGGTGCGTTCCGGCGCGTACTCCAGGACACGCTGGTACAGCGGCAGGGCCGCGTCCGGGCCATCGTCCAGATGCCCGTCGTGGCGCGCCTGCGCCGCCCGTTGCAGCAGTTGATCGATGCCGGCGTGCGCGGCCTCGCGCGCGCGCAGTGCCGCCTCGATGCGGTCGGCATCGGCGCGCGGCACCTGCAGCGCGCGCGCCAGCGCCAGCGCCTCGCGCGCCTGCGGAAAGCGGCCGGCGGCCAGCGCCGCGCGCGCCTGCCCCAGCGCTGCGCGCCCGGTCGCGGCCAGCCCGACGCGCGCCTGCATGCGGTCGCTGTCCAGCGCCAGCGCGGCCTCGAAGCGCTCGCGCGCGCCGCTGCCGTCGGCGGCGCTGAGCCGGCCCGCGCGCAGCGCCGCATGGCCCTGGTCGAGCAATTGCTGGATGCGCGTCTCCGGCCAGATCAGGTCGGCCAGCGGGCGGCGAAACACCACCACGGTCATTCCCAGCACCAGCAGCACCGCCAGCGCCCAGCGCCAGACGCGCCGATCGCGCCACAGCGGCACCGGCCGCTGTCTGCGCGTGGGTTCGTCCCTGACCTGATCCGGCGGCATGCTCACCGCACAAGCTTAGCGTTGCCCCGATGACGAACAGCTGTGCGTCGCGCCGGCCGCGCGCACCGTGGGTGGCCCACCCGCTGGCATGCCTCCCGGCCGGGGCATGCCGAACGCACCTCAGCCCAGCCGCCGCGCCTCGTGCACACCCGGCAGCGCGTCGAGCTTGCCGAGCAAGGTGGACAGCTGCCCGTAGTCGCCGACCTTCAGCCGCAGCCGCAGTTGCGCCAGGCCGCTGTCGCGCACGTTCTCGCTGTTGATCTCCAGCACGTGCGCCTCTTCCTGGGCGATCAGGTTGGTGATGTCCTTGAGCAGCCAGCGCCGGTCCACCGCGC
This sequence comes from Xanthomonas sontii, assembly GCF_040529055.1. NCBI lineage: Bacteria > Pseudomonadati > Pseudomonadota > Gammaproteobacteria > Lysobacterales > Lysobacteraceae > Xanthomonas > Xanthomonas sontii. The sequence goes on along the minus strand of NZ_CP132342.1, from coordinate 2,265,109 downwards.
GCACCAGCACGTCGACCTCGTAGCCACCGCCGGCCTGGCCCCACTCCACCGGCAGCACCCGCTGCGGATGACTGGCGGCCAGCCGCGCGAACGCCGCACAGTCGCTGCGATGCACGGTGACGCCGCGGGTGCGGGTCAGGTAGCCGGCGATCGGCTCGCCGGCCACCGGCTGGCAGCAGCGCGCCAGTTGCACCAGCAGATTGCCGACGCCCTGCACGGTGAACTTGGACTTGCCCAGGCCGGTGCGGCGGGCGGTGGGCCGTGGCATGGCCGGCGCGGCCGGCTGCGCCGCGGCGCGCTCGGCCTCGTGCAGCGCGCGCCCGACCTGGCTGGGGCCGACGTCGCCCAGCGCCACCTGGATGTACAGCTCCTCCACGCCGTCGGCATGGAACTTCTTCGCCGCCGGCAACAGGTCGGCGTGCTGCAGCCCCAGGCGCTTGAGCTCACGCTCCAGCAGCTCCTTGCCGGCCTGCACGTTGCGCGCGCGGTCCAGCTTGTGGAACCAGGCGCGCACCTTGTCGCGCGAACGCCCGCTGGCCAGGTAGCCATTGGCCGGCAGCAGCCAGTCGCGGCGCGGCTCGGCCTCCTTGCCGGTGAGGATTTCGACGCGGTCGCCGCTGCGCAGCTTGTGGGTCAGCGGCACGATGCGGTTGTTGACCTTGGCGCCGCGGCAGCGGTGCCCGACCATGGTGTGCACGTGGTAGGCGAAATCCAGCGGCGTGGCGCCCTGCGGCAGGTCGATCACCTCGCCCATCGGGGTCAGCGCATAGACCCGGTCCTCGACCAGCTCGGCGTCCAGCGCCCCGGCCAGCCCGCCCTGCTCGCCGTCCTGCGACTGTTCCAGCAGTTGCCGCATCCAGGTGATCTTGCGGTCGAAGGCCTTCTCCGCGCCCTTGCCGCCTTCCTTGTACTTCCAGTGCGCGGCCACGCCCAGCTCGGCCTGCGCGTGCATGTCGTGGGTGCGGATCTGCACCTCGATCGTGCGCCCTTCCGGGCCGACCACGGCGGTGTGCAGCGAGCGGTAGTCGTTGGCCTTGGGCCGGGCGATGTAGTCGTCGAACTCACTGGGCACCGGCGCCCACAGCGCGTGCACCACGCCGAGCGCGGCATAGCAGGCGGCGACGTCGTCGACCATCACCCGCACCGCGCGCAGGTCGTACAACTGGTCGAAAGCCAGGCGCTTCTTCTGCATCTTCCGCCAGATGCTGTAGATGTGCTTGGGCCGCCCGCTGATCTCCGCGCGCAGGCCCTGCTCGGCCAGCGCCTTGGACAGGATCTTCTTGACCGCCTCGATGTAGCGCTCGCGCGCCACCCGGCTCTCGTCGACCTCGCGGGCGATGCGCCGGTAGGTGTCCGGCTCCAGGTGCCGGAACGCCAGATCCTCCAGCTCCCATTTCAGCTGCCAGATGCCCAGGCGGTTGGCCAGCGGCGCGTGGATGTCGCGGGTCAGCTGCGCCAGCGCGCGGCGCTGCGCCTCCGGCGCCTTGTCGGCCACGCGCATCTGCGCCAGTTGCCGCGCCAGCAGGATCGGCACCACCCGCAGGTCCTGCACGATCGACAGCAGCAGCCGGCGCAGGCCCTCGCTGTTGCGCCCGGCCTCGCGCCCGGCGTGCAGCGCCCACACCGGGTCGGCGGCGTCCTGCGCCTCCAGCAGGCCGGCCACCGCCTGCGCCCGCGCCGGTGGCGCCACCGGCAGCTGCGGCAACTGTGCGCGCAAGGCCGGCAGGTCGAACAGCAACGCCGCCAGCAGCGAGGCCTCGTCGGCAGACAGCAACGCCAGCGCGTCCAGGGTGTCGGCCAGCACCGGCCACGGCAGCCGCGGCAGCGGCTCGGCCTGTGCCTGCCAGGCCTGCAGCAGCGCCGCGCGCAGGGCGGGCGCCAGGGTCGCGGCCGACGGGCGCTGCAGCAACGCCTCCAGGCCGGAGTGGACGGTGTGGTTCAAGGACGGACGCAGTCGACGAAACGGTGCTGCCTACACTAACGCGCTTGTGCGCGTTCTCACAATTGCGCCGGCCGCACGCCGGGGGCGCCCCGCGGATACGCACCGCCGCGTCACTGTGATCCGGTTGCGACTTGCGGCGGTTTTACCGGAATTTCACAACCGCCCGAATGCCCGCGCCTATGCTCGAACGCGACGGCAACCCGCTGCTGTCTGCATGCGCCGCTGCCGTCGTCCCTAGACCGACTCGAAGAGGAAACGCACATGAAAAAGTGGAACAAGCCTGTGATCCGCGAAATCTGCGTCGGCGCGGAAATCAACTGCTACGCCTCCGGCGAGCTCTGACCCGCGCACTCCTCCCTTCCCGCGACCGAAGCGCGACCGGCCAGGCGCCATCAACGGAGACCGGATGCACCTCATCGTTTTGGGATCGGCGGCAGGCGGAGGGCATCCGCAGTGGAACTGCCACACGCCCGCGAGCCGACGCGCGTGGCAGCAGCACCCGGGTGCCCAACGCCGTACCCAGGCCAGCATCGCGGTCAGCGTCGATGGCCAGCGCTGGCTGCTGATCAACGCGTCACCCGATTTCCGCCAGCAGGTGCTGGCCACCCCCGCACTATGGCCGCAGCGCGACCAGCGCCATTCGCCGATCGAGGCGGTGCTACTGACCAGCGGCGAGATCGACCATATCGCCGGACTGCTGTCGATGCGCGAGAGCCAGCGCTTCGACCTGTACGCGAGTAGCCGCGTGCTCGACCTGCTGGCGCAGAACCCGGTGTTCGACGCGCTGCACCCGGCTTACGTGCACCGCCATCCGTTCGCCCTGGACACACCGCTGTCGCTGCTCGGCCTGCAGGTCACACCATTCGCGGTGCCGGGCAAGGTGCCGCTGTTCATGGAATCCCGCCACAGCGGCGACCTGGCCGGCTCGGCCGAGGAGACGCTGGGTCTGACCATCGACGACGGCACGCACCGCCTGCACTACATCCCCGGCTGCGCGGCGCTGACCGACGCCCTGCGCGAGCGCCTGCGCGGCGCCGAACTGGTGTTTTTCGACGGCACTCTGTGGCGCGACGACGAGCTGGTGCAGTTGGGCATCAGCGCCAAGACCGGCCAGCGCATGGGCCACATGAGCATCGACGGCGAAGCCGGCACCCTGCGTGCCTTCGCCGACCTGGGTGTGGCCCGCAAGGTCTTCATCCACATCAACACCACCAACCCGATCCTCGACGCCGGCTCTCCCGAGCGCGCCACCGTCGCCGCGCACGGCTGGGACGTGGCCCACGACGGCATGGAGATCGCGCTGTGACCCCTGCCGCCCCATCGCCTGCGAGACCGACCCCGTGAGCGCACTGCTGAGCCCGGAACAACTGGAAACCGCGCTGCGCGGGATCGGTGCGCGGCTGTACCATGACCAGCACCCCTTCCACGCCCTGCTGCACAGCGGCCGCCTGAATCGCGGCCAGGTCCAGGCCTGGGCGCTGAACCGCTACGAGTACCAGCGCTGCATCCCGCTCAAGGACGCGGCGATCCTGGCGCGGATGGACGACCCGGCACTGCGCCGGATCTGGCGCCAGCGCATCGTCGACCACGACGGCAGCGCCGATGGCGAAGGCGGCATCGCCCGCTGGCTGCACCTGACCGACGCGCTCGGGCTGGACCGCGACCTGGTGCAGTCCGGCCGCGGCCTGCTGCCCGGCACCCGCTTCGCGGTGCAGGCCTACCTGCACTTCGTGCGCGAAAAGAGCCTGCTGGAGGCCATCGCCTCGTCGCTGACCGAATTGTTCGCGCCCGGCATCATCGGCCACCGCGTCGCCGGCATGCTGCAGCACTACGATTTCGTCTCGCGCGAGGCGCTGGCGTATTTCGAGCATCGCCTGCACGAGGCGCCGCGCGATTCGGACTTCGCCCTGGACTACGTCAAACGCCACGCCGACACCGTGGAGAAGCAGCACCTGGTGCAGGACGCGCTGCGCTTCAAGTGCGGGGTGCTGTGGTCGCAACTGGATGCGCTGCACTTCGCCTACGTGCAACCGGGCGTGGCCTGGCCGGACGCGTTCGTGCCGGACACCGCGCAGGCAGCGGCATGAGCACGCTGGACGCGAGCAGCCAACCGCGGCTCGCCGCCGGCGTGCGCCTGCAGCACGACCGCGCCCGCGACCAATGGGTGCTGCTGGCGCCGGAGCGGGTGATCGAACTGGACGCCATCGCCCACGCCATCGTCTCGCGCTGCGACGGCGTCCGCAGCCTGGCGACGATCGCCGCGGAACTGGCCGCAGAATTCGAGGCCGACCCGGCCGAGGTCGAACGCGACGTGCGCGAGCTGGCGCAGCAGTTGCACGCCAAGCGGCTGCTGCGCGCATGAACACGCCGGTGCCGCCGCCGCTGTCGATCCTGCTGGAGCTGACCCACCGCTGCCCGCTGGCCTGCCCGTATTGCTCCAACCCGATCGAACTGGCCGGCCTGCGCGAGGAACTGGATACGGCCGGCTGGCGCTCGGCGCTGGACCAGGCCGCGGCGATGGGCGTACTGCAGGCGCATTTCTCCGGCGGCGAGCCGATGCTGCGCAAGGACCTGCCCGAGCTGGTCGCGCATGCGCGTGCGCTGGGCCTGTACAGCAATCTGATCACCTCCGGGGTGGCCGGCGGCGCACCGATGCTGGCCGCCCTGGCCGCGGCCGGGCTGGAACACGTGCAACTGAGCGTCCAGGACGCCGACGCCGCCGGCGCCGACCGCATCGCCGGCTACCGCGACAGCCTGGCCAAGAAGCGCGCGTTCGCCGCGGCGGTGCGCGCGCTCGACCTGCCGCTGACGATCAACGCGGTGATCCACCGCCACAATGCCGAACGCGTCCCGGCGATGATCGACTTGGCGCTGGAACTCGGTGCCGAACGCCTGGAAGTGGCGCACACCCAATACTACGGCTGGGGCCTGCGCAATCGTGCCGCACTGATGCCCAGCCGCGCGCAGATCGACGCCACCGTGGCCGCGGTGGAGGCCGCCCGGCTGCGCCTGCAGGACCGCCTGCACATCGACTTCGTCACCCCCGACTACTACGCGCACCGGCCCAAGGCCTGCATGGGCGGCTGGGGCCAGCGCTTCGTCAACATCTCCCCGCGCGGCGACGTGCTGCCCTGCCACGCCGCCGAAACCCTGCCGGACATGCGCTTCGAGAACCTGCGCGCGCGCCCGCTGGCGGCGATCTGGGAAGACGGCGAGGCCTTCGTGCGCTTCCGCGGCAGCGCCTGGATGCCCGAGGTGTGCCAGGGCTGTCCCAAGCGCGAGATCGACTGGGGCGGCTGCCGCTGCCAGGCGCTGGCGCTGAGCGGCGATGCCGCGACCCTGGACCCGGTCTGCGAACGCGCCCCAGGGCACGCGGCGCTGCAGGCGCTGGCGCAGCGCGAAGCCGCCACGCCGGCGCCGGACTTCGTGTACCGGCGACCGCCGCGCAGGTCGGACGCGCCCGCCGCCGCCGAGGACTGAACCGGGCGCCGACGCGGTCCCGGCGCGCCCGGCATCCCGTGCGCATTCACCGCTTGCGACTACACTACGGCGCATCCCACTGCCCGGATCCTCGCCATGTCCTTCGCGCGTCTCGCTCCCCTGGTCCTGTGCGCGGCGCTCGCCGTGTCCGCCGCCCCGGCGCTCGCCCAGCGCACCGTCTCCGGCGATCTGCAGACGCAGATGTCGCCGCAGGAGTTCAAGGCGGCCGGGCTGGACAAGCTGTCGCCGCAGGAGCTGGCCGCGCTGAACGACTGGCTGCAGGGCAAGGTCGCCAAGGAAACCGCGGTGGCGCTGGAGAAGGCCAAGGAAGAAGGCCGCCGCGAGGTGATCACCAAGAATCGCGGCTTCTTCGACTTCGGCAGCGCCGAGCCGATCGAGAGCACCCTGGTCGGCGAGTTCACCGGCTTCGGCAAGGGCCGCCACTACGTGCTGGCCAACGGCCAGGAATGGGAGCAGACCGAGGCGGCGAGCCTGTCCAGCGTGCACCTCACTGCGCCCAAGGTGAAGATCACGCCCGGCATCGTCGGCGTGTGGTACATGCAGGTCGGCAACTACAACACCCGCGCCAAGGTCCGTCGCGTCAGATAGGATCGCGCGCCGTGAACCTGCGTCCGCGGCCGGGACTGGCCGACGCCTCGCACAGCCTCGCCGACGCGCTGCGCCGGCGCCTGCGCGCCAGCGATGTCTGGTTCATCGCCCTGGCCCTGCTGGTCGGTGTGATCGCCGGCCTGCTGACCCTGTTGCAGAGCAGCCTGGCACACGGCGCGCAGGCCCTGCTGTACGGCCTGGAGGCAGACGAGCGGCTCAGCGCCATGTCCGAACTGAGCGTGCACCAGTTGCTGGTGCTGCCGCTGGGCGGGCTGCTGGTCGGCCTGCTCGGCATGGCCGCGCGCGCGCGCAAGCGGCAACTGGTCGACGCCGTCGAAGCCAACGCGCTGTATGGCGGGCGCATGTCGATGCGCGACAACCTGATCGTCTCCGTGCAGACCCTGTTCTCCAACGGCGTCGGCGCCTCGGTCGGCCTGGAAGCGGCGTACACGCAGATGGGCGCCGGCAGCGGCTCGCACCTGGGCCGGGTGCTGCGCCTGCGCCGCGCCGACATCCGTACCCTGGTCGGCGCCGGCGCCGGCGCGGCCATCGCGGCGGCCTTCGGCGCGCCGCTGGCCGGTGCGTTCTATGCGTTCGAGATCGTGATCGGCGCGTACTCGCCATCGGCGCTGGCACCGGTGGCGGTGGCCTCGCTGGGCGCGGTGTTCGTGTCGCAGCTGGCCGGGGTACAGCCGTACCTGCTGCCGGCCTCGGCGGCCTCGGCGCTGGAGGCGCGCGACTACGTGCTGTACGCGCTGCTCGGCGTGCTTTGCGCCCTGCTGGCAGTGGCGGTGATGCGCCTGATCGGCGCGATCGAACAGGCGATCAACCGCAGCCCGCTGCCGCGCTGGGCGCGCCCGGTCGCCGGCGGCCTGCTGCTGATCCCGCTGGCGTTGATCACCCCGCAGGTGCTGTCCTCCGGACACGGCGCGCTGCACCTGGACCTGACCAGCCCGACCTCGCTGCGCTGGCTGGGCATCCTGTTGCTGCTCAAGTGCCTGGGCTCGGCCATCTCGCTGGGCTTCGGCTTCCGCGGCGGCCTGTTCTTCGCCTCGTTGTTCATGGGGTCGCTGGTCGGCGGGCTGTTCGCCGGCGTGCTGAATCTCGGCAGCGGCATGGCCCTGGTCGACGGCACCGCCGCGTCGCTGGCCGGCATGGCGGCGATGGCCGCCGCGGTGATCGGCGCGCCGATGACGATGGCGATGCTGGTACTGGAAGGCACCCACGATTTCGTGCTGGCCAGCGCGGTGATGGTGGCGGTGCTGGTCGCCAACACCATCGTCCGCCAGATCTTCGGCTACTCGTTCTCGACCTGGCGCCTGCACCTGCGCGGCGAGACCATCAAGAGCGCGCGCGACGTCGGCTGGGTCAAGCACCTCAGCGCCGGGCGGATGATGCAGAAGGACGTGCATCCGTTGGCCGCCACCACCAGCGTGGCCGAGTTCCGCCGCCGCTTCCCGCTCGGCTCGGGCACCCGCGTGGTGCTGGAAGACGAGAACGGCCATTACGCCGGCCTGGTCACCCTGGCCGCCGCCTACGCCGACGGCGTCAACGCCGACGCAGCCATCGTCGACTACGCCGGCAACCGCGACGTGGCCCTGCCCGCCGACACCGACGTGGTCACCGCCATGCGCCAGTTCGACCTGACCCAGAGCGACGAGCTGGCGGTGGTCGACGATCAGGGCAAGGTCCTGGGCGTGCTCAGCGAAAGCTTCGTGCGCAAGCGCTACGCCGAGGAACTGGACAAGCGCCAGCGCGAGCTGATGGGCGAGCGGGTGGATGATTGAGGGGCGGGGATTGGGGATTGGGGATTGGGGATTCGGGATTCGAGATTCGGGGGGATTCGGGATTCGCAGGATTGCTGCCCCCCTGAGAGGTTGAGGGCCGTGATCGCATGTCGCAGGAGCGGCTGCTGTCGGAGGGGCTTCAGCCCCCACGCATGAACGCCAGAGCGGCGGGAATGCAGGGCACCTCCAATCGCCCTGGAGCGTACGCGCAGGAGCAGCTTCAGCCGCGACGCATGACGCCACGATGGGCGCGGCTGAAGCCGCTCCTGCGACACAACAAGACGCGACTGCGTTGGTGCGTGGCACCAACACCACGCGCCGTTGCAGAGCAGATCGCTTGACCGTCCAAGCGGCGCATCCCCGTTGTGGGAGGGGCTTCAGCCCCGACGCCTGCCGCTGAACGCGTCGGGACTGAAGTCCCTCCCACAAGAATGCTGCTCACGCCGGTGGTGCGGGAACAGCGCGGAAATCTCACACCCAATCCCGCGCGCTCTTCGGCAGCCGTAGGCTGTCCATCCCCACTCCCGGCTTTTCCACAGCCGAACGGCTGGTAATCACCGCAGCAGAGCCACCCGCTGCGCCAGCTTCTTGGCCGAGATGCCGGCGCGGGCGCCCAGTTCCTGGGCGAACAGCGACACCCGCAGTTCTTCCAGGTCCCAGCGCAGCGCTTGCCACTCCGGCGTGTCGCCACGTCCGGCCGCGGCCGCGTCGGCCAGTGCGTCGACGAACGGCTTCAGCTCCAGCATCCGCGACTGGTCGCGCGCCGGATCGCGCTTGGCGCGTTCGGCGCGCAGGATCATCGCGCGCAGGTAGCGCGGGAACTGCGCCAGGGCAGTGGCCGGGGTCTCGCGCAGGAAGCCCGGATGCAGCAAGGCCGCCAGTTGCGCGCGCAGGTCGTCGAGGTTGCCGCTGGCCCAGCCCATCAGCGGCGATTCCAGTTGCGGTTTCAGTTCAGCCGCCGCGCCCATGATCGCCTCGGCCAGCTTCAGCCGCTCCATCGCCTCGCCGAACAGCTGCCTGGCGGCGGCGTCGCGGCGCTGGGCAAAACTGTCCGCATCGCGGATCGCCTCCAGCCCCTGTTCCAGCAGCGCATTCAACGCCGCTTCCACCAGGTCGCCACGCAGGCGTTCCTGCGATTCGATCGCCGCGTACAACAGCCCGGTCTTGGGCGATACCGGCAACTGCTTGCGCGCCTGCTTGACCTTGTCGGCCAGGGCGATCTCCAGCAGCCGACGCACGCCGCGCGGATGCGCCGCCTCGGCCTGCGTACGGTCGGCGAAGATGCGCAGGGCGGCGCTGTCGCCCTCGTCCACCAACGCCGGATACGCCGGCACGCCGGCTTCGCCCGGCACCTGCAGCGGGATCGGCGTCGCCGGGAACTCGCGCAATCCGGTCGCGGCCATGGCGCGGCCGGCGCGCGCGGCGAAGGCCTGCCCGGCACGTTCGCCGAAGCGCGTGCGCAGCGCGTCCAGGTCGCGCGATTCGGCCAGCACCTTGCCCGCCTCGTCGCGCAGGCGCAGGTTCATGCGCAGATGCGGCTCCAGCGTGCTCTCGTCGAACTCCAGCGCACTCAGCGGCGCGCCGGTGGCGCGCTGCAGGAACCGCGCCAGCTCGCCACGGATGTCGTCGGCACTGGGCTGCGGGAACGCCTCGTAGAACGCACGCGCGAAGTCTGGCGCCGGCACGTAGTTGCGCCGCAGCGCCTTGGGCAGGCTGCGGATCAGCGCCGCCGCCTTGTCGGTGACGAAGCCCGGCGCCAGCCACGACAGCCGCGCCGGGTCCAGCGCGTTGAGCAGGTGCACGGGCACCTCCAGGGTCACGCCGTCGTCGGCCGCGCCGGGTTCGAACCGGTAATGCAGCGGCAGCCGCGCATCGCCCAGCGGGAAATACGTGGGATAGCGCTCGGCCGCGCTGCCCTCGCCCGGCAGCAGGTCGGCCAGCGACCAGTGCAGCGCGCGCCGTTGCTCCGGCGCCAGCGCCTTCCACCAGGCGTCCAGGCCGGAGGCGGAATGGATCTCGCCGGGAATCCGGTCCAGGTACCAGCGCGCCTGCCAGTCCTCGTCGGCGACGATGCCGGCGCGGCGCAGCTTGGCCTCTTCTTCGTGCGCCTGCGCCAGCACCTTCTGGTTGTCGGCGACGAAGCTGGCGCGGGTGTTGATCTCGCCCGGCACCAGGCCCTGGCGCACGAACAGCTCGTGCGCGCCGGGCGGATCGATGCGGCCGTAGTGCACCGGCTTCTTCGGCGCCAGCACCAGCCCGAACAGGCTGATCTGCTCGGAGGCCAGCACCTGCCCCTGCGCGCGCGACCAGTGCGGATCGAAATGCTTGCGCGCCAGCAGGTGCGGCAGCTCGGCGATCACCCAATCCGGCTCGATCGCGGCATTGGTCAGGCCCCATACCTTCTGCGTGTCCAGCAACGTCGCCGGCAGCACCCACGGCGGCGGCTTGCGGGCAAGCGCCGAGCCGGGGAACAACAGGAAGCGGCGCTGCCGCGGCGCCAGGAAATCGCCCTTCTCGGTGCGGTGGCCGACCTGGGTCGGCAGCCCGGCCAGCAAGGCGCGGTGCAGCGCCTGGTAGGCGGCGGCACGCTCGCGTTCGCTGGCACGCGGTGCCTCCCCGGCCTCGGCGGACGCCGGTGGCGCGGCTTGGGCCGCAGGTGCGGGCGTGGCCGGCGTACCGGTGCCGCGGCCTTCGCGGGCCAGCCGCGCAGCGCGGTGCAACTGCCCGCGGGTCGCACGCGCCGCGGTCTCGGCATCGCGCGCCGGCGCGGGCGCGGAAGCGCCGGCCAGCAGGGGCTGCAGGGAGGCCTCCGCCGGCTCCTCGGTCCAGCCCAGTTCCGCGCACAGCAAATGCAGTTGGCGGTGCAGTTCGCGCCACTCGCGCATGCGCAGGAAGCCGAGGAAATGCCGTCCGCACCAGTCGCGCAGCTTGGACTGGGTCAGGTCCTCGTGCGCCTGCCGGTAGCCGTCCCACAGGCGCAGGATGCCGACGAATTCCGAGCGCGCATCGGCGAACTTGGCATGCGCGTTGTCGGCGGCTTCGCGCGCCTCCGGCGGGCGCTCGCGCGGATCCTGGATGCCCAGGAACGCGGCGATCACCAGCATCGGCCGCAGGCAGCCGTGCTGCTGCGCCGCCACCAGCATCCGTGCCAGCTTCACGTCCACCGGCAGCCGCGCCATCTTGCGGCCGATCTCGGTGAGCTTGCGCAGGCCATGGCGGTCCGGCTCGCCGACCGCGCCCAGCTCCACCAGTTGCTGCCAGCCGTCGGCCACCGCACGCTCGTCCGGCGGTTCCAGGAACGGGAAATCCTCGATCCGTCCCAGCCCCAGCTGCAGCATGCGCAGGATCACCCCGGCCAGGCTGGAGCGGCGGATCTCCGGATCGGTGAACTCCGGGCGCGCCGTAAAATCCGCCTCGGCGTACAGCCGGTAGCAGATGCCCTCGGCGATGCGGCCGCAGCGGCCCTTGCGCTGGTTGGCACTGGCCTGCGAGATCGGTTCGATGTGCAGGCGATCGAGCTTCTGCCGCGGGCTGTAGCGCTTGACCCGGGCATAGCCGGGATCGACCACGTAGCGGATGCGCGGCACCGTCAGCGAGGTCTCGGCGACGTTGGTGGCCAGCACCAGGCGCCGCCGCTGACCAGGGTTGAACACCCGGTCCTGGTCGGCGTTGGAGAGCCGCGCGTACAGCGGCAGCACCTCGGTCTCGCGGTACTTGCGCCGTTCCAGCGCATGGTGCGCATCGCGGATCTCGCGTTCGCCGGGCAGGAACACCAGCACGTCGCCGCGCGGATCCAGCCGGGTGATTTCGTCGATCGCCGCCACGATCGCCTGGTTGACCGTGCGGTCGCCGGCGTTGTCGCCACTCTCGGCGTCGGCCTCCTCGCCGCCCGCCTCCTCCAGCGGCCTGTAGCGCACTTCCACCGGATAGGTGCGGCCTTCCACGCTGATCACCGGCGCATCGTCGAAATGCGCGGCGAAGCGCGCGGTGTCGATCGTCGCCGAGGTCACGATGACCTTCAGGTCCGGACGCTTGCGCAGCAACTGCTTCAGATAGCCGAGCAGGAAATCGATGTTGAGGCTGCGCTCGTGCGCCTCGTCGACGATGATCGTGTCGTAGCCGGACAGCCAGCGGTCGCTGGCGATCTCTGCCAGCAGGATGCCGTCGGTCATGAACTTGATCCGGGTCTGCTCGCCGACGCGGTCGTTGAAGCGCACCTGGAAGCCCACCGTCTCGCCCACCGGCGTGCGCAGCTCCTCGGCCACGCGGCTGGCCACCGCGCGCGCGGCGATGCGCCGTGGCTGGGTGCAGCCGATCATGCCGGCGGCGCCGCGTCCGGCGGCCAGGCACAGCTTCGGCAACTGCGTGGTCTTGCCCGAGCCGGTCTCGCCGGCGATCACCACCACCTGGTGCTCGCGGATCAGCGCGACGATGCGCTCGGCCTCGCGCGCGATCGGCAACTGCGGATCCAACGTAATCGCCGGCTGCTGCGCCGCACGCGCGGCGCAACGCGCCTGCGACGTCTGCAGCGCCTGCTCGAACGCCGTCTCCAGCGCGGCATTGCCGGGCGCGGCCTGCCAGCGCGACCATAGGCCCAGCAGGCGGCCACGGTCGCGGGTCAGCGCGCCGTCGATCGCGGCGCGGCGTTCGCGCAGGCGTGCCGGCACGGAAGGTTTTTCGATAGCGTTCATCAATCGGATGCCATTGAACGTTGAATCACAGCACATGCTTTAGTCTGTCTATTGTGACGCCATCTCGTCTGTAACCCCCAAAGAGGAACTCCCATGGCCAAGAACAAGACCCCCGGCAAGACCAAGAACGCCGCCAGCAAGGCCGTCGCCGGCCAGCCGCTGGCCGGCCTGGCGCCGTCCGCGCCCAACATCGATATCGGGATCGGTGGCGGCGATCGCAAGAAGATCGCCGACGGCCTGTCGCACTACATGGCCGACGCCTTCACCCTGTACCTGAAGACCCACAACTTCCACTGGAACGTGACCGGGTCGATGTTCAACTCGCTGCACCTGATGTTCGAGACCCAGTACACCGAGCAGTGGGCGGCGCTGGACGACGTCGCCGAGCGCATCCGCGCCCTGGGCTTCAACGCCCCCGGTTCGTACAAGGAATACGCGGCGCTGACCTCGATCCCGGAAGAGGAAGGCCTCAGCGACAGCGCCGACTGGCGCGAAATGGTGCGCCAGCTGGTGGTCGGCAACGAAGCGGTGTGCCGTACCGCGCGCAAGGTGCTCAAGACCGCCGACGACGCCGGCGACGACCCGTCGGTGGACCTGCTGACCCAGCGCCTGCAGACCCACGAGAAGTACGCCTGGATGCTGCGCTCGCTGCTGCAGTAAGGGATTCCGCCCTGCCTGCCTGGCAGGCAGGGCGCGCCGCCCGCGCGCCCCGCCGCGCGGCGCGGCGCGAGACGCTGGCTGGGTGCACTGCGGAAGGGACTTCAGTCCCGACGCCTTTCGATCTCGGCCCCGGCAGGCTTCGTCTGCCACGACCGCAAGACCGTCGCCTCCTACAGACCAGCGCGCGTTCGCCTGACACGCGCTTGCGCACACCAGGAAGCCAACCGCCCTTGCGCGGCGCGGTATCCTACACAGATGTCTTCCCCCGCCCACGCCTTGCTCAGCCGCGTCTTCGGCTACGACCAGTTCCGCGGCCTGCAACAGGACATCGTCGAACACGTCGCCGCCGGCCACGACGCGCTGGTGCTGATGCCCACCGGCGGCGGCAAGTCGCTGTGCTACCAGATTCCCTCGCTGCTGCGCGACGGCACCGGCATCGTCATCTCGCCGCTGATCGCGCTGATGCAGGACCAGGTCGAGGCGCTGCGCCAGCTCGGCGTGCGTGCCGAATACCTCAATTCCACCCTGGACGGCGAGACCGCGCAGCGTGTCGAGCGCGACCTGCTGGCCGGCGAACTGGACCTGCTGTACGTCGCTCCCGAAAGGTTGCTGACCCCGCGTTTCCTGTCGCTGATCGAGCGCAGCCGCATCGCCCTGTTCGCCATCGACGAGGCGCATTGCGTGTCGCAATGGGGCCACGACTTCCGCCCCGAATACCGACAGCTCACCGTGCTGCACGAGCGCTGGCCGCAGACCCCGCGCATCGCCCTCACCGCCACCGCCGACCCGCCGACCCAGCGCGAGATCGCCGAGCGCCTGGACCTGGCCCAGGCGCGCCATTTCGTCAGCTCCTTCGACCGCCCCAACATCCGCTACACGGTGGTGCAGAAGGACAATGCGCGGCGCCAGCTGCTGGACTTCCTGCGCGCGCACCGCGGCAGCGCCGGCATCGTCTACTGCATGTCGCGGCGCAAGGTCGAGGAGACCGCCGACTTCCTCGCCCGCGAGGGCCTGAACGCCCTGCCCTACCATGCCGGCTTGCCGGCCGAGGTGCGCGCCGACAACCAGCGCCGCTTCCTGCGCGAGGACGGCATCGTGATGTGCGCCACCATCGCCTTCGGCATGGGCATCGACAAGCCCGACGTGCGCTTCGTCGCCCACACCGACCTGCCCAAGTCGCTGGAGGGGTACTACCAGGAGACCGGCCGCGCCGGCCGCGACGGCGAGGCCGCCGAAGCCTGGCTGTGCTACGGCCTGGGCGACGTGGTGCTGCTCAAGCAGATGATCGAGCAGGGCGAGGCCGGCGAGGAACGCAAGCGCGTGGAACGGCGCAAGCTCGACCAGTTGCTGGGCTACTGCGAGTCGATGCAGTGCCGCCGCCAGGTGCTGCTGGCCGGCTTCGGCGAGACCTATCCGCAGCCCTGCGGCAACTGCGACAACTGCCTGCAGCCGGCCGACGCCTGGGATGCCACGGTGGCCGTGCAGAAGGCGCTGAGCTGCGTGTACCGCAGCGGCCAGCGCTTCGGCGTCGGCCACCTGATCGACATCCTGCGCGGCAACGAAGGCGAGAAGATCAAGCAGTTCGGCCACGACCAGCTCAGCACCTACGGCATCGGCAAGGACCTGGACGCGCGCGCCTGGCGCGGCGTGTTCCGGCAACTGGTCGCCACCGGCCTGCTGGAAGTGGACAGCGACGCCTACGGCGGCCTGCGCCTCACCGACGCCAGCCGCCAGGTGCTCAAGGGCGAACGCAAGATCATGATGCGCCGCGAACTGCCCAGCCGCGGCCGCGAGCGCGGCGACCGCAGCGGCAGCCCGCGCACCGGCGTGCCGGTGCAGGCGCAGGACCTGCCCCTGTTCAATGCGCTGCGCGACCTCCGCGCCGGCCTGGCCAAGGAACAGAACGTGCCGGCCTTCGTGATCTTCCACGACAGCACCCTGCGCAACATCGCCGAGCAGCGTCCGAGCAGCTTGGACGAACTGGCGCGGGTCGGCGGCATCGGCGGCAGCAAGCTGGCCCGCTACGGCCAGCAACTGCTCGACGTGGTGCACGGACAGGGCTGAAGCGCGGCAGCGGCGCCTGCAGCATCGGCACGTCGCGGCGCGGCCCGCGGCGCCGACAGGCCGGGTTCAACGTGGTATTGATAGCGTCAGCGTCACGGCGGAGCGTCTGACAGGCTCCGCCGGGCCCCTCTCTTCTGGCGGATGCCCGATGAACCGCAGCCTCCTTCTCCTCGCCTGCGCCCTGCTTGCCGGCCCGGCCCTGGCCCAGACCGCCGATGCCACCAGCGACAGCGAGGCGGCCAAGCGCAAGCTCGACCTGAGCGTGCCGCAACAACCGATCACCTACGCCGATCCCGGCACCAAGGCCGATCCGCCGGGCGCGTACTACGGCGATACCAGCGGCACCTCGGCCTCGGCGCAGAAGGCGGCGGCCGCGCAGGCGCGCGCCGAGGCCCTGCAGGCGCAGGCCGACCGCTGCAACGGCGACGTGCACGGCAGCGTCGCCACCGGCATCGGCTATTCCACGCATGGCGGCAACAGCAACTACCAGGCCGCCAATCTGAACCTGTGCAAGACCTCCTACACCGATGACGGCAAGCCGCGGCAAATGGGCATCAGCATCAGCGTCGGCCGCGGCGACGGCCCGGTGTTCGGCCGCGGCTACTATCCCGGCGCCTACGGCCCGCCGCCGTTCGGCTGGTAAGCACGGCGACACGAGGGCAGCGCCAATGATCCGCTCCCGCCACGCTCGAACCGATGTACGTTGTGTCATCCCCCCCACGGGGCGTTCCCGGTAACGCCCGTCGCGGCTGAAGCCGCTTCTACCGCGCACTTCCCGAAGTTGACAGCAGTACCCGCCGGACTCCCAGGCTGGTCCGCATGCGGCCTGGAACTTTCCGGCAGCACGTGTCCCCCTGTCCACATCCGCAATCGCAGCACCCCGCGGTGCGTCGTGTCGTGCCGGCACCACTGAAACCGCCCGCTCCCACGCTCGCGCTCCAGCACCCAGTCATGCAGCCGTGCCCGCTGCGTCCATTGCGCGCGAAGTGCGCATCGACACCCCCACTCGAGAGTGCCGCCCGTCACGGTGGTGGCTATGGGATCGACCGACTTGCCGCCGCACGCGCGACCGCGACGCATCGCGTCTACAATCGCGCTGCCTTTGTCGGCATGCCGTCCGCGGCGGCGTCACGCATCGCGTGCGCGTCGCGGCCGGTCGCCCGGCATACCTCCCCTTCATGTGGCATCGCTTCCCCCCGAGCTCACGCCATGTCCAACGTAGTCCGGCTGCACAGCGCCCGCGAACGCGAGCAGCGCCTGCACGATGACCTCCTCGATGCGGCCGAGCGCTGCATCGTCGAGAACGGCCTCGGCGCCACCACCTTCGAACTGATCGCCGGGACTGCCGACGTCTCCTGCAGCGCGGTACGTCGGCAGTTCGACGACAAGCGCAGCCTGGTCCAGGCGCTGATGGAACGCGGCTACGAGCGTGCGATCCGCACCATGTGGCTCCTGCAACCGCCGCCGCACCAGGACGCGACCACGTTCATCGCCGGGGCATTGGAAGACTGGCTGGTGGCCGATGCCAACCAGCGGCGGCGGCGCCTGGATCTGGAGATGGACCTGGCCGCCGCACGCGACCCCGAACTGGCGCAGTACGCGCGCCGGCTCAACGTGTCCCTGGTGCAGAACCTCGGCGACCTGCTGCGGCGCATGCTGCGCGACCACGGCTGGAGCGGCAGCGAAGCCGAATTCCAGGCCCGCGTCTACGCGGTCGCGGCGATGTGCGGCGGCCTGCACATGATGATGACCACCGGCGTGGAGCTCAACCGCATGCATCTGCAGTTGATCCTGAGCGAGAGCCTGGCCGGGATCTTCAGCACGGCGCAGGCCTGATGCCGTCGTCCGCCGTTCCCTTCTCCCTGACGGCTCGTCCCCCCATCACCGACGCCTTGACCGGGATCCTGATGCGCCCTGCGGATACAGACGCCGGCGCTGCGTTCCTGCACGAGGCGGCATGAGGCCGAGCGGCGTCATCCGCGAAACGACCCTGACCTGATCCCCGGCAGCACTCGACGTCGATGCACTGCTGCCGTCACAAGCAGGAGGTCGCCCTGGACGATGATCGGCGCCGGAGCAAGCGACCCACCGCGAGCGACGCTCAGGCAAGCGGCGCTGACGCGTGCATGCCCTCCGCTGCGGCACGCAGCGCCTGAGCGATGTGCTGCAGCGTCCTGGAACGGACCGCGACATGCTGCCAGTACAGCGGCACGTCGAGCCAGCGCTGCGCATCGACGACCACGATCTGCCGCTGCCGCAGCGCGGCCACCAGCATCGGCTCCGGCGCCAGGCACCAGCCCAGTCCACGCGCGGCCGCCTCGACGAAGCCGATGGAGGTCGGCAGATAGTGGATCGGCGGGTGCAACCGCGCGCGGGTGATGCGCCGCACGAACCGCGCTTGCAGCGCGTCCTTGCGGTTGTAGACGATCATCGGGGCGCGGGCCAGCGCCGCCGCATCCAGGCCGTCGGCAAAGTAGCGGGCGAAAAACGCCGGCGAGGCGATCGCGCGGTAGCGCATCGCGCCCAGCGACAGCACATTGCAGCCCTGCAACGCCTTGCCGACGGAGGTGACGGCACCGAGGACCGCGCCGCTGCGCAACAGCTCCAGCGTGTGGTCCTGGTCGTCCACCTGGATATCGAACAGGTAGCCATGCGCGTCGTGCAGCGCCGCCAGCGCATCCAGGAACCAGGTCTGCAGCGAGTCGTCGTTGACGGCGATGGCGATGCTGCGTGCCGCTGCGCTGCTCGCAGGCGCGGGCGACAGGTCGGTCACCGCCTCGGCCTCCAGCACCTGCATCGGCCGCACGCTGCGCAGCAGGCGCTCCCCGGCGGGGGTCGGCCGGCATGGAGCCTGGCGCACGATCAGCACCTGGCCAAGCCGGTCTTCCAGCGCCTTGATCCGCTGCGAGACCGCCGACGGCGTCAGCGCCAGACGGCGCGCGGCGGCCTCGAAGCTGCCTTCCTCCAGGACGGCGGCGAAAGCGGACAGCTGGGGGTGGAGCAAATCCATGGGAGCGATGGAGATTAGGAATGCTTCATAGCCTACAGAAAAATTAGTTTGGCTAATCCCGCTGGCACATGCAGCATGCCCGCCCACGTCACCGGGCACTCCTCATGTTGCTGCACGCACTGTTGGCCGGCCTCGTCGCCGGCGCCGGCCTGATCGTCGCCATCGGCGCGCAGAACGCCTTCGTGCTGCGCCAGGGACTGCAGCGTCGGCATGTCGGCCTGGTCGTGGCCGTGTGCGCCGCCAGCGACATCGCGCTGATCGTCCTCGGCGTGTCCGGCATCGGTGCCGTGGTGGACGCCTGGCCGGGCGTGCTGCAGGGATTGCGCTTCGGCGGTGCGGCCTTCCTCGGCGCCTACGCGCTACTTGCGGCACGACGCGCCTGGCGCGGCAGTGGCGGCCTGCTGGCGCACGGCGAGGATCAGCGGAGCTGGCAACGCGTCCTGCTGACCTGCCTGGCCTTCACCTTCCTCAATCCGCATGTCTACCTGGACACCATGGTGCTGCTGGGCAGCCTCTCCACGCGCTACCCGGGACCACTGCGCTGGGCCTTCGCACTCGGCGCCTGCCTGGCCAGCGCGACCTGGTTCGGCAGCCTGGGCTACGGCGCGCGGTTGCTGCAGCCGGTGTTCCGCAAGCCCGCTGCGTGGCGGTTGCTGGATGCGGCGGTCGCGCTGTTCATGCTGGGCTTGTGCCTCGCGTTGCTCCTGCAGCCTTTGGGTGAGCGATCGGGTACGGTGGCTGCCAACCAGTGCGATTGGCCACGCTTGCAGCTTTCGGGCAATGGTGGAAGTGAATGCAGCAAGCCGACGACCGCGCAATCCCGACAAGGAAGCAGCGCACCTCGCGTTGAATTCAGGAGTGATGTCCGAAGCTGGCGAAAAAACCGCCAAAGGCGACGCGCAACCCGCTGAGCGGAGTGGTGGGCCGTGATGGATTCGAACCATCGACCAAAAGATTAAAAGTCTTCTGCTCTACCGACTGAGCTAACGGCCCAAAACAAGACCCCGGCGTTGCACCGGGGCGCGTAGTCTACCCCAGCACGGGGCGTTTCGCGAAATCAGGCGTAGCGGGTCGGGTCGGCGACGCCGGCGTCGGCGAAGCCGGCCGCGCGCAGGCGGCAGGCATCGCAGTGGCCGCAGGCGCGGCCGGCGTCGTCGGCGCGGTAGCAGGACACGGTCAGGCCGAAGTCCACGCCCAGGCGCACGCCTTCGCGCACGATGTCCGCCTTGCTCATGTGCTGCAACGGCGCATGCACGCGCAGCCCGGCACCCTCCACGCCGGCCTTGGTCGCCAGGTTGGCCAGGGTCTGGAACGCGTCGATGAACTCGGGGCGGCAATCGGGATAGCCGGAATAGTCCACGGCGTTGACCCCGCAGAAGATGTCGGCCGCGCCCAGCACCTCGGCCCAGCCCAGCGCCACCGACAGCATGATGGTGTTGCGCGCCGGCACATAGGTGACCGGGATGCCGTCGCCACCGGCGTCCGGCACCTCGATGTCGTCGGTCAGCGCGGAGCCGCCGATGCTGCGCAGGTCGACGTTGACGGTCTTGTGCGCCACCGCGCCGAGCGCCGAGGCAACACGCGCGGCGGCGTCCAGTTCGGAGGTGTGGCGCTGGCCGTAGCGCACGCTCAAGGCATGCACTGCGAAACCCTGCGCACGGGCGATGGCGACGACGACGGCGGAGTCCATGCCACCGGAGAGAAGGACGACGGCGTTTTTCATCTGGGTGCCGGGAGTGGGGAAACGGGAATGGGAAAAGCGTAGCAGTCAGGCTGCACCGGGAAGATCGAAGGTCTTCGAGAAGCGAAAGCGGATCAGGTAGAGCCACGCCGACCGCGCGGCGCTCTCCGATTCCCGTTTCCCCATTCCCGATTCCCAGCTGCGCGCCAGCGCGCAGCTACCGCCCCGGCTCGTCGTTCCAAAGCAGCTTGTGCAACTGCATCTGGAACCGCACCGGCAGGCGGTCGGCGACGATCCAGTCGGCCAGGTCGCGTGCGGTCAGTTCGCTCTTGCTCGGCGAGAACCAGACCGTGCAGCGGGTGTCCAGTCGGTGTTCGGCGACCACGGCGCGCGCCCACTCGTAGTCGGCGCGGCCGCACAGGACGAACTTGATCTGGTCGCGCGCGGTCAGCAGCGGCAGGTTCTCCCAGCGGTTGCGGTGCGCTTCCTGCGACGCCGGGGTCTTGATGTCGAGCACCCGCGACACCCGCGGGTCGACCTCGGCGATGTCCAGCGCGCCGGAGGTCTCCAGCGACACGTCGTAGCCGGCGTCGCACAGGCGCTGCAGCAGCTGCAGGCAGCGCTTCTGCGCCAGCGGTTCGCCGCCGGTGACGCAGACGTGGCGCACGCCGTGGCGCGCCACTTCTTCGAGAATCGCGTCGATGTCCCACCACTGCCCGCCATGGAAGGCGTAGGCGGTGTCGCAGTAGCTGCAGCGCAGCGGGCAGCCGGTCAGGCGCACGAACACGGTGGGCCAGCCGGCGCTCTCGGCTTCGCCCTGCAGCGACAGGAAGATCTCCGTCAGCTTCAGGCGGGGCAGCGGGCTTTGGACGATATCGCTGGGAACGGCGGCCATGGCGGGAGAAAGATGCTCCCGCGACGGCGGCGGCAGCGTAAGGGGCTCAGCGCAGCTGCTGGCCGAGACGGATCGACTGCAGGCGGTCCTGCGCGGTCCGCGCGGCATCGGACCCAGGATACTTCGCGCCGACCTGTTGCAGGGTCTGCTCGGCATCCTGGACGCGGCCTTCGCCGTACTGGGACAGGCCCAGCTTGAGCAGCGCGCCCGGCGCCTTGTCGTGGGTCGGATAGCGGCCGATCAGGTCCTGGAACTGGGCCTCGGCCAACTGGAAGTTCTTGGTGGCGTAGTAGCTCTCGCCCAGCCAGTACAGCGCGTTCGGCGCATACACGCCGTTCGGGTAGGCCTGCAGGAAGTTCTGGAACAGGTTCGCCGAGTCGGCGTACTTGCCCGCCTTCAGGGCATCGAAGGCGACATTGTAGACGGCCCGCTCGTCACCGGCGGCGGCCAGGGTGCCGGCGTCGCCGTGCACCGACGGCGGCGGCTCGGCGACGGCGGACGGCTTGCCTGCGGGCGCGGCCGGCGCGACAGCCGGTGCGGTGCCATTGGCCGGCGGCAGCGACGGCGTCGCCCCTGCCCCTGCACCACTCTCCAGCCGGCCCACGCGGCCATCCAGGTCCAGGTACTGGTCCTTGATCTGCTGCTTGAGCTGGTCGTTGCTGTGCTGCAGTTGTTCGATCGTGGCTTCCATCGACTGCATCTGCGTGCGCAGCTGGTTGAGCTGGTTCAGGATGTCGGTGTTGGCCTGGGTATTCATGGCCTGCTGCTCGAGCGCGGAAACGCGGTCGGCCAGGCTTGCGCGCTGCGCATGAGCCGGCGCGGCGGCCACGAGGGCCGCCGCGACGATCATCGATGTAAGGACACCGATACGCATCTTTTCTTACTGCGCCGTGTAGACGATCTCGACGCGACGGTTCTGCGACCAGCAGGACTCGTTCGACTCGGTGCAGACCGGACGCTCTTCACCGTAGCTGACCACGGTCAGCTGCGCAGCCGAGCCACCGTTGGCCTGCAGCGCCGAGGACACGGCGTTGGCACGACGCTCGCCCAGGCCCATGTTGTACTCGCGCGAACCGCGCTCGTCGGTGTTGCCCTGCAGGGTGATGCGCGAGGACGGACGGTCACGCAGGTACTTGGCGTGGCAGGCCATGATCGCCTGGAACTCCGGCTTCACGGTGTCCTTGTCCAGGTCGAAGTAGACCACGCGCTGACGCAGGCAGGAATCGGTGTCCAGGTCGCCCGGGCCGTACAGACCGGAGGTCGACGGGCCGGTCGGGGCGGTGGTACCGGTGGTGCCGGTGGTGTCGGTCTGGGGCTGTTCCTTGACCTTCTTGGCGCAGCCGGCCAGAGCTGCAACGGACAACAGCGAAACAAGCAGAACGCGGGTGGTCTTGTTCATGGCGATACCTTGTGGCTCCTGGGCCGATGAGGGGTTCAACAGCGAAATATTAACACCAAACTTACATGTCAACGTGCGGTGCGATACGGCGACCAGGACGGCTCGCGCACGTCGCCATCGGCGAGCACCAGGCGCTGCCGCACACGGGCATCGGCCGAGACCGCGTACAGCACGCCACGGCCGCCTTCACGCGCCGCATACAGCACCATGCTGGCGTTGGGGGCGAAGCTCGGCGACTCGTCCAGCGAACCGGTCGACAGCGTGCTCCAGCGCGGCGAACCCAGGCTGCGGTCCATCATCGCGATCTTGTAGGTGTTGCCGCTGCCCTGGGCCACGACCAGCTTGTTGCCGTCGAAGGACACGCTCGGGGTCGCGTTGTAGTTGCCCTGGAAGGTGATGCGGGTGGCGCTGCCGCCGGTGGCCGGCACCTGGTAGATCTGCGGGCGGCCGCCGCGATCGGAGGTGAAGTAGATGCTGTTGCCGTCCGGCGCCCAGGTCGGCTCGGTGTCGATGCCGAAGTGGTTGGTCAGCTGGGTCAGCTGCTTGCTGCCCAGGTCCATCACGTAGATCTCCGGGTTGCCGCTGCGCGACAGCGCCAGCGCCAGCTTCTTGCCGTCCGGCGAGAACGACGGGGCGCCGTTGATGCCGCGGAAGCTGGACACCAGCTGGCGCGCACCGGTGGCGATGTCCTGGATGTAGATCGACGAGTTGCCGCGCTCGAAGCTCACGTAGGCCAGCTTCTTGCCGTCCGGGCTCCAGTTCGGCGACAGCAGCGGCTCGGCCGAACGGACGATGGTCTGCGGGTTGTAGCCGTCGGAGTCGGCGACCATCAGCGCATAACGCATCGCCCCGCCCTTGCCGCTGGCGGTGACGTAGGCGATGCGGGTCCAGAACGCGCCGCGCACGCCGGTGATCTTCTCGTAGATGGCGTCGGCCATCTGGTGGGCGACGTCGCGCATGGCGTTGGCGCGGGCGGTCATGGCCAGGCCGAGCATGCGCTCGCCCTTGCCCACGTCGAACAGTTCGTACTCGACCCGGTAGGCGCCTTCGCCGGCGTCCATCACCCGGCCGACGACCAGATAGCTCTGCTTCAGCGCACGCCAGGTGGCGAACTGCACCTCGCTGCCGCGGGTCGGGCGCTCCACGATCTGCGACTCGGGCAGGTTGCGGAACTGGCCGGAGCGATCCAGATCGGCGCGCACCACGGCGGCGACGTCGGTGCTCGGCGGGGTCGCCGATCCCTGGTACGGCATCGGCACGACGGTGATCGGGGTCGCCGAGGCATTGCCGCCGACGATGTCGATTTCCAGGCCCTTGTCCTGCGCGGACGCGGCGAGAGGCAGCAACAGGGCGGTGAGAACGGCAAGCCAGCGCGGCAGTTTCTTCATGGGTCGCTCAGCAGGATCGGAAAGGCGCAAGAGATAGCAATGCGCGGGTGAACGTATTCGCAATCATGAACCATCGCCGTGTGAAGCCGATGGCAGGACGCGGCACATTATCGCCCATCGCATGTCGGGTGGATGGCGCGCGCGATGCGGCGCCAGCCGCCGGTGTCATTGGTCCTGGGCGGTGAAGTTGAAGGTCAGGTTGCGCGCGAACACGGACTCGAAGCCACGGTAGGGCAAGGGCTGGGCACGCAGCACCGCGGCCTCGATCGAGCGGCGGCCGGCCTCGTCATAGGGACAGTCGGGGCTGACCTTGGCCTGCATGACCTGGCCGCCGGGAATCTGCGTGATCGAGATCTTGCACTTCTGCCCCAGCGGCACCGAGTCCGGGCGCACCCACTGGCTCAGCACCGCCTGCTGGATCGCCGCGGCGTACTTGGCCTGCAGATCGGTGTTGGTACCGTTCTGACCCGGTGCCTGCTGCGGCGTGGTGGCCGCGGCCGCGGACGCCTTCTTGGCGTTCAGGTCGGCGATCTGCTGCAGCTTCTGCTGCGCCAGTTGGGCCTCGCGCTCCAGCTTCTCGCGCTGCTTGCGGATGTCGGCGATCTTCTTCTGCCGCTCCTCTTCCTGCTGCGCGGCCAGGCGCTGCTTCTGCTCGGCCTCCTGCTGGCGCTTCTGCTCGGTCAGGTCGATCTGTTCCTGGCGGCGCTTGGCCTCCTGCTCCTGCTTCTCCTTTTCCTGGGAGATCGCAGTGCGGGTGGCGCGGTCCTGGTCGACCTTGTCGGGCACCGGGACGAAGTCCTGCGCCTTCTGCTGCTGCGGGGTCGGCGCCTGCTGCGGCTTGGGCGTGGGCAGCGGCTGCGGCGGCGGCACCGTGTCTTCCTCGGCGACGTCCTTGACCGGTTCGGGCAGCGGCTCGGGCAAGGGCTTGGGCGCGTCCTTCACCGCTTTCTGCGCCGAGCGCACGTCGGCGGCCGAGACCACCAGCGAGGCCTCGACCATCGGCGAACCGGCGGCGGGTTCGACCTGACGCACCGGCGACCACCACCAGGCCAGGAAGAACAGCAGTGCGATCAGCACGTGCACCAGCAACGCCAGGGCGACCCCGAAGATCAGCCCCTTGTCGTCGCCGCGCTGCTGCGGCGGGCGGGAATCGGCTTCAGCGTGCATTGTTTCCGGGCTGACTCATCAGGCCGACCTTGGGCACGCCGGCCTGCTGCAGCATGACCATGGTGTCCATGACCAGTTGGTAGTTCGAGGTGCCGGGCGCGGCGACGAACACCGGCACGTCCTTGTTCTGGCCGACGAAGGCCTGGATCTTGGCCTTCAGCTCCGGCGCGGCGATCTTCTCGGGCTTGCCGTCCTGCAGGGTCAGCGTGTAGCGGCCTTCGGCATCGACGGTGACGATCACCGGATCCTTCTTGCTCTCCACCGAGCGCGCGGTGGAATCGGGCAGGTCCACGTCCACGCTCAGGCTGAGCAAGGGCGCGGTGACCATGAAGATGATCAGCAGCACCAGCATCACGTCGATGTATGGCACGACGTTGATCTCGGACTTGAGCTTGCGGCGCTTGCGGCGGGAAATGGCGGCAGTCATGCGGGAATCCTGGGAGTCGTGGACAGGCGGGCGACGCTCAGTCGCCGCTGGCCTGGCGCTGCAGGATGGAGCTGAACTCTTCGGAGAAGGTCTCGAAGCGCACGGCCAGGCGCTCGACCCGGGTGGTGAAGCGGTTGTAGGCCCACACCGCCGGGATCGCCACGAACAGGCCGATGGCGGTGGCGAACAGCGCCTCGGAGATGCCCGGCGCGACCGCGGCGATGCCCGCCTGCTGGCCGCTGTTGATCATGTCGTGCATGGTCACCATGATGCCGAACACGGTGCCGACCAGGCCCACGTACGGGGCGGTGGAGCCGATGTTGGCGAGCAGTTCCAGGTTGCGCTCCAGGCGGTCGACCTCGCGCGCGTAGGTCGCGCGCATCGCCCGCTGCGCGCCTTCCAGTTGGATGCGTGCATCGAGCCGGCGCTTGTCGCGCAGGCGGGTGAACTCGCGGAAACCGGCCTCGAAGATCGCCTCCAGCCCGCCGACCACGCGGTTGCGGTCGGTGGCGCCGGCGTAGAGCTTGCTCAGGTCGGTGCCGGACCAGAAGCGGTTCTCGAAGTCGTCGGCCTCGCGGTTGGCGTCCTTGAACACCTTGCCCTTGCGGAAGATGATGACCCAGCTGATCAGCGAGCCGAGCAGCAGCAGCAGCACGATCACCTTGACCGGCAGGCTGGCCTTGACCATCAGGTCCAGATAGTTGATGCCGCCATGGGCGGCGGTGCTGGCGACGGCCTGGGTGGCGGTCTGGGTCACGTCCTGCGGCAGCGCCTCCACCACCGTGTCCTGCAGGGCCAGGAGCAATGCGATCATCCGTCGTTCCTCAGTAATTCGGCTTCAGTGATTTCAAGAACTTTCAATGCATCGTGCAGCGCGTCGTCCATGCCGCGCGGGCGGAAGCTGCCGGCGCTGAGCGCGGCCACCCGCACTTGCGCGCGCAACAGCAGCTCCCCGTCGTCGCGGCGGATCGACTGCGCGAACACCAGGCTGGCGCGCTTGCATTGCGACAGCGCGACGCCGACCTGCAGGGAATCGTCCAGGCGTGCCGGGCGCAGGAAGTCGAGCTGCATCGCGCGCACCGCGAACACTAGATCGTGTTGCAGGCGCAGACGCTCCTGACCATACCCCAGCGCCCGCAACCACTCCGTGCGCGCCCGCTCCAGGAAGGCCACGTAGCGCGCGTGGTAGACCACGCCACCGGCGTCGGTATCTTCCCAGTAGACGCGTGTCGGCCAACTGAATAGCCGGGAATCGGGAACGGGGAATGGGGAATCGGCAGTCAAGAGCGGCGCTCCTGTCGATAGCTGGGTAACCAGAACATCCTAGAACAGCGCCCCCGATTCCCCACTCCCGATTCCCAATTCCCGGTGCTTGGGCTGCAGGCCCAAGTGCAGATAGGCCTTGTTGGTGGCCATGCGGCCGCGGGCGGTGCGGATCAGGTAGCCCTGCTGGATCAGGTAAGGCTCGATCACGTCCTCCAGGGTGCCGCGCTCCTCCGACAGCGAGGCGGCCAGCGACTCGACACCGACCGGGCCGCCGTCGAAGTACTCGATGATGGTGCGCAGCATGCGCCGGTCCAGCTCGTCGAAGCCCTCGGCGTCGACCTTGAGCATCTGCGTGGCGGCC
The DNA here is from genome assembly GCF_040529055.1 of Xanthomonas sontii. Lineage (NCBI taxonomy): Bacteria > Pseudomonadati > Pseudomonadota > Gammaproteobacteria > Lysobacterales > Lysobacteraceae > Xanthomonas > Xanthomonas sontii. The sequence goes on along the minus strand of NZ_CP132342.1, from coordinate 2,238,282 downwards.
TGCGCCACGGCCAGGTCGATCTGCCCGCCGGCGCGGACCTGCGCGAAGTCGCGGACCCGCCGCAGCAGGCGGTTGGCGATGCGCGGGGTGCCGCGCGCGCGGCGCGCGATCTCGGCGCAGCCGTCGGCGTTGCAGGCGATGCCGAGGATGCTGGCGGAGCGGCGCACGATCTGCGCCAGCTCGTCCGGGGTGTAGAAGGCCAGGCGCTGGACGATGCCGAAGCGGTCGCGCAAGGGCGCGGTCAGCAGGCCGGCGCGGGTGGTGGCGCCGATCAGGGTGAACGGCGGCAGGTCGATCTTGATCGAGCGCGCGGCCGGGCCCTCGCCGATCATGATGTCGATCTGGAAGTCTTCCATCGCCGGGTACAGCACTTCCTCGACCACCGGCGACAGGCGGTGGATCTCGTCGATGAACAGCACGTCGTGCGGCTGCAGGTTGGTCAGCAGCGCGGCCAAGTCGCCGGCCTTCTCGATCACCGGGCCGGAGGTGACCCGCAGATTGACCCCCAGCTCGTTGGCGATGACATGGCTGAGCGTGGTCTTGCCCAGGCCCGGCGGCCCGAAGATCAGCACATGGTCCATCGCCTCCCCGCGCGCCTTGGCCGCCTCGATGTAGATCGACAGCTGCTCGCGCACCGGCTGCTGGCCGAGATAGTCGTCCAGCCGCTTGGGGCGGATGCTGGCCTCGGCCGCGTCATCCTCGCGGGTGGCGCTGCTGGCGATGATGCGGTCCATGGAAAGCCGGGATTGGGGAATCGGGAATGGGGAATCGAGCGGACAATAGTAGCGGTTGGCGGCACGGCTGGCGCTTACTTTGATGGTCGCCGCCTGGTTTCAGGCCAGACGCCGCGGCCGTTGCCTTTCCCTGTTCCCCATTCCCGCCTCCCCATTCCCAAGGCCGCGACACCGTCGCGGCCTCAGATCTCCACCTGCGCGCCCAGCTCCACCAGGCGGTTGCCGGGGATGCGGAAGAAGCCGGTGGCGGGGGCGGCGTTGCGGTGCATGACCGCGAACAGCTTGTCGCGCCAGATCGGCATGCCGCGGTTGGCGCTGGCCACGATGGTCTCGCGGCTGGCGAAATAGGTGGTGTCCATGGGGTCGAAGTAGATCCCGCCCTGGTCGCAGGAGCGCATCAGCGCCAGCGGCACGTCCGGGGTCTCCATGAAGCCGAAGCGCACGTAGACCCGGTAGAACTCGTCGCCGATCGCGTCGATCTTCAGCCGCTGCCCGGCCGCCGCGTACGGCACCTGCAGGGTTTCGACGGTCAGGAACACGTTGCGCTCGTGCAGCACCTTGTTGTGCTTGAGGTTGTGCATCAGCGCGTGCGGCACCACCATCGGGTCGGCGGTCAGGAACACCGCGGTGCCGGGCACGCGCACCGGCGGCGCCAGCATCAGCCCGGGCAGGAAGGTATCGAGCTTGATGCCGTCCTTGCGGATCTCGTCGTGCAGCAGCTTGCGGCCGCGGCGCCAGGTGCGCATCAGGGTGAACAGGATCAGGCCCAGCAGCAGCGGGAACCAGGCGCCGTCCAGGAACTTGATGATGTTGGCGTAGAAGAACGCGCAGTCCACGGCCAGGAACACCAGGGCGAACAGCCACAGCAGCGGCGCCGGCACGCGCGGGTTGGCGCGCGCGTAGATCACCATCAGCACGGTGGTGATCAGCATGGTGCCGGTGACCGAGACGCCGTAGGCGGTGGCCAGCGAGGTGGAGTCGCCGAAACCGATCACCGCCACCACCACCAGCGCCAGCAGGCACCAGTTCACCGCCGGCACGTAGATCTGGCCGATGGTGGAGTGCGAGGTGTGGCGGATGTGCATGCGCGGGATGTAACCCAGCTGCATGGCCTGGCTGGCCACCGAGTAGGCGCCGGTGATCAGCGCCTGCGAGGCGATCACCGTGGCCGCGGTGGCCAGCACGATCATCGGGTACAGCGCCCACTCCGGCACCGCCTCGTAGAACGGGTTGCTCACCGCCGCCGGATCGCGCAGCACCAGCGCGCCCTGCCCCAGGTAGGTCAGGGTCAGCATCGGCAGCACCACGCACTGCCACGAGCGGCGGATCGCCTTGGCGCCGAAATGGCCCATGTCCGCGTACAGCGCCTCGCCGCCGGTCACCGCCAGCACCACCGCACCGAGCACGAACACCGCGTGCCAGTTGTGTTCGGCGAAGAAGCGCACGCCCCACCACGGGTTCAGCGCATGCAGCACTTCCGGCGCGCGGGTCATGTTGTAGACGCCGATCGCGCCCAGCGCCACGAACCAGACCAGGGTGATCGGCCCGAACGCCTTGCCCACCCGCTCGGTGCCGTAGCGTTGGGCCATGAACAGCATGCCCAGCACCACCAGGGTGATCGGCACCACGAACGGTTCCAGCTTGGGCGCGGCCACCTCCAGGCCTTCCACCGCCGACAGCACCGAGATGGCCGGGGTGATCACTCCGTCGCCGAAGAACAGCGAGGCGCCGAAGATGCCGAGGATGCCGACCACGTACATCGAGCGCGAGCCGCCCGGCAGGGTCCGCTGGGCCAGCGCGGTCAGCGCCATGATGCCGCCCTCGCCGTCGTTGTCGGCGCGCATGATCACGGTGACGTACTTGACCGTGACCACCAGCATCAGCGCCCAGAACACCAGCGACAGGATGCCCAGCACGGTGTCGTGGTCCGGGGTCAACCCGTAGTGCGGCGAGAACGCTTCCTTGAGCGTGTACAGCGGACTGGTGCCGATGTCGCCGAAGACCACGCCGATGGCGGTCAGCATCACCCCAAAGCCCGTCTTGGCGTGCGGATCGTGGCTGCCCGGGCGGGCGGCGGAACTGGAGGAGCTGGACATGGTGGGAAGAGTAGCGCCAGAACGTGAAGAAAGAGCGGGGAGCCGAGCCGACCCGAGGTCAGCGCAGCGCCGCCTGCAGGGCCTTGCGGATCACCGTGGCGACCTCGTCGCCGTCGGCGGCGGCGTCGCGCGCCATCTTCGCCGCCTCGGCCGGCTTGTAGCCGAGTTGCTGCAGCGCCACCGTGGCCTCGGAGACCGCGTCGGTACCCAGTTGTCCGGTCACCGGCGCACCGCCGCTGAAGTCGGCCGCGCGGTCGCGCAGTTCCACCACCATGCGCTCGGCGGTCTTCTTGCCGATGCCGGGGATGCGGGTCAGCGCGGTGACGTCGGCGGCGGTGATCAGCCGCGCGAACTCGTCGACGCTGACCCCGGACAGCACCGCCAGCGCGATCTTCGCGCCGATCCCGCTGACCCGCTGCACGTCGCGGAACAGCCGCCGCTCGCCCTCGCGCAGGAAGCCGTACAGCGACACGCTGTCCTCCTTCTGCGCATAGTGGGTGAACAGGATGACGTCGCGACCGACGTCGGGCAGGTCGTAGAAGGTGCTCATCGGCGCCTCCAGCTCATACCCCACCCCACCCACGTCGATCACCAGCCACGGCGGCTGCTTGTAGGCCAGGATCCCGCGCAGACGGCCGATCATTGGGCGCCTCGTGCGAGGCGCCGGGATTGGGGAGTGGGGAATGGGGAATCGGCAAAGCGGGCGACCGCTTCACCGCTTCTGCTGTTCCGATTCCCGATTCCCGACTCCCGACTCCCAGCCTTTGTCATTTTCTGCTCCACGCCTGCTGCGTGCTGACGCCCAGGCGCTGCGCGGTGGCGCGCACGTGGGCATGGGTGATGGCGACGGCCAGTGCGTCGGCGGCGTCGGCCTGAAGTTTGCCGGTCAGGCTCAGCATGAGACCGACCATGTGTTGCACCTGCTGCTTCTCCGCCGCGCCCTTGCCGACCACGGCGAGCTTGATCTCCTTGGCGGCGTACTCGTGCACCGGCAACTCGCGCAGCACCGCCGCGCAGATCGCCGCGCCGCGGGCATGGCCGAGCTTCAGTGCCGCGTCGGCGCTCTTGCCCATGAACACGCGCTCGATCGCCACTTCCTGCGGCCGGTACTCCTCGATCAGCGCGTCCAGCCCGTGCAGCAGGCGCTTGAGCCGCAGGGCGAAGTCGCCCTCGCCGAGCAGTACCAGCGGCGCGTGGTGCACGTGCCGGGTACGGCCAGCCGCGTCCACGTCGATGATGCCCACGCCGGTGCGCTGCGAGCCGGGGTCGATGCCGAGGATGCGGGTAGAGCCGGGATTGGGGAATCGGGAATCGGGAATCGGGAAAGCAGCGCCCGTGCGGGCAGAGATGCCCGTGGCAGCCATCGACGTCGGCGATGCCTCCGGCACCGGCACGACGCCGCTCCGGGTTCCGGGTCTTGGGCCCCGGGCCCCGGGTTTCATGGTGTCAGCCCCCGTCACTCAGCGCGGCCTGGTCGACGTTGGAATAGACGTTCTGCACGTCGTCCAGGTCTTCCAGCATGTCCAGCAGCTTGCGCACCTGCACCGCGGTATCGCCGTCCACGGCGATGTCGTTGTCGGCGCGGAAGGTGATTTCGGCATGGTCGGCGGACAGGCCGGCCGCGTCCATGGCGTCCTTGACCGCCTGGAACGCCTCCGGCGCGGTCAGCACGTCGATCGCGCCGTCCTCGGGGTAGACCACGATGTCGTCGGCGCCGGCCTCGATCGCCACCTCGGTGATCTTCTCCTCGTCGGCGCCGGCGGCGAAGCTGAGCACGCCCAGGCGCTTGAACATGAAGGCCACCGAGCCGTCGGTGCCCATGTTGCCGCCGCACTTGCTGAAGGCATGGCGCACGTCGGCCACGGTGCGCACGCGGTTGTCGGTCAGGCAGTCGACGATCACCGCCACCCCGCCCGGGGCGTAGCCCTCGTAGCGCACTTCCTCGTACTCCACGCCTTCCAGTTCGCCGGTGGCCTTCTTGATCGCGCGCTCGATCACGTCCTTGGACATGTTGGAGGCCAGCCCCTTGTCCATCGCCACGCGCAGCCGCGGGTTGTTGGACGGATCGCCGCCGCCGGCGCGCGCGGCGACGCCGATCTCGCGGATGATCTTGGTGAAAATCTTGCCGCGCTTCGCATCGGATGCGTTCTTGCGGGCTTCGATCGAGGGGCCTCTACCCATGGGGCGTTCCGGACAGTTGTAAGGACAAGACGCGGATTTTACCTGATGCCGCGCACATCCCGCGGCCCGGCCGCGCCGACGACCGACCGCGCGTGCGACCGGCGCATGCCGCCGGTTCCCCGGCCGGCGCCCACTCCAGCGCACGTCGGCCCGTGCTGCCGGTCGAACCTTGGCGGACTGTCTACCCATGCGCGCCACATCGCTGCCAGAACTGTCACGCCCCACCTGGAGGCTGAACCCGTAAGTCGCGCCCGCTTTCCATCGCACCGAAAGGAGATCCCTCATGTCCCGCACCACCCCCGCCCCGTTCCTGTCGCTGGCCCTGCGCTGCCTGGGCCTGCTCGCCCTTGCCGCCCCGGGCCTGGCCAGCGCCCAGACCGATGCCTTCCGGGGCCGCTACAACGCCGGCGTCACCACCTATGCGATCAGCGGCCAGGAACCCCGCGCGACGGGCAAGTACCCGGTCTACGTGCATATCGGCGGGACCGGCGAGAACTACCAGAGCAACTGGGCGATGGCCGCGGTGAATGCCGCCGCGGCCAAGGGCTTCGTGGCGGCCTCGGTGGAGTACGACAACGCCAGCTTCGGCAGCTGCGGCGTCATCGGCAACCGCGCCAAGGCCATCTTCGACGCGCAGAACATCAACAGCGCCATCGCCCAGCTCTGCGCCCGCGACAAGGCCGATTGCTCCAAGGGCGTGGTGACCGGCGGGCTCAGCCAGGGCTCGATCATCTCGGTGCTGGCGCACGACTACGATCCCCGGGTCGCCGCCTCGTTCGGCCAGGGCACCGGTACGACCTACACCGCCTACTACAACCTGGCCTCCTGCATCGCCGACGGCAACCACAGCCTGCCGTCCGATCGCCTGCGCATCATCAACGGCGAGCGCGACATGTTCGTCGGCGGCACCGAGAACGTCGCCCGCACCCAGGCGCAACTGGTCACCGGCCTGCGCTGCGACGGGCAGCAGTCGTGCTTCCGCAGCAACGGCAGCGGCTGGTACGTCGTCAAGGACCGGGAGGTGCAGGACCTCTACGCCGACCACTGCTTCATGGGCTTCGGCGGCTATCCAGGCACCCAGTGCACGGGCGTGCTGGTCGACGGCAACTACCGCAGCGGCACCGCCGCCTGGGCGCTCAACCCCACGCTGGACTGGCTGAAGACCTTCGTGACGCCGTAAGCGGCGGCATCGCCTGTGCCGGCACCAAGGCGGTCGCGCGGACACCGCGACGCGGCGCCGGCCACCGCCGCCGCCGGACGCTCGATGTCTGGCGACCGGCTCAGGCGGCGAAGCGGCCGTCGCGCAGGAAGGCGGCGGTCTGCCGCGCGGCCTGCGCCGAGAACAGCAGGCCGCTGTGGCTGGCACGCACCCGGCAGTGATCGCCCAGGCCGGGCACGCGGGTCTCGGCCAGGGCCACGCTGCCGTCGGACTCCGGCCCCAGCGCGACAAAGCGTGCGCCCAGCCCGCGCGCCACGGTGCCGGCGACCATGCCGACCTCGGCCGGCCCCTCCCAGCGCGCCACACCCTGCTGCAACAGCGCCGCGCTGCGGCCCAGCGCCAGTCCGAGCCGCCGTTGCGCCAGGGCGCGCGCGGCGGCACTGCCGGCCAGCGGGCTGCCCAGGCACACCACCCGGGTCACCGGCAGCGAGGGCACCTCCCGCAAGGCCTGCAAGGCGATCAGGCCGCCGAGGCTATGCCCGACCAGCGCCACCGGACCGGTGGCTGCCATACGTTCGATGCGGGCGTGCAGCCGTGGGAGCGCGACCTCGGCGCCGCCGAACGCGGTCGAATAGCCGAAGCTGGCGACGCGCCAGCCCTCGCGGCGCAGGCGCAGCGCCAGCGGCAGCAGCCACGGCCGCGCGTTCCAGATGCCATGCAGCAACAGCACCTGGGGCGCGGCGGCCATCGGCGACTCAGCCGCAGGTGGTGCGAACGATGTGATTGCTGCCATCCAGGAACACGTTGAGCCGATCCAGGCGCAGGTCGCGGGTTACCGCCTGGCCCGGCGCGATCGGCCGTACCACGCCGGCTCCGCTCTCCTTCCAGACCCGGCTCATGGTCGCCTGGGTGGCCTCCTGGCCCACCGCCCAGGCCACGGCCTCGACGTTGCAGCGGCCATCGCCCTGCACCGTCGGCCCGGCACTGGCCGGCTGCAGCGACGCCGGTGGCGCGCACGCGGCCAGCAGCGGCACGACGGCGGCGATTCCCATCCACGGTCGGAACATGGCGTGCTCTCCTCAAGCTGGACAGGCCAGCACTGTAGCGCGCGCTCGTTGCCGCTGTGTCGACGCGGCATGCCCGGACGAGGTCCGGCGGCAGGCGTCAGGCCGCGCGCGGCGGCCGGCGCAGGATGAATTCGAGATCGCGCACCCGCCCCACCGGGAATTCGTAGGTGCCGACCTTCTCGAAGCCGTAGCGCGCATAGAAACGCTGCGCGCCGAGGTTCTCCGACCACACGCCGAGCCACAGCGTGCGCGGGCCGTCGCGCTCCAGCCAGGCCAGGGCGGTGTCGAACAGCCGGGCACCCCAGCCGCCGTTCTGGTGGGCACGCAGCAGGTACAGCCGCTTCAGTTCGCCATCGCCAGGCTTCACGTCGGGATGCGGCAGGCCGCAAGGGCCAGCGGCAGCGTGTCCCACCACCTCGCCGTCATGCTCGACCAGCCAGATCGCGTAGTCCGGATGCGCCAGCACCACCTGCGCGCGCTCGATCGAATAGGCTTCGTCGAGGAAGGCCTGCAGGTCCTGCGCAGGATACAGATGGCCGAAGGTTTCGCAGAAGGTGGCCGTGGCGATGCGGATGACCGCCGCGGCATCGTCCGGCGTGGCACGGCGAATCAGCACGACTCAGCGCGCCGGGTGCGCGGCGTCGGCGTCGGCCTCTTCGCCGTCGTCCTCGTCTTCGTCCTCGTCGTCGCCTTCCTCTTCCTCGTCCTCTTCTTCCTCGTCGCCTTCCTCGTACTCGTAATCGTCCTCGCCGAAGTCCTCGCCGTCCCAACGGCCCTCCGGATCCGGCACGAACGCCAGCGGCGCGTTGGCGCCGCTGCCGGCGCGCACCAGCCAGCCGCCGAACACGCGCGCGCGCTGGGTGACGATGGCCTCCACTGCGCCCTCGTTGCCGAGGGTTTCCCACTCCAGATTGAATGCGGTCTCGCTCATGTGTCGGCCTGCGCTACGGTTGGAAGAAAGGGATCACTGCGCCTGCGGGCGCACCTGCACGTGCACTTCGGCCAGCTGCGCGTCGGCGATCGGCGACGGCGCGTCGGTCATCAGGTCCTGTGCGCCGGTGGTCTTGGGGAACGGGATCACGTCGCGGATCGACTCGGTGCCGGCCATCAGCGCGGCGATGCGGTCGATGCCGAAGGCGATGCCGCCGTGCGGCGGCGCGCCGTAGTTCAGCGCGTCCAGCAGGAAGCCGAACTTGGCGCGCGCTTCCTCGGCACCGATGCCGAGCAGCTCGAACACCGCGCTCTGCATGTCCGGGCGGTGGATACGGATGGAACCGCCGCCGATCTCGTTGCCGTTGAGCACCATGTCGTAGCCGCGCGACACCGCGGTCTTGGCATGGGTGCGCAGTTCGGCGATGTCGTCCACCGCCGGCGCGGTGAATGGGTGATGCAGGGCCACGTAGCGCTGCGCCTCCTCGTCCCATTCGAACATCGGGAAATCGGTGACCCACAGCGGCCGCCAGCCATCGGCGATGAGGTTGAAGTCCTTGCCGGCCTTCAGGCGCAGCGCGCCCATGAAGTCGGAGACCTTGCCGTAGGCGCCGGCGCCGAAGAACACGATGTCGCCGTTGCCGGCACCGACGTGGGCGAGCAGCGCGGCGAACGCGGCTTCGCCGAAGAACTTCTGGATCGGCGAGCTGATCTCGCCGCTGTCGGCGATCTTGACGTAGGCCAGGCCCTTGGCGCCGTACTTGGCGGCGTGCGCGGCGTACTCGTCGATCTGCTTGCGCGAGAGGCTGGCGCCGCCGGGAATGCGCAACGCGGCGACGCGGCCGTCGGGGTCGGCGGCCGCCGCAGTGAACACCGCGAAGTCGCTGTCCTTGACCAGGTCGGCGACATCGGTCAGTTCCAGGGCAATGCGCAGGTCCGGCTTGTCAGAGCCATAGCGGCGCATGGCCTCGGCCCAGGTCATGCGCGGGAATTCGGCGGCCAGCTCGACGTCGACCACCTCCTTGAAGATGGCGCGGACCATGGCTTCGACGAAGTCCTGCACGTCGCGCTCGCGGACGAAGGCGAACTCCATGTCGAGCTGGGTGAACTCGAGCTGGCGGTCGGCGCGCAGCGCCTCGTCGCGGAAGCAGCGCGCGATCTGGTAGTAGCGGTCGAAGCCGGCCACCATCAGGATCTGCTTGAACAGCTGCGGCGACTGCGGCAGCGCGTAGAACTCGCCCGGATGCATGCGCGCCGGCACCAGGAAGTCGCGCGCGCCTTCCGGGGTGGCCTTGGTCAGAATCGGCGTCTCGATGTCCTGGAAGCCACGCTCGTCCAGGTAGCGGCGCAGCGCCTGTACCAGCTTGATGCGGGTGCGCTGCATGCGCTGCATCTCCGGGCGGCGCAGATCCAGATACCGGTACTTCAGGCGGGTTTCCTCGCCCGGGTTCTCGTGCGCGTGGAACGGCAGCGGCGCGGCCTTGTTGAGCACGGTGATGGCGGTGGCGATCACCTCGACCTTGCCGCTGCGCAGCTTGTCGTTGACCGCATGCCGCGCGCGCACCACGCCCTCGACCTGCAGCACGTCCTCGTAGCCGAGGCTGGCGGCGACCTTGAACACCTCCGCGTTCTCCGGCTCCACCATCACCTGCACGATGCCTTCGTGGTCGCGCAGGTCGATGAAGCACACGCCGCCGAGGTTGCGGGCCACGTCGGTCCAGCCGGCCAGGGTGACGGTTTGGCCGATCAGGGTCTCGTCGACCAGGCCGCAGAAGTGGGTACGCATCGCTAGCTCCAAACAGGGGGCGCCCGGCGCAGAAGGCGCCGGCAAGCCCGGTATTCTGCGGCGGCGCGTCGGCCCGGGCAAATCGCGCATGACTCATCCTGGCTTAAGTTGGCCTGCGGCTATAGTCCGCGCACCATTCACGGGGAGGAGAGAACCCATGTTGAAGCACCTTGGTGGCTGGCTGGTGATCGCCGCGCTGGCCCTGGCCAGCGCCCCAGCCGCGGCCCAGAGCGCCCGTGCCTACGCGCCGCAGGACCTGCGGCAACTGTCGGTCCCCGGGCGGGTCCGGGTGATCGAGCGCGAGTACGCCGACCAGTCGCGCGGCCGGCAGATCCCCGACGACCAGCTCGAGTTCTACCTGGACCAGATCGACCGCGGCTGGGGCTTCGGCAACATCCAGCAGGACATCGCCACCTCGCTGCGCGGCAGCGGCGGCGGCTGGCGGCAGGAACCGGGCTTCGACGGCCGCACCGTCGCCTGCTCCAGCAACGACCGCCGTCGCCAGCAATGCGCCACGCCGTTTCGCGGGCCTGCGCGACTGGTCGGCACGCTGTCCGATTCGCCCTGCATCGAAGGCCGCACCTGGGGCTCGGCGCCCGGCGTGGTGTGGGTGGACCAGGGCTGCCGTGGTCGCTTCGTCGAAGGTCGCGGCAATTGGGGCGGCAACTGGGGCGACGGCGGCGGCAGTGGCGGCGTGGCCGGCACCGTCCGCTGCGAGAGCCAGGACCAGCGCCAGCGCATCTGCCCGACCGGCTGGCGCAACGCCATGCTGGTGCGGCAGCTGTCGGACACCCGCTGCATCGAGGGCCGCACCTGGGGCTCGCGCGACGGCGCGGTGTGGGTCGACGACGGTTGTCGCGGCGAGTTCGCCCAGGGCCGCGGCGGCGGTGGCTGGGGGCCGGGCCGGCCGCCGCTGGACAGCGGCTACACGGTGACCTGCAGCAGCGACGACAAGCGTCTGCGCACCTGCGCCTGGGACCGCCGCCAGGGCCGCCCGGAACTGATCGAACAGCTGTCCGGCACCACCTGCGCGGAAGGCCGCACCTGGGGCTACGAAGGCAATACGGTGTGGGTCAACGGCGGCTGCCGGGCACGCTTCGGGGCGCGCTGAGCCAAGGCAACGGGCCGCGCGGCGTGCTGCGTGGCCGGATCCATGGCGTGACAGGTCGACTTCGGGAGCGGCTCTTGCTCTTTTGGATCGACCGCGACCGGGCAAGGCTCGGTCGCGGCTGAAGCCACTCCTACGAGAGGCCGCGGGCTTGGCGCGGCCTGGCGGGACTCAGGTCGCCGCAGGCTTGGCCGCGGCAGGCGCGGCGGCAGGCGTGGCCGCCGCAGCGGGCTTGGCCGGCGCGTCGGACGTCGTCGCGGCGGCCGCGGGCTTGCTGTCCCCGCTGCTGGCCGTACTCCCCGACTCGGCCAGGTTGCGTTTCTTGTCGCCGTCCTTCTTGAAGTCGGTCTCGTACCAGCCGCTGCCGGACAGGCGGAACGCCGGCGCGGTGAGCTGGCGCTTGACCGCCGGGGCGGCGCAGGACGGACAGGTCTCGGGATCCGGATCGGACAGTTTCTGCAGGCGGTCGAAGCTGTGACCGCATGCGGCACATTGGAAAGCGTAGATCGGCATGGCGGCAAAAACGCGAGAGCAACGGAGGCGGCCAGTATGGGGGCCGCACGCTGGCTTTCAAGCGTCCCCGCTCATCACGCCGGCCCGGGCTGGGGCCGCGGCGCCGTTTCCGGCGCGCCGGCAGGCGGCGTCGGTGCGTCCGCCAACGGCGCCTCGGCCACCGGCTCGTCCGACGCCGTCGGTGCCTGCGCCGACGCGGGATCTGCCGCTGGAGCCGGCGCCGCCTCCAGCGGGCTGACATCGAACGGCATGCGCAGCAGCAGCGCCGGCAGCAGCGTGGTCAGGGCCGCGTACAGCAGCAGGGCGCCGAACAGCGCGTCGGCGATGGCGAAGCGGTCGCGCAGGATGCCGGCCAGCACCAGGGTGAAGATCAGCGTCGGCGACAGCGCCAGCGACACCCGCAGGCTGCTGCGCGCGCCTTCGCCGAACAGCACCCGCCGCTGCAGCCAGAGGATGCCGATGCGCAGCGGCAGCACGCAGGCGGTCAGGGCCAGGCCCAGGCCCAGTGCATGCAGGCTCAGCGCCCCGCTCGGCACCTTGGTGCCGGCGTTGAAGAAGTAGAACGGCACGAAGAACGAGGCGAACAGGCGCACCGCCTGCAGGTTCTCGTCGGAGGCCAGCAGCGGCATGCGCTGGCGCAGCAGCCGCGCCACCAGCCCGGCGATGAACGCACCGACCAGGTAGTACACGCCCAGCGAATAGGTGATGTAGGCGGCGATCAGGCCGACCATCACCAGCAGCGAGAACTCCGACCCCGGCGCCTGCGGCGCCACCCAGCGGCCCAGGGCCACGAACAGCAGCGGCAGGCCGACCAGCATCGCCAGCAGCGCCAGGCTGGACAGGCCCATCTGCCAGGGATCGCCGGCCTGCAGGATCACGAACAGCGCCGCCAGCGCCAGCAGTTCGCCGGCGATGGCCTTGCTGGTGACCCAGAAGCGCTCTTCTTCGTCCAGCCCAAGCCGCCCCAGCGACTCGATGATGAAACCGGTGGAGGGGGTCAGCAGGGCCAGCGCCAGCAATCCGGCCGCCTGCCACGACAGCCCGGCGTAGCGCCAGGCCAGCCAGCCGACGCCGAACAGGGTGCCGCCACGCACCACCAGGTGCAGCAGCAGCGGCCACAAGCCGCGGCGCAGCGCCTTCGGGTCCACTTCCAGGCCGGCGAACAGGAACAGCGAGGAGATGCCGAGCGTGGCCAGCAGGGTCACCACCGGGTCGTGCGCGCGCGGCCCCATCGCCAGCATCGCGATGATGCCGAACAGCAGGCAGGTCAGCGGCGCCGGCATCTTGAAGCGTTGCAGCGCGCGCGGGATCACCAGCAGGGCGAAGATCAGCAGCAGGTAGATCAGTTCGTGGCTCATCGGGCAGGAGATTCCGGTGGGACCCGCCGGCGGCGGCAGCGGCGATGATGCCGGGTCGGCCGTGTGCTGTGCCATCACGGAGCGCTGGCGTGCCAATCGCTCGCGCCGCGATGGCACAGGCCGCGTGCGATCCCAGACCCCCGCACTGCACAGGCCATGTCGCAGCAAACGCGACACGCCGCTGAAGACAGCCAACAGCGCCAACAGCGCGGCGTCGCAGCGCCCTCATGGTCGACCTGTCACCGGCGCCGTGGCAGTCTCGCGGCGGCGGCCGATCCCGGCCGCCGCCGCTTTGCGCTTCCCCGGACCCCCATGACCGACCAGACCCGCCGCCGGCTGCTCCGCGCCGGCCTCACCGCCAGCGCCGCCGCCCTGCTGCCGCCGAGCATCGCTCGCGCCGCCGCGATCGCCCCAGACGTGCGCAGCGGCACCCTCGACGACCTGCAGCACGTGGTGATCCTGATGCAGGAGAACCGCGCCTTCGATCATTACTTCGGCAGCCTTCCCGGCGTGCGCGGCTTCGGCGACCGTTTCCCGATCCCCGCCCCGCCGCTGCCCGACACCGCACCGCGCACGGTCTGGCTGCAGCCCAGTGCCGACGGCAGCCGCCAGCTCGCGCCGTTCCCGCTGCGCACTGCACGCGACTTCGCCACCATGCGCGTGCAGGGCACCCCGCATACCTGGCCGAACGCGCAGCAAGCCTGGGACCACGGCCGCATGGGCCAGTGGCCGGCAGCCAAGCGCGACCACGCGCTGGCCCACTACGAACGCGACGACCTGCCGTTCCAGTTCGCCCTCGCCGACGCCTTCACCATCTGCGACGCCTACCACTGCGCGATCCAGGCCGGCACCAATCCCAACCGCGTGTTCCTGTGGACCGGGCAGAACGATCCGCATGCGCGCGCCGGCGGCCCGGCGATCGCCAACTCGCACGACAACTTCCCGGAACTGGGCGGCGACCCGGACGACTACCGCTGGCCCAGCTACGTCGAAGCGCTGCAGCAGGCCGGCGTGTCGTGGCAGATCTACCAGGACATGGCCGACAACTTCACCGACAACCCGCTGGCCGGCTTCGCGCCGTTCCGCGCGGCCTGGCGTGGTGCACCCGGGCACGATCCGCAACTGCGCGCACGCGGCGTCTCCAGCCGCAGCCTGGCGCAGTTGCGCGAGGACGTGCTGGCCGCACGGCTACCGTCGGTGAGCTTCATCATCGCCGACGCCGCCGGCAGCGAGCATCCCGATCCGTCCAGCCCGGCGCAGGGCGCGGCCTACACCGCGCGCGTGCTCGATGCGCTGACCGCTGATCCCAAGGTGTGGGCACGCACCGCGCTGCTGCTGATGTTCGATGAGAACGACGGCTTCTTCGATCACGTGCCGCCACCGGCCCCGCCCTCGCCCGACCCGTCCGCGGCCGGCGGCTGGGCCGGCGCTTCCAGCGTCGCCACCGACGGCGAATACCACCTGCATCCTGCGCCGGGCGACGCCAAGGCCGATCCGCCGGAGCTGCGTGGGCGTCCCTACGGCCTCGGCCCGCGCGTACCGCTGTACGTGATCTCGCCGTGGAGCCGCGGCGGCTGGGTCGATTCGCAGGTCTACGACCACACCTCGGTGCTGCGCCTGCTGGAGCGCCGCTTCGGTGTCGCCGCCGCCGGCCTGACCCCGTGGCGCCGCGCGGTCTGCGGCGACCTGCTGAACGCCTTCGATTTCCGCCAGGCCGACACCCGTCCGTTCGTCGCCGACCTGCCGGACGTGCGCGAGGCGGCCGCGCGCGCCGCGGCGTTGCACGACCACGCAGTGCCACCGCTGCCGGCGCAGTTGCAGGCACCGCGTCAGGCGTTCGGCGTGCGCCGCGCACGTGCCTTGCCGTATCGGCCGACGGTGCAGTTGCAGCACGTGCCGGAGCGCGGCGAGGTGCAGTTGCGCATGGCCAACACCGGCGCAGCGGCGGTGCTGCACGTCTACGACCGCTACCTCCTGGAGTCGATCCCGCGCCGCTACACTGTGGGCGCCGGCGCGACCCTGGACGGCACCTGGACCACCTACGACGGCAGCTACGACCTGTGGCTGCTCGGCCCCAACGGCTTCCACCGCCACTACTGTGGCGACCTCAGCGCCCCGCTGCTGCAGGCCGAGATCGTCCAGGAGCCGACCGACGCGCAGGCGCTGTGCCTGGTCCTGCGCAATCCGGGTGCCGCGCCACTCAAGGTGTCCCTGGAACCGGCCGCCTACGCCCAGGCACAACCGCGCCAACGGGTGACGCTGGCGCCCGGCGCCGAGCAGCGCATTCGCTGGAATGCCAAGCCGAGCGGCGGCTGGTACGACCTGTGGCTGATCCAGGACAACGCCCGCCAGCGCCTGGCCGGCCGCGTGGAAACCGGCAAGCCCGGCATCAGCGATCCGGCCATGGGCGGGGCGGCGCGGCTGTATCAGGAGCCCGCCGGAGGCGGGCGGGATTCGGGAATCGGGATTGGGGATTCGTGACAACGTCCGGGATTTGGGATTGGGGATTCGTGAAAGCGCAATCCGCGCACTGACACGCTCTTGCCAATCCCGAATCCCGAATCCCTAATCCCGGCCCTCAAGCACCCCGATCGTCCGCAGCCAGGTCTCCACCAGCTGCGGCCACTGTGCGATCGGCAGGTGCTTCGCGCGCAGGCCGAAGGCGTGGCCGCCCTGGGCATAGATGTGCATTTCCGTCGGCACGTCGGCATGGTTGAGTGCGACGTAGTACGCCAGCACCTGCGAGATGCCGTCGACATAGTCGTCCTGCGCCTGCAGCAGGAAGGTCGGCGGGGTGTCGGCGACGACGCGGATGTCCGGACGCAACGCCAGATCGGTGGGATTGCGGGTGTCGGCGTCCTCGTCCTCGTGCACCCACAGATGGCCGGGATACACGGCGATGGCGAAATCCGGGCGGCAGCTCACGCGATCGGCGGCATCCACCAGCGGATAGGTGCGCTTGGCGAAATGCGTACTGGTCGCGGCGACCAGGTGGCCGCCGGCGGAAAAGCCCATCACCCCGATCTTGTGCGGGTCCACGCCCCAGGTGGCGGCCTGCTGGCGCACCAGGCCCAGCGTGCGCTGCGCGTCCTGCAGCGCGGTCTGCACCTTGGGGTAGTAGCGCCGGTCGTTGACCCAGGTCGGCCCGGAGTTCGGCACGCGGTATTTCAACAGCACGCAGGTGATGCCGCGCGAGACCAGCCAGTCGCAGATCTCCGTGCCCTCCAGGTCCATCGCCAGCATCTGGTAGCCGCCGCCGGGAAACACCACCACCGCGGCGCCGGTGTTGTGGCCCTGCGCCGGGTACACCGTCATGGTCGGCCGGCTGACGTTGTCGATCCTGGCCCCGGGCCCAGCCGTTTCCGGCTTCGGATGCGGCAGCGCATCCGGCACCGCGCCAGGCCAGATCGGCACCTGCACGTGACCCGGCGTGGGTTCCCAGACCCGCGCCTGCGCGGCGTGGGCAGACAGACCGAGGGCGATGGCCAACGAACAGCACACGAATCGACGCATGGGACGCTCCGAACAGGGTTGGGAATGAAAGGGACCGCACGATCAGTGAGCACGGCCGCGATGGCCGTGGCCGTTGGTACAACGCGGGCAATCGCGCGCGGCATCGACACGTGGCGTCGCCGATGATTGCGAGCAGCGTCTCGTACGCTTGGCTCCGGCTCCCGCTCGTGGGATCAGCCGCGACTGACCTTCGCGATAAAACCTGTCGCAGCCGAAGCCGCGCCTACGGGAGATCGACCTGCATCCGGCGCGACAGCGCGCAACGCGCCTAGCCAGTACGCAGCGTCTGCGCAGGCAGCGAGGCAACGACCGCCTGCGCCACCGCTTTCAGCGTCGCATCGCGCGCGGCGCTGTCGACCGTGGCGCCGTTGAGATATGCGGTGAGCAGCAGCGGCGTGGGCCGTCCCGGCGCCCAGACGATGGCGATGTCGTTGCGGGTATCGGTGCCGTTGCTGCCGGTCTTGTCGCCGATCCGCCAGCCCGCCGGCAAGCCGGCGCGCAGGCAGTCGTTGCCGGTACGGTTGTCGCGCATCCAAGCAATCAGGCGCTGCCGCGACACCGGCTGCAGCACCTCGCCGAGCAACAAGGCACGCATCGTCGCCGCCATCGCGGCCGGCGTGGTGGTGTCGCACGGATCGCCGGCGACGAACTCGTTCATGCCCGGCTCGTTGCGGTCCAGTTGGGTCTGCGTATCGCCCAGCGCACGCAGGAAGCGGGTCACGCCGGGCGGGTCGCCGACCAGCGGCAGCAGCAGGTTGGCCGCGGTGTTGTCGCTGTAGATCATCGACGCGCGGCACAGTTCGACCACGCTGAGCGTGCCGCCGACATGACGCTCGGACACCGGCGCATTCGCCAGCAGATCCGCCTTGCGCACCGGCACGCGCCGCTCCAGGGCCAGTTCACCGCGGTCGACCCGCTGCAGCACCGCCCCTGCCAATAGAAATTTGAAGGTACTGCACAGCGGGAAGCGCTCGTTCTGGCGCTGTCCGCCGAGCGTTGCGCCGCCACCGTCGAGCAGGCTGACGCCGAGCCGGCCGCCACTGCGACGCTCGATCTCGGCCAGTCGCCGCGGTAGCGTCGGCGTCGGGTTTTTCGCGTTTTTTGCCTGTGCACCAGCCACGACCAGCAGGCTCGCGCCCATTCCCACGCCCTGCAGGAACCGTCGTCTCGTCAGCATCGTCCACCTCCGTCGGGAGCCAGGATGATGGCCGCATTGGCCCACCCCCACCAGCGAGGTTATTCAATCGCACCCATGAGCCGAATTGATACCTGGCGATGATCCGTCCGCATCTGCCGTTGAACGCCCTGCGTGCCTTCGAGGCCGCGGCGCGGCACCAGAACCTGACCCGTGCCGCCGCCGAGCTGTGCGTGACCCAGGCCGCGCTCAGCCATCAGATCAAACAATTGGAGGCGCGCCTGGGCGTGGTGCTGTTCCAGCGCCTGCCGCGCGGCGTGGCCCTGACCGACGAAGGCCTGCGCCTGCATCCGGTGCTGACCGAGGCCTTCGACCGCATCGCCGGGACGCTGCAGCGCTTCGCCGGCGGCCGCTATCGCGAGACGCTGAGCGTGGGCGTGGTCGGCACCTTCGCGGTGGGCTGGCTGCTGCCGCGGCTGGACGCCTTCCACGCCGCACACCCGGATATCGAACTGCGCGTGTACACCCACAACAACCGCGTCGACCTGGCCGGCGAAGGCCTGGACCTGGCGATCCGTTTCGGGGATGGCGACTGGCAGGGCCAGCACGCCACGTCGATCCTGGGCGCGCCGTTCGCGCCGGTGTGCGCGCCGGCACTGGCGCCGCTGCTGCGCACGCCCGCCGACCTCACCAGGACCACCCTGCTGCGTTCCTATCGGCTGGACGAATGGCCGCGCTGGCTGCAGGCCGCCGGCGCGCCCGAGGTGCAGGCCGGCGGCCCGATCTGCGATGCCTCGCTGACCCTGGCCAGCATCGCCGCGGCCGGCCACGGCGTGGCCTTGCTGCCGCTGCGGCTGTTCGCCCAGGACCTGGATGCCGGGCGGTTGGTCTGTCCGTTCAGCACCCGCATCGACCTGGGCCGCTACTGGCTGACCCGGCTGCGCTCGCGCGCGGAGAGCGACGCCGCCCGGCGCTTGCGCGAGTGGTTGCTGGCCGAGCAGGCCGCACCGGCCGACTGAGCGACACCGCTGCCGCCGCATTGGGCGCCGGGAGGGCTTGGGCACACGCCGGCACGCACCTTGCTTCGCCTACCAGCAAGGCCTGACAGTAATGTGAAGAATTTGTGCACTGCCGCTTGGCGGCCGGGCAGGCCCGAAATATGATCCTGGTCGCAGTCGCACTGTGCGCCGGGGATGGCGCTGACCGTTTCGGGGAAACATGCTGATGAACCGTGCTGTCCTGACCGCCCGTCCGGGCCTGGTCTCGCGTGACGTCGTGCTGGCAGCCGTCCTGGGCTGCCTGTGTGTGCTGCATCTGGCCTACTTCCTGCGCGGCGGCGCCAGCGAATGGCATTGGGCGCTCAGCGCCGCTGGCCTGGCGCTGATGGCGCTGAAGGCCAGCCTGCGGCCGACGCCGACCGCCCGCCCCTCGCTGCAGAGCCTGCGCTCGCGCACGCCGCTGGACTGGGCGGCGATCGCCGGCGGTCTGCTGGTCGTGGCCAGCGCCGCCGCCTGAGCGGCACGGGCCGGCGCCGCGCGCGTCGGCGGATGCGTCGTCCTCATCCTGCACGGCATGTCCGGCGCGCACGATTGCGTCGGGCACGGCCTGCCACTGTCGCCAGAAGCGTCCTCGTGGGGCAAGCGCGCGCGCAGCCCTGGGCGCTGGCGCAGGTGATGCAGGTGGGACTTGCCGTTGGCTGAGGCGATGCGGCGTCGGGGCTGAAGCCGCTCCCACACCGGGTACGCCGGCTCACGTTCCGGCTTGGCCTGGAGCGGCGTGAAGAAGCGATTGAAGCCCTCTCCCACCGGGAGAGGGGTTGGGGTGAGGGTACGCCGGCACGCACGGCCGGCCACTACGACTCCCCAGGCACCCGCACCTCATCCGCCCCTTTGGGGCACCTTCCCCCGAAAAGGGGGCCATGGTCCCGCAGGGAGAAGGAACCGTCAGCTCGACGTGGATCGTCCGTGCTCGCCGGCGCACACCGGCAATGGCGAGATCCACCGCGGCTCAGGCGCCGTCGATCAACTCCATCCACGCCTGCTCGGCCTGGGCCAGGTCGCGCGCGGCGGCCTCGCGCTCGCGGCCCAGCACCGCCATCTTCTCCGCATCGGCGTAGTGCTTGGGATCGGCGAGCTGGCGGTCGAGTTCGGCCAGCGCCGCTTCCAGCTCGCCCACGCGCTTCTCCGCGGCGGCCAGCTTGTGCGGGTTGGGCGGCTTCTTCACCGGCAGCGGCTTGACCGGCGGCGGCGGGGTCGGCGCGGCCTCGGCCAGTTTCTGCTTGGTGCCCTGCGCGGCCGGGCGGGTGCGCAGCCACGCGGCATAGGCGTCGAGGTCGCCGTCGAACGGCTCGACCACGCCGTCGGCCACGCGCCAGAAGGTGTCGCAGACCAGGCCGATCAGGTGCCGGTCGTGCGAGACCATCACGATCGCGCCCTCGAAATCGCTCAGCGCCTCGGCCAGCGCCTCGCGCATCTCCAGGTCGAGGTGGTTGGTCGGTTCGTCGAGCAGCAGCACGTTGGGCTGTTGCCAGGCGATCAACGCCAGCGCCAGGCGCGCGCGCTCGCCACCGGAGAACCCGTCGACCGGCTCGAACGCCCGGTCGCCGGGGAAATTCCACTTGCCGAGGAAATCGCGGAACGCCTGGTTGCTGGCGTCCTTGTCGATCTCGCGCATGTGGTCCATCGGCGACTGGCCTTCGTGCAGCGACTCCACCGTGTGCTGGGCGAAGTAGCCAATACGCAGGTCCGGATGCGCCATGCGCTCGCCGGCGATCGGCGGCAGCTCGCCGACCAGGGTCTTGACCAGGGTGGTCTTGCCGGCGCCGTTGGGGCCGAGCAGGCCGATGCGCTGACCGGCCTCCAGGCCGAAACCGACGTTGTGCAGGATCACCGCGTCGGCGCCGTAACCGGCCTCGGCGTGATTGAGGCGGATCAGCGAGAACGGCAGCTTGGCCGGCGGCGCCAGTTCGATGCGGAACTCGCGCTCGGCGCGCACCGCCTCGGTGCCGGCCAGCTTTTCCAGGCGCTTCATCCGGCTTTGCGCCTGCGCCGCCTTGGAGGCCTTGGCCTTGAAGCGGTCGATGAAGCTCTGCAGGTGGGCGCGCTCGGCCTGTTCCTTCTCGTGCGCGATCTGCTGCTGGCGCAACTGCTCGGCGCGCTGGCGCTCGAAATCGGTGTAGCCGCCGGTGTACAGCTTGGCGCCGCCGTTGTGCAGATGCAGGGTGTGGGTGGCGACGTTGTCGAGGAACTCGCGGTCGTGCGAGATCACCAGCAACGTGCCCGGATACTTCAGCAGCCACTGCTCCAGCCAGTACACCGCATCCAGGTCGAGGTGGTTGGTCGGTTCGTCGAGCAGCAGCAGGTCGCTGGGCATCATCAGCGCGCGCGCCAGGTTCAGGCGCACGCGCCAGCCGCCGGAGAACGAGGACACCGCGCGGTGATGGGTCTCGGCCGGGAAGCCGAGGCCGTGCAGCAGCTTGCCGGCACGCGCATCGGCGTCGTAGGCGCCCATCTCGGCCATCTTGGTGTGGGCGGCGGCCACCGCTTCCCAGTCCTCGCGCGCGGTCGCCTCGGCCTCTTCGGCCAGCACCGCGGCCACCGCGGTGTCGCCGCCGAGCACGAAGCTCAGCGCCGGGTCCGGCAGCGACGGGGTTTCCTGGGCGACGCTGGCGATGCGCACCTTGCCGGGCAGGTCGACGTCGCCCTTGTCGGCCTCCAGTTCGCCCTTCACCGCCGCGAACAGGCTGGACTTGCCGGCCCCGTTGCGGCCGACCACACCCACCCGGTAACCGGCATGCAGGGTGAGGTCGACATTGGACAGCAACAGCCGCTCGCCGCGGCGCAAGGCGAAATTACGTAGGGAAATCAAGGCAGGGCACTCGGCTAGCGAGGCGGAAGTGTAGCCGCTTCGCCCGTCCCGGCCCACCCGGGGCGGCGACGCGGCGCGGTCCGAGGCGGCGCGCGGGCCGCCGCGAAAACCCGACCCAGGTCCGTTTTTGTATACGCGCCCATGTGAAAAACGGATTTCAATTCGATGGCAAACGCTGCACCGCAGCATCCACCCCGCCCCACCGGAAATCGCCAGACCCGCGCCAATCCCCCAGCCAGGAGTCTCCGCCCGATGACGCAACGCCGCCTCCCCCTCGTCCGTGCCGTCCTGCTCGTGCTCGCCTCCGGCAACAGCCTCGCCCAGTCCCAGCAGGCGCCGACCACGCTGGACAACATCATCGTCACCGGCACCCGCATCGCCGACCGCACGGTGGCCGAATCGCAATCGCCGATCGACATCATCGCGCCCGAGGCGCTGCAGGCCACCGGCGCCAGCGACCTCGCCAGCGCGCTCGGCAAGCTGCTGCCGTCGCTGAACTTCCCGCGCCCGGCGATCAACGACGGCAACGACGCATTGCGCCCGGCGACCCTGCGCGGCCTGTCGCCGGATGCGGTGCTGGTGCTGCTGGACGGCAAGCGCTACCACACCACCTCGCTGGTCAACTACAACCCGTCGGTCGGGCGCGGCTCGGCGCCGGCCGACCTCAACTCGATCCCGATGTCGGCGATCGCGCGCATCGAGGTGCTGCGCGACGGCGCGTCGGCGCAATACGGTTCCGACGCCATCGCCGGCGTCATCAACATCGTGCTCAAGCACGGCGCCAAGGCCGGCAGCAACAGCGTCGCGGTCAACGGCGGCATCATGGACAAGGGCGACGGCGCGCAGAACGGCATCGACGGCTCCTACGGCCTGCCCTTCGGCGGCGCGCCGGGCGGCGAGGCGCCGGGCTGGGTGCGGGTGTCTTGGAACTACCAGAACGCGATGAACACCAACCGCGCCGAGAACACCGACAAGGCCACTACCCTCGCCGGCGCACCCAACCCCAGCGGGGTGCCCTACGAGCGCTACGGCGACCCGGCGCTGAAGACCTATCAGGGACTGGTCAATTTCGGCTACGCGCTCACCCCGCACGTCGACCTGTACGGCTACGCCAACGTCAGCCGCCGCGAGGTGCTGTCCAACGGCTACTACCGCGCCTGGGACAACAGCGACCGCAACGTGCCGGCGGTCTACCCCAACGGCTTCCTGCCGCAGATCTACAACCCGTCCAACGACCGCGCCGCGGTGCTCGGCGTCAAGGGCAGCACCGACAGCGGCTGGACCTGGGACGTCTCCGCCGACTACGGCAAGAACGACGTCACCTTCGACCTGCGCAACACCATCAACACCAACCTGTACTGGAGCACCGGCGCCTCGCCGACGCGCTTCAACGCCGGCGGCTTCCGCAACGAGCAGAACGCGCTCAACGCCGATTTCAGCAAGTCCCTGGACTGGGGCCTGGCCTACCCGGTCAACCTCGCCTTCGGCGCCGAGTACCGGCAGGACAAGTACGCCGTGGTGGCCGGCTCGCCCACCTCGATCTACTTCGATCCGAACGCCATCAACCCGGACACCGGCGCACCGTATCCGGGCGGTTCGCAAGTGTTCCCCGGCCTGTCGCCGACCGTGGCGGGGCAGTTCCAGCGCCACAGCAAGGCGGTGTACGCGGACCTGGAAGCGGACCTGAGCGAGCGCCTGTCCGGCGGCGTGGCCGCACGCTACGAGGACTACAGCGATGCCGGCACCACCCGCTCGGGTAAGCTGTCGGCGCGCTACCAGCTCAACGACGCCTTCGCCGTGCGCGGCACGATTTCCAACGGCTTCCGCGCGCCCTCGCTGGCGCAACAGAACTACGCCTCGGTGGTGACCCTGCCGGTGGACGGCGTGCTCAGCCAGATCGGCACCTACCGCACCTCCGATCCGGTGGCGATCGCGCTCGGCGCCAAGCCGCTGTCGCCGGAGAAATCCACCAACTACAGCATCGGCGCGGTCTGGCAGCCCGGCGGCGGCTTCAATTCCACCCTGGACCTGTACCAGATCCGCATCTGGGACCAGATCCTGTATTCGGACCAGATCTCGCTGGCCGTGCCGATCGGCCAGGTCAGCGCCGCGCAGTTCTTCGTCAACGGCGCCACCACCCGCACCCGCGGCGTGGACTGGGTGAGCAACTACCTGCTCGACCTCGACCGCGCCGGCACGCTCAACCTGAACTTCAGCGCCAACTACAACAAGATCGAGATCCTGGAGATCTCCGATCCGAACTTCGGTCGCGCCAGCCAGGGCCTGCTGACCGACGCGACGCCGCGCACCAAGTACGTGCTCAGCGGCGACTGGAGCCTGGCCGGCTGGACCCTGCATGGCGACGCCACCCGCTATGGCGCCATCACCCGCCGCGGCGACGACGCCGACGGCAGCCAGGACCAGGGCTTCGCCGCGCGCTGGCTGCTCAACCTGTCCACCAGCTACGCCTGGCACGACCTGACCTTCACCGTCGGCGCCGACAACGTCACCAACCAGTACCCGACCCGGACCGCGCTGAACAACATCTACGACGACCGCCCCAACGGCCTGCAGTACTCGCCGCTGTCGCCGTTCGGCTTCAACGGGCGCTACTGGTACGGGCGGGTGAGCTACCGCTTCTGAGCGACCCTGGCGGGCGTCGCCGCGATGGCGACGACGTCCGCCACGCGCGACTCGCGCAGACGACAGGCCTATGCCGCCGCTGTCCCGGTGGGCGCGGACGCTACCAGGACATTGTGCGTGCCTCCCCATTGCGGACGGCGGCGCGCGGCGTTTTGCCGCCCCTTAGAACGCAATGGAATAAGAACATGCGCTTGCATCCTGCGACGCAGCACGCATGTTAAAAAATAATTAGACATCCCTGAGGACGCGGCCTGCCGGCCCTGCCGGTCGCCGCACGCCCCGCCTGCCGTTTCGGCACCTGCTGGAGTTTTTATGAACCGTCCGTTGTCGCTGCTGGCGAGCGCCGTGCTCGCCGCCCTCGCCGCCCCCTCCTTCGCCCAGACCGCGTCCGACGCGCCGAGCACGCCCAGCACATTGGATACGGTCATCGTCACCGGCACCCGCGTCAGCGACCGCACCGTCGCCGAGTCGCAATCGCCGATCGACATCATCACCCCAGAGGCACTGCAGGCCACCGGCACCTCGGAACTGGCCACCGCGCTGTCGCGCGCCCTGCCCTCGCTGAACTTCCCGCGCCCGGCGCTGACCGACGGCACCAGCGGCATCCGCCCGGCGCAGTTGCGCGGGCTCTCGCCCGACCAGGTGCTGGTGCTGGTCAACGGAAAGCGCCGCCACACCTCGGCGATGATCAACGTCAACGGCACCATCGGCCGCGGCGCCTCGGCGGTGGATCTCAACGCGATCCCGATCGCCGCGATCGAGCGGGTGGAAGTGCTGCGCGACGGCGCCTCGGCGCAGTACGGCTCCGACGCCATCGCCGGCGTGGTCAACATCGTGCTCAAGGGCGCCGGCGAAGGCGGCAGCCTGGCCGTGGAGCACGGCAAGTACTCGGCCGGCGACGGCGCCAAGTCGCAGCTCTCCGGCGACGCCGGGGTCGGCTTCGGCGACGGCCGCGGCAGCCTGCACGTGGCCGGGCAGATCAGCCAGCAGGACGCCACCAACCGCGCCGGTCCCTACCAGGGCACCGCGCCGAACACCGGCAACTATCCCGGCATCGGCCAGACCACCTTCGTCTACGGCGACCCCAAGGTCGACGCCACCGCGGTCTCGGCCAACGGCGAGTTCCGCTTCAGCGACAACCTCACCGGCTACGCGACCGCGATCGCCAGCAACCGCGACATCACCTCGTTCGCGTTCTACCGCTCGCGCAACCACAACGGCCAGACCGCGCTGCTGGCGCAGGTCTATCCCGACGGCTACGTGCCGCAGATCGAGCAGTACTCCAAGGACCGCTCGCTGGTCGCCGGCCTGAAGGGCAGCACCGCCGGCGGCTTCGCCTGGGACGTCAGCTACAACTACGGCTACAACAAGGTCGACTTCCACACCGCCAACAGCATCAACTACAGCCTCGGCGTGGACAGCCCGCGGCGCTTCTACGACGGCGCACTGGAGTACACCCAGAACGCGGTCAACGCCGACTTCACCCAGCCGCTGGAATGGGGCCTGGCCTATCCGGTGACGCTGTCCTTCGGCGCCGAGTACCGCCAGGAGAAGTGGAACCAGTCGCCCGGCGAGCCGGCCTCGTACACCGGCACCACCGGCGGCGCGCAGGGGTTCGCCGGCTTCGCGCCGCTCAACGCGGTGCATTCGGACCGCCACAACTACGCGGTGTACGCGGGGCTGGAAGCCGACCTCACCGACAAGTTCTCCGCCGGCCTCACCGGCCGCTACGAGGACTACTCGGATTTCGGCAGCAAGACCTCCGGCAAGCTGTCGGCGCGCTACGCGTTCTCCGACAAGGTGGCGCTGCGCGGCACCGTCGCCAGCGGCTTCCGCGCGCCGTCGCTGGCGCAGCAGCAGTACCAGGCGGTGACCAGCAGCTACATCAACGGCAGCTTCTTCGAATCCGGCACCTTCCCGGTGAACAGCGCCGTGGCCCAGGCGCTGGGTGCCGCGCCGCTGAAGGCCGAGACCTCGCTGTCCTACAGCCTGGGCCTGGTGCTGCAGCCGGTCGAGCGCCTGTACCTGACCGTGGACGCGTACCAGATCGAGATCGACGACCGCATCCTGCTGTCGTCCAACCTCAACGATGCGGCGGTGCTGGGCAAACTGCGCCAGCTCGGCTACAGCAACGTCACCAGCGTGCGCTACTTCAGCAACGCCGCCGACACCCGCACCCGCGGCGTCGACGTGGTCGGCACCTACAGCATCCCGCTGGCGGCCAGCACGCTGGACCTCACCGCCAGCTACGGCTACAGCAAGACCGACATCACCCATGCGGTGACCCAGCCGCAGGCGCTGGCCGCGATCGGCTCGACCCAGACCACGCTGGGCCGCGACGAGATCGGCCGCCTGGAGGACAGCTACCCGAAGGACAAGCTGATCCTCAGCGGCACCTGGAAGCTGCCGAAGTGGGACCTGAGCCTGGCCGCCACCCGCTACGGCGAGTTCACCGTGCGCAATTCGGCCACCGCCGCCCGCGACCAGACCTACGGCGCGGACTGGGTGGTCGACGCCTCGGCCAGCTTCAAGCCGAGCACGAACTGGACGCTGACGCTGGGCGCGGACAACGTGTTCGATCAGTACCCGGACAAGACCGCCAACCTGATCAACTCCACCTACGGCATGCTCCCGTACAGCAACTACTCGCCGTACGGTTTCAACGGCGCCTACGTGTACGGGCGGATCAATTACCGCTGGTGATCGCACGCGCGGGCATCGATTGCGCCTGCGTTGAACGGCATGACGACGGCCCGGGTTTCCGGGCCGTTGTTGTTGGGGCGGGGATTGGGGATTGGGGATTGGGAATTGGAGATTCGCCAGCCTGCGACGTTTTCGCCGGCCTGAGCTTTCTTGCAGGAGCGGCTCCGGCCGCGGCACGATGCTTTCCATGGGGCACGGCTGAAGCCGCTCCTCCGGCGCATGGATCGGGCGTCCTTGTGGGAGAGACTTCAGTCCCGACGCATGAAGGTGCCGGCTGGCGTTGGGCTTCACTCGTCGCGGCTGAAGCCGCTCCCACAAGCGCCATACGCATTGCTCGCGAGATGCTGCCCGCGTGCAACCGCGACGCGCCCAACACCGTGCTCCGCCTCGTGCCGCGCAGCCAGCATCCCTCACATCGCACTGCGAAAAACGCCGCAGCACCCGCGCGCAGGCACCGCCGCGTGCACCACATCCGTGCGCATGGCCGGCATTTTGTCTACACGCCCGGAAAATCCCGGGATTGGCGCTGCCGCAACGCCTGCAGCGGTGGTTGCAATTGCAACCTCGGCATCAGGCTTAACGGAATATTGACTCCATTGACATCAACCGGTAATCCCTAGGTCGCGTCGTCGCATCCGCCAGGGGACAGGGGAGTGCGCATGCAGCGGCGCCTCCCCCCACTTCTGGAGCCGCCTCCCCCATGACGCGCACGCTCACTCCGCTCGCGCACGCCGTCGCCCTGTGTCTGGCGACGTCCGCCGTTTCGGTCCACGCGCAGAACACCGGCAACGCGCAAACGCTGGACACCGTCATCGTCACCGGTACGCGTGTGGCCGATCGCACCGTCGCCGAATCGGCCTCGCCGATCGACATCATCTCGCCGGAGACGCTGCAGTCCACCGGCACCACTGAACTGGCCACTGCGCTGTCGCGCGCGGTGCCGTCGCTGAACTTCCCGCGCCCGGCGATCACCGACGGCTCCGATGCGGTGCGCCCGGCGCAGTTGCGCGGGCTCTCGCCGGACCAGGTGCTGGTGCTGGTCAACGGCAAGCGCTACCACACCACCGCGCTGGTCAACCTCAACGGCGCGCAGGGCCGCGGCTCCTCGCCGGCCGATCTCAACACCATTCCCATCGCCGCGGTCGAACGCATCGAAGTGCTCCGCGACGGTGCCTCCGCGCAATACGGTTCCGACGCCATCGCCGGCGTCATCAACATCGTGCTCAAGGGCAGCGGCACGGGCGGCAGCCTGGCCGGGCGCTACGGCAAGTACAGCGCCGGCGACGGCGAGCAGTACCAGCTCTCCGGCGATGCCGGGCTCACCTTCGCCGAGACCGGCACAGTGCACTTCGCCGCGCAGGCCGGACACCAGGACCAGACCGACCGCGCCACGCCGTACCAGGGCCAGGTGCAGCAGCGCTACGGCGACCCCGACGTGGACCAGGGCGCGGTCTCCTACAACGGTCAGTACAGCCCGGCCGACTACATCACCTTCTATTCCTACGCGATGCTCAGCCGCCGCGAGGTGCTGTCCAACGGTTACTTCCGCTGGTCCGGCGACAACCGCAACCGCCCGGAGATCTACCCCGACGGCTTCCTGCCGCAGATCTACAACGTCAGCAAGGACGTGTCCTGGGTCGGCGGGGTCAAGTCCAGCACCGCCGGCGGCCTGGCCATCGACCTCAGCTACAACTACGGCCGCAACGATCTGAGTTTCGACGTGCGCCATAGCCTCAACAACAGCCTCGGCCTGGCCAGTCCCACCGAGTTCTATGCGGGCGCGCTGCAGGTCACCCAGAACGTGCTCAACGCCGACTTCAGCAAATCGCTGGAGGTCGGCCTGGCCTACCCGGTGACCCTGGCCTTCGGCGCCGAGTGGCGCGGCGAGAAGTTCAACGAATCGCCGGGCTCGCCGGCGTCCTATGTCAACGGCGGCATTCCCTCGGCCAATGGCACCCTGCTGCCGGGCGCGCAGGTGTTCGCCGGCTTCAAGCCCGGCGACTCCGGCCACTACGATCGCAACAGCTACTCGGCCTATCTCGACCTGGAAGGCGACATCACCGACAAGTTCTCCGCCGGCCTGGCCGGGCGCTACGAGAACTACAGCGACTTCGGCGACACCGCCACCGGCAAGCTGTCGCTGCGCTACGCCTTCAGCCCGAAGGTCGCGCTGCGCGCCACCGTCTCCACCGGCTTCCGCGCACCGTCGCTGCAGCAGCAGTATTTCCAGTCGGTCGCCACCAACTTCATCAACGTCGCCCAGCCCGACGGCAGCATCGCCGCCACGCCGTTCGAGATCGGCACCTTCCGCACCGACAACCCGGCGGCGATCGCGCTCGGCGCCGAACCGCTGAAGGCCGAGAAGTCCAAGAACTACGGCCTGGGCCTGGTGCTGCAGCCGGTGGACGCGCTGTACATCACCCTCGATGCCTACCGCATCGACATCGACGACCGCATCGTGCTCTCGGAGAATCTCACCTCCACGGCAGTACGCAACTACCTGCAGGGCAACGGCTACGCCGGCATCGGCGGCGGCCGCTACTTCACCAACGCCATCGACACCAAGACCCAGGGCGTGGATGCGATCGGCACCTACAAGATCGCGCTGCCCGCGAGCAGCCTCGATCTCACCGCCGGCTACAACTACAACAAGACCGACATCGAGAAGATCGCCGGCAATCCTGCGGTCCTGGAAGCGATCGACCCGACCGCGGTACGCATCGGCCGTGCCGAGATCGGCCGCATCACCCGCGGTTCGCCGCGCGACAAGTTCTTCCTGAGCAGCGTATGGTCGCCCGGCGCCTGGGCCTTCACCGCCACGGCCACGCGCTGGGGCGAATTCACCGACTTCGGCACCACGCCGGCCGCCGACCAGACCTATGCGGCCAAATGGACCCTGGACCTGTCGGCCGCCTACACGCTGGGCCGCTGGCGCATGACCGTCGGCGGCGACAATGTGCTCAACGAGTATCCCGACCGCTCGCGCGCCGGCGCCGGCACCCGCACCTATCTGCCGTACAGCACGTCCTCGCCGTTCGGCTTCAACGGCGCCTTCGCCTACGCCAACGTCAACTACAGCTGGTGATGCATTGCGGCGGCGGTGTCCCGGCACCGCCGCCGCCGCGTTCATCGCAGACAACGCCGCGACCGCATATCCGCCAGGTCGGTCTCGATGGCGTGCGGCGCTACACCGCTGACGCAGGAATCGGATGGGCATCAACGCGGCGTTGACGAAGCGTCGGCAAAGCGCGCGCCCATAAGCCTCGTCCCGTTCGGCAACGCATCGCACTCGCGCCGTCATCCGTTCGACCCATGCGTTTGCAGCGACGCGTCGCCTGATCGCGGCCGACGGCGACGCAGAGGCGTCAAACATTCGCCGCGCGATCCGGGCGCATCGGGCCGAGCGACTGTACCGATCCGGTCACGTCGGTGATGGCCATCTCAGACACGGCACGACTCGTGATCGCATTCGACACACGCCGGGCGACGGCGCGATAGATTTCCCCACGATGCAACGCGCTCGCCATCGACAGCGGCATTCGGCATCACTTGGCTGTGCCAAACGCGGAAGCGCCAGCAGCAACATGCCCTGCTGCACCGCGAGGACATACCCGCAATGTGTGGCATGGAAACTGCAATAAGGTCCACGCCCGACACCCCGGCGATGCCGGATGGTCGACGCGAATCGCGCGTGATCTGGGGCCATACCTGAGCAAGCCGATGCGGCGTATTTGCGGGAATTCCTCCGCAAAAATAAGCGTGAGCCACATCACAAGTATGAATCGATTGATTATTTGTCAACAGTGGCCTGTTGCGATTCGCGTAATGTGGAATCGCCTGAACGGCAGGCAAAAAAGCCCCATCCGGGGAAGGACCTGATTATGTGGAAAACTTCTAAACTCGCGACACTCTCGGGCATCGTGCTCTGCTCTGCGCTGGCGTCCAATGCCTATGCACAGAGCTGCTGTCCGGGCGGCGGTGTCGGTACGCCGATCGCCATTCGCGGCTTCGGCGAGAGCGCACCAGCGGCGACCAACCTGTCCACCAACGCATCGGTGCGCATCTATCAGTTCGAGCGTAACGGCGTGACCTACCTGCAGATCAACGACAGCACCGGTCAGGTGCGCGGTGCGGTCGGCCGCGTCGGCGACACCGCCTGGGTGACGCCGATGGGCAAGGACGTGGATCGGGTGAGCACCGTCGACACCTTCGACAGCAGCCGCGGCACCGTGGTCTACGATGCGCGCTACTTCACCGTGCAGGTGACCAGCGGCGCCAACGGCGACGTCTGGACCGTGACCATCAAGAAATAACGGTCTTTTGCAGCGGCTCGGAGATCAGGAAGCTGATCTTTTGCTCATGACGGCGCCGGCAGGTGCCGTCATGAGCCTTCAAGCGGCTGGCCAGTTCCCAGTCCATCTCGTTGGCGCTGTGATGCTTGCGGCCGCTGCCCGGCATCGCCGCATCGGCTTCCACGGTCACCACCAGGCCGCGCTTGCCGCGTGCCGACCAGACTCGTGCGGTGATCGTATGCCGGCCCGCGTCGGGCAGGATTTCCATGGCGTTGAGCACGCAGCGATACGCCGCCAGCTGCAGCCCGATCGACAGCCGCCGCGAATCCCCGTGCAGGCGCGCCTCGACCTCGGTATCGCAGGCGTTGGCGAAGGCGATGGAATTCAGCGCGCCGTACAGGCCGTGGGTTTCGATATCCAGCGGATACAGCGCCGCGACGTAATCGTCCAGCAATTGCGCCTGGATCACCCCGGTACGGTTCATTTCCATCGCCGCGGCGTAGTGACCGTGCTCCTTCAGCGTACTGGCGATGTCGCGGCGCAGCTTGTTGATGTGCACATGGATGTCGGTGTACTCGATCACGCGGTTACGCAGCGTGCGCTCGGCCGACATGTAGCTGGCCTGGGCGACTTGCAGGGCCTGCCTTTCGGCAAAGCCGAAGCGTTGCGCCTGGTCGAAGGCGACAGAGAGCCTGGCGCCTAACGAAGCGAGCGCAGTCACCGCGAATGCCACCAACAACTGCACCTGCAATGTGTCCGCATCGTAGGCACCAGCATAGTTGGTCTTTGGCAGTGACATGGCCACCGCAAAGTTGGCCATCACAACACCGATTGCAGCGCCTCGCCATGCATGCTTGAACGTCAGCCACACAGCCGGCGCGATCATCAGAACCAGAACGAACTGGCGCAGCACACCCTCGGCCTGCATTGCCCCAGCGAACAGGACGGCCATCAGTAACGCAGCGACGCCCGCGCTGTGCAGCAGCGTCCTTCGCTCGCCTGTATCTCCCTCTCCTCGCCTGACCCACAGCAGGGCGGGAAAGACGAACATGACGATACCCAGATAGAAACCTATCCAGAACTTCAGCGTGTTTTCCAGATTGATATAGGCGGCAGGCCCACCCAGCAGCCAGTTGACTCCCTTGTTGACGAGCACTGCCCACAATGCCGCGCACAGGCAGATCAGCGGCAGCCAGCTCTGCTCGACCCGGAAATCAGGAAGGCTGCGCCGGACCGCCCAAGGCAGCAGCGAGAAGGCCGGCATCAACAGGAACGAGCTGCCGTACACCCAGACCGGATTTGCCCCGCCCTCCTCGATCATCGGCACACGCATGCTCAGCAGCGCCGCCGCGTCTCCCAGAAAAACGTAGGGCCAAAGCCGATACGGGAGAAACAGCAGTGCTGCGGTGCGCAGTCCGATCGGCAGGAACCATTGATCCAGAGAGCAGTGCCACACGGCCAGGTAGGCCGCGCAGTACACCGCGCTCAAGAGGATTCCGCTCGCGAATGTCTTCAGTCTAGCCATGCCACCTGGTCCTGGCAGGACACCTAATTGGCGCAAACATACACCACGGGATGGGCCGAAACAGTAGACAGATAACGTCCATCATCCGCTGTAATGCCTTTCCTGACAGGGAGTTGCGCGAGGGACCCAATCGCTGCGACTTCCATCCCACTCAGGGTGTCGGGGAGCGGGAGCCGGGGCTGGGATACGGCACCGCCCGGGGCGCCGGTTGCGCGGCTCGCGGCCCTGGCACGCGCGTCCATGCCCCACCTGCGCGACGCCAGGGGCATGCGGCTCGCGGCCGCCTGCTCCCGATGCCGGCCGCCCAGCCGCCGCCCGAGATCGTCCCGTCCTGTCGCCGCACGCACAGCCCGCCACGTAATGGGCCTGTGGCCCAATCACGATGCCCGGGGTCCGCCAGCCGTTTGGCGCCACCCATCGATTTGCCGACAAAAGCCTCGATCGGCGACACTCGGGGCCTACTTGTTCTGCGATCCTGAATGCATCACGACACCAGTCTCATCGACATCATCGCGGTCGGGCTCGCGCTCGCCTTCATCCTCGGCACGCTCGCCCATCGCCTCAAACTCTCGCCGCTGGTCGGCTATCTGGTGGCGGGCATCTGCGTGGGCCCGTTCACGCCGGGCTTCGTCGCCGACCAGGCCCTGGCCACCCAGTTGTCGGAACTGGGGGTGATGCTGCTGATGTTCGGCGTGGGGCTGCACTTCTCCCTCGAAGACCTGATGGAAGTGAAGTGGATCGCGATCCCCGGCGCGCTGGCGCAGATCGCGGTCGCCACCCTGCTCGGCTGGGGGCTGGCCTGGAGCATGGGCTGGCCGACCCTGCACGGCCTGGTGTTCGGCCTGGCGCTGTCGGTGGCCAGCACCGTGGTGCTGCTGCGGGCGATGGAGGAACGGCGCCTGCTGGAAACCCAGCGCGGGCGCATCGCGGTCGGCTGGCTGATCGTGGAGGACCTGGTGATGGTGCTGGCGCTGGTGCTGCTGCCGGCGCTGGCCGACGCGCTCGGCGGCAAGGGCGCCGACACCGGGGCGATCCTCGGCGCGCTCGGCGTGACCCTGCTGAAGATGGCCGCGTTCGTGGCGGTGATGCTGGTGGTCGGCCGCCGCGCGATTCCGTGGGCGCTGGAGAAGGTCGCTGCGACCGGCTCGCGCGAACTGTTCACCCTGTCGGTGCTGGCGATCGCGCTGGGCGTGGCGTTCGGCTCGGCCACCCTGTTCGGCGTGTCGTTCGCGCTGGGCGCCTTCTTCGCCGGCATGCTGCTGAAGGAATCCGAGCTCAGCCACAAGGCCGCCAACGACTCGCTGCCGCTGCGCGACGCCTTCGCGGTACTGTTCTTCGTCTCGGTGGGCATGCTGTTCGATCCGCACATCCTGGTCGAGCATCCCTGGCAGGTGCTGGCCACGTTCCTGACCATCACCGTCGGCAAGTCGCTGGCCGCCTTCGTGATCGTGCGAGCGTTCGGCCACCCCACCGGCATCGCCCTGACCATTTCCACCAGCCTGGCGCAAATCGGCGAGTTCTCCTTCATCCTGGCCGGCCTGGGCGTGAGCCTGGCGATCCTGCCCGAGACCGGCCGCGACCTGATCCTGGCCGGCGCGCTGCTGTCGATCATCGCCAACCCGCTGCTGTTCACCTGGCTGGACCGCTGGCAGGCGCGGCAGGCGGTGGAGGCGCCGGTGACGGTGGAGCCGGAGTTGCCGCCGGGCCCGTCGCTGGACCTGGTCGACCACGCCATCGTGATCGGCTACGGCCGGGTCGGCAGCGCGCTGGCGGCGGTGCTGCGCGAGCGCGGCGTGCCGGTGCTGGTGATCGACGACAACCGCGACCACGTCGAACGCGCCCACGCCGACGGCATCCCCGGCATCCGCGGCAGTGCCGCCGCCGACCGCGTGCTGGCCGAGGCGCACCCGGACAAGGCCAAGATCGCGATCCTGGCGATCCCGCAGCCGCTGGAGGCCGGCGAGGCCCTGGCCAAGCTGCGCGCGCTGAACCCGGCGCTGACCCTGCTGGCGCGGGCGCACAGCGATGCCGAGGTCAAGCACCTGCTCGACCACGGCGCCGACGGCACGGTGATGGCCGAGCGCGAGCTGGCCTATTCGCTGGCGGAAATGGTGATGGCGACGCCGCCGTACCGGGGGATGCGTGCCGCGGCGCGCTGAGGCCTTGACCGCAGGAATGAGGGATTGGGGATTGGGGATTGGGGATTCGCAAAAGCGGCTCCTCTTCGGACGGTGAGTCGCAGAGCGAAAAGCGCGGTAGCGCACAGAAAGCGTCTACGGCGGCCGTGAGGACCTGCAGCGAATCTTCTTGATAAGCATTCTCGTTTACGGCAGGATTGCGCTCCCTTCCCCAGTTCCGCGCGCCCTCCCCCATGGCCTGCAAGATCGGGTTGCTCAACTCCGTGCCCAGTGCCCTGCTGTGCGAGATGTTCGGGCATGTCGGCTACGACTTCGCGGTACTCGATCTGGAACACGTGCTGCGCTCGCCCGCCGAGCTGGAACATGCCATCCGCGCCTGCGAGCTGGGCGGCTGCGAACCGTGGGTGCGCGTGCCCGAGGTCGATGCCAAGCTGATCGGCCGGGTGCTCGATGCCGGCGCCCGCGGCGTGGTCCTGGCCGGGCTGGACAGCGCCGAGCAGGCCGAGCGCGCGGTCGCCGCCGCGCACTTCCCGCCGCACGGCCGCCGCGGCATCACCGGCGGCCGGGTCACCGGCTTCGGCAGCGTGGCCCTGGCCGACTACATCGCCGGCAGCCGCGCGCGCCTGCGCGTGATCCCGATGATCGAGAGCGCCGCCGGCGTGCGCGCCCTGCCGCAGATCCTGCAGGTGCCCGGCGTGTCGCTGGTGATGGAAGGCGCGCTGGACCTGGCGCTGGACCTGGGCGTCGGCCCGCAGCCCACCCATCCGCAGGTCTGGGAACAGCTGCTGGCGATCGACGCGGCCTGCCGCGCCGCCGGCATTCCGTTCTGCCCCAATCCGCGCGACGCCGCGCAACGCGCGCACTGGCTGGCGCAGGCGGATCTGCAGTGGCTGTTCGCCGGCGAGGACCGCGCGCTGCTGCAGGCCGCGTTGCGCCAGCGCGCAGCCGACCTGCGCAGCCCCTGACCGTTTCGTTCCTGTTGGAGTCGTCGCCTTGATCGCTTCGCTATCCCCTTCGCTGCTGGCCGTCGCCCTCGCCGCCGCCATGCTCGCTCCCACCAGCGTGCGCGCCGAGGACACCCCGCCCGACGCCGACGCGCAGGCGCGGATCCGCCAGCTCGACGCGGTGCAGGTGCAGGGCAGCCTGCTCGGCCGCTCCACCGTCGAGGACGTGCAGCACTACGCCGGCAGCCGCCAGGTGATCGACAGCACGCAGCTGCGCACCGGCGCCAACCGCTCGCTGGACGACGCGCTGCAGAAGGTGCCGGGCATCAAGGTGTTCGACGAGACCGGCACCGGCGCGCTGCCGCAGATCATGCTGCGCGGCCTGTACGAGAGCCGCAGCGGCCGCGTGCAGGTGCTGGAGGACGGCATTCCGCTGGCGCTGGCGCCATACGGGCAGACCAGCCTGTCGCTGTTCCCGGTCGGCCTGAACCAGATCGACCGCATCGACATCGTGCGCGGCGGCGCGGCGGTGCAGTACGGCCCCAACAACGTCGGCGGCGTGATCAACCTGATCAGCCCGGACATCCCCACCACCTGGACCACCACGCTGGGCCAGAAGGTCACCGCCGGCGGCGCCGGGCATTACCTGGGCGACACCGCGATCAGCACCGGCGGCTATGCCAGCGACACGTTCGGTCTGCAACTGGACGCCAACTGGACCAAGGGCGACTACTGGCGCGAGCACAGCGCCACCGACATCAAGAACCTGCGCCTGCGCGCGGAATGGTGGCTGGCGCCGGACACGCTGCTCAAGGCCAGCGTGCAGCGCTACGTCGCCGACATGGACATGGCCGGCGCCTTGTCCACCGCCGACTACCTGCGCGATCCACGCCAGTCGACGCGGCCGCTGGACGCATTCAACGGCCGCACCACGCGCGCCTCGCTGGTCTACCAGCAGGACTTCGGCGATGTGGGGCCGTTCCAGGACCTGCGCCTGGACTGGAGCAACTTCAGTGCGCGCAGCAGCCGCAACTTCATCGTCGGCATGCGCTCGGCGGCCAGCGAGACCTGGCGCCCCGACCTGCCGCCGCAGCTGCGGCAGAGCGCGCCGCGCGATTTCCGCGTCTACGGCAGCGAGCCGCGGCTGAGCTGGACGATGGGCGACGGCGCGGTGCGCCAGCAGTGGACGCTGGGCGCGCGCGCGATCAACGAGGACATCGACTTCCTGGTCGGCAACACCCGCCTCAGGGACGGCCTGTACACCCTGGTACGCGACTGGCGCTTCAAGGACCGCGGCGCTGCCGCCTACGTCAGCGACGCGATCGCCTTCGCCGACGGCCGCGTCACCGTCACCCCCGGCCTGCGCTACGAGCAGCTCGATTCGCGCTACTACAACCTGGCCAGCGGCGCGCGCACGCGCAACAAGACCGACGACGTGCTGCCCGGCCTGACCCTGGGGTTCCAGGCCAGCCCGCAGTGGTACCTGTACGCCGACGGGCAGCGCTCGCTGCGCGCGCCGCAGGTCACCCAGATCATCTTCGGCGACAACCTCGACGCCGAACTGGCCTGGAACTACGAAGCGGGCGCACGCTACCAGCCCAATGAGCGCACCCGCGTGCAGTTCGGCGGCTACCTGATCGACTTCGACCAGCAGATCCAGCTCGACAACACCACGCGCACCTACCGCAACCTCGGCAAGACCCGCCACCAGGGCGGCGAAGTGGAACTGCAGTGGAGCCCGGCGCAACTGCGCGCGCTGACACTGAACGCCGGCTACGCCTATCTGGACGCGCGGCAGGAATCGGGCGTGTACGACGGCCTGCGCGTGCCCTACACCTCGCGCAACCAGCTCACCCTCGGCGCGTCGTACCGGCCCGAGTCCGGTCATACCACCGTCGCCGTTTCCAGCTATTACTTCAGCCGCGCCTTCAGCGATGCGGCCAACACCGTGCAGGAAAACGCGATCGGCTCGGTCGGCGAACTGCCGGCCTACTGGGTCTGGAACGCGCAGCTGAGCCAGGTGCTCAGCGAAGGCGCCAGCGGCAAGCTCAGCGCGTCGCTGGCGGTCAACAACCTGTTCGATCGCAAGTACTGGTACCGCGGCATCGACACCAGTCCCTGGGGCCGGCAGCCGGCGCCGGGCCGCAGCGTCACCGTCGGCCTCGAGTACACGTTCTGATCCACCGCCGGCGTCGGACGACGACGCCGGCCGCCGCACCACCGCGCGCCACCACGGCGCGCCGCCGCCCGCGGGAGACGCGGGCACCTGCAGCGGACGCAGCCGCGTCCTTCCCCTACCCAGCGCGCGCCCGATGCGATGCGCCAGGCAACCACGCGACCCTGCCGCAGCCGCGGCGCATGCCTCCCGTGTCCGCCTCCGCGCGGCCGCGCCGGCGACGTGCGTGCGCCTGCGCCCGACGAGACCCGCACATGACCTCGCACGACGCTCCCCTGCTGCTCCTCAGCCACGTCTGCCACCCGGCGGTGACCGATGGCTTCCTCCCCGCCGCGCAGCGCCTGGGCGTGCCGGTGCTGCTGCTGACCGACCACCGCCACGCCCACCTCGAGCACTTCCGCCGCCATCCGCCCGCCGCACCGGTGCAGGTGCTGGAGTGCGACGTGTTCAATCCGCTGGGCGTGCTCGACCTGCTCGGCAGCCTGCCGCAGCCGCCGCGCGCGGTGTTCAGCAACAGCGATCACCTGCAGACCAGCGCCGCCGTGGTCGCCGCCGCGCTCGGCGTGCCCGGCAAGGACTGGCAGGTCTGCTACGCGGCCAAGAACAAGGCGGCGATGCGCCAGCGGCTGCGCGCGCTCGGCCTGCCGACGCCATGGTTCTGCAGCCTGGCGCCGGGCGCGATGCCGCCGGCGCAGGCGCCGTGGCCGCTGATCGCCAAGCCGCGCGAAGGCGTGGCCAGCCTGGACGTGCGCCACTGCGCCGACGCGGCGGCGCTGCAGGCCTACCTCGATGATTTCTGGCAGCGCCACCCGCAGCGCAGCGTGCTGCTGGAGAGCGTGCTGGAGGGTCCGCTGTTCACCCTGGAAACGCTCGGCGACGGGCGCACCCTGCAGCCGATCGGCGGCTTCGACGTGCAACTGTCGGCGCCACCGCATTTCGTCGAATGCGAGGCGCGCTGGCGCAGCGCCATCGACACCCCGGTGCTGCAGCAGGCACTGGCGCAATTGCAGGCGTTCGGCATCGGCTTCGGCGTGTGCCACAGCGAGTTCATCCTCACCGCCGACGGCCCGGTGCTGGTGGAGATCAACTACCGCAGCATCGGCGACGGCCGCGAATTCCTGCTCGATCACCTGTTCGGCGGACACTGGTTCGACAGTGTGCTCGGCCTGCACCTGGGCCGGCCGCTGCCGACGCTGCAGGCGCGCCGCGCGCAGGCGCTGGTGCGCTACTACGTGGCCGAGCACGACGGCACGCTGGCGGTGGCCAGTGCCGACCACGCCAGCAGCGATGCGCACTGGGAAGCGCGCTACCGGCGCCTGCGGCAACCCGGCGACGCCATCCGCCTGAGCCACTCCAACAAGGATTACCTGGGCGTGCTGGACGTGCTCGCCGACACCGCGTCGGACCTGCAGCAGGCGCTGGCCCGCACCGAGGCGTCGCTGCACTGGCGCATCGACACCGCCACCGGAGTGGCGGCATGAGCCAGGACGCCGACCGCCGCTACATCGACCTGCGCGTGATCGACGCCTGCCTGCGCGAAGACCTGCGCGGCATCGTCAGCCGCGGCGCCGCGGCCACGCCGCCGCCGGCGGTGCTCGCCGCCTGGGCGCAGGCGCCGCTGCCCGCGGACGCCATCTGGTGGCGCATCGCGCACCTGCCCGACGGCGAACTGTGGCTGCCGCTGCGCCGCGCCGGCTACCTGCAGACCGTGAGCGCCTGCAGCGACGGCTGGGTCCTGCACACCGGGCAGCACAGTGTCTGCGAATCCGGCGCCGCGCAGTGGCTGGCGCGACTGGGTGCCGGGCTCGACGCGGAGACCCAGGCCTTGCACCGCGCCTATGTCGAGGAAGCCGAGTGCGCGGTACGCCAGCGCGCGCTCGCGCGGCAGGCCTACGCGCAGCAACGGCCGCTGCTGGCCACCGCGCTGGACGCCGCCGATGCGCACGAGCGCGCCTACCGCTGCGAACAACTGGCCAGCCACCGCGACCATCCGTTCTATCCCAGCGCACGCGCCAAGCTTGGCCTGGACGATGCCGACCTGCCGCGCTACGCACCGGAGTTCGGCCCCAGCTTCGCGCTGCGCTGGCTGGCGCTGCCAATCGCGCAGGTCACCCAGACCACGCCGCCGCCGGCGTTCTGGCCGCGCCCGAGCATGCTCGGCCTGGACCCGGCGCTGGACGCCGACCATGTCGCCTGGCCGCTGCACCCGCTGATCTTCGCGAGGCTGGGCGAGGACGGCTTCGCCCTGCCGGACGGCGCGATCGCCGCGCCGCAGCCGTGGCTGCAGGTGCGCCCGTCGCTGTCGCTGCGCACGGTGATTCCGCTGGCGTTTCCGGATCATCATCTGAAGCTGCCGGTGCCGATGCGCACGCTCGGCGCGCTCAACCTGCGCCTGATCAAACCGTCCACGCTGTACGACGGTCACTGGTTCGAACGCGTGCTGTGCGACCTGGCCGCGCACGATCCGGCGCTGGGCGAACGCTACCTGCACGTGGACGAGGCGCATGCCGGCCATGTCGGCGAGACACGCCACCTGTCCTACCTGCTGCGCCGCTATCCGGCGTTGCCGGAGGCGACCCTGGTACCGGTGGCCGGCCTGTGCGCGACGCTGCCCGATGGCCGACCGCTGGCCGCGCACCTGGCCGACCGCTTCCATGGCGGCGACCTCACCGCCTGGTGGGACAGCTACCTGGCGCTGATGTGCCAGGTGCACCTGCGGCTGTGGCTGCGCTACGGCATCGCGCTGGAGGCCAACCAGCAGAACAGCGTGCTGATCTACGCCGCCGGCCGCGCGCCGCGGCTGCTGATGAAGGACAACGACGCGGCGCGGGTGCTGCTGCCGCGGCTGTACGCGCAACGGCCGGCGCTGGCCGCGCTGGGCACCCCGCGCGACGCGCGTATCGTGGTGCAGGACGACGCCGCGCTGGCGCGGATGTTCTGCACCATCATCCTGCAACTGGATCTGCAGGCGGTGCTGGAAGGGCTGGCGGAATGGCAGCCGGGACTGCGCGCCCCGCTGTACGCACTGCTGCGCGCGCGCCTGCACGGCACCCTGCGCGCGCTGCGTGAGGACGGCATCGACACCGCCCCGGCGCAGGCGCTGCTGGACGCGCCCACGCTTCCGGTGAAGTACCTGCTCAGCGCCGGCAGCCTGCTCGGCAAGCAGATCACCGGCGCGGCGGACATCAACAAGTTCTACGGCGACAGCGCGCCCAACCTGCTGCGCGAGGATGCGCTGACGGCGCGCGCGGTCGCGGCCGGGGCGGCGCGATGAAGCGCCTCCTCGGCCCGGTGCTGGCCGCGCATTATCTGGCCGCCTTCACCGCGCTGGGCATGCCGCTGTTCCTGCCGCAGGTGCTGCAGCAGCTCGCGCCGGGTGCGGCGATCGGCTGGAGCGGCGTGCTGTACGTGCTGCCGACGCTGTGCACTGCGCTCACCGCCAGCACCTGGGGCCGGCTGGCCGACCGCTATGGACGCAAGCGCTCGCTGCTGCGCGCGCAACTCGGCCTGGCGCTTGGCTTCCTCATGGCCGGCTTCGCGCCGAACCTGGGCTGGCTGGTCGTCGGCTTGGTCGTGCAAGGCGCCTGCGGCGGCTCGCTGGCCGCGACCAACGCCTATCTCAGCAGCCAGGCGCAGCGTGGCTCGCTGGCGCGGGCGCTGGACTGGACCCAGTTCTCGGCACGCCTGGCGATGGTCACCGCACCGGCGCTGCTCGGCCTGGCCACCGCGCTGGGGCCGGCGCAGTCGCTGTACCGCTACCTGGCGCTGCTGCCGCTGCTGGCCTTCGCGCTGAGCTGGCGGTTGCCGGCCGATCCGCCGCGCGCGCCGGCGGCAGTCGCATCCACACCCGCGATGCCGCAGGCGGATGCGGCGCAGCGCCGCCAGCGCTGGGCGCTGTGGACCACGCAGTTCCTGTTCTGTTTCGCGATGGTGGTGACCTTTCCCTACTTCCTGCCGTATGCGCAAGCGCACGGCATCGGCAGCAGCGCGGTCGCCGGCCTGCTGTACAGCCTGCCGCACCTGGTCTACCTGGTGCTGATGCCGTGCTGGCGCGGTCGCGACCACCGCATGTCGCCGCTGCCGGCGGGGCTGGCGCTGTTCGCACTGGCCTGCCTGCTGCAGATGGCGCCGCCGGCGCCCGGCTGGTTGATCGCCGCGCGGCTGCTGTTCGGCCTGGGCATGTGGATGGCGCTGCGCGGCCTCAACCGCAGCCTGGCCGAGGTTGCCGGCGGGCGCGGCGCGGGTCAGTTGTTCGGCCGCTTCGATGCCGCCGGCAAGTACGCCGGCGTCGCCGGCGGCGCCCTCGCCGGTGCCCTGGTGCAAGGCCATGGCCTGGCCGTTCCCTTCCTCGCCGCCGCCGCGGCCGCCCTGCTGGCGCTGCTGCCGGCCCTGATGCTCACGTCCGTTCGGAGAACCGTCCATGTCCCCGTTGCCGATGCATGACCCGTGGTACGACAGCCTGGCGCAAGCGCAGGCGATCACCTGCTGGCTCAACTGCTACCTGCGCGAAGTCGCGCTCGGTCGCGGCCTGGCCGACTTCGACTATCGCGGCCTGGACCGGCCCGGCATCGCTGCCGCCGGCGAGCGCTGGCTGCGCCTGCGCCTGCCCTCCGGCGCCACGCTGTGCGTGCGCCTGGCGCATGCCGACGGCCTGGGCCGCTGCCGCTTCGCCTCGGCGCCCTACCTGAAGGCCGACGGCCGTCCGTGGCACTGCCTGGACGCAGAGGCGCTGGTGCGCCTGCTGCTGCAGGAACTCAGCGAAGGCGAGCACGCGCCCAACCTGGAACTGCTGGCGCAGAGCGCCAACAGCATCGCCATCACCGCGCAGTTGCTGCGCCAGGCCGACGCCGCCCAGCCCACCGGCGAGACGCTGATCGATGCCGAGCAGTCGATGCTGTGGGGCCACGCCTTCCATCCCACGCCCAAGAGCCGCGAAGGCGTGCCGCTGGAGCAGGTGCTGGCCTGCGCGCCGGAAGCGCGCAGCGCCTTCCCGCTGTTCTGGTTCCGCATCGATCCGCGCCTGTATCGCGCACAGGGCGATGACGTGCGCGCGACGCTGGCGCAGGCTGGCGGCGGCGCCGACCTGTACCCGTGCCATCCGTGGGAGGCCGAGCGCGTGCTGGCGCATCCGCTGCTGCGCCAGGCGCAGGCGCGCGGCTGGATCGAGCCGCTGGGCGAACGCGGCCTGGCGCTGCGCCCGACCTCGTCGGTGCGCACGCTCTACCACGCCGAGCTCGATCATTTCCTCAAGCTGTCGGTACACGTGCGCCTGACCAACTGCGTGCGCAAGAACGCCTGGTACGAACTGGAAAGCGCGGTGGCGCTGACCCGCCTGCTGGCGCCGGACTGGCAGGCGCTGGCACAGCGCGTGCCCGGCTTCCACGTGCTGCTGGAGCCGGCCGCCACCGATCTGGACTTCTCCGCGCTGGACGCCGATGCGCAGGCCTGCCGCGAGCTGGGCGAGAGCTTCGGCGTGCTGTACCGGCAGGCGATCCCGGCGGCGCAGCGGGCACGCTATCGCCCGCAGGTGGCCGGTGCGCTGTTCACCAACGATGCACGCGGCCAGCCGGCTTGCGCCGCCGCACTGCAGACGCTGGCGCAGCGCAGCGGCAGCAGCCTGGAGGCGGCCACCGCGGCCTGGTTCCGCGCCTATGCGCGACTTCTGCTGGATGGCGTGTGGAGCGCCTGGTTCGGCTACGGCATCGTGCTGGAGCCGCACCTGCAGAACACCGTGATCGGCTGCGAGGACGGCCTGCCGACACAGGTGTGGATCCGCGACCTCGAAGGCACCAAGCTGCTGCCGTCGCGCTGGCCGGCCGCACGCCTGCCGGGCATGTCCGAGACCGCGCGACAGTCGCTGTATTACAGCGCCGAACGCGGCTGGAACCGCATCGCCTACTGCGCGCTGGTCAACAACCTGGCCGAAGCAATCTTCCACCTCGCCGACGGCCACGACCGCCGCGAACGCCAGCTGTGGCAGATCGTCGGCGACATCGCGCGCAGCTGGCAGCAGCGCCACGGCACGCAACCGGCACTGCAGGCCCTGCTCGACGGCGCGCCGCTGCCGGCCAAAAACAACCTGCGCCTGCGCCTGCTGCAGCGTGCCGACCGCCATGCCGACTACAGCTTCCTGCCCAACCCGATCGGCAGCGCCGCGCTGCGGCAGGCGGCGGCATGAGCCTGCGCATCGATCCCGCACCACTGCACGCGGCGCTGGCGCAGTT
This sequence comes from Xanthomonas sontii, assembly GCF_040529055.1. Lineage (NCBI taxonomy): Bacteria > Pseudomonadati > Pseudomonadota > Gammaproteobacteria > Lysobacterales > Lysobacteraceae > Xanthomonas > Xanthomonas sontii. The sequence continues at coordinate 2,194,190 of NZ_CP132342.1, read as the reverse complement.
GCGCACGCAGGCCGACGGCCCGGTCTGCGCCTACGTCTACGACCTGGCCGCGCTGCAGGCGCATGCGGCGATGCTGCGCGCGCACCTGCCGGCCGAGTGCGAGCTGTTCTATGCGGCCAAGGCCAACGCCGAGCCCCCCGTGCTGCGCACGCTGGCACCGTGGGTGGACGGTTTCGAGGCGGCCTCCGGCGGCGAACTGCAATGGCTGCACACGCACCAGCCGGGCCGTCGACTGCTGTTCGGTGGCCCCGGCAAGCTCGATACCGAACTGCAGCTGGCCGCCAGCCTGCCCGACTGCAGCGTGCACGTGGAAAGCCTGGGCGAGCTGCAGCGACTGGCGCGCATCACCGCGTCGCGCACAGGCCCGTTGTCGGTGTTCCTGCGCCTGAACATCGTGGTGCCGGGCATGCAGGACACGCGCCTGGTGATGGGCGGGCGACCCTCGCCGTTCGGCCTGGACGTGGACGACCTGGATGCCGCGATGCAGGTGCTGCGCGGCGCGAGCGGGCTGCGCCTGGACGGCTTCCACTTCCACCTGCTGTCGCACCAGCGCGATGCGCAGCTGCAGTTGCGGCTGATCGCGCACTACCTGCAGACCGTGCAGGGCTGGCGCCAGGCCTACGCGCTGGGCCCACTGACGGTGAATGCCGGCGGCGGCTTCGGCGTGGACTACGCCGATCCGGCGGCCTCGTTCGACTGGGCCGCGTTCTGCGCGGGGTTGCCGGCGCTGCTGCGCACGCACGGCCAAGGTCTGCGCCTGCGCCTGGAGCCGGGCCGCTATGTCAGCGTCGCCTGCGGCTGGTACCTGATGGAGGTGCTGGACATCAAGCGCAGCCATGGCGCGCAGTTCGCCGTCGGCCGCGGCGGCACCCATCATTTCCGCACGCCTGCCGCGCAAGGCCACGACCATCCGTTCCTGGTGCTGCGCGGCACCCAGCCGCCGGTGCTGCGCGATGCGCGGGTGACCCTGGTCGGGCAACTGTGCACGCCCAAGGACGTACTGGCCCGCGACCAGCCGGTGGCCGCACTGGCGCCGGGCGACTTCCTGGCGTTCCCGCTGGCCGGCGCCTACGCCTGGAACATCTCGCACCAGCAGTTCCTGATGCATCCACCGCCACAGATGCTGTTCCTCGACGGGCCGGCGCAGGCCGCCGACGCCTTGCCGCAGCGCCGCATTGCCGACTCGGCCGCCGCCGCGTCATGATCCGGTCACCCGTGCCGGCGCACCCTGCCGGCACATCCAACCGGAGCTGCCGCCATGACCCGTTCCGCCCGCTTCGCCGCCACCTGTCTGCTGCTGAGCTTCACCGCCGCCCCACTGCTGGCCGCCGCCGCGACCAAGCCGCAAACCGCACAACAGACCCTGATGGCCAAGTGCTCGGCCCAGAACAAGGGCAAGAAAGGCGATGAGTACAAGAGCGCGCAAAAGGCCTGCCTCAGCGGCGGCACCGCCCCGGCGGCGGGCAACGCCTCCCAGCAGCGGATGAAGGACTGCAACGCGCAAGCCGCGACGCAGAAACTGCAGGGCGACGCCCGCAAGACCTTCATGAGCGGTTGCCTCAAAAAACAGTGAGCCAGTAAGCCCCTCTCCCCCCGGCGACCGAAGGAAGTCCCGTGGGAGAGAGGGGTTGGGGTGAGGGTACGGCGCGTAGCGTCTCGCGGTGTTTGGGGGCACGAGGCTGCGCCCTACCCTCATCCGCCCCTTCGGGGCACCTTCTCCCAAGGGGAGAAGGGAAAAGCCGAGCCCCTCTCCCCCCGGGAGAGGGGTTGGGGTGAGGGTACGGCGCCTGGCGTCTCGCGATGTTCGGGGGCACGAGGCTGCGCCCTACCCTCATCCGCCCCTGCGGGGCACCTTCTCCCAAGGGGAGAAGGGGAAAAGCCGAGCCCCTCTCCCCCCGGGAGAGGGGTTGGGGTGAGGGTACGGCGCCTGGCGTCTCGCGATGTTCGGGTGCACGAGGCTACGCCCGTACCCTCATCCGCCCCTGCGGGGCACCTTCTCCCAAGGCGAGAAGGGAAAAGCCGAGCCCCTCTCCCCTCGGGAGAGGGGTTGGGGTGAGGGTGCGACAGCCAGCGAAGCCAGCAAGGACCGGCATTGCCAACCGCCACCGCTCCTACGACTCCCTGCTTTCCACAGCCGAACGGCTGGTCATCCCGACTCCCCAATCCCGGCCCTTCAACCATTCGACGCCGGCGTAGAAGCCGCAGCCGCAGGCGGCTCGACATGCAGTGGCAAACCAGCATGATCCACCGGAATCGGCGCATAGTCCTCGCCGAACGCCACTTCGCCCGGCGTCCACCCTGAGCGGCGTCGCACCGCGCCCCAGAAGCGCTTGAGCCCTTCCCACTGCAGCGCCACCAGGCCCAGCTCGTTGTCGCGGTCCACCATCGGGTCGCCCACGCCGGTCGGCCGCACCGGCTCGCCGTACAGCGCGGTGCCGAACAGCACGTCCCAGAACGCGAACACCTGGCCGAAGTTGCAGTTGTGCAGGCCGGGCCGCTCCGGATCCACGCGCATGTGGTGCAGGCGATGGAACGGTGGATCGACCAGGAGTTTGTCGAGCACCGGGCCGAAGCCGAAACGGGTGTTGGCGTGCGACAGGTTCTGCACCAGCTCGCCGAGCAGCATCAGCCAGGCGAACTCGTCGGCCTCGATGCCGAAGGCGATGCCCACCGCGGCCAGCACGAACGATTGCAGCATGCCGTCCAGGTAGTTGCTGCGGTCGTTGGCCCAGCAGCTGAGCTGGCGCTGGCTGTGGTGCATGCTGTGCATCGCCCACCACCACGGCATCCAGTGCTGCACCCGGTGCATCCAGTAGTAGGTGAAGTCGTAGGCGAGGTAGTACAGCGCGAACAGCGCCAGCGGATGCCGGTCCAACCACGGCCAGGCATGGCGCAGGCCGGTCTCCGGCGCCGCCGCGGCGTTGGGGTCGGCGCCGCCCAGCGCGTTCACCACCGGGGTCAGGATCAGGAACGAGAACAGCGGGAACACCCCGATCAACATCAGCCAGGTGTAGTGGAAGTCGATCCGCGCCAGCCGCCGATGTTCCCAGCGCTCGGCCGGCCACAGGCTCTCCAGCGGCCGGAACAGCACGCCGATGATGGACAGTTGCAATGCCGCCACCAGCAACGAGGCGGCGATGTCGTGCGGATCGTCGCTGAGCCCGGTCAGGTGCAGCGCCGCCAGCAGCGGCGCCACCGCGTGGCTGGCGACCAGGTCGACCAGCGTGGACCAGGCGTGGGCAATGGACGAGACCAGGGCGATGACAGGCATGCGAAGACGGCGATGGGGGCGCGACGGCCGACGCGACAGCATGCGGCCGCTGGCTTTCGCCAAGCTGTCCGCGCCGGCCGATGCCGGCCACGCGCGGTCGTGCTAGGCTGTATCGACATTCAGCGGTATTTTTTTGGGATGTCGAAGACCATCACGTCGCGGCCCAGCCGCTATGAATTGACCCAGAGCCAATGGGAGCGGATCGAAGACTTGCTTTCAGGCAAAGCCAGTGACCCGGGCCGCACAGCAGCCGACAACCGCACTTTCGTCAATGGCGTGCTGTGGGTGTTGCGCTCCGGCGCACGCTGGAGTGATCTGCCGCCGCGCTACGGGGCCTACAAAAGCGTGCACAAACGCTTTACCCGTTGGGCCGCCAAGGGCGTCTGGGAGCGGATTTTCCAGAGCCTGACTCGGGCTCGAGACAACGAGTACCTGATGATTGATAGCAGCATCGTCCGGGCGCATGCACAGGCGGCGACCGGAAAAGGGGGGCTTCGGACTCGGCTCTGGGGCGCTCCCGAGGAGGCCTGAGCACAAAGATCCACTTGGCCGTGGATAGCCAGGGCCGGCCGGTGCGGGTCGTGCTGACAGGTGGGCAGCGTAACGACATCACGCAAGCGCGCGCCTTGTTGGCCGGGTTCAAGCCGAAATATGTGCTGGCCGACAAGGGCTATGACAGTCGGGAACTGGTGGCGTTGATCAGGTCACGAGGCGCCAAGGCGGTGATCCCTCCACGCAGTTGCCAGCGGCCGCGCCGCTACGACAAAGCACGCTACCGGTTACGCAATCGCATCGAACGTTGCTTCGCCAAGCTCAAGCAGTTCCGCCGTATCGCCACGCGCTTCGATCGCAAGCCAACGCATTTCTTGGCTTTCCTGTATCTGGCCTCTATCCCAATGTGGCTGAAATGAATGTCGATACAGCCTAGTGCGTCGCGACGGCGTCGGGTCGCCGGCTCGGCAGCAGCGCGGCGACGATGCCCAGCAGCGGAAGGAACGACATCACCTGGTACACGAAGACGATGCCGCGATGGTCGGCGAGCAGCCCCAGCACCGCCGCGCCCAGCCCGCCCATGCCGAAGGCGAAGCCGAAGAACAGCCCGGAGATGGTGCCGATGCGTCCGGGCATCATTTCCTGCGCATACACCAGGATCGCGGAGAACGCCGAGGACAACACGAAGCCGATCAGCACAGTCAACGCGGTGGCCGCATGCAGGCCCACGTGCGGCAGCGCCAGCGCGAACGGCGCCACGCCCAGGATCGACACCCAGATCACCGGCTTGCGGCCGATGCGGTCGCCGACCGGGCCGCCGATCAGCGTGCCCAGCGCCGAGGCCAGCAGGAACGCGAACAGGTGCAACTGCGCGCTCTGCACCGAAATGCCGAAGCGCTGGATCAGGTAGAACGTGTAGTAGCTGCTCAGCCCGGCGATGTAGAAATACTTGGAGAAGATCAGCAGCAGCAGGATGCCGACGATGCGCACCACCGTGGCGCGCGGCAGCGCCGGCACCGCGGCGACCGGCCGCGACGTCGCGCGCGCGGCCTGCAGGTGCAGCGCGTACCAGCGCCCGACGTAGGACAGCAAGGCGATGCCGAGCAACGCCGCGCCGCCGAACCAGGCCACGCTGTGGCGGCCGTTGGGCACGATCACCGCCGCGGCGATCAGCGGCCCCAGCGCGGTGCCGGTATTGCCGCCGACCTGGAACACCGACTGGGCCAGGCCATGGCGGCCGCCCGAAGCCAGCCGCGCGATGCGCGAGGATTCGGGATGGAAGATCGCCGAGCCGATCCCGACCAAGGCCGCCGCCAGCAACACCATGCCGAAGCTGGGCGCATAGGCCAGCAGCAACAGCCCGCACAGCGTGGAACTCATTCCCATCGGCAGCGAATACGGCGCCGGTCGGCGATCGGTGCGCAACCCGATCAGCGGCTGGAACAGCGAGGCGGTGATCTGGTACGTGAGGGTGATCAGGCCGACCTGGGCGAAGCTGAGCTGGAACTGGCCCTTCAGCACCGGATACAGCGCCAGGATCAGCGACTGCATCATGTCGTTGATCAGGTGCGAGGAAGTGATCGCGGCCAGAACGCCGGACGCGACCTTGCGCGGGGCGACGGGAGCAGGCGAGGAAACGACGGGCGCGGCAGGACGCAGCGTGGACATGGCGGGACAGGCATTGCCGGGAGTGCGTGCATGGTAGGCTGCCCTGTCCCGACCTTCTTGCGCGACATGCCCAGCAACCATCGCAAAAAGGACATGCTGGTGCCGCGCGCCGGCCGCAATGCGGACGACGCGCCCGCCGACGTGGTGTGCAAGGCCGTCGACTACCCGCCCGACAGCGCCATCGCCCCGCACCGGCATGCGCGTCATCAGTTGATCTACGCGGTCTCCGGCCTGATGGTGGTGCGCTCGGGCCAGGGCCACTGGGTGGTGCCGAGCACGCGCGCGCTGTGGATCCCCGCCGGCACCGAGCACAGCGTGCGCTGGATCGGCGTCCTGCGCATGCGCAGCCTGTACATCCGCCCCGCCGCCATCGCCGGCATGCCAGACACGCCGACGGTGATGGCGGTGGAGCCGCTGCTGGAAGCACTGATCCGCAGCGCCGCGGAGATCCCCTGGGACCACGCCGCCGACTCGCGCGACGGGCGGCTGATGCGGCTGATCCTGGACGAACTGCATGCCCTGCCGGCGCTGCCGCTATACCTGCCGCAGCCGCGCGATCCGCGCCTGCTGCGCATCGCCGCCGCGCTCGACGCCGACCCGGCCGATGCCACCACGCTGCATGCCTGGGCCACGGAATTAAGCGTGGACGTCAAGACCATCCAGCGCCTGTGCCAACGCGAACTGCAGATGCGCTTCGGCCAGTGGCGCCAGCAACTGCGCCTGCTGCGCGGGCTGGAACGGCTGGCCGCCGGCGACCGCATCATCGACGTGGCGGTGGAGCTGGGCTACGACAGCCCCAGCGCGTTCACCGCCATGTTCAAGCGCCAGTTCGGGCAGCCGCCGAGCCAGTTCTTCCGCTGAGCACGCGTGCAGCCCGCGGCGTGGCTCAGGCCTGCGCCAGCGCCTGCTGCAGGTCGGCGAGCAGGTCGTCGATGTGCTCGATGCCCACCGACAGCCGCACCGTATCCTCGCTGACGCCGCTGCGCTGCAATTCCTCGGGCGAGAGCTGGCGATGCGTGGTGGACGCCGGATGCGTGGCCAGCGACTTGGCGTCGCCGATGTTGACCAGACGGGTGAACAGTTGCAGCGCATCGAGGAAGCGCGCGCCGGCGGCGCGGCCGCCGCGCAGACCGAAGGTCAGCACGCCGGAGCCGTGGCCGCGCAGGTACTTCTGCGCCAGCGCGTGCTCGGGATGGTCCGGCAGGCCGGCGTAGTTGACCCACTCCACCTTGGCCTCGCCCTGCAGGTGCCGCGCCAGCGCCAGCGTGTTCTGGTTGATCCGGTCCATGCGCAGCGGCAACGTCTCGATGCCCTGCAGGATCTGGAACGCGTTGAACGGCGACAGCGCCGCACCGGTGTTGCGCAGCGGCACCACCCGCGCACGGCCGATGTAGGCGGCCTCGCCCAGCGCCTCGGTGTAGACCACGCCGTGGTAGCTCACGTCCGGCTCGTTGAGGCGGCGGAAGCGCTGCGCGTGCGTCGCCCACGGGAAGCGCCCGGAATCGACGATCGCCCCGCCCAGGCTGGTGCCGTGGCCGCCCAGGTACTTGGTCAGCGAATGCACCACGATGTCGGCGCCGAAGTCGAACGGCCGCAGCAGGTATGGCGTGGGCACGGTGTTGTCGACGATCAGCGGCACGCCGTGGGCGTGGGCGATGGCGGCCACCGCCTCCAGGTCGGTGACATTGCCGCGCGGGTTGCCGATCGACTCGACGAAGATCGCCTTGGTGCGCTCGTCGATCAGTCCGGCGAAGGCGCCGGGATCGCGATAGTCGGCGAAGCGGGTCTGGATGCCGGACAGCGGCAGCGTATGCGCGAACAGGTTGTAGGTGCCGCCGTACAGCGCGCTGGAGGAAACGATGTTGTCGCCGGCCTCGGCGATGGTCTGGATGGCATAGGTCACCGCCGCCTGACCGGAGGCCACCGCCAGCGCGCCGATGCCGCCTTCCAGCGCGGCGATGCGCTGCTCCAGCACGTCGGTGGTGGGGTTCATGATGCGGCTGTAGATGTTGCCCTGCACTTTCAGGTCGAACAGGTCGGCGCCGTGCTGGGTGTCGTCGAAGGCATAGGCCACGGTCTGGTAGATCGGCACCGCCACCGCGCGGGTGGTGGGATCGGGACGATAGCCGCCGTGCACGGCGATGGTTTCCAGCTTCCAGTTCGGGTCGGACATGGACGGATCTCGGCAAGAGGAGCCGAGACGATAGCGCCCTGCGTGGCAGCGAATGCAAACCCGCGGTTATGAGGCCATGACGCCGGGTTGTCAGCCCACCCGGTGCGGACGGCGCGCGGGCACCCGGTATGATGGGCCGGCCAGCCCGCCGGGATGCTCACCCGATGCAACGCGCCGCCATCCGCTCGATTCCGCTGCTGCTCTTCGCCCTGCCAGCGTTCGCGCGGGCCGCGCCGCCGCCGTCCTATGCGATGGAACAGTGGAGCCAGCCCTACACTTGCGAGGCGCAGCACCAGCGCTATCTGGCCGATCCCGAACAGGATTCCAGCGTGCCCGCGCACGTCATGATGCAACGCTACCTCGGCGTGCTCGACGCGGTGATCGCTGGCGACGAGGCGGCGTTGACCTTGCGCCATCTCTGCGATCGGTTCGACCTGGATTTTTTCCCCGGCATGCTGCCGCCGCCGTATGCCGAACCGTGGAATCCCTCGCCGCGGCCACCGGTCGGCAACGTCTTCGCTGCTTTCGTCGACGCCGCCGGCATGGCGTTCACGCAAGAGGTCGAAGCGAAGTACTTGCCCGACCGGGCCTCGCTCTCGCTTTCCATCAGTTCCAAGGAAGATGCGCCCGTGGCTGCGGGCAGCGGGCTCGGCTACCGCTATCGCGACATGGGCGACGCCTGCCCGCTGCGGCTAGGGCAACTGGCCGACAGGCTGGCCGCCGCCGGATTCTCGAAAGAGTACTTCGCTGTCGAGCCGCCACCACCGCAATAAGCCGATACCGACTTTGGCGTCGGCGCCAGTTTCCAGCGCGACAAGCTTGCCGTGGGGGCCACCCTGCAAGGTACGTTCGCCGCGCAACGCGCACACCCCGAGGCGGCCTGCGTAGCAGGCATCACGCTGTCCCTGGAGAAGTAGGCGCACGCACTGCCGCAGGCGGGAACGCCGACCCTGGCGCGCCGATCCAGTCCCGGCATGCAAGCTCAGTCGTCGCCGAGCGCGCCATGGACGAGCAGCCAGGCACGCAAGGCTTCTGCGTCCACATAGCGCTCGGCGCGCAGGCCCAGGGCACGTGCCGCCTCGACATGGACCGCCGTGTCATCGACGAACAACACCTCGTCCGCGGCCATCCCCAGCTGCATCAGCGCATGCAGGAAGATCGCCGGCTCCGGCTTGATCGCGCCGACCTCGCTCGAATTCACCACGGCATCGAACGCGTCGGCGAGGCCGAGCGCCTGCAGGTCGTGCGGCAGGCGCGAGGTGGCGTTGCTCAGCAACACCACGGGCATGCGCTGGCGCACCTGTCGCAGCAGCGCCAGCACGGGCTGATTGAGACGGGCCGCCGTCGGCGCGGACCAGGCGGCGACCAGCGCCGCGACGTCGGCCTGGGGCGCCAGCGCGGCGAGACGCGCGACCACCTCGGCGCGCCAATGCGCATCGCTGGTGGCACCACGGATCGCCGGCTCCAGCAGAGCCGGCGCGAACGCCACCGCGCGCAGACTGCCCGGCGGCACGCCGTGCGCGCGCTCCAGCGTCGCATCGTCGTCGGGCCACAGCCGCAGCACGCCGTCCATGTCCACCAGCAGGGCGCGCGCCGCCGACACAGCGGAACGCGCCTGCGCGATGGAACCCATCAGGCCTTCTCGAACACCAGCTTGCCGCCCTCGGCCTCGACCTTGATGGTGTCGCCGCTGAGGAACTGGCCGGACAGGATCTGCTGCGCCAGCGGGTTCTCCAGTTGCGCCTGGATCGCGCGCTTCAGCGGGCGCGCACCGTACACCGGGTCGAAGCCGACGTTGCCGAGCAGCTCCAGCGCGCGGTCGCCCAGTTCGATCTTCAGCCCGCGCTCGGCCAGGCGCTTCTCCAGACCATGCAGTTGGATGCGCGCGATCGACTTGATCTGCGCCTTGTCCAGCGGATGGAACACCACGATGTCGTCCAGGCGGTTGATGAACTCCGGGCGGAAGTGCGCCTGCACCACGCCCATCACCGCCGCCTTCATCTGCGTGTAGGCCTCGGCGCTGCCGTCGCCGCTCAGCTCCTGGATCTGATGCGAACCCAGGTTGGAGGTCATCACGATGACGGTGTTGCGGAAGTCCACGGTGCGCCCCTGGCCATCGGTGAGGCGGCCGTCGTCGAGCACCTGCAGCAGGATGTTGAACACGTCGCTGTGCGCCTTCTCGACTTCGTCGAGCAGGATCAGCGAATACGGCCGACGCCGCACCGCCTCCGTCAGGTAGCCGCCTTCCTCATAGCCGACATAGCCCGGAGGCGCACCGATCAGCCGCGCCACCGAATGCTTCTCCATGAACTCGCTCATGTCGATGCGGATCATCGCGTCGCTGCTGTCGAACAGGAACTCGGCCAGCGCCTTGCACAGCTCGGTCTTGCCGACGCCGGTGGGGCCCAGGAACAGGAACGAGCCGCTGGGCCGGTTCGGATCGGACAGGCCGGCGCGCGAGCGGCGCACCGCGTCGGACACCACCTTGATCGCCTCTTCCTGGCCGACCACGCGCTGGTGCAGTTCGTCCTCCATGCGCAGCAGCTTGTCGCGCTCGCCCTCGAGCATCTTGTTGACCGGGATGCCGGTCCAGCGCGACACCACCTCGGCGATCTCCTCGGCGGTGACGCGGTCCTGCACCAGCTTGAAGTCGTGTTGTTCGGCCTCGTTGGCCGCGGCCAGCTGCTTCTCCAGGTTCGGCAGCAGGCCGTACTGGATCTCGCTCATCTTGGCGTAGTCCTGGCGCCGCTGCGCGGCCTCCAGCTCCACGCGCGCCTGCTCGATCTGTTCCTTGATCTTGGTCGCGCCCTGCAGCGCCGCCTTCTCCGACTTCCACACCTCGTCCAGGTCGGAGAACTCGCGCTCGAGCTTGTCGATGTCGCTCTCCAGGTCGGCCAGGCGCTGCCGCGAGGCCTCGTCCTTCTCCTTCTTCAGCATCTCGCGCTGGATCTTGAGCTGGATCAGGCGCCGCTCCAGGCGGTCCAGTTCCTCCGGCTTGGAGTCGATTTCCATGCGGATGCGGCTGGCCGCCTCGTCCATCAGGTCGATGGCCTTGTCCGGCAACTGGCGGTCGGTGATGTAGCGGTTGGACAGCGTGGCCGCGGCGACGATCGCCGGGTCGGTGATCTCCACGCCGTGGTGCACCGCGTAGCGCTCCTTGAGCCCGCGCAGGATCGCGATGGTGTCCTCCACGCTCGGCTCGCCGACGAACACCTTCTGGAAGCGCCGCTCCAGCGCCGCGTCCTTCTCGATGTACTTGCGGTACTCGTCCAGGGTGGTGGCGCCGATGCAGTGCAGTTCGCCGCGCGCCAGCGCCGGCTTGAGCATGTTGCCTGCGTCCATGGCGCCATCGGCCTTGCCGGCGCCGACCATGGTGTGCAGTTCGTCGATGAACAGGATGATCTGGCCCTCGTTCTTGGCCAGGTCGTTGAGCACGCCCTTGAGCCGCTCCTCGAACTCGCCGCGGAACTTGGCGCCGGCGATCAGCGCGCCCATGTCCAGCGACAGCACGCGCTTGCCGCGCAGGCCTTCGGGCACTTCGCCGTTGACGATGCGCTGGGCCAGGCCCTCGACGATGGCGGTCTTGCCGACGCCGGGCTCGCCGATCAGCACCGGGTTGTTCTTGGTACGCCGCTGCAGCACCTGCACGGTGCGGCGGATTTCCTCGTCGCGGCCGATCACCGGATCGAGCTTGCCGCTCTCGGCGCGCGCGGTGAGGTCGATGGTGTACTTCTCCAGCGCCTGGCGCTGTTCCTCGGCGTTCTCCGACTGCACGGTCTCGCCGCCGCGCAGCTTGTCGATGGCGGCTTCGAGCTTCTTCTTGTCGGCGCCGGCCGCGCGCAGCGCCAGGCCCAACGGGCCGCCGTCGTCGGCCGCGGCCAGCACGAACCACTCGCTGGCGATGAACTGGTCGTTGTGCTGCTGCGCCAGCTTGTCGGTCTGGTTGAGCAGGCGGCTGAGGTCGTTGCCCATCGACACGTTGCCGGGCTGGCCGCTGACCTTGGGCAGCTTCTCCAGCGCCTCGCCGAGCCGCTCGCGCAGCACCGGCACGTTGACGCCGGCCTGCGCCAGCAGCGGCCGGGTGCTGCCACCGGCCTGGTCGAGCAGCGCCACGAACACGTGCACCGGTTCGATGATGGTGTGGTCGCGGCCCACGGCCAGCGACTGCGCGTCGGCCAGGGCCTGCTGGAAGCGCGAGGTGAGCTTGTCCATCCGCATCGGGAAGTCCTCTGAAGGAAAGGGCCGGCCGTGCCGGCATGCCAGCAAAATGCGGCTGTCCGCCCCTGTTTCAAGGCCGTCCGCGACGTCTGTATACACCTCGCGGGACGGCGGCGACGCGACGTGACGTCCGCCGCACTCCGGTACCAGACAGTCACACGCCGCTACCGCAACGGCGGCTACCCTCGGCGCTCCCGTCCCCACGCACAGGCCCCGCCATGCACTACGAGCTCTACTACTGGACCGGCATCCAGGGCCGCGGCGAGTTCGTGCGGCTGGCGCTGGAGGATGCCGGCGCCGGCTATCGCGATGTCGCCCGCGAGCAGGGCGATGCGGCGATGCAGCCCTTCCTCGATGGCGCCCATGCCGGCGCACGCCCGTTCGCACCACCGTTCCTCAAGGCCGGCCGCTTGGTGATCGCCCAGGTCGCCAACATCCTGCACTACCTCGGCCCGCCGCTGGGCCTGGTGCCGGACAGCGAATCGCGGCGGCTACAGGCCCTGCAATTGCAGTTGACCATCGCCGACCTGGTTGCCGAGGTCCACGACAGCCACCACCCCATCGCCAGCGGGCTGTACTACGAGGACCAGCAAGCCGAAGCACGGCGGCGCGCCGAAGACCTGCGCAAGCAGCGGCTGCCGAAGTTCCTTGGCTATTTCGAACAGGTGCTGGACCAGGGCGGCGGGCGCCACGTGCTGCGCGAGCATTCCTACGTGGACCTGTCGCTGTTCCAGCTGATGAGCGGGCTGGACTACGCCTTCCCGCAGGCGATGAAAAAACTCTCGCCGAAGCTGCCGCGGCTGCGCGCGCTGCAACAGCGCGTCTGCGAGCGCCCGGGCATCGCCGCCTACCTGGCCTCGCCGCGGCGCCTGCCGTTCAACGAGAACGGCATCTTCCGGCATTACCCGGAGTTGGATGGCTGAGCGAGGCTGGACGTCCGGTATCGGCGTGCCACGTCCGTTGAAAAACCGCCGTCATGCCGTGGTGATCTATGGTGTAGCGCGTCGGGACTGAAGTCCCTCCCACAAGGGCGCTTCAGGCGTAGCAATAGGCGCTTTCCCGCATGAGCGGCTCGAGGTGGCCTCGGGCCGCTCCTGCCAGAAACAAAAAGCCCGCATGACGCGGCACGCGCCTCGCGTCTGGCTCAGGTCCGCGTCAGGGCTTCGCGCACCGCACGCAACTGCGCCTTGACCGCGGCGGCCTGGGTCGGGCCCATGCGCAGCAGCGCCTTCTGGCCGATCGACAGCGATTCCAGCGCCGGATCCACGAAGCGGTACTTGCCGCGCACCGGATCCATCTCCACCGCGAGCGGCGCGGTCGGCGTCGGGGTCTGCAGCAGGTGGTCGATCACCTGCACCAGGCGATCGTTGAAGTAGCCCTGCGGATAGCCCAACTCCACATAAGCCTGCTGGAACAGCGGATAGAAGCGCCGGTAGGCCGCCACCGCCGTGCCCGGATCGGCCCGGGTGAACGCCTCCACGTAGGGCGCATAGCGCTGGGCATTGGTGTCGGCGATGACGCTGGCGCCGCTGGCATCGGTGCTCACCTGCAGGTCGCCCGGCACTTGCTTGAGCGCCAGGGAGCGGGCCGTGACGCGGCGCTGGGTCAGGTTGTCGACCATGGTCACCAGGCGCTGGATCAGGTGGTCGCGCAGCAGCAGCGCCAGTGGTGCGTCGCCGCCAGCCAGCGCGCTCAGTGCCGACCAGGCCGCATCGTCGCTGGCGGCCAGCGCCGGAATCGCCGCGTCGGCGGCTTCCGCGGCATCGATCGGGTGCTGGATCGGCGGCGGCGTTGCCGCCGCGACAGGCGTGTCAGACGTTGTCGGCGCGGCCGCGGCGGGCGGCGGCGCGACCGCGGCAGGTGCGGGCGCAGTGGCGGGCCACAGCGCGGCGATGTTGTCGCGGAACAACCAGGCCGCGGCGGCGGCCACCAGCACGGCGACCAGGATCCACGGCCAGAACGAGTGACGCGGCTGCATGGGATGCACATCTCCATCGGACAATGGAGGTGTGACCGCCGCGATGCGCACCGGTTCCAGCGCGGGACGGCCAGCGTTCAGCCTAGATGCACGCCTTGCGCGAGGCGCCAGCGCCCCACCAGCGCCGCGTACGCGACCATTACCCCTGCAGGCCTTCGGCAAAGGCGATGCGCGCTCCGACCCAGGCTGCGACCAGCGCCGCCGCGACGCGGTCGGCCTGCGCCGCCGGCATCGCCTTGTGCGCGATCATCCATTGCGCCGCGGCAGCGCGCGCCGGCTGCAAGGCCGCCAGTGCCGCCTTGCGATCAGCCTGTGGCCACACGCTCGCGTCGTGCCACGCGGCGATGGCGGCGGCCGGATCGCCGGGCGGCTCGGCGCCCTTGGGTTGTTTCAGCAATAGCAGTGGCGACACCGTGGCCTGCAGCGACAGCACCCGCCATGCGGCGAAATCCGCGTAGCGCATGGTGCCCGCGTCGTCGGAGACGCGATCCACCAGGCTGCCGAATGCCTGCTGCAAGCGCATCCATGCGGGTTGATCGAACAGGCCGGGCAACGGCCGGCAGATCGGCGCGGAAAGATCGCGGCTGGAGCCATACAGCGGGCCCATGGCGTCGTAGGCGGCCTCGCCCTGCGCGGCGAACACGAAACAATGCACGTAGGGACGCGGATTCGGCTGCGTGGCCGCATCCGGCGTATAGCCGCTGCGTTCGATCCACAGCCGCAACAGGGTCAGGTCGCGCGCTTCCCCGGCCTGTCGGCTGCTCGGCTCGGACGTGTCGAGCAGCCCGGCGGATACCCCGTCCTGCTGCCGCAGGGCGGTGCTAGCGGACGCGAACCGGGCACGCGCTTCGGCCGCCGCCACCCCGGCCGCCGGCACGAAGCGATGCAGGTACACCAGCCAGGCCGAGGCCAGACCACCATCGTAGGCGCGCAGCTGCGCCGCCGCCGCGGCAGGCGTGGTGGGAATGCTGGCGACGATGCGGTCGAAGCGCGCCGCCTGCGGCGCGAACTCGGCGTCCAGCGCGCGTACCCGCGCCTCCATCCGCTGTTTCAGGCAGGCCCCCGGATCGGTCTCGGCCAGGCAGCTCTGGCGCTGCGCCAGCCAGTCGCGCTGCGCGTTGCGCACGCCAGGCCGCTGCGCCGCGGGGACCACGTCGCGCAGCGCCGCATAGCGCAGGGCCAGCCATTCCTCCGTGGCGTCCAACCGCTTGTCCGTGCACAACAGTCGCTCCACCGCCGTGGTTGCCTTGCTGCAATCGAACGACACCGCGCCGGCCTCGGGCACCCAGCCCAGTGCCAGCAGCAGTGCCAGCGCACGCATGCGCAGGCCAGGGCAAGCGTTCATGCCATCCTCCTCTCGTGCATCGTTGCGATCCCGGCACCGCTTGTCGCGCCGCCGTCAGTCCACCAGCACCGCGCGCGGCTTCTGCAACGACAGCAGGCCGAGCAGCGCGGCCAGCACCAGGTAGCCGCCGACGAACTGCCAGGCGATCAGCTTGGGCACGCCGCTCAGCGTCCATGGCAGGTACAGGCCGCCGCGCGGGTCCACCGAGTGGATCAGCCCGAACAGGGTCAGCCCGGCCGCCACCAGCAGGAACACGGCGGCACGGCGCAGGCGGCCGTCCACCATCGCCGCCACTGCGGCGATCCACAGCATCGCGGTGATGATGAAGCCGTTGCCCAGGGTCAGGATCACCGCCAGCTCGGGCAGGCCGTGGCCGTCCAAGGTGGTGGTGAGTTTGGCCAGCTGCTCCGGGGCGATCCAGCCCGGCGCCTTGATCGCAAGCAGGTACGCCACCGACGGCAGGAAACCCAGCACCATCGCGCCGGCATGGCGCTTGGGCGTGGCCTGGAAGGCCTGGGTGGTGATGTCGATGGCGACGTAGACGATGATCGGCGCCAGCACCGCCATCGGCAGCCACTGCACCAGGCCGGCGACCAGCCCGAACATGCCGCCCAGGCCGATGAACAGCCCGGTGAGCAAGGTGTAGCCGCTGCGCGCGCCCATGTGCTTGTAGGCCGGCTGGCCGATGTACGGCGTGGTCTGGGCGACGCCGCCGCAGACGCCGGCGATCAGGGTTGCGCCGGCCTCGACCAGCAGGATGTCGCGGGTGCGGTAGTCGTCGCCGGCGGCACGCGCACTCTCGCTGACGTTGATGCCGCCGACCACCATCAGCAGGCCGAACGGCAGCAACAGCGGCAGCAGCGGCACCGTGTCGGCCAGGCCGGCGACGAACCCCAGGCTCGGCCACGGCAACACCAGCTGCGGCGCGCTCCATTGCGGCGCCTGGTGGCCGGGAATGCCGATCCCCGCGGCGTTGGCCCAGTAGTACAGGCCGGTACCCAACGCCAGCGCCAGCGGCACCCCCGGCAGGCGCCACGGCAACCGGCCCTTGGCGATCAGCACGTACAGCAGCAGGCCCAATACCACCAGCCCGACCAGCGGCGTGCGCAGCGTCTCCAGTAGCGGCAGGAAGCCCATCAACACGATGGCGATGCCGGCGATGGAGCCGAGCAGCGCGGCGCGCGGCAAGGCGCGGGTGACCGCATCGCCGAAGAACGACAGCACGGTCTTCAGCGCGCCCATCACCACCAGCGACGCCATGCCCAGGTGCCAGGTGGCCAGCGCCGCGGCCTGCGGGTCCAGGCCCTGCTGCTTGTAGCGCACGAAGGCCGGGCCGAGCACCAGCAGCGCCATGCCGATGCTGGTCGGCGCATCCAGGCCCAACGGCATCGCGGTGACGTCGCTGCGCCCGCTGCGCACGGCCAGCCGCCGCGCCATCCAGGTGTAGAGCAGGTTGCCGACCAGCACGCCGAAGGCGGTGCCGGGAATCATCCGGGTGTAGATGACCTCGACGGGGAACTGGAACAGGCCGACCAGCGCCAGGGTGATGAAGCCGAGGATCGACAGGTTGTCGACCACCAGGCCGAAGAAGCCGTTGAGGTCGCCGGCGACGAACCAACGCGGACGCGGCGAGACAGGAGCGGGAGTGGACATGCGGGCAGTGGCGGCGTTGGGGGTCGAGGGATGGTAAGGGCAAGCGGCACCGTCGGATCGGTGCACGCGCAGGATGCCGTTTTCCGGCGACGGCGCGCCGCGGCGCTACAGCGGCAGATGCAGGAACTGGTTGAACGCGCTCGGCACGTAATCGCCGAACGCCGGCCCGTTGCGGAAGCCGCGCCGGCGATACAACGCCAGCGCCGGCGCGAACGCCGCGCCGCTGCCGGTTTCCAGGCTCAGCCGCTGCAGGCCTTCGGCGCGGGCGACCGCGATCAGATGGTCGAGCAGGGCCGCCGCCGCACCCTGGCGCAGGAACGACGGATGCGTGCGCATCGACTTCAGTTCGCCGCCGCCATCGTCCAGCGTCCGCAAGGCGCCGACCGCGGCCAGCGTATCGTCGCGCCACACGCTCCACACCCGCACCTGCGGCTGCCGCAGACCGGACAGGCCCAACGCATACACGCAGCCCGGCGGCGACTGCGCATGCATCTGCTGCACGTGGTACTCCAGCAACCCACGCACCGCCGGATCGTCCAGATCACCGGGCCGAATCACGAACGGCCCCGCACTCACTGCAGCGGTCCGCTTTTGCGAATCCCCGCTTTCCACAGCCGAACGGCTGGTCATCCCCAATCCCGAATCCCGAATCCCGGCACTCAAAACGACACGTCCACCGCCTGCCGCGCCCACAGCACCGACTGGTGCCCGGTGGCCTGCTTCCACGCCAGCCGGATCGCCTCGATGTCGGCGCGGCGCTGCGGGGTGTCCTCGTGCAGGATCACCAGCACCTTGGTGTTGAGCCGGTTCGGCTCCTTGGCGCCGCGGAACAGCCACTGGCCGTAGGCATCGAACACGGTCAGGCCGTCGGGAAAGCGCGGCGTCACTTCCTTGTCCAGGAACGCGCGCCAGCGCGCCTCGCTGATCGGCTCGGCCTGCGGACGGTCGGCCGGGCCGCTTTCCTCGCCCACGCCGAAGTACAGCTCGCTGCGCACCCAGCCGCTGGCCTGTGCCGGCCGCGCCGCATCGCCCTGCATGGTCGCGCTGACCTTGCTCGGCGCGGCGGGCGCAGACGGAGCGACGCTGGCGCAGGCGCTCAGGGCCAGGAGGACGGCGATCAACGGGGCACGCAAGAGCATCGGCAAGGTCTCGGTCGGAAGGGGCAGGCAACACACGATCGTAGGCCAGGTACGGACCGGGCCGGATAACCGCCGGGCATGAGCTCATGCCCGAGCGCACCGAACACACGGCTCGCACATCGCCTTAACGTCGGGCTAATATATCGCTTCATCCGGATGGATGCAGCAACCTTTGCCGACCCCAGTCGCCGCCATGGCCGGCGCGGCCGGTCTCGATGGTCATCGTTTCAGGAGAGAACCCCCATGTCGTCCCCGTTCGTCAGGCCGCTGAGCCTGGCCATCGCCCTGGCCCTGGCGGCCCCCGCGTTCGCCCAGGACGCCCCCCCGGCCACCACGACCAACCTCGATACGGTGATCGTCACCGGCACCCGCGCCAGCGGTCGCACCGTGCTCGAATCCACCGCCCCGGTGGACGTGCTCAGCGCCGAGGACATCCGCAAGGCGGGCGTGGTCAACGGCGAACTCGGCAGCGCGCTGCAGGCGCTGCTGCCGTCCTTCAACTTCCCGCGCCAGTCCAACTCCGGCGGTGCCGACCACGTGCGCGCCGCGCAGCTGCGCGGGCTCTCGCCCGACCAGGTGCTGGTGCTGGTCAACGGCAAGCGCCGCCACACCTCGGCGCTGGTCAACACCGACAGCAAGATCGGCAAGGGCACCACGCCGGTGGACTTCAACGCCATCCCGATCAGCGCGATCAAGCGCATCGAAGTGCTGCGCGACGGCGCCGGCGCGCAGTACGGCTCCGACGCGGTGGCCGGGGTGATCAACGTGATCCTCGACGACGACCCGGACAGCGGCGCGCTGGAAGCCAGCTACGGCGCCAACCACACCGACGTCAAGCCGATCCACCGCACCCTCACCGACGGCCAGACCGGCTATGCCAGCGGCAAGGTCGGCACACGCCTGGGCGAGGACGGCGGCTTCTTCAAGGTCGGCCTGGAGCTGAAGAACCACGAGGCCACCAACCGCGCCGGCTTCGACCAGATCCCGCCGTTCGAGGAACAGACCCCGGCCAACCTGGCCCTGGCCGGCAAGCGCAACTATGAACTCGGCGACGGCGCCAGCAAGGATCTCAACGCCTGGCTCAACGGCAAGCTGCCGTTCGGCCAGGGCAGCGAGGTCTATGCCTTCGGCACCTACAACCAGCGCGACACGCAGGGCGCCAACTACTTCCGCTACCCCGACGGCGCCGCCAACTGGACGCAGATGTATCCGCAGGGCTACCGCCCGGTGTCGCTGGGCGAGAACCGCGACCTGCAGGCGGTGCTCGGCGCGCGCGGGCAATGGGGCGAATGGGCCTACGACGCCAGCCTCGACTACGGCCGCAACGACTTCACCTACCGGCTCAAGCATTCGCTCAACGCCTCGCTGGGCCCGGGCAGCCCGACCCGCTTCAAGACCGGCGACTACGCGTTCGCGCAAGGCGTGGCCAACCTCGACTTGAGCCGCAGCTTCGACGCCGCCGGCGCCACCCACACCGTGGGCACCGGCGTGGAGCTGCGCCGCGAGCACTACCGCACCCGTCCGGGCGACCCGGCCAGCTACGCCGCCGGCCCCTACACCGACCGCCCCACCGGCGCCCAGGCCGGCGGCGGCCTGACCCCGCAGGATGCGGCCGACCTGTCGCGCAACGTCGCCAGTGTCTACGCCAGCGTGTCCAGCCAGTTCGGCGACAAGCTCTCCACCGACCTGGCCGCGCGCTACGAGCACTACCAGGATTTCGGCGGCGAACTGACCGGCAAGCTGGCCGCGCGCTACGAGTTCGTCCCGGCATTCGCCCTGCGCGGCGCGATCTCCAACAACTTCCGCGCGCCGTCGCTGAGCCAGATCGGCTACGAGGCCAGTTCCACCGGCTACAACGCCAACGGACAGTTGCTGCAGGGCCGCCTGCTCTCGGTCGACAACCCGATCGCGCAGGCGCTGGGCGCGCGCACGCTGCAGCCGGAGAAGTCGCGCAACTACAGCCTGGGCTTCACCAGCCGCGTCGGCAGCCACTTCGACCTGTCGCTGGACCTGTTCCAGATCGATATCGACAAGCGCATCGCGCTGTCGGAAAACATCGACGGCGACGCCCTGACCGACTTCGTCGCACAGCGCTTCGGCATCGCCGGCCTGCAGAGCGCCAGCTTCTTCGTCAACGCCGCCGACACCCGCACCCGCGGCGCCGAACTGGTCAGCAACTGGCGGCAGGCGCTGGGCCAGGGCCAACTGCAGCTGACCGGCACCTGGAGCTACGCCAAGACCAAACTGGAGAACGTGGTGGCCACGCCGGCGCAGTTGCTGGCGCTGAATCCGGACTACGTGCTGTTCGGCGTGGAAGAGCGCAACACCCTGACCGAGGCGACCCCGCGCACCCGCGCGCAGCTGGCGGCGAACTGGAGCGACGCGCGCTGGTCGCTGCAGACCCGCGTCACCCGCTACGGCAGCGCCACCCGCGTGTTCGACTTCGGCGGCGGCTTCGCCCCGGAGCAGACCTACAGCGCCAAGTGGCAACTCGACGCCGAGGTCGAGTACCACCTCACCCCGCAGTGGAGCGTGGCGGTAGGCGGCCAGAACCTCACCGACGCCTACGCCGACCGCTCCAAGCCGGACATCGCCTACTTCGGCAACCTGCCCTACGACGTGCTCTCGCCAATCGGCAGCAACGGCGCTTACTACTACGGGCGGGTGCGGTACACCTTCTGACGAAGGTGTGGGGAATGGGGAGGCGGGAATCGGGAATGGGAAGGAGCGGGGAATCGGGAATCGAGAAACGGGAATCGGAAGAGCAAGAGCCTGCCCGCACGGCTATTGCTTTTCCCCATTCCCGTTTCCCCATTCCCGATTCCCGGCCCCCAATCCACCTGACGCTAACGCCACCCCGTTCATCATGGCGGAATGGCAGACGCGCTCCCCCTCCGACCGCCGCCGCCGCGTCTGGACGATGCCTGCGCATTGTTCCTGGACGTGGACGGCACTCTCATCGCCTTTGCCGAACGCCCCGACCAGGTGCAGTTGCTGCCCGAGGTGCGTGAGGCGATCGGCCGCCTGCACCAGCGCCTCGGTGGCGCGGTGGCGCTGGTCAGCGGACGTCCGCTGACGCAGCTCGACGCCTTGTTCGCGCCGCTGCGGCTGCCCGCCGCCGGCCTGCACGGCCACGAACTGCGCAGCGACGCCGACGCGCAGGCGGCGATGCCCGCCGATACCTCCGAGTTTCTGCATGCGCTGCATGCGCGTGCCGCGCATCTGCGGCAGGCGCATCCGGGCGTGCTGGTGGAAGACAAGGGCGCCAGCGTGGCCCTGCATTGGCGGGCAGCGCCGAGCGCTGCGGAGGCGGTCCTGGCGTTCGCCGACGAACAGATCGCCGACCTGCCCGGCTACCGCCTGCAGCCCGGCGACCACGTGGTCGAGTTCGTGCCCGAAGGCAGCGACAAGGGCGTGGCGTTGACCACGCTGCTGCAGCAACCGCCGTTCCGCGGACGCCGCCCGGTGTTCGTCGGCGACGATCTCACCGACGAATTCGGCTTCGCCGCGGCCAACCAGGCCGGCGGCTGGAGCGTGCTGGTCGGCACCCGCGCCGACAGCGTCGCCACCTATGCGCTGCCCGATCCACGCGGCGTACACGCCTGGCTGCGCGATAACGCCGGATGAGGCCAGCGCAACGCCCGTTCGTCCGCGCCCCGTGGCCGTTTCCCCCACTGCTTCCGCACAAGGACCCGTCCGCTCCATGAGTTCCCCCAATCTCGACCTCGGCGTCATCGGCAACGGCAGCTTCGGCGCCCTGATCGACAAACGGGCCAGCGTGGTGTGGAGCTGCCTGCCGGCCTTCGACGGCGACCCGGCGTTCTGCGCCCTGCTCTCCCCGCGCGCGCATCCTGGCGGCGATTTCAGCATCGAACTGGAAGACTTCGTCGACAGCGACCAGCACTACCTGGCCAACACCGCGATCCTGCGCACCGTGTTGCGCGACGCCCATGGCGGCGCGGTGGAGGTGATCGACTTCGCGCCGCGCTGGCGCAACCACGGCCGCTTCTACCGCCCGGTCAGCATCATCCGCCAGGTGCGGCCGCTGGCCGGCAACCCGCGCATCCGCGTGCTGGCCAGGCCGCTGGCCGACTGGGGCGCGCGCCAGCCGGAGAGCACCTGGGGCAGCAACCACGTGCGCTGGCTGCTGCCGGATTTCACCCTGCGCCTGACCACCGACGTGCCGGTGCGCTTCATCCGCGACGAACTGCCGTTCGTGCTCAACCACCCGGTCAACCTGATGCTGGGCGTGGACGAATCGCTGACCCGCTCGCTGACCGGCTACATCCAGGAAGCGCAGGAACGCACCGAGGAATACTGGCGCGAGTGGGTGCGCTACCTGTCGGTGCCGCTGGACTGGCAGGACGCGGTGATCCGCAGCGCGATCACCCTGAAGCTGTGCCAATACGAGGACAGCGGCGCGATCATCGCGGCGATGACCACCTCCATCCCGGAAGCGCCGGACACCCCGCGCAACTGGGACTACCGCTACTGCTGGCTGCGCGACGCCGCCTTCGTGGTGCGCGCGCTGAACCGGCTCGGCGCCACCCGCACCATGGAGCAGTTCCTCGGCTACATCTTCAACATCGCCACCACCGACGGCAGCCTGCAGCCGCTGTACGGCATCGGCTTCGAGGCGGCGCTGGAGGAACACGAGGTCGAATCGCTGGCCGGCTACCGCGGCATGGGCCCGGTGCGCCGCGGCAACCTGGCCTGGATCCAGAAGCAGCACGACGTGTACGGCAGCGTGGTGCTGGCCTCCACCCAGCTGTTCTTCGACCTGCGCCTGAAGGATCCCGGCGACACCCACACGTTCCTGCGCCTGGAACCGCTGGGCGAGCGCGCCTTCGAACTGCACGACGTGCCCGACGCCGGCCTGTGGGAGTTCCGCGGCCGCGCCGAGGTGCACACCTACACCAGCGCGATGTGCTGGGCCGCCTGCGACCGCCTGGCCAAGATCGCCGCGCGGCTGGGCCTGGAAGACCGCGTGGCGTACTGGCGCGAGCGCGCCGAGCGCATCCACGCACGCGTGCTCGCCGAGGCCTGGAGCACGGAGCTGGGCCACTTCACCGACACCTTCAACGGCCACCGGCTGGACGCCTCGCTGCTGTTGCTGGCCGACATCGGGTTCATCGCCCCGGACGATGCGCGCTTCATCGCCACGGTCGAGGCGATCGGCCGCGACCTGAAGCATGGCGATGCGCTGTACCGCTACGTGGCGCCGGACGACTTCGGCGAACCGGAGACCAGCTTCACCATCTGCACGTTCTGGTACATCGACGCCCTGGCCGCGATCGGCCGCAAGGAGGAGGCGCGCGAGCTGTTCGAGCGCATCCTCGCCCGGCGCAATCACCTGGGCCTGCTGTCGGAGGATCTGGCCTTCGACAACGGCGAAGCCTGGGGCAATTTCCCGCAGACCTATTCGCATGTCGGCCTGATCATCGCCGCCATGCGCTTGTCGCGCAGTTGGCAGGAGGCGTCATGAGCAGATTGGTGGTGGTATCCAACCGTGTGGCCTTGCCCGGCGAGAACCGCGCCGGCGGCCTGGCGGTGGGCTTGCTGGCGGCGCTGAAGGAGCGCGGCGGCGTATGGTTCGGCTGGAGCGGCAAGACCGTGCGCGGCGACAGCGGCGCGATGCACGAACAGACCCAGGGCGATATCCGCTTCGTCACCATGGATCTGAATCGCGCCGACCTGGACGCGTACTACAACGGCTTCGCCAACCGCACGCTGTGGCCGCTGCTGCACTTCCGCCTGGACCTGGTCGACTACGACCGCGCCACACGCGAGGGCTACCGCCGGGTCAACGCCATGTTCGCCGACAAGCTCGCGCCGCTGCTGCGCGAGGACGACACGGTGTGGATCCACGACTATCACCTGATCCCGCTGGCCTCGCTGCTGCGCGAGCGCGGCATCGGCTGCCGCATCGGCTTCTTCCTGCACGTGCCGTTCCCCTCGGCCGACCTGATCCAGGCACTGCCGGACCATGCGCGGCTGTTCTCCGGCTTCTACGCCTACGACCTGATCGGCTTCCAGACCCGCCGCGACGTCGACCGCTTTCAGGCCTACGTGCGCCTGTTCGGCGGCGGCAAGGTGATCAAGGACGGCGTGCTGGAAGCGCCGGGCGGACGCAGGTTCCGCGCGGCCATGTTCCCGATCGGCATCGACACCGAACTGATCGCGCAGCAGGCGCGCGCGGCGATGTCCAAGCCGGCGGTGCGCGACCTGCGCAGCAGCCTGCGCGATCGCCAACTGGCGATCGGCGTGGACAGGCTGGACTACTCCAAGGGTCTGCCGGAACGCTTCCTCGGCTTCGAGCGCTACCTGGAACGGCATGCCGACCAGCGCGGCAGCCTCACCTACCTGCAGATCGCGCCGGTCTCGCGCGGCGACGTCACCGAGTACAAGCAGTTGCGCAACCAGCTCGAGCAGATCGCCGGTCACATCAACGGCGGCCACGCCGAGCCGGACTGGACGCCGCTGCGCTACGTCAACCGCAACTTCACCCACGCCACCCTGACTGGCTTCTATCGCGCCGCACAGGTCGGCCTGGTGACGCCGCTGCGCGACGGCATGAACCTGGTGGCCAAGGAGTACGTGGCCGCGCAGGATCCGGAGAATCCCGGCGTGCTGGTGCTGTCGCTGCTGGCCGGCGCCGCCGACGAACTGAAGGAAGCGCTGCTGGTCAATCCGCACGACCTGGACGGCGTCGCCGACGCCATCGCCACCGGCGCGTCGCTGCCCAAGGCCAAGCGCATCGAACGCTGGCAGGCGATGATGGATCACCTGCGCAAGCACGACATCAACGCATGGCGCCAGCGCTATCTGCAGGCGCTGGAGAGCGTGCGCTAGCGGCGGCACACGCGTTGCACCACGCGGCGCGCTGCGCCTGCGCGCCGTGCGATCCTGCCTTGCAGGCCATGCGGCATCCGCCATGGCGCGGCATGGCGCGGCATGGCGCAGTGTTCCGTGTCCCGTCGCGGCCCGACTAGCTACGTTGCCTAACATAGCCGCCACGCGCCGCGCCGGCTGATCTGCTTGCCGAGGCCACCGCAGCGCGATCGCTGCTTCGGGATGCACGTCGCGCTTGCGGCCGCCCGCGCCGCGTCCCAGGCGCGGCCCTGCGTCGATCGCCTGCTGCGCCGCAGCACATCATCACGCCTTCGGCGCTCTGCCTTATGCGTTCAGTCCATATAAAGTTTCCGACGAACGGCAGGTGAAGGCGATCAAGCCGGCACGGTGATATGCCGATACTGGATCACCCCCCACGCGATCGCACCGCCCTCGCGGCGTTGCCCGTTGTTTCCCAGCCGGTGCAGACCATGCCCTCGCCAACCGCCGTTCTCCGCCCCACCCCCTCCTGGCTACGCCCGCGTTCGGCGCTGCTTGCTGTCTCTCATGTCCTGGTCCTGCTGGCGCTGGCCGGCTATGCGTTGCACGTCGGCCGCACGGTGGGAGCCAACGGATCGGCATTGCCGCGTTTGCTGCCGGCGCTGCTGGTCGCCGTGGCCGCCGCCGCGGCACTGGTCTGGCTCGGCAGACGCAGCGCGCCACGCGCCCTGGAACACGCCACGCAGGCGCTGCAGGCACTGGGCGAAGGCCGCTTCGAGCAGCGTGTGGAGGTGCTCGGGGACACGGCCGAGGTGGCGCTGTTGCGTGCGCTGCAGAACGCGCAACAGGCGCTGGCGGCGCGCCAGGCGCAGACCGAGGCGGAACTGCGCCACGGCCGTTTCGTGATCCAGGCGCTGGACGATCTCGACACCATGGTGCGTATCGCCGACGACGATGGCCGCGTGCATTTCGCCAACCGCAAGCTGCTGCAGATGCTGCGCACCATCGAACCGGACGTGCAGCGCTTCCGCCCCGAATTCCGCGCCGAACAGTTCGTCGGCGGCAGCATCGGCGACATCTATCCGGACAGCCAGGCGGCGATCGATCGCATGCGCGCGCTGACCGGCTCCAAGCGCGTGCGCGCGCCGTTCTTCGGCCGCCAGATCGATTTCGTGTACAGCCCGATCGACGATGCCGACGGCCGCCGCCTGGGCACCATCGCGCAATGGGAAGAGGTGACCGCGCAGGTCAACGCCGAACAGGCGTTGGCCACGGTGATCGAGGCGGCCGCGCACGGCGATTTCAGCCAGCGCATCGAGACCGCGGCGATGGACGGCGTCCTCAAGTCGCTGGCCGAGGGCGTCAACCGCATTTCCGATGGGGTGGAGAGCAACCTGGCGCAACTGGCCGGAGCGCTGGCGGCGCTGGCCGAAGGCGACCTCACCCACCGCGTCGACGGCCAGGCGCAGGGGGTGTTCGCGCGCTTGCGCGAGGACACCAACCGCACCGTCGCCAAGCTCACCGAAATCATCGTCGGGATCCAGGAGTCGGCCGACACGATCCGCCGCGCCGCCTCGGAGATCGCCGCAGGCAATACCGACCTGTCCGACCGCACCGAACAGCAGGCGGCGAGCCTGGAGGAGACCGCCAGCTCGATGGAAGAGTTGACCTCGGCGGTGAAGCAGAACGCCGACAACGCGCAGCAGGCCAACGGCCTGGTGCAGAACACCGGCGAGGTCGCCCGTTCCGGCGGCCAGGTGATGGACGAGGTGGTGGCGACGATGCGCGCGATCAGCACGTCCTCGCAGCGCATCGGCGAGATCATCGGCGTGATCGACGGCATCGCCTTCCAGACCAACATCCTGGCGCTCAACGCCGCGGTGGAAGCGGCGCGCGCCGGCGAACAGGGCCGCGGGTTCGCCGTGGTCGCCTCGGAGGTGCGGTCGCTGGCGCAGCGCTCGGCCGATGCGGCCAAGGAGATCAAGGACCTGATCGAAGCGTCCACGCGCACCGTCGGCGAAGGCGCCGCGCTGGTCAACCGCGCCGGCGCCACCATGCACGAGATCGTCGGTTCGGTGCAGCGGGTGACCGGCCTGATCGGCGAGATCAGCGCCGCCAGCGGCGAGCAGTCCAGCGGCATCGAACAGGTCAACCGCACCGTGGCGCAACTGGACGAGGTGACCCAACGCAACGCCGCCCTGGTCGAGGAAGCCACCGCCGCCGCGCGCAGCATGGAGGAGCAGGCCGGCGGCCTGGCTGCGGCGGTCGCGGTGTTCCGGATCGAGACGGGACAAGGGCGGCCGGGCGGCAGCAATGTCACCCCACTGCTGCGCCGTACCTACTGAGGCGACGCACGCGACGACCGCCCGCCCCGTCCAGGATCAGGCAAAGCGCATGAATTGCTGGAGCAGGAACTGCAACTGGCTGGCGCGGGTGGGAAACTCGCTCTGAGGAAAGTACCCGGTGTCGGTATTGATCACCGTCACGACCTCATCGCCATTGGGCGCTTGCGAAACGAAGGATTGCTGGGCCTGCCCGAGCAGCATCAATTGCCCCAGCACGTGCGGGTAGTAATCGGCATAGAACCGCTCCACCGCCTCGCGCGTGGCGAAGGCATGACCGGCATGGGCCTTCCTGCTGGGGCCGGTCGCATCGACCACCTTCAACGGCTTGTACACGTTGCCGGTCTTTTGCTTGTCGCCGCCCCACACCGTTCCGGCCAAGGCGCCCTCGTTGACGAAGACGACGGCGTCGTTCAACTCCAGCGGCTGGGCGGTATTCTGCTGGATGATCTCGTCGGTGCGACGCGCGACCAGTTTCAGGCGTTCGATGCTGGCGGCGATGTCGGCCGCGCTTGCGCCGAGTTCGCGATACAGCGCCACATTCTGGATGTTCTGCGCGAAGGTGTCGTCCCGGTCCCAGTCGCCCACATAGAGCCCCACCACGCGCGTCGGCCTTTCGTAGATGGCGAAGCCGGATCGATGCAATGGACGCAAGCGGATGAACGGGCCCGTTCCGCTCATGTAGTAGGTACTGGGCAGCTGCTCGCCGACGAATCTGTAGTTCTTGATATCGATCGTGCCGAACACGCGATTGCTTGGATCGATCAGCCGCGCAGGCGTAGGACTGGGCATAGCGGAACTCCTCTCGGGCGGGTGTGGGAGCGTGGAAACGGGGGGCACCACGGTGTTATCTACCAAGGAGGCTGACGGACGCCGCTGCCAGCGGCTTGCCAGCAGAAGCAGCAGAGGAATCTCCATCGTTGCCGGTCCGATCGCGTGGGTGGCCCGTCCGTCAAGAACGGCCACCGCAGGCACTTGTGAACCCGCGGCGATGGGCTCGCGCGAGGAAACAGCCGATCAGACGCGCCGCGCGCGTCGTGCTCACTCCAGAAAGCGCGAGCGCTGTTGCGGCTCCGGCAGGAAACACTGCGCCGTGGTACCGAACCAGCGATGGCGGTTGCGCGCCAGCACCCGGTAGCCGGCATCGCGCCAGCGCCGCGGCAGCAGGCGCAGCGACGCGACGCTGCGCCACACCCCGCCGAGCCCGGCGATCACCGCGATCGCCGCGTCCGAATCGGTCAAGGCACCGTGCCGTGTCAGCAGCAGGAACGACAGCGGATCGGCCGGATCCAGGCCGTGCTCGCGCAACAGCGCGCTGCCGCGCGGCGACTGCATCGCCGCAAACCGGTAGCGGCCGCGGCGGTCATGGCGCAGCAGGAACCGCACCCAGCGACTGCACAGCGCGCAGACCCCGTCGAACACGACGATGGCCATGTCCTCCGACGCCGCGGGCGCCGGCGGCTCAGGCCGGCGCAAGCCAGCCCTCGTAGCGGATGAACGGGCCGATCCACGGCAGGCTCACCGCGATCAAGAACGCGTAGCGCCCGTCGCGCTGGTCTTCGCGGCAGTGCACGCCGGCCAGCCAGCGTCGCGGCAGCGGCACCACGCCGAAGGCCCAGGCCCGCGCCGCGCGCCATTCGATGCCGGCACCGTCGATCCGCAGGGCGAATTCGAACACCACCGCACCCAGCCGCTCGCGCAGGCGGCCGCGGTGCAGCCACAGCCGCGAGGGCATGGCATGCGTGCCGAAACGGCGCTCCCAGCGCTCGCCGTGGGCATCGGCGCGAAACACCACTTCCACCGGCGTCGCCGGCCCGGTGCGCGGCAACCGCACCAGCCACGCGCACAGCGGCAACAGCGGGTGGCGGCCGCGCTGGACCACGGCCTGGCCGACATAGCGCGACTGAGACGACGGTGTGTGCAGCGCGCGCAGCACCGGCGGCAATTGCGCGAACGCCGGCCCCAGCACCTGCGCGAACAGCGGCGGTGTCAGGGCGCGATCCACGCCAGCGTCGCCATGCGCCCGCTGCGGCGGTCGCGCCGATAGGAGTAGAAGCGCTGCGCATCGGCGATGGTGCACAGGCCGCCACCGTGGATCCGGTCCGGCGCCAGGCCGGCCGCGACCAGGCGTTGCCGCGCCAGCGCGTACAGGTCCACCCGCCAGTGGCCGGGCCGGGTATCCACGAACGCGGTCGCGGCGGCCGGATCGTGGCGCAGGAACGCCTCGCGCACCTCTGCGCCGATCTCGTAGTGCTGCGGTCCGGCCGCCGGCCCCAGCCAGGCCTGCAGTTGCGTGGGCGGCGTACGCAGCGCGGCCACGGTGGCTTCCAGCACGCCGCCGGCCAGCCCCTGCCAGCCGGCGTGCGCGGCGCCGACCTCGCTGCTGTCGCGGGCGGCGAACACCACCGGCAGGCAGTCGGCGGTCAGGATCGCCAGCACCACGCCCGGTTCGGCGGTGACCGCGGCATCGGCGGTCGGCTCGGCATCGATGCCGGCGCCATGCGGCGGCCCGTCGAAACGCAGCACCTGCACGCCGTGCACTTGCCGCAGCCAGTGCGGCGGCGTCGGCAGCGCCAGTCGCGCGGCCAACTCGTCGCGGTTGCGCTGCACCGTGGCCGGGTCGTCGCCGTCGGCGGCGCTGCGGTTGCCGAGGTTGAAGCGGTCGAACGGCGGCTGCGAGGCGCCGGCGCCGGTGCCGGTGCGCAGGGTGGTCAGGGCGCGGACCCGCGGCGGTGCCGGCCAGTCGGCCGGCAGGGCGAAGTCGCTCATTGGCCGCGCCCTCGCCCGACATCGGCCGACATGCCACCAGCCTGGCGCCGCCGGCCGCCGCGCGAAATGCAGTCGCGCGCGAGGGCGTGGGAAACCGGGCTCCCGGCCATGCTCAGCGCCGCGCCCGCTCGGCGGCCGCCTGCGCATCCACGCGCAGGGCGGCCATCAGCTGCTGCAGGTCGGCGGGCACCGCCGCGGTGGCGCGGACCGGCTCGCCGCTTGAGGGATGCTTGAACTCCAGGGTCTCGGCGTGCAGCGCCTGGCGCTTGAAGCCGCGCAGTTCGGCGATCAGCTCCTCGCTGGCGCCCTTGGGCAGCTTCAGCGGGCCGCCGTACAGCGGGTCGCCGACGATGGGGTGCTTCAGGTGCGCCATGTGCACGCGGATCTGGTGGGTGCGGCCGGTCTCCAGGCGGCATTCCAGGGCCGTGTGGGCGCGGAAGCGCTCGCGCAGCCGGTAGTGGGTGACCGCGTCGCGGCCGTCCTCGCGCACCGCCATGCGCAGGCGGTCGCGCGGATGGCGGTCGATCGGCGCATTGGCGGTGCCGCCGGAGACCAGCGCCCCGACCACCACCGCCAGGTATTGCCGGTGCACGTCGCGCGCGGACAACTGCGCCACCAGCGAGGTATGCGCCTGCAGGGTCCGGGCCACCACCATGGCGCCGCTGGTGTCCTTGTCCAGGCGATGCACGATGCCGGCGCGCGGCAGCGCCGACAGCCCCGGGTCGCGGTACAGCAAGGCATTGACCAGGGTGCCGCTGGGGTTGCCGGCGCCCGGGTGCACCACCAGCCCGGCCGGCTTGTTCAGCACGATGACCTGGTCGTCCTCGTACAGCACCTCCAGCGGGATGTCCTCGGGCAGGGCGTGGGTCTGGGTGTCCAGCACCGCATGCAGGCTGGCGATCTCGCCGCCGCGCAGCGCATCGCGCGGCCGCGCCGGGGCGCCGTCGAGCAGGGCGTCGCCGGATTTGATCCATTCGGCCAGGCGCGAACGCGAGTATTCGGGGAACAGTTCGGCCAGCACCGCGTCGAAGCGGCGACCGGCGGCGTGATCGGGGACGCGCGCCTGGCGCGGGCCGTCGCTGACGGCGTCCTCGGGGAGATCCGGGGGGGTATGGGGCATGGCAGGGGCACGGCTTGGGTCGGAAAAAGGGGGTCGCGGCGGCCATAGTCAGTCGCAGGACAGGCCACTAGGCTATCATCGCCCCTTCGTATTCCTGCCCTGCCGCGCCCGAACCCATGATCCGACGCTCCGTCCCGCTGTCCGCGCACGTCCGTTTCATCGCCCTGCTGCTGGTCACGCTGGTCGTGGCGACGGGTTGCCACCGTCAGAAGAAGAACCCCGAAGAAGGCATGCCGGTCGAGCAGCTCTACCAGAAGGCGCATGCGCAGATGGAGAGCGGCAACTGGGCCGGCGCCGAGAGCAGCTTCAAGCGGCTGATCGCGCAGTACCCGTACGGCAACTACACCGAGCAGGCGATGATCGAAAGCGCCTACGCCCAGTACAAGGCCGGCAAGCACGACGACGCGGTGTCGACCATCGACCGCTTCATCCGCACCTACCCGACCCAGCGCAACATCGCCTACATGTACTACCTGCGCGGGCTGTCCAACTCCAACCGCGACACGGTGTTCCTGCGCCGGGTGTGGTCGCTGGATCCCAGCCGCCGCGACCTGTCCACCCCGCAGCAGGCCTACGCCGACTTCAACACCGTCGCCGAGCGCTACCCCAACAGCCGCTACGCCGCCGACGCGCGCGCGCGCATGATCGCCCTGCGCAACGTATTCGCCCAGCACGAGCTGGACAACGCGCTGTACTACCTGCGCCGCGATGCCTGGGTGTCGGCCGCCTCGCGCGCCACCTACCTGCTCGAGACCTACCCGCAGAGCGCCTACCAGAACGACGCGGTCGCGGTGCTGGCCGATGCCTACACCCATCTGGGCAACAAGACCCTGGCCGCCGACGCGCGCCGCGTGCTCGAGCTCAACGACCCGCAGCACCCGTGGCTGACCGGCAACTGGCCGAAGTACCCGTGGATGATCCGCAAGCTCAATCCGTTCGCCGGCGAGAAGTCCGCCGCCACCGGACAGTCGAATTCGCAGATGCAGCGCTGATCCACCGCGCCGACACGATGCACACCGACAGGGGCCGCAAGGCCCCTGTCGCGTTTCCGGGCAGCGCCGATCGGCCCCCGTGGTCCGCTCGGGCACCTGCGCGCGGCGGCTGCAGGCGGCCATGACGACACCAGCGGGCACCCAAGGCGAGGCAGGTGCGCGCGTCGCCAGGCAGCGCCAGTCCCGATCACTGGACGCCCAGCATGGCGCGCCTCCAGGCCGATCCCGGCGGAGTGCGACCCGCACCGCAGTCCCGGGAATTGGCGCCGATGCCCGTGGCCGGGCTTGCTAGGCTGGTCCCGTGCCCGCCCCGGGCCGCTTCCGCCGGGAACGCCATGTCTCTGTCCCTGCTGCGCCTGTTCGCTGCCGTCCTCGCCGTCGCTGCCGCACCTGCCACCGCGGCACCGGCCATCGTGTACGGGGTCAACGGCCACGACGGCCGCCCGGCCTACCCACTCAGCCAGAGCGAGGCGGTGTTCCGCCTGCTCGACCGGCGCAACCTGCGCAGCTACCGGTTCGACGTGGACCCGCGCAACTTCGCCGTGCTCGACCGGCTGGTGCAGCTCTCGCGCCAGTACAACATCGCGCTGCGGCCGATGGTGTATCCGATGTCGCGCGAGATCGGCTACGCGCTGGCGCGCCGCTATGCCAACGACATCAAGGTCTGGGAGATCGGCAACGAGCAGGACCTGGATCGTGCCGCCGCGCCGGCGCGGATCGCGGCCATGACCACGATGTACCGCGGCATGAAGCAGGCCTCCGACGAGGTGGGCGCCGGCCTGCAATTCACCATCAACATCACCGCCTGCAACAGCGACGACCATTCGGCCAGCGCGCGCTGCCCCGGCGACCGCAACGGCTCGCTGTGGTTCCTCGACCAGGCCAAGGCTGCTGGTTTCGACTTCGACCGGATCAGCTTCCACTACTACGCCTTCCACGGCGAGCGCGGCTACTGGATGGACCTGTATCTCGGACAGCTGCGCGCCGCCGCGCAGAAATACGGCACCAAGGTGTACGTCAACGAGCTCAACTGCGCCGAGATCTACACGGGCAACACCGATGGCGGCCATCCCGGCGACGGCGCCTGCTACGACAGCGTGGCGGACCTGCTGCAGACGCTGCGCAACGACTACGCCGACGTGGTCGCCGAGATCAATCTCTACGAACTGCTCGACCAGCCGGACCAGCAGGGCGCGGAGGCGCATTTCGGCCTGATGTACGACCTGGGCCGGCCGAAACCGACGCTGGACCTGCTGACCGACGCCGCCCGCTGAGGCCGCGGCGTCTTCGCACGGCGTGCTCGCCGCCTGCGGCTATGCTGCGGCGATGTTCGAACTGCATCGGGTCACCCGCCGCTACGGCGACATGCTGGCACTGGACCAGGTCGATCTTCGCATCGCCCCGGGCCGCACCACCGCGTTGATCGGTCCCAGCGGCGCCGGCAAGTCCAGCGTGCTGCGCCTGCTGCTGGGGCTGGAGTGGCCGGATAGCGGCGAGGTGCGCTTCCAGGGCGAGCCACTGCGTCGCGCCACCCTGTTGGCGCAGCGCCGGCGCATCGGCTACGTGATCCAGGAAGGCGGCCTATTCCCGCACCTGAGCGCCCGCGACAACGCCGCCCTGCTGGCGCGCACGCTGGGCTGGACGCGGCCGCGCATCGAGGCGCGCCTGCACGAGTTGGCCGAGTTGTGCCACCTGCCGGAAGCGCTGCTGACGCGTTATCCAGCCGAGTTGTCCGGTGGCCAGCGCCAGCGCGTCGGACTGATCCGCGCGCTGTTGCTGGACCCGCCGGTATTGCTGCTGGACGAACCGCTGGGCGCGCTCGACCCGATCGTGCGCCACGAACTGCAGACGCAGATGCGCGAACTGTTCGCGCTGCTCGGCAAGACCGTGGTGCTGGTGACCCACGACGTCGCCGAGGCCGCCTACCTGGGCGATACCCTGGTCCTGATGCGTGGCGGCCGCGTGCTGCAGGAAGGCAGCGCGCGCCAATTGCTGGAGGTGCCGGCCGATCCGTTCGTGAGCCAGTTCCTGCAGGCGCAGCGCACCCTGGAGGAGGCGCGATGACCTCGCGAGGCGCGCGCTGGCGCGCGATCGCGATGCTCGCCTTCGGTGCAGCAGCCAATCTGCTGAGCCTGCCGGCCGCCGCCGACACCAAGGTCGTGGTCGGCTCCAAGAACTTCACCGAAGCGGTGGTGCTGGGCGAGATCGCCGCCGGCGCCGGGCGCCAGGCCGGGGTCGAGGTCGAACATCGACGCCAGCTCGGTGGCACCCGCATCCTGTGGCGCGCGCTGGAGCAGGGTTCGATCGACGCCTATGCCGAGTACACCGGCACCCTGGCCGCCGAACTGCTGCACATGCCCGGCGCCGACGACGACGCGCTGCGGCAGGCGCTGGCGCAGCGCGGCCTGGCGATGAGCGCGCCGCTGGGCTTCGACAACACCTATGCGTTCGGCATGCGCCGGCAACGCGCGCAGGCGCTGGGCATCGCGCGCCTGTCCGACCTGGCCGCGCATCCGACGCTGAAGTTCGGACTGAGCAACGAATTCGTCTCGCGCGCCGACGGCTGGCCCGGCGTGCGCGACGCCTACGGTCTGCCGCAGGTGCCCACCGGTCTGGACCACGACCTCGCCTACCGCGCGCTGGACAGCGGCGCGATCGACCTCACCGACCTGTACAGCACCGACGCCGAGATCCCCGCGCACGACCTGCTGGTGCTGCAGGACGACAGGCATTACTTCCCACGCTACGCGGCGGTGTTCCTGTATCGCGCCGACCTGGGGCAGCGCGCGCCGCGCTTCGTGCAGGCGCTGCAGGGGCTGGGCGGGCGCATCGACGCGGCGACCATGCAGCGGCTCAACGCCGAAGCCAAGCTCGACAAGCGCGCCGAGAGCGCGATCGCCGCACACTGGCTGGGCATCGCCGCGCCGGCCGAGGACGGACGCCTGCCGAGGCTGCTGCAACGCACCCGCGAGCACCTGGCGCTGGTCGGACTGTCGCTGGGCCTGGCCCTGCTGGTGGCGCTGCCGCTGGGCATCCTGGCCGCGCACCGGCCACGGCTCGGCCAGGCGGTGCTGGCCCTGACCGGCGTGCTGCAGACGCTGCCGTCGCTGGCGGTATTCGTGTTCATGATCCCGCTGTTCGGCATCGGCGCCAAACCGGCGATCGCCGCGCTGTTCCTGTACAGCCTGCTGCCGATCGTGCGCAACATGCATGCCGGCATCACCGGCATCCCGCGCGAGCTGCGCGAGACTGCCGCCGCGCTCGGCTTGCCGCCGGGCACGCGGCTGTGGCGGATCGAACTGCCGCTGGCGCTGCGCACTCTCCTCGCCGGCATCAAGACCGCGGCGGTGATCAACGTCGGCACCGCGACCCTGGGCGCGTTGATCGGCGCCGGCGGCTACGGCCAGCCGATCCTCACCGGCATCCGCCTGGACGACCTCGGCCTGATCCTGGAAGGCGCGGTGCCGGCCGCGCTGCTGGCGTTGCTGGTCCAGGGCCTGTTCGAACTGCTGGAGCGGGTGCTGACCCCGCGTGGATTGCGCCTGGCGGCGCGGCGGTAGGTCAAGCCAGCACCGCGGGCATCAGCGATGTGGCCGGCCTTCGGCAACCCGCACCCGCGCTAAACGCATCACAGCGGCATCGGGTCGCGGCTGACGCCAGGCATCAAACAGGATCGGCGATGCGGACCAGTAGTCGATTGCCTTCCCATCGAAACCGAAGACAGACAACAACCGCACGCACGTGCGTTAAGCACGCGCCGCAGCCACCATCTCTTGCGCCAGGCCGCGCATCGCCTCCGGCGTCAACTGCAGATAGGGCGCGATGCGCAGGGCGCCATGGCGATGGGTGCAGATGACTTGCGCGTGCTGCAGCCATGGCAGCAAGGCCGGCATCGACGATGCTGGTGGGCGCAGCGCGTACAGGTGCGGCGCATGCCCAGGCACGGTCCAGTCGCCCGCGCCCAACGCGTGCAACTCCGCGTCGAATGCCGCACCAAGTGCGCCAAGCCGCTGCGCGATGCGCGCCGGCTGCCACTGCTGCACCTGCTGCAGCGCCGCGCTGGCCATCGCCAGGCGCAGCGGGTCGGCGACGCCGCCGGCATCGAAGCGACGCGCGCCGCTGCGGTATGGGGGCGGCGCCTCGGCCGGGAACTGCCAATCCGCCCCCGGGTCGCGCGCCTGCCAGTGCTGTTCGAACGGCACGCCGTGTGCGCGCCAGTGCGGCGAGGCCCACAGCCATGCCAACCCCATCGGTCCGAGCAGCCATTTGTGTCCGACCGAGACCAGGAAGTCCGGCCGCCAGGCATCCAGCCGGACCGGCAGCACGCCCAGGCTCTGGCTCAGGTCCAGCACCAGCATCGCGCCAACCGCATGTACGCGCGGCGCGATGCGGTCCAGATCCAACAGACTGCCGTCGCGCCAGTAGGCGTTGGGCAGGGTCGCCACGCGCACGCGCGGCTCTGCATCCAGCGTCGCCAGGACCGCCGCGGTCCAGTCCTGCCCAGGTGCGCGCCGCACCACCGCCAGGGACGCGCCGCTCTCGGCGCAGCGTTGCTGCCACGCCAGCAAATTCGATGGGAACTGGCCATCGAGCAGCAACACCGCATCGCCGGGCGCCAACGGCACCTGCCGCGCCGCGATGGCCAGGCCATAGGCGGCCGACGGCACCATCGCCACGCCCTCGCCGTCGCCCGAGAACACGGTGGCCGCGGCCAGCGCGCGCAGGTCTTCGATCTGCGCGCGCCAGGCATCGAAGGACGGCGTCCAGGGCGCGATCGACTCGGCCAGCGCCGCCTGCCCCGCGACCAGTGCACGGTGCAGGCGCGGCCCCTTGCTGGCGGTGTCCAGGTAGCGCACGCCGGGCGGCAGCGCGAACGCCTCCGCCGCGGTATCGAAGTCGACCAGGGCGCCGGCGGACGCCGAACCGGCAGGGTGGTGCAAAGCGCTCGTAGACATGTGGCTAGGGTAACGCCACGGTCCGCGACACGTGACGGTCCGTTCACGCCGCTGCGCTAAGACTGCATCGATGCAAGCGATCTCTCCGGCGTCACCGCCCTCGCCCATCGCATCCGTCGCGACGCTGGCGGACCGCCTGCGCCGCGTGCGCGCACGCAGCCGTCATCTCACCGCACCATTGAGCGAAGAAGACGCAATGGTGCAGAGCATGGACGACGCCAGCCCGGCCAAATGGCATCTGGCGCACACCACCTGGTTCTTCGAGCGGTTCGTGCTCGGCGCCGATCCGGCGTACCGCCCCCACGATCCGCAGTGGGACTACCTGTTCAACAGCTACTACCAGAGCATCGGTCCGGCGCATGCGCGGCCGCATCGCGGCCTGCTGTCGCGGCCATCGCTGGCGCAGGTGCTGGACTACCGCAGCGAGATCGAAACCCGCGTACTGGCGCAGTTGCAGGCCGGCACGCTGGAGCCGCAGACGCTGCAGATCCTGGAACTGGGCCTGCAGCACGAACAACAACACCAGGAACTGCTGCTTACCGACATCAAGCATGCGTTCTGGCGCAACCCGCTGGGTCCGGCGTATCGCGCGGATCTGGCGACGCAGCACGCGCCGGCGTCCCCGCTGCGCTGGCTGCAGCGCGATGAGCAGATCAGCGAGATCGGTGCCGCGCCGTGGCCGGCGCATGCCGACTTCGCCTACGACAACGAATCGCCGCGGCATCGCGTGCTGGTGCCGGCGCATGCGCTGGCCAGCCGCCCGGTGAGCAATGCCGAATACGCCGAGTTCATCGCCGACGGCGGCTACCGCACGGTCGGGCTGTGGCTCAGCGACGGCTGGGCCAAGCGTTGTGCCGAGGATTGGCAGCGCCCGCTGTACTGGCATGCCGACGGCACGCGCGAATTCACCCTCGGCGGCTGGCGCGAACGCGATCCGCATGCGCCGGTGTGCCATCTCAGCCTGTTCGAGGCCGATGCCTTCGCCCGCTGGGCCGGCGCGCGCCTGCCGACCGAGGCGGAGTGGGAACAGGCGGCCACCGGCGTCGCCATCGTCGGCAACTTCGTCGACACCGATGCACTGCATCCGCAGTCGACGGCGCCGGCCGACACCGGCCTGCAGCAGTTGTTCGGCGATGTCTGGGAATGGACCGGCAGCGCCTACCTGCCCTACCCCGGCTTCCGCCCGTGGTCGGGCACGCTGGGCGAATACAACGGCAAGTTCATGAACGCGCAGTGGGTGTTGCGCGGCGGCAGCTGCGCCACGCCGCGCGACCACATCCGCGCCAGCTACCGCAACTTCTTCCCCTCCGATGCGCGGTGGCAGTTCGCCGGCGTGCGCCTGGCCAAGGATTCCGCATGAATGCCGCAACCGCCCGTGCCCTCACCGAAGCCGCCCTCACCGACCTGCATCCGCAGCCGGACGACATCACCGCCGATGCGATCGCCGGCCTGTCGTGCAGCCCCAAGCAGCTGCCGTCCAAGTATTTCTACGACGCCGAGGGCTCGCGCCTGTTCGAGGCGATCACCCGCCAGCCCGAGTACTACCTGACCCGCACCGAGCTGGAGTTGCTGGAAGCGCGGATGCCGTCGATCGCGCAGGCGGTGGGCACCGGCGCGCACGTGGTGGAACTGGGCAGCGGCAGCGGCCGCAAGACCCAGTTGCTGCTGGACGGCCTGCGCATGCCGGTGGCGTACACGCCGATCGAGATTTCCCGCGACATGCTGATGTCCAGCACCACGCGGCTGGCCGAGCGCTTCCCGCACATCCAGATGCTGCCGGTGTGCGCCGACTTCACCGCGCCGGTGGCGCTGCCGGCACCACAGCGCGGCGCACGCCGCACCCTGGTGTTCTTCCCCGGCTCGACCCTGGGCAACTTCACCCGCGAGGACGGCATCGCCCTGCTGCGCTCGATGCGCCAGACCATGGGCGCGGACGGCTGCGCCCTGGTCGGCATCGACCTGGTGAAGCACACGGCGCTGCTGGAGGCGGCCTACAACGACGCCGCCGGGGTCACGGCCGAATTCACCCTGAACCTGCTGCGCCGGCTCAACCGCGAGATCGGCAGCGACTTCGACCTGGCGCAGTTCCGCCATCGCGCGGTGTACTCCGAAACGCGCCAGCGCATCGAAACCTTCCTGGTCAGCCAGCGCGCGCAGCAGGTGACCGTGGCCGGGCGCCGCTTCGATTTTGCCGAAGGCGAAGCGATGCAGGTCGAGTACAGCCACAAGTACACCGACCAGAGCTTTGCGGCGATGGCCGCCGAGGCCGGCCTGCGCGTCAGCCACGGCTGGAATGCGCAGGACGATGCGTTTGGGTTGCGGTTGCTGCAGAGCCGGGATCCGGGGCCCGGGGCCCGGGACCCGGAAAAGCCGTAGCCCTGCGAGACGCGGGACATCATGATGGTGTCCGCAGCAAAATCGCTATCAAGCGATTTTTTGTGGGAGGGGCTTCAGCCCCGACAGGCTTTGCCGGTAAAGCCCGTCGGGACTGAAGTCCCTCCCACAGTGCAATCGCAACCGCCTTGCACTCGCGGAAAAATCGCAGGTCCCGGGTCCCGGCTTTTCCGAGTAACCCTCAGGCCTGATACCCATTGCTGATCGGATAGCGCCGCTCGCGCCCGAACGCGCGGCGCGACACCTTCGGGCCCGGCGCGGCCTGGTGGCGCTTCCATTCGCTGATGCGCACCAGCCGCACCACCCGGTCGACCACCTCGGCGGCATAGCCGGCGGCGACGATCTCGTCGCGTGATTCTTCCTGGTCGACGTAGCGGTACAGGATGCCGTCGAGCACGTCGTACGGCGGTAGCGAATCCTGGTCGGTCTGGTTGGCGCGCAGCTCCGCCGAGGGCGGCCGCGCGATCACCGCCGGCGGGATCACCGGCGCACCGCCGACCGTGTTGCGCCACTTCGCCAGGCCGAACACCTCGGTCTTGTACAGGTCCTTCAGCGGCGCATAGCCGCCGCACATGTCGCCGTAGATGGTAGCGTAGCCCACCGCGTACTCGCTCTTGTTGCCGGTGGTCAGCAGCAGGCCGCCGAACTTGTTGGCCAGCGCCATCAGGATCACGCCGCGGCTGCGCGACTGCAGGTTCTCCTCGGTGACGTCGGGCTCGGTGCCGGCGAACAGCGGGCCGAGCGCGCTCAGCAGGCCCTCGAACGCCGGCTCGATCGCCACCGTCTCCAGCTTCACGCCGAGGACGCGGCATTGATCCGCGGCCAGGTCGTTGGACAGGTCGGCGGTGTAGCGCGACGGCAGCCGCACCGCGGTGACGTTGTCCGCGCCAAGCGCGTCCACCGCCATCGCCAGCACCAGCGCCGAATCGATGCCGCCGGACAGGCCCAGCCAGGCCTTGGAAAAGCGATTCTTTGCGCAATAGTCCTGCAGCCCGCGTACCACAGCGCGCCAGGCCAGCGCATCCATGCTCTCGTCGCCGTCGTCGGTCCAGCGCAGCGGCGCGAAGCGGCGCACGGCGGTGTCGTACTCCACCACCAGCCATTGGTCGGTGAAGGCCGCCGCGGCCGGATGCACGGTGCCGTCGCCGTCGGCGACCACCGAAGCGCCGTCGAACACCAGCGCGTCCTGGCCGCCGACCACGTTGAGATAGGCCAGCGCCGCGCCGCTCTCGCGGCTGCGTTCGGCCAGCAAGGCATCGCGCTGCGCATGCTTGCCGCGCTCGTAGGGCGAGGCATTGGGCACCAGCACCAGTTCCGCGCCTGCCCGCACGGTCGCCGCCAGCGGCTCCGGGAACCACAGGTCCTCGCAGATCACCAGGCCGACCGGCGTGCCCTTGACCTCGAACACGCAGTTCTCACCGTCCGGGTCCACGTCGAAATAGCGGCGCTCGTCGAACACCGCGTAGTTGGGCAGTTCGCGCTTGCGGTAGGTGCGCTCGATGCGGCCGCCGCGCAGCACGCTGGCGGCGTTGTAGACCACGCTGCCGGCGCTCTGCGGCCAGCCGACCACCGCGACGATGCCACGCACCTGTGCGGCGATGCGCTGCACCGCGCGCTCGCAGTCGGCCAGGAAACCCGGCCGCAGCAGCAGGTCTTCCGGCGGATAACCGCTGACCGCCAGCTCCGGGAACAGCACCACGTCGGCGCCGTACTCGTCGCGCGCCTCCTCGATCAACGCGATGATCCGGTCGGTGTTCTGGACGACGGCGCCAACCGGGAAATCGAACTGGGCCATGGCGAGGCGGAGGGAAGCGGACATAGGCGACCTTGCAGGAACGAATGGAAGACCGTCAGGCGCCACACGAGCGCATCGCACCTGCCGCGGCGCCGTTGCATCGCACGGCGCCATGCGCAGTGTAGCGCTGTGCCGGGTTGCGGCCGATGATGCGCGTGCCGCCACGTTGGAGTGTGGGCATGGAGTCCGGGCAGGCCGCATCTTGGATGCGCACATGGCGGCAGCCGCGGCGCTGCCGTAGGCCGCTCTCTCCGCTGCACGCGCCGGAGAAAGCCGCTTGGCCAGGCACCCCGCGTCGCGACTGAAGGGCACCTCTAAAAACCCCGCCTTTGGCATCATTGGTCTGGAGAACACGCCGAGGACGCCACGATGATCAGCCTGTTTGCCGGCCACGAACGCGAAGCCAAGCGGCAGCAGATCGGCGATCCTCTGGCTCTGCTGTCACGGCATATCGACTTTGCCGGGATTGCTCACGTCGTAGACGCGAAGCTGTCCTTGGGTACTGGCAAGCGCGGTGGCCGTCCGGCTTGGCCGACGCAGGTGATGATCAAGCTGCTGCTGTTGCAGCAGTTGTACAACCTCTCCGACGATGCGCTGGAGTACCAGGTGCTGGATCGGCGCAGCTTCCAGCAATTCCTCGGACTGGAACACAGCGGCAAGGTGCCCGACGCCAAGACGATCTGGGTGTGGCGCGAACGGCTCAAGACCAAGGATCTGATGGGCGACATCAGCGCGGCGATCGGTGAGCAATTGCAACGTGCCGGGTTCATTGCCCGCGGCGGTCAGATCATCGACGCCAGCATCGTCAGCGCTCCGATCCAGCGCAACACGCGCGAAGAGAACGCGCAGATCAAGCAGGGCGATGACGTCGGCCAGGACTGGAGCGATGCCAAGCGTGCGCAGAAGGATATGCAGGCACGTTGGACCAGGAAGCAT
This sequence comes from Xanthomonas sontii, assembly GCF_040529055.1. Classification (NCBI taxonomy): domain Bacteria; kingdom Pseudomonadati; phylum Pseudomonadota; class Gammaproteobacteria; order Lysobacterales; family Lysobacteraceae; genus Xanthomonas; species Xanthomonas sontii. The sequence goes on along the minus strand of NZ_CP132342.1, from coordinate 2,152,119 downwards.
GGGGTGGCGTTCTACGGCTACAAGCTGCACGCCAGCACGGACCGTCGCTGGGGCTTCATCCGCCGCTACGACGTGAGCGCGGCCAACGTGCACGACAGCCGTCACTTCGAGCAGGTGCTGGACCCGGACAACACCGGCCGCACGGTATGGGCCGATAGCGGGTATGCCGATGCAGCGCGGGAAGCAGACCTGAAAAGGCGTGGTTACCGCCCCGCGATCCAACATCAAGGGCATGCGCGCAAGCCCTTGAGCGAGGCAGCAAAGCGCCGGAACCGTCGAATTGCCAAGGATCGGGTGTTCGGCGAGCACCCGTTTGCGCGCTTGGCCCAACAAGGCGGCAAGTTCGTACGCTGCATCGGCTTGGCGCGGGCAAAGGTGGTGATCGGGCTGAAGGTCGCCAGCCATAACGTGATGCGGCTGGCACGGCTACAGGAGCGGGCCATGGCGCCAGCGTGATCGGCTGAGGTAGCCCAGCGGCCACCTCAGCCTCCCAACCACCACGATCAGGCGCCGCTCTGGTGCCGTTGCGACAGATGCTACCCCTGGCTCCAGGTCGTGGCAGGTTGTTCGAGGTGCCCTGAAGTCGCTTCCACAATCGAGCAACATGCACGACCAATAGAAATCGCTGGTGCATGCGCCGCGCGTCGCCGCCGAAGCCGCGCTCTCTCCAGGGACAGCACGTGCCGAGGCGTCACTGTGGGAGGGACTTCAGTCCCGACTGCAATCAACCCCGAAGCGCCGGCCAGCCACCGCCATGTGCTTCAGCGAATGCCAGCGCCAGTCCGCTCAAGGCGCCGCCGGCGCCAACGCCGCAACAGCATCACCACTCCCGCACATAACCCGAGCGCGGCGAGGCCCAGCACCGCCATGCGCACGCCGACGCCATGCTGGAACACCACGTCCTTGCCCTCGCCGTCGAGCGTGTAGGCGACCACGTAGTCGCCCATCGTGCCCATGCCTTCGCGCCCGCCGGCCGCGATCACCACGTACTGCTTGCCCCCCACCGCATAGACCGAAGGCGTGGCCTGGCCACCGGCCGGCAGCTTGGCCTCCCACAGGGTCTTGCCGGTGGCGCTGTCGAGCGCGCGCAGGCGCGCATCGGCCGCCGCGGCAATGAAGGTCAGGCCACTGGCCGTGGTCACCGCGCCACCGAGCAGCGGCGTGCCCACCTCCAGCGGCAGCCACGGCAGCTTCTCTTCCAGGGTGCCGAGCGGGCGTTCCCAGGCGATCTTGCGCGTGCGCAGGTCCACCGCCACCAGTCGCCCCCACGGTGGCTTGACGCAGGGAATGCCACCGGACGAGCTCAACATGCCGCGGCGCATGTAGTACGGCGTGCCTTCCATGTCGTTGAACTGCTGGTCCGGATGGCGCGCGCGCTCGGCCTTGCTGAATTGCTCACGCGGGATCAGCGCCACCTGCATCGGCAGGTCCGACACCGGCATGATCGCCAGCTGGCGCTGTGGATCCACCGCGATGCCGCCCCAGTTCACGCCGCCGGCCCAACCCGGCAGCGCGATCGTGCCGCGCACGCTGGGCGGGGTGAACAGGCCTTCCGAGCGCAGCCCGGCGATCAGCGCTGCGCATTCGCGGCGCGCGCCGGGCGTCGCCCCCCAGGCGTCGGCGGCAGTCAGCGGCGTGTGCCGCGCCAGGCGCAGCCCCGGTTCGGGCATCGGCTGGGTCGGCGAGGCGCGTTCGCCCGGCACGTCGGAAGCCGGTACCGGCACCTCGCTGATCGGGAACAGCGGCGTGCCGTCGCGGCGATCGAAGGCGAACAGGAAGCCGGTCTTGGTCGCCTGCAGCACCGCCGCGCGCGGTCCCTGCGCAGTCTGCACCTTGGTCAGCACCGGCTGCGAGGCCAGGTCGTAGTCCCACAGATCGTGATGCACCAACTGCTGCGCCCACACCCGGCGCCCGCTGCGCAGGTCCAGCGCCACCAGCGAGTCGGTGTCACGGTTGTCGCCCAGGCGCTCGCCGCCGTAATAGTCCGGGCTGGCCGAGCCGGTCGGTACGTAGACCAGACCCAGCGCGGGATCCACCGACAGCGGCGCCCAGGCATTGCCGCCGCCGACCGTGGCCGCCTGCTCCGGCTGCCAGCCGGCGGCGGTGGCCTTGGCCGGATCGCGCGGTACCGGATCCCAGCGCCACAGTTCGCGGCCGCTGCGCGCGTCGTAGCCACGCACCACGCCCTGCTCCAGCGCATGCCCGCGGTTGTCGCCGATCGAGCTGCCGACCACCAGCACGTCGCCGGCCACCACCGGTGGCGAGGTCACCGCATAGTTGGCCCAGGCATCGCTGGCGTTGTCGTGCACATCGATGCCGGCATGCAGGTCGATCGTGCCGTCCTTGCCGAACCCGGCGCAGGGCTTGCCGTCGGCGGCATCCAGCGCGATCAGCCGCGCATCCAGGGTGCCGTACACGATGCGCTCGCGGCACGCGCCGGCCGTCGCCTGGGTGTCGCGCCAGAAACTCACCCCGCGCGAGGCCGGGTCGCTGTAGTGCTTGTTGCGCGGCACCTTGGCATCGAAGGACCACCGTTCGCGGCCGCTCGCCGCATCCAGCGCGAAGGCGATGCCGGTCCCGGTGGTGAGGTACATGCGCCCACCCAGCACCAGCGGATTGGCCTCGAAGCGGCGCCGCTCCGGATCGGGCAGGCCCGCGCCGAGTTCGCCGGTGCGGAACGACCAGGCGATACGCAGCCGGCCGATGTTGTCCGGGGTGATCTGGGTCAGCGGCGAGTACTGCCCGCCGCCGGGCGCGCCGGCATAACTGGCCCAGTCGCCTGGCGCCGCCGCGCAGATACCACCGATACCCATCGCCATGCCCGCCCCGCATACCGCTGCCCGCCATCGCCTGATCACGCATCCGCTCCTGTCGCTGCCGAAGAAAGTGGCGGCAGTGTCGGCAGAGTGCCGGACCGTGTCGGCAACGCAGGGACGGCACCACCCGGCCAGGGGACCAATGGCGGGGCCGCAGGGACGAATGGCGACCAAGGGGATGGCGCAACTGCTTGATTGCGCAGACGTTGGCGGGGCAGCAGTGCGTGCCCGCCCCATCCGCCTCGTCGCGCCAGGGACACTGCGGCAGTGCCGCGTACCGGATCCTCTAAACGGAAAAGGCCTCGCTCGCGCGAGGCCCTTGCGGACAGCGGCGGCGACAACGACGCACCCGAAGGCGGGTCGCTGCCGCAGCGCTGACGGCTTACTTCACCAGCGAGGCGATTGCCGCACCCAGGTCGCCCGGCGAGCGGACGGTCTTGACGCCAGCGGCTTCCATCGCCGCGAACTTGCCCTCGGCCGTGCCCTTGCCGCCCGAGGCGATCGCACCGGCGTGGCCCATGCGCTTGCCGGCCGGGGCCGAAGCACCGGCGATAAAGCCGACCACCGGCTTCTTGACGTGCTTGGCGATGTACTCGGCACCGGCTTCCTCGGCGTCGCCGCCGATTTCGCCGACCATGATGATGCCTTCGGTCTGCGGATCTTCGTTGAACAGCTTGAGGCAGTCGACGAAGTTCAGGCCGTTGATCGGGTCGCCGCCGATGCCGATGCAGGTGGACTGGCCCAGGCCGACCTCGGTGGTCTGCTTGACCGCTTCATAGGTCAGTGTGCCCGAACGCGAGACGATGCCGATCTTGCCCGGCTTGTGGATGTGGCCCGGCATGATGCCGATCTTGCACTCGCCCGGGGTGATCACGCCGGGGCAGTTCGGCCCGATCAGCACGGTCTCCGGGAAGGAGCGGGTCAGCACGTTCTTGACGCGCAGCATGTCCAGCACCGGGATGCCTTCGGTGATGCAGACGATGACCTTGATGCCGGCCGCGGCCGCTTCCAGGATCGCGTCGGCCGCGAACGGCGGCGGCACGTAGATCACCGAGGCATCGGCGCCGGTGCTCTGCACGGCATCGGCCACGGTGTTGAACACCGGCAGGTCGATGTGGGTGGTGCCGCCCTTGCCCGGCGTGACGCCGCCGACGACCTGGGTGCCGTACTCGATCATCTGAGTGGCGTGGAAGGTGCCCTGCTGGCCGGTGAAGCCCTGCACGATCACCTTGGTGTTCTTGTTGATCAAAACAGACATTGGAGTTCCTTGGTGTCGTGGATCAGGCAGCGTTCTTGACAGCTTCAACGACCTTCTTGGCGCCGTCGTTGATGTTGTCGGCCGGGATGATGGCCATGCCGCTGTCGCGCAGCAGCTGCTTGCCTTCTTCCACGTTGGTGCCTTCCAGGCGCACCACGACCGGCACCTTGACGCCCACTTCCTTGACCGCCGCGATGATGCCCTCGGCGATCATGTCGCAGCGGACGATGCCGCCGAAGATGTTGACGAAGATGCCTTCGACCTTGTCCGAGGACAGGATCAGCTTGAACGCCTCGATCACGCGCTGCTTGTTGGCGCCGCCGCCCACGTCCAGGAAGTTCGCCGGCTCGCCGCCGTTGAGCTTGATCACGTCCATGGTCGCCATGGCCAGACCGGCACCGTTGACCATGCAGCCGATGTTGCCGTCCATGGTGACGTAGTTGATGTCCAGCTCCGAAGCGGTCACTTCGGTCTCGTCTTCCTGGGACTTGTCGCGCATGGCGACCAGTTCCTTGTGGCGGAAGTTGGCGTTGTCGTCGCTGTTGAACTTGCCGTCCAGCGCGTAGAGGTTGCCGTCGTCGAGGATGGCCAGCGGATTGATCTCCACCAGCGCCAGATCCTTCTCGTTGAAGATGCGGTACAGGTTGACCATGATGCTGGCGAACTGGCCGGCCTGCTTGGCGGTCAGGCCCATCTTGAAGCCGATGTCGCGGCCGTGGTAACCCTGCACGCCCTCGACGAAGTCGACGTTGAGGGTGTGGATCTTGTCCGGGGTCTCGGCGGCGACCTGTTCGATCTCCATGCCGCCTTCGCTCGATGCGATGTAGCTGATGGTGCGGGTGCCGCGGTCGACCAGCACCGACAGGTACAGCTCCTTGACGATCTCGCCGGCGGTGGTCACCAGCACCAGGTTGATCGGCAGCTCGACGCCGGCGGTCTGGTAGGTGGCCATCTTGGTGCCGAGCAGCTTCTCGGCAACGGCCTTCACATCGTCGGTGGTCTTGCAGAACTTGACGCCGCCGGCCTTGCCGCGGCCACCTGCGTGGATCTGCGCCTTGACCATCCAAGGGCCAGCGCCAAGCGACTTGGCGGCTTCAACCGCTTCTTCCGGAGTCGCCGCGACCTTGCCGGCCGGGACCGGGATGCCGTACTCGGCAAGCAGTTGTTTTGCCTGATATTCGTGGAAATTCATGCGTCACCGTGGGAAAAGGAACGGCCGTCCCGCAGCGATCCGGGCCCTGAGTGGCGGCCGGGAGCGGTACGGACGGGACGCCTATTGTCGCCGACCGAGGGCGGCGGCGCAAAAGCGCCGGCGGCCTGGCCCGACCGAGGCCTCCGGCGGGGTCCGCGGTGGCACCGCCGGGTGGAGCAGGCACTCGGGCGCCCACGCCTTGCTGCCCTCACCCCGCGATCTTGTCCTTGGCCCTTGCCCCGATCCGGCGCCGGGCCGCCGGCGACGGCAATCGCGGTTTCCCCGTCTAGGGCGGTGACGGCCCAGGCAGGTCGCCACCGCCCCGGTCGCCCTCCGCGTAGACGGCGCCGCCCCTATACTCGCGCCGTCCGCTGTCCGCCCGGAGTCCGGCTTGCCCACCAGCGCCTCGCTCATCGATCGCATCGAGTCCATTCCGCGCCGCGAGCTGTACTTCTTCGCGCTGTACCGGGTGCTGGTGGCCGGGCTGATCGCCGCCCTGGTGTTCAGCCCGCTCAGCGTACTGGTGGGCGAACCGCGCTACCCGCAACTGGCCGCCACCTTGTCCACCGCCTACCTGGCGGTGGCCCTGGCGTTGCTGATGTGGGGGCGCAACGAGGCGCACCTGGCGCCCATCGTCGGTTTCAGCGCCTTGGCCGACATCGTCGCCGCGACCCTGGCCGCGCATGCCCTGCCCGCGGCCAGCGCCGGCATCGCGATGATGCTGCTGTTCAACGTCGCCGCCGCGGCGATGCTGCTGCGCCTGCGCGGCGGCATCGCCATCGCCCTGATCGCCTCGGCGGCGACGCTGGCCGAATACGTCTGGAGCGTGCTGGACGGCGCCGACAACACCCGCAGCCTGGCCGAACTGGCGATGTTCGCCACCAGCTACCTGGCGGTGGCCTACATCTGCAACCGGATCGGCCAGCGTGCGCGCACCAGCCAGCACCTGGCCGAGCGCCGTGGCGCCGAGGTGGCCAATCTCTACGAAATCAACGAACTGATCATCCGCCGCATGCGCACCGGGGTGCTGGTGGTGGACGCGCAGAACCGGGTGACGCTGGCCAACGAGGCCGCGTCGGCCCTGCTCGGCGATACCGACGGCAACAGCGGCAGCGGCCGGCTGGATCTGGCCAGCGCCGCGCCGGAACTGGCCCGGCGCCTGCAGCGCTGGCGCAACGGCTGGAACCAGGACGAAAGCCCGCTGCAGCTGTCGCCGGACCAGCCGGAGGTGCAGCCGCGCTTCGCCCGGCTGCTGGCCGAAGGCGACCTGACCCTGGTGTTCCTCGACGACGCCACGGTGGTGTCGCGGCGCGCCGAATCGCTGACGCTGTCGGCGCTGGGCCGCTTCTCGGCGAGCCTGGCCCACGAGATCCGCAACCCGCTGGCCGCGATCAACTACGCCTCGCAGCTGCTGGAGGAATCGCCGGCGATCGGCGATGCCGACCGCCGCCTGCTGCAGATCATCCACCAGCAGTGCCAGCGCACCAACGGCATCGTCGAGAGCGTGCTCGGCCTGGCCCGGCGCGAACGTTCCAATCCGGAGAACCTGGACCTGGGCGCGTTCGTGCGCCGCTTCGTCCTGGAATACCGGCAGACCCTGTCGATCGAGACCGACAGCCTCGAAGCGATCCTCGCCCCGCAGCCGGTGCACGCGCTGGTCGACCCCAAACACCTGCACCAGATCCTCAGCGCGCTGGTGCACAACGCGCTCAAGTACGGGCGGGTGATGGAGGAGCCGGCGCGGGTGCGCCTGCGCGTGGCGCTGCAGGAGCGCAACGCCATCGTCGACGTCATGGACCGCGGCCCCGGCATCCCCGAGGCGGTGGCGGCACAGCTGTTCCGGCCGTTCTTCACCACCTCCGAGCACGGCACCGGGCTGGGCCTGTACATCGCCCGCGAGCTGTGCCGGGCCAACCAGGCGCGGTTGGAGTACGTGCCGGTGCCGGCCGGCGGCGCCTGCTTCCGCGTCGCCCTGCCCGGCCCGCACGCCATGCTCAGCGGCTGACAGGTGAGAATCGCTCCGCCAGCGCGCGGCCGGCGCCGGTAAATTGGCGCATGCACCGGTTCCTACGCTATCTTCCCTGCACATGAACGAAACCCGAAGCGCCCTGGTCGTCGACGACGAGCGCGACATCCGCGAGTTGCTGGTCCTGACCCTGGGCCGGATGGGGCTGCGCATCAGCACCGCCGCCAACCTCGCCGAAGCGCGCGAACTGCTGGCGAGCAATCCCTACGATCTGTGCATCACCGACATGCGCCTGCCCGACGGCAACGGCATCGAACTGGTCAGCGAGATCGCCAAGCATTACCCGCGCACGCCGGTGGCGATGATCACCGCCTTCGGCAGCATGGACCTGGCGGTGGAGGCGCTGAAGGCCGGCGCCTTCGACTTCGTCAGCAAGCCGGTGGACATCCAGGTGCTGCGCGGCCTGGTCAAGCATGCACTGGAACTCAACAGCGACAGCCGCGCCGCGCCGCCGCCGCCGGCCCCGGAACAGGCCAGCCGCCTGCTCGGCGCCTCGGCGGCGATGGACGCCCTGCGCAGCACCATCGCCAAGGTCGCGCGCAACCAGGCGCCGGTCTACATCCTCGGCGAATCCGGCGTGGGCAAGGAACTGGTCGCGCGCACCATCCACGAACAGGGCGCCCGCTCCGCCGGCCCCTTCGTCCCGGTGAACTGCGGCGCGATCCCGGCCGAACTGATGGAAAGCGAGTTCTTCGGCCACAAGAAGGGCAGCTTCACCGGCGCCCACGCCGACCAGGCCGGCCTGTTCCAGGCCGCGCACGGCGGCACCCTGTTCCTCGACGAGGTCGCCGAACTGCCGCTGCCGATGCAGGTCAAGCTGCTGCGCGCGATCCAGGAAAAATCGGTGCGCCCGGTCGGCGCCGCCACCGAGGTGCCGGTGGACGTGCGCATCCTCTCGGCCACCCACAAGGACCTGGCCGACCTGGTCGCCGAGGGCCGCTTCCGCCACGACCTGTACTACCGCATCAACGTGATCGAACTGCGCGTGCCGCCGCTGCGCGAGCGCGGCGGCGACCTGCCGCAACTGGCCGCGGCGATCCTGGCGCGGCTGGCCAAGAACCACGGCCGCCCCACCCCGCTGCTGTCGCCCTCCGCCCTGGACGCACTGAGCAGCTACGCCTTCCCCGGCAACGTGCGCGAACTGGAAAACATCCTCGAGCGCGCCCTGGCGATGGCCGAGGACGACCAGATCAGCGCCACCGACCTGCGCCTGCCGCAACCCGGCAACCACGCCCGCAGCGCCGCCGAAGCCGCCCCGGCCCTGCCGCGCGGCGTGGTCGACATCGACCCCAGCTCCTCCGCCCTGCCGTCCTACATCGAGCAACTCGAACGCGCCGCGATCCAGAAGGCGCTGGAAGAGAACCGCTGGAACAAGACCCGCACCGCCGCGCAACTGGGCATCACCTTTCGCGCGCTGCGCTACAAGCTGAAGAAGCTGGGGATGGAGTAGGAGGGCCGGGAATGGGGAATCGGAAAAGCCGCTCTCCTGGCTGCTCTTAGCCCTTCGCCCAATTGAGTGGGGTAATGCGATTGGGCGCAGCCGGCATTGTCCGCCCGCGCCAAGCGTCGAGAAGCCCGGGAACAAGGCTTGGACTACCGGGAGACCAACAGGGACGGGAGAGCCGCTTTTCCGATTCCCCACTCCCGATTCCCTATTCCCAGCTCCTCAATCCTTCGTCACCCGATTGATCTCGGCCAGGCTGGTGATGCCGTTGCGGGCCTTGAGCAGGGCCGACTGGCGCAGGTCCTTGACCCCGATCTTCTGCGCGGCGCTGGCGATGTCCATGGCGTTGCCGCCCTGCAGCACGATCGCCGCGATCTCGTCGTTCATCGGCATCACCTGATAGATGCCGGTGCGGCCCTTGTAGCCCTCGGTGCACTCGTCGCAGCCCACCGCCTCGTACAGTTGGACGCCGGCGGCGATCTCCGCCTCGGTGAAGCCTTCGGCCAGCAAGGCCTTTTCCGGCAACTGGACCGGACGCTTGCAGTTGTTGCACAGGCGCCGCGCCAGGCGCTGGGCGATGACCAGGGTCACCGAACTGGTGATGTTGTAGGGCGCGATGCCCATGTTCATCAGGCGCGCGATGGTCTGCGGCGCGTCGTTGGTGTGCAGGGTGGACAGCACCATGTGACCGGTCTGCGCGGCCTTGATCGCGATCTCGGCGGTCTCCAGGTCGCGGATTTCGCCGACCATGATGATGTCCGGATCCTGGCGCAGGAACGAGCGCAGCGCCGCCGCGAAGGTCATGCCGCGCTTGTTGTTCTGCTGCACCTGGTTGACCCCGGGCAGGCGGATTTCGACCGGATCCTCGGCGGTGGAGATGTTGCGGGTGTCGTCGTTGAGGATGCCCAGCGCGGTGTACAGCGACACCGTCTTGCCCGAGCCGGTGGGGCCGGTGACCAGGACCATGCCGTACGGCTTGTGGATCGCGTCCAGGAACAGCTTCTGCTGCTCCGGCTCGTAGCCGAGCTTGTCGATACCCAGCTTGGCCGCGCTGCCGTCCAGGATACGCAGCACGATCTTCTCGCCGAACAGCGTGGGCAGGGTGCTGACGCGGAAATCGATCTGCTTGTTCTTGGACAGATTGAGCTTGATGCGGCCGTCCTGCGGGATCCGCTTCTCGGCGATGTCCAGCTGCGCCATCACCTTCAGGCGCGCGGCGATGCGCTGGTTGAGCTTGACCGGCGCCTTGGCCACGCTCTTGAGCAGGCCATCGATGCGCAGGCGCACCCGGTAGTCGTCCTCGTAGGGCTCGAAGTGGATGTCGGACGCGCCGCGGCGGATCGCATCCACCAGCACCTTGTTCACGAACTTGACGACCGGGGTGTCCTCCCCCTTGGCGTCGATGCCGGTGTCGCCACCGCCGCCCATGTCCTCGTCGCCGCCGCCGACATCGAGGTTGTCCATGCCCTCGTCGTCGCCCAGCGCGCTGCCGAGGGAATCGTTGCTGGCCTGCCACTGCTCCAGGGTCCGGCGGATCTGGTCCTCGTCGACCAGGATCGGCTCCACCGTCAGATTGGTGTGGAACTTGATGTCGTCCAGCGCCCGGGTCTGGGTCGGGTTGCTGATGCCGACGAACAGGCGGCCACCGCGCTTGAACAGCGGCAGCACCTGGTACTTCTGCAGCAACTCCTCGCTGACCAGCTTCATCGCGTTCTGGCTGGCATCGAAGACCGAGACATCCATCAACGGCATGCCGAACTCCACCGCATTGGCGGCGGCCAGCTGCGCGGCGGTGACCAGCTTCTTCTCGGAGAACCACTGCGGCAGCGGCACCTTGGCCTCGCCCGCCTGGGCCATGGCAGTCCGCGCTGCGGCTTCGTCCAGCGCGCCGTCCTGCACGAGGCGGCGGGCGATCCCGGTGATGCCGACAAGGTTGGCCGATACAGCTACGTTCATATCCGAGTTCTCCGTGCCTGGCGGCAAAGATACTGCATATCCGGCAAGATGCCTCTAATGTTACCGCCTCGCCGGCATGAAGCCTGCGATGACCAGGACTAACATAGCGAGCGGGAAAGGGGACCGATCAGTGGACAGAATCAGCATTATTCTTCCAGCCAAGAACGAGGTCGCAGGATTGGCACGCACGCTGCCAAAGCTGCGCGACTGCCTACCGGAAGCGGAGGTCATCGTCGTCGATGACGGTTCCACCGATGCGACCGCCCAAGTTGCACGAGATCACGGCGCACGGGTACTTGGCAGCCCCTACTCCATGGGCAATGGCGCCGCAATCAAACGTGGTGCGCGCGCAGCAACCGGCGACATCCTGGTATTCATGGATGCGGATGGACAACACGACCCCCAAGACATCCCCAAGCTCCTGACGATGCTCGATGCGGGTTACGACATGGTCGTTGGGGCACGTGACCGTAGCGGGCAGGCCAGCATTCATCGCGGCTTCGCCAACCGTTTCTACAACTGGCTGGCGAGCCGCATGACAGGCTTCCAGGTCAAGGATCTCACCTCGGGCTTCCGTGCCGTCCGCGCAGAACGATTTCGCGAGTTCCTGCATCTGCTTCCCAACGGCTTCAGCTACCCCACCACAAGCACCATGGCCTTCTTCCGAAGCGCCTATCCCGTTGCATATGTCCCTATTCCGGTAGCAAAGCGCGTCGGGACGGGAAGCCATATCCGGCCATTGAAAGACGGCATCCGGTTCCTGCTCATTATCTTCAAGATCGCCACGCTGTACTCGCCACTGAAGTTGTTCGTTCCGGTCTCCGTCGCCTTCTTCGTCACTGGACTGGCTTACTACGGCTACACGTTCGCAACGATGCACCGCTTCACCAACATGAGCACGCTGCTGTTCAGCGCAGCAGTAATCGTTTTTCTGATCGGACTGATCTCAGAGCAAATCACCAATTTGACCTACCGCCGCGACCATTGACGCTCTCTCCAAAGCAGAAGCCATGATTTATTCGACATCGCTGGGCATTTTTGCCCCCGAAGCAGGATGGACCCCACCCATCCGCTATTTGCTCCGGAGAGCGAGAGTTCTCGATATCGTAAAGGACTTGCCGCGAGGAAATCTGTTGGAAGTGGGGTGCGGCGCTGGCGCCCTGCTATGTGACTTCGATCGGCTCGGATTTCAGACAACTGGGCTGGAGAGTTCAGAATCAGCACTTGCGATAGCGAGAACGATTGCGACACTCGATCAAGAACGACATACGATAGAAGAAAAGGCTGACGAAAGCTGGGCCGAAAAATTCACGGTCGTCTGCGCTTTCGACGTACTCGAGCACATCGAGCACGATGGTGCAGCCCTGGAGGAATGGAACCAATGGCTAGCCCCGGGTGGCACTATGGTCCTATCTGTACCAGCGCATCCCCAACGCTGGGGCGCCGGTGATGAATGGGCCGGCCATTGGCGCCGGTACGATCGCGTTGGCCTCACGCGCCTGCTCGAATCTCAGCAACTGGACTGTGTACATTTCGAATGCTACGGCTTCCCTGCCGCAAACCTGACCGAGTGGGTGGGGGAATTCAGCTATCGGAGAATGATCGAGGAGCGTGGCGATCTGTCAAAACTAGCAGCGACACACGCCAGCGGAATCGACCGACGCGATTATTCCCGCTTGGCCACGCTGATCACGTCGTTACCGGGACGCATCGGTTTGCACGCAGCAGTGGTGATGCAGTCGCTTGCGCGCAACACGGACTGGGGCAGCGGCTACCTGATCGCTGCTAGGAAGCGATGAAATCCTTCTGGCGCTGGACATCCAGACTACTAACGGCAGCGTTGGGACTCTATGTGTTGTGGTTTGCGGCCACAACTCTTGGCATTAAGCAAATCGGCGAAGCACTGGCGAACCGGGAGATTGTCATTGGCATCCTTGCCGCCACCACCTGCTATTGCCTGATCTATCCACTGACGGGCTTTGCGTGGAAGCAATTACTGGCAAGACAAAACCAAACATATCCAACAGTCCTGCTCATCAGAATTATCGGTTTGACCCAGTTGGCCAAATATGTACCCGGCAATATCTTTCAACATATATCGCGCGCCGCACTGGCTATGAGGGAAGGCGTCACCACTAAGAGCTATGTTGCAAGCGCCGGCCAAGAGGCGCTCCTCACGGTAGCCGCGAGCCTATGCGTGGGTACTGTCGCATTAGCGCTATCGCCAAGCGGCGTGCAGGCACTTGCCTCGCACGGCCACACCCGAACGCTCTACGCTCTTACGTGCGCAGCCTTTGTAGGTACAGCTCTGCTCTGTCTGGATCTGCGGGCGAGATCGCTTGAGCAAAGCAATCGATGGATACTCAGAATGCTTGGGAGGGCCGGAGGCTTACCAGGACCGACGACCGCGCTGACAGCCCTATCAGCCTACGCCGCCAACTTTCTCGCCGTCGGAGCGGGAATATGGCTGCTGTCCCAGAGTCTAGGAGCAGATGTTGACCTTGCCATGGCAACCGCGGCCTTCGCGCTTTCCTGGACACTTGGATTCCTTGCACCTGGCGCACCCGCAGGGTTAGGCGCACGCGAAGGCATCATGCTGCTGATCCTGGAGAACCAACACAATCAGGAAAAGATCGTGCTGCTTGTACTCCTGACTAGAGCCGCCAGCATCCTGGGAGATCTTCTTGTCTTCCTGCTTTCCCTAGCGACGAATCGCCCTTTACGCGCCGAGAACCGCATCCAGTGACATCTCCAGGCCCCCAAAGCGAAGGCGCCACATCAAACAACATGCATCGGAGACTTGTTGTCGGCGGTGTTGCGCTCCGGGGCAGCGGGTATCCCAACGCATGGAACACGCTGCGTATTCTTAGAGAAGCCGGCATAGACATCGTCGACTTGTGCAACTGGCTCCCCGAAGACTTCCATTTGTGGAAACTGACACGACTTCCACTCCCAAAGGCGGCGATCGCCCTTGGCAAGCTCGCGTTTCAGAACATGGCGTCGGCCATCAAGATCCTGCTGGTTACGCGGCGCAATGACCTGATCTACATTCCCTATCCTGGAGCCTTGCTGCTATGGATACTCTCCTGGATCCCGCAGCGCCTACGGGCGACATACCTATGCGACGCCTACATCACCATGTGGGACACGCTCTACCAGGATCGCGGATTAGGTGGAAAAGCGGAAGGATGGCTATCGCACCTGGTGCTGCGATTCGAATCACGCGCCTTGAGATGCGCCAACGGACTAATCGTTGATACCAACAAGAACGCCGATCATATAGCAGCGACGTTCGGCGTGGCACGGCACCGCATCCAGGCGATTCCGCTTGCCATGGAAGAGACAATCCCGCCGCGCCCTTTGGTCACCGGGATGCAAGCGCCACGCGCTACCAGGATCCTCTTCTTCGGGACGTTCGTCCCGTTGCAGGGCACGACCAAGATCGCACAGGCAATCGCACTCCTGCACGACCGGAGCGACATGGAATTCGTATTGATCGGGGATGGACAGGCCGCGCCGGAGGCGGAACCCTATCTGGCCCAACACCCAAACGTCACTTGGATACGCCGGTGGCTGCCAACCGAAGAGCTGGCGCGTCAAATCGAGGATTCCGACATATGTCTCGGCGTCTTTGGCGGCCCCGGGAAATCCGGGCGCGTGCTCCCCTTCAAAATCTACATCGCGCTGGCCGCCGGCAAGCCTATCATTACGCAACGGGATCATGGCTTACCAGATTCTACCCCCCCGATCCCGGCTTTTTTCACGTCTGCCATACCGGAAGAGATTGCCACAGGCCTTAAAACGCTGGTCGCCGATGGGGAGCTGCGTTCCTCGCTGGCGGGCGCCGGCCCAATCTACTACCAAAAACATCTCGGACCATCGCAAATTGTCAGGCGCTGGCAGCATCTGATGAGATATTGAACGCACACCAACCTGTAGCGACAAGCTAGCCCGCTAGCGGCGCCATCAAGCGCATGCTAGGGATTAGCCCGTCTCCTCCGCTCCCTAGCGCTTGACCAGGGCGCCATTTTTCCTAGCAATACACGGGGCGACGAGCCTCGCCTCTTCAATCCGCCCTTGTTCAACCAGCGACGCGACGAGACGCTCATCATAAGCGGAATCATGCTTTATCTGGATCGCGGCGCAGTATTCCCTTGCCGCCAGGCCGGGATCACGCAGTATCCGGCCGGCGTAATCGGCATACAGCAAATGCGCGTCCAGCAGTTCTGGCTGCCGACGCACATAGATCTCGCTTATCGTTTTCAAAAGCTGATCCGATACCGGTGTGCCATCCATGCGTTCACTATGCAACGCATAGAACGCACTGAATTCCTGCGGACCTAGCGGCCTGGCCTCGAACTTCCGGACAATCCTGGCTTGCCATTCTGGATTGACTGGCCTGCCGGCTTTCGCGTTGATCAATATCATGGCCTGCTCGGGCAATGGCGAAGAACGAGGCAGGATCGATGCCCTCGCCAGTTCTGCCATTGCCAACGTGTAGTTGATGGAATCGACCTCATCGCCAGAGCGCTCCATATAGATACTGGCCAACTCATAGGACGCTCGCGAGGAGTTCTTATTGTCGATCACCGCAGAGTTCGCAAAAAGCGCGGGGTTTCCCCACACCGAACTCCGCAAGAAGGTCGCAAAAGCAAGACCCGCGATACAGGCACCAATCAGAACGAATGCAACCATATGCATGCGGATGCTGACCAGCCACCGCACCAACTCAGTCGCTACCAACAATGGGCCAAGCAACGCAAGATAGTTTCGATGCTCAAACACGAGCTCCAGGGCCAAGGGCGCACTGGTGATGAGATGTGACGCGAAAAAAAATCCCACTCCCAGGCTCACCAGCGGCGCCTTTCGACGTGCCAGGATACCAATCGAGACCAATCCCCCCAAGAACACTAACCCTAGAAACGTCGTAATAGGCTGAAACATGCCGTGCGAAGGCGCGACATCGTCGTGATAGAACGTCAAGTTCCCCGGAGAAGGCCAGACCATCCAGTACATGTATTCGGGAAGAACACGAAACTGCGTCATCACCCGTTCCCACATAGTGAAATCGCGCATCGCGAACTGCCCGGAAATATGTGGCAGCAAGAAGCCAAAGAAAACCACAGCCCCCACAGCAAAGACCGAACCGTAGGCCACCTTTATGGCCTTCTGCAGACGGCGGTCTTGCGCACTAAACCGCATCAACGCCAATTCGATGACAAAGGCATAGACCGGCATCTGAGCGGCGTTTTCTTTGGATAAAACTCCCAGCACAAGGAATACGAAAGACAGCGCGAGCATGGCGCCACCGCGGACTCCAGCCATCTGCCGGGTGCGCGCCGAAACATATGCAATCAGCGACAAAAGAAGAAAGAAGTTCCCCAGCAACTCCATTCTTTGGACCACATAAAGAACGGAGGAGACTTGCAAAGGGTGCACGCCCCAGGCCAATGACACCAGAATACTGGCGATCGCTTGATTTCGATCGGACTCGGCCGGCCACGCAAGCGCGAAGAGACGACGCAGAAGTACCCCTACCAGCACGATGTTGAAAGCGTGCAGCAAAAGATTCCCTTCCTTGTAGGCTCCGGGATCCATACCGTGCATCCAATAGCCGAGCGCCAGACTCAAGGTCGCGATAGGTCGTCCAATTGGACCTCCATAGGCGTGCGCAGCCTCCCACAACCCATGGAGCGTGATGGCCTTGAGCATGATGGAGCCGTTTTCGACGACCGCCTGGTAATCGTCGAACAAGAACCCCCCCGACAGCCCTGGCACGAACACAACGCACCCCAAGACGGCGACCAAGCTCAGCAAGCAGAAGAAATGCAGGCGCTTCATCATGTAGCCCGAATCAAAATAGAGAACCCACTCAATCAGCCCTGCATTCCATCGGAATATATTTCTGCCGGGCCGAACTACTGCATACCCATCCACCTTCTGCCGCACGGTCCCAGCGCATTTCCTTATCCTGAATATCAGCTCCGCCATTCATCCTGCACACGATAGCATGCGTCACGCCCTCCGCTGGCGCGGCAACCATGATCGCATTGCAACGGACACTGCTCGCCTGAAGACTCACCCCCTGCGCACTATATTCATCCACTCCAGCGCCCCTCGCGACCAGCGATTCGTACGCAGCCTTCCCGATTGTAATTTCGCGCAAAGCAGCAACCGCCTGCGCTTTTGCCAGATAGTCCATGTAAATAGGTAAGGCGATGGCGGACAGGACCGCGATGATGGCCACAACGATCATCAACTCGATCAACGTAAAACCATGCACCGCACGTTGCTTCATACCCCCCCAATGCGCACTCATAGGTAGCCGTCACCAGTCATCCTAGAACCGCAGAGAAAAAAAAAGCCCCGATGTCCGGGGCTTTTTTTGTGCATCAGACGCGAATCAGCTGCAGCCGGTCGGCTTGTACTTGGCGTCGACCGACGAGCTGCAAGCCCAGGTGCCGGTGCTGGCAGTACGGGTCAGAGTGACCGTCTTATTGGCGATCTTCGCCGCATTGCCCTTCAGGGTGCAGGCAATCGTGGTGTCGGTCACGGCGATGGTGCAACGGGTCGTGCTCGAGGCCAAACCGATCTGGGCCGGCGTGCTGAGGGTGCTACCCTCGTTCTTCTTCACCTCGAACTGGGTCTTGCCCGGGGTGATTTCGGCCAGACCAGCGGTGGCCTGCGACTTGGCGACGTAGTCCTGATACATCGGCAGCGCGATGGCGGCCAGGATGGCGATGATCGCGACCACGATCATCAGTTCGATCAGGGTAAAGCCCTGCTGCTTCTTCATTGTGAACCCCTAGAGATGGAATGAGGTGGTGGTAGGCACTCGCCCGCGGATCATACTCCCCGAGCGCCGCGGCGAAGCGCCACGTGCGAGGTGATAGAAGCAGACGGCGTGCCAACTTCTCACGCCATCCGGCTCCATGCCTCGTGGCGCATCATGCCCTAGCGCGTAGGGCGAGAGGCAGATAAATCGACAATCTGCGACAGAATGAGCCATCTGCCAAATTTCGGCAAAAAGTGACGCTGAAGGTCACATCAGGGGACAGGGGGCCGTGTCGACGCGGCACCTACGGGTGTCAGACGCCCAGGAAACCGATACCATGCTTGGCATGTCCGCCCGGGGATGGCCGGACGGGGGAGACGACCTGATGTCCGCAACTCGCAGCGCAGTCAAGAAAGAGCCAGTCGCGCGCAATACCAGTCAACAGGTGCCCTTCGTCTGGGAGGGTACCGACAAGCGCGGCATCAAGATGAAGGGCGAGCAGATCGCCAAGAATGCCAACTTGTTGCGCGCAGAACTGCGCCGCCAGGGCATCACGCCATCGGTGGTCAAACCCAAACCCAAGCCTCTGTTTGGCGCAGCGGGTAAAAAGATCACCCCGAAGGACATCGCCTTCTTCAGCCGTCAGATGGCAACGATGATGAAGTCGGGCGTCCCGATCGTGGGCTCACTGGAAATCATCGCCAGCGGGCACAAGAACCCGCGGATGAAGAAGATGGTCGATCAGATCCGCACCGATATCGAGGGCGGCTCCTCACTCTATGAAGCGGTCAGCAAGCATCCAGTTCAGTTCGACGAGCTGTACCGCAACCTGGTCAAGGCCGGCGAAGGTGCCGGCGTACTCGAAACGGTGCTGGAGACGGTTGCCACCTACAAGGAGAACATCGAGGCCCTGAAGGGCAAGATCAAGAAGGCCTTGTTCTACCCGGCCATGGTGATGGCGGTTGCCCTGATCGTTACCTCGATCCTGCTGGTCTGGGTCGTACCGCAGTTCGAAGATGTATTCAAAGGCTTCGGTGCGGAACTGCCGGCCTTCACCCAGATGATCGTCGCGGCATCGCGCTTCATGGTGTCGTACTGGTGGATGCTGTTGCTCTTGCTAGTCGGCACCATCGGCGGCTTCATCTTCGCCTACAAACGTTCGCCTGCGATGCAGCATGGGATGGACCGACTGGTGCTCAAGGTGCCGATCATCGGCCAGATCATGCACAACAGCTCGGTCGCGCGTTTCTCGCGCACCTTGGCGGTGACCTTCCGCGCCGGTGTACCGCTGGTGGAGGCCCTGGACATCGTCGCAGGCGCCACCGGAAATAGCGTCTACGAGACGGCTGTACTGCGCATGCGTGACGATGTGGCGGTCGGCTATCCGGTCAATGTGGCGATGAAGCAGACCAATCTGTTTCCGCACATGGTCATCCAGATGACCGCGATCGGCGAAGAGGCCGGCGCGCTGGATGCCATGCTGTTCAAGGTCGCCGAGTACTTCGAGCAGGAAGTGAACAATGCGGTCGATGCCTTGAGCAGCCTGATCGAGCCGTTGATCATGGTGTTCATCGGCACCATCGTCGGCGGCATGGTCATCGGCATGTACCTGCCGATCTTCAAGCTGGCCTCCGTCGTTGGATAAGCATTAATGGCATTTCTCGATCAACACCCCGGCCTCGGCTTCCCGGCCGCGGCCGGGCTCGGCCTGCTGGTGGGCAGCTTCCTCAACGTGGTCATCCTGCGCATGCCCAGGCGCATGGAATGGCAGTGGAAGCGCGATTCGCGCGAGATCCTGGAGCTGCCGGACATCTACGATCCGCCGCCGCCCGGCATCGTGGTGGAGCCGTCGCACTGCCCGCACTGCAAGCACAAGCTGGCCTGGTTCGAAAACATCCCGCTGTTCAGCTGGCTGGCGCTGCGCGGCAAGTGCCGCTACTGCCATGCGCCGATCTCGCCGCAGTACCCGCTGGTGGAGCTGCTCACCAGCCTGCTGGTGGTTGCCAGCGTGTGGCGCTTCGGCTTCGGCTGGCAGGGCTTCGGCGCGATCGTGTTCAGTTGTTTCCTGGTGGCATTGTCCGGCATCGACCTGCGCACGCGCCTGCTGCCGGACCAGTTGACCCTGCCGCTGATGTGGCTCGGCCTGATCGGCAGCATGGACAACCTGTACATGCCGGCCAAACCCGCCCTGCTCGGCGCTGCGGTCGGCTACTTCTCGCTGTGGTCGGTGTGGTGGCTGTTCAAGCAGATCACCGGCAAGGAAGGCATGGGCCATGGCGATTTCAAGCTGCTGGCCGCGATCGGCGCCTGGTGCGGCCTGAAGGGCATCCTGCCGACCATCCTGATCTCCTCCTTGGTCGGTGCGATCCTCGGCTCGCTGTGGCTGGCGGCCAAGGGCCGCGACCGCGCCACGCCGATCCCGTTCGGCCCCTATCTGGCGATCGCCGGCTGGATCACCTTCTTCTGGGGCACGGAGATCGTGGAGACCTACATGCGCTGGTCGGGACTGCGCTGACGGAGCCCAAGGCTTGACTGATTTCGTCGTCGGCCTGACCGGAGGCGTGGCCTCCGGCAAGAGCGAACTGAGCCGCCGCTTCGAGGCCAAGGGCATCGCCGTCGCCGATGCCGACCTCGCCGCGCGTGCGGTGGTCGCGCCCGGCCACCCCGCCCTGGCAAAGATCGTGGCGCGGTTCGGGCCGCAGATCCTGCAGGACGATGGGCAACTCGACCGCGCCGCCTTGCGCCAGCGGATCTTCGAGGACGCAACGGCACGCCGCGACCTGGAAGCGATCACCCACCCGGCTATTCGCCGGTTGCTGCAGGAACAGTGCCGCGCGGCCGCCGGACCCTACGCGATCGCCGCCATCCCCTTGTTGACCGAGGTCGGTGCGCGCGCGCGCTATCCCTGGCTCGACCGGATCCTGGTGATCGACGCCCCCGAGGCGCTGCAACACGCCCGCCTGATGCAACGCGACGGCATCACCGCCGACCTGGCGCAGCGCATGCTGGCGGCCCAGGCCACCCGCGAAGAGCGTCTGGCCATCGCCGACGACGTGGTGGTCAACGACGGCGCCGCGACGGCACTGCAGGAAGCGGTGGAGAAGCTGGACACTCAGTACCGTGCGCTGGCTGCGGCCAAGGCGTCAGCGTCTTTGTAGATAGTCGCCTTTGTTCCCTCTGGGATCAGCCGCGATCAATCCTTACCGGGAACGCCCGGCCGCGGCTGAAGCCGCTCCTACGCGATGGACGAAGCGCCGTCGCCAGCCTCAGGCCGGCTTGAACCACAGTGTCGCCACTACGCCCTTGGTGGCGCCCGGACGCACGTTGACCTGCCAACCATAGAGATCGCAGAGGCGACTGACGATGGACAGACCGATGCCGCCACCCTGCGAATGGCCCGCGTGGGTGCCGCGGTAGCCGCGCTGGAACAGCTTGGCCGCGTCCTCCTCGCTCAGACCCGGGCCGGAATCGATCACCTGCACCGCGTCGCTCAGCACGCGCACCACCACCTGCCCTTCCTGGGTGTACTTGACGGCATTGCCGATCAGATTGCCCAGCGCCACCGACAGCGCCGCCTCCGGTGCATCGATGGTGAGGTTGCGCTCGCCTTCCAGCAGCAACTGCAGCGGCTTGCCGCCCAGTTGCGCGCGATGCGACTCGATCAACTGCTCGGCCACCTTGGCGACGTTGCTGTGGCCCTGCCCGCGCTCGTTGCGCGACAGCAGCAGCAGCGACCCGATCAAGTCGCTGCACTGCTGTTCGGCGCGCTGGATGCGCTGCAGGCGCTGCAGCACTTTCTCGTCGAGATTGGGCCGGGTCAGCAGCAGCTCGGTGGCGCCGCGGATCACCGCCAGCGGCGTGCGCAGTTCATGGCTGACGTCGGCATTGAACTCGCGGTCGCGCTGCACCACTTCGGTCAGGCGCGCCGAATAGTCGTCCAGCGCCTCGGCCAGCTGGCCGACCTCGTCGTCGGGGAAGTGCGGCGCCAGCGGCTTGGGGTCGCTGCTGCCGCGATAGGCGCGCAGGCGCGCGGCCAGGTCCGACACCGGCCGCATCACCCGCGACGCCGACCACCAGCCGATCACCAGCGACAACGCGCTGAACACCAGCACCGACAGGATCAGGGTGCGCTTGAGCTGCACCTCGCCCTGCATGGTCTGGGTCATGTCATAGGCGAGGAAGAACCAGACGTTCGGGGTCTTGCGCACCGCCACCTTGTAGGAGAACGGCTTGCCGGTTTCGTCGCGACCGGACACGTTGTGGATGCCGTCGGAGAAGTTGTACCACTCCGGCTGCTCGCGCCGCAGCGCCTCGAAGCGGTCGCTCTTGACCACCCGGCCGACCATCTGCTGCACCGGCAGATCCGGGTTCTTCGACGGATCGGAGAAGAACCGGTGCGAGTATTCGTCGATGTTGCGGTTCAGCACCACCTCGACCAGCTGGTTCTCCACGCGTGCCCGCGCCCAGTTGGTGGCGAACGCGAACAGTGCGGTCAGGCCGAAGCCCAACAGCACGAACGAGAGGATGATGCGGCTGCGGAGGCGGCGGCGGTAGCGTCCGCGCCGCCGCACCACACGCGGCAACGCAGGCGCTTCAGGCATCGGGTGCGGCGATGCGGTAGCCGATGCCGTGGCGGGTCTGGATCATCGGCACGTCGAACGGCTTGTCCACCACCGCGCGCAGACCATGGATATGCACGCGCAGGGAATCGGAATCGGGCAGTTCCTCGCCCCAGACGCGGGTTTCCAGTTCCTGCCGGGTCACCACCGCCGGCGCGGCTTCCATCAGCGCCTGCAGGATCTTCAGCGCGGTGGGATTGAGCTGCAGCAGCTTGCCCTGGCGACGCACTTCCAGCGTATCCAGGTTGTATTCCAGATCGCCGGTCTCCAGCACCCGGGTGTGCACGCCCTTGCCGCGGCGCGACAGCGCGTTGAGCCGCACTTCCACTTCCTGCAGCGCGAACGGCTTGATCAGGTAGTCGTCGGCGCCGGAATCGAAGCCGGCGAGCTTGTTGTCCAGCGAATCGCGCGCCGTGAGCATCAGCACCGGCGTCTGCTTGCGCGCTTCGTTGCGCAGCTTGCGGCAGACCTCGATGCCGTCCATGCCGGGCAGATTGAGATCGAGCACGATCGCATCGAACTCGTGCACCACCGCCAGGTGCAGACCGGTGACGCCATCGGCGGCGAAATCGACGGTATGACCGCGATCCTCGAGATAGTCGCCGAGATTGGCAGCGATGTCGCTGTTGTCTTCGATCACTAGAATTCGCACCAACATGTACCCCGTCAGTCGTACTACGTATCAGTAGAGTGCGCCGCGGATGCCGCGCCTCCTCGTCGTCCACAGCGGCACGCCGCCATGGTATTTGCAATGCGTTCCGATGGATGCCCAGGCGAACTTTCGCCCTCGCGATCCACCTGACGATTCGCTGCCTTGGACAGCTCGTCGCCGCTATCAGTTCTCGCTCCAGCCGATCCGCTCGCGAGCTACGGCGCTCGCAAACGGCGCGGCCTGCCATTCGTTCTTCGGCAACGCCTGCGCCAAGCCAGGCTCGCCTGCTTCTTGAACACGTTCACCCGAGTCAGATCGCTGCCGAATTGTACTGAGTTGCCGTGCGAACACTTTCTTCACGTTCATGGGCGCCTCACCTTGGCGCCGTGACCGATCCGGGCTCCTGCATTCCGCAGTTCCCCATTGCGTCGCAATGTAGCTGCCGCGCAAACATGCCCGCAAGCGCGACCCCGGCGTCGGCCGGGGTCTGCGATCGCCAACAAATCGCCCAAGAAAAAGACCCAGGCAGCGGAGCTGCCTGGGCCGAAAGTTTTTCTATCCCGATTACCGTTCCTGCTGAGGAGGGCAGAGCTGCGGTCCGGAGAAGCTTACGCAGGGCGGAATTAAACCGGTGTTAAGCCAGAACGAACGGCCAGTAATGCGACTAAGCCCCTGATTTCTTTCGTTTCAGGCAAGCTTCGAGGTGCTCGATGACCTTGCCGGCGATATCCAGTCCGCAGACCGTCTCGATGCCTTCCAGACCCGGGGTGGAGTTGACCTCCAGCACCAGCGGCCCGCGCTTGGAGCGAATCAGATCGACGCCGGCCACGCCCAGGCCCAGCGCCTTGGCCGAGCGTACCGCGACCTCCTGCTCGCCACGGCTGGCCGCGGTCTTCTCGGCGGTGCCGCCCAGATGCAGGTTGGAGCGGAAGTCGCCCTCCGGCGCGGTGCGGCGCATCGCCGCCACCACCTGGTTGCCGACCACGAAGCAGCGCAGGTCGGCGCCCTCGGCCTCGCCGATGAACTCCTGCACCAGGAAATTGGCATACAGCCCGCGCAGCGCCTCGACCACGCCGCGCGAGGCGCTGGCCTTCTCGGTCAGGATCACCCCGGTGCCCTGGGTGCCCTCGTTCAACTTCACCACGTGCGGCGGCGGGCCGAGCATGGACAGCAGATCGCCGGTGTCGTCCGGGTTGTCGCCGAACACGGTCATCGGCATGTCGATGCCCTTGGCCGCCAGCAGTTGGTGCGCGCGCAGCTTGTCGCGGGCGCGCAGGATCGCGTCGGACGGGTTGGGCGTGCAGACGCCCATCATCTCCAGTTGCCGCAGCACCGCGGTGCCGTAGCGGGTCACCGAATTGCCGATGCGCGGGATCACTGCGTCGTAGCCGGTGATCGGCTTGCCCTTGTAATGCATGGTGAAAGCGCCGGCGGCGATGCGCATGTAGCAGCGCAGCGGGTCGAGCACGCGCACCGTGTGCCCGCGTTCGCGGCCGGCCTCGACCAGGCGCCGGGTCGAGTACAGCTTGGTATTGCGGGACAGGATGGCGAGCTTCATCGAAGGCGGCGGCGGTGGCAGGCCCGGCATCATACGTCGCGCCACCGGCGCCGCGATGCCGCACGTCGCCGCAGGTGCCGACGTCGTGGCAAGGCCAGGACGCGCGGTGATCGCCATCACCCACGTTCCGCGTGCTGTCCCACAGCCGACATCGGACCGCCCCGAAACGTTCACAAAACCGTTGCATCGTGGCGGGCGGGCCGCGTACCGGCCCGGTGCCGGCTGCCCGCGCCCCGCGCGGCAGGACCGGAACGTCTCCCCCTCTTGATTGGTGACTTTCGATGACCCCCACTTCCAGATCCTTGCGCCCGCACGCGCTGGTGCTCGCCATCGTGTCCGCCCTGCCGGCCTTCGCCGCGCTGGCCGAGACCGCGCCGGCCGCCGCCACCGCAACCGCCGATGCGGCGGCCAGCGCGAGCGGCAACGATGCCACCATGCTCGACGCGATCACCGTCGTGTCCAGCGGCACCACCCGCCAGGTGCAGCGCATCACCCGTGAGGACATCGGAATCGCCGCCCCCGGCACCAGCGCGCTGAAGGTCCTGGACAAGCTGCCCGGCGTGCAGTTCCAGTCGGCCGACCCGTTCGGCGCCTACGAATGGTCCACCGCGATCAGCCTGCACGGCTTCGACCAGAGCCGGCTTGGCTTCACCCTGGACGGCGTGCCGCTGGGCAACATGAGCTACAGCGTCAGCGACGGCTTGCAGGTGACCCGCGCGATCATTTCCGAGAACGTGGCCTCGGTGGAACTGGCGCAGGGCGCCGGCGGCCTGGGCACGCCGTCGAGCAGCAACCTCGGCGGCACCGTGCGCTACTACTCCGCCGATCCGGATGCCGACGCCGGCTTCCGCTTCAGCCAGACCCTCGGCTCCGACAGCACCCGCCGCACCTACCTGCGCGGCGACACCGGCGACATCCACGGCTTCTCGCTGTACACCTCGCTGGTGCACGGCGAAATGGACAAGTGGAAGGGCTACGGCAACAACGAGTACAACCAGGCCAACGCCAAGGCGCTGTACCAGTGGGGCGATGGCAACCGGGTCAGCCTGTACCTGGACAGCTCGCACCGCAAGGAATACGACATCATGGACCTGTCGCTGACCTCGCAGCGAGTCCTCGGCTGGGATTGGGACTACCTGATGCCGGACTGGAACAGCGCGGTGCAGATCGCCAACGCGCTCAACGGTAAGGGCAGCTACCCGGCCAGCCTCAACGGCCTGCCGGCCGACTACGACAAGGCCGACGCGTCCTACTACTCCGGCGCCGGCCTGCGCCGCGACAACCTGGCCGCGCTCAGCGGCACGTTCAACCTCGGCGGCAGCGCCACGCTGAACCTGACCGGCTACTACCACGACAACAACGGCGAAGGCCAGTGGACCACGCCGTACGTCGCGTCCTCGCCCAGCGTGCCGCTGTCGATGCGCACCACCGACTACCGCCTCAACCGCCATGGCGTCACCGGCTCGCTGAACTTCACCGTGGCCGGCAACGAGATCGAGGTCGGCGGCTGGTACCAGAACGCCAAGACCGTGCAGGAGCGCAACTACTTCCTGCTCGACGGTCCGTTCACCGACCTGTACTACTTCAACAAGAACGGCACCCTGTTCGCGCGCGGCTTCGCCCAGCACTACGATACCGACACCACCATGATCTACGCGCAGGACACGCTGCGCCTGATGGACGAGCGCCTGACCCTGAACTTCGGCGCCAAGAAGTTGATCGTCGACACCACCGCGCAGTCGCAGGTGCCGTCCGCGTCCAATGCCGCCGGCGAGATCAAGGCCGACTCGGACCTGCTACCGCAGGTCGGCATCAACTACAAGATCGACGATCACCAGGAGGTCTACGCCTCCTACAACAAGAACATGGCCGGCTTCGGCTTCACCCCGTTCCAGGAATCGCAGGCCGCGTTCAATGCGATCAAGGGCTCGCTGGAGCCGGAGACCGCGCAGACCTACGAACTGGGTTACCGCGTGCGCGGCGCCGGCGTGGAAGCGTCGCTGGCCCTGTACCACACCACCTTCGACGACCGCCTGCTGGTCACCTCGCCGTGCAGCGCGATCCAGACCTGCTCGGCCACGCTCAACAACGTCGGTTCGGTGCGTAGCCAGGGTGCCGACCTGGCGGTGATCTGGCGTCCGATCGAACAGCTGCGCTGGCTGAACTCGCTGTCCTATGACGACTCGACCTACCAGGACGACTACCTCAACGGCGGTGTGGTGGCGACCTCCGGCAAGCGCGTGGTCGGCATCCCCGAGTGGATGTTCTCCAGCAGCCTGGCCTACGAGAACGCCGGCTGGCACGCCTCGCTGGACGGCAAGTACACCGGCCGCCGCTACATCAGCTACCTCAACGACTCGTCGGTGCCCAGCTACTGGCGCTTCGACCTCAGCGCCGGCTACGACTTCGGCCAGGTCGGCATGTTCCAGAACCTGGGCCTGAGCGCGAACGTCACCAACCTGTTCGACAAACGCTACTTCGCGACCGTCGGCACCAATGGCTACGTCGTCTCCGACCCCAACGGCTACAACCAGACGCTGATGGCCGGTGCGCCGCGCCAGTTCTTCGTCACCTTCAGCGGCAAGTTCTGAGCCGACGCGACACTGCCAGGGAAGGCATCACGCGCCGCCGCTGCTCTTGCAGCGGCGGCGTTTGCGTTTTGGGAGCGAGGCGAACTTGCAGGGCACGGGGATGGCCATGCGGCATTGGCCGTCGTTTCAGAATCGCATGCGCTCGAAAGGATCGCGACTGAATCTGCCGCCAGCGCCGACGCATCGCCGGGCGTCATGCGCACCCGCTGTCAGCGACGTCGAAGGCCGTCCCCATCCTTGTGGGAGGGACTTCAGTCCCGACTGCAACAGGGTCAAAGCGCCAATGGCCTCGCTTAGTGAACCCGGATCACAGTGACTTCTACAGCGGCCACATTACCTATAGGTCCTGCTCCGGCAACATCCGTGCTCAGCCAGAAACTGGCCACGCATCAGAGCGCCAGTGCAGCCACTACGCGTCGACCGCGCGGCCGATCGCCGGATCGCTCATGCTCGGCCGGCCGGTCTCGATGTGCCCGGCCAGGCGCCGCCGCCACTGCGGCAAAGTCGCGCTGTCGATGGTCAGGTCATACCAGTGGTGCTGTGCCTGCAGCGGCAGACGCAGGACGGTGCGATCACCGGCAGCCAGCGTGATCGCCTGCTCGCCACCATCGCCGCGATACCCGTTGCGCACGCGCAACGCGCAGGGCTGCTCACCGGCATTGACCAGCGTCAGCAGCAAGCATTGCGCGACGGCATCGTAGTCGGCCTCGGCCTGCAGACCGGCATCGCCGATCCCGTCGCCATGGAACTCGCGCAGGAACCCATTGGGCCCGTGCACGCGCAACGCGTAGCCGGCATCGGCGGCAGCGCCGCGCCAGGGGCGCGCATCCTGCAGCTCGCTGCCGGCGGCCAGTGTGTAGAACCAGGGCCCGGCCACACCCTCGTCGGCATAGGTATTGAGCGCAACGCCGGCCGTGCCGCGGTTGCGCATGCGCAACACGCGCGCGTCCGCCTGCACCTCTAGCCGCACATCGAAATCGTACGGCAACGCGCGTGCCGGGCGCTGCCCGGGCTCCTGCACCGGCAGCGCCTGCTGGGCAGGGCGCTGTGGCGGCGGCAGCGTCGCGGTGGCATCGATGCGGGCGATGTAGTCGCGGGTATCCGGCAAGGCAACCGGCGCCGAATCGTGGCCGACGAAGTCCAGCGTGGAGGTCAGATCGCCGGCAACCGCGCGGCGCCAGGGATTGATGTTCGGCTCCATCACGCCGAAACGCTGCTCCAGGAAGCGCAGCACCGAGGTGTGGTCGAACACCTGCGAGTTCACCCAGCCGCCGCGGCTCCACGGCGACACCACCAGCATCGGCACCCGCGGCCCCAGCCCGACCGGCACGCCGTGATAGTCCTCGCCATGCAGATCCACGTTGCTGGCGCCCAGCTCCGGCCGGATCGCCGGCAACGCCGGCGGCACGTGGTCGAAGAAGCCGTCGTTCTCGTCGTAGTTGATCAGGAACACCGTCTTCGACCAGACCTCCGGCGAAGCGGCCAGCACCTCCAGAAGCCGCGCGCTCAAGGATTCGCCATAGGCCGGGGTGGCCTCGGGATGCTCGCTGAGCAGGTACGGCGCGACGATCCACGACACCTGCGGCAGCGTACCGGCGCGCACGTCGCGCTCGAACGCGGCCACCAGGTGTTCGCCGCGCGAGGCCTTGGCGTTGTCGGCGGTGGAGCCAGGCACGATGGCGCGGCCGCGGCGGTACAACGGCGACGCGCGGTCCAGCTTGCGAAAGTTAGCGAAGTACGGATGGCTGTTGTCGCCGTAGTTATCGAACTCCTGATAGACCTGCCAACTGATGCCGGCCTGCTGCAGGCGCTCGGAGTAGGTGCTCCAGGTATAGCCGGGAAAGCGCGGATTGTCGCGCGCCATGTCCGCGGTCCAGTTGCCGTCGTCGCGGTTGTTCACCGCCTGCTCGCCGTCGTTGCCGACGCTCAGGCCGCTGGTGCCGGTGAACATGTACATGCGATTGGGATTGGTCGGGCCGAACAGCGAGGCGTGGTAGCCGTCGCAAAGGGTGAAGGCGTCGGCCAGCGCGTAGTAGAACGGCAGGTCCTCGCGCTGGAAGTGGCCCATGCTCATCGCGCTCTTCTGCGCGATCCAGGCATCGTGGTGCTTCCAGGTCTCGTGCGAGCCCTTCCAGTCGTGGTTGAGATCCTTCATCCACTGCGCGCTGCTGGTCTGGCTGTTGAGCCGGAACGGCAGCACGTAACGATCGCTGCCCTTGCGCTCGGGCTGGTACCAGACCGGCTTGCCGCTGGGCAGCCGCAGCGGCCGCGGATCGCCATAGCCGCGCACCCCGCGCAGACAGCCGAAGTAATGATCGAAGGAGCGGTTCTCCTGCATCAGGATCACCACATGCTGCACGTCCTGCAGCGTGCCGGTGACCCGCGCCGGCGGCACCGCCAGCGCACTGCGGATGACGCCCGGCAACAGCGGCATGGTCGCGCCAGCCCCAAGGGCCATGGACGTGCGGGTGAGAAAACGACGACGGCTGTGATCGACCACGAGAAGCAACACCGGCAACGAGCGAACGCTCAGGCATCGGCCAGCCTAGCGCTGGTCGATGAAGCGGGTTTGACAGTGCGCCGGCGGCTGTCTCGGCTGGCTCGCGACCGCTCAGCGCTGGTTCGACAAGACAATGAGAGAAAGGGGCCATGACCACCCTGATCCTCGCCCGCCATGGGCATGTCGACTGGATTGCACCCGAGCGGTTCCGCGGGCGTGCGGAGTTGCCGCTATCGCAGCTTGGCGAACTGCAGGCCGCAGCCTTGGCGACGCGCGTCGCGCAAAGCTGGACACCGCACGCGATCTACACCAGTCCGCTGTCGCGGTGCGTGCGGACCGGTGCGGCAATCGCGCAAGCGACCGGCGTGCCGACCAGGACCCTGGACGACCTGTCCGACATCGATTACGGCCAGTGGCAGGGACTGACGCACGACGAGGTAGGTGCAGGTTGGCCAGAGATGGCGCGGACCTGGTTCGCCATGCCCGACCTCGCAGTGATCCCAGGAGGCGAAACGCTGGCGGATGTCCTGGTTCGCGCCATGCGGGTTCTACAGAACATCCTGCACCATCACAGCGGCCAGACCGTGGTCCTCGTCGGCCACGACAGCATCAATCGGGTACTTCTGCTGCAATGCCTAGGACTTTCGCTGAGGCGCTATTGGCGCATCAAGCAGGAGCCGTGCTGCGTGAATGAAATCGTGATCGAAGAAAATGACTTCACCCTCTATCGCCTCAACGAAACCCATCACACGCTCGGGCTTCGCGCCTAGTGCAGTCCAATGCGCTTGTTTCCGGCCTTGGAAGGCACTGTCGTGCATGTGACTGCGAAGGCCTGCTCTGAGCAGAGCGCAGCCAGACACCCGGAAAAGCTCAAAGTTCTGATCATTTCAACAGTTCTTTTTGGCTGGGCCACCGAAAAATCCCAGTTCGATCCAGAGCGCCAAGGCGCGCACAGCAATTTCTAGCGAGTGACTGTCTTCGTATTTGCCCAAGCGCAGCGCTGCCAACGACTGGACGCCGGGCGGCATCATGATCGCCGCTTTCTTCTCGCCCTTCACTCTCTTCTTAACGACCAAGCTAAAATACATCAAAGGCCAGTATCGAATGGTCGGCCACATATACGTCAAGTATATTCTAGTGAGGGATAAAGGCTCCATCTGCGCCGAAAACTTGGCACCGTCGTTTCCCACCCCAGAAAAGTGAAGCAGCCCATCCTTCTCGCCGGCAACAGACAGCCCAATTTTCGCAAAGGCGTCTCTCGCCACCTCATTGAATATTTGCTTCCGCGCAACAATCGCTTCGCCTCCCTTCAAATCGATGGCCGCTCCACGCGTGACGATGCAGAGATTTTCAACCTCCTGCTCGACGCTTTCTTGATATGCCGGCAGATGCGCAGAGAGCATCTGTCCGAGTTGCTCAGGAAAGAACCGCACGAACAAATCACGCTTTCGCAAGAAATCGAGAATAGGATCATCCAAGATAAGCTCAATGGCCTTACCAACCTCTTCTCGAGAGGTGGCATTCCACTCCGCGAGTCGGACGCCAAGCTCACTCTCACGCTCCTTAGCGGCAACAAAGAATTCTGGAAAGGACTGATTTTTGATGAACCTTTGATAGCTATCAGACCCAAAAACTGCTGTCGCCAGAGACATCTCGCCCTGGATACTTGAAAACCCCCGACCGACGAAAATCTCGTCTATCGAGGCCAGATTCATATTCTCGCTTGAAATTTGCAAAATGAAGTTCACTCTTGTAATGCCGGAGACAACCGATTTCCGAATGTGGTCAAGACGCACCAAAGCGATACGTCTTTCATGCCCCTCAAAGCGCGCTCCACTTCTCAACCCACGCGATAGTCCGCCAAGCCCGACCTATAGAAAATCAAGCCAGTAAATTGGATGGTTCCAAGATACTCGCCTTGGTCGAAAAGACGTAGCGCGCGCCGACCATGGGCTTCAGATCAGCGGGAACAAAGAAGCGCGCATACAGGCCAGCCGAGCGCGAAATGATAAGAGGCTTGGGCAAGATTGATGCCTCGATTGATACCTCGGAGGGCATCGCTCGGAATCATCAATCGGCCTGAATCTTCAACCCAGTCAATCACTTGCAGACTAAGTTGGAACGTGGAGCGGGCGATGGGAATCGAACCCACGTCAGTAGCTTGGGAAGCTACAGCTCTACCATTGAGCTACGCCCGCGTTGCCGGTGCAGTCTATGCGCTGGGCCGGGGGTTGCGCAAGAAATCGGCGCAGTGCTGCAGCGTACGGACGAAACCGACACGGCCTAGTAGGGGTGTCGGAGAAATGCAGAAGGGCTTCAGTCCCGACGGCTCGAGATCAGAGGCGTCGGGGCTGAAGCCCCTCCCACAACTGGCATCCAATGCCGTTGGTTTACGTCACCCCATCTGTCCTACCCTGCCCGGCACACAGCCGGGCAAGGCAGGCAACGTCGGGCAGTGCTTAGAAGCTGCCGCCGAAGTTCACGAACAGCGAGGTGTCGTGTGCGCGCGACTGGCCGGTGGTGGTGGCGAGGCCGACGTTGCTCTCGAAGCCCCACAGCTTGGTCCGCGCGCCCAGCACCACCGACGCGTAGTTGCGGTCGAAGTTGATGCCCGGCACCGCGTACTCGCCCAGGTCGGACATGGTCTGCAGGTACGCGGTGGCTTCCTGGTTCTTCTTGAACTCGTGGTCGTAGGTGGCCTGCAGGTACGGCTTCACCGTGCCGGCATCGATGCTGGCCTTCCAGCCGATGCGGCCGACCATCGACTCGACGTCGCGGTCGCTGTAGCCCAGCGCGCTGGAGTTCGGGTTGCTCTCGGTGTAGCCGTCGAGCTTGACCTTCTGCCAGATCGCCGCGGCCACCGGGCCGTGCTTGAAGCTGCCTTCGCCGAACTCGTAGCCGCCCTGCAGCGCCGCGGTCAGGTTGCTGCCGTCCGGCGAGCCCTTGTGCTCGATGGTGGCCGGGCCGAGGTTGACCTTGCGGGTGACGTCGTAGCTCAGCCAGGTGTAGCTGACCTGGGCGTTGACCCAGGCATGCTCGCCGTACCAGCCGGCGAAGCCGCCGAGGGTGCTGTCGTCCTGGGTATAGTCGCCGCCGCGGTTGCCGAAGTCGGCATCGGTGCGACCGAAGCCGCCGAAGCCGCCGAACACCCACTCGCCACGCGACCAATCCACGCCGAACAGACCCGCCGGGGCCATGCCGTCGTACAGGTCGCCATGCTGGTAGCGCTGCATGTCGCCGCGCAGGTTGCCCCACCAGCGCACGCCATCCGCTTCCGGGCGGCCGTCGACGTGCCAGGCGACCTGGTCGGCGCGCGAGCGGCCGACCATCTGCGCCGAGTGCGTCAGGATCTGCTGGGTGCGCGGGCCTTCCAGGATCGACAGCGCGTACTGCGCCAGCAGTTCGTGGGTGCGGCCGGTCGGGTGCACGCCGTCGGCGAACACGTAGGTGTCGGCGGCATCGGCGCTCACGTAGCTGGTCGGGTTGCAGGTCAGCGACTGCGCGGTGATCTGCGGCTGGCAGGCGGTGCCGGTGACGTTGGTGAAGCCGTAGGCGCCCGGGTTGGCCACCACTTCCTGCAGCAGGTGGAAGGTATCGACCGGGATCACCCGCAGCCCGGCGCTCTTGAGGCCGGAGAACAGCGCGGTGTTGTAGGCGGTGGCGAGCGCGGTGCCCTGCGCCATCGCCGCGGCGCCGCCGGCGCGGAAGCGCGGGGTGATGCCGACGTCCGGCAGGTTGTTGACCATGACGTAGCGCGCACCGGCGTTCTGCAGGCTGGCGACGATGCCCACTTCGGCGGTCACGGCATTGCCGATGGTGGCCTGCACCGGCGCACCGCCGGCGATGGCGAACAGGTCGTTGGCACCGCCCCACACCGAATACAGCGCGTTCGGGTCGGCCTTGCCGCCGTTGGCGGCCAGGTAGTTGCTGGCCTGGGTGGCCAGCGACGGCGCCACGCCCAGCGCGCTCGGGTTGGCCACGCCGACACGGGCATTGCCGGCGGCATAGTCGTCGCCGATCTGGCCGTTGCCGTTGGCGGCGGCGTTGGTGCCGTAGTACTCGGCCACGTACTGCGCCCAGACGAAGTCGGGGTTGGTGGTGAACTGGCCGGTCACCGCACGCACCGAGGCCGGCAGCAGCGGACGGTAGTAGCCCGCGTCGGTCAGGCTGTCGCCGAAGAACACGGTGCGGCTATAGGTGGACTGCGCGAACGCAGGTGCGGCGGCGAGCACGATCGCGGCGGCGAGCAGCGAGCGGAGCGGACGGATGGACGAAGTCATGGAAGCCCTCCCGGGCAGAAATGGAACACGAGAAATGCAGCGAAACGGGGGAGCGGCCGCACCATACGTAGCCGCATGGCCGACATCATTCCACCTCTGCCGGACACGCTCACGTTGCACTGCCGCAAGATTGCGACTCGCACGCCCACGGCGCACATTGCACAATGATGGCATGAACATCGAATTGAACGGCAGACAATGCACGCTGGCGCCGGCCACCACCGTGGCCGCGCTGCTGCAGGCCGAAGGACTGGGCCAGCGGCGCGTGGCGGTCGAGGTCAACGGCGAGATCGTGCCGCGCGGCGCGCATGCCGAGCACGAACTGCACGCCGGCGACCGGGTCGAGATCGTGCACGCGCTGGGCGGCGGCTGAATCTCACCGCCGTGCGCGGGCTCGGCAGGGCCGGTGCGATGGGCGATAATCCGCCGATGAACGCTCCCGCCCCCCACGATGCGCTGGTGATCGCCGGCAAACCCTACCGTTCGCGCCTGCTCACCGGCACCGGCAAGTTCGCCGATCTCGAACAGACCCGCCTGGCCACCGAGGCAGCCGCCGCGCAGATCGTCACCGTGGCGATCCGCCGCAGCAACATCGGCCAGAACCCGGGCGAGCCCAACCTGCTCGACGTGCTGCCGCCGGAGCAGTACACCATCCTGCCCAACACCGCCGGCTGCTACACCGCCGAGGACGCGGTGCGCACCTGCCGGCTGGCGCGCGAACTGCTCGACGGCCACAACCTGACCAAGCTGGAAGTGCTGGGCGACCAGCGCACCCTGTTCCCGGACGTGGTGCAGACCCTCAAGGCCGCGGAAATCCTGGTCGCCGACGGCTTCGAGGTGATGGTCTATACCAGCGACGACCCGATCCTGGCCAAGCGCCTGGAAGAGATCGGCTGCGTGGCGGTGATGCCGTTGGCCGCGCCGATCGGCTCCGGCCTGGGCATCCAGAACCGCTACAACCTGCTGGAGATCATCGACAACGCCAAGGTGCCGATCATCGTCGACGCCGGCGTCGGCACCGCCTCGGACGCGGCGATCGCGATGGAGCTCGGTTGCGACGGCGTGCTGATGAACACCGCCATCGCCGGCGCGCGCAATCCCGTGCTGATGGCCAGCGCCATGCGCAAGGCGGTGGAAGCCGGCCGCGAGGCGTTCCTGGCCGGGCGCATCCCGCGCAAGCGCTACGCCAGCGCCTCCTCGCCGGTCGACGGACTGATCGGGTGAGGTCGCAGGCATGACCGATCCGTTCTCCAGCGCCGGCGCCAAGACCCCGCCGAAACCCTTCACCGTCGAGGAAGGCCATCGCCAGGTGCGCAGCTTCGTGCTGCGCCAGGGGCGCTTCACGCCGGCGCAGCAGCGCGCGTTCGACGCGCTGTGGCCGCGCTTCGGCCTGGACTACAGCGGCCAGCCACGCGATCTGGACGCCACTTTCGGCCGCACCGCGCCCAAGGTGCTGGAGATCGGCTTCGGCAACGGCGCCGCGCTGCGCCATGCCGCGCAGCACGACCCCAGCCGCGACTACATCGGCATCGAGGTGCATGCGCCCGGCGTGGGCCGCCTGCTCAACGCCCTGGCCGAGGACGGCGCCGATCACGTGCGCCTGTACCACCACGATGCGGTGGAGGTGCTGCAGCACGAGATCGCCGACGGCAGCCTGGACGAAGTGCGCATCTACTTCCCCGACCCCTGGCACAAGAAGCGCCACAACAAGCGGCGCCTGCTGCAGCCGGCCTTCGCCGCGCTGCTGGTGCGCAAGCTGCGCGCCGGCGGCCGCCTGCACTGCGCCACCGACTGGGCCGACTACGCCGAACAGATGTGGGACGTGCTCGACGCCACCCCCGGCCTGGTCAACCGCGCCGGCCCGCGCGGCCACGTCCCGCGCCCGGACTGGCGCCCGCAGACCCACTTCGAGACCCGCGGCCAGAATCTGGGGCATGGGGTGTGGGATTTGCTGTACGACCGGGAATCGGGAACGGGGAATGGGGAATCGGAAGAGCCCTCGTCTGCCGCCCCCCGCTAGCGACGACCTGCGACGACCGGCCGCTTCTGCCATTCTCCATTCCCGATTCCCCATTCCCGGCCTCGCATGGATACCGCGCTGACGCTGACCACCGATATGAAGCTCGTGCTCGGGCTGGTCGGCTTCACCATGGCGATGTTCGTGTTCGAGCGGATCCGTGCCGACGTGGTGGCGCTGGTGGTGCTGGTGGTGCTCGGGGTCACCGGCCTGATCGCGCCGGAGGAGCTGTTCAGCGGCTTCTCCGGTAACGCGGTGATGAGCATCATCGCCACCACCATCCTCGGCGCCGGGCTGGAGCGCACCGGCGCGCTGAACCGGCTGGCCTCGTGGCTGCTGCGCCGCGCACGCGGGGTGGAGGAGCGGCTGATGCTGCTGACCACCGCCATCGCCGGGCTCAATTCCTCGTTCATGCAGAACCCGTCGGTGATGGCGCTGTACCTGCCGGTGGCCTCGCGCCTGGCCGGACGCACCGGGCTGACCCTGCAGCGGCTGCTGCTGCCGATCGCCGCGGCCATCGTGATGGGCGGCGCGCTGACCATGGTCGGCAACTCGCCGCTGATCCTGCTCAACGACCTGCTGCAGTCGGCCAACAACAACCTGCCCTCGGGCATGGCCACCATCGAGCCGCTGCGCATGTTCGCGCCGCTGCCGATCGGCGTGGCGCTGCTGGCGGCCTCGCTGATCTATTTCCGCGTGCGCGGCGACAAGGCGCTGGCCGAAGAAGAGCGGCTGATCAACGATGGCGTCACCCCGGCGCGCACCGAGAGCTATTTCGCCCGCACCTACGGCATCGAAGGCGATGTGTTCGAGCTGATCGTCAGCGCCGACAGTCCGCTGGTCGGCATGACCCTCGGCGAAGCCGAGACCGTGCACAACGCACCGCTGCTGCTCGCCCTGAAGACCGGCAACGACACCCGTCTGGCGCCGCCGGCGGACATGCGCATCTGGGTCGGCAGCGTGCTCGGGGTGATGGGCGCGCGCCAGCAGGTCGCCGATTTCGCGCAGAACCAGTTCCTGCGCCTGTCCTCGCGCCTGCGCAACCTCGGCGACCTGTTCAACCCCAGCCGCGCCGGCATCTCCGAGGCGGTGATCCCGCCGACCTCGCGCTTCATCGGCAAGAGCGCGGCAGAACTGCGCCTGCGCAAGCAGGCCGGGATCAGCCTGCTGGCGATCAACCGCGACAAGCAGGTGATCCGCGAGGACGTGCGCAAGGTGCCGCTGCGCGCCGGCGACATGCTGGTGTTCCACAGCATCTGGCAGGATCTGGCGCAGGCCTCGGAAAGCCGCGACTTCGTGGTGGTCACCGACTACCCCAAGGGCGAGCACCGCCCGCACAAGTTCAAGATCGCGATGACGATCTTCGCCCTGACCATCCTGATCGCGCTGACCTCCAGGCTGCCGGTGGCGCTGACCCTGATGACCGGCGTGGCCGGCATGCTGCTGACCGGCGTGCTGCGCATGGACGAGGCCTACGCGGCGATCAACTGGAAGACCGTGTTCCTGATGGCCGGGCTGATCCCGCTGGGCTGGGCGATGGACAGCAGCGGCGCGGCGGCCTGGGTCGCCGGGCATACCATTGCGCGACTACCGGAAGGCATGCCGGTGTGGGCGCTGGAGATCGCCCTGGGCCTGCTGACCACCGCGTTCTCGCTGGTGATCAGCCATGTCGGCGCGACCATCGTGATGGTGCCGATCGCGGTCAACCTGGCGCTGGCGGCCGGCGGCAATCCCACCGCGTTCGCCCTGATCGTGGCGCTGTCGGCGTCCAACAACCTGATGACCGCGTCCAATCCGGTGATCTCGATGATCACCGGCCCGGCCAACTACCAGCCGCGCGAACTGTGGCGCGTCGGCGGCCCGCTGTCGCTGGTCTACACCCTGGTGGTGGTGCTGATGGTCAACCTGATGTCGATGGGCTGGTGGCACGCGCTGTAGCCGCGCGTCGCACCGCAAGCGCGCGCCCTGCGCGCTAGACCAGCACCACCTGCCCTGCCCGTACCTCCACCGGCACCGCATGCAGGCTCTGGCCGCGGCACGGGCCGGACACGCACAGTCCGCCCTGCAGCTCGAACGCGGCCCCGTGCGCGGCGCACACCACGTGGCCCTCGCGGCTTTTCAGGAACTGCCCCGGCGCCCAGTCCAGGCGGCGCCCGGCATGCGGGCACACGTTCAACCACGCACGCACGCGGTCGCCCTCGCGGTACAGCAGCAGCGATTCGGGCTCGCCGCCGATCAGCGCCTCGGCCTCGGCCAGCTCGCCGGAAACCAGGTCGTGCAGCGGCGCCAGCACGGCAGATGATTCGGTCATGGAACGCAGCGCGGGCAGCAAGGGGTGGTCATTCTGGCATGGGCGATCGGCAGCCGTGACGCCGCACGCCCTTCACCCGGCAAGCAAATGCAAGCCCCTGACCGCAAAGTGTTAATTTTTCGCTTAACGAAGTTTTCACTCCGTCACATAAAACAGCGCCGATACTGCGCGCCTTCGGTTCAAACTGAAACAGAGTTCTGCCATGCGCGCTCGCCTCTTCAATTTCGACCAATTCCGGCACGTCTTCGCGCCGCGCAAGCCGCGCCATCCGCTGGTCAAGCTGGCCGTGGGCCTGCTCGGCCTGGCGATCCTGGCCGGGCTGGTGTTCGTCAGCGTGTTCGTGGGCGCGGCGATGATCCTGGGCGGCATCGCGATGAAGCTGCTGAGCCAGCGCGGCAAGCGTCCGGCCACCGCGCGCCGCCATGTGGTCGATGGCGAGTATCGGGTGGTGCGCAAGCCGGCCTTGCCGCTTTAGAGCTGGGAATGGGGAATCGGGATTGGGGAATCGCGAGAGCGACATCCGCTTCCCTGTTGGAATCGGGTTGAACCCGACCCGCTAAACTGCTGCATCCCCTCTCGTTGGATGCATGCTCATGAAAGATCTGTTCGCCGCTGCCGAGGCTCCGCGCGTTCCCGTGCGTGGGCAGGGCCTGTTTCCGGTGCATCGCATCTACTGCGTGGGTCGCAACTTCGCCGATCACGCGCGCGAGATGGGCGCCAGTGCGCCGGCCTCGAAGGCCGAGCGCGGCCAGCCGACCTTCTTCATGAAACCGGCCGATGCGCTGGTGATCGGCGACGACGCCATCCCCTACCCGTCCGCGACCGAGGATCTGCACCACGAGGTCGAACTGGTGGTGGCGCTGGGCCAGGACGCGCCCGCCGGCGTGCTGCCGGTGGACGGCGCCGAGGCCCTGATCCTGGCTTACGGCGTGGGCCTGGACCTGACCCGTCGCGACCTGCAGGCCGCGGCCAAGGCCAAGGGCCTGCCGTGGGACATCGCCAAGGGCTTCGACGCCTCCGCGCCGATCAGCGAGCTGATCCCGGCTGGCGAGGTCGGGGCGCTGGAGGCCTTGAACCTCTCGCTGGAAGTCAACGGCGAGGTGCGCCAGCAATCGCTGCTGGAGCAGATGATCTGGAATGTGCCGGAGATCCTGCACGAACTGTCCAAGCTGTTCGCGCTGCGCGCCGGCGACCTGGTGTTCATGGGCACGCCGGCCGGCGTGGCCGCGCTGCGCCCGGGTGACCGCTTCAGCGCGCGCCTGGAGAACGTGGCCGAGCGGCACGGCCGCATCGTCGGCTAAGGGGCACGCCTGTCGCGCGACATACGCGCGCCTGTGATTCGACCACCACGGCGACTGCGCTAGGCTAGCGCCGCGGCGACAGGCCCGCACTGACAAGAGAGGAGTCCCGATGAGCATGATCCGCGAATTCAAGGAATTCGCCATGCGCGGCAACGTGCTGGACCTGGCGGTCGGCGTGGTGCTCGGTGCCGCGTTCGGCAAGATCGTCACCGCGCTGGTCGAGAAGATCATCATGCCGCCGATCGGATTGCTCGTGGGCGGCGTGGATTTCTCGCGCTGGGCATGGACGCTGAAGGCGGCGACGGTGGACGCGGCCGGCAAGCCGGTACCGGCCGTGGTGATCGGCATCGGCGATTTCCTCAACACCATCATCCAGTTCGTGATCGTGGCCTTCGCCATCTTCATGCTGGTCAAGGCGATCAACCGCATCGCCCGCAAGGAACCACCGGCGCCGAAGGCCCCGACCGAGGAAGTGCTGCTGCTGCGCGAGATCCGCGATTCGCTCAAGCACGAGCCGCGCCCGGAGTAAGCGCGACGGCACACGCGGCTTCCGCCATGGAGGCCGCGCCGTGCACGGCGGTGAGGCACTGCTAAGCTCGCGGTTCCTGTGTCCGCGGAGTTTTCCATGCGTCGTCTTGCCGTCGTCATCGCTGCTGTGCTGAGTCTGTCCTCTCCTGCGGTTGCCGCCGAGGCCACGCGCATCCCGGAGGCGGCACTCCGCGACGCGGCGGCCTTGCGCGAGCGGGCACTGGCCGACGACACCGGCTGGAAGGTGGTCGAGTCGCTGACCACCGAGATCGGCCCGCGGATGGCGGGCAGCGAGGCCGATGCACGCGCGGTGGCCTGGGCCACGGCGAAATTCAAGGCACTCGGCTTCGACAAGGTGTGGACCGAGCCGGTGACGTTCCCGAAATGGGAGCGGCGCAGCGAACACGCGCAGGTGCTCGGCGCGCATGCGCAACCGCTCACCGTCACCGCGCTGGGCGGCAGCCCCGGCGGCACGGTCGAGGCCGAGGTGGTGCGCTTCGCCGACCTGGCCGCGTTGCAGGCGGCGCCGGCCGATGCGCTGCGCGGCAAGATCGCCTTCGTCGATTACCAGATGCTGCGCACCCGCGATGGCAAGGACTACGGCAACGGCGGCGCGGTGCGCAGCAAGGGGCCGT
This sequence comes from Xanthomonas sontii, assembly GCF_040529055.1. Classification (NCBI taxonomy): domain Bacteria; kingdom Pseudomonadati; phylum Pseudomonadota; class Gammaproteobacteria; order Lysobacterales; family Lysobacteraceae; genus Xanthomonas; species Xanthomonas sontii. The sequence continues at coordinate 2,111,660 of NZ_CP132342.1, read as the reverse complement.
CCGAAGCGATCCGCAAGGGCGCGATCGGCTTCGTGATGCGCTCGGCCGGCACCGATTCGCACCGCGTGCCGCATACCGGCATCACCCGCTTCGACGAAGGACTGACGCCGGTGCCGGCGGCGGCGCTGTCGGTGCCCGACGCCAACCAGCTGGCGCGCCTGCTCGCGCGCGGCCCGGTACGCCTGCGCCTGGCGCTGGACTGCGGCTGGGACGGCACCGCCACCTCCTACAACGTGATCGGGCAGATCACCGGGCGCACGCTGCCGAACGAGGTGGTGCTGATCGGCGGGCACCTGGATTCCTGGGACCTGGGCACCGGCGCGATCGACGACGGCGCCGGCGTGGCGATCAGCATGGCCGCCGGGCATCTGATCGGCCAGCTCAAGCAGGCGCCCAAGCGCAGCATCCGCGTGATCGCCTTCGCCAACGAGGAGCAGGGTCTGTACGGCGGCAAGGCCTACGCGCAGGCGCATGCCAAGGACGTGGCGCGGCACCAGATCGCCGCCGAGAGCGACTTCGGCGCCGGCCGCATCTATGCCTTCAACACCGGCTCCGGCGATGCCGCCGGCTCGCGCGCGGCGACCCGGCAGATCGCCGAGGCGCTGGCGCCGCTCGGCATCGCCTATGCGCCGGACGCCGGCGGCCCCGGCCCGGACGTCGGTCCGCTCGCCGCCAAGGGCGGCGCCTGGGCCTGGCTGGCGCAGGACGGCAGCGATTACTTCGATCTGCATCACACCGCCGACGACACCCTGGACAAGATCGACCCGAAGGCGCTGGCGCAGAACGTCGCCGCGTATGCGGTGTTCGCATATCTGGCGGCGCAGGCCGACGGCGGTTTCGGCAGCCAGGCCAAGACAGTGGAACCGCCCAGGGAGTAAAGTAAACCGGACCTGCGCAGGACGCGCGCAGGGGCTTCCCCTCCGCAGCAGCGCCAGGACCTTTGATGGGCATACGGCAACGTCGCGCGGGCTCAGCGGTGACGTTGCTGGATGTAGCCCGCCATGCGGGCGTGTCGCCGATGACTGCTTCGCGCGTGATCAATCGCCACCCGCGCGTGAGCGCTACCATGCGCGAGCGCGTCGAAGCGTCGATCAAGGCGCTCGGCTACCGCCCCAACCTCGCCGGCCGCTCGCTGCGCACCGCAGGACTGGCGCGCATCGGCGTTCTCTACAGCAATCCCAGCGCGGCCTACCTCAACCAGTTCATGCTCGGCATGCTCGAGCAGAGCAGCCTGGAAGGCTGCCAGGTGCTGGTGGAAAAGAGCGACGACAGCGACAGCCAGCGCGCCGCCACCGAACGCCTGCTTGAGGCCGGTGCCGATGGCCTGATCCTGCCGCCGCCGCTGTGCGATGCGCGGCAGACCATCGCCGAACTGGATGCGCGCGGCATTCCGCTGGTGGCGGTCGCCACCGGCGCACCGATGCCCGGGGTCAGCTCGGTGCGCATCGACGACTACCAGGCGGCGTGCGCGCTCACCCGACATCTGCTCGACCTGGGCCACCGCGACATCGGCTTCGTCAGCGGCGATCCCGGGCACACGCCCAGCGCGCTGCGCAGCCGCGCGTTCTTCGACACCATGGCCGGGGCCGGGCTGACGGTGGCGCCGGAGCGCGTGGCCGAAGGCCTGTTCACCTACCGCTCCGGCCTGCTCGCGGCCACTGCGTTGCTGCAGGTCGCCCCGCGTCCCAGCGCGATCCTGTGCAGCAACGACGACATGGCCGCGGCAGCGCTGGCGATCGCGCACGGACTGCGCCTGCGCGTGCCCGAGGATCTGTCGATCGCCGGTTTCGACGACACGCCGGTGGCCACCACGATCTGGCCGGAGCTGACCACCATCCACCAGCCGGTCGCGGCGATGGGCAGGGCCGCGGTGACGCTGCTGCTCGGCGAAATTCGCCAACGCCGCGACGGACTGCCCAGCCGCGGTACCCATCAGGTGCTGGACTACACCCTGGTCACGCGCGGGTCCACCGCGCCGCCCGCCCCGCGCTGAGCGCCGTCACCGCGTGCGGCAGGCAACGCTTCGCGCGCGCGCGTGCCGGATCACGTCGACCTGGGCCACACCGAGCAGCCCGGTCAACGGCACAGTGGCGCGACGCTGCTGCGGGTCCGCGACCAGGTCCTGACCGCGCAGCAGGTCCAGTAGCCGCTCCGCCAGCGGCATGACCATGTGCCGGCCCCAGCAGCGCTCGGAGGCATGGCCGAACGGCAGGTAGCCGGGCAACGCATCGGGATCCACGCCGTCCCAGCGCTCGGGCCGGAACGCCTCCGGCTCCTCCCACAGCGCCGGATCGCGATGGCTGAGCAAGGGCAGCACCAGCACGTCGTCGGCGGCGCCGATACGCGGATCCAGCGCACCGTACTCGGGCGAGGCATTGCGCAGGATGTTCCAGGACGGCGGCAGCAGGCGCAGGGTTTCGTAGAGGATGTTGCGGTTGCAGGCGCGCGCGTCGAACGGCGACCCCAGCCACAGCGCGTTGGCGACCAGCGTGGAAATGGTGAAGCACACCGGCGCGGCGGTGCGCCGGTACAGGCCCATCGCATCGCGGCGCGCGCGGTAGCCATCGGCCGCGGACAACAGCGTGGCCAACGCCGAGGCCTCCGCGCCCGGCGCCAGCGGTGCGAGCGCGCCGGCGGCGATCACCGCCCAGGTCAGGCGCGGCGTCAGTTCCAGGGTGCGGTCCATCAGCAGGCGCAGCCGCCACGGGTCGCCGCCGAGCAGCAGGTCGCGCAGATAGACATGGCCGATGTGCGGCCATGGGCCGGACAGATCGAGCGTGGGCGGCGGCGGACGCTTCAGCGCCTCGCGCACGTCGCGGCCGATCGCCTGCATCAGTTTCGCCGCTTCGCTGCGCGCGATCGAGCGGCCGTGCAACGGCTTGAAGGTCGGCCGTTCGTGTTCGGTGGCGGGCCGGGCGGCGAGCAGGCGGTCGCTCAGCGCGGCGCCGGCGACACCGACCGTGTCGGCATCCAGGCGGAACGCGTCCTGCCCCACATGCGCGCGCAGCAACGCCTGCAGACGCGGCGCGAAGACCGTGGCGCGCGCATCGCGGTCGACCATGGTGGCGGACATCGCCAGTCTCCTGGAGGAACGACGCCCGGCGCAGTGCGTCCGCCGGGCACCGGCCGCACGGCATGCCGCGCGGCATCGCACACGACGCTCAGTACCAGATGTACCAGGCGTACGACTTCAGCGGCTTCTTCGACGACAGCAGGTGCTTGATGGAGAACAGCAGCTTCATGAGCGACATCTCCGCAGGAGTGACGATGGCCCTTTCGGGCGGGGGACTGCGCGGTTTCGCCGACGCCAGCGCGCGTGGCGCGATCGCATCGGCGAGGCGCGCCTGCACGCTACGCCGCCGGCAGGCCCCTCGCAAACCCGAAACCGGCCGGCGCGCACACTATTGCGTAGCCAAATGCAGCCGCCTCTCAGCGCGTGACGCCGTGCTCAGCGCGCCGCACGCCCGTGCGGATGCCGGCTGCGCCAGGTGCCCAGCAACACCGCGGTGGCGGCGGCGACGTTGAGGCTTTCCACCGCGCCGCTGCCGGGGATGGACAGGCGCAGATCGCAGGCCTGCGCGAAGTCGCGGTCCATCCCGTCGCTCTCGGCGCCCATCACGTAGACCAGGCGCTGCGGCAAGGCACTGGCGAACAGATCGTCGCCGCCGTCCACCAGCGTCGCCGCGAGGGCGAAGCCCGCGCCGCGCAATTGCGCCTGCGCCTGCATCGTGGGCGGCAGCCGCACCAGCGGCACCGCCTCGGCGCCGCCCTCGGCCACGCGCGCGGCAGCACCGGACAGCGCCAGTGCGGCCTGCTCCGGCAACAGGATCGCGCCCACGCCGAAGTGCGCCGCCGAGCGCAGGATCGCGCCGAAATTGTGCGGATTGCCCACGCCATCCAGCCACAGCGCCAGCGCCGGACCCGGCGCCAGCGCCTGCAGCCAGTCGGCCAGGGCCAGCGGCGCGACGCGCAGCACGTCGGCGACCACGCCCTCGTGGTGGCTGCTGGCGGCGAGCTTGTGCAGATCGGCCTCGTCCACCACGCGGTAGCCGACCCGGTTGGCCACGCACCACTTCAGCAGCGGCTGCAATGCCGGGATCCGCGCCTCGCTCAGGTACAGCTTGCGGATCGCCTCCGGCCGCCGCGCGTACACCGCGCGCACCGCGTTGAGGCCGTAGAGGCGCAGTTCGTTGCGGTTGGTCGCCGCCGCACCCTCGCCCCCGGCCCCTCTCCCGGGGGGAGAGGGGGGATTCCCACCGCGCGGGCGGTTGCCCCAGGGCGAGGTCATCGGCGCACGCCCGCGGCGCAGGCGCACCGCGCCGACGCGGCACAGCGGGAACGAAGGGCATGACGCATGGGACTCTCCTGGAAAACGCACGGGGCGCGCGCCCGGGACGGCGCGCTTTGGGGATTTTCGCTCATCCGCGCCCCACTGGCTGCCCCGGCATGACGCAGCGCGGCCCCGAGACTTGTCTACGTCATGCACCGCAAAGCGCAACCCGCATTCCGGCCGCACCGTGAAGTGGTTCGCTCCCGCCTTCCACCGTGCGGAATTCGCGGCAGCGCATGCGCAAATCCGACAAGCCTGGCGTGCGCATCGGGTCCATTGTCGCCGCTCCTTCCGCCACCATGCAGGCGCCATCGACCCACCATCACCGTGCCATTCGCTTCGCAGACGGGATACCTGCGATGGCCTGCGCCGCCGCATCGCGCAGCGCCGTGCTCCGCGGGCTCCCGAGAACGCACTCCGCATTCTCACGACAAGGCGATTCCCATGCACTCCGACATCCGTCCGTTTTCCTCGTCCGCACGCCGCTGCGTGCACGCCGCCCTGCTGCTGATGCTGCCCCTGCTCGGCCTGAGCGCCAGCGCACTGGCCCAGACCGCCGCGCCCGACGCCCGCCTGGCGCGGGTCGGCGCCCTGCCCGCCGCGCACAAGCCCACCAACGTCCCCGACGACTACATCCAGACGCCGTTCGGCTACTTCGCGCCGGCCTGCGTGCGCCAGGTCCATCGCAGCGATCGCGTGCTCGCCGACGGCGCCCTGCAGCATGCCGATGGCGTGCGCGAACAGGCGCAGGCCTGCACCCAGGACAACTTCACCCCCAACGGCACCCGCGTCCACCCCGACGGACGTGGCCTGGACGGCCAGCCGATCCGCGCTGGCGCGGCGCTGCGGGCAGCGCGCGCGCGCGGCGCGGTGCCGCCGCCGATCACACACGACTGGGTGCAGTCGGCCATCGACGTGACCGGCAACAAGATGGGGCGCATCGTGGCCAGTTGGACGGTGCCACAGAACCCGACCAACGTCGCGCAGCAGACGGTGTACTTCTTCCCGGGGATGCAGAGCGACGATCCCACGATCCTGCAACCGGTGCTCGGCTACCGCGGCTACAACGACAGCTGGGACCTGAGCAGTTGGAACTGCTGCCAGGACGGCATGGTGTGGCACAGCGACTTCATCGCGGCCAGGGCCGGCGACCGGATCGTCGGCGATACCTACGCCACCTGCAACAACGGCCTGCCCTGCACGAACTGGAACGTGGACACGCGCAACGTCACCACCGGCCAGAGCGTGCGGCTCAGCACCACCTACGACATCAATTCCCGGACGCACCTGGTGGTGGGCGGTGCGCTGGAAGTCTATGCGGTGGACAGCTGCGACCAGTATCCGCCGGACGGGAGCATCACCTTCGATGCGATCGGCGTCTACGACTACCGCATGCAGCGTGTGGCGTCGCCGGCATGGGTGTCGTACAGCGACAGCTCGGGCCTGGACGTGCAATGCAACTACGCGGTGGACACCACCGCGACCTCGGCCACCATTTCCTACTGAAGCCGTGGCCCGCGCGCGTCGCTCGCACGGGCGACGCGCGACTCAGGCAGCCGCCCCGGTCCGCGCGAACAGGCGCAAATCGCGCGGCTGTCCATCGCGCAACGACAGTTCGCGGCGCGTGCCGATCTCAACGAAGCCGTTCTTCTGCAGCACGCGCGCCGAGCCATGGTTGTCTGGTAGCGTCAACGCCTCGATCCGCTGCAGGCGCAACGCCGGCACCGCCCAGTCCAGGTAGGCGGCGACGATGCGGGTCATCCGGCCCTGGCCCCACTGCTCGCGGCCGAGCCAGTAACCGAGCTCGGCCCGCTCCGGCGCCGGCTGCGCCGCTGCATGCAGGCCGATCCCGCCACAGGCCTCGCCGCCGATCTCGATCGCCAGCACCGGGTCGTTCAGGTCGATCACCTGCCCGCCCAGGAAGGCCTCGCCGTCGGCGCGCGTGTAGGGATGCGGAAAGCGCCGGCTGAGCCCGCGCGCCACCTGGGCGTCGTCGGCGTGGCGGACCAGCGCATCCAGGTCCTCGGCACGCCAGCGCCGCAGCGCGATGCCGTCCAGATGCAGTTGCAGATCGCGCCAGGGGGCGGCAGCGGCGGTCTCGGACATCGGCGGCTCCTGCGGCAACGGAAGCGCAGCATAGCCGCCGGCCGCGGCCTGCACGGCGGCGCGATCGTCTACGGCTGAGGGTTTTACCCGACAGACCAGCGAAAGCCAGGCCCGGTAGACTCCCGCGCCGCACCTCGCCCTTCCGTCCAAAGAGCCGTTCCCCGATGCCCTCCGACACCGCCGCCACGGCCCGCATTCCGATCTTCATGTACCACAACGTGGCCGAGGCGCCGCGGCACCTGCAGGTGTACCGCAGCCTGTACGTGAGCCCGGGCCGCTTCGCCCGGCAGATGCGCCTGCTGCAGCGGCTGGGCTACCGCGGCGTGTCCATGTCCGATGCCATGCCGTACCTGCGCGGCGAACGCCAGGGCAAGGTCGCGGTGGTCACCCTGGACGACGGCTACCTGGACAACCTGCACGCGGCGCTGCCAGTGCTGCAGCGGCTGGGTTTCACCGCCACGGTGTACATGGTCAGCGGCTGCATCGGCCGCCACAACGTGTGGGATGCGCAGAAGCTGGGCATCGAGAAGCCGCTGATGAACCTCGCCGAGCTGCGCCAGTGGCGCGCCGGCGGCATGGAGGTCGGCGCGCATACCCGCTCGCACCCGCACCTGACCGGCTGCAGCGATGCGGCGCTGCGCGAGGAGATCGGCGGCTGCAAGCGCGAGCTGGAGGACCTGCTCGGCGAGGCGGTGCCGCAGTTCTGCTATCCCTATGGCGATGTCGACGACCGCGTCGCCGACGTGGTGCGCGAGGCCGGCTACACCGCCGCCACAAGCACCCGCCGCGGCCGCGCCCCGGCAGGCTCGGACCCCATGCGCTACCCGCGCATCCAGGTCGCGCGCCATCACCTGCTGCCGCAGTTCGCGCTGCGCGCCTTCACCGCCTACGAGGACCGGCGCGGATGAAATTCCTGTTCGTCGGCACCAATCCCGAAAACACCGGCGCGGCCACCCATTTCGTGGCGCTGGCGCAGGCGCTGGCCGGCGTCGGCCATCAGGTCGAGGTCATCGCCTGCGAGGGCGGCCTGATCGCCGACGAATTGCGCCGCAGCGGCATCACCGTGCACGTCGGGCACTTCCGCAACGTGCTGGACCCGGACGGCTACCGGCCGCTGCTGCGCGTGGCGCGGCGCAGCCGGCCGGACTGGCTGGTGGGCAACTTCGGCAAGGAATACTGGCCGCTGCTGCTGGCCGGACGCGTGCTGGGCATCCCGGTCACGCTGTTCCGCCACCGCACGCCGGCGATGAGTGCGCTGTCCGGCTATGCGATCCCGCGCCTGGCGGCGCGCTTCTTCGCGGTGTCGCACTACGCGCGCCAGGCCTACCTGGAGCGCGGCGTGCCGGAGGCGCTGGTGCAGGTGCTGTACAACCCGGTGACCATGGAGCGGCTGCGCCCGGATCCGGAACGCGGCCGCGCCATCCGCGCCGCGCAGGGCCTGCCCGAGGACGCGATCGTGCTCGGCTACAGCGGGCGCATGCATGCCGGCAAGGGCATCTTCCCGCTGCTGGAAGCCGCTGGGGCGGCGATGGCGGAGGAGCCGCGGCTGCACTGCCTGTGGCTGGGCGACGGCCCGGACGCGGCGCAGTTGCAGGCGCAGGCTGCGGCCCAGCCGCACGGCCAGCGCCACCGCTTCGTCGGCTGGGTCAACGACACCACGCCCTACTACAACGCGATGTCGATGCTGGCGTTCCCGTCGCTGGCGCCGGAAACCTTCGGCCGGGTCTCGGTGGAGGCGCAGGCCAGTGGCGTGCCGGTGCTGGCCAGCCACGTCGGCGGCACCGCGGAGACGCTGGACCCCGGGGTCAGCGGCGAACTGCTCACGCCCGGCGATGTGGACGGCTGGCGCGATGCGATCCTGCGCCTGTGCGACGGCGAACGGCGCCAGCGCATGGGCCAGGCCGGGCGCGACTTCGTGCAGCGCCATTTCGGTGGCGCGGTGATCGCCGCGCAGTTCGTGCACCTGCTGCAGCAGCCGCGCTGCGCGCCGCAGCCGCTGGCGCCGTCGCGCGTCGATCCGGCCTGAGCGCGGCTGCCTGAGCGCCCCCCGGCTCAGGCGTGGCCGCCGACCGACGGGGTCTGCGCCTCCAGTTGCTGCAGGCGCTGCTGCACCGCGTCCGGCGAGCGCGTGTACGGCGCCAGCAGCGCATAGAACGCCGGCACCACGAACAGCGACAGCAGCGTGGACACCGACACGCCGAAGATCACCACGATGCCGATGGTGGCGCGGCTGGCCGATCCGGGGCCGCCGGCGACCACCAGCGGGATCGCGCCGACCACGGTGGCCAGCGAGGTCATCAGGATCGGCCGCAGGCGCACCGCCGAGGCTTCTACAATCGCGTCGCGCACGCTGCGCCCGGCATCGCGCAACTGATTGGCGAACTCGACGATCAGGATGCCGTTCTTGGCCGCCAGCCCGACCAGCATGACGATGCCGATCTGACTGAACAGGTTGAGCGTACCGCCGCTGATCGCCAGGCCGATCAGCGCGCCGAGCACGCCCAGCGGTACGGTCAGCATGATCACCAGCGGGTGGATGAAGCTCTCGAACTGCGCCGCCAGCACCAGATACACGATCAGCAAGGCCAGTGCGAAGGTCAGCAGCACCGCGCCGCCGGCCTTCTGGTACTCGCGCGATTCGCCCTTCCAGTCGAGCTGCGCGTAATCGGGCAGTTCCTCGCGCGCCACCTGCTGCGCCCAGGCGATCGCCTCGCCGAGCGGGTAGCCCGGGGCCAGGCCGGCGTTGATGGTGATGGCACGCAGGCGATTGAAGCGGTGCAGGTTGCCCGGCTCGGCGACTTCGCGCAGGGTCACCAGGTTGGACAGCGGGATCAGCTGGCCGCTGTCGGCGCGTACCCGGATCGCCGCCAGGTCGGCCGGATCGGCGCGGCCGTCGCGACTGGCCTGCAGCATCACGTCGTACTCCTCGCCGTTGTCGACGAAGGTGGTGACCTGGCGCGCGCCCATCAGCGTCTCCAGCGCGCGGCCGATCTCGGTCACCGGCACGCCGAGGTCGGCTGCCCGCTGACGGTCGATCTCCACGCGCATCTGCGGCCGGGTTTCCTTGTAGTCCGAGTCCGCCCCGACCAGCCCGGGGTTGTCGGCGATGCGCGCGAGCAGGCGGTCGCGCCACTGCGCGATCTCGGCGTAGTCGGGGCCGCCGAGCACGATCTGGAACGGCTGCCCGCGACTGTTGACCAGGCCGCCGCCGACCTGGGTGCGCGCACGCACGCCGGGCAAGGCGCGCAACTCTTCCTGCAGCGTCGCGGCGACGTCGGCGGTGGCCACGTCGCGCTCGCTCCAGTCGCGCAGGAACACGCTGACCCGGCCGGTGTGCATCTCCTCGCTGGCGCCGAAGCTGCCGGGCACGCGCGGGTTGGCGCGCGCGATCGGCTGGCCGTCGCCGCGGTGGCGGTCGAGGATGGCCTCGACCTGGTGCATCTGCCCCACGGTGTAGTCGAAGCCGGCGCCTTCCGGCGCATCGATCATCACCTGGAACGAGCCGCGGTCCTCGGCCGGCGCCAGTTCCGAGGGAATCATCCGCGCCAGCAGCGCGCTGGCCGCCAGCGCCGCCAGCATCAGCGCGCCGAACACCCAGGCGCGGCCGACGTGGCGCTCGAGCACGCGCCGGTAGCGCGCGCTCAGCCCCTGCAGCCGCGCCTCGACCCAGCCATGCACGCGGTTGGGCTTCTCGCGCGCGTGCGCCTTGAGCAGCTTGGACGACATCATCGGGGTCAGGGTCAGCGCGACGAAGGCGGAGATCGCCACCGCCGCGGCCAGCGCCACCGCCAATTCGCGGAACAGGCGCCCGGTGTTGCCTTCTAGGAAACCGACCGGCAGGAACACCGCCACCAGCACCGCGGTGGTGGCGATCACCGCGAAGGCGACCTGCGCGGTGCCGCGCCGCGCCGCCACCAGCGCCGGTTCGCCCAGGTCGACGCGACGCTGGATGTTCTCCACCACCACGATCGCATCGTCCACCACCAGGCCGATGCACAGCACCAGAGCGAGCAGGGTCAGCAGGTTGATCGAGAAGCCGAACGCATACAGCGCGATGAACGCGGCCACCAGGCACACCGGCACCGTCACCGCCGGGATCAGCGCCGCGCGCACGCTGCCCAGGAACAGCCAGATCACCACCAGCACCAGCACCACCGCCTCGATCAGGGTGTGGTAGACGCGTTCCACCGAGGCATCGATGAACACGGTGGAATCGAAGGCGACGAAGATCTGAGTGCCCTTGGGCAGGGTCTGCTGGATCTGCTGCGCGGCCGCACGCGCGGCGCGGGCCACATCCAGGCTGTTGGCGGTGGAGGTCTTGACGATGCCCAGGCCGACGTTGGGCACGCCGTTGCTGCGGAAGTAGGCGCGGCGCTCGGCCGAGGCCAGTTCCACCTTGGCCACGTCGCCCAGCCGCACCACGTAGCCGTCGCGGCCCTTGCCGAGCGGAATCGTGGCGAAATCCGCCGGTGCGCGGTAGCTGCGCTCCACGCGCAGGGTGAAGTCGCGGTCGGCCGACTCCAGGCGGCCGGCCGGCAGTTCCACGTTCTCGCGGGCCAGCGCGTTCTCCACGTCGGCCACGGTGAGGTCGCGCGCGGCCAACTGGTCGCGGTCCAGCCAGATCCGCATCGCATAGCGCTGGCGCCCGCCCAGGCGCACCTGGGCCACGCCATCGATGCTGGAGAGCCGATCGACCACGTAGCGTTCGGCGTAGTCGGATAGCTGCAGCGCATCCATCGTGCTGGAGCTCATGTTGAGCCACAGGATGGCATCGGCATCGGCCTCGACCTTGGCGATCTCCGGCGCGTCGGCCTCGTCGGGCAGGCGGTCGAGCACGCGGCTGACCGCGTCGCGCACATCGTTGGCGGCGGCCTCGATGTCGCGGGTGGCGCGGAACTCGATGCTGATGTCGGCCACGCCGTTGGAACTGCGCGCCTGGATCGTCTCGATGCCTTCGATGCCGGCCAGCGCGTCCTCCAGCACCTGGGTGATGCGGCTCTCCACCACCGCCGCCGAGGCGCCGGGGTAGCGCACCTCCACCGACACGATCGGCGGATCGATCGCCGGCAACTCGCGCAGGGTCAGCCGGCTGTACGCCATCACCCCCAGCACCACCAGCAACAGGCTCATCACCGCGGCGAACACCGGCCGGGTGATGGAGACGTCGGACAGCCTCATCGCGCCAGGTCCGCCGCGGCGCTGCCGCTGCGCGCGCCGCCGCCGTTCACGCCGGCGGCGGCATCGACCACGGCCACGCCCGGACGCAGCTTGCCGGTGCCCTCGACCACGATGCGCTGGCCGGGCTGCAGGCCGTCGACGATCTCGACCAGGCCGTCGCGGCGCGCACCGGTGCGCACGTCGGCGCGCGCCACGGTGGCGTCGACGCCGACGCGATAGACGAAAGCGTCGCGCCCCACCTGCACCACCGCGATCTCCGGGATCACCAGCGCCTGCCGGGCGGGCCGATACAGGCGCACGTCCATCAGCATGCCCGGGCGCAGCGCGCGGTCGGCATTGTCGAACGCGGCACGCACGGTGACCGCGCGGGTGGCGCTATCCACGCGCGCGTCCACGGTGGCGACCTTGCCGTCGAAGGCGCGCCCCGGATAGGCCACGCTGCGGCCGCCGACGGCATCGCCCGCCTTCACCGTCGACAGCGCCGCCTCCGGCACCTGGAAATCCACGTAGACCTGGGCCACGTCGTCGAGCGTGGCGATGGTCGCGTCGGGCGTCAGCAGCGCGCCGGGGCTGACCTGGCGCAGGCCGAGCACGCCGGCGAACGGCGCGCGCACGCTGCGGTCGCCGATCTCCGCGCGCATCTGCAGCACCCGCGCCTGCGCGGCATCGCGCAGCGCGCGTTGCGTGTCCAGTTGCGCGCGCGACACCAGTTGCCGCCCGACCAGTTCGCTCTGCCGCCGATACAGTTGCTCGGCCTCGGTGTAGGTGGCCTCGGCCTCGCGCAACGCCGCCTGCTGACCCTGCCCGCGCAGCGTCACCAGCGGCGCGCCGGCCGCCACTTCCTGGCCACTCTCGAAATGCACGCGCTCCACGATCTCGCTGACTTTGGCGGTCAGCGTCACCGACTCGCGGGCCTTGACCGTGCCCAGCGCGGCCAGGCTGTCGTTCCACTCACGCGGCTGCACCGTCTGCAGCGTCACCGGAATCGCGGCACTGGCCGCGGCCGGCGCCGGGGCCTTGCCGCAACCGGCGAGCACGAGCGCGAGCGAGGACAACAGAAGGCACACCAGGCGGACGCCGGCGCGTGGTCGGTGCGGCATGGAGATCCCGGACGCGTGGAGTTCGACCCAGTCTAACGGCCTGGCGTGACGGGCGTTGACACGTCGCGACCATGACCGACGACCCTTGCCGGCCAACGCATGCGCTGCGCGATGAGACGCAGCGCACGCGTGGCGCGGCTTGGGCCGCTCAATCAGTCTTGCCGGTACGACGCCGGGTGAAGTACGGATAGGCCACCACGAAGGCAAGCGCCGATGCAGTCCCAAGCAGCATGCGCACCGCCTGCCCCAGGGTGTGCGGCACATACAGGGCATGTGCCGACGCGTCATACCAGATCGCGTGCAGCATCATCAATCCGAACGAGGCCATCGGCAGTCCGAACACCAGCCAGCCGAAAAAGCGCAGCGCCGGCGACGTACGCCCCTCGGCTAATTTGCCGACGACCTCTGTGCTGGCCAGGTGGTACTGGAACGGATCGGAGGTGGCGTATCTGGGCGGCGGCGGCGGCGGCGGCGCTGGCTCGGGCTGCACCGGCTGATGCGTCACCTGTTCGGCGCACGCCGGTTGGACCAGTTCGGCCACATTGGTTCTGGCCAACACGTCATGCAGCTTCGGATCCATGCGTTCCCCCTGAACGTTGCCCGGCAGCGTCGTCCGCCACCGAATCCGCCATCCCTGCGCCTGCCGCGCGAGTGCGTGCCGCATAGCATGCGGGCGGCGCAGGGACCTGGCAACTGCAATCAGTGCGGCGAAAAAGCGGCGCGCTGTCGCGCCTGCAGCGCACTGCACAGGCGAATCGTCTCGGCGGTCTGCGCAAGGCCGCGGTCGGCGCCGCTGAGTGCCTTCAGGCGCGGCGTGAAGAACGCCTCCAGCCGGTCCGCTTCGGCGGCATCGCAGCCACCGCTGGCCGCCAGGGCCGGCAAGCGACCGCCGTCGAAGGAACCGGAGCGCGCCACGATGCGATCGAAGTGCGCGGTGTACCAGGGCCACATCGAGGCGTGCGTGGCCGGCTCGGCATGCGCGCCCATCAGCAGGCTGTTCATCTCGCCGACCTTGATCGCATCGGTCAGGGCGAAATCGCGCACCTTCTGCACCTGCTGCGGATCCTGCACGGCGCCGAGCGCTTCGATCATCGCGTTGCGCTGGGCCGGTTCGCCGTGACCGCGCAAGGCCGCGATCAATGCGTCCACCGCGGGCGCGCCGCGCGCCTGCACCGCCACCGTCAGCGCTGCGCCAAGCAGATCCGGGTTGGCGGCGGCGAAATCCAGCGCACCGCCCTTGCCGGCCAGCACCGCATCGCCCTGGGCCAGCAGCGCCTGCCGCACCGCCGGCACGCCCATGGTCACCCCGAGCAGCTCGGCCAGGTCGGAGCGCAGCGCCACGTCGTCGTCGCTGTCGCCGGCGCGGCGCCGATCGCCCAGCGCCTGCAGGCGTGCGCCGAACGCGGCGTCGGTGGCCTGGCGCAGCATGGCGCGCTGCGCCTCGTCGCGCGCCAGCACCCGCCAGATCCAGGCGATGCGGTCGTTCATCGCGGTGGCCACCGCCGTGGCCTTGGCCGGCGCCAGTTGCTGCATCGCCGCGATCACGTCCGCGGTATCGGCCTCGCCGGTGCGGAACGCGCTGTCGATGGCATCGGCATAGGCCAGCTTCTCGGCATCGTCGAGCGCATCGAGATGGCGGCCGAGCACGGTCAGCTGCGGCTTGGGCAGGGCGAAGCGGTAGTAGCCGGTGCCGCCGGCATTCGGCATCACCCAGCTGTCGGCATCGGCACCAGCGAGCGCGAGGCGGCCGTCGCTGGAAGACAGCATCTGGCAAGCACGGCGCACGCCCTGGCGCGTGCCGTACTTGACGCAGACCGGCACGCCCCAGGTCTGCTCGGCGCTGCCACGCGACCCCAGCGGCAGGAAACGCTGCTGGTGCAGGTGCAGCACCGCACCGCCGGCCTGCGGCTGCAGGCGCGCCTGCAGGTAAGGCACGCCCGGCTGATCGAGGAAGCTGCGGAACGCGGCCTTGACACCCTCGCCCTTGCCGGCCGCGGCGGCGATGGCGTCGACCAGATCTTCGGCAGTGGCGTTGCCGAAGCGGTGCGCGCGGATGTAGCTGCGCATGCCGCTGCGGAAGGTATCCTCGCCGACGAACTGTTCGAACATGCCCAGCACCGCGGCGCCCTTGCGGTAGGTGATGCTGTCGAAGGCGGTCTCGATGTCGCCATTGCCGGTGATCGGCTGGCGGATCTTGCGCGCGCTGACCAGGCTGTCGTTGTTCATCGCGTCATGCGCGGCACTGATGCGGTCCAGGTCGGCGCGGTACTGCGGCCGCAGGCGCATGGTGATCTTCTGCTGCATCCAGGTGGCGAAGGCCTCGTTGAGCCACAGGTCGTCCCACCAGGCCATGGTCACCGTGTCGCCGGTCCATTGGTGCGCCAGCTCGTGCGCGGTGACGTTGAACGAGCCCTCGACGTTGTGCCGCGGCGAATCCTCGTCCAGCAACAGCAGCCAGTCGCGGAAGGTGACGAAACCGGGATTCTCCATCGCGCCGGCGGAGAAGTCCGGCGCGGCCACCAGATCCAGCTTGTCGAACGGATAGCCGAAGTCGTAGTAGTCCTCCAGCGCGGTGATGATCTCCGGCGTCTGCTGCAGCGCGCGCCGGATGCGCGGGCCCTGTCCTTGTGCAGCGACGCCGCGCAAGGGGGTGGACTGCGGGCGCTGCGGCGTGGCCGGCAGCGCCGGCCCGTCGACCACGTCCCACGGCCCGACCGCGTAAGCCACCAGGTAGGTCGGCAGCGGCACGGTCTCGGCGAAGCGCACGGTCTTCCAGCCCTTGCCTGCCGGCTCGGTGGACTCGGCGCGGGTATTGGCCAGCGCCTGCTCGCCCTCGGGCACGGTCAGGCGCAGGGCGAACGGCGTCTTCAGCGCCGGCTCGTCGAAGCCGGGGAAGGCGTAGCGCGCACTGATCGGCTCCATCTGCGTCAAGGCGTAGGCATGCCCCTGCGCCTTGACCTGGTAGAGGCCCTGCAACTGCTGATTGAACGGCGCGCTGTAGACGATGGTCAGGGTCAGCTCCTGCGGCTGCAGGGTGCGCCCGAAGGCGATGCGGGCCACGCCGGCCTGCGCGTCGGCCTGGGTGTAGCGAACCGGGAACGACGCACCATCGGCGGTGCGCAGCGTGGCCTTGCTCACCCGCAACTCCTTGCCGTGCAGCCACAGATGGTCGGAGGCGCGCTCCAGGCGCACGCGCAGGGTGGCGGTGCCGTCGAAGTCGGTGCGCTCCGGATCGATCTTCAGGTCCAGCGCATAGTGCTCCGGCACCGCCCAATTCGGCAGGCGTCCGGTCGGCACCGCATCGGGGGCCTGCGCACAGGCCGCGCCGCAGCACAGCGCGAGGACGGAGAACAGCACGCGACGGGACAGAGCTGGCATGGACGGGCCTTCGCCGATGAGGAGGGCGACGACTTAAGCATGCGCGGCCGCGGCTGTCACGTCATGAACGCCAGTGGTTTAGCACGCGGGCGTTGCGGAGGCTCTTCACGTCCGGCCCCTACATCTCAAGCAACAGCCAGGGCTTTCGCCTTGCGGAGAGTCACTTTGATCAGCCTTCGGCTGTGGTAAAGCACACCCTGCCTTGCGCCCTCCGCGCTGACGCGCTCCGGGTCCGCGTCCATCCCGGGGATTCGCGGAAGGGGCATCCTGCCCCTGCCGCGAACGGCGCACATCCATGTGCGCCGCCCCTGCGGGGTTTTCCCCGCGATGGCCGCCGCTGCGGAAGGGAACCCGTTCAATCAAAAGCCGGAGCAACATCAACAGCAAAGGCCGAAGCAACTGCGACTGCTGCGCACGCCTGGGTCATTGCCGTGTCCGCCAACAAATGCGCTGCGCGTGGTGGCGCTCATTGCCTGTTGATCCTGATGGACACACAACAACGCTGATTTCCGCAACAGCGAGCGCTATTCGCGTGTGACGGAACATCTCCTGCCGAGACTTGCGACACGTTGACTGGGTGCACTGTGGGAGGGACTTCAGTCCCGACGCCTCGAGGTCGGGTGCCTGGCGGGCGCCCTTCGGCGCGAGTGCATGACAGTGACTCCTACAGTGCGGCGGCATCGGGAAGGCGATCGACCCTCGCAACGCCCCGCCCCCGCCTCAGTCCTGCAACCCCAGCGCCGCCAGCACCTGCGCGGCCAGCGCTTCGACATTGTCGCCATCGGCGTGCAGGTGCAGTTCCGGCCGCTCCGGCGCCTCGTACGGGGAGTCGATGCCGGTGAAGTTGGGAATCAGGCCAGCGCGCGCCTTGGCGTACAGGCCCTTGACGTCGCGCGCCTCGGCCACCGGCAACGGCACGTCGACGAACACTTCGAGGAACTCGCCCTCGCCGAAGCGCTCGCGCGCCAGTTGCCGCTCGGCGCGGAACGGCGAGATGAAGCTGACCAGCACGATCAGGCCGGCATCGGTCATCAGCCTGGCCACCTCGGCGACGCGGCGGATGTTCTCCACGCGATCCTCGTCGGTGAAGCCCAGATCGCGGTTCAGGCCATGGCGCACGTTGTCGCCATCGAGGATGAAGGTGTGGTAGCCCAGTGCGTGCAGGCGCTTGTCGACCAGGTTGGCGATGGTCGACTTGCCGGCGCCGGACAGGCCGGTGAACCACAGCACCTTCGGTGTCTGTCCCTTGATCCGCGCGCGCGCGGCCTTGTCCACGTCCAGGTGCTGCCAGTGCACGTTGCCAGCGCGGCGCAGCGCAAAATCCAGGGTGCCGGCGGCGACGGTGGCGTTGCTGTGGCGGTCGATCAGGATGAAGCCGCCGAGCGCACGGTCCTGCGCGTACGGGGCGAAGGCGATCGGCTGGTCCAGCGCCAGGTTGCAGTAGCCGACCTCGTTCAGTTCCAGGCGCTTGGCCGCCAGCCGCTTCTGTGTGTTGACATCGATGCGGTGCTTGATCTCGGTGACGCTGGCGGCCACGGTGCGCGCGCCGATCTTCAGCCAGTACGGGCGACCGGGCAGCAGCGCGGCATCGTCCATCCACAGCACGTGCGCGGCGAACTGGTCGGCCACCTCCGGCGGATCGCCGGCAGCGGCGATCACATCGCCACGGCTGACGTCGATCTCCTCGGTCAGGGTCAGCGTCACTGCCTGCCCGGCGACCGCGCGCGGCACCGCATCGGCGCCGATCAGCACCTGCGCGACCTGCGCGCGCCGCGCCGACGGCAGCACCACCACCGCATCGCCGGGCTGCACCGCGCCGGCCGCCACGGTGCCCGCGAAGCCGCGGAACTGCGCGTGCGGGCGGTTGACCCACTGCACCGGCAGACGCAGCCCGCTGTCGGCGATGCGCGCGTCCAGTTGCACGCCTTCCAGATGTTCGAGCAGCGCCGGGCCGGCATACCAGGGCGTGCGCGCCGAGCGCTGCGACAGGTTGTCGCCCTCCAGCGCCGACAGCGGAATGCACTGCACGTCGGCGATGCCCAACTGCGCGGCGAGCGCGCGGTACTCGGCGGCGATCGCGTCGAACGTCGCCTGCGCGAAGCCGACCAGGTCCATCTTGTTGACCGCCAGCACCACGTGGCGGATGCCCAGCAGCGCGACGATGTAGCTGTGCCGGCGGGTCTGGGTCAGCACGCCCTTGGACGCATCGACCAGTACCACCGCCACGTCGGCGGTGGAGGCGCCGGTGGCCATGTTGCGGGTGTACTGCGCATGCCCGGGGCAGTCGGCGACGATGAACTTGCGCCGGTCGGTATCGAAATAGCGGTAGGCCACATCGATGGTGATGCCCTGCTCGCGCTCGGCGGCCAGGCCGTCTAGCAGCAGCGCATAGTCGATGGCTCCCCCGCGGGTGCCGTGGCGCTTGCTGTCGGCACCGAGCGCGGCCAGTTGGTCGTCGAACAGCCGCTTGCTGTCGTACAGCAAGCGACCGATCAGCGTGCTCTTGCCGTCGTCGACGCTGCCGCAGGTGATGAAGCGCAGCAGCGGTTTGTGTTCGTGTTGCTGCAGGTAGGCGGCGACTGCGTCGCCGCCTACGGGAATAGGGAATGGGGAATGGGGAATGGAAACAGCGGTCTCCTGCGACGCGCCAGATGGCGGCGATGCTTGCTTTTGCACTTGCGATTCCCGATTCCCTGCTCCCGATTCCCAGCCCATCAGAAATACCCCTCCACCTTCTTCTGCTCCATCGACGCGCCCGGATCCTGGTCGATGATCCGGCCCTGGCGTTCGGAGGTGGTGGCCTGCAGCATCT
Source organism: Xanthomonas sontii (assembly GCF_040529055.1). NCBI lineage: Bacteria > Pseudomonadati > Pseudomonadota > Gammaproteobacteria > Lysobacterales > Lysobacteraceae > Xanthomonas > Xanthomonas sontii. The sequence goes on along the minus strand of NZ_CP132342.1, from coordinate 2,092,756 downwards.
CGGCGATGATCTTCTCCAGGGTGTCGGCCTGCGACTCGATCGCGCCGGTCAGCGGGTAGCAGCCGAGGGTGCGGAAGCGCACGCGCCGCAGTTGCGGGGTTTCGCCGGGACGCAGCGGCAGGCGCGCGTCGTCGACCATGATCAGCGCGCCGTCGCGCTCCACCACCGGGCGCTCGGCGGCGAAGTACAGCGGCACCACCGGAATCGCTTCGCGGTAGATGTACAGCCAGATGTCCAGCTCGGTCCAGTTGGACAGCGGGAACACGCGCACGCTCTCGCCGGGATGGATGCGCGGGTTGTACAGATTCCACAGCTCCGGACGCTGCTGCTTAGGATCCCAGCGGTGGTGCGCGTTGCGGAACGAGAACACGCGCTCCTTGGCGCGCGCCTTCTCCTCGTCGCGGCGCGCGCCGCCGATGGCGGCATCGAACTTCCACAGGTCCAGCGCCTGCTTGAGCGCCTGGGTCTTCATCACGTCGGTGTGCACGCTGGCGCCGTGGCTGAACGGGCCGACGTCCTGGGCGACGCCGTCGGGATTGATGTGCACGCGCAGCTCCACGCCGGTCTCGGCGGCGCGGCGGTCGCGGAAGGCGATCATCTCGCGGAACTTCCAGCGCGTGTCCACGTGCAGCAGCGGGATCGGCGGCGGCGCCGGCGCGAACGCCTTGAGCAGCAGGTGCAGCAGCACCGAGCTGTCCTTGCCGACCGAATACAGCAACACCGGGTTGCGGAACTCGGCAGCGACCTCGCGCAGGATGTGGATGCTCTCGGCCTCGAGGCGGTCGAGGTGGGACAGGGGGAACGCACTCATCGAGACGGCGGCGGCAGGCAGTGGGAGACCGGACCGAAGCGTAGCAGCGGTCGTGGCAGTCGGGGCGGCAGTGTGCGTCGCGCCGGCCGCCCGGCAGAAATAAGCCCCGGGCATGAGCCGATAACCCCTGTTCCTTTCTGCACCGCGCAACGCTTCCCTAACATCGGTCATCCCTTCCCAACACCCGGACCGGCCATGACCGCCGCCTCGCCCGCGTTGCCGCCCAGCCCCTTGCCCGAGGAGCGCAAGGCACTGCTGGCGCGGACCGTGGAGGGCCTGGACGCGGCCGGCCTGTGGTGGCTGTCCGGCTACGCCGCCGGCCTGGCCCAGGCGCAGGGGCCGGCGACGCCGGCGCTGGCCGTGGTCACCGGTGCCGCCGCGTCACCCTCGCCCGCGCCGCAGTTGAGCATCGTCTACGGCAGCCAGACCGGCAACGCGCGCCGCGCCGCCGAACAGGTGGCCGCCGAGGCCGAAGCCGCCGGGCTGGCGGTGCGCCTGCTGCGCGCCGATGCCTACCCCACGCGCGAACTGGGCAACGAACGCCTGCTGTACGTGGTCATCAGCACCCAGGGCGAGGGCGACCCGCCGGACGATGCGATCGGCTTCGTCGAGTTCCTGCAGAGCCGGCGCGCGCCAAAGCTGCCGCAGCTGCAGTACGCCGTGCTCGGCCTGGGCGATTCCAGCTACGCCGATTTCTGCGGCATCGCCCGGCGCCTGGATGCACGCCTGGCCGAACTCGGCGCGCAGCGCCTGCTGCCGCTGGGCGAGGCCGACCTGGAGATCGAGACGGTCGCGGCGCCATGGCGCGCGCAGGCGCTGGCGCAGGCGCGCGACGTGCTGGGCCGCCACACGCCCGCGGCGCCGTCGGCCACGGTGACCCCGCTGCGCGGCACCGCGGCGACGGCTTGGAGCCGCACCCAGCCGTTCGCCGCCGAGGTGCTGGCCAACCAGCCGATCAGCGGCCGCGACTTCAAGGGACCGCGCTACGCCGCGCACGGCCCGGCCGACAAGGACGTACGCCACCTGGAGCTGTCGCTGGCCGGCAGCGGCCTGCACTACGAACCCGGCGATGCCCTGGGCGTGCGCCATCGCAACCCGCCTGCGCTGGTCGAGGCGGTGTTGACCGCGACGCGACTGGACGGTCACGCCGAGCTCACCGCCGATGGGCAGACACTGTCCCTGTACGAGTGGCTCAGCGGCCACCGCGAACTGACCCGGGCCTCGCGCCCGTTGCTCAGCGCGGTCGCCGAACGCGCCGGCGCGACCGCGCTGACCGAGCTGCTCGACCCCACCCAGACCGCCGGCCTGGCGGCGCTGCTCGCCGATCACCAAGTGATCGACGTGCTGCGTCGCTGGCCGGCGGATTGGGACCACGCCGCGCTGCTGCAGGCGCTGCGGCCGATGGTCCCGCGCCTGTACTCGATCGCCTCCAGCCGCAAGCGGGTCGGCGACGAAGCCCACCTCACCGTCGACGTGCTGGCCTACGACGCGCACGGCCATGCGCACGGCGGCGCCGCCAGCGGCTATCTGGCCGCCCTGGCCGAAGGCGACAGCGCGCCGGTGTACATCGAACCCAACGAACGCTTCCGGGTGCCGGCCGACGCCAGCCGCGACATCCTGATGATCGGCCCCGGCACCGGCGTGGCGCCGTTCCGCGGCTTCGTGCAGGAGCGCGCCGAGAGCGGCGCCAGCGGCCGCAACTGGCTGTTCTTCGGCGCCCGCCACTTCAACCGCGACTTCCTCTACCAGGCCGAATGGCAACAGGCGCTGCGCAGCGGCGAACTGCACCGGCTGGACCTGGCGTTCTCGCGCGACGTGCAACCGCTGCGCGGCACTGCCGCCCCGGCCAAGGTGTACGTGCAGCAGCGCCTGCGCGAACACGGCCGCGCGGTCTACGACTGGCTGCAGAACGGCGCGCACCTGTACGTATGCGGGGCCATCGCCATGGGCAAGGACGTGCACGCCACCTTGCTGCACATCGTCGCCGAACACGGCGCCCGCAGCCCCGAGGACGCCGCCGCCTACCTCAGCCAACTGCAGCGGGAGGGGCGGTATGCGCGTGATGTCTATTGAGGCGGGGAATCGGGAAACGGGAATGGGGAATGGGCAACAGCCGGCCTCGACGGGCTTTCCATAATCCGACGCACCAGCTCTTGCCATTCCCTATTCCCTATTCTCGATTCCCTGCCCAATGTCCCACTCCGTCGAAGACATCAAGCACCACAGCCAGCGCTTGCGCGGGTCGCTGCTGCAGAGCCTGGCCGATCCGGTCACCGGGGCGCTGCGCGAGGACGATCAGACCCTGATCAAGTACCACGGCAGCTACCAGCAGGACGACCGCGACCTGCGCGAGGAGCGGCGCCGGCAGAAGCTGGAGCCGGCCTACCAGTTCATGATCCGCACGCGCACCCCGGGTGGGGTGGTCGATCCGGTGCAGTGGCTCAAGCTCGATGCCATCGCCACCACCTACGGCAACCACTCGCTGCGCGTCACCACGCGTCAGGCGTTCCAGTTCCACGGAGTGATCAAGCGCGAGCTGAAGGCGACCATGCAGGCGATCAACGCCGCGCTGATCGACACCCTGGCCGCCTGCGGCGACGTCAACCGCAACGTGCAGGTCGCCGCCAATCCGCTGGCATCGCAGGCACACGCCACGCTCTACGCCGACGCCGCGCGCGTGTCCGAATACCTGCTGCCCAACACCCGCGCCTACTACGAGATCTGGCTGGACGAGGAGCAGGTCGCCGGCAGCGGCCAGGAGGACGAGCCGATCTACGGCAACGCCTACCTGCCGCGCAAGTTCAAGATCGGTTTCGCGCTGCCGCCGGTCAACGACGTGGACGTGTTCGCCAACGATCTGGGCTTCATCGGGGTGCTCGACGCCGACGGCACGCTGGCCGGCTACAACGTCAGCCTCGGCGGCGGCATGGGCGCCAGCCATGGCGATGCGGAGACCTACCCGCGCGTGGCCAACGTGGTCGGCTTCATCGACCGCGCGCACCTGCTCGATATCGCTACCGCGGTGGTGACCACCCAGCGCGACCTGGGCAACCGCACCGTGCGCAAGCGCGCGCGCTTCAAGTACACCATCGACGACCACGGCCTGGACACGGTGCTGGCGGAGATCGAGCGCCGTGCCGGCGTGCGCCTGCAGCCCACGCGCGACTTCGCCTTCGAGCACAACGGCGACCGCGCCGGCTGGCAGGCTGGCGAGGACGGCCGCTGGCACCTGACCCTGTCGCTGCCGGCCGGGCGCATCGCCGACCACGCCGACGGCGCACAGCACCTCAGCGGCCTGCGCGCGATCGCCGCGCAGCTGCGCGACACTGGCGACGGCGCGCACTTCCGCATGACCGCGAACCAGAACCTGGTGATCGCCGGCATCCCCGCGGCGCAACGCGAGGCGATCGACGCGCTGGTGCGCGCGCATGCGCTGGACGCCGGCAACCGCGCACCCACCGCGCTGGCGCGCGCGGCCATGGCCTGCGTGGCCCTGCCCACCTGCGGCCTGGCGATGGCCGAGGCCGAGCGCTACCTGCCGGCCTTCGCCGCGCAGTTGCAGCCATTGCTGGCGCGCCACGGCCTGCAGGACGCGCCGATCCTGCTGCGCCTCTCCGGTTGCCCGAACGGCTGCTCGCGGCCGTACCTGGCCGAGATCGCCCTGGTCGGCAAGGCGCCGGGCCGCTACAACCTGATGCTCGGCGGCGACCACCGCGGCCAGCGCCTCAACACCCTTTACCGCGAGAACATCGCCGAGCCGGAGATCCTCGCCGCGCTGGAACCGCTGTTCGCGCGCTATGCCAACGAGCGGCATGAGGACGAGCGCTTCGGCGATTTCCTGCACCGCACCGGCGTGGTCGAGTTGCCCGCCTATCCCAACCACCGTCACCTGATTCCGTCGGAACTGCACGCATGAGCGCTCTGCCCGCCGCCTCCCAAGACGCCTCCGCCAACGCACCGGTGCCGGCCCTGGATCTCGATGCCGCCAATGCGCTGCTGGCGACGCTGTCCGCGCCGGAGCGCGTGGCCTGGGCGTTGCAGCACGGCCCGGCCGAAGCGGCGCTGTCGTCCAGCTTCGGCGCGCAATCGGCCGCCACACTGCACCTGCTGACCCGGCAGCGACCGGACATCCCGGTGATCCTGATCGACACCGGCTACCTGTTCGCCGAGACCTACCGCTTCGCCGACGCGCTGACCGAGCGGCTCAAGCTCAACCTCAAGATCTATCGCCCGCTGGTCAGCCGCGCCTGGATGGAAGCGCGCCACGGCCGCCTGTGGGAACAGGGCATGGTCGGCATCGAGCAGTACAACAATCTGCGCAAGGTCGAGCCGATGCGCCGCGCCCTGGACGAACTGAGGGTCGGCACCTGGTTCACCGGCCTGCGCCGCAGCCAGTCCGACAGCCGCGCGCAGACCCCGTTCGTGCAGAAGCGCGGCGAGCGCTACAAGATCAATCCGATCGCCGACTGGAGCGATCGCGACCTGTGGCAATACATGCAGCAGCACGACCTGCCCTATCACCCGCTGTGGGAACAGGGCTACGTCTCCATCGGCGATTTCCACACCACCCGCCGCTGGGAACCGGGCATGCGCGAGGAAGACACCCGCTTCTTCGGCCTCAAGCGCGAGTGCGGGATCCACGAGGATCTGTGAGACACGCCAGCACACGTTCGGGCTTTTTGTAGACGCGGCGTCAACTGCGACAGGCGTTACCGGCCACACCGCGTCTTTCCCTTAGGAGCGGCTTCAGCCGCGACCGGGTTTCATGGGAACGCCCGGTCGCGGCTGAAGCCGCCTCTACAGAGACAGCCCCTTATCTCCAGTGCAAGGCTGACGGCAACAATGACCGCGGATCGCTCTTTGTGGGAGGGACTTCAGTCCCGACTGCAACAAGTCGGATGCGCCGATGGATCGGCTTATCGCGGCAGCATCACAGCACATTCCGACATCGACCTGCTAAGCCCCCACCACCGGCTCCCGCCGCAGCACCAGCACCCAGTCCAGCGCCAGCATCAGCAGCAAGGACACACCCACCAGCGGAAACAGCATCCCGCCCAGCACCAGCAGCGCGACCACGCCGCGCAGCGTGCGCCGGTCCGCAGGCAGCGGCGGCACCCCGAGCCCGCCCTGCGGGCGCCGCTTCCACCACATCACCGCCGCGCTCACGCACAGCAGCACGATGCCCAGGCAGGCCACGATCAGCACGATCTGGTTGAGCACACCGTACTCCTGGCCCAGGTGCACGTTGATGCCCCACTCCAGCGTCTTGGCCAGCGGGCCGTAGTCTGCATAGCGCATATCCAGCAGCACCTGGCCGCTGTACTGGTCCAGATGGATCACCCGTTGCTGCGCCAGGTCCGGCGGATACACCGAAGCGGTATAGACCCCACGCACGCCGCGCGGCAGCGCCACGCTGTAGCCCGGTGCGATGCCGCGCGCCTGGAACCGCGCCACCGCCGCATCCAGGCCGATCGCGCCCGCCGCCGGCATGGCGTCCGGCATGTCGGCCATGCCGCCATGCGCGCCGTGCGCCGCGTGCGGGTCCGCGGCCGGCGGCGACGACTGCGGCAGGCGCGCCTGGCGTAGCGACCACGCCGGCACCTCGCTGTCGCTCAGCCGCTGCGTCGACATCGGCAGGTCCACCCGCAGCCCGGACGGATAGCCGTAGTGATGACCATTGGCCAGGCGGTTGACCTGCGCGCCCCAGAACCACGACCACGGCATCCCGGTCAGCGCCAGGAACAGCAGCAGCACCCCGACCACGCTGCCGGTAAGCGCATGCAGATCGCGCCAGAACAGCCGCTGCGCCGGCCGCCCGCGCACCGTGGTCACGCCGCCGCGGCGCCCGCGCGGCCACCACAGGTACACGCCGGTGAACACCAGCAGGATCGCCCAGCCAGCGGCCACCTCGATCAGCGCATTGGCGAACCAGCCGACGTAGTCGAGGCTGTGCAGGCGGCGGATCGTCCAGGCCACGGTGCCGTGCTCGGGCAACTGCCCCAGCACCCGCGCCCGGTACGGGTCCACGTACACGACCTCGCGGCGGCCATCGGCGGTGGCGATGGTCACTTCCGCCGAGGCATCGCGCCGCGGCGGCGTGGTGTAGCGCAGTGCGTGGCCCGGTTGCGCGGCCAGCGCCGCGTCCAGCAGCCGCTGCGGCGCCAGCGTCTGCGCGTGGGCGGGTACCGGCACGGTCTTCAGCGCGCGGTGGAAGTAGCCGTCGATCGGCTGCTGATAGACGAAGGCCGCACCGGTCAACGCCAGCCAGACCAGCAGCGGCAGTACCAGCAGGCCGGCATAGAAATGCCAGCGCCACACGGCGCGGTAGAAGCGTGCCGGCGCCACAGCGGAAGCGGGAGAGTGCGTCGCCATCACCAGCCCCAGCTCAGCGTGGCATACAGCGCGCGGCCGTCGCCGGGCGAGTAGCCGGAGGACCCGCTGTCGTACCAGGCGTAGACGTAGTGCCGGTCGGTCAGGTTCTTCAGTTGCAGCGACACTTCGCGCTGCGCACGCCAGCGCCAGGTCGCGCCGAGATTGGCCAGCGCGTAGCCGCCGTAGCGGCCGAGGGTGTTGCTGCGCTCCACGTAGTAATCGCCCTGTGCGTTGCCCCAGGCCGACAGTGTCAGCCGCGGCGTGGCCTGCCAGTCGATGCCGGCGTTGGCCAGGTAGTGCGGCACGTTCTCGATTTCCTTGCCGCGTGTGGCCGGCGCGCTCGGGTCGGGGGTGACGATGACCGCGCGCTGCCGCGAATACGCCAGCCACAGCGTCCAGCGCTCGTCCGGACGCAGGTTCAGTTGCGCATCCCAGCCGCGGCGCAGGGTCTTGCCGACGTTACCGACCTCGCCGGTGCCGACGCTGCCGTTCACGCCCAGGATGGTGGCCACTTCGTCGGAGGCGCGCTGCTCCCAGTAGGCCACGCGTGCGTCCCAGCGCTGCTGCGCACCGGCGAACTTCAGGCCGGTCTCCCAGCCATCGTTGTAGGACGGTGCCAGGTTGCGCGCCTGGGTACGGTAGGCGCCGTTGCCGCTGCCGATCTGGAACGTGCGGCCGATGTTGGCGTACAGGCTGGCCTGCCCAGTGAGCGCGTACACCGCGCTGAACTTGGGTTGGCGGATCGTGCCGTAGGCGTAGGTCGGATAGCGCGCGCCGCTGGCGACGTCGCGGAACTGCCCGCTGACGCGATCCACCCGATAGCCCGGCACCAGTTGCAGGCGTTCGGTCGGGCGCAGCACCGCCTGCACGTAGGCCCCTTCGGTATGCAGATCGAAGTCCCAGTCGCGCAACGGCGCGGTGCGCACGCGTGCCACCGTGCGATAACGCTGCGAGAGGTTGTCCTGCCACTGCGCGTCGACCCCGCCCTCCAGCGCGAAGGCGTCGGCACGGGCCAGCGCCGGGCGCCAGCTGAGCCTGGCCAGCACGCCGCGCTGGCGCTCGTCGGTGTCGCGCTCCTGCTGCGCACCGGCCGCGGTGAAGCGCACCCAGCGCTGGTTGTCGTAGCGGTTCCGGTACGCCTTGGCGCTGCCCTGCACGGTCTCGGCCAGGCGCGCGTCCAGGTGCAGCGACACCTGCGTGGTGTGGCGCTGGCTGCGGTCGTCGCGCGCGTAGTCGGGCGAACTGCGTGGCGCGCGCTGCGCGGTGGCGTAGTCCAGATACCCCGCCTCCAGCGCCGTGTTGCGGTAGTCGCGCGCGCTGAGTCCGGCACGCCAGCGCCCGTCCGGATCGGTGTAGAACCACTTGCCGGCGAACGCATGCTTGCGCGCGTCGGCGTGGTCGCGGTAGCCGTCGCTGTCGCGCCAGGCGGCGAAGTAGTTCTGGCTCCAGGCGCCGCGCTCGATGCCCTGCGTCGCCTGCACCTCGCGGGTGCCGAAGCTGCCGACGGTGACGCTGGCGCGGCCGTCGTTGCCGCCGCTGCGGGTCAGCACGTCGACGCTGCCGGCGATCGCGTTCAGGCCGTAGCGCGGGTCGTTGGTGCCGCGCACGATCTCGATCGCGGCGATGTCCAGCGGGAACACCGCATCCAGGTACGGCATGGCGCCGGCATTGTCGTTGCTGGGCACGCCGTCGATCAGCAGCTTGACCGCATTGACCCGGCCTTCGCCGTTGAAGCCGCGGAAGGAGAAGCGCCCGGCGTCGGTGCCCATCTTGAACTGGGTCACCTGCACGCCGGGCGCGCGCATCAGCAATTCCCAGCTGTAGTCCACGTGCTGGTCCTGCAACAGGTCGCCGCCGAGGATGTCGACGGAACTGAACACGCTGCGCGCGCTGAAACCGGCGGCGAGCGGCGAGACGGCCTGGACCTTGCCCAGGGTCAGCACGGAATCGCCGGCGGTGCCGGGCGGCGCGTCGGCGGCATGGGCGGGCGCGGCCGCAGCGAGACACACACAACAGCACGCCACCACCGGTGGCATGGCAGGAAAACGGAACATGGCGAAAACTCCATCGGCACGAGGGCGTGCCGCAGCGGCGCCGCGGCACGGAAACGGCAACCCGTGGATCAGGAGAACAGCGGTGGTCCGCGCGGCGGGTGTGCGCGGCGTGCGGTGGCCGTGACGACAAGGCTGTGCCGCGCCGCCACCGGCACTGGCGGACAGCGCCAGGGCAGCAACGCCAGCAACAGCACTACCCACGGCAGCAGCCGCGCGGCGAGCAGGCAGTAATCGCAGGCCGGCGCGTGCGCCAGGCCGGCATCGTCGTGGTGGCCGCCATGCGCCGCCGAGACGGCTCCCGCCAGCGCCGCCAGGCGCAGGCCGCCGCTGGTGCACAGCGCCTGATCCTGCAGTGTGGCCGCCTCGGCCCGTGCCTGCCGCCACTGGCTGATCGGCGGCGCCAGCAGCAGCAAGCCGAGCGCCAGCGCGGCGAGCGCGGCCCAACACGACGGCAGCTGGCGGAGACGGACCATCGGCGCATTCTAGAGGGAGCGACGGCCATTGAAACGCGTGCGATGCCGTGTGCGGCGAAGTGACGCATGCACGTCGTGGCGGTGCCGGACCGGCAGCGTCCTCGGTCGGTAGACCGAAGCCCCAGCGGCCGCGACCGCCCCCGGAGCACGGCCGCATCGCCATCGTCCTGCCGCCGCCCAGGCGCCCGGCAAGGTGGTCCGTCCGTTGCCTGGCCGGACCATGCGCTCTCTGCAGATCGACGACGGGCCGGCGTTTCCGACGCGGCGGCGACCATCGCGGGCGCCGCGCACCGCCGTGTCCGGCGAGCGCGGCGCTTGCATGGCGCCGCGATTGCGGCACCATCGGCCGCGGCCGCGTGGAGGATTCCGGCACGGCCGCCACCCTGTTCCGTCCCACTCAGCGAGCCGCCCATGCCCACGATCACGATCTACCACAACCCCGCCTGCGGCACCTCGCGCAATGTGCTCGGGCTGATCCGCAACAGCGGCGTCGAGCCGACCGTGATCGAGTATTTGAAGACGCCGCCGGATCGCGCCACCCTGCAGACGCTGGCGGCGGCCAGCGGGCTGCCGCTGCGCGACCTGATGCGGCAGAAGGGCACGCCCTACGCCGAACTGGGACTGGACGACCCGACGCTGGACGATGACGCGCTGCTGGAGGCCATCCTGCAGCACCCGATCCTGCTCAACCGGCCGATCGTGATCAGCCCACTGGGCACGCGCCTGTGCCGGCCGTCGGAGACGGTGCTGGAAATCCTGCCGACGCCGCAGCGCGGCGCCTTCGCCAAGGAGGACGGGACGCCGCTGGTCGACGCGCAGGGACGCTGGGTGGGCTGACCAGGCGACACCGCCTGCGCAGCCGATTCGCTAAGCGCAGGTGCAGCGCACGCGAGCACCATGTGAAAGCCGCGTCGGCAAAAACCGTGACAGGTACCATAGACTGCGTGCCTTTCCGCCCGAGTCGCGCCGCATGTCTCCCGTCGAACCCGCCGCCGACCCGGTCTATTGCGCGGCCAAGCCCCGCAACGAAGCGCTGCGGCTGGACGCCTTGCACAGCTACGCGATCCTGGACACCCCGCGCGAGCCGGCGTTCGACGACATCACCCGGCTGGCCGGGCTGATCTGCCAGGCGCCGATCGCGGTGGTCAACCTGATCGACAGCGAGCGCCAGTGGTTCAAGAGCGAGATCGGGCTGGGCACGCGCGAAACGCCGCTGGCGACCTCGCTGTGCGCGCACGCTTTGCTCGAGGACGACCTGCTGCTGGTGCCGGATACCCGCGAGGACCCGCGCTTCGCCTGCAATCCGCTGGTCACCGGCGAGATGCGCCTGCACTTCTATGCCGGCGCGCTGCTGAAGACCTCCGACGGCCTGGCCCTGGGCACCGTCTGCGTGCTGGACCGGCGCCCGCGCCAGCTCAGCTACGAGCAGATCGAAGCGCTGCGCGCGCTGGCGCGGCAGGCGATGGGCCAACTGGAACTGCGCAAGGCGCTGCATCTGGCGCAGGAATCCAACCATTACCGCAGTCGCCTGATGGCCATCGCCGGCCACGACCTGAAGACCCCGCTGCGTACCGCGTCCTATGCGCTGAGCAAGCTGCAGCGCCAGCAGGACGCGGCGCAGGATGGTTCGCTGGAGACCGCACGCACCGCCTTGAACCAGGTGGCCAGCGGGCTCGACCAGCTCGCCACCAACGCCGCCGCCGGCGAGCTGCGCCTGCCGGCACTGCAGACCCTGGCCCTGACCGACGTGCTGGCACCGATCCTGGCCACCTGGCAGCCGCAGGCCGCGGCCAAGGGCGTGCAGCTGCGCAGCGTGCCGACGTCCTTGCGCGTGCTCAGCAGCGCGGCCTTGCTGTCCACGTTGCTCGGCAACCTGCTCGGTAACGCGGTCAAGTACACCGCGCAGGGCAAGGTGCTGATCGGCTGCCGGCGCCGCGGCGACCAGGTGGCGGTGGAGATCATCGACCGCGGCATCGGTATGGACGAAGAGGGCCTGCGCACGCTGTTCCAGGCCTTCCGCCAGGCCGACCCGCGCAGCGACGGCCTCGGCCTGGGCCTGTGGATCGTGCGCCGCGCCGCCGAGACCCTGGGTTGCACCGTGGAAGTGCGCAGCCAGCCGGGCCACGGCAGCCGCTTCACCGTGCTGCTGCCGGCGGCGAGCACGGACGCCTGAGCTGCGCTGAGTGCGGTTACTGGCACTGGCGACCGTACCCTCATCCGCCCCTTCGGGGCACCTTCTCCCGGGGGGAGAAGGAAGATGTCAAGCGCAGCCGCGCAGCGTTGAGTCGCTAAGGCTTGGCAGGGAACAGTGAGGTACTGAGGTCTTCCGGCAGCATGCAGTCGGGACTGAAGTCCCTCCCACAATGGCCAGCGCCGCTCAGTGCGAGGGGCCAGGGTGCAGCAGCCGCGGGAATCCAGCTTTTGCGATTCCCCAATCCCGATTCCCCAATCCCGATTCCCCATTCCCGGCTTCACCGCGATTCCCCAATCCCGATTCCCCATTCCCGGCTCTTCGACCATCATTCCTTCAACACCATATCGATGCACAGCACCGCCGCCATGATCAGGATCCGCCGCGGATCCTCGGCCGGCAGGCTCTCGGCGATCGACAGCATGTAGTTGTCGGCGCTGGTGAACAGTTCCTTGCCCAGCCCGGCCCACTTCTTCGAGACCTGGGCCAGTTCGCGCTCGCCCTGCACGAAACGGAAATCCCAGCTGGTCCACTTGCCGCGCAGGGTGCACACCGGCGCGCCCTGGGCATCGAGCACGTCGAACTTGCCGCCGATGGAGAAGAACTTCTGGCTGAAGGAACCGACCAGCCGATCGCGCTCGTCCAGCACCTCGACCTTGGACAGGAACAGCGAGAAGCCGCGCTTGACCGTCAGCACCTTCTGTCCATCCGGAGTACGCACTTCCACCTGGAACGGGGTCATGCGCTTGTAGTCGGTGAACCGGAAGATCTTGGTGAACACGCCCAGGTTCGGCTCGCGGCATTCCAGCAGCTTGCGGTTGCTGTGCGGATCGAACACGTCGTAGTTGTTGGCGGCCTTGAACATGCCGACCTGTTCCTTGACGAAGAACAGGTTGTGCTGGAGAACAGGATGCATCGGGCGTCCTTGCGTTGGGAAAGTCGACGCGCCCTGGGCGACGGCCGCACAGCGGCGGCGCGGTGCCGACAGCCGCCGGCACGTCCAGGGTCGCGGTCTGCCGGGCGGCAGCGCGGGCCGCATGATAGGGGGCGACTCGCGCTGCGGCAACGCGCACGGCAGGCAACCACGCCGGTGCGGGGTCTTCATTCCAGTGCAGGCCGCGACACCGTTGCCCTTACTTCTTTTGCCAGACGTCTGTCCGAAGCCAATCGACGTATCGATCAAAGGACGCCGCTGTCGCGATTCCCCAGTCCCGATTCCCCATTCCCGGCTTCAACATTCCCGGCTTCAACTGGTAATGGTCTGAGTCAGATCTTCCCAGCTCGGCGGCGCCGGCCAGTCCGGCTGCTGGTTGCCTTCCATCACCCGACGCAGGTCGCGGGTGTCGATCTGCGGCGCCAGCACGTGCACCAGTTCCAGCGCGTAGTCGCGCAGCACGCGGTCGCGCGGCAGCACCGCCCAGGCGATGCAGTCGGGAATCTCCGGCGGCGCCGGCCACGCGCGCAGGTCGGTGTCGTTGGCGCTCACCGCCATTTCCGCCAGCAGGCCCACGCCGAGTCCGGTGCGCACGTAGGTCTTGATCAGGTCCGCGTCAAGCGCGGTCAGCGCGATCCGCGGCTCCAGCCCGAGCCGGCCGAAGGCGCGCTGCAGCGAGGAGCCGGCGCGCGTGGAGGATTCGTAGCTGATCAACGGCTGCGCCGCCAGCGCGGCCATGTCCGGCACCCGCTTGGGCACGTCCAGCGCGTGCCCGCGCGGCACCAGCACCAGCCGCCGCCAGCGGTACAGCGGCACGGCGATGCCGGCGGCCGGCGCCGTGCCGGCGGTGCTGACGATGGCGATGTCGGCATCGCCCTGGCTGAGCAGGTCCAGCGCCGCGCTCTCGGCGGCCTGCTGCAGGTGCACGCTGACCTGAGGATAGGCCTGCTTGATCTGCGCCACCGCCGGCGGCAGCACGAAGCGCGCCTGGGTGTGGGTGGTGGTGAGGGTCAGTTGGCCCTGGCTCTCGCGGCGCTGGTTGGCGGCGTAGGTGCGGATGTTGTTGGCCTCGGCCAGCACCGCACGCGCGCGCTCGATCACCTCGCGCCCGGCCGGAGTCACCGTCTCCAGACTGCGGCCCTTGCGCACGAACAACAGGAAGCCCAGTTCGTCCTCCAGTTGCTTGAGTTGTTTGGACAGCCCCGGCTGGGTGGCATGCACGCGCGCCGCCGCCAGGGTGATGTTCAGATCGGCATCGGCAATGGCGACGAGGTAGCGGAGTTGGGTCAGCGTCATCGGGACGAGGGCGAGGCGCCGCCTGGCGGGACGCTCGACTGTAGTGGAATTCGGCCTTTCACCTTATAACCGAAAGCTATCTGCCTTGGGCATGAAGTCATTTCCTGGGGCTATGAGCCGGCGCTACGGTCGTCGCTCCCGCCTGCCCTGCGTTGCGAGCCGTCCCTGTGAGCCCTGCCCCGATTGCCCTGTATCCGGACCTGCGCGACCGGGCCGTGCTGGTGATCGGCGGCGGCGCGGCCGCCGAGCGCCAGTTGCAGACACTGCTCGCCGCCGGCGCCCTGCCACGGGTGGTCGCGCCGACCCTGACCCCGGGCTTGCATGCGCTGGCCGCGCAGGGACGGCTGGCCTGGCTGCAAGGCGCCTTCGACAGCGCCTGGCTGGACAGCATCTGGTACCTGATCGCCGCAAGCGAGGACACCATGGCCAACCGCCAGGCGCTGCAGGCCGCGGCCGCGCGGCGGGTGCTGGCGCAAGCCGTGCCAGCCGAGCCGGCGTCCGCGGCCAATGCCGCTGCCGCCGAGACCGCCGCACAGCAGGCGCTGCCGCTGCGCCCAGGCAGCGTGACCCTGGTCGGCGCCGGGCCCGGCGATCCCGGCCTGCTCACCGGCCACGCGCTGCACGCCCTGCGCCAGGCCGACGTGGTCCTGCACGACCGCCTGGTCAGCGCCGCGATCCTGCAGCTCGTGCCGGCCGGCACCGAGCGCATCGCCGTCGGTAAGTCGGCCGACGGCCATAGCGTGGCGCAGGAGCAGATCCATGCCTTGCTGCTGGAACACGCGCGGCGCGGACGCCGGGTGGTGCGGCTGAAGGGCGGCGACCCGTTCGTGTTCGGCCGCGGCGGCGAGGAACTGGAATACCTGCGCGCGCACGGCGTGGACTACGCGGTGGTGCCCGGCATCACCGCCGCGCTGGCCTGCGCCGCCTACGCCGGCATCCCGCTGACCCATCGCGACCACGCGCAATCGCTGCGCCTGGTCACCGCGCACTGCAAGGCCTCGCTGGACACGCTGGACTGGGCCGCGCTGGCACAGGAGCGGCAGACGCTGGCGGTGTACATGGGCGTGGCCGGCCTGGACACGGTGCGCACGCGCCTGCTCGCCGCCGGTCGCGCCGCCAGCACGCCGTTCGCGCTGGTCGAGAACGGCTCGCGTGCCGAGCAGCGGGTGGTGCGCGGCACCCTCGCCGACCTGCCCGACACCGCCCGCGCGCATGCCGTGCGTGCGCCGGCGCTGCTGATCCTGGGCGAGGTGGCCGCGCTGGCCGACGCCCTGCACTGGTTCGGCACCGCCCCGCTGCACGCGCTGCCCTCACCTTCCCCGAAGCAGGCGGCGCCTACCCTGGCCCACGCCGCCTGACCCGCCCCCCATTCCCGGAGACCTTGCCCATGGCCATCTACGACAACATCCTCGACACCATCGGCCACACCCCGATCGTCAAGCTGCAGCGGCTGGCGCCGGCGCACGTGGACCTGTACGTCAAGGTCGAAGCCTTCAATCCCGGCGGCTCGGTCAAGGACCGCCTGGCCCTGGCGATCGTGCTCGACGCCGAGGCGCGCGGCCTGCTCAAGCCCGGCGACACCATCGTCGAAGCGACCTCCGGCAATACCGGCGTGGCGCTGGCGATGGTCGCCGCCGCACGCGGCTACAAGTTCGTGGCGACGATGGTGGAGACCTTCTCGATCGAGCGCCGCAAGCTGATGCGCGCCTACGGCGCCAAGGTGATTCTGACCCCGGCCGCCGAGCGCGGCAGCGGCATGGTGCGCAAGGCCGAGGAACTGGCCAGGCAGCACGGCTGGTTCCTGGCCCGGCAGTTCGCCAACCCGGCCAATCCGGCCTACCACCGCAGCACCACCGCCGCGGAAATCCTGCGCGACTTCGCCGGCCGCCGGCTCGACCATTTCGTCAGCGGCTGGGGCACTGGCGGCACCCTCACCGGCGTCGGCGAAGTGCTGCGGCTCGCGCGTCCGGAAGTACACATCACCGCCACCGAACCGGTCGGCGCGGCCCTGCTGCAGGGCCAGGAGTGGAAGCCGCACAAGATCCAGGGCTGGACGCCGGATTTCGTGCCCGAGGTGCTCAACCGCGAGGTCTACGACGAGGTGCTGAGCGTGGAAGACACCGACGCCATCACGGTGTCGCGCCGCCTCGCCGCCGAGGAAGGCATCTTCACCGGCATCTCCGGCGGCGGCACGGTGGCCACCGCGCTGCGTGTGGCCGAAACCGCGGCGCCCGGCGCGGTGATCCTGGCGATGCTGCCGGATACCGGCGAGCGCTACTTCTCCACGCCGCTGTTCGCCGACATCAACGAAGGCAGCGACGACGACTGGCTGGCCGGCCTGCCGTAAGCGCGCAGCGGCAGGCATGCGCCCTGGCGCTGCCGCATCGGCGCGGCATCGCTATTGTGCGTGCGGATCGAAGTACGCCGTCCACGATATCGGCGCGGCGCGCAGGCTGGCCGCGTGCCGGAACGCGGCCATGGCTTCGGCCTGCTGGCCCACGTTGAGCAAGGCCACGCCCAGATTGAAGTAGGTGCTGCGATCGTCGGACTGCAGGCGCACGGCGCGGCGCAGTGCCGCCGCTGCCCGCCGGTAGTGCCCGCGATCGCACAGCACCGCGCCCAGACAGGTGAGCGGGCGTGGATCGGCGGGTGCCGCTCTGGCCGCGGCGCGCACAAGTGCCTCGGCCTCGGCCAGCAGCGCATCGGCACGCTGCGGCTCCCGGAACGCTGCCATGACCAAGGCCTTCGCCTGCGCGAGGCGGTCGTCGGGCACGGATACGCTCATGCCGGCACACCGCAGGCCGGCGTCCCGCCTGCCCCGCACGCGAGCGGCAGGACGACGAGCCCGCTGCGCACCAAGACGCCGTGGCGTGCAGCGGACTGCACATCCGCATGCGCCATGCCTCAGCCCGGCAGCGGCGCGCCCAGCGCCGGCGGCTGCGGCGCGGTCAGCCGCTCCACCAGCAACTGCTCGATGGCGGCCACGTCGACCTCGCGCACCACCTGCTGCGCCTGCTCGCCCAGGCCCGGCTGGTAGCCCGGCGCCCACGACAGGATGTCGCCATAGCCGGCGCCGAACTCGGTGTTGGTGTCCACGTACAGCGTCTCGCTGACGGTAGCCAGTTCCGGGCGCAGCCACACCGCGGTGGCCAGTTCGTCCCACATCGGGAAGCCCGGTTCGCGCCGGCGCAGCGCATGGCCGATCGGCGTGTCGGCGGCGCCCATCCGCGCCAGCAGTTGCGGGGTCAGTTCGGTGGCGGTGGACGGATCCACCGGCACCATCACCATGCGCCGCCACGGCGCGCGCATCACGATGCTGGCCGCCTCCGGATCCCAGCGGATGTTGAACTCGCGCCGCGGCGAATTGACGAACTCGCGCGCGAACTGCGCCGCCGACACGCTGTCGCGGCGCTGCCGCGGATTGAGGCTGCCGCCCATGTACACCAGTTCCTTGGCCAGCGTGGCGAAGTCGGGATCGAGCCGCTGCGCCAGGGCCAGATTGGTCAGCGGCCCGGTGGCGACGATGCTGACCTCGCCGGGGAACTCGCGCACCTTGCGGATCATGAACAAGGCGGCCGGCTCGCTGGCCGCCTGCACCACGGTGGGATTGCCCAGCGGCAAGTCCGGGACCACGTCGTGCGCGTGGTAGCGCGGTGCGCTCTGCACGGTGTCGTGCTCGACCCACTGCCGGGTCCAGGCGCCCTTCCACAGCAACTTGCCGTACAGCGCTTCCCAGCGCTCGGTGGCCACCTCGCTGTTGAGCAGCGGGAACACCGGGCCGGGCAGCACCGGCACTTCGCCGCGCCCGGCGATCTCGAGCAGGCGCCGGGTATGCGCCAGCGCTTCGTCGCGCCAGATGTTGCCGCTGACCACCGAGATGCCCAGCACCTCCACCTCGGGCGATTGCAGCAGCAACAGCTGCGCGGGAGTGAAGCCGTCGATGTCGTCTTCGAGGATGACCCGGCGGCGCGGGGCGGCGGTGCTGCTGGCGGAAGCGATTGGCATGAGGCAGGACAGTGGTGGCGGAAGGGGGACGACCGGCGCGTCGGGTGCGATCGACGCGGAACGACGCGACACGTCGAACGCAAGCGTCTGCGACGTACCGCACGGGCGCTAGGGTAATCGGGTTTGCGCGCACTGCCACGCACGACGAGGCACTGCCGGGTCGCGCCCGTGCCCATTCGTGACGCGCGCGCGCGGACGCCGTGGGCAGCCGCGTAAACTTGCGCGGCCGCAACCGAACCAGGGAAGGACTGCATGCACGACCGAACCGACCGCACCGATCCACCGCCCGCACGCGCGCAAGCGCGCGTGCCGTTGCTGGTGCGCACGACCTCGCCGGCGCATTTCCTGCTGGCGCTGCTGCTCGGCGCCAGCCTGCAGCACGCGCTGCCGTTGCCGTTGCCGCAGGGCGCTGCACTGGCCTGGCTGCAACTGGGCGGCGGCGCCGTCGCGCTCGCCGGCCTGCTGCTGGCGTGCTGGTGCTTCGTGCTGTTCGCGCGCGACCGCACCACCCTGCTGCCCGAGCGCGCGCCCTCGCACCTGGTCTGCCACGGGCCCTACCGGCTGACCCGCAACCCGATGTACGTCAGCCTGACCCTGAGTTACCTCGGCCTGAGCGTGCAGATCGGCTGGCCGTGGTCGGCGCTGTTGCTGCCCTTGCCGCTGCTGGCCTTGCAGCGGGTGGTCATCCCCTACGAGGAAGCGCGCCTGCGCGAACGCTTCGGCAGTGCCTATGCGCGCTACTGCGCGCAGGTCGCGCGCTGGCTGTAGCCACTGGCCGCGTCGGCATGCCTCAGCGCGCCAGCCACCAGGCCGCCGCCGCAGCCAGCAACAGCGCCAGCAGCACCCAACGCCAGGCCCCACCACGGTCGCCGGCGGCCACGGTCGAGGCAGCCCCCAGCGTCGGCGCCGAGCGCAGATGCCGCTGCACCATCTCCAGTGCCTCGCGCAGCGACATGTCCGGATAGTGCTCGAACACCAGCTTGGCAGCCGTGCGCCGCTCGCCGCGGCGCAGCGCCAGTTCCGCCGCCGGAGGCAGGCGCCGTTCCTCGGTCGGCGTTTGCGCCGGGGCCGACGTTGCCGGTGTCGCGCCTGCTGCGGCAGCGGAGGCGTGGCGGTCGAGCATCTCCGTCACCGTGCGCGCCGCGCCGGCCAGCAGCCAGGCATCGACCTGCTCCTTCGCACTGCGCAGGTCCATGCCGCTGTGCGCGCGCAGCAGCTTGATCGCTTTGATGATCTGGCCCTGCGCGAGGGCATCGGCGACCTGTGGCGGCGGCGGGTTCGGGTTCATGTCGCAAGTGCTGAGATGGGAGCGCGTCAGTCTTGCCGCTGGCCGGTTAAGCGGCCGTGGCAGCGCGCGGCGGCGGTGGCGACACCCTCACGCATCCATCATTCGGCTCCCCTAAAGATCGGCGCATGAAGATCGAAATCTGGCAAGGCGACATCACCCAGCTCGACGTGGACGCGATCGTCAACGCCGCCAACGAGTCCCTGCTCGGTGGCGGCGGCGTGGACGGCGCCATCCACCGTGCCGCCGGCCCGGAACTGCTGGAAGAATGCCGGCGCCTGCCGGAACTCAAGCCGGGCGTACGCTGCCCGGTCGGCGAGGTGCGCGCCACCGCGGGTCACCAGCTCAAGGCGCGGCACGTGCTGCATACCGTCGGTCCGGTGTGGCGCGACGGCGCCCACAACGAACCGGCCTTGCTCGCAAACTGCTACTGGCGCGCCCTGCGCCTGGCCGAGCAGATGGGCCTGCACTCGGTGGCGTTTCCGGCGATCAGCTGCGGCGTCTACGGTTACCCGCTGCACCAGGCCGCGCGTATCGCGGTGGCCGAGACCGACGCCTGGCAGCGCGCGCATGCGGTGCCCAAGCGGATCATCCTGGTGGCCTACAACGACGCCACCGCCAAGGCGTACCGGCAGGCGTTGCGCGACGCGCAGTGCGCCACTGCAGCCTGAGCGGTCGACCCGGACGCTCTCAGAGATCCGGCGACTACCCGCGAATCACCACAGGGCCTGCGTTCCACCCGGGCGCAGGCACGCCCTGATTCACTGAGATGGCGGCCGCCCAGCGCCCGGCGCTGGCACAGCGTGCTGTGGGGATTATCCCGACACCGTGTCGGGGGGCCGTGCAAAGAGTGATCGCGCGCTCAGATTCGCTCAGATTGATCGGCGGTGGGAAGGCTACATTGCGCGAGCCTCAACCCTAACGCCACCTTAACACCATGACGATTTCTTGCCGTCCGCGTCCGAGTACGCTGGCGAATGCCCTGTTCGTGCTTCCGTGGGCCGCCGGCCTGGCCTTGACGCTGACCTGCGCGACGGCGCTGGCCCAGGAGGCCGCCCCGGCCACCGGTACCAGCACCAACGACGCCGCGGCGCCGATCGCGGTACAGGCGATCCGCGTCACTGGCGTCGGCGACCATCCGCGCGAGCAGATCGATCCGGCGCGCCTGCAGGCGCTGGCCGACGCCCGCCTGCGCGCACTCGGCGGCGGCACGCTGCCGGCCCAGCTCAGCTTCGCGCAACTGCAGCAGATCGCCGACACGCTGACCCAGGCCTACCGCCAGGCCGGCTTCCTGGTCGCCCGGGCATATCTGCCGGTGCAGACCCTGGGGCCGGACCAGGTGGTCGAGATCCGCGTGGTCGAAGGCCGGGTCGGCAAGATCACCGTCGAGGGCGCGCGCCGCTACGACGACCGCCTGATCGCCAGCCCTGCCCTGGCCCTGCAGGGCCAGATCCTGCGCCAGCAGGATCTGCAGTCGGCGCTGCTGTACACCCGCGACCTGCCGGGCGTGTCCGCCACCTCCGTGCTCAAGCCCGGCGCCAACCCCGGCGAGACCGACGTGGTGATCCAGGCCAGCGAGGAGCGCCCGCTGCAGGTCAGCGTCGGCGCCAGCAACTACGGCACCCCGAGCATCGGCCGCTACCGCGCCCAGGTGGGTGTGGACTGGAACAACCCGCTCGGTCTGGGCGACCACCTGTCCGCCAGCTACGCCTATGCGCTGGATCCGGCCAATACCTGGCAGGGCAGCCTCGCCTACCAGGTGCCGATCGCCGGCGTCGACGGCCTCAGCGCCAGCGCGTCCTACACGCGCAGCGTGGTCAACCTCGACAACGGCGCGTTCGCCGCGCTCGACATCCAGGGCCCGACCCAGCAGAGCGCGCTGGGCCTGGACTGGAAGTTCGTCAATTCCGATGCCTGGCGCGTGCAGAGCTGGCTGCACCTGGTCAAGGAAAGCTCGCGCCTGCAGGGCCTGGGCGTGCTGCTGTCCAAGCAGAAATTCGACGTGGCCGAACTCGGCACCAGCGTGCGCCACGACGACCGCCGGCTCCACGCCATCGACCTGCTGCAGCTCAGCGTGCGCGGCGCGCTCGACGACGATTCGCCGCAGACCGATTACCTGTACGCCCGCCACGACCGCCACTTCACCGTCGCGCGCCTGAGCTACACCCGGCTGCAGGGGCTGACCGCCACGCAACGCCTGCAGCTGCGCGTCAACGGCCAGTACAGCGACGACACCCTGACCCCGCTGGAGCAGTTCTCGCTGGGCGGACCGACCAGCGTGCGCGCCTTCCCGCTCGGCGCCGCGCTCGGCGACCGCGGCTTCGACTCCGGCCTGGAGTACCAGGTGGACGCACCAGGCTTCGCCAGCGCCGCCTCGCCGTTCGGCGGCCACGCCTGGGGTCAGCTGCTGACCGCCAGCGTGTTCTACGACTACGGCCGGGTCTACCCGAACGGCGCCAACCGCGCGGTGTACGACAGCGTCACCACCTTCGAGGGCGCCGGCGTCGGCCTCAGCTTCCGGCTGCCCGACTGGCACGGACTCTCGTTCGATCTGGCCGCGGCCAAGCCCACCGGCACCACCAAGCCGGGCGACGGCAAGGATGTGCGCTACTGGGCCCGCTTCGGCCTGACCTTCTGACCTGGGGATCTCCATGAACCGCATCTACCGCCTCGTCTTCAACCGCCACCTCGGCGTGCTCCAGGTCGCCTCCGAAGTCGCCACCGGCCACGCCGGCGCCACCGGCACCGGCACCGGCGCGGCGCGTCTGGCCGCGCCGCTGCTGCCCTTCGCCCTGGCCTGTGCGCTGGCCGCGCCGGCTCACGCCAGCGGCGTGCCGTCGCTGTCCAGCGCCACCGGCGCCACCGTGTCGCAGAACGGCGGCACGCTGCAGATCGACCAGAACGCGGCCAAGGCGGTGCTGAACTGGAACAGCTTCAACGTCGGCAAGGACGCCAGCGTGGTGTTCGTGCAGCCGTCCAGCTCGGCGGTGGCGCTCAACCTGATCGATGCCAGCCGCGGCGCCAGCGTGATCGACGGCAGCCTGCGCGCCAACGGCAATGTGTTCCTGATCAACTCCGCCGGCATCCTGTTCGGCAACCACGCGCAGGTGAACGTCGGCGGCCTGGTCGCCAGTTCGCTGGGCCTGGCCGGCGACGACGACAGCGGCTACCTGCTCGCGCGGGGCGACCATGGCGCCGCCAGCGTGGTCAACCAGGGCAGCATCCGCGCCGGCAACGGCGGCTCGGTCAATCTCGTCGGCAACCATGTCGCCAACCGCGGCAGCATCAGCGCCGACGGCGGCGCCATCCGCCTGCTCTCCGCCGATCAGGTCAAGGTGACCATGGACGCGGCCGGCGCGATCGGCATGCAGATGGTCGCGGCGGCCAGCCAGTCGGTGGACGGCGCGGCGGCGGCGGTGGAGAACAGCGGCACGCTGCGCGCCAATGGCGGGCAGATCCTGCTGCAGGCCGGCAGCACCGGGCTGTCGCAGTTGCTGGTCAACAACACCGGCGCGCTCGAAGCCACCGGCATCGACACCTCCGGCGGCAGCGTGCGCCTGGTCGGCAGCGGCGGCGACGTGGCCAGCAGCGGCCGCATCGATGTCTCCGGCACCCGCGGCGGCAGCGTGCAGGTGCTGTCCGATGGCGCGGTGAACGTCGCTGGCCGCATCGACGCCAGCGGCACCGCGGCCGGCGGCAGCGTGCGCATCGGCGGCGGCTACCAGGGCGGCGAACAGTTGCAACACGCCAGTGCGGCCACGGTCGCCGACGGCGCGCTGCTCGATGCCAGCGCGACCGGCCAGGGCAACGGCGGCTCCATCGTGGTCTGGTCCGATGGCCACACCGCGGTGCACGGCGCGTTGCGCGCCGATGCGGCCGGCAGCGGCAACGGCGGCCTGCTCGAAACCAGCGGCCACACCGTCGACTTCTCCGGCATCGCCGTCGGCGCCAAGGGCGCCGGCCACGGCAGCGCCGGCACCTGGCTGGTCGATCCGGAAGACCTGACCGTGGACAGCGCGGCCGCCAGCACCATCAGCGGCGCGTTGAACGGCGGCACCAACGTCACCCTGCTCACCTCCAGCACCAACGCCAGCGGCCCGGGCACCGTGAGCAACGGCAGCGGCGACATCAACGTCAATGCGGCGATCGGCTGGAGCGGCAACTCCACGCTGACCCTGGACGCCTACCACAGCATCTATCTCAATGCCGCCGTCACCGCCACCGGCAACACGGCCGGCCTGGTGCTCAACTACGGCGGCTACACCGACAACGGCACCGTCGGCGGCACGGGCGACTACTACGTCAACACCCCCGTCTCGCTCGGCGGCGCGCACGCCAGCCTGGCGATCAACGGGCAGGCGTACACGCTGATCCACTCGCTGGCCGACGCGGCCACCTATTTCAACAGCCCGGGCGCCTATGCGTTGGCCCAGGACATCGACCTGGCCGGCGTCACCCGCAGCAGCGCCCTGGTGTCCTCCTTCCAGAGCAAGCTGGCCGGCCTGGGCCACAGCATCAACAACCTGACCATCTCCGGCGCCAGCGGCTACGTCGGCCTGTTCGGCACCACCAGCAGCAACAGCCTCATCCGCGATGTGCACCTGGGCAACGTCTCCATCTCCGGCGGCTATTACGTCGGCGGCCTGGTCGGCTACGGCCAGGGCGCGATCAAGAACGTCACCGTCGACGGCGTGGTGAGCGGCACCTCGGGCGGCATCGGCGGATTGGCCGGCTACAACCTGGGTTTGATCGACAATGGCGTGTTCAACGGCAGCGTCAACGGGCAAAACACCGTCGGCGGCGTAGCGGGCAACAACGTCGGCGCCACGATCCGCAATTCCCACAGCACCGGCAGCGTGACCGGCAGCTCCAGCAACACCGGCGGCCTGGTCGGCTACAACGACGGCGGCAGCCTGACCAACACGTATTCCACCAGCACCGTGAGCGGCACCAGTTCCGTCGGCGGCCTCGTCGGAACCAACCAGAACGCCGGCTCGATCAAGAACAGCTACGCCACCGGCAGCGTGACCGGCAGCAGTTCCATGGTCGGCGGGCTGGTCGGCATGAACTACCAGAGCACCATCACCAACACCTACGCCACCGGCAGCGTCACCGCAACGGCCTCGGTGGGCGGGCTCGTGGGCGTCAATAATGCGGGCGGTGCCAGCGTCAGCTCCAGCAGCGTCAGCAACAGCTACGCCACGGGTGCCGTCATCAGCACCAACAACAACAACGTGGGCGGACTGATCGGCGCCAATTCGGGCAGCGTCAGCAATGCGTCGTGGGACGTCGACAGCACCGGCCAGGCCAATGCCATCAGCAGCGGAGGCGGCGGCAGCGCCACCAATCTGACCAGCTTCGGCAGCAACAACCGTTACAGCCACAGCACCTACGGCAATCTCGGCACCTGGGCGTTGCTCGCCGGCACCAGCAACGTCTACGTCGCCAGCGATGGCGTCGGCAGTCCGGCCTGGATCATGATCGAGGGGCAGACGCGCCCGTTCCTGGCCAGCGAGTACAGCACCACCATCGGCAACGCACACCAGTTGCAGTTGATGGCGTACAACATGGCGGCCAACTACAGCCTGTCGGCCGACATCGATGCCAGCCAGACCGCCGGCAGCAACGCCAGCGGCATGTGGAGCAGCGCCGGCTTCAGTCCGGTCGGCGACAGCAACAACGCCTTCACCGGCAGCCTCGATGGCACAAACCACACCATTTCCGGGCTGACCATCGCCCGCGGCGGCACGTCCTACGTCGGCCTGTTCGGCAACACCGGCGCTGCCAGCCGGATCCTCAACCTCGCCCTGACCGGCACCACCGTCACCGGCACCGCCTACGTGGGCGGCGTCGCCGGCTTCAATGCCGGCACGCTCAGCGGCATCCGCGTCACCGGCACCATGAGCGGCACCGGCAACTTCATCGGCGGCATCACCGGCTACAACAATGCCGGGACGATCACCGGCGCGCAGACCAGCGGCAACGTGGTCGGCAGCGGCGGCCCCTACAGCGGCAACTACGTCGGCGGACTGATCGGCAGCAACGCCAGCGGCACGATCAACGCGTCGTCCTCGTCGAGCACGGTCTCCGGCGGCAGCAGTGTCGGCGGCCTGGTCGGCAACGACTACCAGGGCAACTACAGCAACGTGCAGGCCAGCGGCAGCGCGACCAGCACCAGCACTGCCAGCGGCGACCATGTCGGCGGGCTGATCGGCAACGCCAATCAGAGCCAGATCCAGAACGCCTCGGCCAGCGGCAACGTCACCGCGACCACCACGCATGCGGGCGGTCTGCTAGGCCAGGCGTCCACCGCTACCCTCACCAATGTGCAGGCCAGCGGGAGCGTCTCCGGCTCGAACTACGTCGGCGGGCTGATCGGAGTGGCGAACAGGGGGACCATCACGAACGCGCACGCGACCGGTGGCGCATCGGGAGTCAGCTATGTCGGCGGACTGGTCGGTAACCTCTTCAGCACAAGCCTCAGCGACGCTTACGCCGTCGGCGATGTTTCCGGCACGTGGTACATCGGCGGGCTGGTCGGGTACAACTCTCGAGGCAGTCTGGCCCGTGTCTATGCCACTGGTTTCATCGCCGCCACCGAGTATGCGGGCGGCCTGGTCGGTTACAACCTGACCGGCACCATCAACGCGGCCTATGCCGGCGGCCGTGGCGTGATCGGCACCCAGTATCTCGGCGGTCTGGTCGGCTATAACGATGGCGGCATCATCAACGCCAGCTACGCCATCGGCGACATAGGCGGCAGCAACGCCGTCGGCGGCCTGGTCGGCACCAACAGTGGCACGATCAACGCCAGCTTCTTCGCCACCGACATCGGCGGTAATCCGATCAACGCCGGCCTGCGCTTGGCGGGCAGCAACACCGGCAGCATCGATGCGATCAGCGGCGGCAGGTCCTGGAGCGCGTTGAACACGCTGTCCACGTTTACCGATGCCGGCTGGGCGATCGACAACCGCGGCGGCACCGGCCAGACCTGGCGCCTGTACGAACACATGGGCACGCCGCTGCTGCGCAGCTTCCTGACCCCGTTGACAATCGGCACCAGCCTCTCCGGGCTCGACAAGACCTACGACGGCAACGGTGTCAGCGGCACGATCTCGTCCTACACGGCCGGCGGCGCCTTCAACCCCAGCTTGCTGTTCGGATCGTCGCTGCGCTACGCGACCGCAGGCAATGGCGTCGGCAGCTATACCACCGGCAACGGCATGCTGCAGATCGGTGGCCTGGCGTCCTCGCAGCAGGGCTACGACATCGGCTACGTGGTCTCCGGCGGCATCGCCATCACCCCGGCGACGCTGACAGTGACGGCGACCTCGGGCTCCAAGACCTACGGCAGCACCCTCAACCTCAGCGGCTACCGCGTTTCCGGTCTGATCGGCAGCGACAGCGTCTCCGGGGTCGCGCTGGGCAGCGCGGGCGCCGGTAGCGGCGCCGCAGTGGGCAACTATGCCGTCACCGCCTCCGGCGCGACCGGCGCAGGGCTGTCCAACTACGTCGTCAACTACGTCGACGGCAGCCTGCGCGTCGATCCGGCGACGCTGCGCATCGTCGCCAACGACGCCAACAAGACCTACGGCGGCACCGTCACCCTCAGCGGCTACAGCGTTTCGGGCCTGCTCAACGGCGACACCGTCTCCGGCGTCGCCCTGGGCAGCGCCGGTGCCGGTGCCGGCGCCGCGGTCGGCAACTACGCCATCACCGCCTCCGGCGCGACCGGCGCCGGGCTGTCCAACTACGTCGTCAGCTACGTCGACGGCAGCCTGCGCGTCGATCCGGCAACCCTGCGCATCGTCGCCAACGACGCCAGCAAGACCTACGGCGGCATCATCAACCTCAGTGGCTACAGCGTTTCAGGCCTGCTCAACGGCGACACCGTTTCCGGCGTCGCCCTGGGCAGCGCCGGCGCCGGTGCCGGCGCCGCGGTCGGCAACTACGCCATCACCGCCTCCGGCGCGACCGGCGCCGGGCTGTCCAACTACGTCGTCAGCTACGTCGACGGCAGCCTCCGCGTCGATCCGGCCACCTTGCGCATCGTCGCCAGCGATGCCAGCAAGACCGTCGGCAGCACCGCCACCCTCACCGGCTACCGTGTCTCCGGCCTGCTCAACCGCGACACCGTCTCCGGCGTCGCACTGAACAGTGCCGGTGCCGGCAGCGGCGCCGCGGTCGGCAACTACGCCATCACCGCCTCCGGCGCCACCGGCGCAGGGCTGTCCAACTACACCATCAGCTACGTCGATGGCCTGTTGAACGTGGTCGCCGGCAACGGCGATGGCGGCGGCGCTGTCCAGTTGCCGACCACCACCGTGCAGGCGATCAACACCTCGGTCGCCGCCGCCACGGTGACCAGCGATGCCGGCAGCACGACAGAGACCAGTCCGCAAAAGGCCGAGGAGACGGCCAGGCAACTGGCGGCCGCGGCACATGGCGGCAGCAGCGGCACCGTGACGGCCGCCACCGACTCGATCCTGATCGTCGACGGCGGCATCCGCGCCCCGGCGGTCGCCTGCAGCCCGGGCGCGTCCAACGCCTCCGCGGACAGCTGCATCATCCGGCAGTAGCCGGGAATGACCTGACGACACCGCGCGGCGGTGTCGTCGGGTCATGGCACCGCTTTCGTCACGGCCCTCGCCGGCACACGAATCGGCACCGGGCTCTCTGCACGAACGCGCGGCGATCGGTCGCCGCCGCGCCCGATTGTTTTTGCTGTTGGCGCAGAGCGGGCGTCGGGATACGCACGGCCGCCTGCGATCAGGCATCCGTCGCCGGCGGCACGCGCGACACTGCGAGCTGTGCATCCGGGCGGCGCGGCAGCAGCAATACGAAGCAGACCGACTCGTCGGGTGCCTGCCTGGCCAGGCCGACCCATCCCCCAAGACGCTCGGCGATGCGCCGCACCAGGTACAGACCGAGCCCCGCGCCCGGCGCATGCCGCGCGCTTTCGCCGCGGTAGTACTTCTGGAACAGCCGCTCGCGTTCGGCAGGCGCGATGCGTTCGCCCGGATTGGCGACCTCCAGCCGCAGCCCTCCGGCACTGCCGCGGACGCGCACGCGGATGGCCATGCCCGCCGGGCAATGGCGGTCGGCATTGGCGAGCAGGTTGCGCACGGCCACCCGCAGCAGTCCGGTATCGGTGAGCAGACCGTCGTCGTCGGTGAGAACCTCGCAGACCACGCGCTGCGGCGGGAAGTCACCGCACAGGTCGTCGAGCAGGACGCGCAGGGCGCACGGCTGCAGCCGCAGTTCCGAAGCCGCCTCGCCCATGCGGTCGTCGGCGAGATACTCGTCCACCAGCGCCAGCAGCCGTTGCGCCGCGTCGCGGATGTTGCCGCAGCGCACGCGATTGCGTTCCGGCGGCGCATCCAGCTTGCGCGCCAGCTGTTGCGCCGAAGTCATGATGACGGCCAGCGGCGTGCGGAACTCGTGCGACACCATCGCCACGAAATCGCGTTGCTCCTGCATGACCTTGCGCTCGGTCTGCAGCAAGCCGCGCAGGTCGTTCTCCAGCGCCTGCCGCCTGCCGATTTCGTTGCGCAGCTCTGCGGTGCGCAAGGCCACGTCACGCTCCAGCGCCAGACCGTGTCTGCGCGCGAGTGCCACCGCGGCCTCGGCATGCCGCCGTTCGCGCAATCGGCGCTGCCGCTCGTAACGACCGATGAGGAACACGCTCAGCAGCGTCATGTGCAGCATGGTGCCGAACGTGGTGGCGTACTGGGTCCACGCATTGACCGGGACGAATCCGAGGTTGCGCAGGAAGCCCAACATCACCCCCAGATAGAACGGAAAGAACGCGAGCACGAAGAACAGCGCCGGCCGATAGCGGCGCCACAGCAGGTGCAGGCCCAGCCCCGCCAGCAGCAGGATTTCCAGCAGACCCAGCGACTGCACCGGCTGCATGCCCCAGGCGTAGTGGCCGGCGAGCACGAACACGGCGCACCCCAACGCGACCGCCCACAGCAGACGTGTGCCCCAACGCACCAGCCGCGGATGAAAGGCGCGCAGGTTCAGTTGCCGGCTGGCGACCTGGAATCCCACCGGCAGACTGCAGGCGATGCTGATGCCCAACAGCGTGTCGCTCCACGCCATCGGCATGCCGGTGACCTGCTGCACCAGGCCGATGGACATCGCTTCGTTGAACACGCAGCCGCCGAGATAGGCCACGAACAGGCCACTCATGCGCGCGCGCGTGGCGAGCCAGAACAACACGTGCAGGCACAGCAGCAACAGGTAGAAGCCGAAATACAGGCCGAACTGCAGCCCCTCGCGCCGCGAGTGGTTATCGAACGGCAGCCGTTGCCAGACGTCCAGACGGGTGACCAACGCGTTCTTGCTGCGCAACCGCAGCAGCACCTCGTAATCGCCCGCATGCGTTGGCGCGAACTGGAAGACCGGGCTGCGGTAGTCCACCGGCCAATCGCGCCGCGGCACGCGTTCGCCGCTGTCCCCCAGCGCGCGCCAGGCGCCGCCCTCGGGCCGCACGTAGGCCTGCACGTCGTCGAGCAAGGCATTGCTCAATCGCATCATCCAGCCGCCGGGCGGTACACTCTGGACATGAACAGGCAGGCGCAGCCACACGGCACCGTCGGCGAATCCCGCGTTGAGGCCGTCGGGCAGCCGGGTCCAGCCGGTCGCGGCGGCGGCCTGCACCACGTCCAGTCGGCCGTGCGGATCGTCCAGGCGCTGCAGATACCCGCTCGCATCCTGGTGCGCGCTGGTCAACGGCAGCGCCGCGACCGGGGATGGCGCCGCGTCGGCGGCCACGGCCACGCCCACCACAAGCCATGCGCCCACCAGCCAGCGCCACCATTGCGCCATCATTCGCCATACCGCACCCTTGCCAGCCGATGACGTTACAGCAAACCGCACTGCGCGAGGACGCGACTCCATGTCCGAGGTGATCCTGCTCGAGGACGAGCCGGTGCTGTGCGAAGAACTCGGCGAGTTCCTGCAGGATCTGGGCTATATCGCCGTCTGCGTGGACAGCATCGCCGGCTTCCGGCAACGATTCGATCCGGCGCGCCACACCATGGCCGTGATCGACGTCGGTCTTCCCGACGGCAGCGGCCTGGAACTGGTCAGTGAACTGCGGCGTGCCGGCCATCGGCTGGGCATCGTGGTGTTCAGTGCACGCAACACCGCCAGCGACCGCATCGCGGGACTGGAACTCGGCGTGGACCACTACCTGGGCAAGGGCGTCGATCTGGACGAACTCGCCGCCACCCTGGCGTCGCTGGGCCGGCGCCTGGCCCTGCCGCCACCGGCGGCGCGCTGGGTCCTGGAACTGGCTGCCGCACGCCTGAACGTTCCCAACGCGCCGCCGGTGCCGCTGTCGCGCCAGGATCTGCTGGTGCTGGCCTGCCTGATGCGCCATGCCGGCGAGAGCGTGGGCCACCGCGAGATCGCCGAGGGGCTGGGGGTGAACTTCCTCGAGTACGACCGGCGGCGGCTGGACACGCAGATGTACCGCCTGCGGCGCCGCGTGGAGGAGATCAGCGGACGCCCGCTGCCGGTGAAGACCTTGCGCAACAGCGGCTATCGCTTCCACGCACCGGCGGCGATCGCACCCTGAGCGCGTCGGCGTGCCTCGCCGAAGCGCCCTGCGGCCTGGCCACCAGTGCGCAAGCTCCGCTGCCGGCTCCCGCAACACGATGGCCCCGAAACGAAAAACGCCGGCGATGCCGGCGTTCTTCTCTCCTCTAAGGCGATGTCGGGGCCGATCAGCCCTGCCACTTGCCCAGCGCGGCCAGGCCGTTTTCCTTGGCGCGCTCGTACACCACCTGCTGTGCCTTGGCGAAATTGCCCTTCATGTCCTGCGCCCACAGCTTCAGCGCGGCCTGCTGCATGGCGCGGCCGTAGGAGAAGCTCAGCGGCCACGGCAGGTTACCGAGCTGGTTCATCGCGTTGAGGTGCGCGGTGGACTGCTCGTCGGTCTGACCGCCGGACAGGAACACGATGCCCGGCAGGATCGCCGGCACAGTGCTCTTGAGGCACATCACGGTGGACTCGGCCACTTCCTCGACACTGGCCTGCTCGTCGCAGTCCTTGCCGGCGATGACCATCGAGGCCTTGAGGATGGTGCCTTCCAGGACCACGTTCTGCTCGTACAGCGCGCCGAACAGCGAACGCAGCGTGGCTTCGGTGACCTCGTAGCAGGTCTCGATGTCGTGGTCGCCGTCCATCAGCACTTCCGGCTCCACCATCGGCACCAGGCCCTGCTCCTGGCACAGCGCGGCATAACGGGCCAGCGCATGCGCGTTGGTCTCGATGCACACGCCCGACGGGATGTCCTCGCCGATGGTGATGACCGCACGCCACTTGGCGAAGCGCGCGCCGAGCTTGTAGTACTCCTCCAGGCGCGCACGCAGGCCGTCGAGGCCTTCGGTGATCAGTTCGCCCGGCATGCCGGCCAGCGGATGCGTGCCCTTGTCGACCTTGATGCCGGGGATGATGCCGTGCTCGGCCATGTACTTGGCGAACGGTACGCCGTCCTTGGTCTTCTGGCGGATCGTCTCGTCGTACAGGATCGCGCCGGAGATGTGGTCGCTCAGCTTGGGCGTGGTCAGCAGCAGCTCGCGGTAGGCACGGCGGTTCTCTTCGACATTCTCGATGCCCACGCCGGCGAAGCGCTTGGCGATGGTGCTGGTGGATTCGTCGATCGCGATGATGCCCTTGCCCGGGGCGACCATTGCCTGTGCGGTTTCGGCAAGCTGTTCGATGCTCATACGGTTCCTGATGGCTGCAGCGGGGGAACGCCCATTATACCGGGCCGGCCTGCATGCATTCCGTTACCGCGGGGATTGCAAGCGGTTACAGGCGTAGACCGTGCATGTTCCCGGCACGTCAGCCAAGTGCATCCGTCATTGCGTCACACTGCGCCTCTTCTTCGGCCTGCGCGGTCTGCAGCGGCGCGGCGTCCAGGGCCGGCACCGGCGCAGGCGCGCCCTGCGCTGTCGGCAAGGCGATGTCGAGCGCATCGAGCAAGGGCTGCCAGTCGTCGGCACTGCGCGCGCGGCGGTGCGCCAGCAACGCGGCGTGGTGGCGCAGCCCCGGCAGCTGCCAGCGCAGTTCGCAGCAGACGCGGTCGACTTCCTCGGCCGCTTCCGGCGCAGCGATCAGCCACGGCAGTTGCTCGACCATCTTGCCGGCGCCGGAATCGTGGATGGCCATGATGTAGCCCACGATCAACAGCAGCAGATGCTGCAAGGCCGCGCGCTCGTCCTCGCGCAGGTCGCCGCCGCGCTGCAGCCGCAACGCCTCGTCGCGCGCCCGCTCCAGGCCGTCGAGCAAGGCCGCCACCACCTCGCGCAGGTGCTGCGGATCGTGCGCCGGCGCCTGTTCCAGCGCGCAGTCGCGCAGGCGCTCGGTCAGCAGGTCGACGACGTCGCGCGGGAACTGTCCGGGCACCACGCGCAGCGCGATGCGCATCCGCGCCAGCGCCTGCGCATGGCCCTGCTCGCGTTCGAACAACCCATCCAGCGCTTCGGCACAGGAGATCAACCGGCCCAACGGCGACAGCGCCGACGCGCCGACCGGATAGCCGGAGCCGTCGATGCGTTCGTGGTGCTCGCGTGCGGCCGCGGCCTGCTGCGCCGAGTACACGCCGGATTCGCCCAGCAGCGCGGCGCTGATCACCGGGTGCACGCAGCGCATGCGCCACTGCGCGAAGTCCTGCTGCGCCTCGGGAATCTCCAGCACCACCGGATCCACGTACATCTCGCCGAGATCGTGCAGCAGGCCGACTTCCGCGGCCTCGCGCATCGCCGCATCCGAGCGCGACAGCAGCGCCGCCAGCCAGGACACCAGCATCGCCACCCGCACCGCGTGCGAGAACGCGGCCGGCCGGGTCTGGCCGAGGGTGGTCAGCAAGGTGCCCGGCGCGCCCAGCGTGCGGGCGCGGGCCAGCATGGCCATCACCGGCTGCGCCTGCTCGCCCAGCAACTGCCGCAGGTGCGGGTGTTCGTCCAGTTCGCGCTGCGCGGCCAGCTGCACTTCGCTCGGGCGCAGTTCCTCGCAGAACGCCAGCGAGGATTCCAGCGGACGCAGCAGGCGCCGCGCGATCAGGCGCTCGCGCAGGCCGGCGTTGATGCGCTGGCCCTTGGCGACGAGCAGGATGCCGCGGCGGTCGCGGATATCCTCGGTGACCACCAGCTCGCGCGTGGCCGAGGCCTGGATCAGGTGTTCAAGGCAATGCGTGCCGGGGCGCTCGGGCAGGTCCAGCCCGAGTTCGGCGTGCGCGCTTGGGGACGTCATGGGGGTGTCGCACGATCAGGGAACGGGAGGGCGCCGCGCCGTTCCATGCGCGATCGAACAGGTATTGCCGACGGCGCGGCGGCCGGAGCCGCCGCGCCGCGTCCTTCAGAGTTCGCCCAGGCCGCTGGCACGGCCGTCCGGGCCGACCTCGAGCAGGCGCAGGGTGTTGGTCGCGCCGTGGGTTTCCATGTGCTCGCCGCTGGTGAACACCACGCGGTCGCCCGGCGCCAGCAGGCCGGCTTCGACCAGCACGCGGATCGCGCCGCGCGCGGCCTCGCGCGGGGTCAGGCCGCGACTGTCGAAGTTGATCGGGAACACGTCGCGCATCATCGCCATGTGCCGGCGCGCGCCGTCGTGGCGGGTCACCGCGAAGATCGGCGCCTTGGCGCGGAAGCGCGACAGGTAGCGCGGGGTGCCGCCGGATTCGGTCATCGCCACGATCGCGCGCACGCCCACGTGCTGGGACAGGAACATCGTCGCCATGGCGATGGCCTGGTCGGCGCGCTCGAGGTTGCGCGGGGCCATGCCGAAGTCGGTTTCGGTCTCGAACTGGCGCTCGGCGCCCAGGCAGATGCGCGCCATCGCCTCGACCGCGCGGATCGGATAGGCGCCGGCGGCGCTCTCGGCCGACAGCATCACCGCGTCGGTGCCGTCGATCACCGAGTTGGCCACGTCCAGCACTTCGGCGCGGGTCGGGATCGGGCTTTCCACCATCGACTGCAGCATCTGCGTGGCGGTGATCACCACTTTGTTCTGCGCCAGCGATTCCTTGATGATCTTCTTCTGCAGGCCCGGCAGCTCGGCGTCGCCGATTTCCACGCCCAGGTCGCCACGCGCGACCATCACCACGTCCGAGGCCTCGACGATCTCGCTCAGGTTCTCGATCGCCTCGGTGCGCTCGATCTTGGACACCAGCGCCGCGTCGCAGCCGTGCGCGCGGGCGATGCGCCGCGCCTCGTTCATGTCCTCGGCGTTGCGGCAGAACGACACCGCGATGAAGTCCACGCCGATCTTGGCGACGATGCCGATCAGTTCCTTATCGCGCTCGGTCAGCGCGCCCAGCGACAGGCCGCCGCCCTGCTTGTTGAGCCCCTTGCGATCGGACAACACGCCGTCGTTGAGCACGCTGGTGACGATGCGCTCGCCCTGCACCTCGACCACCTTCAGCTGCATCAGGCCATCGTCCAGCAGCAGCACGTCGCCCGGCGCCACGTCCTGCGGCAGGCCCAGGTAGCTGACGCCGACCTGGCTGGCGTCGCCCGGCGCGGCATTGGGGTCGGCGATGAGGTCGAAGCGGTCGCCGAGCTTGAGCGAGACCTTGCCCTGGGCAAAGCGCTCGATGCGGATCTTCGGACCGGGCAGGTCGGCGAGGATGCCGATCTCGGCGCCGACGCGGGCCGCGGCGGCGCGCACTTCGGCGGCGCGCTTGGCCTGGCCCGACGGATCGCCGTGGCTGAAGTTCAACCGCACCACGTTGACGCCGGCGCGGAACAGATCCTCGAGTACGCCGGGCGGGTCGGTGGCCGGACCGAGGGTGGCGAGAATCTTGGTGCGGCGCTGGCGTTCGATCATGATGGCATCCTTGGAAAAAGCGCTCAAAGCTAGCACACGCGCCCATCACACAGCATGGCATTTCGGCATAGACGCACGCGCGGTCCGGCATAGCGAGCGGACAATGCGGGACAGTATGCGGTCATGCCGCGCCAACAGCCGCCGGCCCGCGGACACCGCGTGGGCAGGCTCACGCCAGGCGACGCAGCATGCGCAGCCAGCGCCCTGTGCGCCGGACGCACCGGCGCACGTGCCCATTCAGGCCGCGACGAGCGCCGGCAACTGCGCCGGCGACTGCGCCAGCACATCGGCGCCGGCCTGGCGCAGTTCCTCGGCATCGCCGAAGCCCCACAGCACGCCGATGCTGCGCATGCCGTGATGGCGCGCGCCGTCGATGTCCATGCGCCGGTCGCCGATCATGCGGCACTGCGCCGGCACGACAGAGAGCCGGCGCAGCGCCTCGGCGATCAGGTCCGGCTTGGCCCGCCGCGCGCCGTCGTCGCTGGCACCGACGATCTCCTCGAAGCGAGTGCCGAACGGCAACTGCTCGACGATGCGCCGCGCGAAGCGTTCGTTCTTCGAGGTCACCACCGCCAGACGATGGCCTGCCATGGCCACCGCCTCCACCGCCGCGCCGATGTCCGGGAACACCGTGTGCTCGCGCCAACCATGGCTGTCGTAGCGGCTGCGGTACAGCGTCAAGGCCTGCTCCACCAACGCCGCATCGCCGCCGAAGTGCTGCTGGAAGCTGTCGCGCAGCGGCGGGCCGATCCAGGCGCGCAACTGCGCCGGGGTCGGCAGCGGTTGGCCCAGTTCGGCGAAGGCATGGCGCAGGCTGCCGACGATGCCGGCCTCCGAATCGACCAGGGTGCCGTCCAGGTCGAAGAACAGGACGTCGGCGGCGCTCACGCGCCGCGCGCCTGCAGCGCGGCCACCGCAGGCAGGGTCTTGCCTTCCAGGAACTCCAGGAACGCGCCGCCGCCGGTGGAGATGTAGCTGACCTGCTCGGCGATGCCGTACTTGTCGACCGCGGCCAGGGTGTCGCCGCCGCCGGCGATGGAGAACGCCGACGAGGCGGCGATCGCCCGCGCCAGGGTCTCGGTGCCCTTGCCGAAGGCGTCGAACTCGAACACGCCGACCGGGCCGTTCCAGACCACGGTACCGGCCTTGGCGATCAGCTCGGCGTAGTGCGCAGCGGTCTGCGGGCCGATGTCCAGGATCAGGTCGTCGTCGGCGACATCGGTGACCGCCTTCACCGTGGCCTCGGCGTCGGGCATGAACTGCTTGGCCACCACCACGTCGCTGGGCAGCGGGATCGCCGCGCCGCGCGCATTGGCATCGGCCACGATCTTGCGCGCGGTGTCGAGCAGGTCCGGCTCGCACAGCGACTTGCCGACCGCATGCCCGGCCGCGGCGATGAAGGTGTTGGCGATGCCGCCGCCGACGATCAGCTGATCGACCTTGTCCACCAGGTTGGACAGCAGCTCCAGCTTGGTCGAGACCTTGCTGCCGGCGACGATCGCCAGCAGCGGCTTGGCCGGTTGCTCCAGCGCCTTGGCCAGCGCATCCAGCTCCGCCATCAGCAGCGGGCCGCCGGCGGCGACCGGGGCGAACTTGATCACGCCATGGGTGGACGCCTGCGCACGGTGCGCGGTACCGAACGCGTCCATCACGAACACGTCGCACAGCGCTGCATACTTTTTCGCCAGGGCCTCGTCGTCCTTGCCCTCGCCGACGTTCATGCGGCAGTTCTCCAGCAGCACGATGTGCCCGGGCTGCACGTCCACGCCATCGACCCAGTCGCGGATCAGCGGCACGTCGACGCCGAGCAGCGCAGCCAGGCGGATGGCCACCGGCTCCAGCGAATCCTCCTGGGTCCACACGCCTTCCTTGGGCCGGCCCAGATGCGAGGTCACCATCACCGCCGCGCCCTGTTCCAGCGCGTGCTTGAGCGTCGGCACCGAGGCCAGGATGCGCTGCTCGGAGGTGATCAGGCCATTGTCGATCGGCACATTCAGATCTTGCCGGATCAGCACGCGCTTGCCGGACAGGTCGAGATCGGTCATTCGCAGGATGGACATGTGATTGCTCGCTTTCGTGGGGTTGCAAAGGGAAAACCGCGCCATCGGTGCAGTATCGGCGTCGGCATCGGAACGTCGGGGGCACGCCGTTCGGCCGATCGCCGCGCAGCGGCCAAACCGCCATTGTCCGGCGTCGGCCGCACAGCGGCAAATCGGCGGGGGACGGTGCGCTGCCCCGCGCGCGCGGCGCGGCGTGCGCGCCGTCGCCGCGGCATCGATCAGCCCGTGCCCTCGCCGGCGCCGGGTTTGCGCAGCAGGCTGAGCGCGAAACCGACCACCAGCAGCGCACCACCGACCAGCAGCGCCCACAGCAGCCAGGTCTTCCAGTCGCGCGGCGGCGGTGGCGCCTGCAGCGCCGCGGCACCGGCCAGTGGCTGCGCCGCGCCGAGGCTGGCAGTGGCCGGCGCCCATTGCGGCCCACGCTGGGTGTGCAAGGCCTGCAACGCGGCGGCCAGCGGCGCCTGCGCACGCTGGGTGCGCGCACTGCCGGCGGCCAGCGCATAAGGCGGCGCGCCCTGCGCCAGGAACACCAGCGTCTCCGGCTGGTAGCCCAGGCGCAGCGCCGGCCGCTGGCGGCCCGGGTCCTGCGCCGCCAGCAACCGCCAGTAGCGGTCCCGCACCGGCGCAGTCAGCGCCTGCGGCGGCGAGCGGCTGCCGCCGCCCACCTGGTAGGCCAGCCATGGACCGGCGCGGTCCTGCCACGGCGCCTCGGCGCTGTCGCGGCTCTGCACGCGCCATTCGATGGCGTTGTTGCCGGGCAAGGCGATGTCGACGCGCGTCACCGGGTAGCGCCCCGGCGACACGAAGGCATAGCCGTGCTGCGCGGGATCGGTGCTCGCCGCGTCCAGTTGTTGCCAATGCCAGTCGGCGACGACCGGCGTCGGTGCCAGTTCGGCCTCCACCCCGGTCAGCGGCGGCGCGCCGGCACCGGCCAGCGGCAGCAGGCGCAGATAGTGCACTTCGCGGCCGATGGGGATGCGCAGTTGCTGCAGCCGGTGCCCCTGGTTGCTGAGGTCGACCAGGGTCGCATCGGCCACCAGCACCTCCCAGTCGCGCAGATCGTCGCTGCCCTCGACGCGGTAGCGCGCTTGCTGTGGCTGCGCAGCGGCGGCCCATTGCAGCGACAGTGCGCGCAGCGGCGCATGCAACGCGCTGGCATCGACCAGCCAGCCGGCAGCGCCCGCGTCGGAGCCAGCGCCGGCCACGCGGGTCTGGATGCGGCGCACACTGCCGTCGCTGTCGCGCTCGGCGATCAGCTCCAGATCCGGGGTCCGCCCGTCGGGCGCCGCCGGCAGCGGAAACCACGGCAACGGCTGCCGGCGCGGCGCCGTCTCGGCCTGTTCGGCGGCGAACAGGGCCGCCGGCAGCGGGTCGCCGGCCGCGTTGAACACCTCCACGTCGCCCAGCGAGGCGCGCTGCGCACTGCGGTAGACCGCATCGTCGAGCTGCACGCGATAGGCGCCGGCATCGGCGTCCTGCAGGGTCAGCGGCCACTGCTGGGCGTAGTCGTCGCGCTGGCTGGCGGCGAACGCGCACAGCGGCAACCCAGCCAGCAACAACGGAAACAGCGCACGTCGGATCATGGGATGGCCTCCTCGACCGGTTCGGCAGCGCGCGGCGGCGCCGGCGCCAGATAGCCGACCACCGTACACAACAACCCGTACGCGATGAACGAGGCGATGCCGGCGACGTTGCCGAGGTTGCCGCGGTCCACCAGCAGCAGCTTGCCCAGCACCACCGCCATCAGTACCGCGCCGGCCAGCCACAGGCCGCGCTGGCCGCGCCGCGAGCCCAGCACCCAGCCAAGCACGCCCAGCACGCTCCAGACCACGGTCAGACTGGTCTGCGCCACGCCATTGCCGAGCACGCCGGGCCACGGCACCGCCGCCCAGTAATGCACCGCATGCAGGGTGACGCTGGTGATCCACAGGAAGCCGGCACCGGCCAACAGCTGGGTGCGCCAGGGCCGCAGCAGCGCCGGCAGCTCCGCGGTGCGGGTCCAGCGCACGCCCAGGACCAGCAGCGCCAGTTGGGTCAGTTCCAGCGGATTGAGCACCGGCACCCAGGGCAGCGGCGCGCTGCTGCCGGGCAGGCCCAGGCTGTACAGCCAGGCCACCGCCAGCAGGCCGAAGTAGGTGCTCTGCAGCGCGCCGCGGCACGGCGCGAATGCCGCACCCAGCGGAGCCGCCAGCCAATTCCAGCGCCACAGCGACAGCGCCGTCGCCAGCAACCAGGGCGCCAGCAACAGCATCCAGCGCCAGCCGGCGGCGAGCTCGCTGTGCAGCGCGATCCAGGTGCACAGCAGCCCGACCACGCTGGGCCACACCAGCCACCATACGAACTGCGCCGCACGCGCGACGCCGCCACCGCTGTCGCGCAGGCACAGCAGGCTGCGCACGCCGAGCACCGCGAACAGCGCCCAGGCCCAGGCGCCATGCCCGGCGAACGGCTGCCCGTGCACATCGGCCTGCCAGACCGCCAGCGGCAAGGCCAGGGCCAGGCCACCCAGCGTGGTCGCGGCCAGCGCCAGTGCAGGCCAGCGCCGCTGCGCCTCGGCGGCGAGCCAGCCGCTGACCGCGACCCAGGCGAGCAGCACGTCGGCACGCGCGTCGGCGTCGACGAATCGCACGATCTCGGTGACGCCGATCCCGCACCACCAGAACAGCCCCCACACGTAGTAGCCCAGCGCCGGCACGGCGGCCCGCCCACGGCGGTAGCACCAGGCGCTGGCGAAGCCGGCCAGCGCCAGCAGCAGCCCGCTCATGAAGGTGGCGTTGGCCACCGCCTGGGTGTCCTGGGCGATGTCCTCCACGCCCACCAGGAAACCGAACGACGCCGCCAGTTGCAGGCCGGCGCCGCTGAACTGCGGCAGCCAGCGCCGTTGGCGCAGGCCCAGCCACGCCAACGCCGCCCCCTCCAGCGCGAACACGCTGGCGGTCGCGCGCGCGGACAGCGCCAGCGGCACCGCCAAGGTGGCGAACCCCACCGCCAGCACCGCATACGCCTGCCCCAGCACCGCGAAGCTCGCGCGCCGGATCAGCGCCGCCGCCAGCAGGGCATAGATCGCCGCCAGTCCCAGCGCACACAGCGCCAACGGCAGGCCGTCGCCGCGCAGCAGCCCCGCCTGCAGCGAAAACGCGATCAGCGGCGTGCCGAACACCAGGCTGCCGTCGATCAGCGTGCTGCGCGCTGCCTGGCGCCGCGCGTACAGGATCGGGATCAGCAGGTAGAAGGCGAAGAACAGCAGCAGGAACGGCTCGGTGCTGGCGAACTTCTCGGGCCGGTACTGCAACACGCCCCACAGCGTGCCGATGCCGAAGGTGAAGCCGAACCCGAGCAGGTTCAGCACCCGCCACGGCCGGTACCAGGCGATCGCGAACACCGCCGCGTTGAGCAGCGCGTAGTAGGAGAACAACGCGACGTGGTTGCCGCTGCCGGTGGACAGCCACAGCGGCGCGAGGAAGCCGGCCAGCGTGCCCAGCACCGCCAGGGTGCGCGATTCCTGCGCCACCGCCAGCACGCACATGCCCGCGACCAGGGCGATGCTCAGCGCCAGCGCCGCGCCGGCGGGGATCAGCCCGGACAGCTTGAACGCGGCAAACACGGTCAGCAGCAACACGCCGATCGCCCCGCCCTGCAGCGCCAGCGCGAAGCTGCGCTTGCGCGTGCGCTGGCGCCAGCCGAAGGCCAGGCCGGCCAGCGACGCGGCGGCGATGCCGGCGTAGCGCAGCTGGATCGGCATGCGCAGCCAGCCCTGGTCGCCGGCGTACTTCAGCAGTGCGGCGACGCCGGCCAGCAGCACCAGCATGCCGATCTTGACCGGGACATTGCCCTCGGTGAACCAGCGTTTGATCCCGCCCAACAGCCGTTCGATCGGATCCGGCCCACGCGGCGCGGCGGGCTGGGCCGCCGCGGCGGTGCGCGCCTGGGCTTGCTGCTGCTCGGCGCGTTCGACCGCGGCGGCCAGCGTCGCGAAATCCTCGCCCCTGGGAGGCACCGGCAAGGGCGGCGGCGCCGCTGCGCGCTCGGCGAACGGGTCTGGACGCGGAAGGTCGAGGCCTGCAGCGAACGGCATGTCCTCCGCCTCGACCTCGGACTCGGCGACGGCGGCCTGGCCCTCTGCGACAGCGGCCGCGGAATCGGCGCGATCCGTTGCGGCGGCAGGCGTGGCGGCGGCCATCCGCGCCACCTGCGCCTCCAGTGCGGCGAGCCGCTGGCGCAGGCGCGACTGCCCGACCAACGCCACGATCGACAGCAGTGGCAACGCCAGCACCACCAGCGCCGCAAACACCACCAGCACGACCAACTTGTCCATTCGTCTCACATCTCCAAAGGCGGTGGCGCGGCGCCCGTGGCGCGCACCGGGAGCCCGGCGGCGCCGGACCTGGCGCAGATGGTAGACGAGTTCGGCGCCGACATCGGCCCACGGACGGGGCCGCAGCCCAGTCAGCGCAAGGCCCGGCGTTCCGACAAACGGTTTTCACACCACCCTCAAGCCCAGTGCACCGGCGGCCGCTACACCCCTTATCGCGTCGTCCGTCTGCTGTTTTCTCCCACCCCACCGGCAGCATGAATGAACCTACCCGCCCACCCCGCCGACGCGGGGATCGATGACCATATTCGCGCCGTCGTCGGCTTGTCCGACCAGTTGCTCGGCCAGTTGCGCCGCTCGCTGCAGGGGATCGACGCGATCAACCGCACCACCCACATGATCTCCATGAACGCGCGCATCGAGTCGGCGCGGATCGGCGCCGCCGGACGCGGCTTCAGCGTGATCGCGCAGGAAATGGACGGGCTGTCGCGACGCGTGGCCGAGGCCACCCAGGACCTGGACAAGGTCGCCGCGCGCACCAGCGCGGAGATGCGGCAGACACTGGGCCGCCTGCAGGACGACGTGCGTCGCACGCGGCTCAGCGAGCTGGCCCTGAGCAACATCGACCTGATCGACCGCAACCTCTACGAGCGCAGTTGCGACGTGCGCTGGTGGGCCACCGACGCGGCGGTGGTCGCCGCGGCGCGTGCCGACAGCGATGCCGAGGCGCTGGCCTACGCCTCGCGGCGCATGGGCCAGATCCTGGATTCGTACACGGTCTACTTCGACCTGATCCTGGCCGGAAGCGATGGCCGCATCCGCGCCAACGGCCGGCCGCGGCAGTTCGGCTCGGTCGGCAGCGACGTCTCCGCGCAGCCATGGTTCGAACACGCGATGCGCACGCGCAGCGGCGAGGAATTCGGCTTTCAGGACGTGCATGCCAGTGCGCTGGCCGACGGCGAGCGCGTGCTGGTGTACGCATGCACGGTGCGCGACGGCGGTCGCGTCGATGGCCGCGTGCTGGGCGTGCTGGGCATCGTGTTCCGCTGGGACG
Organism: Xanthomonas sontii; assembly: GCF_040529055.1. Taxonomy (NCBI): domain Bacteria; kingdom Pseudomonadati; phylum Pseudomonadota; class Gammaproteobacteria; order Lysobacterales; family Lysobacteraceae; genus Xanthomonas; species Xanthomonas sontii. The sequence continues at coordinate 2,050,069 of NZ_CP132342.1, read as the reverse complement.
CGCTGGCGCAGACGATCGTGCAGCGCACGCCGCTGTCCGAATCCGAATGGGGCCGCAGCCGCGCCTGCATCGTCGATGCGCAGGGCCGGGTGCTGGCCGACTCGGCCGGGCGCATGCTGCAGGACCGGATCGACTTCGACGGCCGCGACGCCTTGTTCAAGCAGCCGCGCGGCGCCGTGCTGATCGATCTCGACGGCCGGCCGCACTGCATCGCGCACGCCGCCTCTCCCGGCTACGAAACCTACCGCACCGGCTGGCACTCGCTGATCCTGCAGGCGCTGTAGGCCGCACGCACTGGCGCCCACCGCAAAAGCGGCAGCGGATCACAGGCTGCCGCGCGCGGTGTCGGCGCAGCCGCCTGTGCTGCACCCGCAGACCGTGTGCCGACGACTGCGACGACCTCATCGGCAAGGCGTCGTCTCTGCCTGAACGCCCGTGCGTGCTGTATTGACGGCGTCATTTCGCCATGCCTAAGCTCGTCGCGCCGCGTTGATGCCGCCCCGACGCATCGCCTCGACGCGACCGGTGCACTCTGGATTGCAGACGCCACTCCCCAGGTAAACGGACATGACCATGAAACCCTTTCGCACCCTGCTGATCTCGGCCCTGCTGGCCGGATCTTTCGCCGCTCCCGCCCTGGCCGAAAAGGTCGACAATCCGGATCTCTACACCGCCGATGCGGTCAAGAAGAACATCGTCATCGGCAAGACCACCAAGGAAGAGGTACGCGCCATCTATGGCGAGCCAAGGCACGTCTACAGGACGTCCGGAAAGGAAGGCGGTTACGAAAAGTCCTGGACCTACAGCCCGGGCGAGTCGCACGGCGAAAAAGTGCGTGGTACCGCGACGACGGTGCTCAAGCGCATGCTGCCGGGTTTCTACACCGGCCAGGCGATCAACGAGGCACAGGACCACGGCGTCGGTGCACGCAACGTCAAGTCGTATAACCTGGAAGTGGAATTCGACGCCAAGGGCGTGGTCACCGATTACCAGCAGACCGAAAGCAACCAATCGCGCGACGCGCTGTAATCGCGAGGCCGAGCCAGCCTGCGGCACCCGACGCGCCGCGGCAGGGCCAGCGGCTCGCCACAACGCAAAAGGAGCGCGTGAGCGCTCCTTTTGCGTTGTGGCCTCGACCTGTGTACGCGACAGCGCCAGAACGGGCCGAGCGCTGCACGGGAACAGCCCCATCCCGCCAGTCGCATGGCCGAGACCACTCCAGCACCTGGACAAGGTCGCCGCACGCACCTCAGCGAACCGGCCCTGGTCAGTGTCGACCCCACGAGCACAGTGACGACATGCGCTGGTGGGCCTGAAACACGGCGCAAGGACTCCATCGGCTCTCGCAGAACCACTCCGGCCATGAAGAGTGGATCTCGCGTTGGGACCAATGCAATCATCGTGGATGCGGCAAGCGACCACCCCGGCTTGCATGCGAAAGTCGAGGAAAGCAATAAAGACGCAACGAAAACGGCGGAAAACTGGCCACGCAAGGCCGATGCGCAGCCAATGACCGTCCAACATCCCTCCATTTGCAACTCAAAAAACGAGCAGATATGGATTGCCTTACGCTACAGGACAAGTACCCGGACCTCTATTTCTTCTGGCTGGAAAAGCTTGGCCTGTATTACGCAGCCGGCGAAGAGAACAAGACATACCTGATCGAAAGCAATGGAGACATCGTCTACCAATCGCCCGAAGAGACGTTCGCCGACTTAAATGGAAGCCACTTCCCCTACAGCTGGGACAAGTGGGAAACGGATTTCAATCGTCAGATCGATTACTGGATAGAAATCCATTTTTCAGGGAAATTCATTACCAACTCGATTTTCTCCTTTCGGAACGGCAACCTTGTCCGCTTACTTGAAGACGAGCTCATCCTGTATGCAGTCCCCATAACGCCGCAACGACTGTTGCTGCAAGTGGCCAAGGACAAGGACAATCCCTTGTCCCGCGTCAGCATCCACCTCTACGACACGCTTAGAAACGAACTCAGGGAACTATGGGAAGGCCCTTACCGGGAAGAACCATTTTCTGTTCATCGCGTGCGCGGCGCGGAGCACTTTTTTTCGATCTGGATTCGCGACGACGAAAACCCCATCGATCACTACACACGCAAAGTATTCCAGCTATATACCGCCAAGGGAGAACCGCTGGTAGATTTTGAAACGGCCTGGGGACATGGCGGCGGAGACACCTGTTTCGATCTCTCACAACGAGGCATGGGAATCACTCACAGAATTCTGGATAAACCCATTTTTATATCTTCGCACTGGTATTTCAACCGCTATGAGGCATGCGATGTACTGATCGACAGGAAAGGCAATAACTACGGGGACTTTTATTACATTGCAGGACAGAAACCCTCGTATTTCGGCAAGTCCTCGACCAGACACCCGAAGTACATCGACAAGAAAATCCTGTGCCTCGCGCTGCCCGTACGCGATCATCAGCCGCCGTGCCTGACGATCCTCAACGAGGACGGCAGCAGGATCGTGACGGAATTCGAGTGTCCGTGGCTTTTTTTCAACCTATCCGCAACGCTCGTCAAAGACAAATCCATCTTCGGCAAGACCTGCCTTGTGGTGATCGACAAGGAATGTCACGCAAGGCTTATCGGCCTCGATGGAAAGGAAATCGAAAACACCACGCCCATTCCCCTGAAAAGCATCGACCCTAGAATGAACTATCCGAAGCTTTTCGCGAAGCAATGCCGGCAATAGCAGTGCATCGAATTGGCTTCAGGCCAGGCAGGTCCTGAGTTCATCCGGATCCCCAGCCTGAACAGTGTCGCCGCGACCGCACGAACATCGACCTAGGCAGGAAGCACCTGCACGATCTGTCCGGCAAGCCGGCGTGCGACACCTGGAGCGTGTCATGTCCTTTGGGGCATGCAGGCACGGGACCTGCGCCATTCCATCCGGGCACGTCATCGCCCACAAAAAAAGCGCCGCAAGGCGCTTTCTTTGTGGACGACGCCAGGCGGCTTACTTCGCCACCACCTTGACCATCTCCAGGCACTTGTTGGAGTAGCCCCACTCGTTGTCGTACCAGGACACCAGCTTGACGAAGGTGCCGTCCAGGGCGATGCCGGCATCGGCGTCGAAGATGGAGGTGCGCGCGTCGCCGCGGAAATCGGTGGCCACCACCTTGTCCTCGGTGTAGCCGAGGATGCCCTTCAGCGCGCCTTCGCTCTGCGCCTTCACCTCAGCGCAGATCTCGGCGTAGGTGGCCGGCTTCTCCAGTTCCACGGTCAGGTCGACCACCGACACGTCCGAGGTCGGCACGCGGAAGCTCATGCCGGTGAGCTTCTTGTTCAACTCCGGGATCACCACGCCGACCGCCTTGGCCGCACCGGTGCTGGACGGAATGATGTTCTCCAGGATGCCGCGGCCGCCGCGCCAATCCTTGTTGCTCGGCCCGTCCACGGTCTTCTGGGTGGCGGTGGCCGCGTGCACGGTGGTCATCAGGCCGCGCTTGATGCCCCACTTGTCGTTGATCACCTTGGCCAGCGGCGCCAGGCAGTTGGTGGTGCAGCTGGCGTTGGAGACGATGGCCTGGCCCGCGTAGGTGCTGTCGTTGACGCCATACACGAACATCGGCGTGTCGTCCTTCGACGGCGCCGACAGGATCACCTTCTTGGCGCCGGCGTCCAGATGCTTCTGCGCGGTTTCCTTGGTCAGGAACAGGCCGGTGGACTCGATCACCACGTCCACGCCGACCTCGCCCCACTTCAGCGCCGCCGGATCGCGTTCCTGAGTCAGGCGGATCTTCTTGCCGTTGACCAGCAGATGATTGCCGTCGACCGACACCTCCGCCTGGAAGCGGCCGTGCACGGAGTCGTACTGCAGCATGTAAGCCAGATAATCCGGCTCGAGCAGGTCGTTGATGGCGACGATCTCGATGTCGCTGCCGAAATTCTGCACCGCCGAGCGCAGCACGTTGCGCCCGATGCGACCGAAACCGTTGATGCCGACCTTGATTGCCATTTCAGTAGCTCCTGCGGCCGCGCCTGGCGCGGCGGATGGAAGGGGAAATCCCATTCTAGCAGGCCGGCCGCGCCACGCCGGACACGCCGGTTTGATCAGGATCAAGGCGGCATGGGGCGGCGCGCCGGACACTGCGCCCACACCCAACCGAGACTCCACCATGCGCACCACCTCCCCCCTCCTGCTCGCCGGCCTGGCCGCCGCCCTGACCCTGTGCGCCCTGCCGGCGCTGGCGCAATCGCAAGGCGACTGGACCATCGGCATCGGCGCCCACCAGGTCAACCCGAAGTCCGACAACGGCACGCTCGCCGGCGGCACCCTGCCGCTGCGCATCGACAGCAACATCCGGCCGACGGTGACCTTCGAGTACTTCGTGCACCAGGACCTGGGCGTGGAAGTACTGGCCGCGCTGCCGTTCGAGCACGACATCAGCGTCAAGGGCGTGGGCAAGGTCGGCAGCACCAAGCACCTGCCGCCGGTGGTGTCGCTGCAGTACCATTTCAACAGCGCCGGCAAGGTCTCGCCGTTCGTCGGCGCCGGCCTCAACTACACCACCTTCTTCAGCGAGAAGACCACCGGCGCGCTGGCCGGCAGCAAGCTCAAGCTGGACGACTCCTGGGGCCTGGCCGCGCATGCCGGCGTGGACATCGCGCTCACCGACAAGTCGGCGCTGCGCGTGGACATGCGCTGGATCGACATCGACAGCAAGGTCAAGGTCAACGGCAGCGACCTGGGCACCGCGCACATCGATCCGCTGGTGTACGGCCTGGCCTACGTGATGAAGTTCTGAGACGGGCGCCGGCGCCGCTGCGACCTGCGGCGCCGGCGGCGCCGGCGGCAACAGGATCGGCGCCGCTCGCGGCAGCGGCGCCATTCCGGAGCATGGCCGTACCGGATCGACACGCGGGCCGCACACGCGGCCTTGCCGGAGCGCAGCGCGTCCGCCCCGCTTCTCTGGCAGACTACGCGCCACACGGATGTGGATCGGTGCCCGCCGGGCCGACACGGGGTTCGCATCCGCCCACTCGTCGTCCACCGGGGTCTCCCATGCCGCCACGCCTGTTCCGTCGCCTTGCCGTCGCCGCCCTCGCCAGCATCGCCCTGCCCGCCGCGGCGCAGTCGGCCGGCCACTTCACCACCAGCTATGGTCTGCACGGCATGGTGCCGGGGTCGTCCAACGGCACGCTGCGCGGCAGCGACCAGCGCTTCGACGCCGACGTCGCGCCGGCCGTATCGTTCAGTTACGAATACTTCTTCCGCGGCAACCTCGGCGTGGAGATCCAGGGCCTGGTCGGCCAGCAGAAGATCGGCGTTGACCGCGGCGGCGATATCGGCAGCGCCTGGATGCTGTCGCCCACCATCTCGCTGCAGTACCACTTCAACGGCAACGGCGACATCTCCCCGTTCGTCGGCGCCGGCCTCAACTACACCGCCTTCCTCGGCAGCGACGGCAAGGGCGCGTTTTCGTCCAACGACGTGAAGTTCAAGGACACCATTGGTCCGGCGCTGCATGCCGGCGTGGATTTCGCGGTCGGCGAACGCAGCGCGATCCGCGTGGATGCGCGCTGGACCGGCATGCGCAGCGACGTGAAAGTGGACGGCAGTACGCTCGGCAAGGCCAAGCTCGATCCGGTCACCTACGGCGTCGCGTACCTGATGTATTTCTGAGCCTGCAGCCGGGTCGTGTCCCCGGACGCGGCTCGGCACGGTCGGCGACGCCGCCTGGCACCGGCGTCCGCCATGCTGAGCGGCAACGCAATAGACCCGGCACGCGTCATGGCCGCGTCGTCGGCGCCGGCTAGAATCGGCGCATGAAAATCTCTCCCTTCGTTTGCACCGCGTTCGCCGCGGCCCTCGCCGCCGCACCGTCCGCCGCCTTCGCCTGGGGCCCGCTGGGTCACCGCCTGGTCGCCGATCTCGCCGACACCCAGCTCACCCCGCAAGCCCGCGCGCAGGTCCGTACCCTGCTGCAGGGCGAACCCGACCCGACCCTGGCCGGCGTCGCCAACTGGGCCGACCAACTCCGCGAACACGATCCCGACCTCGGCAAGCGCAGCGCGCGCTGGCACTACGTCAACCTGGCCGAGAACGACTGCCACTACGAACAAACCCGCGACTGCCCGGACGGCAACTGCGCGGTCGAGGCGCTGCGCCGCCAGGCCGCGATCCTCGCCGACCGCAGCCAGCCGCAGGCCGCGCGTGCGCAGGCGCTGAAGTTCGTGGTGCATTTCGCCGGCGACGTGCAGCAGCCGCTGCATGCCGGCTACGCCCGCGACAAGGGCGCCAACACCGTGCAGATCCAGTTCGAGGGCAAGGGCAGCAATCTGCATTCGCTGTGGGACAGCGGCCTGCTACGCAGCCGTGGGCTGGACGAGCAGGCCTACCTGGCCGAGTTGGAAAAGCAGCCGTTGCCGGCGCCCTCGCCGGCGGGCAGCGCGCTGCCGCCACCGGCCGCGGCGTGGGCCGAGGCCTCCTGCAGGATCATGCTGCGTCCGGGCTTCTATCCGCCCGGCGCCACGCTGCCGGCCGATTACGTGACGACCTGGCGCCCGGTCGCCGAGGCGCAACTGCGCCAGGCCGGTGCGGATCTGGCGGCCACGTTGAACGCGGCGCTGGGCAAGTAAGCCCGGCGCACCGTGCAGGAGCGGCTTCGGCCGCGATGGACTTTCCCAGGTAAGCCCATCGCGGCTGAAGCCGCTCCGACGAGAGCGTTACGCAGAATTCAACTGTGCAAGCGTCCAGCGCACGATCTCGGCGGTGCCGATGGCGCCGCTGTGTCGGCCGAGCTCGCGGCCCTGGCGCAGCAGAAGCAGCGTCGGGATGCTGCGGATGCCGAAGCGCCCGGCCAACGCCGGCTGCGCGTCGCTGTCCAGCTTGCCCAGGCGCAGCCGCGGCTCGAGCTGCGCGGCCGCGGCGGCGAAATGCGGGGCCATGGTTCGGCATGGGCCGCACCACGGCGCCCACACGTCCACCAGCAGCGGCAGCTCGCTGCGCTCGGCATGCGCGGCAAACGTCTCGGCGATCAGTGTGACCGGTGTGGCGTCGAACAAGCCGCGATGGCAGCGTCCGCATTGCGGCGCGTCCGTCAGTTTCACCTCCGGCACCCGGTTGAGCGCGGCGCAGTGCGGGCAGGCGACATGCAGCAGCGTGGTCATGCGCCGGCCTCGATGCTCTTGTCGCCCAGCAGCACGGTGCCTTGCGCATCCTTGACCGTGACCTGCACGTCGATGCCCTGGCGCACGCTCTGGGTGACCACGCAGAACTGCTCGAACTGCGCCAGGATCCGTTCCAGCTGCGCATAGTCCTGGTTGGCGCCGGGCAGTTGCAGTTCCACCGACGCCTGCGGAATGCGCCAGAACCCTTCCGGATTGCGCATCGGCGTGGCGGTGATGTGCGCGACCACCCCGGCCGGATCGTTCTTGTACTTGCGCATCGCGAACAGCAGGCTGGCGGCCAGGCAATTGGCGATGCCGGCCAGCAGGATGCGCGTGGGATTGGGGCCGCGCTCCTGGCCCAGCGGCGCGGTTTCGTCGCTCAACCAGGGCTCGAGCGTGGTTTCGTCGAAGCGAATGCGGAACGCGAAGTCCGTGTCCTGCTCCAGGGTGACGCGGATCGGATCGCCGATGGGCATCGCGGAAACTCCACTTCGCAGAAAGGGATTTCGACTCTACGCCGGCACCGGTAACGGCGTGTGGACGCAGCCTTGCGCTCACGCCGCCGCTTCGCGCTGTGCCAGCGGGTAGTACAGCAACGGGATGACCAGCAGGGTCAGTGCGGTGCTGACCAGGATGCCGAACAGCAGCGCCACCGCCAGGCCGTTGAAGATCGGATCGTCGAGGATGAACAGCGCACCCAGCATCGCCGCCAGGCCGGTCAGCACGATCGGCGGTGCGCGCACCGCACAGGCCTCGATCACCGCCTGCTCGGCGCTGCGTCCCTGCGCCAGGGCATGGCGGACGAAGTCCACCAGCAGGATCGAATTGCGCACGATGATGCCGGCCAGGGCGATCATGCCGATCATGCTGGTCGCGGTGAACTGCGCGCCGAGCAGGGCATGGCCCGGCATCACCCCGATCACCGTCAGCGGAATCGGCGCCATGATCACCAGCGGCAGCAGATAGCTGCGGAACTGCGCCACCACCAGCAGATAGATCAGCAACAGGCCCACCGCGTAGGCGATGCCCATGTCGCGGAAGGTCTCGTAGGTGATCTGCCACTCGCCGTCCCATTTCACCGCGAAGTCGACGGTGTCGACCGGCGGTGCGATGAAATGCTGCCGCAGCGTCTGCCCATCGAGCCGGTGGCTGCGCAGTTGCCCGACCAGGTCGAACATGCCGTACAGCGGGCTGTCCAGGCGCCCGGCTTCGTCGCCGGTGACGTACACCACCGGCCGCAGGTCCTTGTGCGCGATGCTGTCGTCCCAGGGCAGGCGCTGCACCGCGACCAGTTCCGACAGCGGCACCAGTTGCCCATCGCCGCCGCGCACGCGCAACGCCAGCAGGCGGGCACTGGCGGCCTGTGCGGCGCCCGGCAGGCGCAGCCGCACCGGCTGCGCCACCTTGGACGTGCCATCGTGCAGCCAGGTGACGTCCAGACCCTGCACCGCCGTGGCCAGGGCATCGGCGATGGCCGCCTGGCTCACGCCCAGGCGCGCAGCGCGCACGCGGTCGACCACCAGCGTTTCGCGGGTGGCCGCACTCTCCACGCTGGTGTCGACATCGACCACGTTAGGCGTGCGCAGGAAGCGCCGCTCCAGCGCCAGGGCGAGCTGGCGGCTGCGCGGATAGTCCGGCCCGTACACCTCGGCCACCAACGGTGACAGCACCGGCGGCCCCGGCGGCACCTCCACCACCTTCAGCGACGCGCCATGCCGGCGTGCGATCGCCGCCAGCGGCGGCCGCAGCGCGCGGGCGATGGCATGGCTGTGGCGCGTGCGCTGGTGTTTGTCGACCAGGTTCACCTGCAGGTCGCCGACGTTGTTGCCGCTGCGCAGGAAGTACTGCCGCACCAGGCCATTGAAGTTGACCGGCGCCGAGGTCCCGGCATAGCCCTGGTAGTCGTGCACCTCGGACGTGCGGTCGAGTACCCCGGCCAACTCCACCAGCAACGCATCGGTGTCCTGCACGGCGCTGCCTTCGGGCAGGTCGACCACGATCTGCAGCTCGGACTTGTCGTCGAACGGCAGCATCTTCAGCACCACCCATTGAAGACCGACCAGGCCCACCGCGGCCAGCAGCAGCGCCGCGATGCCGGCGAACAGCCAGCCGCGCCGGCGCGCGCCGCGGCCCGGATCCAGGAACGGGTGCAGCAAGCGCCCGAACAGGCGCTGCAGGCGCGGCGGCGCGTCGCCCCGCGCGTGTGCCTGCGCGGCGTGCGCCGGCACATGCCGCTTCAGCAGCTTCAGCGCCAGCCAGGGCGTCACCACCAGCGCGATCGCCAGCGACAGCAGCATGCCGACCGAGGCGTTGATCGGGATCGGCCGCATGTACGGCCCCATCAGGCCGCTGACGAAGGCCATCGGCATCAGCGCTGCGATCACGGTGAAGGTGGCGAGGATGGTCGGGCCGCCGACTTCGTCCACCGCCGGCGGAATCGCCTCGCGCAAGGTCTTGCCGCCGGCGCGCAGATGGCGGTGGATGTTCTCCACCACCACGATGGCGTCGTCGACCAGGATGCCGATGGAAAAGATCAGCGCGAACAGCGACACGCGATTGAGCGTGAAGCCCATCGCCCACGAGGCGAACAGCGTGAGCGCCAGGGTCAGCACCACCGCGCTGCCGACCACGATGGCCTCGCGCCAGCCCAGCGCGAACAGCACCAGCAGCACCACCGAGGCGGTGGCGAACACCAGCTTGTGGATCAGTTTGGCGGCCTTGGCCGCCGCGCTGGCGCCGTAGTCGCGGGTGACCTCGGCATGCACGCCCTGCGGCAGCAGTTCGCCGCGCAAGGCCTGCAGGCGCGCGCTCACCGCGCGGGTGAGCGCCGAGGCGTCGCTGCCCGGCTTCTTGGCGATGGCCAGGGTCACCGCCGGCGCGCGCCCCTGCGCCGGGCCGCCGCGCGTGGGCGGCGTGCCGTACCACACGTAGGCCGTGGGCAGGTCGGCACCGGCCTGGATCTGTGCCACATCACGCAACTGCAGCGGCCGGCCGTCGTGCACGCCGATCACCAGCTCGCGCACGGCGTCGGCATCGGCCAGGAACCGCCCGGCGCTGAGCGGCACCGCACGGCCGCCGCCGATGCGATCGCCGAGCGGACGCACCACGTTCGCCCCCCGCAGCGCCTGGCCGAGGTCGGCCACGGTGAGGTCGTAGGCGGCCAGCCGCGCCGGATCCAGCGTCACCGTGACCACCCGCGGCGGCGCGCCGATGCTGTAGATGTCGCGCGTTCCCGGCAGGCGCTTGAGGTCGGTCTCCAGGGTGCGCGCGATCGCGCCCAGATCGGCGGCGCTGCGCTGCGGATCGTCGCTCCACAGGGTCACGCTCATCACCGGCACGTCGTCGATGCCCTTGGGTTTGACCAGCGGCGCGCTGGCGCCCATCTGCGTCGGCAGCACGTCCAGGTTGGAATACACCTGGTTGTACAGGCGCACCAGCGCGGTCTGCCGCGGCACTCCGACCTCGAATTCGACGGTCAGCACCGCCTGCCCGGGGCGGCTCAGCGAGTACACGTGCTTGATGCCCTCGATCTCGTCGAGCTTCTGTTCCAGCGGCGTGCTCAGCAGTTGTTCGACCTCGCGCGCATCGGCGCCCGGCAGCGACACGAACACGTTGGCCATGGTCACGTCGATCTGCGGTTCTTCCTCGCGCGGGGTGATCGCTACCGCCGCCAGGCCGAGCAGCAGGCCGAGCAGGGCCAGCAGCGGCGTCAGCGGATTGGCCTGGAAGAACGCCGCCAGGCGGCCGGACATCCCGAAACGGGCAGCCATCTCAACGCTCCGCCAACGCGCGCCGCTGCGCGGCCAGCGCCTGCCCGGCAGCGACCGGATCGCGCACCACCCGCTCGCCCGCGCGCAGCCCGGCCAGCGCTTCCACGCGCTGCGCGTCGCGCTGCCCGATCCGCAACTGCCGCAGGCTGAGCCGGCCGTCGGCCAGCACATAGGCGGCGCTGAGTTCGCCCCGTTGCAGCAGCGCCGACAGCGGAATGCGCAACGAGGCCGACTCCGCGGCATCGCCGGCAGCCAGCGGCACCTCGACCTTGGCCGTGGTACCGGGTGCCGGGGCCGGTTGCAGCGCCGGCAACGGCACCCGCACCGTGACGCTGTGGCTGCGCGGATCGGCGGTAGGGAACACCGTCACCTGCGGAATCTGCAGGATGCGTCCATCGTCCAGCCGCACCTGCGCGCGACGCGCGGCGCGGACCGCGTCCGCATCCGACTGCGGCACCTGCACCTCGATGCGCTGCGCGCCGGGCACGTACAGCGACAGCAAGGCCTGCCCGGCCGCCACCGCCTCGCCCGGCTGCACCTCGCGCGCGCTGATGACGCCCGCGAACGGCGCGCGCACCACGGTGTAGTCGGCCGGCTGCTGCGCCTGCGCCAGTTGCGCGACGGCGGCAGCGCGTGCGGCATTGGCCGCATCGCGGGTGGCGCGGGCCTGGTCCAGTTGCGCGCGCGACACGTATTGCGCCCCGGCCAGCGACGCATAGCGGCGATAGCTGGCCTCGGCCTCGTCGGCGCTGGCCGTCGCGGCACGCACTTGCGCCTGCGCACTGGCCACACCGGCGCGCTGTTCCACTGCGCTGAGTTGCAGCAGCACCTGGCCGGCGGCGACCCGGTCGCCCACGTCCACCGCGACGCTGCGCACGCGCCCGCCGGTCTGCGCACTCAGATCGGCGTACTCCACCGCGGTCACGACGCCGTCCCAGGAGCGCGACGCCATCGCCGCTGGCTCCACCTGCACGGTCGCCAGCGCCGGCAATGGCGGTGGCGCGACCGTGGCGGCGTCATGCCGACAGCCGGCGAGCGCCAGCATCGCCAGCGCCGCGAACGCGCCCGCCAGGGGCGCACGACCGTTGCCGCGGGCCGCCGTAGCGGCAGGTGCAGCAAGCGTCCCGCGCAGCCGTCTGGCACGCCAGGCACAGCGGATCGGCCAACGAAGCACACGCATGATCGAACTCCAGAGGAAAGGGCGCATCCGCGCCGTCGGTGGGCACCCCACCGCGGCAGATCGGGCGCGGCCGCCCGAGGCTGGCCGCGAGATAAATTAGAATTTTCTTATATTAGAGTCAACTGATATGATGGGCGCACTTTCCCGCCGAGCACCCCCAATGCCCGCCTCCTCCGCCCAAGTCCTGGTCGACCGCGCACGCGCGCAGATCCACGAAACCCCTGCCCACACCGATGCCGCCGCCACGCCGCTGCCCGGCGAGTGGATCATCGACGTGCGCGAACCCGGCGAGTTCGCCATGGGCCATCTGCCCAACGCCATCAACATCCCGCGCGGCATCCTCGAATTCCGTCTCGACGCCGATCCGGCGCTGGCCCGACGCGACCAGCCGATCCTGCTGTACTGCGCCAGCGGCGGCCGCTCCACGCTGGCGGCGCTGAGCCTGCAGCACCTGGGCTACACCGCGGTGCGCTCGCTGACCGGCGGCTTCCTGGGCTGGACCGCGGCCGGTGGCCCGGTCGATTTCTGAGCCCATGCCGCGCCGCGCCGCAACCGCCCTGGATCCTGCCGCGATGCGCGCGCACGCCAGCGAGGCGGCGCGCCTGCTGAAGGCGCTCGGCAACGAGAAGCGCCTGCTGCTGCTGTGCCTGCTGGTGGACCACGAGCAATCGGTCGGCGAGCTCAACGCACGTGTGGAGCTGAGCCAGTCGGCGCTGTCGCAACACCTGGCGCTGCTGCGCGAGGATGGACTGGTGCAGACCCGCCGCGAGGGTCAGACCATCTATTATTCGCTGGTGCCCGGCCCGGTGCAGCGCATCCTCGAGGTGCTGCACGGCATCTACTGCAGCGCCGCGCCACCTGCCGCCACCCGGAGCGATCGATGAGCCAGCATCCGCACGTCCACGCCTTCCACCACGCCGCTTCCGGCACCTGGAGCTACTTGGTCGAGGATGGCCGCGACGCCGCGGTGATCGACCCGGTGGTGGGCTACGACCCGCAGACCGGCGCACTGGACGACGCGCCGGCGCAGGCGCTTGCGTCGTGCCTGGACGCGCGCGGACTGCACCTGCGCTGGATCCTCGAGACCCACGCCCACGCCGATCATGTCTCCGCCGCGCAGTGGTTCAAGCAGCGATGGCCGCAGGCGACGCTGGCGATCGGCGACGGCATCCGCGAAGTGCGTGCCCGTTTCGCGCCACAGTTCGGCCTGGACGCGGACGCGCAGGCGCGCTGCGGCTTCGATCACCTGTTCGCCGATGGCGAGCGCTTCGCGGTCGGTGATGTACAGGCGCAGGTCATCGCCGTGCCCGGCCACACCGGCGACAGCGTCGCCTACCTGATCGGCGATGCGCTGTTCCCGGGCGATTCGCTGTTCATGCCCGACAGCGGCACCGCACGCTGCGATTTCCCCGGCGGCGACGCGGCCACGCTGTACCGTTCGATCCAGCGGCTGTACGCGCTGCCGGAGGCGACGCGCGTGTTCGTGTGCCACGACTATGGCGCAGGCGGCCGCGCGGTGGCCTGCCAGACCAGCATCGGCGAACAGCGCCGCAGCAACATCCATGTGCGCGATGGCATCGACGAAGCGGCCTTCGTGGCCTTGCGCCAGGCGCGCGATGCGACGCTGGCCGAGCCGCGGCTGATGCAGCCGTCGGTGCGCGCCAACATCCAGGCCGGCCGCACCGACGACCTGGCGCCGCCGGCGGCGTGAGCAGGCAGCGCGCCGCCGGCGCGCTAGGATGCGGAGTTGCGACAGCGCTGCGCGACCGTACGCGCGCGCCGCCGCGCCCTGCCGCATCGCCTACCTGCCCCCCGCTGGAGTGACCCATGACCCGACCGCTGCGCCGCCTGCTGTGCCTGTGCACCTTGATCGTCGCCACCGCGATCGCGCCGGTCTCGGCGCAGACGCCGCTGACCGTGTTCGCCGCCGCCAGCCTCAAGGAATCGCTGGACGAGGCCGCCAGCGCCTACCAGCGCGCCAGCGGCACCCCCGTGCAGGTGTCCTATGCCGCCAGTTCCACGCTGGCCCGGCAGGTGGAACAGGGGGCGCCGGCGGACGTGTTCGTCTCCGCCGACCAGGAGTGGATGGACTACCTGCAGCAGCGCAAGTTGATCGATCCGGCACTGCGCCGCGACCTGCTCGGCAACACCCTGGTGCTGGTGGCGCCGGCCGCCAGCAAGGCGCAGGTCGACCTGCGCAAACCCGGCGCGCTGCTCGCCGCGCTCGGCGCGCAGGGGCGCCTGGCGGTCGGCCAGACCGCCAGTGTGCCGGCCGGCAAGTACGCGCGCGCCGCACTGCAGGCGCTGGGTCAGTGGGACAGCGTGCAGCCGCGCCTGGCCGAGAGCGAGAGCGTGCGCAGCGCGCTGATGCTGGTGGCGCGCGGCGAAGCGCCGCTGGGCATCGTCTACGGGTCCGACGCCCAGGCCGAACCGAAGGTGCGGGTGGTGGCGACCTTCCCCGCCGACAGCCACGCGCCGATCGTGTATCCGGTGGCGCCGCTGCGTGCGAGCCCGCAAGCCAAGGCCGCCGCCGAGTTCGTGCGCTGGCTGGGCACGCCACCGGCACAGGCGATCTTCCGTCGCCACGGTTTCTCGCTCGCCCGTTGAGGCCTGGCGTTGTTCGACTTCACCGCGCAGGAACTGACCGCGATCGCGCTGAGCGTCAAGGTCGCGCTGGTCGCGGCGCTGGCCAGCCTGCCGTTCGCCGTGGCCTGCGGCTGGCTGCTGGCGCGGCGCCGCTTCTTCGGCAAATCGTTGCTGGACGCGCTGCTGCACCTGCCGCTGGTGATGCCGCCGATCGTCACCGGCTACGCGCTGCTGCAACTGTTCGGCCTGCAGGGGCCGATCGGCGGCTGGCTGTTCGAACATCTCGGCGTGCAGTTCGCGTTCCGCTGGACCGGCGCGGCGCTGGCCAGCGCGGTGATGGGCTTCCCGCTGATGGTGCGGGCGATCCGCCTGGCCCTGGAGTCCACCGACCGTCGCCTGGAAGCGGCGGCCGCCACGCTCGGCGCAGGCCCATGGCGGGTGTTCTTCACCATCACCCTGCCGCTGGCATGGCCGGGCGTGGTCGCCGGCGGGGTGCTCGGCTTCGCCAAGGCGCTGGGCGAGTTCGGCGCCACCATCACCTTCGTCTCCAACATCCCCGGACAGACCCAGACCCTGGCCTCGGCGATCTACAGCCTGCTGCAGGTGCCCGGCGCCGAAGCCGGCATCTGGCGGCTTGCGGCGGTGGCGCTGGCGATCTCGCTGGGCGCGCTGCTGGCTTCCGAGTGGCTGGTGCGACGCCAGCGTGGCACCGAGGTGGACGCATGAGCCGCGCAACCGCCCGGAGCCGACGCCGATGCTGAGCATCGACCTGCACCTGCAGCGCGGCCGTTTCGCGCGCCACGTGCGCATCGAGGAACAGGCGCGCGTGGTCGCCCTGGTCGGCCCGTCCGGCGCCGGCAAGACCAGCCTGCTCAACGCCATCGCCGGCGTGCTGCCGCCGCGCAGCGGGCGCATCGCCATCGATGGCCGGGTGCTGTACGACAGCGCTGCCGGCATCGACCTGCCGGCGCATCGCCGTGGCATCGGCTACGTGTTCCAGGACGCGCGCCTGTTCCCGCACATGGACGTGCGCCGCAACCTCGGCTATGGCCGCCACGGCCGCGGCAAGCCGGCGCGCTTCGCACTCGATGCGGTGGTCGAGCTGCTCGGCATCGGCGCGCTGCTGGAGCGGCGCCCCGACACGCTCTCCGGCGGCGAAGCGCAGCGCGTGGCGATCGGCCGCGCGCTGCTGTCGCAGCCGTCGCTGCTGCTGTTCGACGAACCGTTGTCGGCGCTGGACGCCGACCGCCGCAGCGACCTGATCCCGTACCTGCAGCGCGTGCGCGACGAAGTGCGCCTGCCGATGCTCTACGTCAGCCACCAGGCCGAGGAAGTGGCGCGCATCGCCGACGCGGTGCATCGGCTGGACTGACGCCGACATCGCGTTCACCGGGGCCGGCGAGACTGAAGGCCCCACCACGGCAGACTGCGCATGCGCCGCTACCGCAAGCTCGAGTTCCCCACCCAGGACGTCCGCCGCTTCCTCGAGCCGGGCCCGGTGGTGCTGGTCAGTTCGGCGTGGAAGCAGCAGCGCGACGTGATGACCCTGGGCTGGCACATGGTGCTGGAGTTCTCTCCCTCGCTGCTGGCCTGCTGCATTTCCAGCGCCAACCACAGCTTCGACCTGATCCGACGCAGCAAGCAATGCGTGATCAACCTGCCCACCGCCGACCTGGTCGACACGGTGGTCGGCATCGGCAATACCAGTGGCGCGGACCTGGACAAGTTCGCGCACTTCGGCCTCACCGCAGTGCCCGCCACGCACGTGGCGGCGCCGCTGATCGCCGAGTGCTACGCCAGCTTCGAATGCCGCCTGCACGACGGCAGTCAGATCGGCAAACACGGCCTGTTCGTATGGGAGGTGGTCAAGGCGCACGTCCCCGCCTCGCCGAAGCGGCCGCGCACCCTGCACTACCGGGACGACGGCCGCTTCATGCTGTCGGGCGCGGAGATCTCGCGGCGGCGCCTGTTCAAGCCGGAGATGCTGTAGTTCCCGGCAACGGGCAAGGCAGACTACACGCTGCGATCGAGGCGCTCAGCGCGCGCCGCCGACGCGTCCCGATTGCACGCTGGCCTTGCCCTGCCGGACCTCGAAGGTGAACGCGTAGGCCAGCGTCACCGGCACCTCCTGCACCGACTGCGCATCGTCGCAGCGTTTCTCCTGCGCCGGCCGCTGCGCCGGATCGGCATAGGTACAGATCGCCGCCGGCACGAAGCGCCACTGCGCGACCGTCTCCTGCACCGCCTGCAGCAGATCGGCCATCTCCGGCTGCGCGCCCGCGCTGCAGTCCGGGCGATCGTTCAACAGGGCGCTGCGCTCCACCGTGCCTTGCGCGGACAGGATCACCCGCACGCAGACCGTGGTCGGGGCCAGCGTGCGGCGCGGCGACTCGGCCGGCAACTGCGGCGTCGGCGCCTGCAGCGGTTGCGGCATGCGGAACACTTCCTGCGGCTGCATCCGATACGACTGCACCGCCGCCGCACCGGGCGTCGCGCCGAATCCTGTTTCCAACATGCGCTGATCCACCGAGTCGATGCGCTGGGTCGGTTGCGGCGCCTCTTTCGGCACGTGGCTGGCGCAGCCGGAAAGGACCAGTGCCAGCAGCATGCCGGCCCGCAAGTGCGCACTCATCGCACGGTCCGCGCCATGCCGCACAGCGGCGCGGCGCCGCCCTTGCCGGAGAACACCTTGTCGCACAAGCTCGCCAAGGTGTCGCCAGCATCCTCGCCCAGGCGATACCAGCGGTAATTCGCAGCATCGGCGACGCCAGCCGGCGCGTCCTCGGGGTACATTTCCACGTCGAACGCGACCGGGATCTTCACGCGGCTGGCCACAGCGCGTCCGTGCGCAGTCGCCGGCGAGAAGCGCCACTTCCAGGCGGCGGTGACCGCGGCAGCATCCAAGACTGCGCTACCGCTGCCATGATCCAGCACGCGCACGCCGCTCGGCGCCCCGTGCGCATCCACGTCGACCAGCAGGACCAGATTGCCGGAGATGCCCGCTCGCACCGCTTCATCCGGGTATTTCGGGGGCGGCATGTCGATCACCTTGGCAGGCCGCGCTCCGGTCCGCGCGGCGACCACCGACGCCTGCTGCACCGATCGTGCCGACGTGCCATCCACCTCGCTCGCGGCAAGATCGCGCGCCACGCCCGTGGCATCTGTTCCAGTTGGCAACGCCAGTGCCATCGCACTCCCGCTCAACGCGGCCAGCGTCACCGCCGCGAGGCCCAGACGACGCCGCCAACCGCGCACCGCCGGGCGCCGCAGCAAGGCAATGCGCTGGCACAGGACGCTGCCCACCTGCCAATGGCAGCCCACCGGCAAGGCCAACGCGTCCAACTGGGTCTGCAGCATCGCCTCGGCGTAATGCCGGCGCGTGCCGGGATGGCGAACCAGCACCGCGGCATCGCAAGCCAGTTCCTGATCCAGGAGGAAGCGCGTGGCCGCCGAGTGCAGCAGCGGATTGAACCAGTACACGCAGCGCAGCACGGCGAGCAGCAGGTTGCTGCGGGTGTCGCCGCGGGCGATGTGCATGCGTTCGTGCGCCAGTACCAGTTGCGCCTGCGGCGGCGGATAGCGCGCGGCGAAGTCCATCGGCACCACCACTTGCGGCCGCCACGCACCCAGCACCAGCGGCCCATGCAGCGCATGCTCGGCGACCAGCACGCCATCCTCGCCAGGCTGCAAGCGACCCAGGCTGCGCCGGTAGCGGCGCTGCTGCCGCCACAGCACGGCCGCCGAGGCCAGCGCACCCGCCAGCCACAACGACAACAACCAGACCGTGGCATGCCCGCTCACCGACACGCCGTCGCCTACCGACATCTGCGCCCGTGTCACGCCGACCAGCACCGCCGGCATGTCCAGCGCCAAGCCCGCCGGCAACGCTGGACGCCAGCCGCTGGGCAACAGTGCCGCCAGCAGCGCCAATGGCACCGCGATCCATAGCGCGTAGGCGATGCCGGCGCCGAACGCGCGCCGCATCGGCACGCGCAATGCCAGCACCGCCGCGATGGCCACGCTGACGACCAGCGCGGTACTCCCGAGGTCCCTCACGATCCCGTCAATGCTCATCGTCCAGCTCCTGGATCAGTCGTTTGAGTTCGGCGATATCGGCATCGCTGAGCTTGCCGCGTTCGCTGAAGTGCGCCACCAACGGCGCGATGCGGCCGCCAAACAGGCGGTCGAGCAGGCCTTCGCTCTGTTGCTGCACCCACTGCGCGCGCTGCAGCAGGGGCGTGTACAGATAGCGGCGGCCTTGTTTGTCGGCGCGGATCGCGCCCTTGTTGAGCAAGCGGTTGAGCAGGGTCTTGACCGTGGGTTCGGCCCAGCCGCCATGCCCGGACAAGGCGGCGAACACCTCTTCGGCGCTGAGCGGGTGCCGCTCCCACAGCACCTCCATGACCACGGCTTCCGCATCGCTGATCGACATTTCGTTTACGCCCGTAAATTTTCAATGATTACGCGCGTAAACAAAACGCATGTCAAGCGTTTTTTGCGCAGCTTCGGATGTCCTGGCGATCGGCATGCCACCACGCCCGGAGGTCGTCGCCGCCAATCGCGTACGCCGCGGCACCGCGCGTATCGCTCGCACCACGATCCACGCAATCGCCGGCACACCCTCTAAGCTATGCCGATGACCGATCACCTCGACGACCTCGACGCCGCTGCCGACCTGATCCTGCAGCGCATCGCCGGCCCGCTGCGCGTGGGCGCACCGCTGGGCCTGGGCAAGCCGCATCGTTTGCTCAACGCGCTGTACGAGCGCATCGAACACGATCCGACGCGGCCGCTGCAGATCTACACCGCGCTGTCGCTCAATCCGCCGGCGCCCGGCGGTGGGCTGCAGGGTCGGTTCGCGCGCCCGTTCGTGCAGCGCCATTTCGGCGAGGATTTCCCACGTCTGCGCTACGTGCAGGCGATGCAGCGCGATGCGCTGCCGGCGCACATCCAGGTCGAAGAGTTCTACATGCAGTCCGGCGCGCTGCTGCGCTCGACCCAGGCGCAGCGCAGCTACACCAGCCTCAACTACACCCATGCCGCCGATGCGGTGGCGCAGCGCGCGCCGAACCTGATCGTGCAGAAGGTGGCGTGCGAACCCGACGGCACCCGGCTGTCGTTCTCGTGCAACAACGACATCACCCAGGACACCCTGGCCGCAGTGCAGCGGCGCGGCCTGCCGCGGCCGCTGCTGGTGGCCGAAGTCGATCCGCAGTTGCCGTGGATCGGCGGCTGCGCGGCGGTGGAGCCGAGCTTCTTCGACGTGGTGGTGACGCCGCCGGGGCCGTATCCGCGCCTGTTCGGGCTGCCGCGGCAGCCGGTCGCCGACGCCGATTACGCCATCGGCCTGTACGCCAGCACGCTGGTGCGCGACGGCGGCACCCTGCAGATCGGCATCGGCACCCTGGCCGATGCGCTGTGCCACGCGCTGGTGCTGCGGCATACCGACAACGCGCGCTACCGGCAGGTGCTGGCGGCGCTGGATCCGGAACTGGAGCGGCATCCGGCGGTACGCGAATGCGGCGGCCTGGAGCCGTTCGCGATCGGCCTGTTCGGCTGCAGCGAGATGCTCAACGAAGGCTTCCGGCAACTGGTCCAGTGCGGGGTGATCCGGCGCAAGGTGCTCGACGACGCGCCGCTGCTGCAGCGCGTGGCCGACGGCACTGCCGATGCGCAGGACCTGCAGCGTCTGGAGCGCGAGGGCGAATACCTGCAAGGCGCGTTCTACCTGGGCTCGCCGGAGTTCTACGCCTGGCTGCGCGACATGGACCCGCAGGCGCGCGCGGCGATCGGCATGCGCCGCATCAGCGAGATCAACCAGCTCTATGGCGGCGAGACGCTGCGCCGGCTGCAGCGGCGCGAGGCGCGCTTCTTCAACTCGTGCATGATGGCCACCGCGCTCGGCGCGGCGGTGTCCGATGCGCTGGACGACGGCCGCGTGGTGTCCGGCGTCGGCGGCCAGTACAACTTCGTGTCCATGGCGCACGCGCTGGACGACGCGCGCAGCGTGCTGATGTTCCGCGCCGTCCGCAGCGATGCCGGCGCGACGCAGTCCAACGTGCGCTGGAACTACGGCCACACCACCATTCCGCGGCACCTGCGCGACCTCTACGTCAACGAGTACGGCATCGCCGACCTGCGCGGCCTGACCGACGAGGACTGCATCGCGGCGATGGTCGGGATCACCGACGTGCAGGCTCAACCCGCCTTGCTGGAGACGGCGAAGGCCAACGGCAAGCTGGCCGCCGACTTCGCAGCATCCACGCACTGGCAACGCAATCACGCTGCGCGCGTGCGCGACGCGCTGGCGCCGTTCCGCCGCGACGGCACCCTGCCCGACTATCCGCTGGGCAGCGATTTCACCGAGGTCGAGCAGCGCCTGCTGCGCGCCCTGTCCTGGCTTCAGCAGCACACTGCCAGCACCGGCGCCAAGCTGAAGACGGTGGCCAGCGCGGTGCTGGCGCGTCCCGCGGCGGATGCCGCCTGCATGCAGCGCATGGGGCTGGACGCGCCGCGCAGCCTCGGCGAACGGCTGGACGCGACGTTGCTGGCATTCGCCCTGCAGCGCACGCGCACGCCGCAATGACGCACGCACAGCAATGGCAGGGAGCCACCCGGCGACGCAGGGTTTACGTGTAGAAGCGGCTAGACGTGCCCTGGGCCCACAGCCGCAACGCGCGCGATCGGGAATGCCGGTCGCGGCCAAGTCGCTCTCGCAACAACGACAACACTTCGCACTGAGTTGCGGCAAAAGCGCATCGCCGGCGGTGCTTGTCCAAACCAGCCGCAACAACGTGACGACGGTCATGCGTGCATAGGACACCGCACACGATCGTGGCACAGCGCGGACCATGACACGATTTGGCAACACCCGCGTCAACTCCACTCGGGATGCTGTCGAGATATCGTTACCAAGCGTGGCCACGATGTTCCCCCAACGTTCTGTCCCGATGTCGTCGAATCTCCGCAGTGCGCCAGCTGCGCTGCGCGCCCTGCTGGCGGTGTCGGCGTTGTTGCCATCTGCGCTGTGCGCCGCACCCAGGCTTGGCGACCTGCAGTACATCGGCAGCCACAACAGCTACCACGCCGGCTTCGCGCCCAGCGAAGCGGCGCTGTGGAAACGCCTGGATCCAGCGACGTTCGCGGTGCTGGACTACCGGCATCCGCCGTTGACGCAGCAACTGGACGACGGCGTGCGCCAGATCGAACTGGACATCTACGCCGACGCCAATGGCGGACGCTACGCGCACCCGGCGATGATCGACCAGCTCGCCAAGGCCGGGCTGCCGCCGGCTCCGCCGATCGCCGCGCCGGGCGTGATGCAGCGGCCGGGCTTCAAGGTCATGCACATCCAGGACCTCGACCAGCGCAGCACCTGCCAGCCGCTGCTGGCCTGCCTGCGCGAGGTGCGGGCGTGGTCGCAACGGCACCCCGGGCACCTGCCGATCTTCATCCTGCTGGAAACCAAGCAATCGACCGTGCCGGCGGCCTTCCCCACGGTGCAGCCGGAGCCGTTCGACGGCAAGGCGCTGGACGCGCTGGACGCCGAACTGCGCTCGGTGTTCGCCGCGAACGACTACATCAGTCCCGATCAGGTGCGTGGCACTGCGCCGACGCTCAACGCCGCCGTGCTCGCGCAGGGCTGGCCTGCGCTCTCCGCGGCGCGCGGCAAGGTGGTGTTCCTGCTCGACCAGCGTGCGGTCGGCCCGGCCTACCTGGCCGGCCATTCGTCCTTGCGCGGCCGCGTGTGCTTCACCAATGCCGATCCCGGCGCCGACGACGCCGCCTTCGTCGAACGCAACGACGGCAGCGCCGACGAGATCGCGACGCTGGTGAAGGCCGGCTACCTGGTGCGCACCCGCACCGACGCGGACCTCGAGGAAGCCCTGCGCAACGACACCGCGCGACGCGACGCCATGCTCGCCAGCGGCGCGCAACTGCTCAGCACCGACTTTCCCGATCACGAGCCTGCAGCCTCCGGCTACGTGGTGCGCTTCCCCGGCGACGCCGTCGCCCGCTGCAATCCGCAGCGTCCGCAGGCCGACTGCCACGGCGTCGACCTGGGCCACTGAATGCCATTGGCCGCGCGACGTCGCGGCCACGCCCCACACGTACGCAATGGAAGGCCTGGGCGATCCGCGCGCCGGCATCGGCGTGTCCGGACTTCGGATCGCAACCGCTGTTTCCCCCAACGAGCCACCCCCATGCTCCCGATCCATCGCCCCCGCCCCCTGTGCTGCGCCATCGCCCTCGCGCTTGCGCTCTCGCCAGCCGCCCGCGCCAGCGACGCCGCTGACGCCAGCGCGCGCACCACCACCCTGGACTCGGTCAACGTCCAGGCCACGCAGGCCACCGCTCCGGGTTCGCTGGACGAACAGCGCCTGTCCAACGGCGTCAACAGCGTGATGAGCAAGCAGCAGATCGACGCGATTCCCTCCGCCGGCATCGCCGACGTGGTCGCGCACCTGCCCGGGCTGTCGGCCTACAGCGACATGCACCTGGGCCAGGCCACCACCGGCGAGAACGCCTACGTCAGCATCCGCGGCCTGGATGCCAGCTACAACAGCTACCGCCTCAACGGCTTCGGCATGCCCGAGACCGATTCGTCCACGCGCGCGATCTCGCTGAACATGCTCGCGCCGTTCGGCATCCAGTCGGTCAAGGTCTCCAAGTCGCCGACCCCGGACCTACCGGGCGACGCGATCGGCGGCGCGATCGACATGCGCACGCCCAGCGCGTTCGACTTCGACGGCGACTTCTACGGCAAGACCACCACGCAAGGCCAGTTCAACGCGCTCGCTTCCGACCTCGGCGGCAAGCACACCGGCGGCACGCTGCAACAGGAGCTGGCCTGGAAGTTCGGCGACGACCACGCGTTCGGCGTCTATGCCTCGGCCTACTACGGCAGGAACAACAACATGGCGCAGGCGCCGGCGCCCAACAGCGCCTACTTCCCGGCGGACCCGGCGCAGGCCAAGGCGGTGGACCTGCGCGACGTCGGCCCGCTGCTCAGCGCCCGCTACAAGTACAGCGTCTACACCAGCCAGATCGAGCGCTACGGCGGCAACCTCGCCTTCGACTGGCAGGGCGAGCACACCACCCTTTTCGCGCGCGCCATCTACGGCAGCTACAACGTCACCGGCCAGCAGGACCAATCCAGCGCACGCCTGGAAACCGTCAACAACCAGCCGACCGCGGTGCGCGGCGGCTACTTCAACACCCACGACATCAAGGAAACCCTGGCCACGCTGCAGTTGGGCGGGCAGACCACGCTGGACCGCCTGCGCTTCGATTACGGCAGTTCCTTCGGACGCGGCACGCGCAGCCGTCCGGACTACGTCGCCGCAAGCCTGTACGGCTTCACGCCGGGCAGCTTTGCGTTCGATCTCAGCAACCCGACCTATCCGAGCATCGGCCCGAGCTCGCCAGCCCTGAAGAACTTCTTCTACAGCCTGGATTCGGCGCTTTTCTGGAAGACCCAGGGCCACGATGCCGGCAGCCACGACAACCGCGCCAGCGCGCATGCCGACATCAGCTACCGCGTGGACGGCAACGTGCTCGACGAGGTCAAGACCGGCCTGTCGCTCGATCACGCCGACCGCGGCTCCTACGATCACCCGTTCTTCCACAAAGACGGCAATTTCGTCTACAACGGCCCCTACTTCGGCGGCAGCAACTACGTGTTCCCCAACGCCGGCGGCCCGCCGCTGAGCGCGCTGCCCGGCCGCCTCACCTATGCGGCGTTCGATGGACACTACGCCGGCCCGTTCAAGATCCTCGACCGCGACTGGGTGCGTGCGCAGGCGGTGCCGTACAAGTACGTCAACGATCCCAATGGCGCCGGCATCTATAACGCCAACGACTACAACGCCAACACCACCTCCAGTACCGAGGCGATCTACGCCGGCTACGCGATGGCAACGCTGCATGTCGGCGCGGTGACCATCCTGCCCGGCGTGCGCTACGAACTGACCCGCTACTCCGCCGATGCCTGGCAATCGAACGGCGACGGCATCAACGGCCGCTTCGTCGGCAGCGGCCGCAGCTACGGCGAGGTGTTGCCGGGCATCAGCCTCAACTATCGCCCGGACGAGCTGACCGTCTACCGCGCCTCGCTGCGACGCAGCTTCAGCCGCCCGGCGTTCGGGCTGATCTCCGGCGAGACCGTGTACACGGTCGACCCCACCCAGAAGGTCATCGGCATCTCCAAACCCAATCCCGACCTGCAGCCGAGCAAGGCCGACAACGCCGACCTGTCCGCGGAGTTCTACGACCGCAACGGCGGCGTGCTCAGCGCCTCGACCTACTACAAGCGCATCACCGGCTTCATCTACACCTCGCAGTCGGCGACCAGCAACGACAACACGCTCGGCGGCCTGGTGCCGACCGGTACCACCTTCGAGGACGGCGTGCCGGTGACCATGCCGCAGAACGGCGGCACCGCGACGCTGTACGGCGTGGAACTGGCCGGCAGCAAGCGCCTGCAGGATCTGCCTGGGTTCTGGGGCAACTTCGGTATCGCCGCCAACCTGACCCTGCAACACAGTTCCGCCGACAGCAAGCGCGCCGACCAGCCCGAAAAGACCTGGCTGCCGCGTGCGCCCGAGCGCATCTACAACCTGGACCTGTTCTACGACGACAGCCGTCTGCGCGCCGACCTGAGCTACAACTACACCGGCCTGCAACTGCTCGGCCTGACCAGCGACCGGCTCAACTACTACCTGCAGCCGGTCAAGTCGCTGGACTTCACCGCCACCTACCACCTGCCGCACGGCATCGACGTCGGCATCGCCGCCAAGAACCTGCTGAATTCGGCCACGTTCTACGAGACCCAGGGCAAGTCCACCCACTACATGGCCTACGACCCCGGTGCCGATGGCGCCTACGTGGAAACCGGGCGCGTGTACATGCTCACGCTGAGCTATACCTACTGACGCGGCCCTGCCTCCGCCGCTGCGGCGAGTGCCTTGCGTGCAGACTGCACGCAAGGCATTGGGCAGGATGCATCAGCGCCGCGACCCGCCCTCAGAGGCCACTCCTGGCGCCGAAGCATCGAGGGGCGAGGCAATCCTTCGCAAGCTGCATCGCGCTTCCTCGGCCTGAAGGCCGGGGCATCTAGGGACATTTCCCGATCACGCACATGCCAGCGCGCAGCGACATTGGCTGCGCGCCGACCATGTCTGCATGGCGCGCAAGCCGACCATCCATCCCCATTGCGACCAAGGATTCCCTTCGATGAACATGCGCCCATCGCTCCGCGCTCTTCTGCTCGTGCTGTCGACACTGCTGCCCTTTGCTGCACTGGCCGCTCCGCCCGCCACCGTCGCCAGTTGCGCGGGCATCGCCGCCGCCTATCCGACAGACCTCGGTCCGCGTTGCAACAGCAACTACGCGAAGATCAATCACCAACCGCAAGACGCCGCACAGCGCCTGCAGACCTACTACGCGCGCGTTGAAGTGCTGAAGATCTTCAGGAAAGCCCTGCTGTGCAATGGCCTGTACGGCGCCAAGGCTTCGGAACAGCAGCGTTTCGGCGGCGGCGAAGACGGCCATCTGCAGGCACTGGCCAATCTCTACCAGAACATGCAGAACGACCCGAACCGCCCCGCGGCGCTGTATACGGCTGCCGATCTGAAAGACATCAAGATGAACAAACCGCAATGCAAATGAGGCAACGCATTCGCACCGAACGCCAGGCGCACTGAGGTCGCTGGCGTCCCCTCGCGGTTCGGCATCGGCCGCCTCCGGGCAGCCGATGTCATTCGCGTGTAAAATTGCGGGTTTTTGACCACTCACATGGCGAAAGCCCTTCCACGGGCGCCCGTCCCGGGCCCGGCCTTCATTCGCCTGCTGGCGCGCCTGAGCGATGCGTCGATGCCCGCGTCCAGCCCTGCGCTGGCCGACCGGCTCGGCCAATGGATCGACTGGAACCGCGCGGTGGCGGTGTCGCGGGCGCTGGACGGCAAACTGCCCGAGCCTGCCGAGGACTCCCCCGGGGCGCCGGAACCGTCGGCCCTGGAGGCCGAATGCAGCCGCGTGCGCGCTGCACTGGAAGAGAGCATCGCCCTGGACATCGCCAAGGAAACCGGCAAGCCCGTGGGCAAGCGCCAGCACGACCCCGACGCACCGATCGACTACGCGCCGTTCCGCCAGCGCTACCAGGCGCTGCAGCGCGCGATGCTGACCGCGACCGGGCGCCTGCGCGGGCTGCTGCGCGATGCCCTGGTTCCGCTCTCGCCGGAGATGGCGCGGCTGGCCGAGGTCGATGCGGTGATGGAACTGACCCTCAGCCCGCGCGAGCAGACCCTGCTGGCGACGGTGCCCAACCTGCTGGAAGCGCATTTCCAGCGCCTGCGCGCCGCCGCGGCGCCCGCCCCCGATCCATCCCTGACCGACGTTCCGCCGGCGCCTGCCGACACGGCCTGGCTGGACCTGTTCCGCCAGGACCTGCACAGCGTCCTGCGCGCCGAACTGGACGTCCGTTTCCATCCCATCGAAGCGCTGCTCGCCGCGCTTCGCAGCCGTTGATCCGATCCTCATGCCCAAGACCCTGCTCCATTCCGTCCTGTTCCTCGCCGGCCTTGCCGTGGTCTGCTGGATCGGCGTCGGCTATCTCGGTTCCAACCCGCTGGGCGCCAGCTTCGCCGCGCTGATCGGCCTGTGCTACCTGGCCGGCATCGCGGAGCTGTACCGCTACCGCCAGGCCACGGCGACGTTGCAGACCGCGCTGATCGAGGCCGAGTCCGCGCGCGACGACCTGGGCGGCTGGCTGCAACGGCTGCACCCGAGCCTGCGCAACGCGGTGCGCCTGCGCATCGAAGGCGAACGCGCGGCCCTGCCGGTGCCGGCGCTGACCCCGTACCTGGTCGGCCTGCTGGTGCTGCTGGGCATGCTCGGCACCTTCCTGGGCATGATGGCCACCCTGCGCGGCACCGGCCTGGCACTGGACAGCGCCACCGATCTGAATGCCATCCGCGCCTCGCTGGCGGCGCCGCTGAAGGGCCTGGGCTTCGCCTTCGGCACCTCCATCGCCGGCGTCGCCGCCTCGGCGATGCTCGGCCTGCTCGCCGCGCTGTGCCGGCGCGAGCGCCTGCAGGCGGTGCAGCACCTGGACCTGCACGCCGCGACCGCGCTGCGCACGCATTCGCTGGCCTACCAGCGCAACGAGGCGTTCAAGCTGCTGCAGGCG
Organism: Xanthomonas sontii; assembly: GCF_040529055.1. Classification (NCBI taxonomy): domain Bacteria; kingdom Pseudomonadati; phylum Pseudomonadota; class Gammaproteobacteria; order Lysobacterales; family Lysobacteraceae; genus Xanthomonas; species Xanthomonas sontii. The sequence goes on along the minus strand of NZ_CP132342.1, from coordinate 2,022,200 downwards.
CAAGCCACGCTGATGCCGAGCCTGATCGAACGCATGCAGACGATGATGGCGGCGCTGGAACAGCACAGCGCGGTCAGCGGCGAACGCCTGGCCAGCAGCCAGGACGCCTTCCACAGCCGCACCGAGGCCGCCTACACGCGCCTGGCCGGCGCGGTCGAACACGCCTTGCAGGCCGGCGTGGCCGCGCATGCGCGGGCGTTCGGCGACGCGCTGGAACCGGTGGTGCAACGCACGCTGGACGGCGTGGCGCGCGAGACCGCCGCGCTGCAGGACAGCGTCGGCCAGGCGGTGCAGCGGCAACTGGACGGCCTGGCCAGCGGCTTCGCCCAGGCCGCCGAGCAGGCCACGCAGCGCTGGGACAGCGCGCTGGCCGAACAGCAACGCGTCAACGGCGCACTGCTGCAGGAACTGGGCAGCGCGCTGCAACGCGCCGGCGACGGCCTGGAGCAACGTGCCACCACGCTGGTGGAGGCGACCGCGGCACGCCTGCAGGGCGCCAGCGACGACGCCAGGCAGGCCTGGAGCGAGGCGATGGCGCAGCAACGCGAAGCGAACGACGGCCTCGCCGCGCGCCAGGCACAGGCACTGGACGCAGTGGCCAGCCGCCTGGATGCCACCGCCGAAGTTGCCCAGCAAGCCTGGAGCACGGCGCTGGAACAGCAGCGCGAGGCCAACGCGGCCCTGGTCGCACGCAACGCGCAGGCACTGGACACCGTGGCGACGCGGCTGGACGCCACCGCCGAAGCCGCACAGCAGGGCTGGGACGCTGCGATGGCACAGCAGCGCGCGATCAACGACACCCTCGCCACGCACACGACGCAGGCGCTGGAGACCGTGGCGACCCGCCTGGACGCCACCGTCGAGGCCGTGCAACAGGCGTGGAGCGCGGCGCTGGCGCAGCAACGCGAGGTCAACGAGGCCCTGGCCACGCGCAACGCGCAGGCGTTGGACACCGCCGCGGCCAGCCTGGAACAGCGCGCCGCCGCCCTCGCCGAGACGCTGCAGCAGGCTCATGCCGACCTGCAGGAGGCACTGGAAGCGCGCGACCAGGCGCGTCTGCGTGCCTGGACCGACAGTTTCGCCAGCATGGCCGCGACCCTCGGCGGACAGTGGGAGCACCATGGCGAGCGCATCGCACAGCGCCAGCAGGAGATCTGCAGCACCCTGCAGGAAACCGCGGCGGCGATGTCCGAGCAGGGCCAGGCACAGGCGCGCGACACCATCGCCGAGATCGAGCGGCTGGTGCAGGTCGCCTCGGAAGCGCCGAAGGCCGCGGCCGACGTGGTCGCGGAACTGCGCCAGAAACTCTCCGACAGCATGGTCCGCGACACCGCCATGCTCGACGAGCGCAACCGCCTGCTGGCCACGCTGCAGACCCTGCTGGAGGCGGTCAACCACGCGTCCACCGAACAGCGCAGCGCGGTGGACGCCCTGGTCGCGACCTCGGCCGATCTACTGGAGCGCGTCGGCAGCCGCTTCACCGACCAGATCGACGCCCAGACCGGCAAGCTCGACGACGCTGCAGCGCAGGTCGTCGCCGGCGCCACCGAGGTGGCCAGCCTGGGCGACGCGTTCTCCGGCGCGGTGCAGGCCTTCGGCGAATCCAACGCCGCCCTGCTGGAACGCCTGCAGGGCATCGAGCAGGCGCTGGACAAGTCGCTGACGCGCAGCGACGAGCAACTGGCCTACTACGTGGCGCAGGCGCGTGAGGTGATCGACCTGAGCATGCTCTCGCAGCAGCAGATCACCGAGGAATTGCGTCAGCTCGCCGCGCGCCAGGCGCCCGACCAGGCCGACGCGGCATGAGCGACGAGCTGGAACTCGAGGCCGACAACGGCGCACCGGTCTGGGCGGTGTTCGGCGACCTGATGTCGGTGCTGCTCGGCGCCTTCGTGCTGATCCTGATCGGGGTGATCGGCGTGCAGTTGCAGCTGTCGAACAAGCTGGATGCGGAAATGCGCCAGCGCCAACGTGAAGCGCAGCAGCGCAAGACCCTGGAACAGGCGCTGGCCGCGCCGCTGGCGGCCGGCCGGGTGACCCTGGTCGACGGCCGCATCGGCATCCGCGGCAACGTGCTGTTCGCACTGAACTCCGACCAGTTGCAGCCGGAGGGCCGCGACCTGCTGAAGAGCCTGGCCGCGCCGCTGGCCGGCTACCTCAAGGCGCGCGACGAGATCCTGATGGTCAGCGGCTTCACCGACGATCGCCAGGTGCGCGAGAGCAATCGCCAGTTCGCCGACAACTGGGAACTGTCGGCCGAGCGTGCGTTGACCGTGACGCGTGCGCTGATCGAGGCAGGCGTCCCTGCCGATGCAGTCTTCGCCGCCGCCTTCGGCGCGCAGCAACCTGTGGCGCCGAACGTGGACGAGGCCGGACGCGCCAGCAACCGCCGCGTGGAGATGGCACCGCTGCCGCGCATGCGCAAGAGCGCCGCGTCACCGCATGCGCCCTGATCGGATCGCCGCCACCGATCGCCTCGCCGCCTGGTGTGCTGAGCATGCCGAGCGGCTGGACCCGCTGCGCTTCCGCTTCCTCGAAGCGCTGGCGCGCCGCACCGAGGCGCAGCAGGGCAAGGCGCGGGAACTGCTGGAGCAGAAGCTGTCCGCGTTGCTCGACGCGTACGCCGCGGCGCTGGCCGCGGCACCGCAAAGCGCTGGCGATGCCGACGCCGCAGTGCGAGCGATGCAACCCGGCCCGCTCGGCGCCTTGCTGGCGCAGTCCCGCCACGCGGCCGTTGCGATCCGCGCCGGCAACGACCACGGCGCCAACCTGGAGGCCAACAGCGAAGCCTCCACGGCGACCGCCCCCATCGACACAGAACTCCCCGCACCATCGCCCTTGCCCACCGCAGCGACCGCAGCGGCGCGACTCACCGCACCGCAACTGCCCGCGGTCGAAGACGCACGCCGGCTGTGGACAGAACTGCGCAGCCGCAGCCAATTGCGGCAGTCGCTGCAACCGGCACCCGCCGACGCCGGCCCGCTCAACTCCGGCGTGCTGGTGCATCGCGCATTGGCGTTGATGCGCACGCTCTCGCCCGGCTACCTGCAGCACTTCCTGTCCTACGTCGATGCGCTGTCCTGGCTGCAGCAACTGCACGACGGCGGCGCACTGGCGAAGCCGCAGCAACCCGGCAGCGCCGCAGGCAAACCGACGACACCCCGCAGCAAGCCGCGCAAGCGCGGTTGATCGCATCACCGATGCGCATCGCGCCGATTGCGTGGTCGTAGAAGCGTCCCTTTCCTCATCCGACACACCCACACAGGCAAGAAAAAGGCCGGCATGCGCCGGCCTTTTTCGTCACCATCGCGGGATCTGGCTTACAGCGCCTTCGCCGCCGCCACCACATGCTCGGCGGTGATCTGGAAGTGCTTGTACAGCACGTTCGCCGGCGCCGACGCACCGAAGCTGTCGATGCCCACCACTGCGCCGTCCAGGCCCACATAGGCGCGCCAGAACGCGGTGACCCCGGCTTCCACCGCCACGCGCTTGCGCACCGCCGACGGCAGCACCGACTCGCGGTAGGCGGCGTCCTGGCGATCGAACACGTCGGTGCAGGGCATCGACACCACGCGGGTCTTCAGGCCCGCGGCATCCAGCGCCTGCTTGGCTTCCACCGCCAGGCCCACCTCCGAACCGGTGCCGATCAGGATCACGTCGGGCGTGCCGCCCTCGGCATCGGCCAGCACGTAACCGCCGCGCTCGATCAGCTTGATCTGCGCCTCAGTGCGAGCCTGGAACGGCAGGTTCTGGCGGCTGAACACCAGGCAGCTCGGGCCGTCCTTGCGGGTGATCGCGGCCTTCCAGCTCACCGCCGACTCCACCGTGTCGCAGGGGCGCCACACGTCGTTGTTGGGGATGTAGCGCAGCGACGCCAGGTGCTCCACCGGCTGGTGGGTCGGGCCGTCCTCGCCCAGGCCGATCGAGTCGTGGGTGTAGACGTGGATCGCATGCGCCGGGATCAGCGCGCTCATGCGCACGCCGTTGCGCGCGTAGTCGCTGAACACCAGGAAGGTGGCGTCGAACGGAATGAAGCCGCCGTGCAGCGCCAGGCCGTTGGCGATGGCGGTCATGCCGAACTCGCGCACGCCGTAGTACACGTAGTTGGCGTTCGGATCATCCGTGGCGACCGACTTGCTGGCCTTCCACAGGGTCAGGTTGGAATGCGCCAGGTCGGCCGACCCGCCGACCAGTTCCGGCAGCAGCGGCGCGAACGCCTCGATCGCCATCTGCGAGGCCTTGCGCGAGGCGATGGTCTGGCCTTCGGCGGCCTGCTTGGCGATGTAGGCGTCGGCCTGGGCGAGGAAGTCCTCCGGCAGCTCGCCATGCGAGCGGCGGGTCAGTTCCGCGGCTTCGGCCGGGTACTGCTTGGCGTACTTGTCGAAGGCCTGCTCCCACTCGGCCTGGCGCAGCGTGCCGGCACCACCGGCGCGCCAGCCGTCGTAGATCGCCTGCGGGATCTCGAACGGTGCGTACGGCCAGTTCAGCGCCTTGCGCGCGCCCTCCAGCTCTTCCTTGCCCAGCGCGGCGCCGTGCGAGGATTCCTTGCCGGCCTTGGTCGGCGCACCGAAGCCGATGGTGGTGCGGCAGCAGATCAGGGTCGGCTTCTCGCTCTCGGCGATCGCCGCCTCGATCGCGGCCTTGACCGCATCGGCATCCTGGCCGTCGACATCGCGGATCACGTGCCAGCCGTAGGCCTCGAACCGCGCCGGGGTGTTGTCGCTGAACCAGCCGGCGGTGTTGCCGTCGATGGAGATATGGTTGTTGTCCCAGAACGCCACCAGCTTGCCCAGGCCCCAGGTGCCGGCCAGCGACGCGGCTTCGTGGGACACGCCTTCCATCATGCAGCCGTCGCCCATGAACACCCAGGTACGGTGGTCGACGATCTGGTGCTCGGGACGGTTGTAGCGCTGCGCCAGCAGCTTTTCGGCCAGCGCGAAACCGACCGCGTTGGCGAAGCCCTGGCCGAGCGGACCGGTGGTGGTCTCCACCCCGGGGGTCTCGCTGCGCTCCGGGTGGCCGGCGGTCTTGCTGTGAAGCTGGCGGAAGCGCTTGAGCTCCTCGATCGGCAGGTCGTAGCCGGACAGGTGCAGCAGCGCGTACTGCAGCATCGAACCGTGGCCATTGGACAGCACGAAGCGGTCGCGGTTGAACCAGTGCGGGTTGTTCGGATTGTGGCTGAGGAAGTCGTTCCACAGCACTTCGGCGATGTCCGCCATGCCCATCGGCATGCCGGGATGGCCGGAATTGGCGGCCTCGACCGCATCGGCGGCAAGGAAACGGATCGCGTTGGCGAGTTCGCGGCGGGTAGGCGTCGTCATGAGGGATCTGTCGGAAGCGGGCGCGTGGCGTCGGGCCCACTATTGTCCCACAGGCGGGGATTGGGGATTGGGGATTGGTAGCGTCACCGGCTGGACGCCTGAGATGGTGCAGGAGCGGCTTCAGCTGCGACAGGCGTTCACCGCAAGGCCAATCGCGGCTGAAGCCGGTCCAACGCCTGGCCCGTCAGGCCGCGACGCTGCCGCCTTCATCAATCCCGAATCCCGACTCCCGAATCCCCGCCATCCTCCCCCTTGGCCACCATCGTGGTCAGGGCCAGATCGCCGGTCACGTTCAGTGCGGTGCGGCACATGTCCAGGAAATGGTTGACGCCCAGGATCATGCCGATGCCGACCGGGTCCACCCCGACCATCGCGCAGATCAGCGCCACCACCGGCAGCGAGCCGGACGGGACGCCGGCGGTGCCGATGCCGCCGAGAATACAGACCAGCATCACCATGCACTGCTGCGCGATGCTCAGCTCCACGCCGAAGAACTGCGCCAGGAAGATCACCGTCACGCCCTCGAACAGCGCGGTGCCGTTCTGGTTGGCGGTGGCGCCGACGGTGAGCACGAAACGCGAGACCTTGTGCGGCAGCCCCATCTGGTCGGCCACGCGCAGCGCGGTCGGCAGCGTGGCGTTGCTGGACGCGGTGGAAAACGCCATCACCGTCGCCTCGCGGGTGGCGCGGAAGAACCACAACGGCGAGCGCCCGGCCAGGCGCACCGCCACGCCGTAGCTCACCACCATGTGCAGGCCCAGCGCCAGCACCACCACGCCCACATAGGCGCCCAGCCGCACCAGCAGCTCGAAGCCGAACAGCGCCGCCAGGTTGAACATGAAGCAGGCGACCGCATACGGCGCCAGGCGGATCACCAGCCCGATCAGGGTCATCGAGATCTCGAACACGCCCTCGATGCCGCGGCGCAGCGTCGCCACCTTGGCGTCTTCGCTGAGCACCATGCCCACGCCGAACATCACCGCGAAGAACATCAGCGACAGGATCGCGCCATTGCTGGACGCGGCTTCGACCACGTTGTCGGGCACGATCGACAGCAGCATGTCCATGCCGTGCGGCTGGTGCCTGCTCTGGTCGACGATCTGCGCGGTGCGCTCCACGTTCTGCTGCAGCAGTTGCTGCGCCAGCTCGCGATCCACGCCGATGCCGGGCTTGAGCACGTTCACCAGCACCAGACCCAGCAGCACCGCCACACCCGACAGCACCACCGTGTAGCCCAGCGTCTTCCAGCCGATCCGGCCGAGCGCGCGGATGTCGCCCATCTCCGAAATGCCCATCACCAGCGCCGAGAACAGCAGCGGCACGATCAGCATGAAGATCAGGTTGAGGAACAGCTTGGAGAACGGCGTGGTCAGGTACTTGGTCAGCGCCTGCACCCAGGCCGCATCGCCGCCTACGCTCATGTGCACCGCCAGCCCCAGCACCAGCCCAAGGACGAAGCCGATCGCCATTTTCCAATGCAACGGCATGCCGGTTTCGGCCTTCACGGGGGTGTCGGTCATGAGTACGCCTTGCGAAAAGGAGCACCCAGCTTAACAAACCATGAGCAGACATCGACCATCACACGATGGCTCAGGCTGCGCGATGAGCGCATCGGCTTGCCGCGTCTCACCTGCAACGTCGGATGGCGCTACCCAAGACTGGCGAGTCACGATCCCGCGATCGCAAGGTCGAGCCTGGCTGCACGCCCCCCCCGCTCAAGCCTTGCGCGTCGGGTACAACGGCGGCAGATCGTCTTCCGCCGCGCCGCGCGTGGCGACGCGCCAGCGCGGTCCCGACGCGAACGCCGCGCGCAACACGGCGCGCGCCCCGGTCACATCGCCGCCACCGCCCCAGCGTGCGTGCTGCATGCGCAGCACCGCATCGCGCTGCGCCGGATCGTCCAGACGCTGCACCACCGTATCCAGGTCGGCGACGCCGGCCTGTGCGCACAGGATCGCCGCGACCTCGTCCAGACCGCCGCTGTCCAGGGCCTTGCGCAATTCCGGCAATGCGGCGCGCGCCGTCGCGGGTGCCGATGTCGCACCCGGCGCAGCGTTGGCCGCCGACCTCGGCAGCGCTGCGACGCCGCGTGCACGACGCAAGCGGCGCCAGGCCCAGACCAGGGTCGCCAGCCACAGCACCGCAAAGCCCGCGGCCAGCGCCATCCACAGCGGCGACGAGGCGAGCCATCCCCGCAGGGTATGCGTCGGCGCCACCGCATTGTCAGCGGGAACCGCGCTCAGCGTCGGCGCCGCGGGGGTGACCGGGGCGGGGGCCGGCGCAGGCACGCCTTGTCCGGGCTGCACCTGCAGGGTCAGATCCGGCAGGCTGGCCTCGCGCGCAGCGCCAGCGCCCACGTCCCACCACGGCATGCGCAGGCCGCGCACCAGCAATGGGCCGGCCGCCTGCGGCACGATCGAGTAACGGCGGGTGACGGTCACTTGCGGCCCGCCGTCGACGAAGCGTTCCTGCACCTGCGGCGGCTCGGCGAACACCTGCGCGCCATCGACACTGGGCGTGGGCAGTTCGGGGAACTGCGCCTGGGTCGCGCCGCGTGCCGTGGCCTCGACCACGATGTCGGCAGCCTCGCCGGCCTTGGCACGCTGCGGCGTGGCGGTGTAGCGCAGGCGCAGTTCGTGCAGCGGCAGCCACGGCTGCGGCGCATTGGCCGGCTGCGCGCGCACCTGCAGGGTCTGCGCGGTGCCGCGCGTATTGAGTTCGCCGCCGCGGCCGAAGTAGTCGTCGAAGAAGCCGGTGGGGCCGCGGCCGCTGAAACGCGCGCCCGGCAACAGCAGCGAGCCGCTGCGCTCGGGCACCAGCAGGTAGTGCCGCTCGACCACCGTGTACATGCGCCCGTCGATCTGACGGCGGTTCTGGATGTCGTCGCCGACGCGCTGCAGCGACGCGCCGGCCGGCGCGTCCAGGTCCAGTTCGCCCGAGCTCAGCGGCACGCCGAGATACAGCCGTACCACCACGCCCACGCTCTGCTGCACGTAGGGCCGCGCGTCGTCGACGACGGTCTGCACGAAGACGTCGGCGTTGCCCACCTGCGCGGGCACGTCGGCATTGGCGGTGGCCGGCACCGCGGCGCTGGCCGCGGCCACCTCCAGCCGCAAGGGCGCGGTGCGTTCGTTGCCGACCTGCAGCGACGGAATCTCCAGCGTGCCGGTGCTGCGCGGCGTCAGCATCACCCCGAACAAGGACTTCGACGAGACCGCGCCGTTGACGATCTGCATCTGCCGGCTCTTGACCTCGTTGCTGAGCGCGAAATCCGCGCGCAGCGGCGCGTAGTCCGGCGTGGCCGCCGCCTGGTCGGTCTCGATGTTGAGGGTCACGCCCTCGCCGGCGCCGACGTTGTCGCGATCCAGCCACGCGCGCGTGGCGGCAGCCGCCGGCAGCGCCAGCAGCAGCGCGGCCAACACCATCAGCACCGCGCAGGCACGGGCCCCCTGGCCGAGTCGCTTGAAGTGGATCATGGTTCTTGTTCCCGCTGCCTGCGTTCGTGTTCCAGCCTGAATTTGGCGCGCAGCAGATTGCCCGGATCGTCCGGCACCCGCCGTAGCCACGCCTCGACCGCCTGACGCTGCTCGCGTTGCTGCGGCGTCTCGTTCGCGGCGGCAGCGGCGCGCTCGGCGGCCTGTTTGTCGGTGCCGCCCTGCTGTGCCATCGCCTGCTGCATCTGCTGGCGCTGCGCCGCATCGGCCTGCTGTTGCGCCTGTGCATCGCCCGGCTTCGGCGGCGCCTGCCGCGCGTCCTTGGCGCCATCGCGTCCCTGCTGGCCGTCGCGCTGCTGGCCGTCGCGCTGCTGGCCGTTTTGCTGCTGGTTCTTCTGCTGCGGGTTCTGCTTGGCGCCGTTCTGCTGCTGACCCGCCTGCTGTTGACCGTTTTGCTGTTGACCGTTCTGTTGCTGGCCGTTCTGCGACTGCCCGCTCTTCTGCTGCTTGCCGTCCTTGCCCTGCTGGCCGGACTTGGAGTCCTGCGACGACTGGCGCTTGCGCGCGGCCTCCACCGCGGCGCGGTTGGCGATCGCATCGGCCATCCGCGGATGCAGTTTCAGCGCCTTGTCGTAGGCGTCGATCGCCTCGTCGTAGCGGCCCTGCCGTGCCAGCGCATTGCCGAGGTTGTACCAGCCGGCGTCGCTGTCGATGCCTTCGAACTGCTGTTGCGCGGCGGCGAAATCGCCCTTGCGGTAGGCCTGCACGCCTGCATCGAGCCGTTGCTGGCGGACCTGGTCGGCACGTTCCCACCACCCGCCTGCGACAGGACCGAGTGTCGGCGTCTGTGCTGGCGCTGGCGCCTGAGCCTGCGCATGCACCGGTAGCGGCATCGCCAGCGGCGCCAACACCAGCAGCAGCACCGCGGCGCCACCGCGACGGCGGAACGCGAGCAAGGCCAGCAGCATCAGCGGCGGCAGCAACCAATAGCCTTGATCGAGCCACACGCGGCCATGGCTTTCGTCGGCCGCCGTGGCGTCCGCTTCCTGCGGCCGCAGCACGCCCAGCGCGCGCAGATCCGTATCGTCTGGCGTCAACGCCGCGTAGCGGCCCGCGCCCGCTTCCGCCAGCGCGCGCAGCGCGCCCGCATCCAATTGCGCGTGCGACAGCCGACCCTGGTCGTCGCGGTAGGCCGCGCCCTGCGCCGTGCCCAGCCCAAGCGCGGACACGTGATAGCCCTGCCTGGCCGCGCGCGCCGCGGCCTGCTGCGCCTGCGCGTCGGCCTGGTCGCTGAGCACCAGGATGTCGCCGCGGGAGAAGCCGGCCTGGCGCAGCAACTGCGCCGCCCAATCGATCGCCAGGTCGGTGCGCTGCCCCGCCACCGGCATCACCTGCGGCGACAGCGCGTCGAGGAACAGGGCCACGTTCGCCGCATCGTCGGTCAGCGGCGCCACCGTGTACGGCTCGCCAGCGTAGGCCACCAGCGCCACTTCGCCGCCGGCGCGCTCGTGCAGCAGCCGCGCCAGCTTGGCCCGCGCCTGCAGCAGCCGCGACGGCGGCAGGTCGCGCGCGTCGATCTGCGCGGACAGGTCCAGCGCGATCACCAACGGCGTGCGCGCCTGCCACAGCGGCTGCTGTTCCTGGCGCCAGCTCGGTCCGGCCAGCGCCAGCACCGCCAGCGCATAGCCCAGCGCGCCCAGCAACAGGCCGGCACTGCCCTTGGCATCGCCACGCGCGAGCAGATGCGGCAACAGATGCGGGTCCACCGTGCGCCGCCAGATGTCATGGCGCCGCCGCCGGCGCCACCAGCTCCAGCCGAGCAACGGCAGCAACAGCAGCGCCCACAGCCATTCGGGGCGCAACAGGTGCAATGCCTGGAGGAACTCCATCGCGCGGGTCATTGCCGCCTCCAGGGCCAGATGAAGGACAGCAACGCCAGCGCCAGCGCCGCCGCCAGCGGCCAGGCGTAGCGCTCGATCCGCGGCCGCACCGCAGGACCGGCCGAACGCACCGGCTCGAGCCGGTCCAGTTCGGCGTAGATCGACGCCAGCTCGGCGGTATCACGGGCGCGGAAGAAGCGCCCACCGGTGTCCTGCGCGATCTTGCGCAGCGTGTCCTCGTCGACCTGGTCGTCGCCGCCGCTGCCGGGGATCGGCAGGCCGAACAGGGACATGCCGCCATCGCCACCGAAGGCGATGGTGTACACACGCACGTGTTCGGCCTTGGCCAGTTCGGCGGCCTTCAGCGGGTCGAGCACGCCGGCGGTGTTGACGCCGTCGGTGAGCACGATCAGCACACGCTCGCCCTGCTTCTGCTCGCGCAGGCGCTTGACCGCCAGCGCGATCGCGTCGCCCAGCGCGGTCTCGCGCCCGGCCAGGCCGACCACGCTGTCGCGCAACTGGTCGCGCACCGTGGCCAGATCGGCGGTCAACGGGGTCAGCGCATACGCCTGCTGGCCGAACACCAGCAGGCCGATGCGGTCGCCATCGCGGCGATCGAGAAAGTCGGCCAGCACCGCCTTGGCCGCGGTCAGCCGATCGACCACGCGCCCGCCCAGGGTCATGTCGGGTTCGCTCATGCTGCCGGACAGATCCACCGCCAGCATCAGCTGCCGCGCTTGCTGCGGTGGCGCGATGGGTTCGCCCAGTTGCAGCGGCCGCGCCGCCGCCGCGCACAGGCAGAACCAGGCCAGCCAGGCCAGCCACACGCTGGCACGCCACAATCCGCCGCGTGCCGGCGCGGCGGCCACGGCCTGCAGGCGCTCGCCATAGGGCACGCGCAAGGCCGGCGCATTGCCGCGCCGTGCCGGCAGCAACAGATTGGCCAGCAGGGGCAGCGGCATCGCCAGCCACATCCACGGCCAGGCGAAGCCGGCCAGCAGGTCGCTGAGGCTCTGCCACGACGACGACACCAGACTCATCGCCGTCCTCCACGCCGCGCCGCCATCAACGCCAGGAACCGGCGCCGCGCCAGCGGCAGCAATGTCTGCACCTGCGCCGGGTCGAGGCGGGGGCGGTAGCCACCGTCGAGCAACACGCGGCCGGGGCCGGCGGAGAACGCCTGGTGTTTGTCGCCGCCATCAAGGAACCGCAACCAGTCTTCGCCCTGCAGCGCCGCAGCGGCCGGATCGCGGCGTTGCGCCGCGCGCCGCAGCAGCTCCGAGACCGCGGCCACCTGTGCCGGCGGTTCGCCCGTACGCGTCGCCGCATCGAACTGACGCTGCCAGCGCTGCTCGCGCCGGCGCCGGCGCATCCATACCAACAGCGCCACGCCGAGCGTCAGCAGCAGCACCGCCGCCAGCATCCACCAGCCCGGTGCGGGCGGCCACCAGGCCGGTGCAGGCGGCAGATGCACATCGCGCAGGGGCAATTGCTGCGGGCTCATGCCGACGCCCCCCGTTGCACCGGCAGCAACCACGACTCGCTGGGTGCGTCGCTCAGCAACACCCGCACCTGCACGCCGCGGCCCGGCAGTTCCGCCGCCAGGGTTTCCAACGGCTGCACGAATTGCGCGCGCCAGCGCTGTTGCGCGGTGCTCGCCAGCAGATCCACCTCCACGCGGCGGCCGCTTGCCCAGAACGGCAGGGCGGCACGTGGCGGATGCACTTCCAACGGGTCGGCGAGCAGCAGCAACTCCACTTCGTTGTGCAGCGCCAGCCCGGCCCAGCGCGCGGCGGGCACGGCCTGCGCACTGGCCGGATCGGCCAGCACGGTCAGGCGCGATCCCGGGCGCAGCAGCTTGGCCGCGTGATCCAGCGCCATGCTCAGGCCGGCATCGTCCTGCGGCGGCTGCGCATACCAGCGCGCCAGTGCATCGAGCACGCGCAGCACGCCGCGCGGCCCGGCGGCGGGCGGCACCGGCGCTTCGCTGCGGCTGCCGCGCAAGGCGGCCAGGCGATCGCCCTGGCGCTGCGCCGCCCACGCTGCCACCGCCCCGGCACGCGCCGCCTGCACCGATTTGAAGCGCACGCGCGTGCCGAAGTACAGCGACGGCGCGGTGTCGGCGACGATCAGACTGAGCCGTTCGCGCTCGGCCTGGAACAATTTGGTGTGGGTGCGGCCGCTGCGCGCGGTGAGCCGCCAGTCGATGTGCCTCACGTCGTCGCCGGCCACGTACTCGCGCGACTCGGCGTACTCCATGCCGCGCCCGCGCATCGGCGACGGGGCGGCGCCACTGAGGCCATGGCGGCCTCGGCGCGGCGGCGGCATGCGTGCGACCGCGGCGCGCAGGGCCACCAGCTCGGCCAGGCTGGGACGGATCCCCGCCTCGGCCGGCGCGGCAACGTGCGGCATGCCCGGCGCAGTCGGCTGCGGTGCCATCGTCGTTACTCCGCGCGGAGGCGGGCGGCGGGCAACAGCCGTACCTGGCGGCGTCCGGTCACGGCGGCGGCACCTTGTCCAGCAGGGCGGCGACCAGACGATCGCCGTCCCAGCCTTCGGCGGTGGCTTCGTAGCTGGGCAGCACGCGGTGGCGCAGCACATCGGCGGCGACCGCGCGCACGTCGTCGGGCGTGACGAAGTCGCGTCCGGCCAGCCAGGCGCGGGCGCGGGCGCACCGCTCCAATGCGATCGAACCGCGCGGACTCGCGCCCCAGGCGATGCGCCGCGCCAACGCGGCGTCGTAGCCGCTGGCATCGCGCGAGGCCAGCACCAGTTCGATCAGATAGCGCTCCAGCGGCGGTGCCATGTGCAGCGCCAGCACCGCGCGGCGTGCCGCGAATACGTCTTCCAGCGGCATGCGTGGCGGCGGCGCCTCGCCGGCCTCCAGCGTCTCGCGGGCGCGCTCGCGCGCCAGCCGCAGGATCTCCGCCTCCGCGGCCGCTTCCGGGTAGCCGATCCGCACATGCATCAGGAAGCGGTCCAGCTGCGCCTCCGGCAGCGGGAAGGTGCCCTCCTGCTCGATCGGGTTCTGTGTCGCCATCACCAGGAACAGCTTCGGCAGCGCATAGGTGTGCCGGCCGACGGTGACCTGGCGCTCGCCCATCGCCTCGAGCAGGGCCGATTGCACCTTGGCCGGCGCACGGTTGATTTCGTCGGCGAGCAGGATCGGGTGGAAGATCGGCCCGGGCAGGAACTCGAAGCGGCTCTCCTGCGGGCGCCACACCTCGGTGCCGGTAAGGTCGGCCGGGAGCAGGTCGGGGGTGAACTGGACGCGGGCGAAATCCGCTTCCAGGCGCGAGGCCAGGGCGCGGATCGCGGTGGTCTTGGCCAGGCCGGGCGCGCCTTCGACCAGCAGATGGCCATCGGCGAGCAGCGCAATCAGCAGGCGCTCCACCAGCGCCGACTGGCCGACGATGGTCTGGGACAGGCCGTCGCGCAGGGCGACGAACGCGGCGTGCAGGCGCTGCTGCTCGGGCGCGGCCGGCGGGGAATCGAGGGTCGGGGATGGAGTGTTCATTTGCGCAGTCTGACCGATCGCCGGTGAAAATGGTTCCGCGCACGGCGGACGCCGCGTGCTGCGAATTCAGGATTTCCTCATCGATGGGCGCAAACGCCGACGGGAGAGGCTTACGCCTCTCCCGTCGAAGATTTCCCGCCTTGCCCGCGCCGATCAGCCGGCGCGCTTGGCCACGCGCATCACCTTCGGGGTCACGAAGATCAGCAGCTCTGCCTTGCTCTTGCTGCGGCCGCGCTGCTTGAACAGGTTGCCCAGGAACGGGATGTCCCCCAGGAACGGCACCTTGGAGATGCTGCTGCGATCCGTGAATTCGTAGACGCCGCCGATCACCACGGTCTGCCCGTCGTCGACCAGTACCGCGGTGTTGATCTCGCGGCGATTGATTTCCGGGACAGTGCCGTACAGCGGCAGGGTAACGTAGCGCTCCACCTCGTCTTTCTTGACGTTCATGTTCAAGAAGATGCGATTGTCGTCGGTGATGGTCGGTGTCACCTTCAGCTCCAGCAGCACATCCTTGAACTGCACGTTCGGGGTGGCGGCGGTGCCACCAGTGCCGCCGGTGACCGTGACGTAGCCGATTTCCTTGCCTTGCCGGATCACGGCCTCGCGCTGGTTGGAGGTCACGATGCGCGGGTTGGAGATCACCTCGCCACGGCCCTCTTCCTGCAGCGCCGACAACTCCATGTCCAGCGAGAAATTGGCGCCCAGCAAGGTGTAAGCGATAGAGCCTGGCGTGCCGTTGGTGAAGGTACCTGCGGGCATGTTGAAGTTCAGCCCGCTCGGGATGTTGTGCACGCTGTTGTTGATGATCGACGTGTTGTTGGCCAGGTTGCCACTGACCACGCCGGTATTGCCGCCGTACTGCCTGCGGCCGGCAATGCCGAAGCGCGCACCCAGATCGCGGGCGAAGGTATCGGTGGCGATGACGATGCGGCCTTCGATCAGCACCTGGTCGACCGGGCGGTCGATCACGTTGATCAGCTCGCGCATCTGCGCGACCTTCTTCGGGATGTCGCTGATCATCAGCGTGTTGGTGCGCTCGTCGGCGACCAGACGCCCGCGCGGCGACAGGAAGCCGTTGTCGTTCTGGCTGCTGCCGTTGCCGCCGCCGTTTCCACCGCCGCCACCGCCACCGCCGATGCCCTTGGCCTCGGTCAGCGCCTTGAAGATCGCCGTGGCGCTGTGATAGTTGATCTGCACGTAGTCGGTGATCAGGTCCTCGCGGTTCTCGATCGCGATGCGCGCGTCTTCCTTGTCCTGCTCGAACTTGGCCAGCTCCTGCTGCGGCGCGACCCAGATCACCTTGCCGTCGCGGCGCTTGTCCAGGCCCTTGGCGCGCAGCACGATGTCCAGCGCCTGGTCCCAGGGCACATTGACCAGGCGCAGGGTGACGCTGCCCTGCACGGTATCGGAGGCAACGATGTTGAGATTGGACTCCTCGGCGATCAACTGCAGCACCGTGCGCACCGGCACGTCCTGGAAGTTGAAGGTCACCGGCTTGCCGCTGTAGCCGCGGGCGGCCACCTGCGCGGCGGCCTGGCTGACCGTGGTCGCGGTGACCGCGCCCACCGCCGGCGCGGCGGCGCGCGGGGTGATCTCGACCACGTACTCGTTGCCCGACTGGTAGGCCAGCGATTCGAACGCGCCATTGGTGTTCAGCACCAGCTCGGCGCCGCCCGCATAGGGCTTGGCATCGATGCGCTGCACCGGCGTGGCGAAGTCGGTGACGTTGAGCGGACGCTGCAACTCCGGCGGCAGCGTGGCGTTGCCGACATCGACCACCACGCTGTTGCCCTGGGTGCGCAGGTCCGGGCTGGCGCCGGTGCCGTTGAAGGACAAGATCAGCCGTCCCGCACCGCCGTCGCCGCGCTTGAAGTCGATCTTCGACACCGTGAGCTTGGCCGGCGCCGCCGCAGGTGCGGGAGACGCGGCAACAGGCGCGGCGGGCGGCGCCGCACTGGCGACGACCGCATTCCCGAGCATCGCCGCCAACCCCAACGCGCATAGCCGCATCGTCGCGTGACGCCGGATGGGGCGCAGGCTCAGGGCTTTGGAAAAAGTCATCGTGCTATCCCCATAATCAATCATTGATCGTCCAGCGCGACGGAGGCGGGACGTTCCAGCCAGCCGCCGGCGCCATCCGGCACCAGTTCAATCAAATCGATGCGATCCTCGTGCACCCCGGTCACGCGGCCATCGCTCTGCCCCATGTACACGCCCGGACGCACGCGATAGGTCACCTTGTCCGGCGCCATCACCAGCGCCACCTGGCCCGCGCCGCTGCCCAGCGTGCCGACCATGTTGAGGCTGTCCAGCGGGAACTGTTCCAGCGGTTCCTTGCGGCGGTTCGGGTCCGGGCGCAGGCCGCTGCTGCCGTCGGGACTGGCCCAGGCATCGCTGAACGGATCGCGCAGGCCCTGCGCCGCATACTCGAAGGTTTCGAACTGCTGCATCACCGGCAACGGCTCCAGCGGCTGCGCCGGTCGCGCGCGCACTTCCTTCACCCAGTTCTCCAGATTCGGCGCATCGCCCGGCGTGCTGGTGATGGTGCGGCCGCAAGCGCCGAGCACCAGCGCCAGCGCGCCCGCAACGAGAATCCTGACCACCCGATGCTGCCGGCTCATGCGCCACCGCCTTGCTTGCCGGCCTTCTTCGCGGCCGCCGCGGCCTGTTCCTGGTCGGCCATTTCCTTGTCGTCCAGGTAGCGATAGGTCTTGACCGTACCGGACAGCTCCAGCTCGCCGCGCGCGGTGATGCCGTTGCTCTTGTCGCGCGGCTTCAGGTTGATGTCGTGCATGGTCAGGATCACCACCCGCGGCAGCGAGGCCACGCCACTGACGAAGGCGCCGAACTGGTGGTAGCTGCCGACCATGCGCAGGGCGATCGGCTTCTCCGCGTAGAACTCCTTCGGCGACTCCGGGCCCGGCTGGAACAACTCGTTGGTCAGGCCGCTGGACAGCGCGGTCTGCGAGATGTCGATGATCAGGTCGGGCATCTCGGTCTTGCTCGGCAGCTGCCGCAGCATCTGCTGCAGCACCTGCTCCATCTGCACCAGTTGCTGCTTCAGCGGCTGCAGGTTGACCGCACGGCTCTGCTCCTTCTCGAAGGAGGCGCGCAGTTCGGTTTCCTTCTGCTCCAGCGCCTGCAACTCGTCGCTCTTGCTGCTGATCAGCAGGAACCAGGACAGGGTCAGGATGAACAGGGTCACCAGCACGCAGAACACGATCTTGGCCTGCTGCGGCCAATTGCCGATGTTGTTGAAATCCAGCTCTTTGATGTTGAATTTCTTGCTCATGACGCCGGTCCCTGTTTCGCTGGCGTGGCGGCGGGTGCCGGCGCGGTGGCCGGCGCCGGTGCGGCAGGGCTGCCCGCGGCAGGTGCAGGCGCAGGAGCGCCCGGAGCCTGCGCAGGCGGCGTGCCAGGCGCGCCGCCCGCGGGGGCTGCGCCAGGTGTTCCGGGCGCAGCGGAACCCGCAGGTGCCGTCCCGGCGGCGGCCGGATCGGTGCTCTCGCCCGGCACCGGCAGCTTGACCCGCAGCGTGAACACGTACGGCAGCGCCTTGGTATCGACAATCGGACCCTTGGCTTCCTTCTCCTGGGCCTTGGCCTCGATCACCGTCAGCTCCGGATTGGTCATCCAGCCAGAGCCCTCGAGGTTGCGCATGTAGGTACTGACCCGCGCGTTGGACTGCGAGCGGCCCTCCAGGGTCAGCATGTCGCCTTCCTGCTTCACCGAGGTCAGCACCACGCCGTCGGGAATGGTCCGCACCAGCGAGTCGAACAGGTGCACCATCTGCGAGCGCTTGGCCTGCAGTTCCTCGATCACCTGCTTGCGCGCCAGCAGGCGGCGCTTCTTCTCGTCGAGGGTGTCGATTTCCTTGTTCTGCGCCTGGACCTTCTCGATCTCGGCCTGCAGATACGCGTTGCGCTCGTTCTGGCCGCTGATCTGCAGGTCGTAGTAGAACCAGATCAGCCCCGCCAGCAGCACCCCGGCGAACGCGGCCAGGCCAAGCATCGAATAGAACTCGCGTTCGCGCTGCTTGCGCCGTTCCGCCCGCCAGGGCAGCAGATTGATCTTCGCCATCAGTCGAAGCTCCTCAGCGCCAGGCCGGTGGCGATCATCAGCGCCGGCGCGTCCTGGGCCAGCGCATGCGCCTGCACCTTCGGCCCCAGGGTCATCTGCGCCAACGGGTTGGCGACCACCGTGGCCACGCCCAGTTGCTCCTCCACCATCTCCGGCAATCCGGCCAGGGCGGCGCAGCCGCCGGCCAGGACGATGTGGTCGACGCGGTTGAATTCGCTGCCGGCATAGAAGAACTGCAGCAGGCGGCTGATCTGCTGCACCGTGGCTTCCTTGAACGGCTCCAGCACCTCGACCTCGTAGCTTTCCGGCAGCCCGCCCTGGCGCTTGGCCATGCCGGCTTCCTCGTAGGTCAGGCCGTAGCGGCGCATCACTTCGTCGGTCAGCTGCTTGCCGCCGAACACCTGCTCGCGGCTGTACAGGCTGCGCCCGCCACGCAGGACATTGAGGGTGGTCATGGTGGCGCCGATGTCGACCAGGGCGACGATGCCGTCGGCGGCCACCGGCAGCTCGCTGGCCACCAGCGCGAAGGCGTTCTCGACCGCGAAGGCCTCCACGTCCATCACCTTGGCCACGAGCCCGCCCAGTTCCAGGGCCGACTGGCGCAGTTCCACGTTCTCCGAGCGCGAGGCGGCCAGCAGTACCTGCACCATCTCGGGGTTGTTGGGGATGACGCCCAGCACCTCGAAATCCAGGTTCACTTCGTCGATCGGGTACGGGATGTAGTTCACCGCCTCCAGCTCGACCTGGGCTTCCAGCTCGCTCTCGTCCAGCTCGGCCGGCATCGGGATCACCTTGGTGATCACCGCCGAACCGGCCACGGCGGCCGCGGCATGCTTGGCGCGGGTACCGGACCGGGTCACGGCGCGGCGGATCGCCTCGCCCACCGCCTCGACCTCGACGATGTTCTTCTCGACCACGGCATTGGGCGGCAAGGGTTCGACGGCGTAATGCTCGACGCGGAACCGGTTGCCGTTACGCGAAAGCTGCAGCAGCTTGACCGCGGTCGAGCTGATGTCGATGCCGATCAGCGGCTGCTGACTCTTTGGGATAAGCCCCACGGATTTTCCCCTGCCGGCGGGCACTTGGACGCCAATGTTGCGCCAGCGCATTAATAACAAATTTTTTGCAATTGGCAACCGCCCGGTTGCATGTCGCGATCCGTGTCACGGCATGACCTGCGGCAGCAAACCCGTCGCATCCCCGGAACCGGCCCCAGCCGTTCCCCGGCGTACTCTATACTCTGCGCCCAAGAAATCTGCAATCGGAATCTCTCGCGATGCCCCGTTTTCGTCGTTGGCTGCGCTGGGCGCTGGTCTTGTTCGTCCTCCTTGGCCTGGTCGGCGCCGCCGTGGCAGGCGGGCTGTACTACGTCGTCTCCTCCAAGCTCCCGGACGTGCAGACCCTGCGCAAGGTCGAACTGCAGGAGCCGATGTACGTCTACTCCAGCGACGGCAAGCTGATGGCGCTGTTCGGCGAGACCCGGCGCTACCCCATCACCATGAAGGACGTGCCGGAGCGGCTGAAGCAGGCCTTCCTTGCCACCGAGGATGCCCGGTTCTATGAGCATGGCGGGGTCGACTACAAGGGTATCGCCCGCGCGGTGTGGCTGCTGGCCACCACCAACGACAAGCGCGTACCGGGCGGCTCCACCATCACCCAGCAGGTGGCCCGCCAGTTCTTCCTGAGCTCGGAATACAGCTACACCCGCAAGCTGGCGGAGATCCTGCTGGCGCGCAAGATCGAGGCCGAGCTGACCAAGGACGAGATCTTCGAGCTGTATCTCAACAAGAGCTTCTTCGGCAACCGCGCCTACGGCGTCGCCGCCGCCGCCGAGTACTACTACGGCAAGAAGCTCAACGAGCTGAGCCTGGACGAGATGGCCTCGCTGGCCGGCATCCCCAAGTTCCCCTCAAGCGGCAACCCGATCAGCAACCCCGAGCGCGCCAAGCAGCGCCGCGACAACTATGTGCTCAGCCGCATGGCCGCGCTGGGCTTCATCACCCCGGCCGAGGCCGAGGCGGCCAAGGCGGTGCCGATGCACGCCGCGCCGCACGAGCGCCCGGTCGAGGTCGAGGCCCCGTACGTGGCCGAGCTGGTGCGCCAGGAAATGATCGCGCGCTTCGGCGGCGACGTGCTGGACAAGGGTTACCATGTCTACACCAGCATCGATGCGACCCTGCAGGCCGCCGCCAACCATGCGGTGCGCCAGGGCCTGGTCGTCTACGATCGCCGCCACGGCTGGCATGGAGTGGAAAAGCATTTCGACGTCCCGGCCACCGCCGATGCGGCGGCGCTGGCCAGCCACCTGAGCGGCGTCTACGCGCAGGGCGGGATGCTGCCCAGCATCGTCGCCGGCACCGGCAGCGACGGCAGCGCCACCGTGGTGCTCGCCAACAAGACCGAGCTGGTGCTGCCGGTGGCCGCCAGCCGCTGGACCGGGCGCAGCCCCGCCACCCTGCTCAAGCGCGGCGACCTGGTGCGCATCCAGGAAGGCGACAAGCCGGGCGAATGGGAGATCACCCAGATCCCGCGCGGCCAGGCGGCGCTGGTGTCGCTGGACGCCAACAACGGCGCGCTGCGCGCCATGGTCGGCGGCTTCAGCTACGCCGGCAACAAGTTCAACCGCGCCACCCAGGCGCGCCGCCAGCCCGGCTCCAGCTTCAAGCCGTTCCTGTACGCGGCCTCGTTCGAGAAGGGCTTCAACCCGGCCTCGATCGTGCTCGACGCACCGGTGGTGTTCCGCGACCGCCGCGGCAAGACCTGGTCGCCGCAGAACGACGGCGGCGGCTTCCGCGGCCCGATGCGCCTGCGCGAGGCGCTGGTGCAGTCGCGCAACCTGGTCTCGGTGCGCCTGCTGGACGCCATCGGCGTGGACTTCGCGCGCAAGTACATCAGCCAGTTCGGCTTCCAGGAAGCCGAGTTGCCGCCGAACCTGTCGATGTCGCTGGGCACCGCCTCGCTGACCCCGCTGTCGGTTGCGCGCGGGTACACCGTGTTCGCCAACGGCGGCTCGCTGGTCAACACCTGGATCATCGACAAGGTCACCGACCGCGACGGCAATGTCCTGTTCCAGGAGCATCCGCTGACCGCCTGCCGCAGCTGCGGCAGCGTCGGCGGCAACGCCGCACCGGTCAGCCAGGTGGTGGACGGCTTCAACTTCGGCGCGGCCACGCCGCCGCCGGCGGCCAAGCCGGCAGAGCCCGCAGCCACGGCGGCTGCAGCCGAGAAGCCCGCCGACCCCGAGGCCAAGGTGGCGCCGCGCGCGATCGACGAGCGCACCGCCTATCAATTGGTGTCGATGATGCGCGACGTGGTCCAGCGCGGCACCGGCACCGCGGCCAAGGTGCTCGGCCGCGAGGACGTGGGCGGCAAGACCGGCTCCACCAACGACCATCGCGACGCCTGGTTCTCCGGCTTCGGCGGCCCGTACGTGACCACCGTGTGGGTTGGTCGCGACGACTACCGCTCGCTCGGCTATCGCGAGTACGGCGGCAAGGCGGCGCTGCCGATCTGGATCGACTACATGCGGGTCGCGCTGAAGGACCAGCCGATCGCCCGCAACGATCCGCCGGGCGGCATGGTCCAGGTCAGCCTCAACGGCGCCACGGAATGGGTCAAGACCGAGGACATGGACCGTATCCAGCAGTTCGACGAAAGCCTGCAGGACCAGAAGACCGACGACGCGGCATTCGATATCTTCTGATCGCGTCGCGTTCCCCCGCCCCCGGCGTTCGCCGGGGCAGTTCCCGCCGGGCGCGCCTCGCCCGGCGGACGCCGCCTCAGGCAGCAGCGCCTGCTACACCTGAATTTCGCAATGCTGCGGTACAGTCGGGGCAGGCTTTGAGGGGAGGCGCACCATGCACCACGCTCGGCAACACGCCCGGACCCGCACGCACGAACGCCGCCGCCGGCTGGCGCATGAAGCCGCCCGGTTGATGGCCGAAGGCGGCATCCGCGATTTCCACCAGGCCAAGCTCAAGGCCGCCGACCGGCTCGGCATCCACGACGACGCCTCGCTGCCGCGCAACAGCGAGATCGAGGACGCCCTGCGCGAATACCAGCGACTGTTCGCCGGCCCCGACCATGCCGGCGAACTGCGCCGGCGCCGCGAGGCGGCGCTGCGCGCGATGGACTTCCTGCACGCCTTCGCGCCACGCCTGGCCGGACCGGTGCACGACGGCACCGCCGACGCCAACAGCCCGGTGCAACTGCACCTGCACAGCGACGACGCCGAAGCAGTGGCACGCTTTCTCGAAGAACACCGCATCCCGGCCGAACTGCGCAGCCGCCGCCTGCGCCTGGACCGCGAGCGTAGCGAGGACTTCCCGGTGTGGCTGTTCACCGCCGAGGAGCTGACCTTCGACCTGACCGTGCTGCCCTACGACGCGCTGCGCCAGGCGCCGCTGTCGCAGGTGGACGAGAAGCCGATGCGGCGCGCCTCGATGCCGCAACTGCGGCAACTGCTGACCGAGCAGGACATCGCCGACTACCAGTCCGGCTGAGCGGACCGCCGCGTCAGCATGTCGTGGGCGCCGCGCCGCTGGCTGGCGCCCGTGCCGCGGCCTGCAGCGGCGCGACAGGCTGCTGCCAATCTCCCTCCCCGCTTCGACCCCGCCACAAACGAAAAACGCCCCGCGAGGCGGGGCGTTCCGGACAGCCTTGACGGCGATCGATCAGCGCTTGTCGGCGCTGGTGTAGTCGCGCTTGTCGTAGCCGGTGTAGATCTGGCGCGGACGGCCGATCTTCATTTCCGGGTCGACCTGCTGCTCCAGCCAATGCGAGACCCAGCCAGCGGTGCGGGCAATGGCGAACATCACGGTGAACATCTCCACCGGAATGTTCAGCGCCTTGTAGATGATGCCCGAGTAGAAGTCGACGTTCGGGTACAGCTTGCGCTGCACGAAGTAGTCGTCCTTCAGCGCGGCCTCTTCCAGCTTCAGCGCCACTTCCAGCAGCGGGTCGTTGACGCCCAGCTCGCCCAGCACCTTGTGGGTCATCTCGCGGATGATCTTCGCGCGCGGGTCGAAGTTCTTGTACACGCGGTGGCCGAAGCCCATCAGGCGGAAGCTCGAGTTCTTGTCCTTGGCCTTGGCCACGGCGCTCTCGACGTTGTCGGCGGTGCCGATCTCTTCCAGCATCTTCAGCACGGCTTCGTTGGCGCCACCGTGCGCCGGGCCCCACAGCGCGGTGATGCCCGCGGCGACCGAGGCGTACGGATTGGCGCCGGTGGAACCGACCAGACGCACGGTCGAGGTCGAGGCATTCTGCTC
This sequence comes from Xanthomonas sontii, assembly GCF_040529055.1. NCBI lineage: Bacteria > Pseudomonadati > Pseudomonadota > Gammaproteobacteria > Lysobacterales > Lysobacteraceae > Xanthomonas > Xanthomonas sontii. The sequence continues at coordinate 1,998,695 of NZ_CP132342.1, read as the reverse complement.
GTGATCGGCGTGCAGGATGAACAGCAGGTCCAGGGCCTTGGCCACGACCGGATTCATCTGCAACTGCTCGCTCGGCACCTCGAACATCATGTGCAGGAAGCGCTCGACATAGCCGAGGTTGTTGCGCGGGTAGCGGATCGGCCAGCCGATGGAGTAGCGGTAGGCGGCGGCGGCGATCGTCGGCACCTTGGCGATCAGGCGGATCGCGGCCAGGCGGCGCTGTTCCGGATCGTTGAGGTCGAGGGTGTCGTGGTAGAACGCCGACAGCGAGGCCACGGTACCGGCCATCATCGCCATCGGGTGCGCGTCGTGGCGGAAGCCGCCGAGGAAGTTCTTCAGCGACTCGTGCATCATCGTGTGATGCGTCACTTCGTGGTCGAACTTCTTGAATTCGTCGGCGGTGGGCAGCTCGCCGTTCATCAGCAGATAGGCCACTTCGAGGAAGTTGGACTTCTCGGCCAGTTGCTCGATCGGGTAGCCGCGGTACAGCAGCACGCCGTTGTCGCCGTCGATGTAGGTGATCGCCGACTTGCAGCTGGCGGTCGCGGTGAAGCCCGAGTCGTAGGTGAAGAGACCGGTCTCCTTGGTCAACTTGGAAATGTCGACGCAATCGTTGCCCAGGGTGGGCTTGAGTACCGGAAGAACGACCGACTTGTCGCCGGCGTTCAACGTGACCTGATCAAGATCGGACACAGTGTGCGCTCCTCGATGGAAGGCGCCTGTCCGATTACGTTGCGAACAGACGCGTGAAGGAAGTCCACGGCAATCGCCACGGATCGCGCCATTATCGCACAGCAGCATTTGCGTCGTCGCTCACCCCTCATGCTGCACGATGGCGGCAGGAAAGCGACACAGCGTTGCATCCTCGCCGCACTTTCACGGAAGGATGACACCGGCGCGTCAACGCCGGGAAGACAGGATGTGGCGGATAGCAAAACGGCCGCGCAAGCGGCCGTCGCTCTACATCCGTTCGACGGTTCCGATCAGCGCGCGTAGCGCTTCTGGAACTTGTCGATGCGGCCGCTGGTGTCGATGACCTTGTGCTTGCCCGTGTAGAACGGGTGCGAAGCCGAGGAGATTTCGACCTTGATCAGCGGATACTCTTCGCCGTCCTCCCACTTGACCGTCTCTTTCGAGGACATGGTCGAACGGGTCAGGATCTTGAAATCGGAGGTGACATCGTGGAACACGACGTCGCGGTACTGGGGATGGATGTCGGCCTTCATGGGCTCGCACCGTAGGTGGCTGCTGGACAAGAGGGAAACTATAACAGCCCTGCCGCCCTGCACGCAACGTTTACGTGAAGGCAAGTGAGGTGACGGCTCGCGGCTGTTCTACCACTGGGGTCCCGCCCGGAGCCGGGCGGGACCGCCAGGCTCAGCCGGCGCCGACCGCCGCGCGGGCCAGGCCCAGGAAGCGGGCGTGGTCGTAGCGGATGAGCATGGTCGCGTTGTCCGGCAGGCCCAGCTGGCGGTTCCAGTCGACCAGGGTGGCGCCGCGGGTATGCACCCCGGACAGCTCGATCTGCATCGGGCGCGCCTGCACCTCCTCGGCGCCGTCGGGCTGCAGCGCCCAGGCCATCGCCAGCGCGTCGGCGGCATACCAGTGCTCACCGCGGGCGTCTTCCGACCACAGCCGGGTCTTGCGCGAGATCAGTTCGTAGAAGCGCGCCTTGGGCGCATCCACCGCCAGCCACTGCTCGACCTCGCGGTGCGGCAGGCCGTGCGCCACGGTCGCCTCCCAATCCGCCACTTCGATGTGCGGGAACGCCTTGAACACGATGTGCGCGGCTTCCGGGTCGAAGGCGATGTTGAACTCGGCGGCCGGGGTGATGTTGCCGTGGCAGGTGATCGCCCCGCCCATCACCAGGAAGCGGCCGACGCGCTGCGGCAGGGTTGGGTCCAGCTTCAGCGCCAGCGCGATGTTGGTCAGCGGCCCCAGCGCGACCAGCAGCAGGCGCCCGGCGTACTGGTGCGACAGGCGCAGGATCGCCAGCGCGGCATGCTCGGCCTCGGCGCCGCGCGCGGCCGGCGGCAGGTCGACGTCGCCGAAACCGTCCTGACCGTGCACGTGCCCGGCGTCCACCGACGGGTGCAGCAGCGGATCGGCGCAACCGGCGAACACCGGCACATCCTCGCGCCCGGCCACTTCGCACAGTTTCAGCGCGTTGCGCACGGTGTGGCGCAGGCCGACGTTGCCGGCGGCGATGGTCAGCCCGACCACCTCGTGGCGCGGATCGGCGAACGCCATCAGCAGCGCCAGCGCATCGTCCACGCCGGGGTCGGTATCGATCAACAGGGGAATCTTGTCGCTCATGCGTCGCTTCGCTCGTCCATTCGGCCGCCGAGTCTGGCACTGCGGCGCAGGCATGGGAAGGAGTGGGGAGTGGGGATTCGCAGGGGCAGCCGGGCCGGTCGCTTTACGAATCCCCGCTTTCAACAGCCGAATGGCTGGTCATCCCCAATGCCGAATCCCAGCCCCTCAGGCCGCGGCAAACCGCACCGCCCCACCGACCCAGCGCGCGACGATGCGGTCGGCCAGGACCGGCGCTTCCTCCAGCAGCCGGTCGGCCAGCGCGTGCACGCGCGGCAGCAGGCCGGCGTCGCGGGCCAGGTCGGCCACGCGGAACGCGGCCAGGCCGGTCTGGCGGGTGCCGAGCAGTTCGCCGGGACCGCGCAGTTCCAGGTCCTTCTCGGCGATGACGAAGCCGTCGTTGGTCTGGCGCATGGTTTCCAGGCGCTGCCGCGCCATCGCCGACAGCGGCGCCTGGTACATGAGCACGCAGCTCGACGCCGCCGCGCCGCGCCCGACCCGGCCGCGCAACTGGTGCAACTGCGCCAGGCCGAGGCGCTCGGCGTTCTCGATGATCATCAGCGAGGCATTGGGCACGTCCACGCCGACCTCGATGACCGTGGTGGCGACCAGCAGGTCGATCTCGCCCTGCTTGAACGCGCGCATCGCCGCCTGTTTCTCCGCCGGCTTCATGCGTCCGTGGACCATGCCCACGCGCAGTTCCGGCAACTGCGCCGACAACGCTTCGAAGGTGGCCTGCGCGGCGCTGGCCTCGAGCCGGTTGCCGGCGCCGCCTTGCGCGGACTTCTCGTTGTCCTCGGCCTCTTCGATCAGGGTGCAGACCCAATAGGCCTGACGTCCTTCGGCGCAGGCCACGCGGATGCGCTGCACCAGTTCCGGACGGCGCTCGGCGTTGAGCACGATGGTCTGCACCGGCGTGCGCCCCGGCGGCAGTTCGTCGATGGAGGAGACGTCCAGATCGGCATAGGCGGCCATCGCCAGGGTGCGCGGGATCGGCGTGGCGGTCATCACCAGTTGATGCGGCACGCCCGCACCGGAAGCACCCTTGTCGCGCAGCGCCAGGCGCTGGTGCACGCCGAAGCGGTGCTGCTCGTCGACGATGGCCAGGGCCAGGTCGTGGAAGCGCACCGCCTCCTGCATCAGCGCGTGCGTGCCGACCACCACCTGCGCCTCGCCCGAGGCGATCTGCGCCAAGGTGGCGCTGCGCGCCTTGCCGGTGACCTTGCCGGCCAGCCAGGCCACGCGCACGCCCAGCGGCTCCAGCCAACCGCGCAGGTTGGCCAGATGCTGTTCGGCAAGCAGTTCGGTGGGCGCCGCCAGCGCCGCCTGCTTGCGCTTGTCCACCGCCAGCATCGCCGCCAGCGCGGCGACCACGGTCTTGCCGCTGCCGACGTCGCCCTGCACCAGCCGCAGCATCGGCGCCGGCCGCTCCAGGTCGGCGCGGATCTGCGCGAACACGCGTTGCTGTGCGCCGGTCAGTTGGAACGGCAGCGACTGCTGCAGGCGCTTGGCCAGCAGTCCGCGGCCGCGCAGCGACGGTGCCGGCTGGCACTGCATGGCGATGCGCTGGCGGCGCAGGCTCAGGTGATGCGCGAGCAGTTCCTCCAGCGCCAGGCGCTGCTGCGCCGGATGCAGGCCGGCGGCGAGCGCGGCCAGGTCGGCCTGCGGCGGCGGCCGATGCGCGACCAGCAACGCGCTGCGCAGCGACGGCAGGCCAAGTTCGCTCAGCAGCGACGCCGGCAGCAGTTCCAGTGCCGCCTCCTCCGGCAGCCGGTCCAGCGCCTGGCCGATCAGCCGACGCACGGTCGCCGGACCGACGCCCTCCACCGCCGGGTACACCGGATCCAGGCGATCGCCCAGCGCCGCATCGTCGCCCTCGCCGAGGATCTGGTAGCTGGGATGCACGAACTCCAGCCCGTGCTGGCCCGGCTTGGGCGTGCCGAAGGCGCGCAAGCGCGCGCCGACCGCGAACTGCGCCGCCTGCGCGGCACGGAACTGGAAGAAGCGCAGCACCAGGGTGCCGCGCGACTCGTCGGCCACGGCCACGCGCAGCATCGGCCGGTAGCGGAAGCCGCGGTCCACCGCCTGCACCCGCCCCTCGACCTGCGCCGGCACGCCCGGCTGCAGCGCCGCCACCGTGGTCAGGCGGGTGCGATCCTCATAGCGCAGCGGCAGGTGCAGCCACAGGTCCTGCAGGGTGGACAGGCCGCGCGCGGCGAATTTCTCCGCCAGCTTGGGACCGACGCCGGGCAGCGTGGTCAGCGGCGCCTCGCCTGCCGCCGACAGCGCCGGCGCCGGAACCTGCACGCGCGGCACGGCGGGGGATCAGTCCAGCACCATCACCGCGTCCACTTCGAAGCCCGCGCCCTTGGGCAGCGCCGAGACTTCGATGGTGGAACGCGCGGGGAACGGCGCCTGGAAGTAGTCCTGCATGACCGCATTGACCTGCGCGAACTGCGCCAGGTCGGTGAGGTACAGCCCCAGGCGCACGATGCGGTCCAGCGAGCCGCCGGCCGCCTCGGCCACCGCCTGCAGGTTGTCGAACGCGCGCCGCGCCTGCGCGGCGATGTCGCCGGCGACGATCTCGCCGGTGGCCGGATCCAGCGGGATCTGCCCGGAGAAGTACACGGTGTTGCCGGCGCGCACGGCCTGCGAATACGGGCCGATCGCGGCCGGTGCACGGTCGGTATGGATGATCTGGCGGGACATGGCGACTCCGTTGGAAGAATGTCCGCCTAGTTTAGCTGGCGTGCGCGGCTAGGGATTGGGGATTGGGGATTGGGGATTGGGGACTGGGGAGCATGACCGTGACAGGATCGCGACCAAGCGTTTTTTCGCAGGCGTCGACTGTCATGCAGCCGCGTTGGCAGGCGGCGCGGACGATGCCCGATCACGTGCACTGGCACGAAGCCCCAGTCCATTCCTTGTGAGAGCGGCTTCAGCCACGACGAGTGAAGCAGAAAGCCGCCTGACACCATCACGCGTCGGGACTGAAGTCCCTCCCACAAGAACTCCCGACCCATTCCGCCCGGCACCGCCTACTGGCGGCGCACGCTCTGCACCGCATTCAAGCGCCGCAGCCGGCGCATCACTTCGGCCAGGTGGTTACGGTCGCGCACCTGGATGTTGAAGCGCAGCACCGCGGCGTTGAAGTCGCGGTCCAGGTAGTCGACGCGCTCGATGTTGGACTGGCTCTGCGCGATCGCCGCCGCCAGCTGCGCCAGCACGCCGGTGCGGTTCTCCACGTCCACCACCAGCGCGGTGTCGTAGTCGCCGATGACGCTGGTATCCCAGCCGATCGGCACCCAGCGCTCGGGCGACTTGCGCAGTTCGGCCAGGTTCGGACAGTCCAGCCGATGCACCACGATGCCCTTGCCGGCGGTGTGGTAGCCCATGATCTCGTCGCCGGGAATCGGCTGGCAGCAGTTGGCGAAGCTGACCACGCCGCGCTCGGTGCCGTTGATCAGGATCTTTTCCTGCGAGTGCTTGGAATGCCCGCCGCCGCGCAGTTCGGCATACGCCATCAGCGCCTGCGCCGCCTGGTTGGGCATCCAGTTGCCCAACGCCACGTCGGCCAGCAACGCCTCCAGGCGCGGGTAGCGGTGCTCGCTGAGGAACGAATCAAGGCGCCCCTTGGGCAGCCGCTCCAGCGAGCTGTCCATCGCCTCCAGTGCGCGATCGAGCATGCGATGGCCGAGCTGCACCGCGTCCTCGTGTTCGAGCTGCTTGAGCTGGTGGCGGATCGCGGTGCGCGCCTTGCTGCTGACCACGAACTCCAGCCACTGCGGCTTGGGCGTGGCCGAGCGCGCGGTGATCACTTCCACCGTCTGTCCGCTGACCAGCTTGGTGCGCAACGGCACCAGCTTCTTGTCCACGCGCGAGGCCACCGCGCGGTTGCCGACGTCGGTATGCACCGCATAGGCGAAGTCCAGCGCGGTGGAGTTGCGCGGCAGCGCCAGGATCTTGCCCTTGGGGGTGAACAGGTAGACCTCGTCCGGGAACAGGTCGACCTTGACGTTGTCCAGGAACTCCAGCGACGAGCCGGCGGCGCGCTGCGATTCGATCAGCTCGACGATCCACGCATGCGCGCGGCTCTGCGCGCTGTTGGGCGAATCGCCGCCGAACTTGTAGGTCCAGTGCGCGGCGACGCCGCGTTCGGCGATCAGGTCCATTTCCTCGGTGCGGATCTGCACCTCGATCGGCGAGCCGTAGGGCCCGAACAGCACCGTATGCAGCGACTGGTAGCCGTTGGCCTTGGGAATGGCGATGAAGTCGCGGAAGCGCGCGTCCAGCGGCTTGAAGGTGGCGTGCACCGCGCCCAGCGCGTGGTAGCAGTCGGGCACGCCGCGCACCACCAGGCGGAAGCCGAACACATCCATCACTTGGTCGAAGGATTTGTTCTCGTCGCGCATCTTGTTGTAGATGCTCCACGGCGTCTTGATCCGGCTCACCAGCCGGTGCTCCAGTCCTTCCTTGGCCAGACGCTGCGACAACTGCACTTCCACCTGCGCCATCGACTCGCGGCGCACCACCGGCTGGCTGCGGATGTGTTTTTCGATGATCGCGTGGCGCCACGGATGCAGCGCGCGGAAGCCGAGGTTCTGCAGCTCGGACTTCATCAGGCTCATGCCCAGGCGCTGAGCGATCGGCGCGTAGATCTCCAGGGTCTCGCGAGCGATGCGGCTGCGCGCCTCGGCGCTCTGCGCGCCCAGCGTACGCATGTTGTGCAGGCGATCGGCGAGCTTGATCATGATCACGCGCAGGTCGCGCGACATCGCCAGCAGCATCTTGCGGAAGCTCTCGGCGGCCGCTTCCTGGCGGTCGCGGAACTTGAGCTTGTCCAGCTTGGTGACGCCGTCGACCAGTTCCGCCACCGCCTCGCCGAACTCGGCGGCCAGCTCGGCGCGGGTCAGCGGCGTGTCTTCGATGGTGTCGTGCAGGATCGCGGCGATCAGTGCCTCCACGTCCAGGCCCAGTTCGGCCAGCACCCCGGCCACCGCCACCGGATGGGTGATGTAGGGCTCGCCGGACTTGCGGGTCTGCCCCGCGTGCGCGGCCGCACCGACCTCCCAGGCGCGGCGCAGCAGCGGGATCTGCTCAGGCGGCAGATAGCTGGCGCTGCGTTCGAGCTGCAGGACGTAGTCGGGGACCGCCTCGTCGGCCGACGATGGCGCGGCGTGGGCGACCTGGGCAGAAGGGCCTGGGTTCATGCGGAAAGACTATGCCAGCGGCGCGTGGACGGCAAACCCGCAAAACGAAACAGCCCGCGGATGCGGGCTGTTCGCAGGACGATCGCGACGCAGGGACGCGATCAGTCGTCGTTCTTGGACATGTCCTCGTCGGCGACGACCTCGGCCGCGGCCCATTCCAGGGCTTCGCGCTCGGCGCGCTCGCGTTCGGCCTTCTCGACCTCGTCGATCAGCGCGTTGTCGATCTTGCGCGCGGCGATCTCGCGCAGCGCCAGCACGGTCGGCTTGTCGGCCGACTCGGTGTTGTCGAGGGTGGCCTGCACGCCGTTGGCGAGCTGGCGGGCGCGCTTGGACGCCATCATGACCAGTTCGAAACGGTTGTTAACGACTTCCAGGCAATCTTCTACGGTGATGCGGGCCATGCGGGCTCCCGGCGGGCCGGCGGCGGCCACGCGTTCGAATGAGGGAAAGGGCGGGGATTGTAGGGCGGCAACCGCCCGAGATCAACCCCACCCCATTCAGTTCCCTTTGGAATCAGCCAGTTGGCTGTTCCTGCAGGAGGGTGTCGATCAACGCGGCATGGCGCTGCTGCTGCTGCGGCCGGCGCAGGCGGCTGGCGACGAAGATCGCGCACATCTCGTCCACCGCGGTGTCGAAATGCTCGTTGACGATCACGTAGTCGAAGTCGGCGTAGTGCGACATCTCCTCGCGCGCGGCGGCCAGCCGCTGCGCGATCACCGCCTCGCTGTCCTGGCCGCGCTTGCGCATGCGCTGCTCCAGGGCCTCGCGCGACGGCGGCAGGATGAACACGCTGACCGCGTCCGGCACCTTGGCCCGGACCTGGCGGGCGCCCTGCCAGTCGATCTCCAGCAGTACGTCGTGGCCGGCGGCCAGCTGCGGCTCCACCGACTGCCGCGCGGTGCCCTTCCAGTCGCCGTGCACGCGGGCGTACTCGAAGAAGTCGCCGGCATCGATCATCCGCTGGAACTCGTCGGCGGAGACGAAATGGTAGTGCTCGGCATGGCGTTCGCCCGGGCGCGGCGCGCGCGAGGTGAACGAGATCGACAGTGCGATCTGCGGATCGCGCGCCAGGGTGGCGTTGACGATGCTGCTCTTGCCGGCGCCGGACGGGGCCGCCACGATGTAGAGAGTGCCACGCATCGCTCGGGTCTCGGCGTCGACGGTCGGGCGGCGCACGATACCAGTCCCAGCCGCGACCGCAAGCCGGCGCGCATATCGCGCCTGACACTGGCGCACCGGCCGCCTCCGCAGCGGGGCGGCAAGCGCATGATGCACAAGCGATTTCCAAGGGCGACCGGTCTCGGCCGGCGCGCTGCGCGCGCCGGCGCCGACAGGCGGCACAATATCGCTGCAATTGAGAATGACTATCACCCGCACTAGACTGCCGGTCTTCCACACGGTTTCCGGGATGGATGCCATGCCCCTTTCCTCTCCCCCGCCCGGCCCTGCACCGCTGGTGGAGGCGCTGGAACGCCAGTACGAGGAGCTGCAGCGCTACGCCGCGCGCAAGTACGCGGGGGCGGCCGGCGATCTGGTGCACGATGCCTGGATCCGCCTGGCCACGCGCGGCGCCGGCACCGGGGGCGCCGAGGCTGTGCGCGACCCGGGACGCTACCTGCGCACGGTGATCGATAACGTCGCCAACGACCAGGGCCGCGTGACCGCATCGCGCAGCCGCTTCCTTGCCGCCAACGACACCAGCCACGAGGTGCCCAGTCCGGCGCCCTCGCCCTACCAGAGCGCGCTGAGCCGGCAGGAGTACGCCGTGCTGCTGCAGGCGATCCGCGACCTGCCGCCGCAGGCACGGCGCGTCTTCGTGCTGTTCCGCGGCCGCAACATGAGCACCGCGCAGATCGCAGCGCATCTGGACATCTCCCCGCGCACGGTCGAAAAACACATCGCAGTGGCCGTAACCCATTGCCGACGCCGCTTGCGCGAGGCCGGCCGCGAGATTTGACGGCACCGCCGGGGGAACCGGCGCTGTCGACCCGTCGTCCCGTACATAGCCCGGCATCCGTCTGCGCTGATGCCCGACCCATTCCTTGACGGATAGGCAACCGATGACCGCCCATCACTCACCCGATGACAGCCTGCTCGATGACAGCGTGTTCGAACAGGCGGTGCACTGGACCTTGCGCCTGGACCCGGATGCCGATGACGCCACCTGGCGCGCCCATGCCGCGTGGCTGGCGCTGGCGCCGGCGCTGCATGCGCAGGCGATGGCCGAGGCACGCGCGCTGCTCGGCGTGCTGCACGCCCCAGCCGCGGCCATCGGCGACGAACTGGGCATCGACCTCGCCCCGCCCGTCTCTGCCGCTGCCGTCGCGCCGCGCGCGCCGGCATCCCCCCTGCGGCGGCGGCGAACCCGGCGGCCAGTCTACGCCGCGGCCGCCACGCTGGCGCTGGCGATCGGCGGCAGCGCCTGGGTTGGCGGGGGCGGCCTGGACCGACTGCGCAGCGATGCCTTCACCCGGGTCGGCGAGGTGCGCATCGTGCATCTGCGCGACGGCAGCGTGGTCACGCTCAACACCGATAGCGCCATCGCCGTGGGCATGCAGGCGCACCTGCGCTCGGTCCAGCTGTTGCGCGGCGAAGCGTTGCTGCAGGTGACGCACGATCCACGGCGTCCGTTCGTGGTCGACAGCGCCGGCGGCAGCGCCCGGGTGCTCGGCACGCGTTTCGATGTGCGCCTGCAGGGTCGCACCGCCGAGGTCGCCGTGATCGACGGCCGTGTCGCCGTGCGCGCGCCGGACGGCGGCAGCACTGCCGTGCTGCGCGCCGGCCAGCGCGCGCGCCTGAGCGGCGACCGGGTGCATCGGCTCGCGCCGCTCGACCCGCTGGCGGTCGGCGCCTGGCAACGCAGGCAACTGCTGTTCGACGCCACGCCGCTGGCGCAGGTGCTGGAAGAGCTCTCGCGCTACCGACACGACCGCGTCCTGGTGCGCGATGCGCGCCTGCGCGCATTGCCGGTCTCCGGCTCGCTGGACGTCGCCGACCCCGAGCGCGCGCTGCGTACCTTGCTCGACAGCCTCAACCTGGAGGCGCTCGACCTGGGAGTGGTCACCCTCGTGCACCGACGTACGCCGGAGGCGGCCACTGCCGCCGGCGCACAGAGCATGAACTCGAGATAAACAAGACCGGGCAGAGGACAAGACCAGGCCGTCGCGGCTGGGGGATCGGCCGGGACGAGCCCGTCTAAGCAGGAAAGAACGGAATGCGTTTCGTTCTCATCAAATATCTTCCTGCCCAGCGACCGTATGCCCATCCACCGCTCCACCGCCCGCCCCCGTCCCGCGCCGCGTCTCGCCCTGCTCAGCAGTACCCTCACCCTGATGTTGCTCAGCGCCGGAGCCCTGGCCCAAGTGCCGCGCGCGCCCGGCAGCACGGCGGCGTCGGTCCGCCATGCGATCGATCTGGAGGCGCAGCCGCTGCCGCAGGCGTTGCTGAAACTCTCCGCGCAGACCGGCCTGCAGGTGCTGTACGCCGGCCAGATCGCAGATGGAGCGAACGCCCCCGCGGTGAAAGGCGACTACAGCGCCGAACAGGCGCTGCAACGCCTGCTGCAGGGCAGCGGCCTGGTCGCACGGCGCACCGGCACTCGGGCGATGACGCTGGAGCGCGCCGCGGCACCCGCCGGGGCGATCGTCACCGACACGCTGCGCGTGGCCGGCGACGACCGCAGCGCCGGCGGCGACGTCCGCGACCAGCGCGGCCGCGACGCGGTGTACGACCTGGACCTGTCCAGCGCGTACATCGGTCGCACCGAGGTGGAACGCTACAAGGGCGCCACGCCGTCGGATCTGGTCAACGGCGTCGCCGGCGTGTTCAGCGGCGATGCGCGCAACAGCGGCGCGCTGGATCTCAACATCCGCGGCATCCAGGGGCCGGGCCGGGTGCCGGTGAGCATCGACGGTACCGAGCAGGCGCTGACCGTGTGGCGCGGATACAACGGCGCCAGCAATCGCAACTACATCGATCCGCTGCTGATCGGCGGCATCCAGATCCTCAAGGGACCGTCGCTGACCCGCAACGTCGCCACCGGTATCGGTGGCGCGATGGTGATCGACACCCTGGACGTGGACGACGTGCTCGAGACCGGTCAGCGCATCGGCGGCGAAGTGCGTGTGGAAGGCAGCAGCAACGCGGTGGCGCCGCGGCTGCCGCGGCTGCACACCGGCCAGGACTACCGCACGGTGACCGGCTTCCCGCAGAACGCGCCGAACGCACCCTACGAGGATCGCACCCTGCAGGTGCAGCCGCGCCATGGCGGTGGCGGCGACAACGTGTTCTCCGGAGAGGACCTCGCCTACCGTCTGGCGCTGGGCTGGCGCCCCGCCGACTCCGTGGACCTGTTCGCCGCCTACGCCTATCGCGACCGCGGCAACTACTATGCCGGCAGGCACGGCGCCGGCTACTACAGCCGCTCGCGCGGCTCCTCCGCCGACGACTACATCCTGTCAATGGCCAACTACTGGCGGCCCGGCGACGAGGTCGCCAATACCTCCAGCCAGATGGAATCGTGGCTGTTCAAGCTCGGCTGGCGGCCAAGCGAGGCGCAGGCGCTGCAACTGGGCTATCGCGACAGCCTCTCGCACTACGGCGAGGTGATGCCTTCGCGGATCATCGAATCGGCGAACCGCGCTGCGATCCAGTGGCCGCTGAGCCGGGTCGATGCGCAGGCCTGGAACCTGCGCTACACCTGGCACCCGGCCGACAGCCGCTGGCTCGACCTCGACGCCACGCTGTGGCGCACCGACACCGCCAGCGCCACCTACACCGCCGGCGGCTTCCCCAACTATGCGCAAGGGCCTGACAACCCGCTGCTCAGGAACACGGCCCTGGCCAATGCGCGCAACGACCGCACCGGGCTCACCGCGAGCAACCGCGTCCGCCTGGCCGATGGCCTCGATCTGAGCGTCGGCGGCAGCGTGCAGCACGAGCGCCTGCGCTCGGACGACGCCTATTTCGGCGTCAGCGATGGCTGGCGCATGTATCCGCGCGCGGGCCGGCGCCAGGAAAGGCAGGCCTACTTCAACGTGGAATGGCGGCCGCTCGAGCGGCTGGCGCTGAGCGCCGGCGCGCGCTACGCCACGTACTGGGCGTTCGACGACTTCCTGGCCGCGCACGCCGGGCAACTGCGACAGTCGCTGGTCGACGGCTACGAGATCAGCTATCGCACCACCCAGACCTACACCCAGGCCGAGCGCGAGGCGTTGATCGCCGACCAGCTTGCCGGCAATCGCGAACTGCTGGACCTGGAGATCATCACCCAGGAGGAGTACGACGCCATCGCCGCCGACCTGCTGCAGAACGTGCCGACCCAGTACGACGTGCAGCACAAGGCGCCATGGCAGGCCGATGCGCATGGCCGCTACACCAAGGCCGGCAATGCCTGCCTAAACGGATCGCTGGATGCGCTGCCCGGCGCACTCGGGCAGACGTGCCTGGCCAGCCCTGTCGTCAGCACCGGCGACGCCAGGGCGCGCCGCCGCAAGGACCACGGCTGGATGCCGTTCTTCTCGGCGACGCTGGATTTCAGCGATGTCAGCAGGGCGTATCTGCGCTACAGCGAGACCTTGCGCTTCCCCAGCATGTTCGAGAGCACGGTTGCGTTCTCCGCCTCGCTCAATCCCTGGGACCTGAAACCCGAACACGCCCACACCTGGGAACTGGCCTACGTCCAAGACCTGGGCGCGCTGCTCGGCGCGGACACCACCGCCGACGTCAAGCTGGCCTACTACGCCAGCAAGACCCGCGACGTGATCGAACGCGACGCGCAGTTCAAGTTCGACAACATCGACAAGCAGACCATCCGCGGCCTGGAGCTGCAGGGCCGCTACGACGACGGCCGCCTGTTCACCGATCTGGGGGTGAACTACACGCTGAAGAACGAAGTCTGCGACGAGAGCACGGCAGCGCTGCTGTCCAGCAACAACGGCTATGTCATCGGCAGCGGCCGGATCGCGCCGACCTGCGTGGACTACGGCTTCGTCGGCGGCTACCTGCTCACCCAGAGCACGCCGAAGCTGTCGGCGAGTTGGTCGCTGGGCACGCGCCTGTTGCAGCGGCGCCTGGAGCTGGGCAGCCGCCTGACCTACTACCGGCAGTATCGCAATCCGGATCTGGAATGGTTCCGCGAGAACTCAGTGCAAGGCGGCGACGGCCGCCTGGTCTACACCTTCAACGTGCCGTTCTCCTGGGGCACCACGCTGCTGCTGGACGCCTACGCCCGCTATGCGCTGCGCAAGAACCTGAGCATCGAACTGGGCGCGACCAACCTCACCGATCGCTACTACGTCGACCCGGCCACCCGCTCCACGGTGGCCGCCCCCGGACGCACGCTGAAACTCAGCATGACCGGGAGATTCTGATCTCCCGCACGCCGTTCAAGGAGTGTGATTCGAACCGGACACGGACGTCCTTCCTCGTTCCAAACCAACCAGAAGGATCCATCGCATGAACATGAAACGTCCTCACGCCGCACTGCTGGGCCTGGCCATCGCCAGCGTACTGGGCAGCGCGCACGCAGCCCCGTTCCTGGGCAAGTCGAGCAACGAAAGCTACGTCAAGGTCGGCGAATCCACCGTCAACGGCGGCCCGCACCGTGCCGGCCAGGCCGGCATCGCGGTGAACTCGACCGGCCTGGACAAGCCGGTGGACTTCAAGGGGCTCTCGATGTACGGCGGCGTCGGCTCGGTCAAGGTGCTGAACTTCCCGTACAGCGGCGCACCGAGCAGCCACGACAACCTCGGCGTGTTCGCCTTCTCCCAGGTCGGCAGCCAGGACGTGTGGTTCGGCGAGTGGTACTCGCGCAAGGACAACGCCGATGGCCTGAACACGCACACGGTGTACTTCGTCGGCGACAAGCCGGACAGCAGCGTGCCCAGCGCCGGCACCGCCACCTACAGCATGGTCGGCATCAACGACTACAGCGCCGGCAACCAGTTGACCGGCACCTTCACCGCCAACTTCGGCACCGGCCGCCTGACCGGCTCGATCCAGAACAACGCCGGCTTCGCGGTCAACATCGGCACGGCCAGCATCAACAGCAACGCCAGCATCTCCGGCAGCAACGCCGTCGCCCGCCAGTCCGGCAGCGTGGTCGCGGCCAACGGCGCGGTGTCCGGCCAGTTCTACGCCAACCAGGCCGCGCTGGCCGGCATCGCCGACTTTGCCGGGGTGAAGTACGACACCGCCTTCGGCGGCGCCAAGCAGTAATCCGTCTGCGCGGCACGTCCGCGCCTTTCGATCCGTACCCGGGCAGGACCAGCCACGACCATGCCAGTCCTGCTCCGCTTTCGCACCGGTTGCTCGATGCCTTGCATTTCTTCCGCGCGCCGACGGCGCGCACGCACGCTTGTCGCACTGACGGCCTGCCTCGCGTGGCTGGCGGCCGCGCCGTGCGCGATGGCGCAGGCGCAGGACGATACCCGACGCCTGCTCGAACAGCGCGACCAGGGCCAGGCGCTCGAACGCGAACGCGCGCTGGTGCAGGAGCCGGCCACCGACGAGCGACCGAGCATCGTCGTCGACGGCATGTCCTACGTCGTCGCGCCGACCGCCAACGACGTCGGCCGCGCGCTGTACCTGTCGCTTCAGAACAAACAATGGCCGGCCGTGCAGCGGTTCCTCGCCGAATACCTGACCCTGCCCGAGCGCGACCCGCTGCTGGTGCATTACGCGCAGGGCGCGGTGGCGCGCAACCGCGGCCGCTACGGCGACGCCGAGCGGGAGTACCGCGCGCTGCTGACGTTGCAGCCGGACTTCCTGCCCGGGCGTCTGGAACTGGCGCGGGTGCTGTTCGAGGACCAGCAGGACCGCGAGGCCGAACAGGCGTTCGCAGCCATTGCCGCCTCGATCGACGCTGGCGATCCCAGGACCGAGGGTGTGCGCAACACCATCGCCGGCTTCCGCCAGGCCTTGGCCAACCGGCGCGACTGGAACGGCACCTTCGCGCTGGGACCGGCCTGGAGCGACAACGTCAATCGCACCTCGGCCAGTTCCATCTGCCTGCTGCCGCTGGAAGGGCGCTGCTACTTCAGCCGCAGCACGCCCACGGCGATCGTCGCCTTCGGCGCCGACTACGATGCCAGCGCCGAACGGCGCCTGCCGCTGCGCGGTCACCATGGGCTGTACCTGCGCACGCTGCTGTTCGGCCAGAGCTATCGCGACAACGGCGCCTACAACGAACTCACCGCGCTGACCCAGGCCGGTTACAGCTATCGCAGCGGCCGCCACAGCCTGGCGCTGGCGCCCTCGTTCGATTACTACGCGCTGGGCAACCAGGCGCTGTATGGCGCCTGGGGCGTGCATGCGGAATGGAGTTGGAGCCTGTCGCCGCGGTCGCTGGTCAAGCTGGAAGGCGACTGGAAGGACATGCGCTACCGCCGCCGCGCTTACGCCGCCAACTACGACGCGATCGTGCGCGGCGCCTCGGCCACCTATTTCCGCAGCCTGGATGCGCGCTGGACCGTGTTCGCCGGGGTCGACGCCAGCGACACTGCCGCCGTGCAGGACACAGAGGCGTACCTGCAGCGCGGCGTCCGCCTGGGCGGTTCGCGGCAATGGCCGCGAGGCATCGACGCCACCGTGTTCGCCTCCTACCGGCTGCGCGACTACGGCGCCTACAGCGCGGTCCTGCGCGCACGCCGCCACGATGCCGAGCGCACCTACACCCTGGTGCTGCGCGCGCCGCGCCTGGCGGTCGGCGGCTTCGTGCCGCTGCTGACGCTGCGCCACAACCGCGTGCGCAGCAACGTCGACTGGCTGTACGGCTACGAGCGCAACACCATCAACCTGAAACTGGAGCACGCCCTGTGACGCACACGCCGTCGCCACCCGTTATCGCCCCCTCCCCCGCGCCGAGCCGCGCGCAGCGCCTGAAGGCCGCCACCGCGCAGGCGCATACCCGGCTGGACCGGCACATCATGGCCGCGCAACCGTTCGCCTCGCGCGACAACTACGCGCGCTTCCTGCAGGTGCAATACCGGTTCCATTGCGACATGGAGCGCATCTACGCCAACCCGGTGCTGGCCAGCGTGGTGCCGGACCTGGCGCAGCGCCGGCGTCTGCCAGCGCTCGTGGCCGACCTGCACGACCTGGGCGTTGCGCTTCCCGCCGACCACGCCACCGCGCCCGGCGGCGCCGGCCACCCCACCCAGGTCGCTGCGCTGGGCTGGCTGTACGTGGCCGAAGGCTCCAACCTGGGTGCGGCGATCCTGGCCAGGCTGGCGGCGAAACTGGGCCTGCACGCGCAGTTCGGCGCGCGCCATCTGGCCGGGCACGAGGACGGGCGCGCGCAGCACTGGCGCCAGTTCGTCGCCGCGCTCGACCGCCTGGCGCTCGATGCCGGGCAGGAACAGGCGGTGATCGCCGCCGCGCGCAGCGCGTTCGCGCAGGTGCAGGCGTACGTGGACCTGCACCTGCCGGCGACGCCGCGATGAGGCCGATGCCGCCGTGGAGGCGACCGTGCACCTGAGCCGCGCGCTGTGGTGCGGCCTGGGCCTGCTGATGCTGGCATTGGGCCTGATCGGCGCCGTGCTGCCGGTGATGCCCACCACCATTTTCCTGATCCTGGCAGCGTACTGTTTTTCGCGCTCCTCGCCGCGGCTGGACGCCTGGCTGCTGGCGCATCCGCGCTACGGCGCGACGCTGCGCCTGTGGCGCGAGCAGGGCGCCATCACCCGCCGCGGCAAGTGGCTCGCCGCCAGCGGCATGGCGCTGGGCTATCTGCTGTTCTGCTGCGGCGCGCATCCCGGCGCGACGCTGGCGCTCGGCGTCGGCGCGCTGATCGCCGCCAGCGCCGCGTTCGTGCTGACCCGCCCTGCGCCGCGCGATGCACCACCACCGCGCTGAATTCCGTCCCGCCGCGCCGCCCTCCTACCACGCCGCCTCCCAGCCCATGACCGCTATCGCCCCCATCTCCCCCATCGCACCGCGTCCAGCCGACCTCAGCGCCTGGCAGATGTTCCTGCATGCCGACCTGGTGGTGCAGGCGGTGATGATCGGCCTGGTCGTCGCTTCGGTCGCGACGTGGACGGTGCTCCTGGCCAAGCACCGGGAACTGGCGCGCGCCGGCGCGGCGCTGCAGGCCGCGCGCGCGGCGCTGCAGGGTTCGCAGCGGCTGCGCGAGACCGAGGCGCAGCCGGCGTTGGACACGCCTGCCGCCCGCGCGCTGCTGCAGGAAGCGCGCGCTGAACTGCAGCAGTCCAGCGGCCTGCGCGACGCGGCCGGGATCAAGGAACGGCTGGCTTCGCGCCTGGAGCGGGTGGAACTGGACCACGCGCGACAGTGGCGCCAGGGCATCGGGCTGCTTGCCAGCATCGGCGCCACCGCACCGTTCGTCGGCCTGTTCGGCACGGTGTGGGGCATCATGCGCAGCTTCGTCGGCATCGCCCGCGCCAATACCACTACCCTGGCGGTGGTGGCGCCAGGCATCGCCGAAGCGCTGCTGGCGACGGCGCTGGGCCTGGTCGCGGCGATTCCGGCAGTGATGTTCTACAACCAACTCGCGCGGCGCCTGGGCGGGCTGCGCCAGCGCCTGGGCGATCTGTCGGCCGGTGTGCAGCAACTGGTGTCGCGCGACCTGGACCGCCTCCACGCCGACGCGCCGGCAGCGGCCGACGCCGCCGCCACGCGATGAGGCCGGCCATGGCGATCCGCACCGCACGCGACGACGACGACACCCTCGAAGAACAGCACGCGATCAACGTGACGCCGTTGATCGACGTGATGCTGGTGCTGCTGATCGTGTTCATGATCGCCGCACCACTGGCGACGGTGGAGGTACCGGTCGAGCTGCCGGCCAGCGGCGCCGCGGCCGGCGCGCCCGACCGCGACCCGATTCTTCTGACCCTGGGCGCGGACCTGAGCCTGCGCCTGGACGAGCAGCCGATCGCCGCGCAGGCGCTGCGGCCGGCGCTGGACCGACGCAGCGGCGGCGACCGCGACCGCCGCATCTTGCTGCGCGCTGACCGCCGCGTGGCCTACGCCGACCTGATGGGCACGCTGGACGCGCTGCGCGCGGCGGGCTATCTGAAGATCGCCCTGGTCGCGGTGGAGTCGCCGGCGCGATGAACGTGCACCCGCCGGCGCTGCGCCGCTGGCTGCTCAGCCTGGGCCTGGTGCTGGCGGCGCATGCGCTGGTGCTGGCCGTGTTGCTGGCCTGGCCCTCGCGCATGCCGGTGCCGCCGCCCTCCGCGTCGGCACCGGCGCTGCTGCTGGACCTGGCACCGGCGCCGGTCGCGCCGCCGGCCGTGCCCACCGACCTGGCGCCCGGCCCGCCGCAACGCGCGCGCCGCGACGTGGTGCGCACGCAGGTGGCGCGCGCAACGCCGCCCCCCGTGCCGACCGCCCCGGTGCCGGCGCAGGCGCAAGCGAAATCGCCGCCAACGCCGCTGCTCGCGCAACAGGACACGCCGCAGGAGTCGGCCGCCGCGCAGGCCAGCGCGCCACCCGGCATCGTCGCGCCACCTGCGGAGCGTTACGCCGCGCCGCAGTCGCTGGCCGGGACCACGCCACAGGCGCGCGTGACCTGGCAGGCGCAACTGCTGGGCCACCTGCAACGCTACAAACGCTATCCGCGAGCGGCGCAGCGACGCAGGCAGGAAGGCGTGGCGCACGTGGGTTTCGCAGTGGACCACGGCGGCCATGCCGACGACCTGCGCCTGGTCCGCAGCAGCGGCCACGACACGCTGGACGCCGAAGCGCTGGCCACGGTCCGGCGCGCCGAGCCGCTGCCACCACCGCCGGCAGAGATGTCCGGCGATGCGGTGCAGGTGGTGGTGCCGGTGGAGTTCTTCCTGCGCTGAGCGCGATGGTCGTACCCGCGCCGACCGAACCCGCGCTGGTTACTCCAGGTTCTGCACCTGCTCGCGGATCTGGTCGATCAGCACCTTCAGTTCCACCGCGGCGTTGGAGGTGCGGCTGTCCACCGACTTCGAGCCCAGGGTGTTGGCCTCGCGGTTGAACTCCTGCAGCAGGAAGTCCAGGCGCCGGCCGGCCGGTTCGGGCTGGCGCAGGACGCGGCGCAGTTCCTTGATATGGCTGCCGAGCCGGTCCAGTTCCTCGTCCACATCGAGCTTCTGCAGCCACAGCACCAGTTCCTGCTCGGCGCGGCCGGGATCGACCGGATGCGGCAGATCGGCCAGGCGCGCCGCCAGCTTGGCGCGCTGGCCGTCGCGGATGGCGGGGATCAGCGTGCGCACCTCGCCGGCGATGCGTTCCACCGCATCGACGCGCTCGACGATGGCCGCGGCCAGCTTGCCGCCCTCGCGCTCGCGCGCGGCGACGAACTCGGCCAGCACCTCGTCCAGCAGTTCCAGCGCCTGCGCCTGCAGCGCCGCCGGATCGGCCGTCTGCCCCTGCAGCACGCCGGGCAGCTGCAGCAGGTCGACGAACTGCACCTGCATCTGCGGGAAACGCACTCCCAGCCGTTGCGCAAGCACACCCAACTGCTCGACCAGGGCCTCGTTCACCGCCAGGGTCTGCGCTGCCTCCGGCGCGCGCAGGCGCAGCATCAGGTCGAGCTTGCCGCGGCTGATCCGCGCGGCCACGCGTTCGCGCAGTTGCGGCTCCAGCGCGCGCAGTTCCTCCGGCAGGCGCACGCCGACTTCCAGGAAACGGTGGTTGACCGAGCGCAGCTCGCATCCCAGCGTGCCCCAGGGAGTGATGCGCTCGGCGCCGGCATAGGCGGTCATGCTGCGGATCATGCGGTGTTCCGGTGCGGACAGGGGGCGAATGTTAACCTAGCGCCCTTTCCTGCCTCACCGACGCGGTCACAGGCCGCGCACGGCCCCGCCCTTCCCGGAACCCCTGCATGTCCTTCTCCCGTCCCAGCGGCCGCACGGCCGATCAGTTGCGCCCGGTCCGCATCGAACGCGCCTTCACCCGCCATGCCGAAGGCTCGGTCCTGGTCAGCTTCGGCGACACCCGCGTGCTGTGCAACGCCAGCGTCGAGAACCGCGTGCCGGGCTTCCTGCGCGGCAAGGGCGAAGGCTGGGTCACCGCCGAATACGGCATGCTGCCGCGCGCCACCCACTCGCGTTCCGATCGCGAGGCCGCGCGCGGCAAGCAGGGCGGACGCACGCTGGAGATCCAGCGTCTGATCGGCCGCGCGCTGCGCGCCTGCGTCGACCGTACCGCGCTGGGCGAGCGCACCATCACCCTGGACTGCGACGTGCTGCAGGCCGACGGCGGCACCCGCACCGCCGCCATCACCGGCGCCTACGTGGCGCTGGTGGATGCGGTGAACTGGCTGCAGAAGCGCGGCGACCTGAAGAAGCCGGTGGTGCTGGGCGCGGTCGCCGCGGTCTCGGTCGGCGTGTACCGCGGCATGCCGGTGCTGGACCTGGACTACGCCGAGGACAGCGACTGCGACACCGACATGAACGTGGTGATGAACGATGGCGGCGGCTTCATCGAGCTGCAGGGCACCGCCGAGGGCCACGCCTTCCGCCGCGACGAACTGGACGCGCTGCTCGGCCTGGCCGAGCGCGGCATCGGCGAACTGCTGGCGGCACAGCGCGCCGCCCTGGCGCAATGAACCGGCGCCTGACCCTGGTCACCCTGGTGGTGGCCGACTACGACGAGGCCATCGCCTGGTACACCGGCAAGCTGGGCTTCCAGGTGCTGGAGGACGTGGACCAGGGCCACAAGCGCTGGGTCGTGGTCGGGCCCGGCGATGCGCGCGGCGCGGCGCTGCTGCTGGCGCGCGCCAGCGACGACGCGCAGCGCAGCCGCATCGGCGACCAGACCGGCGGCCGCGTCGGCTTCTTCCTGCACACCGACGACTTCCAGCGCGACCATGCGGCGATGCTGGCCGCCGGTGTGGAATTCCTGGAAGTCCCTCGCCACGAACCCTACGCCACGGTCGCGGTGTTCCGCGATCTGTACGGCAACACCTGGGATCTGCTGGAGCCCATCGCATGAAACTGGTCCTGGCCAGCAGCAACGCCGGCAAGCTCGAAGAACTGAAGGCCTTGCTCGACGACGTGGGGGTCGAGTTGATCGCGCAATCCACGCTCGGCGTCAGCGATGCCGACGAGACCGGCCTGACCTTCGTCGAGAACGCGCTGCTCAAGGCGCGCCACGCCGCCCGCGTCACCGGCCTGCCGGCGCTGGCCGACGACTCCGGCATCTGCGTGGACGCGCTGCATGGCGCACCGGGGCTGTACTCGGCGCGTTACGCCGGCGAGCACGGCAATGCGCAGGCCAACATCGACAAGCTGCTGGACGCGCTGCGCGATGTCCCCGATGCGCAGCGCGGCGCGCATTTCTACTGCGTGCTGGTGCTGCTGCGGCATGCCGAGGATCCGCAGCCGCTGCTGGTGGAAGGCCGCTGGCGCGGCCGCATCGCGCATGCGCGTGCCGGCACCGGCGGGCATGGTTACGACCCGGTGTTCCTGGACCCGGACCACGGCCAGACCGCCGCCGAGATGCCGCTGGCGCTGAAGAACCGCATCAGCCACCGCGCCCTCGCCCTGCAGCAGCTTAAGCAGCGCCTGGCGGACCATCTTGCGGCGCATCCCGCCGAGTGACCGCACCGCGCGCAGGCACCGGGCCAGTCAGGACACCGCGGCGCGCGCAGACTGCCCTGCGCCGCTGCGCCAAGCCCTGAACCCTCCGGCGCCCGCACCGCCCGCATCTCCGTTTCCAGATTCCCGCCCGCCATGCCGCACGCCCACGACCATTGCCAGCATCCGCCCGGCACCGCCTGCCCGGATCCGTCCGCGCACGCCGACACCCCGGCGCTGGTGCCGCCACCGCTGTCGCTCTACGTGCACCTGCCCTGGTGCGTGCGCAAATGCCCGTACTGCGATTTCAATTCGCACGCGGCCAAGGGCGCGCTGCCGTTCGACGACTACGTGGACGCGCTGATCCGCGACCTGGATCAGGACCTGCCGCTGGTCTGGGGCCGGGTGGTCAACAGCGTGTTCTTCGGCGGCGGCACGCCCAGCCTGTTCCCGCCCGAGGCGATCGATCGCTTCCTGCAGGCGGCCAGCGCCCGGCTGCGCTTCGCGCCGGGCCTGGAGATCACCCTGGAGACCAACCCCGGTACCGCCGAGCACGGCCGCTTCGACCGCTACCTGGCGGCCGGGGTGAATCGCCTGAGCTTCGGCATCCAGAGCTTCGACGACGCGGCCCTGCAGCGGCTGGGCCGCATCCACGACGGCGCCGAGGCCGAGCGTGCGGTGAAGCTGGCGCAGGACGCCGGCTATGCCAATGTCAACCTGGACCTGATGTACGCGCTGCCGCAGCAGACCCTGGCCGAGGCCGAGCGCGACATCGCGCAGGCGCTGGCGCTGCAGCCGACCCACCTGAGCCACTACCAGCTCACCCTGGAACCGAACACCGTGTTCGCCGCGCGGCCGCCGCAGGGCATCCCCGAGGACGACGACGCCTGGGACATGCAGGAGCGCTGCCAGGCGCTGCTGGCCGAGGCCGGCTTCGCACAGTACGAAGTCAGCGCCTACGCCCGCGCCGGTTACCGCTGCGCGCACAACCTCAACTACTGGACCTTCGGCGACTATCTCGGCATCGGTGCCGGCGCGCACGGCAAGATCAGTTCCGGCGCCGAACAGAACATCCTGCGGCGCTGGAAGCACAAGCATCCACAGGCGTTCCTGGACGCGGCGGGGACGCCGGCGGCGATCGGCGGCGACGAGTGGATCGCGCCGGAGCGGCGCCCGTTCGAGTACATGCTCAACGCCCTGCGCCTCAACGACGGCTTCGCGCTGCGCGACTTCAGCGCCCGCACCGGCCTGCCGCTGCAGGCGATCGCCCCGGCCCTGGCCACCGCGCAGGCCCGCGACTGGCTGCGGGTGGACGCCGGCCACGCCGTGCCGACCGAGCTGGGACGGCGGTTCACCAACGACGTGATCGCCCTGTTCCTGCCCTGAGCCGCGCCGCCCGCCTTGGTTGCAGCGGCGGATCGTGCTACATACCGCGCAGAAAAGTATAACGGCGATCACAGGATGCCCCTGTCTGCGACCATGTCGGCCCCGCCAGCGACGCTTGCCAGCGCCGCCCTGCCGGCGCGCGTGCGCGACATCCTGCTGGCCTTGAACAGCCTGCTGTGGCAGGCCCTGGAACTGCCGCTGCAGGCGACCCTGGACGAGCTGGAGCAGGACCTGCTCGAGCAGGCCGGACGCGCCCGCAATGGCCAGGTGCAACAGGACCTGTTCCAGGAGGCGCAACGCGTGCGCGCGCAGCGCGGGCGCCTGGCGCCGTTCTACCAGGCGCAGCTGGAAGCCGGGCTGGCCGGAATCCGCAGCCCCTTGGCAACGGCCGCTGCGCCGCGAGTAGCCAAGGCAGGTGCCGGGCAGATGCTGACCCTGGTCGCCGATGTGGATATCGACCGCGACATCGTGCTGCACGAGATCGCCCGCCGCGAGGCGATCCGCTGCAATATCCCGCTGCAGTTGCTCGGCCAGCGCTTCGGCGTGCTGGCGGCGCGGCCCGCCTTCGAGATCGAGCAACTGCCGCTGGGACCGCACGCGCTGTGCCGGCTGCTGCGCACCGCCGGCGAAGCGTTGGGCCTTGGCCTGGACACGCAATTGGCGCTGTATCGCGCCTTCGAACGGCAGGTGCTGGCGCGCTACGGCGAGATGGTGGAACGGGCCAATGTCCTGCTGACCCACGCCGGGGTGCTGCCCGGCCTGATCTATCTGCCCTACGTGGCGCGCAGCACCAATGTCGACCCGGGCACGCGGCGCGCGGCGCGCATGCCCGGCGCCGCGGTGCCGCCCGCTGCCGGCAGCGGCCCCCGCGGGAACGCCAGCGCTCCTGGTCAAGCCGCACCCGCCATGGGCGTGCCGCCGGGGCCTGCCGCGACGGCACCGCTGCCGCCAGCGGGCGCGGCAGCCGGCGCCGCGGAATCGGCCGCCAGCGGCCCGGACCTGGCCACCCTGCGCCAGTTGCTGACCGCGGCGCGCGCCAAGGCCGTGCCCGCCGCGGCGGCGCCCACGACTGAGACCGCCGGTGCCGCCGCGCTTCCGGCGCGGCCGGCGAGCGCCGCCGGTGCGGCCCCGGTGCCGACCGCCAGCCTGTTGGAGGCCCTCGGCGAACTGCAGGCGCAGCCGCCGGCCCACAGCACCCTGGGCGGGCTGCGCGGACGCCGCCACCTGCGCGACGTGCAGACCGCCTTGTTGCAGGCGCTGCGCGCCACCCACGGCGCGCAGGCGACCCTGGCAGCACAGCAGGCCGACACCTTCGACCTGCTCGGCCTGCTGTACGGCGAGATCGAGCGCGAGGTACGCCCCGACGCGCCGGCCGCGGCGCTGCTGGAACGCCTGCAGGTGCCGCTGGTGCGCGCCGCGCTGCAGGATCCGGCGTTCTTCGCGCGCAGCCGGCACCCGGCGCGGGAACTGCTCAATGCCGTCGCCGAATCCGGCGCCACCTGGCTGGGCGAAGAGGACAGCGATCCGACGCTGCTGCTCAAGCTCAACCAGGCCGTGGACCGCGTGATCGAGGAGTACGAAGGCGACGAGACCGTCTTCGAGCAGGCCCACCAGGAGATCCAGGCGCAGCAGCGCAGCCTGGCGCACAAGGCCGAGATCGCCGAGCGCCGGCACGTCGAGGCCGCGCGCGGCAAGGAACGGCTGGAGCTGGCCAAGCAGACCGCGACCGCCACCCTGGAGGCGCTGTGCAGCGCCCAGCAACCGCCGGGTTTCGTGCAGACCCTGCTGCAGCAGGCCTGGTCCGACGTGCTGGTGCTGACCCTGCTGCGTCAGGGCGAGGACTCGGAGACCTGGCGCGAGCGCATCGGCCTGGCCGAGCGCATCGCCGAGGTCACCTGCCGCAGCGAGGGCGCCTCCGATGCCGCCCTGGCCGAGCGCGTGGGCCAGGCGCTGCTGCAGGTGGGCTACCACCAGCAGGAAGCCGAGGCCATCGCCCGCCGCCTGTCCACGCCCGGCGGCACCGACGCCACCACCTCGCGCACCGAACTCAGCGTGCGGCTGAAGGCGCGCACCCGCCTCGGCGAGCAGGGCGAGGACGGCGAGCGCCCCTCGCTGCCGCCGCGCAACGAGGCCGAACAAGCCGCGTATGCGCGGTTGCGCACGCTGCCGTTCGGCACCTGGTTCGAATTCGTCGTCAACCAGCAAGGCGACCTGAAGCGGCAACGCCTGTCCTGGTACAGCCCGATCACCGAGCGCGCGTTGTTCGTCAACCAGCGCGGGCAGAAGGCCGCCGAACACACGCTCGACGGATTGGCGCGGCTGCTGGCGCAGGGACAGGCGCGCATCGTCAGCGAGGACCGCGCCCGCCTGATCGACCGCGCCTGGCAGGCCGCGGTGCGCGCGCTGCGCACCCTGGCCGGCGTTCCCGCCGCCGACGACGCCATGGAGGGCGCATGAGCGCAGACGCTCGCCGATCGCCGCGCCTCCAGGTTCCGGACATGGTGCCGGTGCTGGACCTGATGGAAGACGCCGTGGTCGGCCGCCTCGGCAACGTCTCCGAACACGGCATGCTGCTGCTCGCCTCGGCACCGCTGCACGAGGACGCGCTGTACCAGTTGCGCTTCGCGATACCGCACGCCGACCGCGACGTGCAGATCGATATCGGCGCGCACCTGTTGTGGAGCGAACCCTCGCACGCACCGGGCCAGGCCTGGGCCGGCTTCCGCTTCCTGACCATTTCCCCCGCGCATCGTGACCTGTTGCGGCAGTGGATCAACGCTGCGACCGGCGGCTAGCGGCATCAACCTCGCAGGTGTGGCTACTGGTCCCTGTGACGGGATCAGCCGCGACCGGCATTCCCGGGAACGCCTCGGTCGCGGCCGAAGCCGCTCCTGCGGCGGCCATCCGCGACCGTTGCGCGATCGGCCGCAAAGAGTCTCCGGCGGATCGACAAAGCCCCGCGTCGCCGGCGTAGCTTCGGCATCGCACGCCATGCATAGGCCGTCCGTGCACGTCCACACGCCTGCACCGTTTCCGGCACACTTGGCGCCCCCGTTTCCGCATCGCCGAACGAGTCCGCCGCCATGCCCCAGCACGATCCAAGCGCCCTGTATCCCGACCACCTGCGCACCCTGACCCGACGCGCCGACGAAGCGCTGGCGCGCGGTGGCTTCGACCACCTGGTGGTCCCGAGCGGCACCCTGCACTACCAGGTGTTCGACGATCGCGACTATCCGTTCGCGGTGAACCCGCAGTTCAAGGCCTGGCTGCCGCTGACGCGGGTGCCGCACAGTTGGCTGGTGTACACGCCGGGGCGCCGTCCGCAGGTGATCTTCCACCAGCCGCGCGACTACTGGCACGTGGTGCCGGATGCGCCCAGCGGCTGGTGGGTGGACCACTGCGACATCCATCTGATCCGCGCCCCGGACGAGGCGCTGGCGCTGCTGCCGGATGCCGCGCGCAGCGCGATCCTCGGCGAGCCGCAGAGCGCGCTGGGCGCCTACGTGCCGAACAACCCGCCGGCGGTGCTGGACTACCTGGAATACCACCGCGCCTACAAGACGCCGTACGAGCTGGCACTGATGCGCCAGGCGCAGCACTCGGCGGTGCGCGGCCATCGCGCCGCCGAGGCCGCGTTCCGCGACGGCCGCAGCGAGTTCGAGATCCACATGGCCTACTGCGCCGCGGTCGGCCAGGACGCGAACGAACTGCCGTACGGCAACATCGTGGCGTTGAACGAACACGGCGCCGTGCTGCACTACACCGAACTGCAGCGGCAGGCGCCGACGCCGCTACGCAGCTTCCTGATCGACGCCGGCGCCTCGGCACACGGCTACGCCAGCGACATCACCCGCACCTACGCATCCGATCGCGACAGCGAGTTCCAGGCGCTGATCGACGCGGTGGACGCCGCGCAGCAGCGCATGGGCCAGCACGTGCGCGCCGGCGTCGACTACCGGCAACTGCACCTGGACGCGCACCTGGCGCTGATGGGCGTGCTGAAGGACGTCGGCGTGCTCACCGTGTCGCCGGAAACCGCGGTGGCCACCGGCGTCAGCGCCGCATTCTTCCCGCACGGCCTGGGCCACCCGATCGGCCTGCAGGTGCACGACGTCGCCGGTTTCGCCGCCAGCGACCGCGGCGGCCGCATCGAACGCCCCGACGGCCATCCCTACCTGCGCATGACCCGCACCCTGGAACCGGGCATGGTGGTGACGATCGAGCCGGGCCTGTACTTCATCGACATGCTGCTCGACGACCTCAAGCAGGCCGGCCATGGCGGCAGCGTCGACTGGTCGCGCGTGGAGCAATTCAAGCCCTACGGCGGCATCCGCATCGAGGACGAAGTGGTGTGCACCGAGGACGCACCCGAGAACCTGACGCGGCCGGTGTTTGCGGCGGCGGCCTGAGCCGCCACCTCGATCACTTGCCGGTCAACGCGTACGGGCCGCGATTGAAGCTCATCGGGATCAGGTCGTAGCGGCGCTGCCCGGCGGCGGCCGGATACGGCGCGGTCTTGAAATCGCGTGCCAGCGCTTCGAGTCCACGTGCCGCGTTCGGCGAAGGCAGCGCCTCCAGCACCAGGGCGGACTCGGGACGTCCGCCCTGCGGATCGCCGCGCATCAGGAACAGGCTCAACGCCGGCGTGACCGGCAGGTCCATCGGGCTGTCCAGCACGGTCTTGCGTCGTTGATTCTCGGCACGCGCAGTCAGCCCGCCAGCCTCCTCGCCATCCTGCGCCTGCAGCGCATCGAGCTGCGCGAACAGCATCCGGTCCAGGACCCGGCCCCACTGCACGCGGAACGCGTTGAACCAGGCCAGGCCGATCGCGTCGCGGTCGCCGCTCGGCATCGCCGCATAGCAGCGCTCCAGGAGGTAGGCATGGTAGGCGGTATCGCGATTGCGCTGGCTGGGCCGCACACGGCGGCCTTCGATCTCGCGCGCCCGCGTGGTGAACTCGCGGTCCAGCGCCACCCAGCCCTGCGCCCATTGCAGCGCCGGCTTGGCATTGCCGGCGGACAACTCCAGCTCGGCCAGCGACGCCAACGCGAGCAGCGGGCAGCGCGGCATGCCCAGGCAGCGCTCCAGCCAGTAGCGGGCCGTGTCCAGGTCGCGCGGCACCAGATGCGCCGGATGCGCCTCGCCATTGCGGTAGAGCACGCCCAACACGTACGCCGAGGCGCCATCGCCCTTACCCGCCAGCGCGACGACCTGCGCCAGCATCTGCGCGCGGGCCTCCGGCGCAGCGCGCAGCGACAGCAACGTCTCTAGATCGTCCAGCGCCAGCGTGGGCACCGCAGCAGGCACAGGTGCCTGCGTCGCCGCGGGCGCAGCATCGGCTGGCGCCGCCGGCGCGGCCACTTGCTGCGCGTGCGCCTGCGCTGCGACGGCCACGCACAGTCCTGCCGCCAGCAGGCATCGCATCCACATCTTCATGAATCCCCCTTGTTCAGCCGGTCACTGTGCGCAACCGGCCGCCTGTACGCAAGGGCGCGGCGTCAGGCTGTCGCGGCGGCCTGACGGCCGCCGCCGGGATTGGGGAATCGGGATTGGGGATTCGCAACGGCAAACGCGCCAGGTCTGCTAGCCGACCTTTCCGCGCGCGGCGACCGCTTTTCCCATTCCCGTTTCCCTAGTCCCCATTCCCAGCCATCCACGCCTCGATCTCCTCGGCGCTGCGCGCCAGGGCATCGGTAAGCACGCGATGGCCGTCGTCGGTGATCAGCACGTCGTCCTCGGTGCGGATGCCGATGCCCCGCCACTTCGGGTCCACGTCCTTGTCGTCCGGCGACACGTACAGGCCGGGTTCGATGGTGAACACCATGCCCGGCTCGAGCAGGCGCGATTCGCCGGCCAGCCGGTAGTCGCCGACGTCGTGCACGTCCAGGCCCAGCCAGTGCCCGGTCTTGTGCCGGTAGAAGCGCCGGTAGTCGCCGCTGGCCAGGTTCTGCTCGACGCTGCCCTTGAGCAGGCCCAGCCGCAGCAGGCCTTCGGTCAGGGTCTGCACCGCGGCCAGGTGTCCGGCCTCGTAGGCCACGCCCGGGCGCGCCTGCGCCAGCGCGGCGGCATGCGCGGCACCGACCAGATCGTGCAGCGCGCGTTGTTCGGCGCTGAAGCGGCCGTTGGCCGGGAAGGTGCGGGTGATATCGGCGGCATAACCGCGGTATTCGGCGCCCGCATCGACCAGCACCAGGTCGCCGTCGCGCAGGCGCGCGGCGTTGGCGCGGTAATGCAGCACGCAGGCGTTGTGGCCGCTGCCGACGATGCTGCCGTAGGCCGGCCAGGCGTCGCCGGCGCGGAATTCGCGCTCGATCTCGGCCTGCAGTTGGTATTCGTGCACGCCCGGCCGCGCCAGCCGCATCGCCGCGCGGTGCCCGGCCACGCTCAGGTCCGCAGCGACCTGCATCAGCGCGATCTCGTCGCGCGATTTGAACAGGCGCTGCTCGTGCAGCAGATGGCCGAGCTCCAGGAACTCGTGCGGCGGCTGCGCGCCGTGCCGCACCTGCTCGCGCACGCGCTTGACCCAGCCGATCAGCTTCAGGTCGAAATCGACGTCGCGGCCGAAGTGGTAGTAAACCCGCGAGCGGCCTTCCAGCAGCCCGGGCAGGATCTCGTCGAGGTCGTCGATCGGATAGGCATCGTCCATGCCGTAGCGCTCGACCGCGCCTTCCTGGCCCGCCCGCGGGCCGTCCCAGGCTTCGCGCTCGGGGTCGCGTTCGCGACAGAACAGCAGCGCCTCGCCATGGCGGCGACCGGGCACCAGCACCAGCACCGCGTCCGGCTCGGCGAACCCGCACAGATACCAGAAGTCCGAATCCTGCCGGTACGGGTAGTGCGTGTCGTGGCTGCGCACCCGCTCCGGTGCGCTGGGCAGTACCAGGATGGCCTGCTCGCCGGCCATGTCCATCAAATGACGGCGCCGGCGCACGTACTCGCCGGAGGAAATCCCGGTGAGCCGCTTCATCAGTTCAGGCGCTGCCGGTGGCGCGGGCCGAGCACGCAGTCGCTGTGCAGCAGCAGCACCGCCACGCGCACGAACTCCTCGATCTCGGCCAGCGCGTCCTCGTCCTCGTCGCCGCTGTCGAAATCGTCGGCGCTGGCCTGGGCCAGACGCGCCACGTCCTGCAGCGCTTCCTGCCCTTCCTCGGACAGCGGCGGCGCAGCCCCTGCGGCCAGGCCGAAGCCGCCGAGGAAGCCGCGGCACCAGTCGAACAGCGCGTCGGCGCGCTCGGGCAGCGGCGCGCCGGCATCGGCCAGCACCAGGTCGAAGCCGAAATCGCGGTCGTTCAGTTGCGCAGTCGTGGCCTCGCGCAGGCGGTCCAGCGCATCGCCGGGGCGCGGCGCGGCGAGGCTGGCGTCGGCGAGCACGGCCGCCGGCCATGCCGGCAATTCGGCGCCGCCGCCGGCCAGCCAGCCGCACAGGCCGCCGTGCAGTTCGGCTGCCGACGCAGCCAGGCCAAGCGTCCGGCTGGCATCGGCGATCTGGTCGGCAGTGGGAAGTTCGGTCATGGAGCAAGCCTGTCGGGCGCTGGCCGCGGGCCTGTCGAGGCCTGCGGCGGAATCGGGACTGCGCAGTGTAGCAACCGCGTATGCGCCGCCGCTTGTGGTGGCTTCCGGCACGCGCCTACACTCCACCACCCGTTCTTTGACAGAAGTCACTTTCCGCCATGCCATTGGAGCACGTTGCTGCAGGAGCTGCGGAAAGAACCGGCCTCGCCTTGTTCGGCGAGACCTTGCTGGCCGCATGGCCGCTGATCGCGCTCGCCGCGCTGGCGGCCGGCGGGGTGGCGGCGCTGTTCGCGCTGCGTTCGCGTCGGCGCCTGCGCGAGCAACTGCAACGGCACGCGCAACTGCAGCAGCGCGACCAGCACCTGAAGCTGGCGCTGTGGGCCTCGGGCGAGCACTTCTGGGATTACGACCTGCAACAGCGCAGGTTGCGGCTGATGCGCGCCGACGAGGCCACGCCGCACGCGCAGGACATCGGCCTGGTGATCCGCGAGAACGAGCCGCTGCGGATCCATCCCGACGACGTCCAGCAGGCGCGGCAGGTGCTGCAGGAACACCTGCAGGGCCTGACCGCGATCTACACCGCCGAGTACCGGGTGGACCTGGCCGGCGACGGGGTCTGGCACTGGGCGCGGGTGCGCGGCCGCGTGGTCGACTACGACGCCAGCGGCGCGCCGCGCCGGCTCGCCGGCACCGCACGCGACATCACCTCGCACCGCCAGGCCGACCTGGAACGGCGCATCGCCGCCGAAGTGCTGCGCAGCATGGGCGAGGCGGTCGCCGTGCTCGACGAGGACCGCCGCTTCATCTCGGTCAACCCGGCCTTCACCCGCATCACCGGCTACAGCGAGCGCGAGGTACTGGGCCAGCCGATGGCGCTGATCGACCACGCGCCGGAAACGCCGGCGGCCCCGGTGGCCGACCACGGCCGGCATTGGCGCGGCGAGGCCTGGAAGCGGCGCAAGGACGGCCAGGAAATCCTCTGCCACCTGCGCCGCAATACCGTGGTCGACGCCGATGGCCGCCAGAGCTTCCAGGTGGTGGTGCTGGAAGACATCACCGAGCAGAAGCGCGCCGAACAGGAACTGCGCTATCTGGCCAACTACGACACGCTGACCAGCCTGCCCAACCGCGCGCTGCTGTCCGAACGCCTGGCGCGGGCGATCGTGCGGGCGCGACGCCAGGCCGGCTCGGTCGCGGTGCTGTTCCTGGACCTGGACCGCTTCAAGGACATCAACGATTCGCTCGGCCACGCGGTCGGCGATCGCGTGCTGCGCGCGGTGGCCGAACGCCTGCAGCAGGCGGTGGGACCGCAGCACACGGTGGCGCGCCTGGCCGGCGACGAATTCACCGTGGTGGTCGAGGACATCGTCAGCCAGGGCGAGGCCGAGGCGGTGGCCGCCCGCGTGCTGGCCGCGTTCGAGGCGCCGCTGCGGCTGGACGAACGCCGCGAGGTCGCGGTCTCCACCTCCATCGGCATCTCCCTGTTCCCGCAGCACGCGCTGCTGCCGAGCGAGCTGCTCAAGCACGCCGATACCGCGATGTACCAGGCCAAGGCCGCCGGGCGCCGCAACGCGCAGGTGTACTCGGCGCGCATGGACGAGGCCACCCGTCACCGCGCCACCCTGGCCAGCACGCTGCGCAAGATCCCGCTGGATCAGGAACTGAAGCTGGTCTACCAGCCGCGCTACTCGCTGCGCACGCAGCGGGTGGTCGGCGTGGAAGCGCTGCTGCGCTGGCACAGCGCCGATTTCGGGCCGGTCTCGCCGAGCCAGTTCATCCCGCTGGCCGAGGAGACCGGGCTGATCCTGGAGATCGGCGAATGGGTGCTGCGCCAGGCCTGCGGCGCGCTGCGCGACTGGCGGCGGATGGGGCTGACCGACCTGTGCATGTCGGTGAACGTCTCGGCGATCCAGCTCGAGCGCGGCAACCTGCCGGAACTGATGGCCGGGATCCTCGCCGACACCGGCGTGCCGGCCGCCAACATCGAACTGGAACTGACCGAGAGCGTGGTGATGTCGCAGGTCGGCAAGAACGCCGAACTGCTGCGCGCATGCCGCAAGTTGGGGCTGACCCTGGCCATCGACGACTTCGGCACCGGCTATTCGTCGCTGGCCTACCTGAAGCGGCTGCCGATCAATACCCTGAAGATCGACCAGGAATTCATCGGCGACCTCACCCGCGACCCGGACGACGAGGCGATCACCAGCACCATCATCGCGATGGGCCACTCGCTGGCGCTGAAGGTGGTGGCCGAGGGCGTCGAGGACGCCGGGCAATTGGCGTTCCTGCGCGCGCACGGCTGCGACGAGATCCAGGGCCACCTGGTGGCGCCGGCGCTGGAGCCGGACGCCTGCCTGCGCCTGCTGCAGCAACCGCTGCGGCTGCCTGCCTGAGCGCCGGCCATGGCGCCGCCGCGCGGCGTCTTGACCGCCCCTCGGGCGCATGCCTATCGTGAGCGCCATGGACAGCCCTGACGCCCTCGCCGAGCTTCGCGCCCTTGCCGCACGCGTGGAAACGCTGGTCGAGCGCTGCCAGCGCCTGTCCGACGAGAACCGCAGCCTGCGCCAGCAGCAGGAACACCTGATCGGCGAGCGCTCGCAGTTGCTGACCAAGAACGAACAGGCGCGTTCGCGCGTGGAAGCGATGATCGCCCGGCTGAAGTCCCTGGAGCAGCACACGTGAGCGAGCCGGTCAGCGTCCGCATCCTCGACCGCGAATACACCGTCGGCGTCGAGGCCGAAGAACGCGATGGCCTGCTCGCCGCCGCGCGCCTGCTCGATGCGAAGATGCGCGAGGTGCGCGGCAGCAACCGCATGGCCGCGGTGGACCGCGTCGCCGTGCTCGCGGCGTTGAACCTGGCGCACGAGTTGCAGCAACTGCGCGACGAACAGGAGCAGCGCGAACGCGAGATGGCGCGCACACTGGCCGATCTCAATCGCCGCCTGGACAGCGTGGCCGATACGACGCGCTGATCCGCACGTGGCGCTGCGATCATCAACGTGAATTGCAACGTACCGAAGGACCGACGAACGGACTAGCCAAGCGCGATCGCGGCGCTATACTCCACTTGCGTTCTCTGCTGTGAACGACAGCGTGTGCAAACATTCGCCTTGTCCCTTAATGACGACCACGGGGTGGCGACGGAATCGGGAGTGCAGGTCCGCCTCGTAGCGGGAAGCCCGATGATTCTCCAGCCATCCCACTTGAACCCCGGGTTCAAGGTCGTTTCGCACGCATCGTCACGGCGGAGAATGCAATTTTTCCAGGAAGCGGCGCCGCAAGGCGCCGTTTCCTTTTGTGCGTCCGCAACTTGCGCCTTCACCACGCCGTCGCCGCCGGCGCATTGCAGGTGCCACGCGTTCTCGCGCCGACCGAAACCCGGGATACTGGTCTCCCCATCACGGAGATCCCGGTTTGCCGACGCTCGCCCAGATCCTCGACCGCTTCGACCCCGCCGTGGGATTCGACGTCCCCGCCAGCTGGCGGCAAGGCCGCACCGCCTTCGGCGGCCTGTCCGCGGCGCTGGCGCTGCAGGCCGCGCTGCGCACGGCACCGTCCGCGTTGCCGCCGCTGAAGTCGGCGCACATCGGCTTCATCGGCCCCGCCGACGGCAGCCTGCGCTTCGATGCGCAGGTGCTGCGCCAGGGCAAGTCCGCCACTTCGGTGGGCGTCGATTGCATCGCCGGCGGGCAGGTCGCCCTGCGCGCAGCCTTGCTGTTCGCGCAGCCGCGGCCCAGCCGCATCGCCCATGACTTCCTGCCGGCACGGCCGGCGGTGGTCGGCCCCGATGACGCGACGCCGATCGCCGACAGCGCGGCGACCCCGGCCTTCGTCGCCAACTTCGACATGCGCCTGGCCGGCGGCGCGCTGCCGCTGTCCGCCGCGGCCGATCCGGAGTTGCTGGTCTGGGCGCGCCATCGCGACGCCGGCGGCGTGGACCCAAGCGTGGCCTTGGTCGCGCTGGGCGACTGCCTGCCGCCGGCCGCGATGACCTGCTTCAGCGCACCGGCGCCGGTCAGCTCGATGACCTGGACCCTGGACTTCCCACAGCCGGCCAGCGCCGGGGACTGGTTCCTGCTGCGCTCAGCCAGCCTGCATGCCGAGGACGGCTACTCGCTGCAGGACATGCAGATCTGGGATACGGCCGGGCGGCTGGTGCTGTGGGGCCGGCAGACGGTGGCGCTCTACGCGTGATCGCCGCAGCGGCGCGCGCCTGCTGGTCAGTGCGCGCGCCGGCGCCGACAATAGCGCCCTCTATCGCCACCCCTGCCAGATGACTGCCGACGACCGCGACTCCCTGCGCCAGGACCTGCGCGCGCGCCGCCGCGCGCTCACCGCGCCCGTGCGCCTGGCCGCCGCCGACGCCTTGGCGCAGCGACTGCTGGACCTGCCTTTCGCGCCGCAGCACGGCCATGTCGGCGGCTACTGGGCGATGGACGGGGAGATCGCCCTGCACCGCTGGCAACTGTCGTTGCCGGAGACGGTGCAGTACTGCCTGCCGGTGCTCAGCGGCGACACTCTGCGCTTCGCGCCGTGGCGCCCCGGGCAGCCGCTGCGCGCCAACCGCTATGGCATCCCCGAACCGGACGTCGACCCGGCCACGACCCTGGCGCCGGCGCAGATGGCGCTGGTGGTGACGCCGCTGGTCGGCTTCGACACCGCCGGCGGCCGCCTGGGCATGGGGGGCGGCTGGTATGATCGCAGCTTCGCTTTCCGCCAGCGGCAGGCTCCGCCGCCCTGGCTGGTCGGGGCCGCCTTTAACGCGCAACAGGTCGCGGCCTTGCCGCTGGCGGCCTGGGACGTGGCGCTGGACGCGGTCTGCACCGAATCCCTCACCCTGTCGACCGCGCACGATTCCCCCGCATGACCGCACGCACCCGCTATTGGCTGATGAAGTCCGAACCGGACGCCTTCTCGATCGACGACCTGCAGCGGGTCGGCACCGAACCCTGGAACGGCGTGCGCAACTACCAGGCGCGCAACTTCATGCGCGACGGCATGAAGGTCGGCGACGGCATCCTGTTCTACCACTCCAACTGCAAGGTGCCGGGCATCGTCGGCGTGGCGCGCGTGGCCAGCCAGGCCTATCCCGACGCCACCCAGTTCGACCCGTCCTCCGACTACCACGACCCCAAGGCCACCCAGGAGCAGCCGCGCTGGTACCTGGTGGACGTGGCGTTCGAACGCAAGCTGGCGCGCACCATCGCCCTGGACGAGATCAAGCAGCACGCCGATGCGCTGGGCGAGGGCTTCCCGCTGGTCGCCCGCGGCAACCGTCTGTCGGTGTTCCCGGTCAGCGCCGCGCAGTGGAAGCTGCTGCTTTCGCTCGAATAGCCGGGATTCGGGAGTGGGGATTGGGGATTTACCTCCGTTCCCACCCGTCTGCCGCTTCAACGAATCCCCAATCCCGAATCCCCACTCCCGAGCTCCTCCAATGTCAGAAGCCAAACGTCTTGCCGCCGAGAAAGCCATCGACTACGTCCAGGACGGGATGATCGTCGGCGTCGGCACCGGTTCCACCGTCGCCTATTTCATCGACGCGCTCGGCCGCATCGCCCACCGCATCAAGGGTGCGGTGTCCAGTTCCGAGCAGAGCACCGCGCGCCTGCGCCAGCACGGCATCGAGGTGCTGGAGCTGAACCACACCGGCAACCTGTCGCTGTACGTGGACGGTGCCGACGAGTGCGATCCGAACAAGTGCCTGATCAAGGGCGGCGGCGCCGCGCTGACCCGCGAGAAGATCATCGCCGAGGCCAGCGAGCGCTTCATCTGCATCATCGACCCGAGCAAGCAGGTGCAGACCCTGGGCGCGTTCCCGCTGCCGATCGAGGTGATCCCGATGGCGCGCAGCCTGGTCGCCCGCGAGATCCTGGCGCGCACTGGCGGCCAGCCGGTGTGGCGCGACGGCGTGATCACCGACAACGGCAACGTGGTGCTGGACGTGCACCACCTGTCGATCACCGACCCGGTGGCGCTCGAGCGCGAACTGAACCAGATCCCCGGCGTGGTCTGCGTCGGCCTGTTCGCACGCCGCCCGGCCGACGTGGTGATCGTCGGTGGCGAGCCGCCGCGCGTCTTTTGACGCGCGCTGGCGCGCGCGGGATTGGGGATTAGGGATTCGCAAAGGCAAGGATCTCGGCTTTTACGAATCCCCAATCCCGAATCCCCAATCCCCACTCTTGACGCCACGCGCACCTTGCAACAAGGTGCGCGCTGTCCTCCCTGCCCTGGTCCGCCCATGTCCCTCTTCCGCGCGCTCTGCGTCCTTCTCCTGCTCGCCCTCAGCGGCTGCGCCAGTGCCGGCGGCGACCATTGGGTGGAATTGGGCGGACATCGCTACGACGTGGAACTGGCCCAGAACGATGCGACCCGCGCGCGCGGGCTGATGTTCCGCGACCAGATGGAAACCGACCACGGCATGCTGTTCATCCACGACCGCGAGGAACCGCAGGCGTACTGGATGAAGAACACCAAGATCCCGCTGGACATCCTGTACTTCGACAACCAGCGCAAGCTGGTGGCGCAGCAGCGCGACGTGCCGCCGTGCTCGGCCGGCGACGCCTGCCCGCCCTACCCGAGCAACGCGCCGGCGCGCTACGTGCTCGAACTCAACGCCGGCCAGGCTGAGCAGTTGAAGCTGCAGGACGGCACCGAACTGCGTTTCGGCCCGGGAATTCCGCAGGGCCACTGACCCGTCAACGGTACCGGCGGCGTCGGGAAAAGGCCCCGCGACCACGGCGCTGAACCCGACACCGCTGTCGGGAACGGCCGGACTTGATCGGGCCCGGCTTTGCCGCCAGTCTTGGGCCATGGCCGCCCCATTGACATTGCCGAGCTGGAATACCCTGGCCGCGCTGGATGACGATGCCCTGCCGCTGCTGGCGACCGCACTGCTGATCGCCCGCGACGAGTATCCGGAGCTGGACGCCGCCCATTACGACACCCTGGCGCAGAGTCATGCCGACCACCTGCGGCACGAGGTGGCGATGATCGAGCAGTGGCCGCTGAAGATGGCGGCGATCAATCGCCACCTGTTCGAAGAACTGGGCTATAGCGGCAACCACGACGAGTATTACGACCCGCGCAACAGCTACATGAACCAGGTGTTCGAGCGGCGCCTGGGCAACCCGATCTCGCTGGCGCTGGTGCAGATGGACGTGGCGCGGCGCCTGGACATCCCGCTCGACGGCGTGTCCTTCCCGGGGCATTTCCTGGTGCGCCTGCCGGTGGACGACGGCCTGCTGGTGATGGACCCGTTCAACGGCGGGCGTCCGCTGGCGGTGGAGGAACTGCGCGAGCGCGCGCGACCGCACATGGGCGGCGAAAGCCCGGACGACCGCGCACTGCTGCAGATCCTGGACCCGGCACCGCACCGCGCGATCCTCGCCCGGGTCCTGCGCAACCTGCACGGCCTGTATGCCGAACGCGACGAGTGGGACCGCGCCGCACGCAGCGCCGACCGCGTGCTCAAGCTGATGCCGGACCAGCCCGAAGCCCTGCGCGACCGCGGCATGGCCTACCTGCAGATGGACTACGTCCCCGGCGCACGCCGCGACTTGGGCCGCTATCTGCAATTGAACCCCGAAGCCTCCGACGCCTTGCCGATCCGCGAGCGCCTGGTGGAACTGAGCGCGCGCGCGCAGCGGATGCATTGACGCTGGGAATGGGGAGAGGGGAATCGGGAATGGGAAAAGCGCATGCCCTGAGGCTGAGGTTGCTGACCTGATCAAGCCGTCATGGATAACCGACCGAATCGATCATCGAACGTCGGCGGACATGCGGCTCTCCCGAGTATCGGCCTTGCGATCCGACCACCCGGCCTCGCGATGTCTGCCTGCCAGCCCTGAAACTGGCCGCCGCGTGAAGCCTGCAAGGCACGAGAGTCGCTGTCCCACTCCCGATTCCCCATTCTCCAATCCCAGCCGTCAATCCATCTCCACCATCTCGAAATCGTCCTTGGTCACGCCGCAGTCCGGGCAGGTCCAGGTGTCGGGCACGTCGTCCCAGCGGGTGCCGGGGGCGATGCCTTCTTCCGGCAGGCCGTCGGCCTCGTTGTAGATGAACCCGCAGACGACGCACATCCAGGTGCGATAGGTGGTGGCGCTGGCGTCGCTCATTGGATAATCGCAGGTCACAGTCGGAACGGCATTGTCCCATCGCCGCCGACGCATCGGAAGGCTTGGCCATGAACGCATCCCCGGCGCCGCGCGGCGTGTACCTGATCACCCCCGACGAGGCCGACGGCGCGCGTCTGCTGGCACGGGTGGCGCCGCTGCTGGACCAGGGCGTGACCTGGCTGCAATACCGCAACAAGCGCGCCGACGCGGCGCAACGGCGAGAGCAGGCCGCGGCGCTGCAGGCGCTGTGCGTGCGAGCCGGGGTACCGCTGATCGTCAACGACGACGTCGCCCTGGCACAGGCGGTGGGCGCTGCCGGCGTGCACCTGGGCGAGGACGACGGCGATCTGGCCGCCGCGCGCGCCGCGCTCGGGCCGCAGGCATTGATCGGCGCCTCCTGTTACGACGACCCGGCACTGGCCCGCAACGCCGCGGCGGCTGGCGCCAGCTACGTCGCCTTCGGCGCCTTCTTCCCCACCCGCAGCAAGGTCACCACGCGCCGCGCCACGCCCGACCTGCTGCGCGATGCGGCAGCGCTGGGCCTGCCGCGCGTGGCGATCGGCGGCCTCACGCCGGACAACGCGCGTCCGCTGGTCGCGGCCGGCGCCGATCTGCTGGCGGTGATCAGCGGTGTGTTCGATGCGCCCGATCCGCGCGCGGCGCTGGCCGCGTACCGCGCCTGTTTCGACTGAGGCGCGAGCGCTTCCCTTCTCCCCTCGGGACCATGGCCCCCTTTTCGGGGGAAGGTGCCCCGAAGGGGCGGATGAGGGTGCGAGCGCAGCCTCATGCACCCAAACACCGCGCGTCGCTCCGCGCCGGACCCTCACCCCAACCCCTCTCCCGGTGGGAGAGGGGCTTAACGCTGTTCCTTCTCCCTGCGGGAGAAGGTGCCCCGAAGGGGCGGATGAGGGTACGGGCGCAGCCTCGTGCACCCAAACAGCGCGCGTCGCTCCGCGCCGGACCCTCACCCCAACCCCTCTCCCGACGGGAGAGGGGCTAGCCGCTCCCTTCTCCCATCGGGAGAAGGTGCCCCGAAGGGGTGGATGAGGGTACGGGCGCAGCCTCATGCACCCAAACACCGCGCGTCGCTCCGCGCCGGACCCTCACCCCAACCCCTCTCCCGGGGGGAGAGGGGCTAGCCGCTCCCTTCTCCCGCCGGGAGAAGGTGGCCCGAAGGGCCGGATGAGGGTACGGGCGAAGCCTCATGCACCCAAACATCGCGCGTTGCTGCGCGCCGGACCCTCACCCCAACCCCTCTCCCGGAGGGAGAGGGGCCAGCCGCTCCCTTCTCTCGCCGGGGGAAGGTGCCCCGCAGGGCCGGATGAGGGTACGAGCGCAGCCTCATGCACCCAAACACCGCGCGTCGCTCCGCGCCGGACCCTCACCCCAACCCCTCTCCCGACGGGAGAGGGGCTTGAAGCAAATCCACGGCGCGGCGCCGACCGCGGCGAATCGACGACATGGCGCACACCGGCGGCAGCCGCGACAATAGACGGCCTCGCTCCGCGCCTGGCCGGTCGGCCCGGCCAGCATCGCCAAGGATTTACGCTCATGTCCCATTCCCGCTCGCACGCCCTGTTCGCCCAAGCGCAATCGCTGATTCCAGGCGGCGTCAATTCGCCGGTGCGCGCCTTCAAGTCGGTCGGCGGCGAGCCGTTCTTCGTGCAGCGCGCCGATGGGCCGTACCTGTACGACGTCGACGGCAACCGCTACATCGACTACGTCGGTTCCTGGGGGCCGATGATCGCCGGGCACAATCATCCGGCGGTGCGCGAAGCGGTGCAGCGCGCGATCGGCGACGGGCTGTCGTTCGGCGCGCCGTGCCCGGCCGAGGTGACGATGGCGCAGACCATCACCCGGCTGGTGCCGTCCTGCGAGATGGTGCGCATGGTCAACTCCGGCACCGAAGCCACGCTGTCGGCGGTGCGGCTGGCGCGCGGCGCCACCGGGCGCAACCGCATCGTCAAGTTCGAAGGCTGCTACCACGGCCACGGCGATTCGTTCCTGGTCAAGGCCGGCAGCGGCATGCTGACCCTGGGCGTGCCGACCTCGCCGGGCGTGCCGGCCGGCCTGAGCGAACTTACCGCCACCCTGGCCTACAACGATGCCGAGGATGCCACCGCGCTGTTCGAGGAGATCGGCCACGAGATCGCCGCGGTCATCATCGAGCCCGTGGTCGGCAACGCCAACTGCATCCCGCCGCGTCCGGGCTATCTGCAGCACCTGCGCGACCTGTGCACGCAGCACGGCGCGCTGCTGATCTTCGACGAGGTGATGACCGGGTTCCGCGTCGCCCTGGGCGGCGCGCAGGCGCACTACGGGGTCACGCCGGACCTGACCACCTTCGGCAAGATCATCGGTGGCGGCATGCCGGTGGGCGCCTATGGCGGGCGCGCCGACCTGATGCGGCAGGTGGCGCCGTCCGGGCCGATCTACCAGGCCGGCACGCTCAGCGGCAATCCGGTGGCGATGGCCGCCGGGTTGGCGATGCTGGAACTGATCCAGGAACCGGGCTTCCACCAGCGCCTGGACGCGGCCACCGCGCAGCTATGCGCCGGCCTGGAAGCCGCTGCGGCGGCGGCCGGCGTGGCGGTCACCACCAACCAGGTCGGGGCGATGTTCGGGCTGTTCTTCACCACCGACAAGGTGGAGACCTATGCGCAGGCCACCGCCTGCGACACCGCCGCGTTCAACCGCTTCTTCCACGCGATGCTGGAGCGCGGTGTGTTCCTGGCACCGTCGGCCTACGAGGCCGGCTTCGTCTCCAGTGCGCACGACCAGGACGTGCTGGAGGCCACCCTGGCCGCGGCGCGTGAAGCGTTCGCGGTGGTCGCCGCCGGCTGAGATGCCGGCGCCACGACCCTGGCATGACGACAACGCGCGGCGCCGATGGCCGGCGCCGCGCCGCTGCGCTGGATCAGCCGAATACGAACTTGCCCTTCATCACCGCCCAGTGTCCCGGGAACGAGCAGAAGAAGGTGTAGTCCCCACCCTTGCTCAGCTTGGCGGTGGAGAACTTGACCGTGTCCGACTGCCCGGCGCCGATCACCTTGGTGTGGGCGATGATCCGCGGATCGTTCTTGGGCAGGTAGTTGTCGGCCAGGCTGGAACTGGTGCCGGCATTGGCCACCGCCTGGAAATCCGGGGTCTTGGTCAGCACCCAGTTGTGGCCCATCACCGCGGCGGCGAGCTTGCCGCTGTGCTTGAGCGTCACCGCCACCTCGGTGCAATC
The DNA here is from genome assembly GCF_040529055.1 of Xanthomonas sontii. Lineage (NCBI taxonomy): Bacteria > Pseudomonadati > Pseudomonadota > Gammaproteobacteria > Lysobacterales > Lysobacteraceae > Xanthomonas > Xanthomonas sontii. The sequence goes on along the minus strand of NZ_CP132342.1, from coordinate 1,956,415 downwards.
GGCCGCGACCTTGATCTGTGTCTGGTCGTAGGACATCTGGTCGGTCCCGGTGATGGTCACCGCGCAGGTCTTGGCCCAGGCGGCAGGTGCGAACGCGAGGCCGGCAAGGACGAGCAGCAGGGATGGAAACTTGGTGTTCAAGGCGGGTTCCTCGGCAAGAAAGACAACACTGCGCCACGGCAGGTCGCGCGCGTGGCGGCGTGCCCCGACTGTCCGCCGGCCCGCGATGGCTTGTCAACGACAAGCGATGGCGCATTGCATCATCGGCACGCGGCGGCGACCCCGCAGAGCGGCGTGAGCTTCGCTGCTCCCGCGCCACGCCAGCCGCCACTCACCCAGTCCTCCTCATGTGCGCAATGACCCGCGCGCGGCCGGCGCTGCTGCTGCTCGATTTCGACGGCGTGCTGGCGCGCTACACGCGTGCCGACCGCATCGCCGCGCTGGCCGCGCACTGCCGCTGCGAGGCCGCACAGGTGCGCGAGGTCCTGTTCGGTTCCGGACTGGAGACCGCCTACGACGGCGGCGAACTCGACACCGCCGCCTACCTGCAGCGATTGAGCGCGGGCCTGGGCGCCGCCGTGGACGCGGATGCGTGGATCGCCGCGCGGGTGGCGGCCAGCCGCGCCGACGCCGGCGTGGTCGCGCAGGTGCTGGCACTGGCCGAGCACGTGGCCATCGGCGTGCTGACCAACAACGGTGCGCTGATGGCGCAGGCGATGCCGCAGATCGTGCCCGCGCTGTTTCCGCTGCTGCACGGGCGCGTGCTGTGCAGCGGCCGCCTGGGCGTGCGCAAGCCGGAGGCGACGGTGTATCGGCACGCGCTGGCGCACTTCGATGTCGCCCCGCGGCAGGCGCTGTTCATCGACGACCTGTTCGTCAACGTGCGCGGCGCCCGCGCGATCGGCATGGCCGCGGAAACCGCCAGCGGCGCGCGCGCCCTGCGCCGCGCGCTGGCGCGGCACGGCCTGGGCTGAGCGCCGGCTCAGCGCGCGGCGAGGTAGGCGCGCAGCGCGCTGCGCAAGCGCGCCAGGCCTTCGCCCAGTTCGGCATCGGTGAGGTTGAGCGCGGGCACGAAGCGCAGCACGTCCGGGCCCGCCTGCAGGGTCAGCAAACCATGCGCGGCGGCGTGGTCGAGGATGGCGCCGGCCTGTCCGGCATGCGCCGGCGCCAGCACCGCACCCAGCATCAGCCCGCGGCCGCGAACCTGCGAGAACAACGCGAACTCGTCGTTGAGCGCCGCCAGGCCGGCGCGCAGCGCCGCCGATTGCCGCGACACGTTGGCGGCGATCGCCGTCGAGGCCAGCTTGCGCAGCGCCACCCGCGCCACCGCCGCGGCCAGCGGGTTGCCGCCGAAGGTGGTGCCGTGCGCACCGAACTGCATGGTCTCGGCCACCTTCGGCCCGGCCAGCAGCGCGCCGATCGGGAAGCCGCCGCCCAGCGCCTTGGCCAGGGTCACGATGTCGGGGACGACCTGGTCCTGCCAGTGCGCGAACAGGGTGCCGGTGCGGCCCATGCCGCACTGGATCTCGTCCAGCACCAGCAGCGCGCCGTGGTGGTCGCACAGCGCCCGCACCTGCGCCAGGAAGCCCGGCGCCGCCGGCATCACCCCGCCCTCGCCCTGCACCGGCTCCAGCATCACCGCGGCCACGTCGCCAGCGGCCATCGCCGTTTCCAGCTGCACGATGTCGTTGAAGTCGACGTAGCGGAAACCGCCGGGCAGCGGCTCGTAGCCCTCCTGGTACTTGGGCTGCGCGGTGGCGGTCACCGCGGCCAGGGTGCGGCCGTGGAAACTGCCGCGGAAGGTGACGATCACCCGCCGCTGCGGCGGACGGCCCTGGGCGCTGGCCCACTTGCGCACCAGCTTGATCGCCGCCTCGTTGGCCTCGGCGCCGGAATTGCACAGGTACGCCTTCTCCGCGAAGCGCGAGGCCACCACCAGTTCCTCGACCAGGCGCAGCGGCGGCTCGCTGTAGAACACGTTGCTGGTGTGCCACAACTTGCCGGCCTGTTCGAGCAGCGCCGCCTGCAGGTCAGGATCGTTGTGGCCGAGCCCGCACACGGCGATGCCGGCGGACAGGTCGATGTAGTCGCGCCCCTCGCTGTCCCACACCCGCGCGCCCTGGCCGCGCTCCAGCACCAGTTGGCGCGGACGGTAGATCGGCAGCGCGTAGCGTTGGCCGAGGGCGATCAGCTCCGCGGCGGAAGAAGCGGTCATCGAGGCAGTCCTGCGGGGAAAGCGCCGATTATAAGACCGCCGGCAGCGCTCGGCCGGGGACTGCCGGCCGCCGCCTGGACCGACGGGGCGGCAGGCTGCTGTGCCACACCGCCGCCGCCCGCGCGCGTGCCGCAGCAACCCCACCACGCCGTTGCTCGACATGCGGGAGGGACTTCAGTCCCGACGCGTCAGCGCGACGGCGTCGGGGCGGAAGCCCCTCCCACAGGGGGCTCTCCAGCAGCCGCGTCGCATCCGATCAGGACGCCGCCTGCCGCGGCGCGCGCGCCCGCGACCGCAAGGCGGCTCGGGTAGCATGGGCGCATGCGATTTTTCCTCGATTCCCCGCTCGCCCCGGCGACCGAGCACGGCTGGCGGCGCCGCTGGTTCGACATCATCTATCGGCACGACACCACGCCTTCGCGCAACTTCGACCTGTTGCTGGTCGCGGCGATCCTGGCCAGCGTCGCGGTGATCCTGGTCGACAGCGTGCCGGCGCTGCACAGCCGTTACGCCGGCGCGCTGTACGTGCTGGAGTGGGGCTTCACCGTGCTGTTCACCGCCGAGTACGCCTTGCGCCTGGCCACGGTACAGCGGCCGCTGCGCTATGCGCTGAGCTTCTGGGGCGTGATCGACCTGTTGTCGATCCTGCCCACCTACATCTCGTTTCTGCTGCCCGGTGCGCAGACCCTGCTGGTGGTGCGCGTGCTGCGGGTGCTGCGGCTGTTCCGCATCCTCAAGCTGACCCGCTATGTCGAGGAAAGCAGCCTGCTGGTCGATGCGTTGTGGCGCAGCCGGCGCAAGGTGTTCGTGTTCCTGTTCACGGTGATCACCCTGGTGGTGATCTTCGGCGCGCTGATGTACGTGGTCGAAGGCCCGGCCAACGGCTTCACCAGCATCCCCACCGCGATGTACTGGGCGGTGGTGACGATGGCCACGGTCGGCTTCGGCGACATCGCCCCGCTCACCCCGCTGGGCCGCGCCATCACCTCGGTGCTGATCCTGATCGGCTACAGCATCATCGCCGTGCCCACCGGCATCTACACCGCCGAACTGGCCAACAGCCTGCGCGATGCCGACCGCAGCCGCGCGCCGGATCGACGCACCTGCGCGCACTGCGGCCTGCACGGCCACGACCGCAACGCCGGCTATTGCCGGGGCTGCGGCCAGGCGTTGCCCGAGACGGTGCCCTGAGCCCTTACCAGACGCCCGTGTTCGGCATCGACGCCCACGGCTCGGCCGGCGCCAGCGCCTCGCCCTTCTGCAGCAGCTCGATCGAGATCAGGTCCGGGCTGCGCACGAAGGCCATGCGCCCGTCGCGCGGCGGACGGTTGATGGTCACGCCGAGCGACTGCAGGTGCGCGCAGAGGGCGTAGATGTCGTCGACCTCGAAGGCCAGGTGGCCGAAGTTGCGGGCGCTGCCGTAGTCCTCGTCCGAGCCCCAGTTGTAGGTCAGTTCGACCTCGGCTTCCGGGTTCTCCGGCGCGCCGAAATACACCAGGGTGAACTTGCCGGCTTCGTTCTCGATGCGGCGGGTTTCGTGCAAGCCCAGGCCTTCGGTGAAGAACGTGCTGGTCTTCTCCAGGTCGTGGACGCGGATCATGGCGTGCAGGTATTTCATCGTGACAACTCCGAGGGTGGGGGATGGGACGCGTGCCGTACCGCGATGGCGCGCGGAAAGGGCGCATAGGGTAGCGCCGGCGGCGTGCAGGCATGGCGACGCCGCGGCGGGACCGGTTCAGCGGAAATAGCAGGCCTTCAACGGCAGCGCCGCCGCGCCCACCGCGCTGGCATCGGCGGTGGCGGCGGCCGGCAGCAGCCGCGGCAACGGCCGCGCCTGGCCGCGGCGCGGCTGGTTGTCGATGCGCACGTGCGGAATCAGCCGCGTCGCCAGCTCGCGCGGCATGCGCCCGCCGAACACCACCGCCTGCGGATCGAAGATCGCCACGATCGCCGACACGATCAGCGACAGGCCCGGCGCCACCCGCGCGATCCAGCGCTCGATCGCCGGCCACGCCGGATCGTAGGCGGCCAGCAGCGCGCGGATGTCGGGCAGCGCGATGCCGTCTTCGGCCAGCAGTTGCCGCAACAGCTCCAGCGTGCCGCGCTCCAGCCCCTGCTGCGGCAGCATGCCGGCGAACTCGCCGGCGTTGCCGTGCGCGCCGCGCAGGCAGGTGCCGTCGATCACCACGCCACCGCCCAGGCCGTAATTGAAGTGCAGATAGGCGAAGTCGCGGTATTGGCGGCCGATGCCGAGCAGGCTCTCGCCCGCCGCCGCCACCGTGCCGTCGTTGTCCACCCACACCGGCAGGCCCAGCGCCTCGGCCAGCCAGTCGCCGATCGACAGCTCGCCCAGCGCGCGCAGCGGCTCGGGCGGATTCATGTGCACGCCGTCCTCGACGAAGAAGCCGGTCATCGCCACCCCCGCGCCCAGGCGCGGGCCGAGCCCGGTGCCAGCGGCCGCGGTCAGCGCCGCGTCGGCCTCGCGCAGTTGCGCCAGCAGCGCGGCCGGCTCGGTCGAGCGCAGCGCATGTTCGGCGGTGCCGCGGATCTGTCCGCTGAAATCCAGCAGTGCCAGCGACAGCGCATCGGTGGCGATCGCGTAGCCGACGGTATGGCCGTAGCCGGGATTGAGCGCGATGCCCGCGCCCGGCTTGCCGCGGCCGGCATGCGCCAGCGAGGCGCCGATCGCGACCAGGCCGCGCTCGGCCAGCGCATCGACCAGGCGCACCGCCGACTGCACGGTCAGCCCGGTGCTGCGGCTGAGATCGGCGCGGGTGGCGGTGCCGGCCAGGCGCAGGCGGTCGAGCATGTGCCGCTCGTTGTCGCTGAGATCGGCATGGATGGCGTGGCGGGACTCGGGAAGGCGCGGCAGGGCGACGGCGACTGGAGCGGGCATGGGCGGCGGTGGCGTGAAGACCCCGGCAGCATAGCCGCGCCACGCGTGGTCATCGCGGCAGCGAACGCGATCGGATGGAACAGAGCGTTTGTGCAACGCGTCGCCGCGCGTAGCCGGCGCGTTGCGATCGCGGCCTCGCAACGCCCGCAACGCGCGGCCGCGGCACACCCGGCACGCACGGCCACGCCGGGTCTCAGTCCAGGAACAGGTCCGGCAGCAGCGGCTGCGACGGATCCAGCGCGTAACCGGACAGGTCGTGCACGCCGGCCTCGGCCAGCACCGCGTCGTCGATCAGGAACTGGCCGTAGAAGCCGGCCGCCGGCCGGGTCAGCACGGCGTGCGCGGCGTCGGCCATGATCTCCGGGCGACGGCCGTTGCCGGCGTCGACGCCGGGAATCATGTTCAGCGCCTCGGTGGCGATCAACGTGCGCGGCCACAGCGCATTGACGGCAACGCCCTGCGGGCCGAACTCGCCGGCCAGGCCGAGGGTGACAAAGCTCATGCCCATCTTCGCCAGCGTGTAGCCGGTATGCGGCGCCCACCACTTCGGGTCCAGCGACGGCGGCGGCGCCAGGGTCAGGATGTGCGGGTTGGCGCTGCGCAGCAGGTGCGGCAGGCAGGCCTGCGCGCACAGGAAGCTGCCGCGCGCATTGACCTGCTGCATCAGGTCGAAGCGCTTCATCGGCGTGTCCAGCGCACCGCGCAGCCAGATCGCGCTGGCGTTGTTGACCAGGATGTCGATGCCGCCGAACGCCTCCACCGTCGCCGCCACCGCCGCACGCACCTGCTCCTCCTCGCGGATGTCGCACTTCAGCGCCAGCGCGCGCCCACCGGCCGCCTCCACCGCCTCCGCGGCGGTGTGGATGGTGCCGGGCAGCTTGGGATTGGGCACCGCCGACTTCGCTGCGATCGCCACATTGGCGCCATCGCGCGCCGCCCGCAGCGCGATCGCCAGCCCGATGCCGCGCGAGGCGCCGGTGATTAGAAGCGTTTTACCTTTGAGGGTCATTGGAGTGGGAATGGAGAATGGGGAACCGGGAATGGGAAAAGCTTAGCGCCTTCTCGCTGCGTGCCCATGAGACCAGACGCGCGCGCGGTCCGCTTTTTCCATTTCCCATTCTCCATTCCCCACTCCCGGCCTTTCAGGGCTTCGGCCCCTGTCCCTCGTTGTCTTCCCACTTGAGCAGGCGCCGGGTGACGAAGCGGTACACCGGCTTGCCGCTGGCGAACCACAGTTCGCGCACCCAGGAATGGCGCTTGAGCAGGCGCCGCTCGACCGGGGTCAGCGCGTGCGCGCAGTACATGCGCTTGTGCTTGAGCAGATGGCGCAGGTCTTCGCGCGCCAGCAGGCGCATCCAGCGCGAACGCGGCGCGCCGCGCACGGCCAGCTGGAAATCGATCAGCGCCGGGCTGCCGTCTTCCAGTACCAGCCAGTTCGCTTCCTTGGCCAGGTCGTTGTGCGCCACCCCGCGCCGGTGCACTTGCTGCAGCAGGCGCCGCGCAGCGCGGAAATAGGCCAGGTCGCCGCGCGGCGGCCGCTGGTACATCGCCGCGCCGTCCAGATAACTGCGATCCAGGAAGGTGCCGTCCCAGCCGCGCAGCTGCGGCGTCGCCGCCATGCCGTTCAGCTGTCGCAAGGCGAGCGCCTCGCGCCGCGCCAGCCACCACGCGGGCAGCCGCAGCCACCACGGCGAGGCGGTGAGGTCGCGGCGGACGAAGCGCGCCTCGCCCTCGCCCAGCAGCAGGATGCGGCCGAAGCTGTCGGCCTTGAGGATCTGGACGGTGCGGGAAGCGGGGGCAGGCATCCGGCCAGTGTAGAGCGTGCGACGCGGTTTAACGGGTCTGCGCGGTCGCCCGCCAGCTCCAGGCAGGCACCTGGTCCGGTGCTGGTCACCTGGGCGTCGTGCCAGGCGCCACCGCACGCCGCGCGTGCGTGACGCCGCCGCCCTGCGAAGCGACGACGTCACGCACCGGCTTCGGCGCGGCGGCGCTGCCATCCCCGGCACGGGACGGCGACAACGACGCGCCCGACGGCAGACCAGGTCTGCCGGGCGGCCCGGTTGCGCAAGGCCGGTCGCCCGACACGGCACCCCGGCGCTAACGGACCGTCATCGTGCTCCCTCTATACTTGCCCGATGAATGCCTCATGGACCGATGCCACGCTGGAGTGGATCGCAGCACACCCCATCCTGGCCGGCGCGGTCATCTTCGCCATCGCGTTCTGCGATGCGGTCATCATCCTCGGCACCCTGGTGCCGGCGCTGCCGCTGCTGTTCGCGATCGGCGTGCTGATCGGCCTGGGCCAGATCTCCGGCCCGTACGCGGTGGTCAGCGCCGCGCTCGGCGCGCTGATCGGCGATGCGCTCAGCTACTGGGTCGGCTATCGCTGGGGCCATCAGCTGCGCAACTACTGGCCGTTCAAGCGCTATCCGCAGTTGCTCGACCGCGGCGAGGCGATGTTCCGCCGCAACGCCTTCAAGAGCATCCTGGTGGCGCGCTACGTCGGCGCCATCCGTCCGTTCGTGCCGGCGGTGGCGGGCATGATGAAGATGCCGCTGCGGCGCTATCTGCTGCCCAGCAGCGTGGCCGCGGTGACCTGGTCGCTGCTGTTCCTGGGACCGGGCTGGCTGCTGGGCCAGGCCTACGACGCGGTGGCCGCGGTCGCCGGGCGCCTGTTCCTGGTGCTGGGCCTGCTGGCGCTGGCGCTGGGCCTGGTGTGGGCCATCGTGCTGTACGGCTACCGCTGGTCGGCCGGGCACATGGACGCACTGCTGGCGCGCGGCCTGGACTGGTCGCGCCGGCACCCGGTGCTGGGCCGCTACTCGATCGCGGTGTTCGACCCGCAGCGCCGCGAATCGGTGCCGCTGGCGATGCTGGCGGTGATGCTGCTGGCGCTGGGCTGGGGCTGGTTCGCGCTGCTGATGGTGGTGGTGGCGCACGGCGAGCCGCTGCGCCTGGACCTGGCCGTGCACGACCTGATGCTGGCCCTGCGCAACCCGCTGGCCGACTATCCGATGACCGCACTGGCCTCGCTCGGCGACTGGCAGGTGCTGCTGCCGCCGACCGCGCTGGGCCTGCTCTACCTGGCCTGGCGCCGACGCTGGATGGCCGCGGCGCACTGGCTGGCGGCGCTGGCGTTCGGCCTGGCCCTGACCAAGCTGCTCGGCACCACCGTGCACGTGGTACGCCCGCCGGCGGCCAGCAGCGGTTTCGGCTTCCCCTCGGTGGCGGTGACCATGGCCACCATCAGCTTCGGCTTCTTCGCGGTGCTGATCGCACGCGAGTTGCCCGGGCGCTCGCGGGTGTGGCCGTACCTGCTGTCCGGCGCGGTGGTGACCCTGATCGGCTTCGCCCGCCTGTACCTGGGCGCGCACTGGCTCAGCGACGTGGTCGGCGGCATGCTGTTCGGCATCTTCTGGCTGCTGGTGCTGGGCATCGCCTACCGCCGCCGCTTCAACCGCGGGTTCTGGATGAAGCCGCTGGCCTGGCTGTTCTACGGCGGCTTCGCGATCGCCGCGCTGTGGTACGCGCCGCGCCAGCTGGAACGCAAGCTGGCCAAGTTCGAACCGCCGCCGCCGCAGGTCACGCAACTGGCGGACGCGGCCTGGTGGCAGCACGACTGGCGCACCCTGCCGTCGCGGCGCAACGAGTTCGACGACGACCAGCGCTGGCCGCTGGATATCCAGGTGGCCGGGCCGCTGGCGCCGCTGCAGCGCCAGCTCGAAGCGGCCGGCTGGCGCGTGCAGCCGCAGGCCGGCTGGCAGCAGGCGCTGCAGTTGCTCGACTACAAGGCCACGCCGGCGCAGGTGCCGGTGCTGCCGGCGACGCTGGACACGCGGGTGGAATCGCTGCTGATGCTGCGCCCCGGCCCCAATCCGGACGAGCTGTACGCGCTGCGCCTGTGGCCGGCGCCGGCGCGCCTGCAGCCGGGTAACGTGCCGCTGTGGCTGGGCAGCGCGCAGAGCCTGCGCTACGAGCGTCACTTCAACCTGATCGGGTTGTGGCGGCCGCTGCGCGGCGCCGATCCGGCGCTCAATGCGGTGACCGAGGCGCTGCACGCGCTGCCCATGCGCAAGGACATGCATCGCCGCAGCGAAATCCCGGTGCTGCTGGTGCGCAGCGAAGGCGAAGCGCCGCCGTCGCCCTGAGCGGCGGCGGCGGTACGCCTCACCCCCTCTCGAACCGATCGGTGCCACACCGGCGCTGCGCCGCTCTGCAGGCGCCGGCGGCGGGCGATGGCGGCTACTTCACCTCGACCCGGATCGAACGCGAGTCGGTGGCGCGATCTTCCCAGTGACGGGAGTAGATGAGATCGATCGTGCCGGCACCGTGATCGGTGGCCTTGAAGGTGTAGGTGACAGTGCTGGGGCAACCCATGCGACCGGTGGCGCAGGCCGTGCCGGGTGCATGCTCGATGTCGAGCAGCGCCAGCGGCGCGGGCAAGCTGCGCAAGGCCCAGGCGCTGCCGGTCGAACCGTTCTCGGACAGGGTGATGGCGAAGAGTTGGCCACGCTGCAGCGCGAACGGCTTCATCGACGGCGCCAGGCAGGTCTTGGGCGACACCTGATCGGCATTGCCGTTGACCAGAGCGATGGAACCGCGCGGGCAGTCGGCCTGGCCCGCTGCGGCAGCGGGCGCGGGGGACGTCTCGGCGGCGATGGCGGGCAGGCTCAGGCCGCCGCCGGCGGACAGCAACAACAGCAGGAAGGAACGCCTCATACGAAGTCCTCGATCGTGCGTGGATAGGACGTCAGGCCGCCAGGGCGGGATGCCGTTGCCGGCGGCCGGGCGCGGCCGCCGATCGCTGCCAAGCGTGGCCCGCGCCTGCTAGCGGCGCGCTGAATGCCGGCTGCGGCGCGCACGTGGCCCGCCTGTGGCATGACCCATCGAGAACAACGCGCGGCGATCGTGGCGATGATGGCGCAGCGCCGCACGGATATTGGCCGCCGCGCTCCACGTCAGGCCAGGACGGCGACACCGCCCTCGCCTGCCTCGCTCAGGGAATCCAGGCCAGCAACTGGTCCAGCCGCGCGTGCGGGTCGTCTTCCTGCAGCAGCGACAGGCGCTGGCGCTCGTCCAGCGGCAGCAGTTCGGCCATGCGCCAGCCGACCCAGGCGGCCTGGTCGAGCTGGCGCGGACCGGCCAGCGGATACACCGCGGCGGCCTGGTCGAGGATGCTGTCGAGTACCGTCGCCAACAGCGCGTGCTGCGGACGCAGTTCGTCGTCGCCATCGGCCTCGCGCCATTCCACGTCGCCGACCACCAGGCCGTTGTCGCGGACCCGGCTGCGCAGCACATGGAAGCGACGCGCGCCGCGCAGGCTCAGCACCAGCACGCCATCGGCGCCGACATCGAAATCGACGATGCGCGCCTCGGTGCCGAACGCCGCCGGCACCGCCGGGGCGCCGGTCTCGCTGCCGTCCAGGATCAGGCAGACGCCGAAGCCGCTGTCGGTTCGCCCGCATTCGCGGACCAGGTCCAGGTAGCGGCGCTCGAACACCCGCAGCTTGATCGAGGCGCTGGGCAGCAACACCGCGTGCAGCGGGAACAGCGGCAGCGTGCTCCGCTGCGCGCTCACGCGCCGGCTCCGCCGTGCACGGCGAACCTCATTGCAGCGCGGCCAGGAAGCGGCGCGGTGCGCCGTCGAAGCCGCCGTTGGACATGAACACCACATGGTCGCCGGCGCGCGCCTGCGCCTGCAGCGCGGCCAGCAGGGCGTCCACGTCGGGCACCGCGCAGGCCTCGCCGCGCACCGCGGCGATCACCTTGCCCGCATCCCAGGCCAACTCCGGCCGCTGCAGGAACACCACCGCGTCGGCGGCTTCCAGCGACGGCGCCAGCGCTTCGGCATGCGCGCCCAGCCGCATCGAATTGCTGCGCGGCTCCATCGCCACCACGATGCGCGCCGCGCCGACCTTCGCGCGCAGGCCTTCGAGCGTGGTGCGGATGGCGGTGGGATGATGGGCGAAGTCGTCGTACACGGTGATGCCCTGCGCCTGGCCGAGCACTTCCAGACGCCGCTTGACGCTGCGGAAGCGCGCCAGCGCCGGCATCACCTGCGCCGGCACCACGCCCACCGCATGGGCGGCGGCCAGCGCGGCCAGCGCGTTCATCACGTTGTGGCGACCGAGCAGCGGCCAGTCCACCTCGCCCAGTTCGCGACCCTGGTGCAGCACCGCGAAGCGGCTGCCATCGGCGGCGATCAGGCGCGCGCTCCAGTCGAAGCCGGGATCGAAGCCGAAGCGCTCCACCGGGGTCCAGCAGCCCATCGCCAGCACCTCGCGCAGGTGCGCGTCCTCGCCATTGACGATCAGCCGCCCGCGGCGCGGCACGGTCCGCACCAGATGGTGGAACTGGCGCTGGATCGCGGCGACGTCGGGGAAGATGTCGGCGTGGTCGTATTCGAGGTTGTTGAGGATCGCCACCAGCGGCCGGTAGTGCACGAACTTGCTGCGCTTGTCGAAGAACGCGGTGTCGTACTCGTCGGCCTCGACCACAAACAGCGGGCGGCCCGCCAGGGCCGGCCCCTGATGTCCTTCTCCCTCCGGGAGAAGGTGGCGCGCAGCGCCGGATGCGGGTTCGGCAGCCGCACGCCCCAGCCGCGCGGACACGCCGAAGTCCTCGGCCACTCCGCCGATCAGAAAGCCCGGCTCGCGCCCGGCGGCCTGCAGCAGCCAGGTCAGGATGCTGGTGGTGGTGGTCTTGCCGTGGGTGCCGGCCACGGCCAGGGTGTCGCGCCCCGGCAGCACCTGTTCGCTCAACCATTGCGCACCCGAGGTGTAGGCGCGCCCGGCGTCGAGCACCGCCTCCACCGCCGCGTTGCCGCGCGACAGCGCGTTGCCGACGATCACCTGGTCGCAGTCCGCGGCGATGTGCTCGGGCAGGTAGCCCTGCTTCAGCGCGATGCCCAGGTGTTCCAGCTGTGTGGACATCGGCGGGTAGATCGCCTGGTCGCTGCCCTCGACCGCATGGCCGAGTTCGCGCGCCAGCGCGGCGACACCGCCCATGAACGTACCGGCGATGCCGAGAATATGGATCTTGCTCATGGCCGGATTGTCGCCGATCCCCCGGCGCACGCAAACCTGCGCAGGTGCGGCCGTTGGCCGTGGCAGGCAGGCCGTGGGACCGATCCGGGGCAATCGTGGCGCGGCGCCGTCAAGTAGGGAATCCCCCACATCCGCTGAGGAAAGTCCCCGATAGGCAAGTCGGGAGCCGACGCCGAGAATGAACGGGCCAGCCTCGACACCCTGTGGTTCTACTCCCCAAGAGACCATCCCCAAGGGAGCTCATGTCGTGGGGCTCTGAGCAAGCCCGTTCGCTGGCACCTTCTTTTACCAAGCCCGGCCTGATGGCAAGCGGCATGCGCGCCCACGGCCGATCACTCGCTGCGCCGCGGCACCGCGGGACATGTCCTTACCGTCGTGGGAGCGGCTTCAGCCGCGATGCGCATTTCCGGTAAAGCCCGTCGCGGCTGAAGCCGCTTGTGTCAAATAAGGGTCTATCGTTGTAGGTGAGAGCGGAGTGCGGCAGGCCGTTTAGCCGCAGTGCCAGCAAGCACGAGTAGGAGTCAGCGCCGCCGCACTCCGGTTCTCCTGCCTGACAAGCCCGAACAGTTGCCCGAGTGACGAGCTCGAACTCCACAAGCATGGGCATCGGCAGGAGCGCTCTCGTCCATGAGTCTACTGCGGAGAACGTCTATGCGGCGCCATGTCGGGATCGATGTATCCAAGGCTGAGCTGGTCATTCATGTCCTGCCGGACGAGCAGGCCTGGACCCAGCCCAATACGCCACAGGGGCAGCGTGCGCTGGCCCAACGTCTGGCTGGGATGGACTGCGAGCGGATCGTGCTGGAAGCCAGTGGCGGCTACGAACATGCCGTGCTGCAGGTGCTCCGAGAGGCGGACCTGCCGGCAGTGCGGATGGCCGCCGATCGTCCGCGCAAGCTCGCCCAGGCCTTGGGCCTGCATGCCAAGACCGATGCCCTGGACGCGCGCCTGCTGGCCATCGCCGCCCAGCACATCCCGACCACCCCCACGCCCGTGGTGCCCGGGCACCAGCAGTCTCTTCGCGAACTGCTGGACCTGCGTGCCACCCTGGTGGGCCAGCGCGATGCCCATCGGCGGCGCTTGGAACACATTACCAGCGCCAAGGCGCAACACCGCTGCCGAGAGGTGATCGCCCTGCTGAACCAGCAGATCCAGACGTTGACGCAGGAGATCGAGCAGCAGGGCAAGACCTGCTCGAGCCTACCCAAGGTGCCTGGGCTCGGGACGATCCTGCGCGCGGTTCTGGCCGCGCGGCTGCCAGAGCTGGGCACGCTGCCGCCACGCAAGCTCGCTGCCTTGGTCGGGCTGGCCCCGTTCAATCACGACAGCGGTTGCTGGAAAGGCCAGCGCCGCATCAAAGGTGGACGTGCCGACGTGCGGCGCGTGCTGTACATGGCCACCTGGGCCAGCATCCGCGCCAAATCCCCCTTGGCCAACACCTACGCACGTCTGCGCGCAGCGGGCAAGCCGGCCAAGGTCGCCATCGTCGCCTGCATGCACAAGTTCCTGCGCTGGCTCAATGCCATCGCGCGCGATCAGGCCCCGTACGCTCCTCCTGTCATCGCAGGTGCATGACAGTTGACTCCTACGGGTGCTGCGCGTCGTGACTGGGAGACGCGCAAGCGTCGGGATGCCGCGCCATCTGCACGTCCGGCGCCCGGTTGCGGGCGCCGGCGTGCGTGCCGCCTCAGCGGCCGATCGCCGCCAGGATGCGGGCGAGTACCTCGTCCAGCGAGCCGACGCCATCCACTCGCGCCAGCGTGCCGCGCTTGTCGTAGAAGCCGATCACCGGCGCGGTCGAATCGGTGTAGACCTGCAGGCGCTTGCGCACCGACTCGGGATTGTCGTCCTCGCGGCCTTCGGCCTTGGCGCGGCCGGCGATGCGCTCGACCAGCAGTTCGTTGGCCACGTCCAGCTGCACCACCGCGTCCAGCGGCTGACCGATCTTGGCCAGCAGTTCGTCCAGCGCGCCGGCCTGGGCCAGGTTGCGCGGGTAGCCGTCGAGGATGAAGCCGTTGCGCACGTCGTCGCGGCCGAGGCGCGATTCGAGCATGCCGAGCAGGATGTCGTCGGAGACCAGGTCACCGCGCGCCATCACTTCCTTGGCCTGCACGCCCAGCGGGGTGCCGGCGGCGACTTCGGCGCGCAGCAGATCGCCGGTGGAGATGTGCGGGATCTGCAGCTTGTCCTTCAGGCGGGCCGCCTGCGTGCCCTTGCCCGATCCGGGCGGTCCCAACAGAACCAATCGCATCAACCTGACTCCTCGAGGAAAGTACCGTGCGCGGCCGGCGGCGTTAGACTCGGGGGCCACGCCTGCGCTGCACCGCAAGAGCCCCAGCTTACCGCATCCAGGCAATGTCCCGGCAATGTCCCCACCCCAGGAGCGAACCCCGACCATGGCCCAAGGCACCCTGCTGTACGCCCAGTCCGGCGGCGTCACCGCCGTCATCAACGCCAGCGCCGCCGCCGTCATCGGCGAAGCGCGGGCGCGCAAGGTCAAGGTGCTGGCCGCGCGCAACGGCATCCTCGGCGCGCTGCGCGAGGATCTGATCGACACCTCCAAGGAGTCGGCGGCGGCGATCGCCGCGCTGGCCCATACGCCCGGCGGCGCGTTCGGCTCGTGCCGCTACAAGCTCAAGTCGCTGGAGGCCGACCGCGCCAAGTACGAGCGCCTGCTGCAGGTGCTGCAGGCGCACGACGTGCGCTACTTCCTCTACAACGGCGGCAACGATTCGGCCGACACCGCGTGGAAGGTGTCGCAGCTGGCGCAGGCGTTCGGCTACCCGCTGCACTGCATCGGCGTGCCCAAGACCATCGACAACGACCTGGCGGTCACCGACACCTGCCCGGGCTTCGGCTCGGCGGCCAAGTACACCGCGGTGTCGGTGCGCGAGGCGGCGCTGGACGTGGCGGCGATGGCCGAAACCTCGACCAAGGTATTTGTCTACGAGGCCATGGGCCGTCATGCCGGCTGGCTGGCCGCCGCCGCCGGACTGGCCGCGCAATCGCCGGACGACGCGCCGCAGATCATCCTGTTCCCCGAACGCGCCTACGACGAGGCCGCCTTCCTGGTGCAGGTGCGCAAGGTTGTGGACAAGGTCGGCTGGTGCGTGGTGGTGGCCAGCGAGGGCATCCAGACCGCCGACGGCCGCTTCGTCGCCGATGCCGGCGGCGGCACCGATGCGTTCGGACACAGCCAGCTCGGCGGCGTGGCGTCCTACCTGGCCGGCAAGGTCAAGGCCGAACTTGGCTACAAGGTGCACTGGACCCTGCCCGACTACCTGCAGCGTTCGGCCCGCCACCTCGCCTCGCGCACCGACTGGGAGCAGGCGCAGGCGGTCGGCAAGGCCGCGGTGCAGTTCGCGCTGAAGGGCATGAACGCGGTGATGCCGGCGATCGTGCGCAGCAGCGATGCGCCGTACCGCTGGAAGATCGAGGCGGCGCCACTGCACAAGGTCGCCAACCACGAGAAGAAGATGCCGGCCGGTTTCCTGCGCAAGGACGGCTTCGGCATCACCGACAAGGCGCGCCGCTATCTGCAGCCGCTGATCCGCGGCGAGGCGCCGCTGCCCTACGGCACGGACGGCCTGCCCAAGTACGTGGCGCTGAAGAACGTGGCGGTGAAGAAGAAGCTGCCGGCCTGGGAGGGCTGACAGCGCGGGCGCACGATCGGCATGACGTCATCGGCGCATGCCGTCGCGCGCGGGATGTCGCCGTTGGCGCCAGCGTCTGCAGGCGCTGCGCCAGACGATCGGGGGACGCGACAGGACGCTGCAGGGATCCTGGCGCATCCACCACGGATGTCGGATTGCCTGCAGCTTCAGAGAAGACGAGGCCACCAGGATGCGCGACACGCACGAAGACCCAAGCAGCGCGTCCGGCCACGTGCGCTTCGATTGGCACAGCGACCCCATCACCCGTGCGACGCCGGTGGACGAGCACTATCGCAACACACAGAACGTGCGCCGCTTCCTCGTGACCATGTGCGGCGACGGCTTCGCGTTCGATCGCGCGTTCATGGCCTGGATCAGGAATGGCGTCGCCAAGACCATGGGCGACGTCGCCGACGAATGGCGGCGACGGCATACCGGCAACGTGCCGACCTGAGGCTCCGCGCGCGCCGCATGCAACGGATCGGCGACGGTCAAGAACTGCGACAGCAACGCAAAGCGCAAAGCCGCCAAGCCTGTCCTGGATCCTGCTTTACGCAGGCATCCAGGGATCGCATGCGCCCCGTGCCTGTGCGGCCTGACGACAGCCACATCACCGTCGCGCATACGTACCGCCGATCGCAGCCGCCCTGCCTGCGCGATGCAGGCGTGACGGCCGAGGCGGCTCGACAATCCTCCCGCTCAGCGGCAGGCCTTGCCTTCCACCGTCATCTGCGCGGTGAACTGCGGCACCTGCGGGACCTTGCCGGCGGCCGCCTGCTGCTTGGCCTCTTCCAGATAGATCCGCGACTGGCCCTGGCCATCGCGCTCGGTGTTCAGCGCCACCGGCTTGCGCCACACCCGCACCACCGCCTGCTGCGACGGACAGGCGGCGCTGGGCACGCGGATCAGATCGTTGAACTTCCAACCGGTGGCCTCGCTGGGCTTGGCCTGGTCGAACTCGACCAGCCTGGCGCGCGGCTGGCAGGTCGGGCTGCTGCGCACCGCGGAGAAGCGGTAGGGCTGCGCCGCATCGCCGGTGTACTCGCCCTCGAAGCGCACGCAGGCCTCGGGGATCTGACGGATGGTATGCACCACGCCCACCGCCTGCGGCGCGCTGGCCGGGCGCTGCAGTTCCGGGGTCGGGTCGGCGGCTGCAGCGGCCAGCGGCGCCAGCGCACACAGGCCGAGGGCCAGGATCGAGGCGCGTGCGCGCAGCCTTGGGGAAATCGTCGATTGCATCGGAGGGCTCCTGGGAGGCGATGCGCCACGCTGCCACGCACAGACTGAACCGCACGCCAAAAGTGAGACGCCCTGCCTGGTCGCTGGCGGCATCACGGAGGCAGGCGCATACTCGCCCACGTTCAGGCCAGATGACATTGCGATACGCACCAGCGGCGCGCGTTGTGGCCGCGGAGTCGTTGCATGCTTCAGCTCCTACGGTGTGATCCCCCGGTATGTCCAGCGCTTGGGCGCCATCCACATCCTTGGGAGGGGTCATGCTGGAACGATATGCGGTCACCGTGGCACTGGCGTGCGCGGCTCTGGCGGTGCTCTACGGCATCGTCTCCACGCGCTGGATCCTGGCGCAGCCCGCCGGCAACGAACGCATGCGGCAGATCGCCGATGCGATCCAGGAAGGCGCCCGCGCCTACCTCAACCGCCAGTACCTGACCATCGCCATCGCCGGCGCGGTCCTGCTGGTGCTGGTCGGGGTGTTCCTGAGCTGGTACACCGCCGGCGGCTTCGCGATCGGCGCGGTGCTGTCCGGGGTCGCCGGCTACATCGGCATGAACCTGTCGGTGCGCGCCAACGTGCGTACCGCCGAAGCGGCGCGGCGCGGGCTGGCGCCGGCGATGGCGGTCGCGTTCCGCGGCGGCGCGATCACCGGGATGTTGGTGGTCGGGCTGGGCCTGATCGGCGTTGCCGGCTACTACGGCCTGCTGCAGTGGCTGGGACACAGCGTGGGCGACAGCCTGCATGCGCTGGTCGGCCTGGCCTTCGGCAGTTCGCTGATCTCGATCTTCGCGCGCCTGGGCGGCGGCATCTTCACCAAGGGCGCCGACGTCGGCGCGGACCTGGTCGGCAAGGTCGAGGCCGGCATTCCCGAGGACGACCCGCGCAACCCGGCGGTGATCGCCGACAACGTCGGCGACAACGTCGGCGACTGCGCCGGCATGGCCGCCGACCTGTTCGAGACCTACGCGGTCACGGTGATCGCGACGATGCTGCTGGGCGGGCTGATGGCCGCCGAGGCCGGGCGCAACGCGGTGCTGTATCCGCTGGTGCTGGGCGGGGTGTCGATCGTCGCCTCGATCGTCGGCACCTTCTTCGTGCGCGTGCGCCCGGGCGGTTCGATCATGGGCGCGCTGTACAAGGGCGTGGTGGTCTCGGCGGTGCTGGCGGCGCTGGCGTTCTGGCCGGTGACCCAGCAACTGATGGGCGACACCGCCGCCGGTGCCGGCAAGCTCTACGGCTGCGCGCTGATCGGGCTGGCGCTGACCGGGCTGATCGTGTGGATCACCGAGTACTACACCGGTACCCAGTACAAGCCGGTGCAGCACGTGGCGCAGGCCTCGACCACCGGCCATGGCACCAACATCATCGCCGGCCTGGGCATCTCGATGAAGTCCACTGCGCTGCCGGTGATCGCGGTGTGCGCCGCCATCTGGGGCGCGTTCGCGCTGTCGGGCCTGTACGGCATCGCCATCGCCGCCACCGCGATGCTGTCGATGGCCGGCATGATCGTGGCGCTGGATGCGTACGGCCCGATCACCGACAACGCCGGCGGCATCGCCGAAATGGCGGAACTGCCGCCGGAGGTGCGTGCGGTCACCGATCCGCTGGATGCAGTCGGCAACACCACCAAGGCCGTGACCAAGGGTTATGCGATCGGCTCGGCGGCCCTGGCGGCGCTGGTGCTGTTCGCCGACTACACCCACAACCTGCGCGCCGCGCACCCCACCGAAACCTTCGCCTTCGATCTATCGGACCACACGGTGATCATCGGCCTGCTGATCGGCGGCCTGATCCCCTACCTGTTCGGCGCGATGGCAATGGAAGCGGTGGGCCGCGCCGCCGGCGCGGTGGTGGAGGAAGTGCGGCGGCAGTTCCGCGAGATCGCCGGCATCATGCAGGGCACCGGCAAGCCGCAGTACGACCGCGCGGTGGACATGCTGACCCGCTCGGCGATCCGCGAGATGATCGTGCCCTCGTTGCTGCCGGTGGCGGTGCCGATCGTGGTCGGCCTGTTGCTGGGCCCGCGCGCGCTCGGCGGCCTGCTGATCGGCACCATCGTCACCGGGCTGTTCGTGGCCATCTCCATGACCACCGGCGGCGGCGCCTGGGACAACGCCAAGAAGTACATCGAGGACGGCCATTTCGGCGGCAAGGGCAGCGAGGCGCACAAGGCCGCGGTCACCGGCGACACCGTCGGCGACCCGTACAAGGACACCGCCGGCCCGGCGATCAATCCGCTGATCAAGATCATCAACATCGTGGCGTTGCTGCTGGTGCCGCTGCTGTAGCCACACGCGCAGCGGGCATCGGCGACATGCCGGCGCCTGCTGCGCGTCCTTTGCCGCTACAGGCAGTCGATCAGGCCGTCGTTGATGCTGTGCTCGCTGTGCGGCAGCGGCGCGAACAGCGGCCGCTCGCCCGACAGCGCCGCATACAGCGCGTGCAGCCGGGTCTGCGGCTGCAGCGGGGTCCGGCAGTGCCATAGCCGCGCATCGACCACGACCCGGCCGGTGTCCGCATCGATACTGGCCTCGCTGGCGCCGAAGCTCCAGATGCACTCCCCGATCACCCCGTCGCGCTGGCGCACCGAGCAGCGATAGCGCAGCGGCCGGTAGTCGCTGTAGTCGCCTTCGCAGAAGGTGTCGCCGCAGAGCTGGTCGAAGTCGTGCGCCAATCGTCGCTCCAGGTCGGCGAACGCCTCCCAGCCCTCGCCCGGGGCGGGATAGTCCATCGCATCCACGTAGGCCGGTTGCGCCTGCTGCGCCTGCGCAGCGCCGCAAGCCAGGACCAGCACCGCCAGCAGCGGCAGCATCGATTGCCGGATTCCGTTCATCGTCTTGCTCCTTGGGTGGGGACAGTGGCCACAGGATCGCCGCCGCCCGATTCCGGCACCATCGGAATGCGCCCCATGCGGGCCGGTATGGAGTCTGAAACCGCTGTAGGAATCCTCCGAACCGCCGTGCGCTGCATTGCAACAGCCAACCGACTAGAATGCCTGCCTCTTTAGAAGCCACTCCACTGGAGCTAGCGCATGGGTCTGGAACTGGTCACCTCCGGCAAGAACCTGCCGGAAGAAATCAACGTCGTCATCGAAATCCCGAAGGATTCCGAGCCGGTCAAGTACGAAGTGGACAAGGCCAGCGGCGCCATCTTCGTCGACCGCATCCTCTCCACCCCCATGCGCTACCCGTGCAACTACGGCTACGTGCCCAATACCCTGTGCGGCGACGGCGACCCGGCCGACGTGCTGGTGGTGCTGCCGCTGCCGCTGGTGCCCGGCTGCGTGGTGCGCTGCCGCCCGGTCGGCGTGCTGAAGATGAGCGACGAGGCCGGCAGCGACGAGAAGATCCTGGCGGTGCCGGTGGCCAAGGTGTTCCAGGGCTATGCGCACATCGAGGACATCACCCAGGTGTCCGGCCACTGGATGGAGCGCATCGGCCACTTCTTCGAGCACTACAAGGACCTGGAGAAGGGCAAGTGGGTCAAGCTCGACGGCTGGGGCAACGCCGAGGAAGCCAAGCGCATCCTGCGCGAGTCCGTGACCCGCTTCGAAGCCGGCGCCTGAGCCGCCGCCACGGCGGGGCGCCGCCGCCCCGCCGTGGCTGATCCGTTTCACGTTTTGCCGTTGCCGGGGCGCCGCCCTTCGGGGTTTGCGGTACATTGCGCCATGGCATCACCGAGCCCGGTCCGTCCGCGATCCGGCTCTTCTTGGGGGACAGTCTCTTGCGCATCCTGTTCGTCGGCGACGAAGCCAGCCTTCCGTCCGAAGTCACTGAATACATTCGCGATCTTGGCGACGACTGGCAGGTCCAGAGTGTTGCCGACGGCAATGCCGCGATCGCCGCGGCGGCCACGGTGCGCCTGGATGCGGTGATCGCCGCGCCGACGCTGCCGGACCTGACCACCGCCACCCTGCTCGGCCAGATCCGCACGCTGAGCCCGGAAACCATCCGCATCGCGCTGATCGAGGCCGAACAGAGCAATCGCGCGCCGCCGGCGCGGATCATCGGCGTGGCCCACCGGTTCCTGCCGCTGCCGCTGTCCCCCGAAATGCTGCTGGAGGCGGTCACCAGCCTGGAGGAACTGCAGGAACTGCTGGGCAACCCGCGCCTGCGTTCCAGCATCGGCCGCATCGAGAAGCTGCCCTCGCCGCCGCATCTGTACCTGAGCCTGATGCACGCGCTGGAGCAGGACGAAGGCAGCAACGCCGCCGACCTGGCCAAGCTAGTCTCGGCCGACCCGGCGATCGCGGCCAAGGTGCTGCAGCTGTGCAATTCGGCGTTCTTCTCCAACGGCCGCACCATTTCCGACCTGCGCACCGCCGTGACCCGGCTGGGCACCGCCACCCTGCGCGACTTGGTCCTGGCCAGCGAAGTGTTCTCGGTGCAGGCGCTGTCCAACACCGAGCGCAACGCGCTGCAGCAGCGCTCGCTGCTGGCGTCCAAGCTGGCCGCGAAGATGCTGCCGGCTTCCAGCGTCGAACTCGGTTCGACCGCGGCGCTGCTGGCCGACATCGGCCTGCTGCTGCCGGGCGTGCGCGACGAGCGCGAGCCGCCCACCGATGCCAACGACACCCGGCCGGGCCACGCCGAAGCCGGTGCCTACCTGCTGGGCCTGTGGGGCCTGCCGATGCCGATCATCGAGGCGGTGGCCTTCCATCGCCAGCCGCAGCGTTCCAGCACCCGCAGCTTCTGGGTCACCGGCGCGGTGCACGTGGCGATGGCGCTGGCCAGCGGCTCGGAGGTCGACGAGGAGTACCTCTCCAAGACCGGCATGCTCAACAAGCTGCCGAGCTGGCGCGAGCATGCCGAGAACCTGATGGGACTGACCTCGGCCTGAGCCCGACCGTGGCGCGCGTCGCCCGCTCGCGAGCGCAGCTCCAGGAGAAGTCGGCGAAGCGGGCGCCCTCGCGCACCGCTTGCTGCACCAGAGCCGGCCAGTCACTGCCCAGCCCGGTGAAGCTTGCGTTGCTCGTACACCTCGGCGATACGCTCGTGCTGCAGGCCCATCGCGCCATGTCCAGCAAGGCCTCGTACACCGAGAGCGGATGCTGCAGGCGTTGCAGCGGCAGCACGACACGCTGGTGCACTCGCGCCAACACGTGTCCGCGGTCTGCCCGGTGGTGGCATGCCCCGTCAATCGCATAGGACAGCTACAAGTGCAGTTGCCTGATGATGCATTCAAGCCGAGCTTGTCCGCTGGCGCGGCCAAGTTGACCTAGTTCAAGCCTTAGGTAAGGTTTCGGTTTGTCGAGGTTGATGTCCGAAAATGGCAAGACACTTAGCGCGGCCGATGCCACATTTCGGCCACTCGCCCGCCTAAGGCAACACGTCATGAGCGCACCCGTTTTTTTCAGGTTTTTAGACCTTCATCGCACCAACACCCCCCTGTTAATCGCCAACGCTTGGGATGCCGTCAGCGCAGCACTCTGGCAACGGGCAGGCGCTCCAGCTATCGGTACCAGCAGTGCGGCTCTGGCCTGGGCTTGCGGCTATGCCGATGGCGGTGCACTACCGCTCGATGCACTATTGCATCAGGTACGCGCCATTGCCCGTGTCTCGTCAGTTCCGGTCAGTATCGATCTGGAGGACGGTTATAGCGACGACCCGCACGCCGTGGCGGAGCTGGCGAAGGAAATCGCGGCCATCGGTGCGGTTGGGATCAATCTGGAAGATGGTGCAGGTACGCCCGAGCTGTTGATGGAGAAGATCCGCATGGCCCGTCAGGCTCTCGGCGACACGCCGCTGTTCATCAACGCACGCACCGACGTTTACTTGCGCGGCCTCGCTTCCGGGCGTGATGCGGTGGACATGGCGATCCATCGCTTGTCTTGCTACCGGGACGCAGGTGCAGACGGCGGCTTCGTGCCAGGCATCACCGATATCAAGGAAATTGCCGAGATCGCGGCAAAGGTCGCGATGCCGCTCAACGTAATGACGGTTCCCGGGCTACCGTCGCTGCTGGCATTGCGCGAGGCCGGTGTGCGTCGGATCAGCGCAGGCCCGGCGCTGTTCCAGCACGCTTTCGGTGCCGGCGTGAACAGTGTCGAAGACTTCCTAGCCGGCAACTTTTCCAGCGTGCCCCGCGCTGGCATCGAGTACGCCAGCCTCAACCGATTGCTTTGGTAGAACGGTAGCCGCCATGGGCACGGCGACACATTGCCCAGGCGGGCCGCCGCGCTCATACCAGAAATCAAAGATGTTCCCCTCAACATCAGGCAAGACGGCGCGGATCTTGAGGAAAACGTAGGCGCCGTCGCGGCTGTCTCGACAACCCCAACCTTATCGGGTTGGCCGTGTGCCTGTCTCCCCTCAGTTGGGTGAACAAAAAAAGACGGGCCTTGCGGCCCGTCTTCGTGTCACGCAAACAGCTCGATCAGAAGCGCTGGGTGTACTTCATGTACACGTAGCGACCGATGTCGAAGCCGCCGTAGTAGGCGAAGCTGCTGTTCGGCGCCGAGTACATCAGCGGGCCGCGGTGGTCGAACACGTTGTTCGCACCGATGGCGATCGTCGCGTCCCACGGCGCCTTCCAGTTGACCTGCAGGTCGTGGAAGGTGTTGGAACCGGTGTGACGCAGCGGATCGGATTCGCCGTTGGCGAAGTGGTCCGGCGCATCGCAGTAGTCCGTGGCCAGCGAGATGCAGCTTTCCTTCATGCCGGAGTAGTAGCGCAGGGTGTAGTTCACACCGAAGTCGCCCATCGTCCAGTTCACGCCCAGGTTGGAGCGCACGCGGAAGATGCCCGGCTCGCCCACGCGACCGATCGTGATGTTGTCGCCCGCGGCGTTCTGGCCGGCTTCGTCGTACTTGCTGACGTAGCTGGTCTGCCAGTCGATCATGATCTTGCCGAACGCCATTTCCGGCAGACGGTAGCGGATGCCCAGATCGTAGCCTTCGGTCTCCATCTGGCCGAGGTTGGCCACGCCGTAGGTCATCGCCGAGATGTGGCCGTCGGCGGCGCGGGTCACGCCGGCGCAGCGCTCGGCATTGCCCAGCACGTAGCAGTCGCGCAGGATGCGGTCGACGCTATCGGCGATGATCATGTCCTTGATCTCGTAGCGGTACCAATCCAGCGAGATGTCCAGACCCTGAACCCAACGCGGGCTCCACACCAGACCGGCGGTCTTGCTGGTGGAGGTTTCCGGACGCAGGTTCGGGTTGGAGCCGCTGATGAACTCGTCCGGGGTCTGGCACGGATAGGTGGTGCACGGCACGTAGCCCTGGCCCAGCTGGGTGTAGCCGACCGGCACGCCGGCCGCGGTGCACGCCGCATTGCCGTTGACGCTGTTCGGCGCGCCCACGCCGCACGGATCGACGTACGACTCGAAGCTGCTGCTCAGGCCACCGTACAGATCGCTGATCGTCGGGGCGCGGAAGCCCTCGGCGTAGGTGCCGCGGACCAGCAGCTCGTCGATCGGCTTCCAGGTGAAGCCGAACTTGGAGTTCACCGTGTCGCCGAAGTTGCTGTAGTCCGAATAGCGGCTGGCCAGGTTCAGGGTCAGCTGCTTGGCGAACGCCATGTCGGCCAGGATCGGCACGTTCAACTCGAGGTAGAACTCGTCCAGATCGTAGTTGCCGGCGGTGGTCTTGGCGCCCAGGCCGGTGCTCTCACCCGACTGCGCGAAGGCGTCCGGCGAGAAGCGGCCTTCTTCCTTGCGGTGCTCGTAGCCGACCGCGATGCCGAGGTCGCCCGCCGGCAGCGTCGCCAGCGTGCCGCTCAGGTTGGCGGTGTAGCTGGTGGTCTTGGTCAGGCCGGTATCGGTGAAGTACGGGAACAGGAACGCCTGGGTGTCCGCATCGGCCAGCGAGCCCGGGCCGGCCACGCCGAACGGCAGCAGCGGGTTCCACGGGCGGCAGGCGCTCAGCGACACCGGCGCGGCGGCGGTGCCGCACTGGGCGACGCCGTTGGCGTTGATGAAGGACGAACCCAGCGCCTGGCGCGCCGCGATCAGGCTCATGTCGCCGTGACCGGTCTTGGTGCTCTCGTTGCGGTTCCACAGCGCACCGACGTCCCAGTCCCAGCTCTTGTCGGCGAACTCGAAGGAGCCGCTGATGGTCGGCGCGAAGCGCGTGGTCTTCAGCTTGCTCTCGGTGGTACGCGGCACTTCCCAGAGGCGGCGGCGGAAGTCGATGTCCTGGCCGATCGGGTTGAACGCGCTGTCGCCGGCCAGCGGGGTGCCGAACGCGGCCGACTGGTACGGATAGCCGGCGATCTGCTGATCGGTGGTGCGCTCGTTGTAGAGCACGTCGGCGTTGAAGACGATCGAGTCGGTCAGGTCGTAGTTGGCATTGGCGAACACCGACTTACGCTCGATGCCGGTCTGCACCATCATCTGCTGGTTGGAGTTGGCGCGCTCGGCCGCCGTCAGCGGGTGGTAGTCGGCCGGATTGTTCGGGTTGCCGCCCTGGTTCAGGGTCTGCCACACCGCCACGTTCGGATCGGAACAGTCCACGGTCAGCGGGTTGCACCAGCTGCCGTTCTGGCTGATCGGGCTCCAGCTGCTCGGGGTGGAGTTCGGACCACGGCTGCCGTCGCGGCTGAACCAACGGTTCTTGGCGAACACCGGATCCTGCTTGGAGTACTCGGCGGTCAGCGCCACGCCACCGCGCTCGCCCTGGGTGCCGATGGTGAAGGAGTACTGCGAGGTCTTGCCGTCGCCTTCGCCGAACTGGCCGAACTCGGCCGAGACTTCGGCGCCGTCGAAGCGCTTGCGGGTGATGATGTTGACCACGCCGGCAATGGCATCGGAACCGTAGATCGACGAGGCGCCGTCCTTCAGCACTTCGATGCGCTCGATCGCCGCCATCGGGACCTGGCTCAGGTCCTGCAGGCCGGAGGTGGTCGCGCCCAGGCGCTTGCCGTTCAGCAGCACCAGGGTGCGCGCGGCACCGAGGTTGCGCAGGTCGACGTAGTAGCCGCCGACGTTTTCGCCGGACGCTAGCGCATCGGCGCGCGAGATCGCCGGGGAACCGGCCGAGGTCAGGTTCTGCAGCACGTCGGCGACCGAGGTGTAGCCCTGGCGCTCCAGCGCCTGGCGGTCCAGGGTCAGGATCGGCTGCTGGGTTTCGACGTCGGCGCTACGGATGCGCGAACCGGTGATTTCGATCCGGTCCAGCGTGGTGGTGGACGAGGCGGCGGCTTCTTGCGCGCCGGCAATCGCCGGCGTCAACGCGATCGCGATGCTGGCGGGCAGCAAGCCCAGCCGCACTGCGGGAGTGCGAAGGTTCATCAATCTCTCCAGGGTAACGTTAGGGGCGTGTTAAGACGCCCTCGGCACGTTACGTTCCGGTGAGCGCGGCTGCTTTGCCGCTGTCGCCTGCAGACTTTGCCGATTCTGGCGGCACGGTGCTGCCATGGCGATATTGCGAGGCGGAGACGCCGAAGCGAGCGCGGAACGCCCGCGCGAAGCTGCAGCAGTTGTCGAATCCGCTGGCGGCAGCCACCTCGCCGATCATCATCGTGGTGTCGCGCAACAGGTCCGCCGCGCGCTCCAGGCGCAGCCGCGCCGACAACGCCTGCGGGCTTTCCTCGTACAGGCTCTGGAACGTCTTGGACAGGTACCAGCCGGAGAAGTTGGTCAGCTCGGCCAGTTCGCTGATCCGCACCACGCGGTCGCGATGGCCGTCCAGATACAGCCGCGCACGCTGCATGCGCCCGAACACCTGGCGCTTGCGCATCCGCGAGCGCCCGGGACAGCGCTGCACGCGGCGCGACAACTCGCCCTGCATGGAGGCCAGGTGCAGCAGCACCGGCCGCATCGCCAACGCATCGCCGGGCCGCGCCGCCGCCTGCCGCCACAGGCGCAAGGCGGTCCGCGTCTCGCGCAGCGACAACTCGCCGCGCCCCGCATACAAGGTCTCGTCGGCCATCCGCCCCAAGGCCTTCAGCGCCTCGCCATCCAGGCTCAGCCCGATGCACAGGCCGTCGCGGTCGGTCTGCAGCATCGGCCGCGAGTCGCGTTCGAAAGCCAGCCACTGGCCGCGGCGCAGGGCGAAACGCCCCTCCTTGGCCTCGATCCAGGCGCTGCCACGCAACTGCAGCCAGACCGTGAAGGCATTCGCCGAGGCCTGCACGCTGGCCAGGCGCGCCGCGCCCAGGCAGGCCGGACCCGCCGGCGCGTCGTCGGCGTCCAGCACCAGTTGTTGTCCATGATCGACCAGGAAAGATTGCCGCATCCGAGCACCTGCTTGACGTAAACCGGCGCGCAGTCTTTGCCGAATGTGGCGGCAGGTCAGGACGTCTTGGCGATAGTTGTCCGAAATCGCCACGACGCCCTTACGAACAACTTACGAAGCCTATTTTTCCTTCCGGATCAGCCAGTTGTGCGAGATGGTCGAGAACCATTCCGGCTGCTCGTGCACGCGCATGAAGCCGATCTCGCTGCCATCCTCGACCGCCAGTGCCACATAGGCGTCGCCACTGCGCGGATCGATGCTGAAGCCGTTGACCGCACTGAAGTGGTCGCGGTCCAGGCACACGCTTGCAGCGAGGCGACCGTCGATCCGCGCCATGCGGCTGGCGCATTCGCCGGTCTGGAACAGGTAATGCACCGCACCCTCGGGGCCCAGCGCCCAGCTGCGGTAGCGCCACAGCGATGGCAGACTGTCGTCCACGACACGCACGCTGGCCAGATCCAGGCTGGCATCAACACGCCACAGGCCGCTGCGCGCGAGCCGGGTGAACAGGATCTCCCCAGTGGCAGGATCGGCACGGACCTGGGAAACATCCGGCAAGGTCGCCAAGGGCCGCCAGGGCACCGCGCGCCGGTCGTACAACTGCAGGCGGGTGCGGCCGTTCTCGCCCAGCAGGACCAGCAGTTGACCGGGTTCGGTGGTGTACAACGCCTGCAGCGGCTCGCCGGCCGGCACTGGCAAGGCCGCCACACTGCCGGATTGCGGCCGGACCTCATAGATCGCCGAATGCCCCTGCGCATCGCGGCCGCTGACCAGCAACGCCTGGCTGTCGGCCGACCACGCCAGCGGCTGCCGGGTCTCCGGCCGCACGCCCTCGATCAGCCGCAACGAGGTCGGCTGGCGCACATCGCCCCACCACAGCGCGTAGCTGCCGTCGCGATCGGAGGTGAAGGCGAGTTGGCGCCCGTCGGGCGCGATGCTCGGCTGGCCGTCGCGGCCGGTGGACGCGAACAGCCGCTGGCGCTCGCGCGGCACATCCGCCGCTCCCGCCCGGATGCGGTACACGGCGAACTGCGGACGCCGGTGCACGAACGCCAGGCTACCGCCGTCGCGCGCCAGCCGCGGCGCCTGCGCATCGCTCAACCCCAGGTCGCGCAGGCGCCGGGTCTGCGTGTCCAGCCGGTACAGCCGGGTCTCGCCATCGACGCGGCGCCCGAACACGATGCCCTGCCCGTCGCGCGCCCAGTCCCAGCCGCGGATTTCGGCGAATTCATGGGTCAACGGCTCGGCGGTGCCGCCGGCCGCCGGCATCCGCCACAGCCCGCCCATCTGCGGATTGCGCACGAAGGCGATCCATTTGCCGTCCGGCGAGTAGCGCGGCGCGTAATCGAAATCGCCGGCGGCGACCGGATAATCCAGCGCCGTCCAGCGCCCGCTGCCCAGATCCAGCACGCGGATGCCGCGCGCCGGCTGACGCCCGTTCATGCTGCCGAACACCAGGCCGCGGCCATCCGGCGTCCAGTCGAAGCTGAGCAATTCGCTGTCGTCGCAGCGCGCGACCTCGCGCGCGGGCGTGCGCCCGTCGGCCTGCACCAGCATCACCCGGCACTGGCGGTCGGCACCGAGTCGGGCGAAGGCGATGTGCGTGCCGTCGGGCGACCAGGCGGGCAGGCGGTCGGAGGCGCCGCGGGCCGGGACGCCCAGCGAGCGCGGGGGCGTACTGCCGGCGGCGCCGCTGGTCGGCTGGATGAGCAGCTGGGTGCCATCGCTGCCGGTGGCGCGTGCGGCATAGGCCACCTGCGCGCCATCCGGAGACAGCGCCGGCTCCAGCTTGAACCCGGACATGGCGGTGATCAGCCGGTACGGCCGCTTGGGGCTGCCCAGCACGCGTTCCTGCTCGGCACTGTCGGCGGGCACGGCCTCGGGGCGTGCGAACCACCACCAGCAAGCCAGCGCCAGCACCAGCATCGCCGCCGCACCGGCGGCGGCGGCGAGCCATGACGGCGCGCGCCGCCGCGCCGCAGGGGCGATGGCCGGAACACGCGCCGCAGCCGTCTCCGTGGCGGCGTCCGTGTCCAGCGATGGAGCCGCCGCCGCGCCCGCCTCGGCCTCGACATCCGGCAAGGCCTGTACCGGTGCCACCAGGCGGTAGCCGGTCTTGGCCAGGGTCTCGATGTACACCGGAGCCTCGCCGCGCACGCCGGCCGCGAACGCCTTGCGCAACTGGGTGATGGCCTGCGTCACCACATCGTTGGTCGGCTGCGTGTCCGGCCAGACCTGCGCCAACAGCGCCTCGCGCTCCACCACCTGACCCGGCTGCCCCAGCAACACCCGCAGCACGCCCATCGCCTTGGGCGTGAGCCGTTGCGGCCGGCGCGCGCGCGGGGCGTGCACCTCGCGCAAGGACAGCAGCACCAGGCAATCGCCCACCTGCATCCGTTGCGGAAGCGTCGGTGTGGCGAACGATGAGGAAACCATGTTGGACAACGAAGAACGCCGTGAGGGAGGTGCCGCGAATGCGGCGGCTGCGCGACCACGCGTGGCCCCGTGACAGAGGCCAACGAGCAAACTCGGCAAAACGAGGCAGCGGATGCCGCCAAGCGCGGCTTGTCACTCAATTCTACTCTAGTCATCGCCGCCGCCAACCGCGACGACGCATTCAGGCTCTCTCTCCGCCGACGAAATTCACATAATCGCTCCATGACTGCGCGCCCCTGGGCGCGCTTTTTTTACGCCACGTTCACGTCTTCATGTGGCGTGTGACGCTGAGCCCAATCAGTCGCGACACCACCAAGGCGATGTACATCACGCCGGCGAACTGTTCGATCATCACCAGCGCGCGGGCGAACGGCTGCACCGGCACGACATCGCTCAGGCCCACGCCCGAGAGCACGCTGAAGCTCAGATACAGCAATTCCATCCAGGTCCGCGGCGAGGCCGCGTCCACGGCCGCGGTGAAGCTGCCCGGCAGCCATTGCTGGCACACCGCGAAGACGAACGCGAAGGCCCAGGCCAGCAGCGTGAAGGTGGCGCCGGCCGCATAGAGCTCGTCGCGAGTGACCACGTGGTCCTGCAGCATGTAGGCGATCAGGCTGCCGGCGGTATAGAAGTACAGCAGGCTTTCCAGCAATTGCGCCCAGGCGGTCATCGCCGGATTGCCGAGCAGCGCCGCGGCGATCGACAGCGCCACCGACGGCAGCGCCAGGCAACAGGCGATCCACAGCGCCGAGGGTCCGCGGTTGACCACCCACAACGCCAGCGCCAGCACCACGATGCCGAAGGCGCCGAACAGCGCGCGCCCGGCCGCGGTGTCCTCCATCCAGGGATACAGCAGCACGCCCAGCAGTTGCACCGCGAGCAACAGCGCGGACGGATGGCGACGCAGCGCGAACGCATAGCGCAGCATGGGACATTCCCTGTGGCGACCAGCGCGCATGATAGACGGGCGTGTGCATGGCGCTGTCGTCACGACCGAAGATGTCGGCCGCACCTGCCGTGCGAGCGCACGGCAGGCTTGGCGTTGGACCGGCGCGTGCGCACACGTGCAGACCTCGACAGCTCACTCGGCGCGGTACACCTGCGCGCCAGCCGCCAGGAACTGCGCCGACTTCTCGGCCATGCCGGCCTGCAGCGCCGCTTCCGCGTCGACCCCGTGCTCGGCGGCGTAGTCGCGCACGTCCTGGGTGATCTTCATCGAGCAGAAGTGCGGTCCGCACATCGAACAGAAATGCGCCAGCTTGTGCGCGCCCTTGGGCAGGGTCTCGTCGTGGAACTCGCGCGCCTTCTCCGGATCCAGGCCGAGATGGAACTGGTCGTCCCAGCGGAACTCGAAGCGCGCCTTGGACAAGGCGTTGTCGCGCACCTGCGCGCCGGGATGGCCCTTGGCCAGGTCCGCGGCGTGCGCGGCGATCTTGTAGGCCATGATGCCGTCGCGCACGTCGGCACGGTTGGGCAGGCCCAGATGCTCCTTGGGTGTGACGTAGCACAGCATCGCGGTGCCGAACCAGCCGATCATCGCCGCGCCGATCGCCGAGGTGATGTGGTCGTAGCCGGGCGCGATGTCGGTGGTCAGCGGCCCCAGCGTGTAGAACGGCGCCTCGCCGCACTCGCGCAGCTGCTTGTCCATGTTCTCCTTGATCAATTGCATCGGCACGTGGCCGGGGCCCTCGATCATGGTCTGCACGTCGTGCTTCCAGGCGAGCCTGGTCAGTTCGCCCAGCGTTTCCAGTTCGCCGAACTGGGCGGCGTCGTTGGCGTCGGCGATGCAACCCGGGCGCAAGCCGTCGCCCAGCGAAAAGGCCACGTCGTAGGCCTTCATGATCTCGCAAATGTCCTCGAAGTGGGTGTAGAGGAAGTTCTCGCGATGATGCGCCAGGCACCACTTGGCCAGGATCGAGCCGCCGCGCGAGACGATGCCGGTGACGCGCTTGGCGGTCAGCGGGACGTAGCGCAGCAGCACGCCGGCATGGATGGTGAAGTAGTCCACGCCCTGTTCGGCCTGCTCGATCAGGGTGTCGCGGAAGATTTCCCAGGTCAGTTCCTCGGCGCGGCCATCCACCTTCTCCAGCGCCTGGTAGATCGGCACGGTGCCGATCGGCACCGGCGAGTTGCGTACGATCCATTCGCGGGTCTCGTGGATGTGCTTGCCGGTGGACAGGTCCATCACCGTGTCCCCGCCCCAGCGGATCGCCCACACCAGTTTCTCCACTTCCTCGGCGATGCCGGAGCTGACCGCGCTGTTGCCGATGTTGGCGTTGATCTTGGTCAGGAAGTTGCGGCCGATGATCATCGGCTCGCTTTCCGGATGGTTGATGTTGCACGGCAGGATGGCGCGGCCGCGGGCGATCTCGTCGCGCACGAACTCGGGCGTGATCTGCCGCGGGATGGCGGCGCCGAACGCTTCGCCGGGATGCTGCACGCGCAATTGCGCATCGCGCAGGTCCTGCAGGCGCTGGTTCTCGCGGATCGCCACGAACTCCATTTCCGGGGTGACGATGCCGCGCCGTGCGTAATGCATCTGGGTGACGTTGGCGCCGTCGCGGGCGCGTCGCGGCAGACGCCGTGCCGGGAAGCGCACCGCCTGCAGGCGCGCATCGTCCTCGCGCGCGCGCCCGAACTGCGAACTGAGCCCGGCCAGCGCCACGCTGTCGCCGCGCTCGGCGATCCAGGCGGCGCGCAGCGGCGCCAAGCCGGCGCCGAGATCGATCCGCGCCTGCGGGTCGGTGTACGGCCCGGACGTGTCGTAGACGGTGACCGGGGCATTTTCCTCGCCGCCGAACACGGTGGGCGTGCGGGTCAGCGCGATCTCGCGCATCGGCACCTGCAGATCGGCGCGTGAGCCCGGCACGAAGATCTTGCGCGAACCGGGGATCGGGCGGGTCACCGCCGCGGACAAGGTGTCGGTCTGCTGCTGCAGCGGATTGGGTACGGCGTTCATCGGCGTTCGTCCTGGTTCAAGTGACCCGCAGGGGAAGCGGGACGGGTGCGAGCGGACTCGCATCTCGGACGAAGCGGCGGCGCGGGCCCGCCCCGGACGCGCACGCGCCCGCAGCGGACTTGCGAAGCTTCCCTACGCCGGTATCAACCGGATCAGGTTCGAAGGGACTGTCTCAACCGCGGCCTGCGCCGACGGTACCCCCGCTTCTGCGGCTATTAGACCCGTTTCCGCCGCTCGCCGCCAACCGATGCGACTGAACGCCGGCACAGCCGCCGCGCGCATGTGTCAGCGCCGCCACACGCGGCGGCGCCGGCGACAAACCGCGGCCACGTGGCCGACCTAGCCTGCGCGCACAAGAATCAGAGCTCTCTCTCATCGCCGCCGGCACTGCCGGCGGCATTTTTTTGCCAACGCGCGCGCCGGCTCATTCCAGCATGTAGGCCACGCGCAAGCCGCCCCAGTGGCGCCCGCGGACATGCACCGGCACCGACAGGTCGAACAGGATCTGCCCGGTATCGCGCCGATACACCTGCAGCAGATAGGGCTCGGTGTGGCGGCCGACATTGCGGCCGACCCGGTCGGCGAAGATGCGCTTGCTGCGGTTGCCGACCAGGTCGCGCGCGCGGTCGCCACTGAGCGGCTGGCTGAAGCGCAGATTGTGGGTCGGCACGTAACCGTCGACGTTCGCGCAGATCGCGAACACGATCCACGGATGCGCGGCCAGCAGCGGCTCCTGCAGCGGCGGCAACAGCTCGTCGCACAACGCATCGAATGCGGTGCGGTACTTGGGCGGGTCGATGCCGGGGATCGGCACGTACTCGGTGGAGAACAGCGCCTCCTCGCCGATGCGCCCGCGTATCAGCGCTGCCTCGAAGGCCTGGCCAACGCTGACCACAGCGGCCTGGGCCAGATCGCGCACGCGCGCATGCCGTGGCTGGCGCATCGGATCGGCGGGCAGCCGGAACAGGTTCACGCAGTCGTGCAGGGTGTCGCTGCCCGCGGCCAGGTCGGCGCTGCGCTGCACCACCTGCGCGGCGTGCTGCAGATTGCTGCGGCTGAGCCCGACCACGTGCTCGATGGCACGGTCGATGCCGCCGATCTCTCCGCTCTGCGTGGCGATGCGGCCGGCCACCGCCTCCATCGCCGCACTGGCGCGGCCGAGCAACGCGCCGATGCCGCCCAGCACCTGCTCGGTGCGCTGCGCCGAGGCCGCACTGTCCTGCAGGGCGGCGCCGGTCTCGCCGATGATGCTGCGCACGTCGCGTGCCGCGGTGGCAGCGCGCTCGGCGAGTTGCCGGATTTCGGTGGCGACCACCGCGAAACCGCGCCCGGCCGGGCCGGCATGCACCGCTTCGATGCTGGCGTTGATCGAGAGGATGTTGGTCTGGAATGCGACCGCATCGATCACCTCGATGACCTGGTTGGCGCGTGCCGAACGCCGCGCCACCTCCTGCATCGCCTGGCCGAGGATGCGCGCCGCCTCCACGCCCTGGCGGGCGCTGTCGTCTGCGCTGGCCGCCACCGCGATCACCGCGCGCAGGTCGCGGTCCGTCTCCTGCAGGCTCTGCAACAACTGCCGGGTGGTGCCCAGCACGGTCTGCAGCGCCTCCAGTTGGGTCTGGGACTGCCGCGCCAGTTCGTCGTTCTCGGCGACCACGTGCGGCACGTCGGCGGCGATCTGCAGCGACAGCGCCACCGCCTGGCGGATCGCCTCGGCCAGGTTGCCGAAACCGGCCGACAGGCGCCGCCCCGGCATCGCCTCGGCCTCCTGCGCCGACAGCGGCGTGTGCAGCCCCAGATCCAGATCGCAGCCGGTCAGCCGCTCGCCGACCCGATCGAGCAGCGCCTGCGCCGTCACGCCCTCCTGGATCCGCTGCGCCACCGCCTGTAGCGCCGGGCTGATCGCGCCCTGGGCCTGGCCGGCACCGAGCAGGGCGACGTCGCGCAACAGCGCCGCGGTTTCCGGATGCGGCAGCGACAGCAGCCAGCCCTGGCCACCGCGGTCGCGGTCGCGCTGGTAGCGCACGCGGCGCGTGGGATCGGCTCCTGGCGCCTGCCAACTGCCTTCGCTGTCGACCAGGGCGGACAGCGGCAAGCCCCAGACCGCCTCGCTGGCGGCGCCGAGCAGCGTTTCGGCCGGGACGCCCAGCAGGTCCAGGGCGGCACGGTTGGCGGCACTCACGCGACCGTCGGGCTCCAGCCGCAACAGCGCGATCGGGGCATCCGGCAAACCGGCAATGGGCGCGGCGTCGGCATCGGGACTGCGTGAGAACAAGGCCATCGGCGTCTTCCTCAGTGCTGCGGCCATGGTATCGGCTCCTGCCGCGCCCTCGCAGCGACACACGCTCCAACCGGGATCACCATCATGCAAGGGATGCGCATCGGCAGACCTGCCGACGACACGACCATGACGTCGTCTTCGCGAACATGGGGCCATCGCAACGCCCGACCGCTTCTGGATTTGGCGCCAAACGTTCGATGTGGCGCGACCGTGCAGTGCACCGGCACTGCGATGCGGCAGGCCACACGCCATGGGCGCGACGCGACGCCGGTGCAGACCCGCTGCGTCGTCTCCCCGCCCGTTTGCCGTGGGTCGGTCTGACGGCCGTAGCGCCTCTCATCCGTTCCACGACTGGAGACACGCCCCCATGGTGTTCCGCATTTCCATCGCCTTGGTGGCGCTGCTGGTCCTGATCGCCGGCGTTGCCCCCGGCCCCTTCAATGACGTGGTGCAGACCGCGCTGACCGACGTGATCCGCAGCGCCGGCTGGCTGTACCTGCTGATCGTGTTCCTGACCCTGAGCTTCCTGCTGTACCTGGCGTTCGGTCGCTTCGGCAACCTGCGCATCGGCGGCGAAGACGCCGAGCCGGATTTCTCGCGCGGGAGCTGGCTGTCGATGTTGTTCGCCGCCGGCATGGGCATCGGCCTGGTGTTCTGGGGTGCGGCCGAGCCGATCTCGCATTTCCTCAAACCGCCGGAGGGGCTGGCGCCGGAGAGCATGCAGGCGGCACGCGCGTCGATGCGCTACGCCTTCTTCCACTGGGGCCTGCATCCCTGGGCGATGTATGCGCTGATCGGCCTGGCGATGGCCTGGTTCCAGTACAACCGCAACGGCCGCGGGCTGATCAGCGACATCCTGCAGCCGGTCATCGGCCGTCATCACCGCGGCTGGATCGGGCAGTGCGTGAACATCGCCGCGGTGGTCGCCACCGCGGTCGGCGTGGCGACCACGCTGGGTTTCGGCACCATCCAGATCGCCGCCGGCGTGCAGCGCGTGTTCGGGGTGCACGCCGGGGTGCCGTTGCAGTTGACGGTGATCGGCGTGGCCTTCGTGCTGTACATGCTGTCCACCAGCACCGGTGTGGAACGCGGCATCAAGTGGCTGTCCAACATCAACCTGGCGCTGGCGGCACTGCTGCTGGCCGCGGTGCTGGTGCTCGGCCCCACCGGCTTCATCTTCGACACCTTCACCACCACGCTGGGCGCCTACCTCAATCAGCTGGTGACGATGAGCCTGCGCATGTCGCCGTTCTCCGGCGACCGCTGGGTCGCCGACTGGACCATCTTCTACTGGGCCTGGTGGATCGCCTGGGCGCCGTTCGTCGGCGCGTTCATCGCCCGCGTCTCGCGCGGCCGCAGCGTGCGCGAATTCGTCGTCGGCGTGGTGCTGGCGCCGACCCTGCTCGGCTTCCTGTGGTTCTCGGTGTTCGGTGGCACCGCGCTGTGGTCGCAGCTGTTCGGCCACGTGGACATGCTGCAGGCGCTGCACAACGGCTACGAGACGGTGCTGTTCACCCTGTTCGACAGCCTGCCGGGGTCGCTGCTGCTGTCGAGCGTGGCGTTGTTGCTGCTGATGATCTTCTTCGTCAGTTCCGCCGATTCGGCGGTGCTGGTGCTGGCCAGCATGTCCACCGACGAGGCCGGCGACCCGCCGCTGGCGCGCAAGCTGGTGTGGGGCGTGGCGGTGGCGCTGATCGCCGCGGTGCTGTTGCTGGCCGGCGGCCTGGATGCGCTGCAGGGCGTGATCACCATCGCGGCGCTGCCGTTCGCCTTGCTGATGGTGCTGGTGATCGTGTCGCTGTACCGCGTGCTCGATGCCGAGTCCAACCGCCAACGCCGCCAGGCGCAACGCGCCCGGCACATGATCGAGGCCTGGATCGCGCGCGAACAGGCGGCGCGGGACGACGCAGACGCGGCGGCGCCCCGCGCACAGGAATGAACGCCCCCGCGCGCGGCCGGCCTCAGTAACCGGCGGCCTGCCCGTCCTTGCGGCTTTCCGAAGCGCCGTAGTACACGCCGCTGTCCGGATCGCGCGCGATCGCCTGGTAACCGCCGTACGGCCCGTCGGCGAAGATCACCCGATGACCCTTGCGCATCAGTTCGCGGATGGTGTCGTAGGCGAAGCCGGTTTCCAGGTTCAGCTCGCCGCCGTCGCGCATCGCCGTGGCCTGCCCGGTCGGCTCGGTGGAGCCGTCGTGCTGGATCCGCGGCGCGTCGCCGGCCTCCTGCAGGTTCATGTGGAAATCGATCAGGTTCATCAGGATCTGCACGTGGCCCTGCGGCTGCATCGCCCCGCCCATCACCCCGAAGCTCAGCCACGGCTTGCCGTCCTTGGTCACGAACGCGGGGATGATGGTCTGGAACGGACGCTTGCCCGGCGCGTAGCCGTTGGGATGGTCCTTCTGCAGCACGAACATCTCGCCGCGGTCCTGCAGGATGAAGCCCAGCCCCGGCGGCGCCATGCCGCTGCCCATGCCGCGGTAGTTGGACTGGATCAGCGACACCATCATGCCATCGGCATCGGCGACGGTCAGGTAGATGGTGTCGCCCTCTTCCAGCTGCTTCGGCGTGCCCGGCTGCACTTCCTTCAGCGCGCGGTCCATCGAGATCAGCGCGCGCCGCTGCGCGGCGTAGTCCTTGGAGATCAGCCGCGCCAGCGGCGCCGGCTGGAACGCCGGGTCGGCGTAGAAGCGCGCACGATCGGCGAAGGCCAGCTTCTTCGCTTCGGTGAACAGGTGCACGTGCTCGGCCGAGCCGAACGGGATCCTGGAGAAGTCGTAACCCTCCAGGATGTTGAGCATCTGCAGCGCGGCGATGCCCTGGCTGTTGGGCGGCAGTTCCCACACGTCGTAGCCGCGGTAGTTGGTGGACACCGGCTCGACCCATTCGCCGTGGTGGCTGGCCAGATCCTCGTAGCGCAGGAAGCCGCCGTTGGCCTTGAAGTAGGCATCGATGGTGCGCGCGATCGGGCCCTTGTAGAACGCGTCGCGGCCGCCGTCGGCGATCTGCTGCAGGGTGTTGGCCAGGTTCGGGTTCTTCCACAGCTCGCCCTTGCGCGGGGCGTGGCCGTCGATGGTGAACTGCTCCTTGAAGCCTGGGTACTGCGACAGCCGCGGCACCGAGCGATCCCAGTAGTAGGCGATGGTCTCGGCCACCGGATGGCCGTCGCGGGCGTAGCGGATCGCCGGCGCCAGGTTCTGCGCCATCGTCCTGCGCCCGAAACGTTCGTGCAGCGCGAACCAACCGTCGACCGCACCGGGCACCGAGACCGGCAGCGGACCGGTGGCCGGGATCTCCTTCAACCCGCGGCGCTGGAACTCGGCCAGGGTCAGCGCCTTCGGCGAACGGCCGGAGCCGTTGTAGCCGTACAGCTTCTGCGTCTTCGGATCCCAGACGATGGCGAACAGGTCGCCACCGACGCCGTTGCCGGTCGGCTCCATCAGCCCCAGCGCGGCATTGGCGGCGATCGCCGCATCCACCGCCGAGCCGCCCTCACGCATGGTCTCCAGTGCGATCTGCGTGGCCAGCGGTTGCGAGGTGGCGGCCATGGCGTGCGGGGCGATCACTTCCGAGCGGGTCGCGAACGGCTGGCCGGTGATGCGGTCGGCGGCCTGCGCCGGCACCGACGTCGCCAGTGCCAGCGCGAGCGCCAGGCGCGCCAGGGAAGGAAGCGAAACGGACATGCGCGGCTCTCCGGAGAACAGGGGACGCCCACCGTACCCGAGTGCGGCGGGTGCCGCCGCGCAGGCGCTCACATCGCGCCATCGCAAAGGCCGGATTTCCGCGCAATTGGCGCCATTCGCCGCCTGCGCCACCTCCGTTTCATGCGTAACCATGCAGTGCTGGCGCGGCTTTCGGCACATTCGCCCGCGGAGGCCCGCAACACAGTTGACAGTCGCGCAAAGCCCATGGTTATCTCGCTGCATGTTGCAACGCCACACCCGCCCGAAGTCGACCCGCCAGCCCGCCGCGTTGCGCGCGGACGCTGCTGCGTCGCTCCTCGTACTCGTGCTTATTACCTCGCCCACAAGTGCGGGACGAACCGGCGTGTAAGCGACAAGCAGCCAGGATTCGATCAGACCCCGCACCGGCAACGGCGCGGGGTTTTTCGTTTCAGTGACCACGAATGCAAGACCCCTCTCCACTCCAACACCGTTCAAGGACATCCGCACAATGACCAGTTCCGCCCAGCCCACCACCAAGATCGCCATCGTCGGTTACGGCAGCCAGGGCCGCGCGCACGCGCTGAACCTGCGCGAGTCCGGCTTCGACGTCACCATCGGCCTGCGTGCCGGCGGCCCGACCGAAGCCAAGGCGCAGGCCGACGGCTTCGTGGTGAAGAGCCCCGCCGAGGCGGTCAAGGACGCCGACCTGGTCGCGGTGCTGACCCCGGACATGGTGCAGAAGAAGCTTTACGAAGAAGTGCTGGCGCCGAACATGAAGCAGGGCGCGTGCCTGCTGTTCGCGCACGGCCTGAACGTGCACTTCGACATGATCAAGCCGCGCGCCGACCTGGACGTGGTGCTGGTCGCGCCGAAGGGCCCGGGCGCGCTGGTGCGGCGCGAGTACGAGATCGGCCGCGGCGTGCCGTGCATCTGGGCGGTGTACCAGGACAAGAGCGGCAAGGCCGAGCAGTTCGCGCTGGAGTACGCCGCCGGCCTGGGCGGCGCGCGCGCCAACCTGATCAAGACCACCTTCAAGGAAGAGACCGAGACCGATCTGTTCGGCGAGCAGGCGGTGCTGTGCGGCGGCGCCTCGTCGCTGGTGCAGGCCGGCTTCGAAGTGCTGGTGGAAGCCGGCTACCAGCCGGAAATCGCCTACTACGAAGTGCTGCACGAACTGAAGCTGATCGTCGACCTGTTCTACGAAGGCGGCATCACCCGCATGCTCGAGTTCGTCTCCGAGACCGCGCAGTACGGCGACTACGTCAGCGGCCCGCGGGTGATCGACGCGGCGACCAAGGAGCGCATGCGCGACGTGCTGACCGACATCCAGAACGGCACCTTCACCAAGAACTGGGTGGCCGAATACGACGCCGGCCTGCCGAACTACAAGAAGTTCAAGCAGGCCGATCTGGACCACCCCATCGAAACGGTCGGCAAGCAGCTGCGCGCCAAGATGGTGTGGCTCAACGGCGACGCCGCTGCCGCACCGGCCGCCGGCGGCACCAAGGCCGCGTAATCCGCGGCTCCCCACCCGCTTCCACCGAAAGGTCGCCACCGTATGAACTCCTCCGCTCACGGCACGCCCCGCAACGGCGCGCGCTGGCTGAC
This sequence comes from Xanthomonas sontii, assembly GCF_040529055.1. Taxonomy (NCBI): domain Bacteria; kingdom Pseudomonadati; phylum Pseudomonadota; class Gammaproteobacteria; order Lysobacterales; family Lysobacteraceae; genus Xanthomonas; species Xanthomonas sontii. The sequence goes on along the minus strand of NZ_CP132342.1, from coordinate 1,916,243 downwards.
GCAGGCCCTGGAAGCCGAAGGCGTGGACACGCTGTTCGGCTATCCGGGCGGCACCATCATGCCGTTCTACGACGCGCTGGTAGACAGCCAGCTCAAGCACATCCTGGTCCGCCACGAACAGGGCGCGGCGCTGGCCGCCAACGGCTACGCCCGCGCCAGCGGACGGGTCGGCGTGTGCGTCGCCACGTCCGGCCCGGGCGCGTCCAACCTGGTCACCGGCATCGCCGATGCGATGCTCGACTCGGTGCCGATGATCTGCCTGACCGGGCAGGTCGCCACGCCGCTGCTGGGCACCGACGCGTTCCAGGAACTGGACGTGTTCGGGCTGACCCTGCCGATCGTCAAGCACAGCTTCCTGGTGCGGCACGTGGACGACCTGCCGCAGGTGCTGCGCGACGCGTTCCGCATCGCCCGCGAAGGGCGGCCGGGGCCGGTGCTGATCGACCTGCCCAAGGACGTGCAGCTGGCCGATGCCGCGCATCTGCCGGCGCACGTGCCGGCGGCGGTGCCGACCCCGCCGGCGCCGCAGGACGCGGTGCTGGCCGAGGCGCTGGCGGCGATCGCCGGCGCCGAGAAGCCGGTGATCTACGGCGGCGGCGGCATCGCCCTGGGCGATGCGGTGGACGCGTTCCGCGCGTTCGTCGACGCCACCCGCATCCCCACCGTGCTGACCCTGCGCGGGCTGGGCGCATTGCCGCACGCGCACCCGCATTACCTGGGCATGCTCGGCATGCACGGCACCCGCGCCGCCAACATGGCGGTGCAGGAGTCGGACCTGCTGATCGTGGTCGGCGCGCGCTTCGACGACCGTGCCACCGGCAAGCTGGCCGAGTTCGCGCCGTTCGCACGGGTCATCCACCTGGACGCCGACGCCTGCGAGATCTCCAAGCTGCGCCAAGCCGACATCGCCGTGCCCGGCGACGTGGCGCAGGCGCTGCGTGCGCTGTCCGCGGCGACCAGCACCTGCGAGGCCTGGCACGCCCGCTGCGTCGGCCATCGCGAGAAGTTCGGCGCGCGCTACGACGCGCCCGGGCAGGACATCTATGCGCCCGGCCTGCTGAAGCGGCTGAGCGAACTGGCCCCGGCCGACACCGTGATCGCCTGCGACGTCGGCCAGCACCAGATGTGGGTCGCCCAGCACTGCCGCTTCAACCACCCGCGCAACCACCTGACCAGCGGCGCGCTGGGCACCATGGGCTTCGGCCTGCCGGCGGCGATGGGCGCGCAGTTCGCCTGCCCGGACCGCACCGTGGTGCTGGTCAGCGGCGACGGCAGCTTCATGATGAACGTGCAGGAGCTGGTCACCATCGCCCGCTGCAAGCTGCCGGTGAAGATCGTGCTGCTGGACAACAGCTCGCTGGGCATGGTGCGGCAGTGGCAGGAACTGTTCTTCGCCGAGCGCTACAGCGAGATCGACCTCTCGGACAACCCGGATTTCGCCGCGCTGGCGCAGGTGTTCGGCATCCCGGCCAAGCGCATCACCGCGCGCGGCCAGGTCGACGACGCACTGGCCGAGCTGCTGGCGCAGCCGGGCCCGGCGCTGCTGCACGTGGCCATCGACGCGCGCGCCAACGTGTGGCCGCTGGTGCCGCCGAATACCGCCAACAGCACCATGCTGGAAAGCAATCCCGCTGCCCAGCGCCAGGAGACGACACATGCGTTACCAGCTTGACCTGGTGCTGAAACCGATCGACGGCGCCCTGCTGCGCGCGATCGGCATGGCCGAACGCCGCGGCTTCGCGCCGATCTCGATCAGCGGCGCACCGGTGGCCGAGGACGCCGGCCGCTGGCACCTGCAACTGGTGGTGGACGGCAACCGCCCCGGCGAGACCCTGCGCCTGCAGATGGAGAAGGTCTACGACTGCGAATCGGTGCGCGTGACCGCGCTGGATGGGGTGGTATGAGGCGGTCGGGACCCGGGGCGCGGGACTCGGGACCGGTGGCGGTCGCCGCGGGCGTCGGGCGCAGCGCGAGACGCGCGAAAGCCAGGACTGCGCGGAGGTGTCTTCTTCCATGGAGGTCGCTTCTCCGGGAACCCGCTGTTCCCGGGTCCCGGGTCCCGGGCCGCGGGTCCCGAGCGCATGTCTAACATCCCCGCCCCGCAGGAGCCGGACGTAGGCCACGTCGCCGTCAGCGTGGCCGACGTGCTGGCCGCGCAGGCGCGGCTGCGCCGCTATCTGCCGCCGACGCCGGTGCATTACGCCGAGCGCTTCGGCGTCTGGCTGAAACTGGAAAACCTGCAGCGCACCGGTTCCTACAAGGTCCGCGGCGCGCTCAATGCGTTGCTGGCCGGGCTGGAACGCGGCGACGAGCGCGCGGTGATCTGCGCCTCCGCCGGCAACCACGCGCAAGGCGTGGCCTGGGCCGCGCACCGCCTGGGCGTGCAGGCGATCACGGTGATGCCGCATGGCGCGCCGCAGACCAAGATCGCCGGCGTCGCGCACTGGGGCGCCACGGTGCGCCAGCACGGCAACAGCTACGACGAGGCCTTCGCCTTCGCCCGCGAGCTGGCCGAACAGAACGGCTACCGCTTCCTGTCCGCCTTCGACGACCCGGACGTGATCGCCGGCCAGGGCACCGTCGGCATCGAACTGGCCGCGCACGCCCCGGACGTGGTGATCGTGCCGATCGGCGGCGGCGGCCTGGCCTCCGGCGTGGCCCTGGCGCTGCGCTCGCAGGGCGTGCGCGTGGTCGGCGCCCAGGTCGAAGGCGTGGACTCGATGGCGCGGGCGATCCGCGGCGACGTCCGCGCCGTGGATCCGGTGCCCACCCTGGCCGACGGCGTCAAGGTTAAAATCCCCGGGTTCATCACCCGCCGGCTGTGCGCCAGCCTGCTCGACGACGTGGTGATCGTGCGCGAGGCGGAACTGCGCGAAACGCTGGTCCGCCTGGCGCTGGAGGAGCACGTCATCGCCGAGGGCGCCGGCGCGCTGGCCCTGGCGGCCGGGCGCCGCGTCGCCGGCAAGCGCAAATGCGCGGTGGTGTCCGGCGGCAACATCGACGCCGGCGTGCTGGCGACGCTGCTGTCGGAGGTGCGCCCGCGCCCGCCGCGCAAGCCGCGCCGCCGCAGCGCCGAGCGACTTCGTAGCCAACGTCCCGCCCCGCCCGCTCCTGCCCGCATCGCCGCGTCCCCGCATCCCCATCCGCAAGCCACCGCCGCCGTAGAGGAACCCATCTGGTGAACACTTCCGTTTCTTCCCAGACCCCCCGCATCCGCATTTTCGACACCACCCTGCGCGACGGCGAGCAATCCCCCGGCTGCAGCATGACCCCGCCGCAGAAGCTGGTGATGGCGCGCGCCCTGGCCGAGCTGGGCGTGGACATCATCGAGACCGGCTTCCCGGCCAGCTCGCAGTCCGACCGCGAGGCGATGGCGCTGATCGGCCGCGAAGTGCGCGGCCCGACCCTGGCGGTGCTGTCGCGCTGCCTGGCCGCCGACATCGAGACCTCGGCGCGGGCGCTGGAAGCGGCGGCCAATCCGCGCCTGCACGTCTTCCTGTCGACCAGCCCGCTGCACCGCGAGCACAAGCTGCGCATGACCCGCGAGCAGGTGCTGGAGTCTGTGCGCAAGCACGTGGCGCTGGCGCGCCAGTACGTGGACGACGTGGAGTTCTCGGCCGAGGACGCCACCCGCACCGAAGAGGATTTCCTGGCCGAGGTCGCCAGCGTGGCGATCGCCGCCGGCGCCACCACCATCAACCTGCCCGACACGGTCGGCTTCACCACCCCCGAAGAGATCCGCGGCATGTTCGCGCGGATCATCGCCAGCGTCCCCGGCGCCGACCGCGTGGTGTTCAGCGCGCACTGCCACAACGACCTGGGCCTGGCCGTGGCCAACTCGCTGGCCGCGGTGGAAGGCGGCGCGCGGCAGGTGGAATGCGCCATCAACGGCATCGGCGAGCGCGCCGGCAACTGCGCGCTGGAAGAGATCGCGATGGCGCTGAAGGTGCGCAACGCGTTCTACGAACTGGACACCGCGATCCACACCCCGCGCATCGTCGCCACCTCGCAGTTGCTGCAGCGCCTGGTCGGCATGCCGGTGCAGCGCAACAAGGCGATCGTCGGCGGCAACGCCTTCGCCCACGAGTCGGGCATCCACCAGCACGGCATGCTGCGCCACCGCGGCACCTACGAGATCATGCGCCCGGAAGACGTGGGCTGGGAGTCCTCGCAGATGGTGCTGGGCCGCCACAGCGGCCGCGCCGCGGTCGAGCAGCGCCTGCGTGCGCTCGGCTACGTGCTCGACGAGGCCGAACTGAACATCGCCTTCGACGCGTTCAAGGCGCTGTGCGAGCAGCAGCGCGTGGTCAACGACGCCGACCTGCAGGCGATGATGCAGGACGCGCCGGAGAGCCAGGGCTACCGCCTGTCGTCGATGACCGTCAGCGACCGTGGCCAGCGCGCCAGCGCGCAGGTCGAGCTGTCCGATCCGGACGGCCAGCGGGTCAGCGAGCGCGCCGAGGGCGACGGCCCGGTGGACGCCCTGTTCGCCGCGCTGTCGGCCGCCACCGGCGTGCAACTGGTGCTGGACAGCTACCAGGTACACAGCGTCGGCATCGGTGCCGACGCGCGCGGCGAGGCCAATCTCAGCGTGCGCCACGGCGAGGTCGAGTACGACGGCACCGGCACCAGCCGCGACATCATCGAGGCCAGCGCGCTGGCCTGGCTGGACGTGGCCAACCGTGTGCTGCGCCAGCGCCAGGGCGCGCCGGCCGCGGCCGACGCGCTGGCCTGAGCGGCCACAGCGCGGTCATCGTCCTCGTGCACGCTCGCCTTCGCTTCCTTTCCCCGCCCAGCTTTCCTGCCAGGTAGTTCCGCAATGTCCGCCACTCCCCGCACCCTGTACGACAAGCTGTGGGACGCGCACGTCGTCGTCCCCGAAAGCGCCGCCGCCCCGGCGGTGCTGTACATCGACCTGCACCTGATCCACGAAGTGACCTCGCCGCAGGCCTTCACCGAACTCAAGACGCGCGGCCTGGCGCCGCGCCGGCCCGACCGCACCAAGGCGACGATGGACCATTCCACGCCGACCCTGCCGCGCGGCGCCGACGGCAAGCTGCCGTACTACACGCCTGCCTCCGAGGCGCAGGTGGACATGCTCGCGCGCAACTGCGCCGACTACGGCATCGAACTGTTCGACATGGGCTCGGACAATCGCGGCATCGTCCACGTGATCGCACCGGAACAGGGCTTCACCCAGCCCGGCATGACCATCGTCTGCGGCGACAGCCACACCTCCACGCATGGCGCGTTCGGCGCGCTGGCGTTCGGCATCGGCACCAGCGAGGTCGGCCACGTGCTGGCCACCCAGTGCCTGCTGCAACGCAAGGCCAGGACCATGGCGATCACCGTCGACGGGCCGCTGGCGCCGGGCGTCGGCGCCAAGGACGTGATCCTGCACATCATCGGCGTGATCGGGGTCAACGGCGGCACCGGCCACGTACTGGAATACCGCGGCTCCACCATCGAAGCGATGGACATGGAGCAGCGCATGACCCTGTGCAACATGTCGATCGAGGCCGGCGCGCGCGCCGGCATGGTCGCGCCGGACCAGGTCACCTTCGACTGGGTCGCCAACACCCCGCGCGGCCCCAAGGGCGCCGACTTCGACGCCGCCGTGCAGCGCTGGTCGCAGCTGCGCAGCGATCCCGGCGCGCGCTTCGACGCCGAGGTGCGCATCGACGCGCGCGACATCCGCCCGACCCTGACCTGGGGCACCCACCCCGGCACCGCGATCGCGGTGGACGTGCCGATCCCGGCCGCGCAGGATCCGGCGGCGCAGAAGGGCCTGCACTACATGCACCTGGAAGCCGGGCACGCGCTGATCGGCACGCCGGTGGACGTGGTGTTCGTCGGCTCCTGCACCAACGGCCGGCTCAGCGACATGCGCGAAGTGGCGCAGGTGCTGCGCGGCCGCAAGGTGGCGCCGCACGTGCGCATGCTGGTGGTGCCGGGCTCGGAAATCGTCAAGCGCCAGGCCGAGGCCGAGGGCATCCACGAGGTGGTGCGCGCGGCCGGTGCGGAATGGCGCGAATCCGGCTGCTCGATGTGCATCGCCATGAACGGCGACCTGGTGGCGCCGGGGCAGTTGGCGGTGAGCACCAGCAACCGCAATTTCGAGGGCCGCCAGGGCCCGGGTTCGCGCACCCTGCTGGCCTCGCCGCTGACCGCGGCCTGGGCCGCGGTGAACGGCCAGGTCAGCGATCCGCGTGCGCTGTTCGCGGAGGTCGCGTGATGGCGCCGCACATCGCCGCGTTCGCGGCCACGCTGACCTTCGTCGCCACCACCACCCGCGCCTTCGCGCACCGCCACCAGCCGCTGCTGCCGCCGCACGTGCCGCCCGCGGCGCTGCCGCCGGTGGCCGACGCCGCGGCGCCCGCCCCCGACTCCGTCGCTTCCCAGGAGACCCCGTGATGGCCGGCTTCGCCACCCTCACCTCGCGCAGCGTGGTGCTGCGCCAGACCAACATCGACACCGACCAGATCATCCCGGCGCGGTTCCTGTCCACCACCGAGCGCGCCGGCCTCGGCCGCCACGCCTTCAACGACTGGCGCTGGCAGGCCGACGGCACGCCGAACCCGGAGTTCGCCTTCAACCAGGCGCACAATGCCGGCCGCCAGATCCTGCTGGCCGGGCGCAACTTCGGCTGCGGCTCCTCGCGCGAGCATGCGCCGTGGGCGCTGACCGACCTGGGCCTGCGCGCCATCGTCAGCAGCGAGATCGCCGACATCTTCCGCAACAACAGCCTCAAGAACGGCCTGCTGCCGATCGTGCTGGCCGAGGACGACGTGCAGACGCTGATGCAACGCCCGGACGACGCACTGACCGTGGACGTGGCCGCGCGCGAGCTGCGCACGCCCGACGGCCGCGTCTACGCCTTCCCGCTCGATGCGTTCTCGCAGACCTGCCTGCTCGAAGGCGTGGACGAGATGGGTTACCTGTTGCTGCGCCAACCCGACATCGAACGCTACGAGGCCACCCATGCACGCTGACATCGTCGTCCTGCCCGGCGACGGCATCGGTCCGGAAGTCGCCGCCGCCGCGGTCGCGGTGCTGCGCGCCGTCGCCGCGCGCCACGGCCACGACTTCCAGTTCCACGAACACGACATCGGCGGCATCGCCATCGACCGCCACGGCGAGCCGCTGCCGGCGGCGACGCTGACCGCCTGCCAGGGCGCCGACGCGGTGCTGCTGGGCGCGGTCGGCGGGCCGAAGTGGTCCGACCCCAACGCCAAGGTGCGCCCCGAACAGGGCCTGCTGGCGATCCGCCGCGGCCTGGGCCTGTTCGCCAACCTGCGCCCGGTCAAGCCGCACAAGGCGGCGCTGGACGCCTCGCCGATCAAGCCGCACCTGCTGCAGGGCGTGGACATCGTGGTGGTGCGCGAACTGACCGGCGGCATCTACTTCGGCGACAAGACCCGCAGCGCCAGCGGCGCCAGCGACCTGTGCCGCTACACCGTCGCGGAAATCGAACGGGTGCTGCGCAGCGCGTTCCGTCTGGCCCGGCAGCGCCGCCACCACGTGGTCTCGGTGGACAAGGCCAACGTGCTGGAAACCTCGCGACTGTGGCGCGACGTCGCCGCCCGCATCGGCCGCGAGGAATTCCCGGACGTGCGCCTGGAACACCAGTTGGTCGATTCGATGGCCATGCACCTGCTGGCCAAGCCGCGCGAGTACGACGTGATCGTTACCGAGAACATGTTCGGCGACATCCTCACCGACGAAGCCTCGATGCTGGCCGGCTCGCTGGGCCTGCTGCCGTCGGCCTCGCTGGGCGACGGCCGCATCGGCCTGTACGAGCCGATCCACGGGTCGGCGCCGGACATCGCCGGCAAGGGCATCGCCAACCCCTACGCGACCATCCTCAGCGCGGCGCTGCTGCTGCGCCACTCGCTGGGCCTGGAAGCCGAGGCGGCGGCGATCGAGCAGGCGGTGGATGCCGCGCTCGACGCGCAGGCGTTCACCGCCGATCTCGCCGCGCCCGGCCAGGGCATCTCCACCGACGCCGCCACGCAGGCGGTGCTGCAGCGCCTGCAGGCCTGATCCGCGGCGGCGCACCCGCGCCGGCCGTCTCCCGCCCGCCGCAGCGATGCGGCGGTGCGCAACGCCCCACTGCAACGCCCCACGCGCTTCGCGGCGCCTGCCTGGCGCCTGCGCGCGCTTCCCAGGCAAGCTGCGTCGCCGCGCCACCGACGCGCTGCGTCCGGGTTGCGGCAGCGGCCTAGCCGACCACCCGATCGCGGCCTTCGCGCTTGGCCTGGTACAGGTGCTTGTCGGCCTTCACCAGCAGGTCGCGGCGGGTGCGCAGGGCCGGCGACAGGCAGGCGAAACCGATGCTGGCGGTGAAGCGCACCGCGCGACCGTCGTCGGCGTACAGCACCAGGTCGGCCACGCGCAGGCGCAGCGCGTCCAGGCGCGCGCGCGCCGCCTCCTGGTCCAGGCCGGGCAGCACCAGCAGGAATTCCTCGCCGCCATGGCGCGCAGCGAACGCCTGCTCGCCGAGGCTGTCGCGCAGCGCCTCGCCGACCCGGCGCAGCACCTCGTCGCCGATCTCGTGGCCGTAGGCGTCGTTGATCTTCTTGAAGTGGTCGATGTCCAGCAGCGCCACGCACAACGGCGTGCGCGCGCTCAGCGCCCGCTCCAGCGCCGTGTTGAGATAGGGATCGCCGGTGCGCCGGTTGGGCAGGCCGGTCAGCGCATCGTGCCCGGCCTGGTAGGCGAGCTTGCGCACCAGGTCCTCGCGTTCGAGGTTGGCCAGCTTCAACGCCAGGTTCTTGGCCTTCAGCTCGTGGGTGCGCTCGGCGATGATGGTGTTGAGCCGGCGCTGGCGGCGCCGGTAGCGATAGCTGCGGCCGCGGTACCACCACAGGATCAGACCGGTCGCGCACAGCGCCGCCAGCACCACGAACGGCCAGCGCTCCCAGAACGGCGGCACCAGCTGCAGTTGCAGCGAGGCGCTGCCGATGCGTTCGCTGCGCGACCAGTCCAGCGGGCTGGTCATCGCCTGCACGTCCAGGCGATAGCTGCCCGACGGCAGGTTGGTATAGACGGCTTCCTCGTTGCTGCCGGCATCGACCCACTGCCGGTCGAATCCCTGCAGGCGGTAGCGGTAGCGCACCTTGTCCGGCGAGCGGAAGCTCAGCCCGGCATAGCCGACCGCGAGCCGGGCGACACCGCCGTGCAGGCGGTACTCGCCACGCAGCGGCTGCGCCACGCCATCCACCTGCACATGCGAGATCACCAGCGGCGGCGCACGCACGTTGCGCCGGCTCGGCAGGGCCGGATCGATCAGCGCCAGCCCGGCCGAGGTCGGGATCAGCAGCACACCGTTGCGGCTGCGCCAGCCGGCCGGTGCGCTGCTGCCGTTGCCCTGCCCGCCGGGCATGCCGTCGCTGCGGTCGACCACGTCCACCGCCAGGGTGCTGCGCTGGCCCGCGTCCAGCTCCGCCAGCCGCGCACGCGCGATGCGCAGCACGCCGCGGTTGCTGTTCGCCCACAGATTGCCGTTGCCGTCGTCGAGCAGCCGGAACAGCTTGTCGCGCGGCAGACCGACGCTATGGTCGTAGATGCGCCACTGCCCGCCGCGCAGCCGCAGCAGGCCGCGGTCGCTGGCGACCCACAGGGTGCCGTCGGCATCTTCGAGGAAGTCGAAGGCGTTCTGCGCCGGGAAGCCCTGCCCGCTTGGCCGCGCCTGCAGCGTGCCGTTGCCCGCGAGCGTGGCGACGCCCTGATTGGTGCCGATCCACAGCACGCCGGCGCGGTCGCGGTACAGCGCCTGCACCTGTCGCCCGGGCAGGCCGTCGGCGCTGCCGTAGGCCCGCGTGCGATCGCCCTTGCGGTACAGCAGCCCCTCGTTGCCGCCGATCCACAGGCCGCCGTCGGCATCGGCCAGCAGCGCGCGCACCATGGTCCGCGGCACGCCCGCGGCCACGCCCAGGCGTTGCCGGATCGTGCCGTCGGCCGACAGCAGCAGCACGCCCTGGTCGTAAGTGCCCACCCACATGCCGCCGTCGCGGGCGGCGGCCAGCGCCAGCACCGATGGATCGCGGCCCGGCCGCTCGCTCAGCCGTACCGCGCGGATGCGGCCGCCCTCCCAGCGGTCCACGCCGGCGGCATGGCCGATCCAGATCGTGCCATCGGCGTTCTGCTCGACCACGCGTACGTAGTCGCTGCCGAGCCCGTCCTGGCGGGTCAGGCCGCCGGCGTCGCCCTTGGCGACACGGAACAGCCCGTCGGTGCTGCCGGCCCACACCAGGCCCTCGTGGTCCTCGATCAACGCGGGGCTGACCACGCCGGAGATCGACAGGACTTCGTCGCTGGCGCCGTTGGCGGTGCGCCGCAACAGTTGCCCACTGGACAGGCTCATCCATAGCTGGCCGTCCTGGTCCTGCAGCGCGGCATCGACGCGCTGGCCGCGCCGCAGCCATTGCAGCTCGTCGTTGCCGCCGAGCCAGAACACGCCCTCGTCGCTGGCCACCAGCAGGCCGCCGTGACGGTCGGGGGTCAGCCGCCGGATCGAGGCGGTGCGCATCGCCGCCGTGCCCCAGCGTTGCGCCTGCGTGCCGTGCGCGGTCAGGCGGAACAGCCCCTGCGAGGTGCCCACCAGCACCGCATCGCGGTAGCGCAGCAGCGCAGCGATGCGGGTCCGGCGCAGCCCCGCGGCGGTGCCGACATCGACCAGGCGGCCGTCGGCCTCGATCCGGAACAGGCCGTCCTCGCTGCCCACCCACAGCGCGCCGTCGGCATCGCGCAGCATCGCGGTGACCCGCAGGCGCTGCGCGCGCGCATCGCCCAGATGCTCCCAGCGCCCGGCGGCGTAGCGGAACACGCCGTCGTAGGCGGTGCCGACCAGCATGCCGCCATCGGTTTCGGCGAGCAGTGCGAACACGCCCGACAACTCCATGCCCGGGGTGTTCTGGCGATCGAAGACGGTGAAGGCGCGGCCGTCGAAGCGGGCCACGCCTTCCCAGGTTCCCACCCAGATCATGCCGTCGCGGTCCTGGGCCAGCGCGTGCACCAGGTTGTGCGGCAGCCCCTCTTCCATGGTCCAGCGCGCGATCACCGGGCGATCGAGCACCGCGCGCTCGGTCAGCGGCGCGGCCGGTTCGGCGCGCGCGGCGGCACTGGCGCAGCACAGCGCCAGCAGCAGGCATATCACCACGCCCAGGCGGCGACACAGCGCTAGCGCGCCGTCGCGACTATCGTGACGCCGATCCCCCTGTTCCATCCCTTTCCGAATCACACCTGCAACGGCGCGCGGGTACCCCCTGTGGGCAGATGGCTAATCTATCACTGCCTGTTCGGCGCCGATGTCAGGGTGTTCCTGACGCCCAGGCCTGGCTCACGGGGGGAGCGGCAGGGTCACGCAGACGCGCAGGCCGCCCAGGGTCGGCGAGGCGTCCAGGGTCACCTCGCCGCCGTGCGCGGTCACCACCTCACGCACGATCGCCAGGCCCAGGCCGCTGCCTTCCACGCCACTGCCCAGCTCGCGGTGGAAGCGCGCGAACACCCGCTCGCGCGCCTCGGCCGGGATGCCGGGGCCGGAATCCTCGACGCTGAAGCAGACGCCGTCACGGCCAGCGCACAGCGCCACCTCGACCTGGCCCTGCGGCGGCGCATAGCGCAGCGCGTTGTCGATCAGGTTGCGCACCAGCGCCGACAGCGCCGCCTCGTTGGCCGGCAGCCGTGCCGGGTCGTTGCGGCGCAGGTGCAGGTGCTGGCCGCGGCGCGCGGCCTGGTCGCGCGCCTCCTCCACCTGCAACGCCACCAGCGCGTCCAGCGCCAGCGGCGACAGCGCCGCGGCGGCAGCGCCCGGCTCGACCCGGCTCAGGGTCAGCAACTGTGCGACCAGCCGCTCCACCCGGCGCACGCTGGCGTCCAGGTGCCGCTGCGATTCGCTGCGCTCGTCGGCGTCGCGGGCCTGGCGCAGGTTGTCGGCGTGCACCTTCAGCGCGGCGATGGGGGTGCGCAGTTCGTGCGCGGCATCGGCGATGAAGCGGCGTTCGCGCTCCAGCGCGGTCTGCAGGCGCCGCATCAGCCCGTTGACCGCGGCGACCAGGCCGAGGATCTCGCGCGGCACGCCCTGCAGCGGCAGCGGTTCCAGCCGCTGCGGGTCGCGCTCGCCGATCGCCTGCGAGACCCGGCTCAGGGCGCCGCTGGCCCAGCTCACCAGCAGCCACACCAGCACCACCAGCACCGGCAGGGCCAGCAGCAACGGCAGGGCCGTGCCCAGCGCGATGTCCTCGGCCAGTTCCTCGCGGATATCGGCCTGTTCGCCGGTCTGGAACCAGCGCCCGCCCGGCGAGCGCAGGCTGAAGGTGCGCCAGCGGTCGCCGTCCAGGGTGACGTCGGCGAAGCCGGCGCGCAGCGGCGCCAGCTGCCGGGTCGGCCCGCTGTCCGAGCGCAGCAGCAGATGGCCATTGCGGTCGCGCACCTGGAACGCGAGTTTGCTTTCGTAGGCGTGCCCGGTGCGGAACGCCAGCGCCTCGCCCACGCCCTGCGCCTGGCCATGCCAGCCGCGGATCACGATGGCGTCGCCGGCCGGACCCAGCCGCGACAGATCGTCCAGCGGCTCGTCGACCAGGCTCAGCAACACGCGCGAGGACTGCACCAGCTTGGCATCGAACATCTCGCCGGCCTCCTGCAGGCCGGCGCGGTAGCTCAACAGCGCGGTCAGCGCGAACACCGGCACCACCACGCCGAGCAGGCCGCCCAGCAAGCGTCGCCGCATCGAACTCATGGCGCCGCCGTCGCGGCCTGGGTGTCGAGCGCGTAGCCGACCCCGCGCACGGTGCGGATCAGCGCCGGATCGAGCTTGCGCCGCAACTGGTGCACGTGCACGTCCACTGCGTTGCTGGCCACATCCTCGTCCCAGCCGTACAGCCGCTGCTGGATCGAATCGCGGGCGATGGCGCGGCCGTGGCGCTCGGCCAGCAGCCACAGCAGGGCGAACTCGCGCCGGGTCAGGTCCAGGGCACGGCCGCGCCAGCGCACCGCCAGGCGCTCCGGGTCCAGGTGCAGCGCGCCGATCTCCAACTGCGGCGTGGCGCGGCCGGCGCTGCGCCGCAGCAGCGCACGCGTGCGCGCCAGCAGTTCGGTGGTGTCGAAGGGCTTGCCCAGGTAATCGTCGGCGCCCACGTCCAGGCCCAGCGCACGGTCGGCCGGCCGCTCACGCGCGCTGAGCACCAGGATCGGCACGTCGGCACCGAGCTGGCGGGTGCGCCGGATCACCTCCAGCCCGTCCATCCGCGGCAGCCCCAGGTCCAGCAGCACCAGGTCGATCTCGCCATCGCCGATCGCGGCCAGCGCGGCGGCACCGTCCTGCACCCAGTCCACCGAATAGGCGGCGCGGCGCAGGGCGGTGCGGATGCCCTCTCCCAGCGACAGATCGTCTTCCACCAGCAGGATGCGCATGACCGCAGTGTGGGCGGCCGCTCAGCGGCTGGCAAGACGCGTTTCGACCTCGTGCAGCGCCGCCTGGATCTGCTGGCGGCGGCCGTGGTCGGCCACCTCGCGGCCGGGCCGCGGCGGCGCCGCCAGGGCCTTGCGCAGCGCCGCCGCGGCGCCGCTCCAGTCCTTCTGCGCGCGCAGGAAATCGCCGTAGAAGTAATTGGCGTCGATGCCGTCCGGGTCGTACTGCAGGCCCTGCTGCAGCAGCGCGCGCGCCTTGGCGTCGTCGCCGAAGCCCACCGGCCAGCCCGGCACCTGGTAGTACAGCGCGCCCAGGCTGGTGCAGCCGGCGCCGTTCAGGGCGGCCGGGTCCAGCGCCAGCGCCTGCTCGAAATCGCTGCGGGCGCGCTTGACCAGGCCCAGCGCACCGAGGCCGCCGCGCTCGCCGGCTTCGCTGGACAGCACGATGCCCTCCCAGATCAGCGCCGCCGGATCGCGCGGCGCCGCCTGGCGGGCGGCGGCCGCCTGCGCGGCCAGGCTGGCATAGGCCTGCAGGCGCTGCGGCTTCGGCGTCTGGTAGGCGACCTGGGCCCACTGGTCGCGCACCGCGACCACTGCCGGCGTCAGCGGCGCGGCGGCGACGGCCGCCCCCAGCGGCGACAGCGCAAGCAACAACGACAGCGCACGCAGACGGACGTTCATCGGGCATCTCCAAATCGGGAAGGAGCGCGCGCGGCATGCCGGCGCACCACGGGCAACTGCGCTTTCAAACTGCGGTCCACCAGCCCCGGCAAGGCGCCGTTGAGGCGGGCGAAGAGCTTTTCCGGCCAGCCGATCTGCAGGCGCCGATCGCCGCGTTCGATCGCCTGGCGCAGCGCGCGCGCCACCCGCTCGGGCGTATCCGCGCCGACCTTCAACTCCTGGTTCATCGCATCCACCTGCGCGGTGTTGAACGCGGTGCGGGTGGCGCGCGGCGCCAGGTACTGGAAACGCACATGGCTGTCGGCGTACTCGCGCGCCAGCGCCTCGAACAGCCCGCGCAGGCCGAACTTGCTGGCGCTGTAGCCGGCGAAACCGGGAAAGCCCAGGCTGCCGAAGGTGGAGCCCACCGCCACCACCGTGGCCTGCGGCTGCGCCTGCAGCAACGGCAGCAGCGCGCGCACCAGCAACATCGGCGCCATCAGGTTGGTGTCGAGCAATTGCCGCAGATCCTGCTCGGACTGCTCGGCGAACAGGCCGAAGCCGCTCTGCGCATGCGCGATCAGCAGCAGCGAGGGACGGATCGGCAAGGCCCCAGCGGCGGCGAGCAACTGCGCGCGCCCGGCCGGCGTGGACAGGTCCAGCGGCAGCGGCAGCACCCGTCCCTGCGGATGCCGGCCGGCGACCTGCGCCAGGCGCACCGGGTCGCGGCCGACCGCCAGCACGCACGCGCCGGCGGCCACCAGTTCGTCGCACAGGGCGGCGCCGATGCCGCCGCTGGCGCCGGTGAGAATCACACTGCGTCCGTTGAGATCCATCATGCGGCCTCCGCCATGGGCAGCGCCGGCTGTGCGCGCAGGCTGCGGAAAATGTCGCCGTACAGGCCGTAGAAGCGCTTGGCCGCATGCACCACGGCGCGCTGGTCGTCGGCATCGTCGAGCCGGTCCATCAGGCCTTCGAAGAAGCCGGCATGCTCGATGTCCAGGTCGCCGTGCGAGCGCAGGTAGCTGAAGGCGTTGCGCGGCAGACCCAGCGAGGTCTCGATGCTCTCGGCCGCGCGCGTGGCCAGCGCCACGCTGGTGCCTTCCAGCACCAGCACCATGCCGAAGAAGCCGACCGGATTGCCGCGGGCGATGGTGTCGTAGGCGTAGGCCACCATCAGTTCGGTCGCCGCCGATGGCATCGAGGCGGCGGCGGCGGCGCGGTCGGCGCCGCAGGCGGCCAGGTCGTCGAGGATCCACTCCTGGTGGCCCAGTTCTTCCTCGATGTACTCGGCCACCGCGCTGCGCAGCCATTCCAGCCGTGCCGGCAGGCGCGCGCCGCAGGCCATCAGCAGGGGCACGGTATGGCGCACGTGGTGATAGGCCTGGCCGAGGAAGGCGACGTAGTCGGCGCCGGCGATCTGCCCGGCCAGGGCAGTCTGGATGATCGGGATGGCGATCAGGTCGGCGCGTTCGGCCTGGGTCTCGGCGAGCAGCCGGGCATGGAAACTCATTGGAAGGCTCCTGGGGCGGGATCGGGTTCGAGTTCGGCATAGCGCTGCGCCACGGCGTCGGCGTAGCGCTGCAGGATGGCGTCGCGGCGCGGGCGGCCGTTGCCGGTGAGCAGACCGTCGGCGGCGCTGAACGGCGCGGCGGCGCGCACGAAGCCGGCGACGCGGGCGTAATCGGGCAGGCCGGCATTGACCTCGGCCAGCGCGCCGTGCAGCGCGGCGTCGTCTTCGCCGGCGCGGCGCGGCCACAGCACCGCCAGGTTGTGCGCACGCGCCTCGCCGCACACCACCGCTTGGGCGATCAGCGGATGCTGCAGCAGTTCGCTTTCCACCCACTCCGGCGAGACGTTGCGGCCGAACGCGGTGATGAACACATGCTTGCGGCGGCCGGTGATGTGCACGAAGCCGTCGGCATCGACATGGCCCAGGTCGCCGGTGGCGATCGGCCCCGGTGCCGGGCCGGGCGCGCCCAGGTAGCCCAGGCAGCGCACGCCCTCGACCTGCAGTTCGCCATCGACCACCTGCACCCGCGCATGCGGCAGCGGCCGTCCGACGCTGCCCAGGCGCTGCGCCTCGGGCCGGTTCAAGGCCACGACCGAGGCGCACTCGGTCAGGCCGTAGCCTTCGAACACCGGCAACTGCAGCGCCGCCGCACGGCGCAGCAGCCCCGGGCCGACGCGGCCACCGCCGACCGCCAGGTAGCGCAACGAGGCGGGCAGCGGCACGCCGCGCTCGGCGGCCATGACCAGCCCCAGTAGCAACTGCGGCACCAGGATCACGCTGTGCGGCTGGTAGCGGTGCAGGCAGGCGATCAGGGTCGGGATGTCCAGGCCGGCAGCGCCGCTGTAGCCGATCTCGGCCAGCGACGGCAGCGCGATCTGCGCGCCGGACAGCAGCGGCGCGTACAGGCCGCCGACGTTCTCCAGCAGCGTCGACAGCGGCATCAGGCACAGGTGCCGGCGCGGCGCCAGCGCCGAGGCGGCGTCGGCCAGCGAGCCGGCGACCTGCAGCAACGCGTCGGCGCTCAGGCACACGCCCTTCGGCTGGCCGGTGGTGCCGGAGGTGTAGGTGATGCAGCCGGTGTCCGCAGGCAGCGCCACCGGCGCCTGCACCAGGCGCCGGCCTGCCAGTCCCGGCTCCGGCAGGCGCAGCGCCTCGCCGTCGAGGTCGGCCAGCGCCGGACCCGGCGCCGCGATCAGCCCCTGCGCGCCGCTGCTGGCCAGGGCGTACTGCACCTGCGCCGGGCTGAAGAAAGTCGGCAGCGGCACGTGCACGCCGCCACCCAGGCGGATCGCCAGGTCCAGCAGCAGCCACTCGGGGCCGTTGTCCAGGCGGCTGGCGACGCAATGCACCCCATGTCCCTGCAGCGCATCGGCCAGGCGCTGTGCGCGCTCGAGCAGATCGCGCTCGCGCAGCGCCCCATCGGCGTAAAGCACGCGCGCGTCGTCGCCGCGCAAGCCGGCCAGCAGGTCGGCGACGCCGGGCGTGCTCACGGCGCCCCCGCCAGGCAGGCGCGGAACGTGGGCAGCACGCCGTGGCGGGGTTCCGCCTCGCGCTGCAGGAAGGCGTGCCCGGCGGCGATGTCGCCGAACATCAGCCGCGGCTGCGCCGCGTAGTAGTCGCCCCAGTCGCTGGGATCGTCGCGCAGGTCCTGGCCGCGCGCCTCGCCCAGCTCCACAGTGGCCAGGTGCAGGCGGTCGAAGGCGTTGCGTAGTTGCCGGGTCGCCACGAACAACACCCAGCGCAGGCCCGCACCATGCAGGGTGCAGGTCAACGCGCGGATCATCGCCCGCGCGTCGCCGGCGTGCTCGGCGGCGAAATTGCCCACCTCCACCAACTCCGTGCGCACCACCCGCCGCGGCATCCGCTCGGCGATCGCCAGCTCGGCCGGCTGCGCCAGGTACTGCTCGACGAACAGCGGACCCTCGCTGGCGCAGCGCAGCCCCAGCGCGGCCTGCAGGCGACCGTCGGCGCCGTGGTAGGCGAGCAGGTGCGGAAGAAAGCCGCGCAGGACCGCGCCGTAGCGCTCGCGGTAGACCCGGGCGATGAAGGCTTCCACCTGCGCGCGATCGGGATGCAGGGCATCGACCAGCACAGGATCGGCGAAGCGGAAACCGGAAGCAGCGGAGAGGGGGACGATGGCCATGGCGGCATCGTCGGGGCAGTCGATTAGGCGACCATGAGCCCGATGTTAGGCAAATGTAAGCCGCGCATAAGCAAAGCATTGGACGCCGCGGCCCTGCCGCCCGTGCCCGCCGGCGCACTGCGCAGCCCGGCTGCCCCGCCCGCCGAACGCAGCGTCACAATAATGAACCAGCGGGTCTAGTATAAATATCGAACCGACTGGTCTAGTATTGCCACCCATGGTCAGCAAATCGTCCGCCGCCTCCGCCAAATCCTCCTCGCGTCCCGCCGGGCCCGGTCGCCCCAAGGACATGGGCAAACGCGCCGCGATCCTGGAAGCGGCACGGGAAATGTTCACCGAACTGGGCTTCGGCGGGGTCAGCATGGACGGCATCGCCGCCCGCGCCGGCGTCTCCAAGCTCACCGTCTACAGCCACTACGGCGACAAGGAAACCCTGTTCGCCGAGGCGGTGCGCGCGCAATGCCAGGCGCTGCTGCCCGACGACCTGTTCGGGCACGCCCTGAAAGGACCGCTGCGCACCCAGTTGCTGGACATCGGCCAGGCCTTCTTCGCCATGATCAGCAGCGAGGCGGCGATGGCCACCCACCGCATGATGCTGACCCCGGGCACCGGCGACGACCACGTCCGCGAGATGTTCTGGAATGCCGGTCCCAAGCGCACCCAGCAGCACCTGGCGCAACTGCTGCAGGCCCACGTCGCCGCCGGCGCGCTGGACATCGCCGACCTCGACCTGGCCGCCTCGCAGTTCTTCTGCCTGGTCAAGGGCGAGCTGTACTCGCTGATGATGTGCGGGCTGTGCCGCGACGCCAGCCAGGAGCGGATCCGCGCCCATGTCGAGGCCAGCATCGACTTCTTCCTGCGTGCCTATGCGGCGCGCTAGCCCGGCCGTGGGGCTGTCCGCGACGGCCGATGACTTCCGGCACTGCGCGCCGGACCGTCCGGCGGCGATGCTGCGGCATACGCCCGGCCTCCGTGCCGGCTAAAATGCCCGGCCCTCCGCGTTGGATGCCCGAAATGACGATCGACTACTCCCAAGCCCGCGAAAAGATGGTGGAACAGCAGGTCCGTCCCTGGGACGTGCTGGACCTGCGCGTGCTCGACGTGCTGTCGCGGCTGCCGCGCGAGACCTTCGTGCCGCCGGCCCACCGCGCCGTGGCCTACGCCGACCTGGAGATTCCGCTGGGCCACGGCCAGTTCATGATGAAGCCGGTCATCGAAGGCCGCATGCTGCAGGCCCTGGACCTGCAGCCGGGCGAGGACGTGCTGGAGATCGGCACCGGCAGCGGCTTCGTCAGCGCCTGCCTGGGCGAGCTCGGCCGCGAAGTGGTCAGCCTGGAGATCGAGCCGGCCCTGGCCGCCGCTGCGCGCGCCAACCTGGACGCCGCCGGCCTGGGCAGCAACGTCCGCATCGAGACCGCCGACGCCTTCGCTTGGAACAGCGAGCGCCGCTTCGACGTGGTCTGCGTCACCGCCGCGGTCACCGAGATCCCGGCGCAGTTCCTGGCCTGGCTGCGCCCCGGCGGCCGCCTGTTCGCGATCCGCGGCCGCGCGCCGGTCATGGAAGCGGTGCTGGTGCATGCCGAAGCGGGCGCGCCGCGCACGGAATCGCTGTTCGAAACCGACCTGGCGTACTACCTGCGAGGCGCAGCGCCAGTCCCCCAGTTCACATTCTGATCCATCAAGGAAGCCGCAATGATCCGCCGATCCCTCGTCCTGGCGCTGGCCGCCGCGCTGTTTCCGTTGGCCGCCAACGCCACGGACCTGCTGCAAGTCTACGAAATGGCCCGCAACAGCGACCCGCAGTTGGCCTCCGCGGAATCGACCCGGCTGTACGACAAGGAAGGCGAAGTGCAGGCGCGCGCCGCCCTGCTGCCGCAGATCAACGGCAGCGCGTCGCTGCAGCGCAACCATAGCGAAGTCGAGCGCGGCGGCGGCGAACTGGCCGGCACCGGCAAGAGCCGCAGCTACGCCGTGCAGGGCCAGCAGACCCTGGTCAACTTCGCCCAGTTCTCCAACCTGCGCGCGCAGAAGGCGCGCAGCCTGGCTGCCGACTACACTCTGGATTCGGCCAACGACGACCTGATCGTGCGCACCTCGGCGGCCTACTTCAACGTGCTGGTGGCGATCGAATCGCTGGTCGCCGCCGAGACCAACGAAGCCGCCGCCAAGAAGCAGTTCGACTATGCCGACAAGCGCCTGGAAGTGGGCCTGGCGCCGATCACCGACGTGCACGAAGCCCGCGCCGAGTACGACCAGGCCCGCGCCGACACGATCAATGCGCGCAACTCGCTGCAGGACCTGTACCAGGCGCTGACCCAGATCACCGGCCAGCCGGTGCGCGACCTGCGCGGCCTGCCGGAGGATTTCCGTCCGCAGCTGCCGGCCACCGGCGGCGACATCGACAGCCTGATCGCCTCGGCGCTGGACAAGAACCCGTCGCTGCGGTCCTACCAGTACCAGGTGCAGGCGGCCGAGGCCAGCGTCTCGGCGGCACGCGCCGGGCACCTGCCGACGCTGAGCCTGTCGGCCAGCGCCGGCCGCGACGCGAACTGGGGCAACAGCGTCTCCGGCAGCGGCAGCACCCCGCGCGCCGACAGCAACACCATCGGCCTGACCTTGAACATCCCGATCTTCGCCGGCGGCGCCACCCAGTCCGGCGTGCGCCAGGCGCTGGCGCAGCGCGACATCGCCCAGGACACCTACGAACTGCAGAAGCGCGCGCTCGACCGCAACACCCGCAACGCCTACCAGACGGTGGTGGCCGGGATCAGCGAGATCGAGGCGCGGCGCCTGGCGGTGGTCTCGGCGCAGGCCGCGTTCGATGCCTCGCAGGTCGGCCTGGAAGTGGGCACCCGCACCGTGCTGGACGTGGTGCAGAACCAGCGCACCCTGTACCAGGCGCAGCTGGCCTACGCGCAGGCGCGCTACAACTTCCTGCAGAACCGTCTGCTGCTGAGCCAGGCGCTCGGCTCGCTGGACGTGGCCGAGGTGCAGTCGATCAACGCGCTGCTGACCCAGAGCGCCGAGTCCAAGCTCAACTCCGCCAACAGCACGCAGTAAGCGCACGCACACGCGCTTGCCGCCGAAACGGCGGGCCTTCGGGTCCGCCGTTTTTGTTTATGGAGGCGTTGGGCGAATGGCGGCAGCCTCCTGTGGGAGGGACTTCAAGTCCCGACGCGCTGCGCGATGGGAGGAGAGGGATGGCGAGTGCCATGCGTCGCGACTTGCAGGGCATCTCGAGTAACGACGCATGTCATTCGCAGGAGCCGCAGGAGCGGCTTCAGCCGCGACGGGACTTCCCATGAACAGCCCGTCATGGCGATACCCGCTGCGACGGATATGCCCGCGCGCCTCTACGACGCGTCAGTCCTCCACGCCCGCATCGCCCGCCAACGGCGGCAGGTGCGGCGCGATCAACTGCAGGGTCCGCTGCAGCGCGCCGCGGCCGTTGGCGACCAGCGCGCAGCCGGCCTCGGCCATGCGCGTGCGCGCCTCGGCATCGCCCAGCAGGGACTGCAGCGCCGCGCACACGGCGCCGGCATCCTCGCAGATGGCCACTGCACCGGCCTCGCGCATGCGCCGCGAGATTTCGGAGAAGTTGTGCAGGTGCGGGCCGGTCACCGACGGCGTGCCGACCGCCGCCGGCTCCAGCAGGTTGTGCCCGCCGATCGGCTGCAGGCTGCCGCCGACGAAGGCCACCTGGGCACACGCATAGAACCCCATCAGCTCGCCCAGCGTATCGATCACGAACACCGCATCCTCGGCGCTCGGCCACTGCTGCTGGCGGCGCGTGGCCACGCGCCAGCCCTGGTCGCGCACCAGCGCCTCGACCTTGGCGAAGCGCTCCGGATGCCGCGGCGCCCACAGCAGCAGCAGGTCCGGCCACTGCCGGCGCAACTGCCGGTGCATCTCGATCACCGCCGCTTCCTCGCCGTCGTGGGTGCTGGCGGCGATCCACACCGGACGCGTCGCCGGCACGCGCTCGCGGAACGCGGCGACGACCTCCGGCAAGTGCGCAGGCGCGGCGATGTCGAACTTCAGGTTGCCCAACGCGCGCACCTGCTCGGCACGCGCGCCCAGCGCGACGAAGCGCTCGGCATCCTCCTGCGACTGCGCCGCCACGCAGGTGACGGTGCGCAGCGCGCGCCCGATCAACGGCCGCAGCAGCCGGTAGCCGCGCAACGAACGCGCCGACAGCCGCGCATTGAGCACGTACACGGGAATGCCGCGGTCGCGGCAGCCGAACAGCATGTTCGGCCACAGCTCGGTTTCCAGGATCAGCGCCAGGCTGGGGCGGAAGTGCTGCAGGAACCGGCCAACGCTGCCGGGCACGTCGTAGGGCAGATACACATGATCGAGCGCGTCTCCCCACAGCGCGCGCACCCGCTCCGAACCGGTCGGGGTGATGGTGGTGATCACCCAGCGGATGTCCGGGCGCTGCGCGCGCAGCGCATTGACCACCGGCGCGGCGACGTTGACCTCGCCCACCGAGACCGCATGCAGCCACACCCGCGGCCGCCCGCGCGCCTGCGAATACGAGGCGTAGCGCTCGTCCCAGCGCTGGAAGTACTGGCGCACGCGAAAACCGCGCCAGACCAGGTGATAGACGGTGACCGGCAGCAGCAGATAGAGCACGGCCGAGTACAGGCCGCGCAGCAGCCGCTCGATGAAATCGTTGCGCATCCGGACAGCATAGCCGGTTGCAAGCAGGCGGCGGCAGACGATCGCCACGCGCGCCGCAGCGCACGCCGACGCGGTCGTGCGCGCGCCCGGCTAAACTTGGCGCATGTCTGCCGCCCCCACTCCGCCCGCGTCCGCTACCCAGGCCGCACCGCCGCCACGCTCGCCCCGCCACTGGCCCACCTGGCTGCTGCTCGGCCTGGCGGTGATCGCCGCGCGCCTGCCTTGGCTGTTGCAGCGCGCCCTGGGTCGCGGCATCGGCTGGCTGGCGCTGCACCTGGCCGGCACCCGCCGCCACGCCGCCGAGGTGAACCTGAAGCTGTGCTTCCCGGAGCAGAGCGATGCCTGGCGCGAACGCCTGCTGCGCGACAGCTTCGATGCGCTGGGCGTGGGCGTGTTCGAGTTCGCCCGCGCCTGGTGGGGCGGCATCGGCGCGATCCGCCGGCGCACCCGCATCGAGGGGCTGGAGCACCTGCAGGCCTTGCAGGCGCAGGGCCGCGGCGTGCTGCTGGTGTCGGGCCACTTCATGACCCTGGAGATCTGCGGCCGGCTGCTGTGCCAGTACGTGCCGCTGGCCGGCATGTACCGGCGCCACCGCAATCCGGTGTTCGAATGGGCGGTCAAGCGCGGCCGCCTGCGCTACGCCACCGCGATGTTCGCCAACGAGGACCTGCGCGGCAGCGTGCGCCATCTCAAGCGCGGCGGTTTCCTGTGGTACGCGCCGGACCAGGACATGCGCGGCAAGGACACGGTGTTCGTGCCGTTCTTCGGCATGCCCGCGGCCACCATCACCGCCACCCACCAGCTGGCGCGGCTGACCGGCTGCGCGGTGGTGCCGTACTTCCACCGCCGCGAAGGCGCCGACTACGTGCTGCGCATCGCGCCGCCGCTGCAGGACTTCCCGTCGGAGGACATGGTCGCCGACACCGCGCGGGTCAACGCCGCCATCGAGGCGATGGTGCGCGAAGCGCCGGCGCAGTATCTGTGGATCCACCGCCGCTTCAAGCGCCAGCCCGGCGGCCGCAGCGACTTCTACGAGCGCGGCTGAGCGCTCACCCAGGCGTCGCGGCGTCGGCGCGCTCGCCCGGTTCGGGGTCGTTCGCCAGCAGGGCGCCGGCGTACAGGCCGATCAGCAGCATGGTCAGCCCGCCCCAGAACGACGAATAGAACGCCAGGTGGGTATTGAACGGGAACACCGTGATCAGCAGTGCCTGCATCGCCGGCCGTGCGCGTTCGCGCGCCTGCACCGACGCGTAGCGCCACGCGCGCCACGCCTGCGCGGCACCGGCCAGCCACAGCAGCAGGCCGATCACGCCGGTCTCGGCGAGCACCTCGAGCACGATCTGGTGGGCATGGAAGGCCGGCTCGCGCCCCCATTCCCCGGCATGGCCCGGATCCGGATCGCACCCGACGTAGGCCTCGCGGAAGCCGCGCACGCCGACGCCGTTGATCGGGTGCTGGCGGATCATGCACCAAGCCGCGCTCCAGATCTGCGCACGCCCGGTCAGCGCCGCGTTGAGGTCGGCCGGATGCCCGCTGAGCGCGCGCGCGGTGCGCTCGAAGCGGTCGTGGACCTGCGGCGACACCACGCCCAGCACCCCCGCCACCAGCAGCGCGGCCACGCCCAGTGCCAGCAGCTTGCGCGCACCGAGCAGGCGCCAGCCCGACAGCACCAGCAGCACCGCGAAGGTGATCCACGACGCGCGCGATCCCGCCAGCACCAGCACCACGCCGACCGCCCCTGCCGCGATCAGCCAGCCCCAGGCACCGCCGCGGCGCGCAGCCAGCCACAGCAGGAACGGCGAGACACTGGCCAGCACCTGGCCGAACTTCAGGTTGCACGGGCCGAACACGCCGCTGAGGCGATCGGCCAGGGCGATCTCCTGCGGCGTGCACAGGCCGTGGTGGCTGATCGCCCACTTCAGCTGGTCCAGCGACCAGAACAGCGGGCTGGTGCCGCACAACGCCTGCGCCAGCGCATCCACGGTCCAGATCGCGGCGATCACCGCCAGGCCGTTGAAGGTGGTGCGGCGACCGCGCGGCGTCGCCACCGCCATCGCCACCAGCCACAGGAACGGCAGGAAGCGCAGGTCCACCGCCGATTCGCGCAGCGCCAGCGGCACGTCCACCGCGCCCAGCGCCGACAGCGGCTGCGGCAGCCAGTAGGTGAGGAACAGCAGCGTGGTCAGCGCCCAGGCCGGGCCGCTGAGCAGGCGCGCGCCGCCGCGGAAGCGGCTGTGCAGCAGACGCGCCAGGGTGACCAGGGCGCCCAGCGCCAGCACCCCGGCGGCCAGGCCGGGCGCCGGCCACAGCGCGACGAACACCAGCACCCAGACCGGCGCCCAGCGTTCGCGGACTTCGGGCAAGGCAGAAGCGGACAGGGAACCGTCAGGGCCGGAGTTCGTCATAGATCGCCAGAGTGCTGCGCTGCATCGCCTGCAGCGTATAGGGAAGCGTCGCCGGCGGCGCCGGCGGTTGTGCCAGCAGTGCGCGCGCGGCCGCCAGCAGGGCCACGGCGTCGAAGGTCGCCACTGCGCCGGCGGGCTGCAGCTGCGCCAGCAATTCGCCGACCCCGCCATGCGCCCAGCCCAGCACCGGCCGCCCGACCGCCAGCGCCTCGACCACGGTGCGACCGAAGGCCTCGGGCTTGCGCGACAGCTGCAGCACCAGGTCGCTGGCGGCGTAGGCGTCGGCGATGCGTGCGGTCGGCGGCGTGAACGCCACCGCGTCGGCCACGCCGAGGGTCGCCGCCTCGGCTTCCAGTTCGCGGATGTAGGCCTCGCGCCCGGCCTCGCGCGCGCCCGGCAGCCACAGCCGCGCGTCGCGTCCCTCGCCGCGCAGCGCCGCCAGCAGGCGCAGCGCGTCGGCGTGGCCCTTCAGGCGGGTGCCGCGCCCCGGCAGCAACAGCAGCGGCCCATCCCCGGCCAACGCCGGCGCCTGGCTGACGGCCCACGCCCGCGCCTGCGCATCGGGCCAGGGACGGCGCGGGAACTGCGCCGGATCGATACCGCGCGGCACCACCCGCAGGCGCGCCGGGTCGGTCTGCGGATAGTGCTGCAGCACGTAGTCGCGCACGGTCTCGGACACGCAGATGACCCGCTCGCCGCGGGTCATCACCGCGCTGTAGCGGCTCGGCGAGTTGAGCCCGTGCACGGTGGTGACCAGGCGCGGACGCTGTGCCGCCGGCATGCCCTGCAGCGCGCGCCAGCCCAGCCAGGCCGGCAGCCGCGAGCGCGCGTGCACGATGTCGGCGCGCTCGCGCGCGAACAGGCGCCGCAGCGCCGGCACGTGGCGCAGGGTCAGCAAGGATTTGCGGCCGATGTCCAGGGCGATGTGTTCGGCACCGGTGGCGGCCAGCGCCGGCAGCAGCCGGCCGCCGGCCGACACGACCACGGCGCGATGCCCGGCCTCGACCAGGGCCTGGGCGATTTCCAGGGTGGACCGCTCGACGCCGCCGGACTCCAGCGCCGGCAGCAGCTGCACCACGGTCAGGCGGTGCATCGAATCCGGATCAGTCGACCAGCACGAAGACCGCGCCGCAGTAAGGGCACTTGGCTTCCAGGCCCGGCTCGTCCTCGATCGGCAGATAAACCCGCGGATGCGAGTTCCACAGCGCCATTTCCGGGGTCGGGCAGCTCAGCGGCAGGTCGGCGCGGCGCACCTCGTAGCGCGTCTGGGCATTGGCGGGCGCGGTGGCGGTATGGCTCATGGCGGTGGGGACACGGCAAAAAGGGACAGGCGATTCTAGCAGTCCATCCCGGGCCAGGCGCGGGTCTCGGAGGCCGCGGCGGCAGCGATCGCCGGCCGTCCTTTCACGCGCCTTTCCGCTTCGCTTGATACGGAACCAACGCACCACTATGCTGACATCACGCGGCGCCGACATGCCGCTATGAGGTGTCTCGTGGATATAGGTGTGCGTTTGATGCAGGCGCGGCGAAATGCCGGTTTCACACTGCGCGAGCTTGCCGCCTTGCTGGGCGTGGCGCATAGCACCCTGGGTCATTGGGAGAACAACCGTTCGGTCCCCAATGCCCGGCATTTGCTGAAGATCGCCGAACTTACCGGCGTCGATGCGTATGTGCTGCTGACCGGCAAGCCGTCCAAGCTGAACCAGACCGACAGCGACAGCCTGCCGTTGCCGGTGGGCAAGCGCATGGCCTGAGCGCGGCGCGGCGCCACTGGCGCCGTCCCCGTGCCCGGCTCGACCCCGCGCAGCCCAGGTGCCGGCTGCGCGTGAAGACGCGACTCGCACCGCGACACTTGCTGTCGCTCCGATATGAAACCGCTTCCAGCCCCGCCCTTTCGCTGATCTCGCCGCAATCCGGCGCAGCGGTTGCGGCACTCTTGCCGCTGCAGCGCCACTCCCTCACTGCCCCTGGCGCAACCGCGGCCGCCTTCCCTGCCACTCATTCCATCTGCGGCGACATCGCGCGCTCAGGCACGGCCTCGCGCACGACTCGCACCTGAGGCGAGCGCAGCGCGCGAGCGGATCTCCTGAAGACATGAGGGTGGCAGCCGTGCTGCCAGCTGTGCCGTGTACGCACGCCCGAAGCGCCGGTGCAGCACGTGCAGCCGCACCGGCACCGCAGTCATGCGGGCCGATGCGGGCTGGAAGCCGCGTGGCGGCTTACTTTTCCGCTTCGAGCTGCTTGCGGATCTGCGCGTCGACCGCGGCGATCGCGGTCATGTTCATCACCCGGCGCGAAGTGGCGCTGGTGGTGAGGATGTGCACCGCCTTGGAAATACCCATCAGGATCGGGCCGATCGCCACGCCGTCGGTGAACACGCGCACCAGGTTGTAGGCGATGTTGGCCGCTTCCAGGTTCGGCAGCACGAACAGGTTGGCGCGGCCCTTCAGCGTGCTGTTGGGCATGATCTGCTTGCGCAGCGCCTCGTCCCACGCGGTATCGCCCTGCATCTCGCCGTCGATGTTGAGCTCGGGCTTGCGCTTGAGCAGCGCCTCGCGCACCTGGCGCATCTTCAGCGCGTCGCGCGAATCGTGGCTGCCGAAGTTGGAATGCGACAGCAGCGCGATGTTCGGCTCGATGCCGAACAGCTTCAGGCGATAGGCGGCCTGCAGCGTGGCTTCGACGATCTGCTCCACGCTGGGATCTTCCTGCACGTGGGTGTCGACGAAGAAGAACGCGCCCTGCTGGTTGATCACACCGGTCATCGCCGAGGTCGAACTGACCCGCGGCTCCAGCGGAATCACGCTGCGCGCGTAGCCGAGCTTCTTGTGGAAGCGGCCGACCACGCCGGTGAGCAGCGCATCGGCTTCGCCGCGCGCGACCATCACCGCGGCGATCAGCGTCGGCCGCGAGCGCATCAGTTCCTTGGCCGCGGTGACGGTGACGCCGCGGCGCTCGGTGAGCGCGTGGTAGTACTGCCAGTAGTCGTTGAAGCGCGGATCGTCGTGGATGTTGGTGATCTCGAAATCCACGCCGGCGGTGATGCGCAGGCCCAGGCGCTGGATGCGCGCCTCGATCACGTCGGGACGGCCGATCAGGATCGGGAACGCCAGGCCCTCGTCGATCACGCTCTGCACCGCGCGCAGCACCACTTCCTCTTCGCCCTCGGCATAGACCACGCGCTGCTTGTCGGCGCGGGCGCGGTCGTACACCGGCTTCATCATCAGGCTGGTGCGGTAGACGAACTGGCTGAGCTTGTCGCGGTAGGCGGCCATGTCGGCGATCGGCCGCGTGGCCACGCCCGAATCCATCGCCGCCTGCGCCACCGCCGAAGACAGCTCGACCAGCAGGCGCGGATCCAGCGGCCGCGGGATCAGGTAGTCGGGACCGAAGCTCGGCGTCTCGCCGCCGTAGGCCGCGCCGAGGTCGGAGGCCTCGCGCCGCGCCATCGCCGCGATCGCCTTGACGCAGGCGATCTTCATTTCCTCGTTGATGCCGGTGGCGCCGACGTCGATGGCGCCACGGAACAGGTAGGGGAAGCACAGCACGTTGTTGATCTGGTTCGGATAGTCCGAACGGCCGGTGCCGATGATCGCGTCCGGACGCACCGCCTTGGCGGCCTCCGGCGTGATCTCCGGATTCGGATTGGCCAGGGCGAAGATCACCGGCTGCGGCGCCATCGTCGCCACCATCTCCGGCTTGAGGATGCCGGCGGCCGACAGGCCGAGGAAGATGTCCGCGCCCTCGACGATCTCGGCCAGGGTGCGCTTGTCGGTATCGCGGGCGTAGCGCGCCTTGTCCGGATCCAGGTCGGTGCGGCCGGTGTGGATCACGCCGTCGCGGTCCAGGGCCAGGATGTTCTCCGGCTTCAGGCCCAGCGAGACCAGCATGTTGACGCAGGAGATGCCGGCCGCGCCCATGCCGGTGGTGGCCAGCTTGACCTCTTCGATCTTCTTGCCGGTGACCACCAGCGCATTGAGCACGGCCGCGCCGACGATGATCGCGGTGCCGTGCTGGTCGTCGTGGAACACCGGGATGTTCATGCGCTCGCGCAGCTTGCGCTCGACGATGAAGCACTCCGGCGCCTTGATGTCTTCCAGGTTGATGCCACCGAAGGTCGGCTCGAGGCTGGCGATGATGTCGACCAGCTTGTCCGGGTCGTTCTCGTTGATCTCGATGTCGAACACGTCGATGCCGGCGAACTTCTGGAACAGCACGCCCTTGCCTTCCATCACCGGCTTGGATGCCAGCGGGCCGATGTTGCCCAGGCCCAGCACCGCGGTGCCGTTGCTGATCACCGCCACCAGGTTGCCACGCGCGGTCAGTTCGCTGGCCTGTTTCGGATCGGCGACGATGGCCTCGCAGGCGAAGGCGACGCCCGGCGAATAGGCCAGCGAGAGATCGCGCTGGGTCAGCATGGGCTTGGTCGCGGAGACCTTGATCTTGCCCGGCGGCTGCTGGCGGTGATAGTCGAGGGCGGCCTGTTTGAAATCGTCGTTTGACATCGAGGGCTTCTTTTGTCGAAAGGCGCGGAGGGCCGGAATTCTACCCCCAGCCGCAGGAGCGGTCCTGTCTGGCGGCTGTCGCCACGGCGTTGGGGGCAGGAAAAAAGCAACGCACCGGCAAGGCCGGCGCGTCGTGTGGTGCAAGGGATCAGCGCGTGGCGAGCGGTTCGGCCGCCACCGCCGGCAGCGGCACGGCCTCGCCATCCAGCGCCAGGCGCAGACGGTCGCGATCCAGCGCATTCTCCCAGCGCGAGACCACCACGGTGGCTACCGCATTGCCCATGAAGTTGGTCAGCGAGCGGCACTCGCTCATGAAGCGGTCCACGCCCAGGATCAACGCCATGCCGGCCACCGGCACTTCCGGCACCACCGCCAGCGTCGCCGCCAGGGTGATGAAGCCGGCACCGGTCACGCCGGCCGCGCCCTTGGAGCTGAGCATCGCCACCAGCAGCAGCGTGATCTGATGGCCCAGAGTGAGTTCGGTGTTGGTGGCCTGCGCGATGAACAGCGCCGCGAGCGTCATGTAGATGTTGGTGCCGTCGAGGTTGAACGAGTAACCGGTGGGCACCACCAGGCCGACCACCGACTTCTCGCACCCGGCGCGCTCCATCTTCTCCATCAGCGACGGCAGCGCCGATTCGGACGAGGACGTGCCCAGCACCAGCAACAGTTCCGTCTTGAGGTAGCGGATCAGCTTGAAGATCGAGAAGCCGCACAGATAGGCGACGGCGCCGAGGATCACCACCACGAACAGCAGCGAGGTGACGTAAAACGAACCGACCAGCCAGGCCAACTGCACCAGCGAGTGCAGGCCGTGCTCGCCGATGGTGTAGGCGATCGCGCCCAGCGCGCCGATCGGCGCGGCCTTCATCAGGATGTGCACCAGCTTGAACACCGGCGCGATCAACGCCTCCAGGAAGTTCAGGACCGGCTTGCCGCGCTCGCCGACCATGGCCAGCGACACGCCGAACAGCACGGCGACGAACAGCACCTGCAGCACGTTGGTCCCGACCAGCTTGCCGTTGACCACCTGGTCGCCGGTGAACGCGCCGAGCAGCGAGTTGGGGATGATGTCCATCAGGAAGCCGACCAGGGTCAGGTCGTGCGACTTCTGCACGTAGCTGGCGACCTTGCTCTGGTCCAGCGTGGCCAGGTTGACGTCCATGCCCGCGCCGGGCTGCACCACGTGCGCGACGATCATGCCCACCACCAGCGCCAGGGTGGAGAAGAACAGGAAGTACACCATCGCCTTGCCGAACACCCGTCCCACCGTCTTCAGGTGCGTCATGCCGGCGATGCCGGTGACGATGGTCAGGAAGATCACCGGCGCGATGATCATCTTCACCAGCTTGATGAAGGCATCGGCCAGCGGCTTGAGCTGCGTGGCGAACTGCGGCTCCAGATGGCCGAGTACAGCACCGATGACGATGGCCACCAGCACCTGGACGTAGGTATGCCGGTAGAACGGCACCGGCCGCGGCGCAGGGCTGGCCGGGGAAGTTGAGATATGCATCGAAGGCGCTCCGGGACGGTCCGCCCACCCGACGCGGGTCGCGGAATGCTGCCTTTGTACGCGTCGCCAGCGTCTAAGCAGATAACCTATTGGTACTAGGCCCGGCACCGCGCCGTGTCGACGCGGTTACAGTGGCGCGGCAGGCTCACGGAAGGGCTGACGCAACGCCGCACGCAGACGCCGCCCCTCGCGGCCGATGGCGGCGTGGCCGCCATCGCAGCGCACGTCTTCAGGGGGAGACGGCGTCGCAGGACTGCAACATCGCCGTAAAGAACGGCCGGGCGCGTCCGCTATTGCATGCAGGGGGCATCGCGTCCGGCACCGTGTCCGCATCGCAGCGGCCTCGCCGTTCGCGTGCGGTCCACCGCCGCACTGCCCGCGCCATGCATGGCACCACCAGCCCGGCCGGGGACTGCCGCGCCTTCATTCCTTACCGAGACGACTCCATCATGCGCCACACTCTCCTCTTCGCTGCGCTGGGCCTGACCGCCGCCGCTCCCGCCGTCGCCGCCAACGGTTTCGACGACTGGCCGACCAAGGTCGCCTTCAACGACGGCACCGAACTGGCCGTGACCGGCAACTACGCCTACGACTGGAACAACTTCTCCAACGACGACGGTCGCCTGGAGGACGACAACGCGTTCCGGCGCAAGGAGTTCGGCGCCACGTTGAAGAAGAAGGGCGTGTACGACGCGATGGTGTACTTCGACTTCCAGTCCAAGCTGTGGCTGGACGTGTTCTTCCGCTTCGAGACCAAGGCCCTGTTCGGCGCCGACTACGGCAAGGTGCGCCTGGGCTACATCAAGGTGCCGGTGGGCCTGGAAGGCGTGACCAGCTCGCGCGCGGACAGCTTCATGGAAGTGGCGCTGCCGGTGCAGGCCATCTACCAGGGCCGCCGTACCGGCGTGGAGTGGACCTTCGAGCGTCCGCAATACCTGCTGCAGGCCGGCGCCTACGGCGGCAAGGACCTGCAGGGCGACAACCCCGGCACCACCCAGGCGGTGCGCGGCGTGTGGACCCCGTTCAAGGCCGACGGCGACGTGCTGCACCTGGGCCTGGCGTATTCGCAGGAGAATCCGCGCGGCTACCACAACGGCCTGGACGTGAGCTTCAGCCCACGCGCGCGCTTCCGTGCGCGTCCGGAAGCCGGCCTGACCGACGTGCGCCTGATCGATTCGGGCACGCTGGTCGACGTCGACCAGGTGCGCCGCACCGGCCTGGAGGCGATCTGGATCAAGGGACCGTTCTCGATGCAGGGCGAGGCGCTGCGCGCCGACGTGACCCGCGACAACGGCCGCCCCGACTACACCGCCGACGGCCAGTACGTGTTCGCCAGCTACGTGCTGACCGGCGAATCGCGGCCGTACAGCGCCGGCAACGTCGGCAACATCAAGCCGGCCAACGCCTACGGCGCGGTCGAGCTGCTGGCGCGCTACAGCCGCCTGGACCTGGACGACGGCACGGTGCTCGGCGGCCACCAGCACGACTGGACCTTCGGCGCCAACTGGTACCTGACCAGCCACTTCAAGTTCCAGGTCAACTACGTGCGCGCCGATGCCGAACGCGCCGGCGTGCACGTCAAGCCGAACTCGCTGGACGTCCGCGCCCAGGTCCAGTTCTGAGCCAGTGCACGCCGGCCGATCCGAGGCGATCGGCCGGCGTGCACCCCGCTGCGCCAGCCGCAAAGGCTGCGCAGCGAACCGCAGGAGGGGCCTCGGCGATGCCAAGGCCCCTTGAGTGATGCGGCCTCGGCGCCCACAGCGTGTTCGCGGCACATCCGCAAGACGACACCGGCGACGTTCCCTGATGCGATCGCCGTTGCACCTGCCGGCGGTTTCGGCTCGTTGGCGCTCCGCGACGCCAGCCATCTGCGCCGCATGCCGCAAACGGCAACGCACCCTCTAAGCTGATGCGGTCCCGGTCGCCGCGTTCTTCCGCATGCCCTCGCTCCTGCGCCATCGTCGCCTGATCCTGCTGCTGGTCGTCATCGTCGGCGGCATGGTGCTGGCGATGCTGTCGGCGCAACACGTCGCCGAACAGCGCGCGCTGCGCGCCGAGAGCGTGCAACTGCGGCAACAGCTGGAGCTGTATGCGCAGACCCTGCAGCAGCGCATCGACCGCTACCGTACCCTGCCGCAGGTGCTGGCGCTGGATCCGGAACTGCGCGACGCCCTGACCCATCCGCTGGACGCGGCCACCCAGCAGCAGTTGAACCTGAAGCTGGAGCGCGCCAACGACGTCACCCGCTCCTCAACCCTGACCCTGATCGATGCCAACGGCGTGGCCCTGGCCGCCAGCAACTGGCGCCTGGCCAGCAGCAACGTCGGCGCCGACTACAGCTTCCGTCCGTACGTGAAGCAGGCATTGGCGCAGGGCAAGGGCCGCTTCTACGGCATCGGCATGACCACCGGCGTGCCCGGCTACTTCCTCTCGCAGGCGATCCTCGACGCACGCGGGCGCCCGCTCGGGGTGATCGTGATCAAGATCGAACTGGCTGCACTGGAGCACGAATGGCTGCGCGTGCCCGACGTAGTGCTGGTCAGCGACAGCCATGGCGTGGTGTTCCTGTCCAGCCGCGACGTCTGGCGCTATCGCCAGTTGCAACCGCTCAGCGCGCACGAGCGCGACGAATTGCTGGCCACCCGCCAGTACGCGCAGCAGACGCTGCTGCCGGCGCGACGGCGGGTCTTGGAGACGCTGGACGACGGCGGCCAGGTGATGCGCATCGACATGCCGGCGCAGCCGGCGCCGCTGCTGTGGCAGAGCATGGCGCTGCCGGAGGGCGGCTGGCGCCTGCACCTGCTGCACGACGTCGGCGGCAGCCGCGCGGCCGGCCGCGCCGCCGCGCTGGCCGCGGCCGGGATCTGGCTGGCGCTGTCGTTCCTGGGCCTGCTGTTCCAGCAGCGCCAGCGCCTGGCACGGCTGCGCCAGCGCAGCCGGCGCGAACTGGAGGCGTTGCTGCAGCAGCATGCGCAGGAGCTGCGCACCGCCCAGGACGGTATCGTGCAGGCCGCGCAGCAGGCCGACACCGGCCTCAGCCGCAGCCTGGAGCACCTGCCACAGGGCGTGGTGATCATCGATGCGCAACTGCGCCTGGTGGCGTGGAATTCACGCTATCTGGAGATCTTCCGCTTCCCGCCGGAACTGATCCGGGTGGGGCGCCCGATCGAGGATGTGTTCCGCTACAACGCACGCCGCGGCCTGCTCGGCCCCGGCCCGGTGGAAGCGGCGATCCAGCGCCGCCTGGATCACCTGCGCAGCGGTCGTCCGCACATGCGCGAGAGCGAGAAGGACGACGGCACGGTGCTGGAGATCCGCGGCAATCCGCTGCCCGACGGCGGCTTCGTGACCAGCTACGCCGACATCACCAGCTACAAGAACGCCGCACGCGAGCTGCGCTCGCTGGCCGACGCGCTGGAGCATCGCGTCGCTGAGCGCACCCACGACCTGGCCGAGGCCAAGCGCGAGGCCGAGAACGCCAACCGCTACAAGACCCGCTTCGTGGCCTCGGCGGTGCACGACCTGCTGCAGCCGCTCAACGCCGCGCGCATGTTCGTCTCGGCGCTGCGCGGCAAGCTGCACGAGGCCGATGCGCGGCAGATCGCCGACCATGTCGACAACGCGCTGGCGGCGCAGGACGCGATCCTCAACAGCCTGCTGGACATCTCGCGACTGGAAGCGGGCACGTTGAAGACGCAGGTGCAGGACCTGGCGCTGGACCCGCTGCTGCAGACCCTGGCACGCGAGTTCGGCATCGTCGCCGAAGGCCGTGGGCTGCGCCTGGACTACATATCGACCCGCGCCACCGTGCGCAGCGACGCGACCCTGCTACGGCGCATCCTGCAGAACTTCCTGTCCAACGCGGTGCGCTACACCCCGCGCGGACGGGTGCTGCTGGGTTGCCGGCGCGACGGTGCGCAGTTGCGCATCGAAGTGCACGATCAGGGACCGGGTATTCCCGACGCCCTGCAGCAGGAGATCTTCGAAGAATTCCGCCGGCTTGGCGACGGCGTCGCCAACGACCGCGGCGCCGGCCTCGGCCTGGCGATCGTGGAGCGCATCGGCCGCCTGCTCGGCCACCGTATCGGCCTGCGCTCGCAGTTGGGCCGCGGCAGCGTGTTCTCGGTGACCGTGCCGCTGGGCGATGCCGCTGCGGCGCAACGCCAGGTGCCGGCGGCGATGGCCAGCGACAACGGCGACGACCCGATCCTGCATGGCTGCCGGGTCTGGTGCATCGACGACGACCCGCGCGTCTGCGAGGCCAGCCGGACTCTGCTGACGCGCTGGGCCTGCCAGGTGGAACTGGCCGCCGGCCCGGACCAGGCGCTGGCCGCAGCGCAGCCGGCACAGGCGCCGGAACTGGTATTGCTGGACGTGCGCATGGGCGACTGCCACGGCCCGACCCTGTTCGCGCAGCTGTGCGCACGCTGGCAGGCCGAGCCGCGGGTGATCCTGGTCACCGCCGAAGCCGATCCGGCGCTGCGCACCCTGGCACAGGACCGCGGCTGGGGCTTCCTGGCCAAACCGGTCCGCGCGCCAGCCCTGCGCGCACTGATGACGCAGATGTTGCTGCGGCGTGGGTGAGGCTTTCGCTTGGGTTTGGTTTGGTTTTGGGTTTGGGGAGTTTGGATCTCTAGCTGCCGTACCCTCATCCGCCCCTGCGGGGCACCTTCTCCCGAAGGGAGAAGGGAAGGGCTAGCCCCTCTCCCCTCGGGAGAGGGGTTGGGGTGAGGGTCCGGGGCGCGCAGCGCGGCCCAAGATCTCATGCGCCGGTAGCAAACGGCCCTCGCCGCTGCCTGACGACGGAGAAAACTCTAGCCGCCGTACCCTCATCCGCCTCTGCGGGGCACCTTCTCCCGAAGGGAGAAGGGAAGCGCTTAGCCCCTCTCCCGCCGGGAGAGGGGTTGGGGTGAGGGTACGGGCGCGCAGCGATGCCTCTACCACTCGCGCGGGGCGATCAGCTCTTCGACGTCGGCGTCTTCGAAACCATAGGCCTTGGCGATGTGCAGGAAATCCACGCCGATGTTCTCGCTTGCGGCGGTCTCGATCTCGCTGTCGTGGGCCTCGAACTCCAACGCCAGCTTGTTGAACTCTTCGGTGGCGGCATGGGTGAGCCGGTACAGCGCCGGCAGGTCTGCCGGTGCCTGCGCCTCGATCGCCTCGCACAACCGCAGCAGGATCTTCTGTCCCTTGCCGACCAGCGACGGGGGGAAGTAGTCGTCGTCCAGCATCTCCTGCAGGAACGGATAGTGGGCGGTCTGCTCGTTGCGGAGGGTCGTGGTGGGCATGGTCCGGTGGTCTCCGCCCGCGGGGGGCGCGGGCATCGGCGCATAGCATCGCGTATCCGGGCGCCGCAGAAAACGCCCCCCGCCGGCGCCCGGTTCAGGCCTCGCCTTCCGGCTCCAGCGCCTTCACCAGCACCGCGGCCTGGGTGCGGCTGTGGCATTCGAGCTTCTTCAGGATCGCGGTCACGTGGACCTTGACGGTGTTCTCGGCCAGGCCCAGTTCGTAGGCGATCTGCTTGTTGAGCAGGCCGTCGGCCAGGCACAACAGCACCCGGAACTGCTGCGGGGTCAGTTGCGCCAGGCGCGCCGCCAGCTGCGCGTCGGCCTCCGACCGCGCCGCGGTCAGCGGTGGGAACCAGGTGCCGCCGTCGAGCACCGCCGCCACCGCAATGCCGATGGTCTCGGCCGGCGAGGACTTGGGAATGAAGCCGGCCGCGCCGAACTGCTGCGCGCGGCGGATCACCCGCGGATGGTCGTTGGAGGAAATCACCACCACCGGCACGTCCGGGCGCTCGCCGCGCACGTGCAGCAGGGCCGAGAAGCCGCGCGCGCCGGGCATGGCCAGGTCCAGCAGGATCAGATCGGCATCGGCCTGCGCGGCCAGCGCGGCGTCCAGGGTGCCAGCGCTGGCCGCCTCCACCACCAGGGCGCGCGGCAAGGCCTGGCGCAGCGCGTGCAGCACGGCGGCGCGGAACAGCGGGTGGTCGTCGGCGACCAGGATCGTCGGGGCATCCATGGGCGTGAAGGCGGCTGGCATGACGCTGCAACGCGGCGTCGGGTGGGCGCGGACAACGCGCAGGACCCGCAGTGTACGTGCGTGGCCGTTGGATGCCGAGTGCGCGGGGTCCGATCGGGCGGCGGCGGGTTGGTCGAGACCGGCATGGCGGATGCGTGCGGCGGAACGCGCGGGACCTTGCGCACGGCACCGCCACGCCGCGCGTGGCCCTCCGCAGCGCGCAGCAAGGCGTCCTCGGCCGCGCATTCAAGGCCGGCCCCACCATGGCCGATAACACGGCGTGACCGTCTCGTTCTCCAATCTGCTGGGCCGCCTGCCGCTGGCCGCGTCCTGCCTCATCGTGTGCCTGGCGCTTGCGCCGGACGCGTCCGCGGCCGTCACCGCAAGCGACGACGAGCTGCCCAGCAGCCTGGAGCACTTCGGCCTGGACGAGGGCCTGTCGCAGCTGTCGATCAACGCCCTGCAGAGCGACGACCAGGGCTTCCTGTGGGTCGGCACGCAGGAAGGCCTGAACCGCTTCGACGGGCATCTGTTCCGCGCCTACCGGCGCGAACTCGGCAGCGACAGCCGGCAGAGCCTGCTCAGCAGCAGCATCGACAGCATCGGCTTCGAGCCGCGCGGCACCCGCCTGTGGCTGGGCACCAACGACGCCGGCCTGGAAGTGATCGAGCTGGCCACCTGGCAACACCACCGTCTCGACGCGAAGCAGGGCCTGTCGCACAACCGCGTCACCCAGATCCTGATCGATCCGCAGGGCGGCGCATGGCTGGGCACCGAACGCGGCATGGACCGGGTCGAGGCCGACCTGCAGCGGGCGCGCCCGCTGGGCGGCGATGCGCCGGTGGTGGGCCTGACCTGGATGCCGGACGGCAAGCAACCGGTGGCACTGGACCGGCAATGCCGGCTGTGGAGGCTGGGCCGCGACGCGCGCGAGGAACTGCCGGCACCGCGCGGCATCGACGAATGCGTGGGCCTGCAGTCCGGCCCGGAAGGGCTGTGGCTGGCCTCGGCGAGCGGCGGCCTGTTCCAGCTCGATGCGCAGGGCGCGGTGCTGGCGCACTGGACGCCAGCGCAGTTGGCCACCGGCGGCAGCGACCTCAGCGCGCTGATCCGGCTGCACGACGGCCGCGTGCTGGTCGGCACCACCAATGCCACGGTGACGCAACTGGACAGCGCGCAGCACGCGCCGCAGCGGCTGAGCTTCGACATGCCGCCCAACAGCGCCATCATCCGTTTCTACCAGGCACCCGACGGCACCTGGTGGATCGGCACCTACACCGGCGGGCTGTACCGGGTGCGTCCGTTGTCGGCGGTGATCCGCAACGACGAGGAGCGCGTCAGCGACACCCATGCGTGGCCCAGCAGCAGCGTGCGCAGCATCTGGCGCGACGGCGAGCGCATGCTGATCGGCACCGACCAGGGCCTGCTGCTGCGCGACAGCAGCCGTGCCGCCTGGCAACTGGTGCCCGGGCTGGCCAGCCAGGCGATCCGCAGCATCGCCGCCGACCGCGACGGCTGGTGGCTGGGCACGCGCCAGGGGCTGTGGCGCCTGGACCGCAACGGCACAGTGCGGCGCCTGGGTGGGCTGGCCGACGAGCACGTCAACGATCTGCTGCTGGAAGGCGACACGCTATGGGTGGCCACCCGCCGCGGCCTGACCCGCGTGGTCGATGGGCGCGTGCGCAACGATCCGCGCTGGGCACCCCTGAACGGGCACACCCTGACCCGGGTCTACCGCGACAGCGAAGACACGCTGTGGATCGGCTGCAACGACTGTGGCGTGTGGCGCATGCGCAGCGGCCGTCCCGCCGAGCCCTACCGCCCGCGCGGCAGCACCCTGTACCCGTCGGTGTGGTCGCTGTACGAACACGACGGCGTGCTGTGGGTGGGCACCTTCTCCGGCGGGCTGTACCGCATCGACCTCAAGCGCGACGTGGCGCTGCGCTACAGCGACCGCGAGGGGCTCAGCAGCAACGTCATCTACACGATCCTGCCGGATCCGCAGGGGCGGCTGTGGCTGAGCACCAACAACGGCCTGAGCGTGCTGGATCCGCGCACGCGCATCGTGCAGAGCCTGGGCCGCCGCGACGGCCTGCAGAACCAGGAGTACAACAGCGGCCGCGGCTACCGCGACGCGCACGGCCTGCTGTATTTCGGCGGCACCCAGGGCGTGGACGTGATCGATCCCACGCGCCTGCCGCTGCGCAGCCCGCAGGCGCGCGCAGTACTCACCGACCTGCGCATCCTCAATGCCGGCGAGGACCGCGACGGCAGCGAGAACCAGACCGAGAGCGACGTGGTCTACGCGCAGCGCATCGCCCTGGACCATCGCGACAACGTGTTCACCATCGGCATGACCGCGATCGACTTCGCCGCCCCGGGCACCGCACGCCTGCGCTACCGCGTCGATGGGCTGCAGAAGGGCTGGGTATACCCGCAGACCGCGCACAGCGACTTCTCGGTCAGCCACCTGCCACCGGACCGCTACACGCTGGTGGTGGAAGCGGCCGGGCGCGACGGCCAGTTCGGTGGCGCGCGGCGGCTGCAGATCGAGGTGCTGCCGCCGCCGTGGCGGCATCCGCTGGCCTACGCCGGCTACGTCGTGCTGGGCCTGGCGCTGCTCGGCCTGGCGCTGCAGCGGGTGCGGCACACGGTCAACCGCGAGCGCGACATGGTGGAACTGCTCAACCTGACCGTGGCCGAGCGCACCCGCCAGCTCGAACGCGCCAACCAGCAGTTGCTGCAGAGCAATGCGCGCCTGCAGGCGGCCACGCGCCTGGATCCGCTGACCCAGGTCGCCAACCGCCGCGAGCTGCAGGACTGGCTGGCGCGCGAATGCCCGGCCCTGCTGGCGGCGCTGGACGAAGGCAGCAGCGCCGATGCGCTGTACTTCTTCATGATCGACGTGGACAACTTCAAGCGCATCAACGACGACTACGGCCACCAGGCCGGCGACGCCGCGCTGGTGCACTGCGCCGATCGCCTGCGCGGACTGTGCGGCGAACGCGACCTGCTGGTGCGCTGGGGCGGCGAGGAGTTCCTGCTGGTCACCCGCCTGCCGCGCGAAGACGTCGCCAGCGACCTGGCCGAACGCCTGCGTGCGGCGGTGGCGACGCAGCGCTTCGCGCTGGCCGAGCGCGAACTGACCCTGACCTGCTCCATCGGCTTCGCCCCGTGGCCGTTCGTCGCCGCGTGGCCGGCGCTGGGCGACTGGGAACAGAGCGTGGGCCTGGCCGACCGCTGCCTCTACGCCGCCAAGGGCGCCGGCAAGGACGCCTGGGTGGGACTGGCCCCGGGCGCGGCGCCGGACCGGCCGCGCCTGCACGCGCTGCTGGCCGGCGGCGCACCGGAAGAACTTGGCGACAGCGTACGCGTGCTGTGCTCGCCCGGGCGCCAGCCGCACTTCGCGCGCTGAGCGACGCCGGCGCGGCGGCTCAGCGCGGCGGCGCCTGCTGCATGCTGCTGCGCCAGGCGTCCAGGAACTGCCGTCGCTTCAGCGCATCCAGATACACCAGCAGCCCCGGGCCCAGCGCGATCGGACGGAACGCCGATGCGGCGGCCGGCCCACCCTGCGCCGCCACGCCTGGCTGCGGCAGGATCGGCTGCAGCCGCGCCTCGCGCGACAGCCCCTGCTGCCCG
The DNA here is from genome assembly GCF_040529055.1 of Xanthomonas sontii. NCBI lineage: Bacteria > Pseudomonadati > Pseudomonadota > Gammaproteobacteria > Lysobacterales > Lysobacteraceae > Xanthomonas > Xanthomonas sontii. The sequence goes on along the minus strand of NZ_CP132342.1, from coordinate 1,875,751 downwards.
CGCGGCGACAGCAGGTAATCCAGGAAACGGCGCGCCTCGGCCGCGTGTGGGCTGTCGCGCGGGATCACCGCGGTGCGCAGCGCGACCAGGGTGTAGTCCTCCGGCTGCACGATCGCCAGCGGCGCGCCGGCATCGATGCGCGCCTGCGCGTACGAACCCAGCACGTTGTAGGCCAGCAGCAGGTCGCCGCGGGCGACCTTGTCCAGCAGCACGCCGGTGCGTTCTTCCAGCACCACCTGGTTGTCGCCCATCGCCGCCAGCAACGCGCCGGCCATGCTGCCGAGCTGGCTGTCCTGGGTCGCGAACAGGTAGCCCACGCCGCTGCGCTCCACGTCGTAGGTGCCGATACGCCCACGCAGCGGCGAGCCCGGCGCGCGCAGCAGTTCCAGCAGCCGGCGGCGGGTGCGCGGCACCTGCGCGGCCGGCAGCCGCGCGGTGTTGTAGACGATCGCCACCGGCTCGTAGCTGATGCCGAAGACCTCGTGCCGCCACTGTGCCCACGCCGGCAGCGCCTCGGTCTGCGGCGAGCGGTGCGCCAGTGCGTGACCGTCGTTCACCAGCTTGGTCTGCAGATCCATGCTGGCGCTGATCAGCAGATCGGCGCAGCGCGGGCCAGGGCCTGGATGCAGGTAGCGCCGGTAGATATCGCCGGCGATCACGTCCTGGTACACCACCTCGGTGTGCGGATGCAGGCGTTGGTAGTCACCGATCACCGCGGCGAATACCTCGATGTCGGTCGAACCCTGGATGCACAGTTGTGCGGTGGCCGCGCCCTGCGCCGGAAAGCGGCGCACGTCGCCGGGCGCGGCCAGCGCGGCATTGGCAAGCAGCGCGGTCAGCAGCAGCGGCAGACCGCGCAGCAGCGCGGGCAGGCTCATGGATGCAACCTCGGCAGGTGCAGGCTGGCGATCAGGCCGCCGCCCACGCGATTGGACAGGTCGATGCGCCCGCCATGGGCCTCGACCACGCGCTTGACGATCGCCAGGCCCAGCCCGGCGCCGCCGGCGGCCGTACCCTCGCCGCGCACGAAGCGCTCGAACACGCGCTCGGCCTCGGCTGCGGCGATGCCCGGACCGTGGTCGGCCACGGTCACCACGCAATCGCGTGCGCTGCAGGTCAGCGCCACCTGCAGCGGGCCATCGCCGCCGTACTTGCAGGCATTGTCGATCAGATTCTTGATCGCCTCGCGCAACAGCAGCGCATCGCCGCGCACCAGCGCCGGTTCGCTGGCCACGGCCAGTTGCACGCGTGGCCGCGGCGCGGCCTGCGGCACGGCCTCGTGCAGCGCCTGGTGCAACACCTCGGCCAGGTCCACGCTGGCGTAGCGCTGCAGGTTGGAACGGTGGATCACGCTGGCGTCGCTGAGCAACTGGTTGAGCAGGCGGCTCATGTGCGTGGCATTGCGCTCGATCGCCTCCAGGCTGCGACGCATCTCGTGCGGGTCGTCCTCGTCCAGCGCCAGTTGCGCCTGCGCACGCAGCGCCGCCAGCGGCGTGCGCATCTGGTGCGCGGCCTCGGCCATGAACGCGCGCAGGGTCTCGTTGCTGCCGGCCAGGCGCGCCATGAAGCGGTTCAGCGCCGCCACCATCTGCTGCATCTCCTGCGGCGCCGTCGCGGCCACCGGCTTCAGTTCGGACGGTTCGCGCCGCGACAGTTCGCGCTCCAGCGTGCGCAGCGGCCGCAGCGCACGCGATACACCCAGCCATACCAGCGCCAAGGCCAGCAGCGACAACAGCGCGATCGCCACCAGCGCATGCAGCACCACGTCCTGCGCCAGCGCCTCGCGGGCGCGCCGGGTCTGCCCCACCTGCACCCACACCTGGTCCTGCGCCGCCGCCGAGGACACCCGCCGCGACACTACCGCGAAGCGCACCGGCTCGCCGCTGTAGACCGCATCGAACAAGCGCGGCGGCGCGCTGGCGCGCGGCAGCGACGGCGCCGCCGGCAGGTCGTCGTAGCCGGTGATGGTGCGCCCGCGCGCATCGAACACGCGGTAGAACACCCGGTCCTCCGGCGCCATCGCCAGCAGGTCCAGCGCGGCATAGGGCAGGTCCACCTGCCACTGGCCGCCGGCCAGCGCCACCGAATCGACGATGGACAGCGCCGAGGACACCAGCAGATGGTCGTAGGAACGGTTGGCGGCACGCTGGCCGTAGTCGCGGGCGACGAAGAACAGCGCCACCGCGCCGAGCAGCGACAGCGCGCCCAGGTAACGCAGCAGCGTGCGCCGGATCGATGGCGCCGGCGGCGCGGCCTCAGCCATCGCCGTCCGCTGCCGCCGGATCCGGCGGCGACGCGGCCGCCTCCAGCTTGTAGCCGACGCCGCGCACGGTGACGATGCGCAGCGGCGCGTCGGCCAGCTTCTTGCGCAGGCGCCCGACGTACAGTTCGATCGCATTCGGCCCGGCCTCGTCGTCGAAGCCGAACAGGCCGTTGCCGATCTCGTCCTTGCCCACCACCTGGCCGAGCCGGCCAATCAGGATCTCCAGCAGCCGATACTCGCGGTTGGGCAGTTCGATCGGCGTGCCGTCCAGGCTGACGCTGTGCGCGGCGTTGTCGAAGGCGAAACCGCCGAGCTGCACCACCTCGCTGGCCTGGCCGCGATTGCGCCGCAGCAACACCCGGCAGCGCGCCTCGAACTCGCGAAAGTCGAACGGCTTGCCCAGGTAATCGTCGGCGCCCACGTCCAGCGCCTGCACCCGATCCTCGATGCCGTCGCGCGCGGTCAGCATCAGCACCGGCGTGGTATCGCCGCGCTCGCGCAGCCCGGCCAGCACGCGCAGCCCGTCCAGTCCGGGCAGGCCGATATCCAGCACCACCAGATCGAAACGCTGGTAGCGCAGCACCCCGGCCGCACTCAAGCCATCGCGCTGCCAATCCACCGCATGCCCGCTGCGGCGCATGCGCCGCACGATCGCATCGGCGAGATCGGCGTTGTCTTCTACCAGGAGCAGGCGCATTGGAGGCTGGGAATGGTGAATCGGGAATGGGGAATGGAAACAGCAACGGCAGAAGCCTAGCGCATCCAGGAACGTGCTTTTTCGATTCCCCATTCTCGATTCCCGATTCCCCACCGCCGACAGGTCGTTGACAGCTACGTCCGACTAGGCTGCGTCCATGCCGGTCCGCGGCCGTTGCGGACGGACCGATCCAATCGCTGCGACACGCACCTGGGAGGGGACGTGGAACTGAAGACTCTGACATGGGGCAGCGCCTGCGCGTTGCTGTGCCTGGCCGGATCGGTGCACGCCGCCACCGACGACGACGGCCCGGTGACCGCCGAACTCGGCGGGCGCCTGCATTGGGATTTCGCCCACTTCGACAACGACAATCGCGGCACGCCCAATCCCGACGATACCGAGATCCGCCGCTTGTGGCTGGACGTGTCGGGCAAGGTCTTCGGCTTCGGCTACAAGGTCGAAGGCGACTTCGCCGGGCTGCAGGACGACTTCAACGGCAAGGGCATCGAGGCCAAGGACGTCTACATCACCCGTAAATTCGATGCCGGCACGCTCACCGTTGGCCAGTTCAAGCAGTACTTCACCCTCGACGACCGCACCGGTTCCAACTTCGGCCAGTTCCTGGAGCGCAGCGGTGCTGGCAGCACGCTGGCGCCGCTATACCGCAAGGCGGTGTCGTGGCAGGCCGCGGGCACCGACTACACCTGGGCCGCCAGCGTCTACAGCCTGCAGAGCATCGACGTCTCCAACGTCCGCGGCCATGCGTTCGGCGGCCGCGGCACCTGGGCGCCGGGCGCGCGCGACGGCGACGTGCTGCACCTGGGCCTGTCGCTGGCGCACGAGCACTACGACCATCCCGGTGCCGGCGGCGCGCCGGCGCTGAGCATCCGCCCGCGCCCGGCCGGGCACCTGTCCGACGACAGCCGCGTCACCCTGGCGCGCTTCGCCGACGGCCGCGACACCGACGTGGACAAGTGGTCGCTGGAATACGCGCAGGTGCGCGGGCCGCTGTCGTGGCAGGGCGAGTTCAGCGGCGGGTTGTTCGACGACGGCGCGCAGCGTGCCGACGTGATGGCGGCTTACGGCTTCGTCAGTTGGTTCGCCACCGGCGAATCGCGCCGCTACGACAGCAAGACCGGGCGTTTCACCCGCATCAGGCAGGTCAATCACAACTACGGGGCCTTCGAGCTGGCGCTGCGCTACGACCGCATGTGGGGCGCGCAGCACCGCGACGGACAGCCCGATCTGCTCGATGCCTCCACCGCCTCGTGGACGCTGGCCGGCAACTGGTACCTCAAGCCGAACCTGCGGCTGATGCTCAACCTGATCGACAGCCGCAACCGCGATCACCTGGCCGGCGTGACGCTGGACCACACGCGGGCGATTACGGGGCGCTTCCAGTATGACTTTTGAGTGCCGGGATTGGGGAATGGGGATTCGGGATTCGCAACGGCGGGATCGTGCGATGTGACGTCTGGTCGGCCTCTTTTCGGATCCCTGATGCGGGGTCCATCTTCTTTCATGCACTGCCCTGAGGAACTTCCATGCTGACCGCGCTCGGTTTCGGAATGGTCATTACCTTCATGTACCTGATCATGAGCAAGCGGCTGTCGCCGCTGGTCGCGCTGATCATCGTGCCGATCGTGTTCGCACTGGCCGGCGGCTTCGGCACCGGCATCAACGAGATGATGTTGGAGGGGATCAAGAAGATCGCGCCCACCGGCGTCATGCTGATGTTCGCGATCCTGTACTTCGGGGTGATGATCGACGCCGGCCTGTTCGATCCGCTGGTGCGGCGCATCCTGCGCCTGGTCAAGGGCGACCCGATGAAGATCGTGGTCGGCACCGCGGTGCTGGCGCTGCTGATCTCGCTCGACGGCGACGGCTCCACCACCTACATGATCACCGTCTCGGCGATGCTGCCGCTGTACCGGCGGCTGGGCATGAACGCGCTGAACATGACCTGCGTGACCATCCTCGCCGGCGGGGTGATGAACCTGACGCCGTGGGGCGGCCCGACCGCACGCGCGGCCACCGCGCTGCACGTGGACCCGGCCGACGTGTTCGTGCCGCTGGTGCCGGCGATGGCGCTGGCGATCGTCGGCATCCTGCTGCTGGCCTGGTACCTGGGCATGAAGGAACGCCGCCGCCTCGGCGTGGTGACGCTGCCCGGCGATGCCTGGATGGACGGCAGCGTGGCCGACGACGGCGAGGCGCTGCCCACCGTGGAGGATGCCGAGGACATCAAGCGGCCGCGGCTGCTGTGGGTGAACCTGGCGTTGACCCTGGCGCTGATGGCGGCGCTGGTGATCGGCGTGCTGCCGATGCCGGTGCTGTTCATGATCGGCTTCGCCCTGGCGCTGCTGATCAACTACCCGAACCTGGCCGAGCAGCGCCGCCGCCTGGTCAACCATGCCGGCAACGTGCTGTCGGTGGTGTCGCTGATCTTCGCCGCCGGCGTGTTCACCGGCATCCTCTCCAACACCGGCATGGTCGAGGCGATGTCGCGCAGCTTCCTGGCGGTGATCCCCGACGCATGGGGGCCGTACCTGGCGGTGATCACCGCACTGGCGAGCATGCCCTTCACCTTCTTCATGTCCAACGACGCCTTCTACTTCGGCGTGCTGCCGATCCTGTCCGACGCCGCCAGCCACTACGGCATCACCCCGGTGGAAATGGCCCGCGCCTCGCTGGCCGGGCAGCCGGTGCACCTGCTCAGCCCACTGGTGCCGTCCACCTACCTGCTGGTCGGCCTGGCCAAGGTCGACTTCGCCGACCACCAGCGCTTCACCCTGAAATGGGCGGTGCTGGTGTCGTTGGTGTTGATGGGTGGCAGCTTGTTGTTCGCACTGTATCCGTTGGCCGCTTGAGTGCTGCCGGGAATGGGGAATCGAGAATCGGGAATCGCAACAGCGCCTCGCTTCTCACCATTCCCGATTCCCAATTCTCGATTCCCAACTCCGAAGGAGTTCAACGTGACCCTCAGAATCGCCTACGTCACCAGCGGCATGGGCAGCATCGGCACCGCGATCTGCCAGAAGCTGGCGCGCAACGGCCATACCGTGGTCGCCGGCTGCGGGCCGGACTCGCCGCGCAAGTCGGCGTGGCTGCGCGAGCAGCGCGAGCTCGGCTTCGATTTCATCGCCTCCGAGGGCAATGCCACCGACTGGGATTCGACGGTGGCGGCGTTCGCCAAGGTCAAGGCCGAGGTCGGCGAGATCGACGTGCTGGTCAACAACGCCGGCGGCAGCCGCGACATGCTGTTCCGGCAGATGGGCCGCGAGGACTGGCAGGCGGTGATCGCCAGCAACCTGCATGCGCTGTTCAACATCACCAAGCAGGTGGTGGACGGCATGACCGCGCGCGGTTGGGGCCGCATCGTCAACATCGGCGCGGTCAGCGCGCAGAAGGGCCAGATCGGGCAGATCAACTACGCCACCGCCAAGGCGGCGATGCAGGGCTTCAGCCGCGCGCTGGCGCAGGAAGTGGCCTCGCGCGGGGTCACCGTCAACACGGTGTCGCCCGGCTACATCGCCAGCGCGGCGATCAGCGGCTTCCCCCCGGACGTGCTCGATCGCCTGGCCAGTTCGGTGCCGCTGCGCCGGCTCGGCAAGCCCGAGGAAGTGGCGGCGCTGTGCGCCTGGCTGGCCTCGGACGAGGCCGCCTACGTCACCGGCGCCGACTACGCGGTCAACGGCGGCCTGCACATGGCCTAGCGCCTCGCCTGCCCCGCATGGCGCCACGGTTGCGCGTGCATGCAGCGGAGACGCGGGACGTGGACCTGCGCTCGACCGCGACGGATGCGCCCGCGCGCAGCCGCCGGATTCGGCAGGCAGGCACGCCGCGGCATACGCGAACAGGCATGCAGCGCGCCACCGCCGCGGCGATGCAGCCGCGGCGTGCAAAGCGCCGCGACGCCCGCCTGGCATACACTGCCGGTTCCGCTTCGTCCGTCGCGCCCGCTCCGCATGTCCGACAAACCCGAACCCGGCGCGCCCGCCGCGCGCCTGCAGATGGCCGACATCGCGCGCATGGCCGGCGTCTCCGAATCCACGGTGTCGCGTGCGCTGGCCGACAACCCGGTGGTCGCCGAACGTACCCGCGCCTACATCAAGCAGCTGGCCCGCGACGCCGGCTACCGGGTCGATCCGGTCGCGCGCAGCCTGCGTTCGCGGCGCTCCAACATCGTCTGCGTGGCGGTGCCGCTGATGCACGCGCACGAGCAGCCGCTGTCGGACCCGTTCATGATGACCATGCTGGCGCTGCTGGCCGACGCGCTGACCGCGCGCGGCTACAGCATGCTGCTGTCCAAGCTGAACCAGCACCAGGACCACTGGGTCGAGGACCTGGCGCGCAACAGCCGTGCCGACGGCGTCATCATGCTCGGCCAGAGCCACGAGCACGCCTCGCTAGACGCCGCCGCGCGCGGCGGCCTGCCGATGCTGGTGTGGGGCAGCCGCATCGACGGCCAGGCCTATGCCAGCGTGGGCAGCGACAACCTGCGCGGCGGCGAACTGGCCACCGCGCACCTGATCGAACATGGCCGCCGGCGCATCGCCTTCCTCGGCGACGAGCAGTTGCCGGAAGTGGCGCCGCGCTTCGCCGGCTACCGGCGCATGCTCGACGCGCACGGCCTGGCGTTCGACCCGAGGCTGCACGCGCGCAGCCACTTCCTCAGCGAAGACGCCTACCGCCTGACCCGGGCGATGCTGAAGAAGACCGACCCGCCGGATGCGGTGTTTGCCGCCTCCGACGTGATCGCCCTGGGCGCGATTCGCGCCCTGATCGACGCCGGCCACCGCGTGCCGCAGGACATCGCCCTGGTCGGCTTCGACGACATCCCCTTGGCCGCCTACAGCCAGCCACCGCTGACCACCGTGCGCCAGGACCTGGCCCAGGCCGCCACCCTGCTGGTGGACGGCGTGCTGAACCTGATCGCCGGCACGCCGGTGCAATCGGTGGAACTGCCGGTCAGCCTGGTGGTGCGGGAATCGGCGTGAGGCAGGGATAGGGCCGTCGAGAACGCGGCAAGGACGCGCGCCAGGGCCGGCTGATGCCGAGCGCGTCGTCCAGCGCCCCCGAACTCCGGTTGCTGCGCCTCCTGGCGCCCTCCCCCGCGATGCCAGCGCAAATCGCGGCATCGCGGCACAATGGGTCACCAGGCTCCGACGACTCGTGCCGCATGCAACGCATTTCGCCCCTGAACATCGTGGACCTGCTGCTCGATGCGGTCTGCATCGTCGAACCGGACAGCACCATCGTGTTCGTCAGCCCCGCCTTCGAGCGCATCTTCGGCTATACGCCGCAGGAGGTGACAGGCAAGCGCATGCTCGAGATGGTGCATCCCGACGACCTGCCGGCCACCCGCGCGCAGGCCGACAGCATCACCGAGGGCGCGCTGCAGCTCCACTTCGAGAACCGCTACATCCGCAAGGACGGGCGCATCGCGCACATTCGCTGGACCGCGCGCTGGGTCGCCGACTACAGCATGCGCCTGGCCGTGGCGCACGACATCACCGAACGCAAGTCGACCGAGGCGCTGCAGGCGGCGCTCTACGGCATTTCGGAGGCGGCCCATACCGAGCAGACGCTGGAGTCGCTGTGCAGCCGCATCCACCAGATCATCGGCGAACTGCTGCCTGCCACCAATTTTTCCGTGGCGCTGTACGACGCGTCGTCGCAGACGCTGCGCTTTCCCTACCATGCCGATGAGCACCATGCCGCACCGCCCTGCCTGCTGCTGGCCGAGGCGCCGCTGCATGCCGAGGTGATCCGCACCGGCTGCACGCTCCTGCGCGCACCCTACGCCCCCATCACGCCGGCATCAGGTGGACTGGAGCAGTCCGCGCTCGCACCGCAGCCCCATTCGTGGCTGGGCGTTCCGCTGCAGACACCGAAGGGCGTTCTCGGCCTGCTGGTGCTGCTCGGCTACTCCGAACAGTCCCGCTACACCGACAAGGACCAGGCGCTGCTGCAGTTCGTGTCCACCCAGGTGGCAGCCGCCGTCGAGCGCAAGCAGACGCTGGAACGCCTGCAGCACATGGCCCAGTACGACCATCTGACCCAGCTCCCCAATCGCCAGCTGTTCCTGGACCGGCTCGAGACCGCCCTGGCGCAGGCCCGGCGCGCGCGCAGGCGGCTGTCGCTATTGTTCATCGACCTGGATCGCTTCAAGGACGTGAACGACACCCTCGGCCATGCGGTCGGCGATCTGCTGCTGCAGCGCGTGGCCGGGCGCCTGCTCGACTGCGTCCGCACATCGGACACGGTCGCCCGGCTGGGCGGGGACGAATTCGTGGTGCTGATCGAAGGCGGCCACTCGGCCGACCATGCCACGGCAACGGCCAACAGGATCCTGGCCGTCTTCGGCGAGGCGTTCGACCTGGACGGCCACCACCTGCACGTGTTGCCCAGCATCGGCGTGGCGTTCTACCCCGATCACGGCGACGACGCCCACAGCCTGCTGGTGCACGCCGATGGGGCGATGTACCGCGCGAAGAAGGCCGGTGGCAATCGGATCGGCGTGGCGTCCATGGCATGAGCGACACGTCGCCAGGCCAGCGGCGTTCGTGCAACGGGCTGGACCGCGCCGTGCGAGATCGGAGATCGCCGCTGCGGCGGCGCTTCAGTGCGCCGCGCCGCGCTTTTCCGATTCCCCATTCGCGGTTCCCCATTCCCGACGCTTCACCAACAACATCGCCACCGCGGCTGCCAGCATCAGCGCGCCGGCCAGGCGAATGACGTTGCGTGGGTCGCCCTGCAGCAGGCGGTCGTAGTACAGCGGCAGGGTCACGATCTGGATCAGCATCGGCAGCACGATGAACAGGTTGAACAGGCCCATGTACACGCCGGTGCGCTCGGGCGGGATGCTGTTGGCCAGCATCAGGTAGGGATTGCCCATCATGCTGGCCCAGGCCAGGCCGATGCCGAGCATCGGCAGCAGCAACAGCCAGCGGTCGTGGATCGACGGCAGCACGCACATGCCGACGCCGGCGGCGACCAGGCAGGCGGCGTGGGTGGCCTTGGGGCCGAACCGCCGCGCCACCGGCACCATCGCGAACGCGGCCAGGAAGGCGACGAAGTTGTAGAAGCCGCCGATCTGCCCGTTGACCAGGCCGGCCTCGCGGAAGCCGTGCGAATCGGCCGCGGTGGTGCCGAACAGCGTGGTCGACAGCGACAGCACGATGTACTGCCAGTAGCAGAACATCGCATACCACTGGAACAGCATCACCGGCGCCATCTGCCGCATCGTCGGCGGCATCTGCCGCACCGCATCGACGATCTCGCGCAACGTCGCCAGCGGCCCGGACGCGGCGCTGCGCAAGCGCTGCAGCTCCGCCGCCGGCAGCACCGGCTCGCGCACGCTGCGCGCGGTGAGCAGGATCGAGGCGGCGGAGAAGCCCGCACCGATCGCGAACGCGGCGATGGTGACGTAGGGAATGTGGTGGGCGTTGGCCGCGTCCTGGTTCATGCCCAGCCACACCAGCAACGGCGGGGTGACATAGGCCAGGGTCTGGCCGAGGCCGGTGAACGCGCTCTGGGTCAGGTAGCCCAGCGGCCGCTGCGGCGGCGCCAGCACGTCGCTGACCAGCGCGCGGTACGGCTCCATCGCCACGTTGTTGGCCGCATCCAGCATCCACAGCAGCGCCACCGCCATCCACAGCGCCACGCTGAAGGGCATGGTCAGCAGGCACAGGCTGCACACCAGCGCGCCCACCACCATGTACGGCATGCGCCGGCCCCAGCGCGTCACCGTGCGGTCGCTGAGCACGCCGACCACCGGTTGCAGCACCAGCCCGGTGATGGGGCCGGCCAGCCACAGGTACGGCAGGTTGGCGTGGTCGGCGCCCAGGTAGTTGTAGATCGGGCTCATGTTGCTCTGCTGCAGCCCGAAGCTGTACTGCACGCCGAAGAAACCGGCGTTGAGCGCCAGCACGCGCGAGAGCGGAAGCAGGGGACGATCGGAACGCATGAGCATCGGCATCGGCCTGGGCGGGTCGGGCACGCGGGAGGCGTGCCGCAGCGGCGGAGCGGAGTGTCGCCGCGCCTGCAATCGTTTGTAACGCTGCGCCGCACCATGCAGAATGCCTCGATCTCTCATCGATAAGGTTGGCGCAAGCGCCATTGGTGGATTTGCTGCACTGCAAATTGCAATCGATTGCGGACGACCTTATCTGTACGCCGCCGCACCCACCGTCCGCGCCGCGCCCTGCCCGTTCCGGCAGCGGCGCGCCGCCACCCACTGCACCACTCGCTTCGGGAGAGACAGCGATGCATCACCCTTCGATCCGCCTGCAGACCCTGGCCCTGGCCGTCGCCGCGGCGCTGTCCGCACCGGCTGCGCTCGCGCAACAGGCCACACCCGCCGCTGCCGACGCCCCGGCGGCGCAGGGCGACGTGGTCAGTCTGGACTCGGTCTTCGTCACCGGCACCGCCACGCCCAAGAGCAAGCTCAAGTCCAGCGTCTCGGTCAGCACGGTCGGCGCCGAGGCGATCGAACAGTCGGCACCGCGCAGCACCGCCGAGATCTTCCGCAACATTCCCGGCATCCGCTCCGAATCCAGCGGCGGCGAAGGCAACGCCAACATCGCCGTGCGCGGCCTGCCGGTCGCCTCCGGCGGCGCCAAGTTCCTGCAGTTGCAGGAAGACGGGCTGCCGGTGCTGGAGTTCGGCGACATCGCCTTCGGCAACGCCGACATCTTCCTGCGCGCGGACTACAGCCTGGAGCGCATCGAAGCGATTCGCGGCGGCTCGGCCTCCACCTTCGCCAGCAACTCGCCCGGCGGCATCATCAACTTCATCAGCAAGACCGGCGACACCGCCGGCGGCAGCGTCGGCCTCACCCGCGGCCTGGGCGGCTACGACAACACCCGCCTGGACTTCGACTACGGCGCACCGTTCGCCGAGCACTGGCAGTTCAACGTCGGCGGTTTCTACCGCCGCGGCGACGGCGTGCGCGACGCCGGCTACACCACCGACAAGGGCGGCCAGCTCAAGGCCAACCTGACCCGGCTGTTCGACAACGGTTACGTGCGCGTTTACGCCAAGTACCTCAACGACCGCGCAGCCGGCTACCTGCCGGTACCCACGCGGGTCAGCGGCAGCGACGGGTCGCCGCACTTCGGCAGCATCGACGGTTTCGATCCCGGCACCGGCACGCTGTACAGCCCGTACTTCCGCAGCAGCGCCACCCTCGATGGCGGCAACAAGCCCTCGCGAGTGGAACTGGGCGACGGCATGCATCCGCTGTCGCGCGCGTTCGGTGCCGAGGCGCAGTTCGACATCGGCGGCGGCTGGACCCTGACCGACAAGTTCCGCATCGCCGATACCTCCGGCCGCTTCGTTTCGCCGTTCCCCGCGCAGGTCGCCGATGCCGGCGCGCTGGCGGCGAGCATCGGCGGCGCCGGTGCCGGCCTGCGCTACGTCGACGGCCCGAACGCCGGCCAGGCCTACACCGGCCTGGCACTGCGCACGCATCTGTTCAACGTGCACCTCAACGACCTGGGCAACGCGGTCAACGACCTCAGCCTGGCGCGCGACTTCGGCAGCGGCGACGGCGGCAACCTCAACCTCAAGGCCGGCTGGTACACCTCGCGGCAGACCATCGACGTGGACTGGACCTGGAACTCCTACGTGCAGTCGCTGGGGCACCGCCCGCGGCTGCTGGACGTGGTCGCCGCCGACGGCAGCCTGCGCTCGCAGGACGGCCTGTACGCCTACGGCGTGCCGTACTGGGGGCTGGACAACACCCGCCACTACGACGTGCGTTACGACATCAACGCGCCGTACCTGGCGCTGAGCTGGGACCAGGGTCCGCTGAGCGTGGACGGCAGCCTGCGCTACGACATGGGCCGCGCCCGCGGCAGCACCAACGGCGGCGTGCTGGCCAGCAATGTCGACGTGAACGGCGACGGCGTGATCGAGGCGCCGGAGCAACGCGTGGCGACCATCGACTACGCCAACCCCAAGCCGGTGCGCTACGACTGGAACTACCTGTCGTATTCGTTCGGCGGCAATTACATGCTCAACGACGACCTGGCCGCGTTCGCGCGCTACAGCCGCGGCGCCCGCGCCAACGCCGACCGCCTGCTGTTCGGCGTGGTCCGCGACGACGGCTCGGTGTCCTCCAACGAAGCGGTGAACGTGGTCAAGCAACTGGAAGGCGGCCTGAAGTGGCGCAGCGGCGGGCTGAGCCTGTTCGCCACCGCCTTCGCCGCGCGCACCCAGGAGCAGAATTACGAAGCCACCACCCAGCGCTTCTTCGACCGCACCTACAAGGCGCACGGCCTGGAACTGGAAGCCGCGTACCGCACCGGCGGCTTCACCCTCAACGGCGGCCTGACCTGGACCGACGCCACCATCGACAAGGACCAGATCACCCCGGCCAACGCCGGAAACACCCCGCGTCGGCAGGCGCGCTTCGTCTGGCAGCTGACGCCGAGCTACCGCGGCGAGCGCTACCAGGTCGGGGTCAACGCGATCGGCACCAGTTCGGCCTACACCCAGGACAGCAACCAGCTGAAGATGCCCGGCTACACCCAGGTCAACCTGTTCGGCGACTACCGCATCACCGATGCGCTGACCGTCTCGCTCAACGTCAACAACCTGTTCAACACCTTTGGTCTGACCGAAGCGGAGGAAGCGTCGATCGCCGACGCGGCTTCCGGCGTGATCCGCGCGCGCTCGATCCCGGGCCGCACTTCCAGCATCAGCCTGCGCTACGACTTCTGACGAGGACCGCACATCCGCGCCCCACCGGGGGCGCGGCCAAGCCCCCCATGACCGCACCCGCTCCTTTCGCACTGTCCGCGCTCGCCCACACCCTGTGGCAGGCGCATCTGCATCCGGCTACCGCCGACGCGCTGCTGCCACGCCTGCAGCGCCACGGCGAACGCCTGCTCGCCCCATTGCATGCGCTGTACGCTGCGCATCCGGCCTTCGCGCAGTGGTTGCCGCAGTGGCTGACGCAATTGGCGGCCACCGCCAACGCGCGGCCGTCGGCGCTGCGCCAGCTCGATGCCGAGCGCGCGCCCGACTGGTTCGCCACCCCGGCGATGCTCGGCTACAGCGCCTATGTCGACCGCTTCGCCGGGACCTTGCATGGCGTCGGCGAACGCGTGCCCTACCTGCAGGAACTGGGTGTTCGCTACCTGCACCTGCTGCCGTTCCTGCGCGCCCGCGCCGGCGACAACGATGGCGGCTTCGCGGTCAGCGACTACGGCCAGGTCGAACCGCGGCTCGGCGACACCGACGATCTGGCGGCGCTGACCGCGCGGCTGCGTGCGGCCGGGATCAGCCTGTGCGCCGACTTCGTGCTCAACCACACCGCCGACGACCATCCCTGGGCGCTGGCGGCCAAGCGTGGCGATGCGCGGCATCTGGACTATTACCACCACTTCCGCGACCGCGACGCGCCGGATGCCTACGAGCGCACCCTGGGCCAGGTGTTCCCGCACACCGCCCCGGGCAACTTCACCTGGGTGCAGGACGCCGACGCCTGGTTGTGGACCACGTTCTACCCCTACCAATGGGATCTGGACTGGAGCAATCCGGCGGTGTTCGGCGAGATGGCGTTGGCGCTGCTGCGCCTGGCCAACCTGGGCGTGGAAGTGTTCCGCCTGGATTCCACCGCCTACCTGTGGAAGCGTCCCGGCACCGACTGCATGAACCAGCCGGAGGCCCACACCATCCTGCAGGCGCTGCGCGCACTCACCGACATCCTGGCCCCGGCGGTGCTGCTGAAGGCCGAGGCGATCGTGCCGATGGCGCAGTTGCCACCGTATTTCGGCGAAGGCGCCGCGCGCGGCCACGAATGCCACCTGGCCTACCACAGCACGCTGATGGCAGCCGGGTGGGTGGCCCTGGCCGAGCAGCGCGGCAACATCGTGCAAGCGGCGATCGCGCAGACGCCCGCGCTGCCGCCAGCCTGTGGCTGGCTCAGCTACGTGCGCTGCCACGACGATATCGGCTGGAACGTGCTGCAGCGCGAGGCCGCCGGTGGCGATGGCGTCGCCCCGTTCGCGCTGGCGCGCATCGCCCAGTTCTACGCCGGCGACACAGCGGACAGCTACGCGCGTGGCGAAGCCTTCCAGAGCAGCGGCGATGGCGTGCACGGCAGCAACGGCATGAGCGCGGCACTGACCGGCATCACGGCAGCGCTGGCCACCGATGATGCCGATGCGCTGGAACTGGGCGTGCGCCGCCTGCTGTTGCTGTACGCGGTGGCGCTGGCGATGCCGGGCATCCCACTGCTGTACATGGGCGACGAACTGGCCCTGGGCAACGACGAGGCCTACCGCAACGACCCGCTGCGCCAGCACGAAGGCCGTTGGCTGCACCGCCCGGACATGGACTGGGCACGCGCGGCGCAACGCCACGACACAGACAGCCTGCCCGGCCAGGTCTACACCCGCCTGCGCGGGTTGATCGCCGCGCGTGCCGCCACTGCGGCACTGGCCGCCGACCAGCCGTTGCGTGCCGTGCCGCTGGGCGATCCCGCCCTGCTCGGTTTGGCGCGCGGCGAGGCGTTCGTGGCGGTGTACAACTTCAGTGCGGAGCCGGTTGCGGTGGATGTCGCCGCAACCTTGGGCGACGGCAACTGGCAGGCAATCGCCGATGGCGGCAGCGATCCGGCGGCGCTGGCGAAATGGAACGGCATCCTGCCCGCCTACGACCTGCGTTGGTGGCGACGCAGCTGATCCGAAAACAGCGGCAGCCGCCTGCAGGCGCCACTGCTGCATACCCGTGCACGCTTCTGAGTGCGTGCAGTCGGGACTGAAGCTCCTCCCACAGGTGCGCTGCCTGGCTGCACGCGGTGGCACATCTATGCCTCCCAGGAGCGGCCTCAGCCGCGACAGGCTTTCCCACTCCCGCTTGTCGCGGCTGAAGCCGCTCTACGGATGCGGAGAAAGGTGCCCTGCACGGCTGGTGCAGTGGAATGGCACCCTGCACGCGTGCGGCCTGCGTTGGTGGCGGCGCGGATGAACAATAATCGCGGAGGAATAAGCGCATTAGCAGCATCAAGATACATGGCGCTATGGGGCCATGCGTTGAAGGGCCATACCACAACTGTTACATTCGGCTGTCAGTCAGCGAGAGAGCGCCTTGACGTCATGGATTGGTACAAAGCATGAGATGCAAGCATTGGATGCTGATCTGCGGAATTGTGGCTGCCGTTTCACTTGGATTGGCATGGACAGAAGTTCGCCACAAGCATCCACCGCAGAACGATGCCGCATACCTTCATAGCAATGAACCTGACGAAGAAGAGCGCTCCAGCGGCGCGAGCCCAGCGGCGCAAGCAAGCAAACGGGGAAATGGTACGCAGGAACATCGCTCCGCATCGAACGATGCCCTTCAAACTTTCCTGGATCTGAAAGCCCGTGCGAACCGAGGCGAAGCAGATGCGCAGCGTGATCTCGCAGAAGCTTATGGCCGATGCATTGCGGTCAACATCGACCCTCAGAAATTCCTAGCTACTTACTCGGCAATCGCAGCGCGTTCCACGTCGCATGCAAATGCCCAAGGCATCTTGTTGGTAGCACGCTCCTACGCAGAAGAATGCGCGGTCGTCGACAATGGCGCTGCCATTCCTGTCGATGCGCGGAATCTATGGCTCGAGCAGGCGGCAAAAGGTGGCGACCTTGCAGCGCAAGCCAGGCTTCAAATGGCCTCAACAGCTCGTCTGCAAGGAGAAGACTTGCGGCAATTCGTGGAGAAGGTCAGCAAATCAGGCGACCCATTGGCCACATTCGAACTGGGCCAACTGCTTGCAGGCAATTCCGACAATACCTCACTCGGACGATATAGCGAAGTCGCTACTGGCCCTACCTCAGGCTATGCGTGGAGCATCGCAGCATGTCAGATGGGACTGAATTGCGGCACCAACTCCGACATCATGAAATCCCTTTGCCTCAACACCGGAGGCTGCTCCAGCCCCAACTTCGAATCTTTCGTTCGCACCAACCTGATCAGCCCAAGCGATGCGAGCCTGCTCGACAGAAAGATCAAGGAAATCAGGAAGATTTTATCTAAGCCCTAAGGAAACTTATTCATGGAAAGAAGGTCATTGAAAAATCGCCTCATGATGCTTTGCCTGTTGGCGATATCGTTTGCAGCAATTGCAAAGACCGTCAGCATCGATGCCGCCTCTGGAGTTTTCCAGAACGTGGCGGCAGCACAAGGCGTTGGATCCGGGGACATGGCCGAACTACGCATTGCGGCGTTGACTGCATTAACCGGAATGTATCGCTCCACATATGGTCTTGCGAGTATTTCTGTGGGCGATGTCGTTGCGGTGACGTATCAGGATGGCAGCAAGGAAAAGGGCCAAGTTGTCTGTCTCTCAGGATCCGTTTGTGTCGTGCCCTTACCTGGCACACAAACTGGACCTGGTAGCGGAGCTGGAACTGGCGGCGGCGGGGGTGGTGGCGGAGGTGGTGGCGGCTGGGTTCCGCCTCCGAATGAATGCCCGAAATGCTCAGTGACTGTGGGCTGATCTAAACGGCCATGGCATGTCGTTGCGACCATGCCGTGGCGCCAGAAGGACTCAGGTACTCAACATTCCCAACAATGCCTCGGCCGCCGCCTCGGACGAGGCCGGGTTCTGCCCGGTGACCAGGCGGCCGTCCTCGACCACGTGCACGCCCCAGTCGGCGACCTTGCTGTACTGGCCGCCCAGGCGCTGCAGTTCGTCCTCGACCAGGAACGGCACCACGTCGGTCAGGCCCACCGCGGCTTCCTCGCTGTTGGTGAAGCCGGTGACGCGACGGCCCTTCACCAGCGGCGAGCCATCGGCCGCCGTCACCCGGCGCAGCACGCCCGGCGCATGGCAGACGAAGCCGATCGGCTTGTCGGCGCGTGCGAACGCTTCGATCAGGGCGATGGAATCGCGGTCCTCGGCCAGGTCCCAGAGCGGGCCGTGGCCGCCCGGGTAGAACAGCGCGTCGTAGTCGTCCACGCGCACCGATGCCAGCGGATGCGTGCTCGCCAGTTGCTGCTGCGCCGCCGGGTCGCCCTTGAAGCGGCGAGTCGCTTCGGTCTGCGCGTCCGGCGCATCGCTCTTCGGGTCCAGCGGCGGTTGCCCGCCCTTGGGCGAAGCCAGGGTCAGTTCGGCACCGGCATCCTTGAACGTGTAGTACGGCGCGGCAAATTCTTCCAGCCAGAAGCCGGTCTTGTGGCCGGTGTCGCCAAGCTGGTCGTGCGACGTCAGCACCATCAGGATCTTCATGCGGATCTCCTTGTGAGGGGAAGCGGCCATGCGGAGGCAGGCCGGGCGCCGCAGTATCGGCAGCCGCACATTCGCGGCGGGTGAGCGCCGCGTGGCGCCGTTCAGTCCACCTGATCCATGCGGATGCGGTTGGCGAACAGCGAGAACGCCAGCATGCCGGCCAGGCCGCTGGCGCGCGCGACCCACGTCGGCAACCAGCGCGGCGGCGCCAGCACGCCGGACTCGAACAGCGGCGCGAACGCGGCCACGTCCTCCAGCGCCATCTTGCCGGCGAACAGCCAGCGGCACAGCGGCAGCCGGTCGCGCTGCAGCGCCTGGCGGAAGAAGGTGTGCACCGACACCAGCCCGCGCAGGTACACGGTGTCCTTGGTGAACGCGGCACCGCCGGTGGTCGGCACGCCGCGGAACACGCGCTGTGCCGAGGAGAAACTCTCCGCAGGCGATTGCCCGGCCGCATCGAAGTAGCGGAACACCTCGATGAAATCGGCGCCGTCGCGGGCCAGTGCGATCGCCTCGATGCGCAGGCTGATCCGCTTCATCCGCTCGATGTCGATGCTGCCGGTGATCTGCTCGGCGAAGGTCGCCAGGCCTTCCTGGGTGGCGGTGGTGCGCGGCGAGGACAGCGCCAGGCTCGGCAGCTGCGCCTGTTGCCGGCCGTTGAGCGCGGTCAGCGAATGCACCAGCGCCTCGTGGTGGAACAGTTGCGCGCGGTCGTAATCGCTGAAGTGCGCGCCGGAGCGCAGGCGGATGCGCTGCGCGCCGGCGGCGGCCTTGGCCAGCAGGTCCGGATCCAGTTCCACCGTGATCACCCGCGCGCCGAAGAATTCGTCCAGATCGCGCTGCAACAGCAGGCGCAACGCGGTGGCCGACACCGGCACCTGCTCCTCGGCCGAGAACAACTCGCGGTCCAGCTCCTGGGCGATGCGGATGAAATGGCCGGCGGCCTCGCGGGTGGTGGGCCCGTGGCCGGGCATCGGGTCGTCCGGCACGCCGAACAACTGCGCCGAATACGTGCCCACTGCCGGCGTGCCGAGCGCTTCGAGCAGGGCGGCGGCCAGATCCCAGCTGTGCACCGAGGCCTGCAGGTAGGCGCCGAGCGGATGTGCCGGATCGGCGGCCTCGGCGATCGCCGCCAGCTCGCGGCGGGTGTCGGCGAAATCCAGCCTTGGGTAGTCCACTTGCGGCAGCTGCGGCTGCCCGCGCGCCACGCTTTCCAGGAACGGCGCCTGCAGCGCCACCGGCCAACTGGCCAGGGCCAGCAGGCGGATGCCGCGCACCGCCTTGACCAGCCGCGCGTCGAGCGCGGCGTGGTGGCGGATCTCGGCGGGCAGCGCGCGCTTGGCCACGGCCGGCGTCAGCGGCGCAGGGTACGCGGTGGCGGACGCTTGCCGCCAGGTTTGCCACCACTTGGCTTGCTACCGCCGGGCTTGCCGCCGCGGCCGGCGGCCGCGTTCTGCGCCTGGCGCTGCGCCAGCTTGCCGGCGGCGCCGGCGACCTCGTCGCGCAGCTTCAGGTAATTGGCCAAGCGCGCCTCCTCGATCTCGCCGCGCTCGATCGCCGCCTGCACCGCACAGCCCGGTTCGGCCTGGTGCGCGCAGTCGTTGAAGCGGCACTGCGCGGCCAGCGCCTCGATGTCGGCGAAGCCGCCCTCGGCCAGGTCTTCCTCGCCGGTGGGCTTGAGTTCGCGCATGCCCGGCGTGTCGATCAGGCAGGCGCCGGACGGCAGCGGCAGCAGCGCGCGATGGGTGGTGGTGTGGCGGCCGCGCGAGTCGGTGGCGCGCACCGCCGCGGTGCGCATCTTCTGCACGCCGAGCAAGGTGTTGGTCAGGGTGGACTTGCCGGCACCGGACGAGCCGACCAGCACCGCGGTCTGCCCCGGCCCCAGCCACGGCCGCAGCGCGTCGACACTGTCGGCCTGGCGGGCGTTGACCGTGAGCAGCGGGATCGCCTGCGCCGCCAGTTCCTCCAGCACCGCCAGCGCGTCGGCGGCGTACTCGGTGAGGTCGGCCTTGGTCAGCACCACCACCGGCGCCGCACCGCCGCCGCCCACCAGCAGCAGATAGCGCTCGATCCGGCGCGGATTGAAGTCCGCATCCAGGCCGCAGACGATGAACACCGTATCGATGTTGGCCGCGATCACCTGCTGGTGATAGTGCTCGCCAGCGGCGCCGCGCTTGATCGCGGTGCGCCGCGGCAGCAAGGCGACGATGCGCGTGTCCTCCAGCAACACCCAGTCGCCGACCGCGGCGCGCTCGTGGCTGGGAAAGCGCGGCCGCTGCCAGTCCGGCAGCGATTCGACCTTGAATCCGGTGTCCACCGCATCGGCGACCACGTAGCCGGTGCGGTGCTGCTCCACCACCCGCGCCGGCCGCGCCTGCGGATGCGCGTCGAACAGCGCGCGCCAGGCCGGCTCCTCGGGCATTCCGGGCCAGGGCCAGCCGATGGGGCGCAACGCGTCGAAGTCGATCGGGGAGGAGGTCATGGGCGAATTCTAGAGGGTGCGCCGCGCCCAAAGGTGAGCGCAGGGCGGCCACTGGGACACGCGCAGGGCGGCGCCTTGCGTGGTTGGCCCGCGCCGCAGGCGGCGCCCCGGGAGCCGCCAGCAGCGGCGCATGACCCGCGCGACAGGTGTATGGCCGCCACACGGGTCAGCCACGGGGCCTCGTCCAATGCAGCGCCTAACGTGGCGGCCGGGCGCCGTAGACGGCCCGCCACCACGGCGCCCTCCGCCCCGCCGCGGTGTCACATTTCCGCTACCATGCAGGTCCCACGCCCCACCGGCCAATGCGATGCCCACCCTGCCGATCAAGCCGCTCGCGATCCGCGAACGCCTGTCCGAAGTCCGCTACGAGATCCGCGGCGAACTGGCACGGCGAGCCCGCGAGCTGGAGGCCCAGGGGCGCAAACTGATCAAGCTCAACATCGGCAATCCCGGCGCGTTCGGCTTCCGTGCCCCGGAACATCTGCAGCGCGCGATCGCCGACGACATGGGCCGCACCGATCCCTATACCCACCAGCAGGGCCTGCCGGAGGCGCGCGAGGCGATCGCCGCGGCCTACGCCCGGCGCCAGCATCCGGATGCGCACCCGGACCGCATCTTCGTCGGCAACGGCGTCAGCGAGCTGATCGACCTGTCGCTGCGTGCGCTGCTCAACCCCGGCGACGAAGTGCTGGTGCCCTCGCCCGACTACCCGCTGTGGTCGGCCGCCACCATCCTCAACGACGGCCGCCCGGTGTACTACCGCTGCGCGCCGGAGAACGGCTTCCAGCCCGACCCGGTGGAGATCGAGACGCTGGTGTCCTCGCGCACCCGCGCCATCGTGCTGATCAACCCGAACAACCCCAGCGGCGCCAGCTACTCGCGGGCGCTGCTGGAGAAGATCGTCGCCATCGCGGTCAAGCACAACCTGCTGCTGATGGTCGACGAGATCTACGACCAGGTGCTGTACGACGAGGCGGAGTTCGTGTCGGTGGCACCGCTGGCCGGCGCGCATCCGTGCATCAGCTTCGGCGGCCTGAGCAAGGTGCACCGCGCCTGTGGCTGGCGCGTGGGCTGGGCGCTGCTGTCGGGCGACGCCGAGCGCGTCGGCGATTTCCGCAACGCCATGGACCTGCTCGGCGCGCTGCGCCTGTGCGCCAACGTCCCCGGCCAGTTCGCCATCGATGCCGCGGTCAACGGCCCAGACACGATCTCGCCGCTGTGCGCTCCGGGTGGACGCCTGTACGAAACGCGCCGCGCGGTGCTCGAGGCCTGCGCGGCCAGCGAGCACCTGTCGCTGGTGCAGCCGGCCGGCGCGCTGTACGCGTTCCCGGCGGTGGTCGGCGCCGCCGCGCGCGGGTTCGACGACCACGCGTTCGCCCTGGAACTGATGGAACAGGAAGGCGTGCTGGTGGTGCCCGGCTCCAGCTTCAACGTGCCCTACCGGCACCACTTCCGCGTCACCCTGCTGCCGGAAGCGGCGACGATGCGCGAGGTGTTCGCGCGCATCGACCGCGTGCTGGCACGCCGCGCCGAGGATGCGACCAAGGTGGTGCCGCTGAAGCCGCGGGCGGCTGTGGGGCGGTGAGTGGGGAATGGGGAATGGGGAATGGGGAATGGGGAATGGCAAAGCGTGCGCCGTTCCTGCGAGTGCGCGTCCCGGTGATGGGGCTGCCACTGGCGCCGCGTAGATGAGCCAGGCGCGTTTCGCCGCTGTCCAGCACACACCGCTGCGCTACCTGGCGCTGGGCGATTCCTACACGATCGGCGAACGCGTTGACGCCGACGGACGCTGGCCGATGCAACTGGCCGCGGCGTTGCGCCGCGACGGCATCGCGCTGGCCGATCCGCAGATCGTGGCTACCACCGGCTGGACCACCGACGAACTGGACGCCGGCATCGACACGGCCGCGCCGCAGGGACCGTTCGACCTGGTGACGCTGCTGATCGGCGTCAACAACCAGTACCGCGGCTACCCGCTCGCCGACTACCGCGCGCAGTTCGACGCGCTGCTGCAGCGTGCGATCGGTTTCGCCGACGCGCGGCCGCAGCGGGTGCTGGCGGTGTCGATCCCGGACTGGGGCGTGACCGCGTTCGCGCAGCCGCCCGCCCACGATCCGGCGCGCATCGCCGCGCAGATCGACGCCTTCAACGCCGCCGCGCAGGCCTGCTGCGCCGCGCGCGCGGTGCGCTTCGTCGACATCACCGGCTGCAGCCGCGATGGCGGCGGCGATCCGTCGATGCTGGCCGCGGACGGGCTGCATCCGTCGGCGGCGATGTATGCGCGCTGGACCGCGCGGCTGTTGCCGGCGGCACGCGATGCGTTAGCCTAGCTGGCGTACGCCCGCTGCCAAGGACCGACATTGCGCGACGCCAGCACCACCCAGCCCATGACCCGCCCGCAGGCCCTGGCCATCGCCCGCGCCTTCCTGCCAACGCATCCGCTGGGCAACCGCTACGACTACTACTACACGCGCACCAAGCTGCGCACCGATCCGCTCTACCCCGGCGTGCTCGCCGCGCTGCGCGGCACCGACGCGCCGGTGCTGGACCTGGGTTGCGGGCTGGGCCTGCTCGCGCATGCGCTGCGCGCCGACGGCCAGCGCCAGCGCTACCACGGCGTGGACATCGACGCGGCCAAGATCCGCCGCGCCGGCGCCATCGCCGCCCGCAACGGGCTGCAGGACACGCATTTCGCGGTGGTCGACCTGGGCCAGTCCTGGCCCGAGCACCACGGCAGCGTCGCGATCCTGGACGTGCTGCAGTACCTGGACCGCGACATGCAGTCCAACCTGATCCGCAGCGTGGCGCGCATGCTCACGCCCGGCGCCAAACTGGTGATTCGCAGCGGCCTGGGCGATGCCAGCGGCCGCGGCCGCACCAGCCGCATCACCGACGTGCTCGCGCACCTGGCCGGCTGGATGCAGGAGTTGCCCAAGGCCTACCCCACCCGCGACAGCCTGCAGGCCCAGCTCGACGCCGCCGGCCTGCGCGCGAGCTTCGCGCCGCTGTACGGCAACACGCCGTTCAACAACTGGCTGATCGTGGCGGAGCCGCGTTGACGTCGCAGCTGTCGCGAGAACTCCGGGTCTGCACGACCTTCTCGCCGATCGTGGCCCAGCGCGCGCGACAGCGAGCGCCCTCCGCGTCGGCGCGTTCCCCGCTGCAAGCTGCCATGCCGCCGCACAGCGGCATGGAGATGGCCTCCATGCACTGAAGGCTGCAATGCGCGAAAGACGGCCTCTGGCGGTTCCTGGCGGACGGTTTTCAGGTGTGCGATAGTCCGCCCGACCAGCCACGGACTCGGCAGAGGGACACATGGATGTTGCGCCACTACTGGCAACATTGCGAGGAATAGCTGCGGCTATTCGCTCACCGTCGCGGCGCCAGACCGCGGACGTGCGACGCATCTTCGCGGACCGCACCGAGATGCACCAGTACTTCGACGCGCAGCACGCGGCAGGCTATGACTGCTTCGTCACTCGCCTGCGAGACGGCTGGGAGGTGCGCAGTTACAAGCGCACCAGATGAAAGCGCAGCCAGGCCTTGCGCCATGCTGCCTGCACTACATCTGCACACGCCGGATGGTCATGCCTTCGCCGCATGCGCCGACTACTCCGTGCAGCGAGCGACAGATACCCCTGGGGAGCCTGTCGGCAGCCCCCCGTGCATGGACATGGCCGCCGCAGCGTATGCGCATCGGCACCACGCCACAGCGCAAGCGGGGAAGCGCGTCCAGCCTCAGGTCGGGCAGATCGTCTCCAGCCCGCGCGCCTGCAACGCCTGCAACACCCCCTCCACGATCGCCGGATTGTGCCCGTGCGCCGCGCCCTCGTGCAGCAGCACGATGGCGCCGGGGCGCAGATCGCGGGCGATGCGCGCGACGGTGATCGCGGGGTCGCAGCGCACGCCGTCGAAGCCGCGCGCGCTCCAGGCCACCCGGGTCAGGCCATGCCGGCGCAGCGGTGCGGCGACGAAGGGATTGGTCATGCCCACCACCGAGCGGTACCAGCGCGGTGCGGTACCGGCGATCGCGGCCAGGGTCTGCTGCGCCTGGCCGATTTCCTGCGCCATACGCCGTGGCCCCAGCGCCCAGAACCACGCCTGCGGATGGTGCTGGCTGTGGTTGCCGATGCCGTGGCCGCGGCGCAGGATCTCGCGTACCAGTTGCGGGCGCGCGGCGGCACGGGCACCGACCAGGAAGAACGTGGCCTTGGCCTGGTGGCGGTCGAGCAGGTCCAGGATCGCCACGGTGTCGTCGGAGGGGCCGTCGTCGATGGTCAGCCACACCCGCGGCGCGCTGCCGGGCAGGCGATCCAGCACCGGCGCGTACAGCCGCGCCCGCGGCAGGAACACCGGCAACACCAGCGCCGCGTGCGACAGCAGCAGCGCCGGCAGGCCGACTGGCCAGCCATACGCCCACCACAGCGCCGCCACCAGCGCCTGCGAGGCCAGCGCCCAGGGCAGCCAGCGGTACGGGTGGCGCGGGATGCGATGCAGCGTTTCCGGAACTGTCATGCCCCATGATGCCATGCGGCGTAGAATGACCGGTCCGACTCTGCGACGACTGCCTGCCATGTCCCTCGACCCCGCCCTGCGCTCCCGTATTGAAACGCTGCTCAGCTCCAACCGCGTCGTGCTGTTCATGAAAGGCCAGCCGAGCATGCCGCAGTGCGGGTTCTCCGCCAAGGCGGTGGGCGCGCTGAACGAGCTGGGCGTCGACTTCGCCCACGTCAACGTGCTGGCCGACCAGGACATCCGCGAGGGCATCAAGGTCTACGGCGACTGGCCGACCATCCCGCAGCTGTACGTGGACGGCGAGCTGATCGGCGGCAGCGACATCATCCTGCAGATGGCCGGCAGCGGCGAGCTGAGCGAACTGCTCGGCGTGGCCGCGCCGGACCGCACGCCACCGTCGATCACCATCACCGACGCCGCCGCCGAGATGCTGCGCGGCGCGCTGGCCGACGCCCCGGGCGCGAGCCTGGCGCTGGCGATCGACGCGCAGTTCCAGCCGAACTTCCAGCTGGCGCCGACCGATCCCAACGCCATCGCTGCCGAGTCCAACGGCCTGCGCGTGCAGTTCGACCTGGGCAGCGCGCGCCGCGCCGACGGCATCACCATCGACTGGGTGGACGACATCCGCGGCCGCGGCCTGGCCATCGACAATCCCAATGCGCCCAAGCCGGTGCAGGACCTCAGCCCGCGCGACGCCGACGACCAGGTACGCGCCGGTGGCCTGCTCCTGGTGGACGTGCGTCCGCCGGAAGAGCGCGCGGTGGCGGCGGTCAACGTGCCGTTCCGCACCCTCGACGGCGAGCAGCGCGCGCAACTGGAAGCGCTGCCGAAGGACACCGCGCTCGCCTTCCTGTGCCACCGCGGCGGCCGCAGCGCGCAGGCGGCCGAGCACTTCCGTTCGCTGGGCTTCACGAAGGTGCACAACGTGGTCGGCGGCATCGACGCCTGGACCGACCAGGTGGACGGAAGCGTGCCGAAGTACTGAGTCAGGCACCTCGTGGGTTGCGTCCCGTGCGGACGTGCCGAAAGGGCGATCGAGCGATCGCCCTTTTTTGTGCCCGCGCGCCGCGATCGGCACAGGGGCGCAAACACGTAGGAGCTTGGCGTGCTGGGGGCAACATGAACTCCGGCGACCTCCTGTGGGAGGGACTTCAGGGCACCTCTAAAAACCCCGCCTTTGGCATCATTGGTCTGGAGAACACGCCGAGGACGCCACGATGATCAGCCTGTTTGCCGGCCACGAACGCGAAGCCAAGCGGCAGCAGATCGGCGATCCTCTGGCTCTGCTGTCACGGCATATCGACTTTGCCGGGATTGCTCACGCCGTAGACGCGAAGCTGTGCTTGGGTACTGGCAAGCGCGGTGGCCGTCCGGCATGGCCGACGCAGGTGATGATCAAGCTGCTGCTGTTGCAGCAGTTGTACAACCTCTCCGACGATGCGCTGGAGTACCAGGTGCTGGATCGGCGCAGCTTCCAGCAATTCCTCGGACTGGAACACAGCGGCAAGGTGCCCGACGCCAAGACGATCTGGGTGTGGCGCGAACGGCTCAAGACCAAGGATCTGATGGGCGACATCAGCGCGGCGATCGGTGAGCAATTGCAACGTGCCGGGTTCATTGCCCGCGGCGGTCAGATCATCGACGCCAGCATCGTCAGCGCTCCGATCCAGCGCAACACGCGCGAAGAGAACGCGCAGATCAAGCAGGGCGATGACGTCGGCCAGGACTGGAGCGATGCCAAGCGTGCGCAGAAGGATATGCAGGCACGTTGGACCAGGAAGCATGGGGTGGCGTTCTACGGCTACAAGCTGCACGCCAGCACGGATCGTCGCTGGGGCTTCATCCGCCGCTACGACGTGAGCGCGGCCAACGTGCACGACAGCCGTCACTTCGAGCAGGTGCTGGACCCGGACAACACCGGCCGCACGGTATGGGCCGATAGCGGGTATGCCGATGCAGCGCGGGAAGCAGACCTGAAAAGGCGTGGTTACCGCCCCGCGATCCAACATCAAGGGCATGCGCGCAAGCCCTTGAGCGAGGCAGCAAAGCGCCGGAACCGTCGAATTGCCAAGGATCGGGTGTTCGGCGAGCACCCGTTTGCGCGCTTGGCCCAACAAGGCGGCAAGTTCGTACGCTGCATCGGCTTGGCGCGGGCAAAGGTGGTGATCGGGCTGAAGGTCGCCAGCCATAACGTGATGCGGCTGGCACGGCTACAGGAGCGGGCCATGGTGCCAGCGTGATCGGCTGAGGTAGCCCAGCGGCCACCTCAGCCTCCCAACCACCACGATCAGGCGCCGCTCTGGTGCCGTTGCGACAGATGCTACTCCTGGCTCCAGGTCGTGGTAGGTTGTTCGAGGTGCCCTTCAGTCCCGACTGCAATGAGGTCGAATACGCCCGATGGCTTCGCTCATCGCGGCTGAAGCCGCTCCCACAAGAAGCGCATTCCTTGTCTCCAGTGCGCGTACCAGGCGAATGCTGGCGGCCGCGCCAGCAGCCTGATGTCGCCCTGTGGGAGGGACTTCAGTCCCGACTGCAATGACATCCGATGCGCCACTTGCTTCGCTGCCATGACGCAGCGAACGCGCAGGCCCCCTCCCTCACCCGGCAAACCCACCCGCATCCAGGAACGCCTGCTCTTCGGCTGTGGTCGTGCGCCCCAGGGCCACATTGCGGTGCGGGAAACGACCGAAACGCTGGATCACGTCTTCGTGCACCACCGCCCACTGCAGCGACTCCGCATCGCCGAGCGCGCTGAACAGCTCCACCGCCTGGCGCTGCCGCGCCGCGTCCTCGGCATGCGTGTAGGGCAGATAGAAGAACATCCGCAGTTCCGCGTCAGTCTCCTGGTCGAACCCTGCCGCCAGCGCCTGGTCGGCATAGCGGCACGCAAGGCCGTCGGTGGCGAAGGCGTGCGCGCTGCCGCGGAACACGTTGCGCGGCACCTGGTCGAGCAACAGCAGCAGCGCCAACGCGCCTTCGGCGTCGGTCAGCCAGTCGCTGCGTTCGCCGCGCGCGGCGGCGTGATGCGCCTCCAGCAGGTGCTGGCGGACATTGGCGTCGAAGGAGTCGTTGGCGGCGAACCAGCGTTCGCGGCCGGCACTGCGCCAGAAATCCACGACGGCGCGCGCAGGGGTGTCGGTCATTGCGGTGTCCATGGGCGAGAATCGCGCTGCATAACAGGTTCCGCGTCGCGATTCGGTGCAGCAAGGCATGCCGATGCCGCACCCGCACTTGGCAAGCGCGCCGGCTCGGGCTAGCGTGCGGGCACGGCCGCAAGGGCCGGATTCATCTTCCGGGGAAAATTCGATGCGTCATCTGTTGCTCGCCTGCCTGGGCGTGGCGTTGTGCGGCCCGGCCGCCGCGGCCTCGCGTTTCGTCGACGATCCCTATCCCAGCACCTATCGCGCGCTGGCGTCGGTGCCGGTGCTGATCGAACACGCCACCGTGCTCACCGGCACCGGCGAGCGCCTGGACGATGCCGACGTGCTGCTGCAGGACGGCCGCGTGCAGGCGGTCGGCCGCGCGCTGGCCGCGCCGGCCAACGCCACCCGCATCGACGGCCACGGCAAGTGGGTGACGCCCGGCATCATCGACGTGCACTCGCACCTGGGCGTGTATCCCAGCCCGGGCGTCAGCGCGCACAGCGACGGCAACGAGGCGACCGCACCGGTGACCCCGAACGTGTGGGCCGAGCATTCGATCTGGCCGCAGGATCCCGGCTTCGGCACCGCGCTGGCCGGCGGCGTCACCGCGCTGCAGGTGCTGCCCGGCTCGGCCAATCTGGTCGGCGGCCGCGGCGTCACGTTGAAGAACGTGCCGGCCACCACCTACCAGGCGATGAAGTTCCCGGGCGCGCCGTGGGGCCTGAAGATGGCCTGCGGCGAGAACCCCAAGCGGGTCTACGGCGAGAAGGGCGGCCCGTCCACGCGCATGGGCAACGTCGCCGGCTACCGCGCCGCCTTCATCGACGCCAGCGAATACCTGCGCAAGAACGCGCCGAAGCAGAAGAGCCCGCCCAAGCGCCACTGGTGGAGCCGCGGCGCCGGCGACAACGACAGCAGCGGCGACAGCGGCGGCAAGCGCGACCTCAAGCTGGATACGCTGGCCGGCGCCATCAACGGCGACATCCGCGTGCACATCCACTGCTACCGCGCCGACGAGATGACCACCATGCTCGACCTGGCCAAGGAGTTCGGCTTCAAGATCGCCGCCTTCCACCACGGTGTGGAGGCCTACAAGATCGCCGACCGCCTGGCCCAGGAAAATGTCTGCGGCGCGCTGTGGGCGGACTGGTGGGGCTTCAAGATGGAGGCCTTCGACGGCATCCAGGAGAACATCGCCCTGGTCGACCGCCCCGCCAACGGCTGCGCGATCGTGCACTCGGATTCGGAGGAAGGCATCCAGCGGCTCAACCAGGAAGCGGCCAAGGCGATGGCCGCCGGCCGCCGCGCCGGCATCGACATCCCGCCCGAACGCGCGATCCGCTGGCTGACCAGCAACCCGGCCAAGGCGCTGGGCATCGACAAGCAGACCGGTTCGCTGGAGCCGGGCAAGATGGCCGACGTGGTGCTGTGGAACGGCAACCCCTTCAGCTCCTACGCCCTGGCTGACAAGGTCTACATCGACGGCGCGCAGGTCTACGACCGCACCGACCGCCGCCTGCAACCGACCTCCGACTTCATGCTCGGCCAGGAGGCTGCCCGATGAGCCGCGTCCTACCCTCGCCCCACCGCCTGGCGCAGCGCCTGGCCCTGGCCGCCTGCCTGCTGCTGGGCAGCGCGCCCGGGTTCGCCCAGGACGTGCTGATCCGCGGCGCCACCGTGCACACCGCCAGCGCCCGCGGCACCCTCGCCAATGCCGACGTACTGGTCCAGGGCGGCGTGATCCGCGCGGTCGGCCCCGGCCTGAGCGCGCCGGCCGGCGTCGCCGTGGTCGAGGCCAAGGGCCGGCCGCTGACCCCGGCGCTGTTCGGCGGCATCACCGAGATCGGCATCGAGGAGGTCTCCGGCGAGGCCTCCACCGTCGACAGCACGCTGACCCTGCCGCACGACCAGCCGATGCGCCCGGAGTTCGACGTGACCCTGGCCTACAACCCCGAATCGGTGCTGATCCCGGTCGCACGGGTGGAAGGCATCGGCTTCACCGCGCTCGGCGCCAACACCGGCGGCGCCTTCGTCGCCGGCCAGGGCGCGGTGATGCGCCTGGACGGCGGCGCCGACCCGATCGGCCCGCGCGCGCTGTACCTGCACCTGGGCAGCGATGCGCTGGAGCTGAGCGGCAAATCGCGCGCGGCGCAGTGGATGCTGCTCGACCAACTGGTTGCCGAAGCGCGCGGGCGCATGCCCGCCGACTCGCCGCATGCGCTGCTGACCCCGGCCGGACGCGCGGTGCTGGCGCGCTACCTCGCCGGCCAGGGCCGCATCGTGGTGACGGTGAACCGCGCGGCCGACATCCGCCAGCTGCTGCGTTGGGCACAGCGCGAGAAGGTGCGCATCGCCATCGCCGGCGGCGACGAGGCCTGGAAGCTGGCGCCGGAACTGGCGAAGGCGCAGGTGCCGGTGTTCGTCAACGCGCTGGACGACCTGCCGGCCAGCTTCGACCAGATCGGTGCCACCCTGGAGAACGCCGCGCGCCTCGACGCCGCCGGCGTGGCGGTGAGCTTCACTCAGGGCGGCGACGGCGCGCACAACGCGCGCAAGCAGCGGCAACTGGCCGGCAACGCGGTCGCACACGGGCTGCCGTGGGACGCCGCCCTGGCCGGCCTGACCCGGGTTCCGGCCGAGGCCTTCGGCGTGGGCGACCGCCTGGGCAGCATCGCCCCGGGCAAGCTCGCCGACCTGGTGCTGTGGGAAGGCGACCCGCTGGACGTGGCGCACTACGCCGAGCAGGTCTGGCTGGGCGGCCGCGCCATCCCGATGCGCTCGCGGCAGACCGAACTGCGCGACCGCTACATGCAGCAAAGCGGCGCACTGCCGAAGGCGTACACGCACTAAACCGCGTCGAGCACACCGGGACGGCATCGCACTGACGATGCCGTCCCGCCGGTGGCGACGCCCCGCAATGCGCACCTGAGCGCTGCCCCACCGCCGCGCGGAAACGGCATCGCGTCCGCGTCCGCGTCCGCGCGCAGTAGGCTGTGCGCCTCGCTGCCGTCGCCCGCGCCGCCATGCCCTGCTTGCTTCGCCTGCTGCTGTGCTGCCTCGCCCTGTACGCCGCTGCACCCGCGCTGGCAGACGCAGCCGATTTCGGCGTCGCCAGGGTCGGCGAGCGCTTCGTCGTCGACAGCGGCGCCGATCTGCAGTTCAGCGTGGACGCGCGCACCGGCGACGTGGTCTCCCTGCGCTACCGCGGCGTCGAACTGGAGAGTCCGGAAGCCAAGCACTCGCAGATCGCCTCGGGCCTGGGCAGCGCCCGCGTCGCCGCACGCACTGTCGGCGACACCATCGTGGTCTCGGCCAGCGCCGGCGACCTGGTGCAGTACTACATGGCGCGCAAGGGTCGCGACGCGCTCTACATGGCCACCTGCGCGCCGACTCTGCTGCCGGTCGGCGAACTGCGCTTCATCGCCCGCCTCGACGCAACCAAGCTGCCCGACGCCGAGCGCGAGCCGGATTCCAACATCGGCACCGCGATCGAAGGCAAGGACGTATTCCTGCTGCCGGACGGCCGCACCAGCTCCAAGTTCTACTCGGCACGGCGCGCGATCGACGACAGCGTGCATGGCGTCAGCGGTCCCGGCCTCGCGGTGCGGATGTGGATGGGCGATCGCGAGCACAGCGCGGGCGGGCCGTTCTTCAAGGACATCGCCACGCAGCGGACCGCGCGCACCCACGAGCTGTACAACTACATGTTCTCCAACCACACCCAGACCGAGCCGTACCGCGGCGGCCTGCACGGGGTGTACGTGCTGCAGTTCAGCCGCGGCAGCGCGGCAGCGCAGGTGCCGCCGGACCTGCGCTTCATCGACGCGTCGCTGGGCTTGCAAGGCTTCCTGGGCGCCACGGAGCGCGGTGCGGTGACCGGCCAGGTCTCCGGCATCGCCGCGGGGCAACCCGCGGTGGTCGCCCTGCGCAACGCGCAGGCACAGTACTGGACCAGGGCCGATGCCGACGGCCGCTTCCGCATCGCCGGCATCCGCCCCGGCGCGTACCGTATCGCGCTGTA
Source organism: Xanthomonas sontii (assembly GCF_040529055.1). NCBI lineage: Bacteria > Pseudomonadati > Pseudomonadota > Gammaproteobacteria > Lysobacterales > Lysobacteraceae > Xanthomonas > Xanthomonas sontii. The sequence continues at coordinate 1,843,401 of NZ_CP132342.1, read as the reverse complement.
CCAGAACGAGCTGGAGGTGGCCCACGACACCGTGCAGATCGCAGCCGCAGCCACCGCGCAGGCCGCCCTGCATGCGGTCCCGCTGCCCGGCCAGGTGATCTGGCAGATCGGCGATCCCGATGGCACGCCGGCCGGTTTCCGCAACGCCGCGTTGCTGGCGCGCGCGCATCCCTCCGACCGGCGCATGGCGCCATGGGGACCGCTGACCTATCGCGTGGGCCACGACTCTCTCGACGCATTCCCCGCAGCGCAATGGCGCGGCGTCAACACGCCCACGCGCATCGCCTTCGTGCTCGGGCCGGACCAGGTCCACGCCTACCGCCTGCGGCTGTTCGTCCCCCTGACCCAGGCCGGCGGCCGTCCGCAGCTGCGGGTGAACGATCGCTGGAGCGGACCCGTGCCGCCGCGGCCGGAGCAGCCGGACAGCCGCGGCATCACCCGCGGCACCTACCGCGGCAACAACGACGTCTATCTGTTCGACATTCCGGCCAGCGCGCTGCAGGCCGGCCTCAACACGCTGGACATCGACGTCGCCTCGGGCTCGCCGGACAACGGGTTCCTCGGCCCGGGCATCGTCTTCGACAGCGTGCAATGGCTCGCGCCGTGAGGCGCTGCGGGCAGACGCGCCACACGCGCCGGCGAGGACGTCGCCACGCTGCTACGCTGCGCCCCTGGCCCGACGGAGACATCCCGATGCGCGGTTCGCTGTCCCTCCAGCGCCTGCTGCCGCTGGCGCTGCTGGCCCTCGCCTGCGGCGCCGGCGCCGCGCCGCCCACACCCGGCGTCTATCTCGCCGATGGCGGCGACCGCCTCGACGTGGCGCGCGACGCCGACGGTCTGGGCTTCTCGCTCGACGTCACCGGCGCCAACGGCCATACCTGTGCGCTGGACGGCACGCTGCAGGGCGAACTCGGCTTCACCCGCGCGCACGACGACGATCCCGCGTCGCTGTGCCGCACCCGCCTGCACGCCGAGGGCGACGCCATCCGGGTCGAGGCGCTCACCCCCGACACCTGCCGCGACTACTGCGGCGCACGCGCCTGGTTCGAAGGCGACTACCGACGCGCCGCGCCGGCCTGCGTGCCCGAGGCGGCGGAGGCCACCCGCGCGCGCTTCCTGCGCCAGTACCAGGCCAAGGACTACGCCAATGCCGAACGCACTCTGGCCGCGCTGCTGGACGGCTGCGGCAAGACCCTGTTCTGGCTGGACGCCGCGCAGGTCCGCACCGATCTGGCGCTGACCCAGTATCACCTGGGCGACCGCGCCGGTTGCCTGCGCACGCTGGCACCGGTGCTGGAACGCGCCGGCAGCGGTGCCGAGGACGTGCGCAACAGCCTGCCGCCCAGCGATGCCGACGGGTTCCTGCCGATCGCCCGCGCCGCCTGGCACAACACGGCACTGTGCAAGGCGCCGCCGCGCTGAGCCAGGCAGGAACGGCGGCGCCCGTGCGGTGCCGTCAGTTGGCGCCGATATTGGCCTGGATCCAGGCCCAGCCGTTGCCGCGCACCACCTCGAAACCGGCCTCGACCACGTGCAGGTACATCGCGTTGCTGAAGCGTCCGTCCTGCGCGCGATGGGTATGCAGCCAGCTCAGGAACGGTTTGATGTCGATGTTGAGATTGCCGTTGCTCGGCAGAGTCGGCTGGCCGGCGGTGTTGTGCGGAATGAAGGTGTAGACGTAGTAGCCGGCGGCGCTGTTCATGCCTTCCCACAGATCGAAGGTGTAGCCGCCGGCGCTGATGACATTGCTGGCGGTGAGCGTGCCGATCGGATACGAGTTGTGGCCGCCCCAGATCATCACTTCGGCCTGCGGGATCGCGCTGGAGGACACCGTGCTGTCCCAGCGGAAGAACAGGTCGTAGGCGAAGTCGCCGGCCAGGTTGCTGCCGCCGGACGAGTACGCGAAGGTCGCCGGCAAGGACCGCAGCGCCGAGACCTGCCGCGGGAAGGTGCGGTCGGCAGTGGGATTGAAGCCGTAGTGCGAGCCGCGCAGGATCGCCGGATAGCCGTACAGGCTGGCGTTGGGGAAATTGAAGGTCACGGTCATACTCGGCGTGCTGCCGCTGTGGAACGTGCCCTGGATGACGTTGTTGGGGTCGTTGAAGTTGTTCACCCAGGCGTACTGGTTGCCGTACACCTGGTACGGCCCGGCCAGCGCCATCGGCGCGATGGCGAGCAGGGCGGTGGCGAACAACGCGCGCAGGGTCCGCGCCCAGCCGCGCGGCGACCTGACGACCGTGGCGGGAAGGCGCGGCGAAGCAGCGGCGGAAACGGAAGCGGAAGCGTGCATGGCGGTCTCTCCTGAGCGTGCAGGGGCAGCGAATCTACTGCCGCGGCGGACGCTAGCAAGGTGCGCGTACCACGAGCTATGACAAGACCCTCGCATGCCATGCGCCAGCGCAATAGCGCTACCGCGATCCAGGCCACGGCCGCGCGGCGCTTCACAGATATCGCGTGCCAGCGAGATTTCCGCCACGGCATCGTCTACGCATTGCGGTCGCCGGGCGAACGGTCGGCGGCGACATCTCGCACTGCAGCATGCCGATGTACGCAGTCGCGGCGCGCGCGAGGTCGCGCTAAGCTGATCGGTCATTGCGGAGAAGCACGATGACGTTGCGCTGGTATTTCGATTTCATCTCGCCGTTTTCCTATCTGCACTGGCAGCAGGTGAAAGCGCTGCCGGAGTTCTCGCGGATCCAGCCGGTGCCGATCGTGTTCGGCGCGGTGCTGGCGCAGCTGCAGACGCGCGGGCCGGCCGAGGTGCCGCACAAGCGCGAGTTCACCTATCGCTTCGTGCAGTGGCAGGCGCAGCAGCAAGGCGTGCCGCTGCGCTTCCCACCGGCACATCCGTTCAACCCGCTGACGGCGCTGCGCCTGTGCATCGCCGCCGGCACCACGCCGCAGGCCATCGATGCGCTCTTCGACTGGCTGTGGCGCGATGGCCACGCGGGCGACGCCGCCGCGGCCCTGGCGCCGGTCGGCCAGGCATTGGGGATCGCCGACGTGGCCGCGGCCACCGCCGATGCGCAGGTCAAGGCGCAACTGCGCGCCAACACCGAACAGGCGCTGGCGGCCGGCGTGTTCGGCGTGCCGACCCTGCAGATCGACGACACCCTGCTGTGGGGCAACGACGCGCACCCGCTGATGCGCGCGGTGCTGGCCGACCCGCAACTGCTGCAGCGCGGCGACATGGCGCGCCTGAGCGCGCTGCCGGTCGCGGTGCAGCGCAACGCCTGAGCGGTCGCCATGTCCATCGATCTCCCCAATCACTGGAGCTTCAGCGGATGCGCATCGGCATCGTCGTAGATTCCGCCTGCGATCTGCCGCAGGACTACATCGCCCAGCACGACCTGGTGGTGTTGCCGATCAGCGTGCGCCTCGGCGGCACCGTCCTGGCCGATCGCCGCGACGAAGCGGCGACGCTGGAGTTCCTGCACGCACAGGTCAGCGCGCACGGCGCCGAAGCCGAGACCGTGCCGTACAGCGTGGCGCAGATCCGCGAGCTGTTCCTGAGCCGGCTGGTCATCGACTACGACCACGTGTTCTGCCTGACCATCGCCAAGACCCGCAGCCCGATCCACGAGCACGCGCAGCAGGCCGGCTTCGCCATCCTCAACGACTACAAGCCGATCCGTCAGGCAGCCGGCCACGCCTCGCCGTTCGCGCTGCGCGTGATCGACACCGGGAACCTGTTCGCCGCACAGGCGGTGATCGCGGTCGAGGCGGTGCGGTTGCGTGCCGACGGTGCCGGCGTGCAGGCCATCCGCGAGCGGCTGGAGACGCTGACCGAGCACACCCATGGCTACATGATCGCGCGCGACCTGTACTACCTGCGCAGCCGCGCGCGCAGCAAGGGCGACCGCAGCGTCGGCCTGCTCAGCGCCGCGCTCGGTTCGGCCCTGGACATCAAGCCGGTGCTGCACTGCCACCGTGGCGAGACCGCGCCGGTGGCCAAGCTCAAGGGCTTCGACCACGCCGTGCAGACCCTGTTCGGCCTGGCCGCCAAGCGCGTGGCCGCCGGGTTGATGACGCCCACGCTGTGCCTGAGCTATGGCGGCGAGCTGGCGGAACTGCGCGCCCTGCCCGGCTACGCGGCGCTGCGCCAGGCCTGCGACGGCCACGGTGTGGAGCTGCAGGAAAGCGTGATGAGCCTGACCGGCATGGTCAACGTCGGCAAGGGTGCGCTGGTGCTGGGCTTCGCCGGGGAGGCGCTGCACTTCGGCTGATCGCCCGCTGGCCGCGTCGACGGCGGGTCGCCGCCGGCTCTGCTAGGCTGCGCCGCTTCGTACCGCCCACAAGAGATGCCCATGGCCGTGACCTACTCGATCAGCCTGCCCGATCCCGCCCGTGCCCGCGGCAGCAACCCGTCGCTGAGCTTCTCCGCGCACGGCGCCGACGCCTTCGCCGAACAGCTGCAGGCCGCCCTCAGCGACCCGGCCTGGTTCGAGCGCTGGCGCGCCATGCAGCCGGAGCCGGACGAGGTCGATCCGGCGCTGGGCGTGACCGATCCGGCAGCACGGGTGACCGGCCGCCAGGACGATCTGCGCATCGACCTGTCCGCGACCACCAGCATCCCCGGCGACATCCTCAAGCAGCGCCTGCGCCTGCTCGCCGGCAGCGGCTGGGAACTGCGCGACGTGCGCTGAGCCGAACGGCACGGCCGCCGCGCTGCGGTGGCCGATGCGTCTGCTGCGCCGCTGCTAGGACGCCACCACCGCCCGGCGTGGCCAGGACCAGCGCAGATTGACCGCCAGCGTGCCCAGCACGATCAGCGCCAGGCCCAGCCACTGCACCGGCACCAGCCGGTGGCCGTACAGCAGGTAGTCCAGCAGCAGCGTCACCAGCGGGTAGACGAAGGCCACGACTGCGATCGCCGCCACGTGCAGGTGCCGGTAGGCGCTGTAGAACAGCACATACACCACGCCGCTGTGGATCACCCCCAGGCCGACCAGCCAGAACCAGTGGCGGCCGGGGTGCAGCGCGGCGCCGCTGGAGAAGCCGGCCAGCATCGCCGCACCGACCCAGCACTGCACGGTCACCACCGCCAGCGGCCGCTCGCGGCTGATCCGCCGCGACATCAGCAACGACGCGCCGCACAGCAGCGCGCCCAGCAGGGTCAACGCGATCCCGCCCAGGTAGCCGCGGTCGGCGCTGGACCACAGCCGCAGCGGGTCCGCCGAACAGGCCACGCCGACGAAGGCCAGCAGGGTCCAGCCCAGGTCGGAACGGCGGCTGCGCTCGCCCTGCAGCAACGCCGCCAGGATCAGCATGACGAACGGGAACACGTGGTAGACCATGGTCGCCACGCCGATCGACGAACGCGCCATGCCGGCGAACAGCGCCACCCAGTTGAGCACCAGCAACACCCCGCTGAGCGCCGCGTCGCGCAACAGCGCGCGCTCGCGCCACAGGCCGCGCAACTGCCCGCCGAGCAGGCCGCACCCGGTCAGGAACAGCGCGCCGAACAGGCAGCGGTAGAACACCGCGGTCACCGGATCCTGGCCGCTCTCGTGCACGAACACGCCGACCGAGCCGATCAGCACCTCGGCCAGCAGCAACTGCCACAGTGCCCGCCGTGACGCGCCCGCAGGCGCTGCGTGCACCGCGCTCATAACGCGATCGTCCCGTGCAGGTACTGCACCGCCGCGCCACGCACCTGCACGTGGTCCGGCAGCACCCGGCAGTCCAGTTCGCCGCCGCGCGCAGACGCCTGCCACGCACGCAGGTCGTACTTGCCCAGGCGCTGCGCCCACAGCGGCGCCAGCGCGGCATGGATCGAGCCGGTCACCGGATCCTCGGCGCCACCGTTGGCCGGCCAGAAATAACGCGAGACGAAATCGTGCTCGCGGCCGGGCGCGGTGACCGCGACATCGCGCGGTGCCAGCGCCAGCATCCGCGCCAGGTCCGGCACCACCGCGCGCACCTGGGCTTCATCCGCGTACACGGCGATGTAGGCCTGGTCGTTGCGGTATGCCGCCTGCGGCGCGATCGACAACGCCTGCGCGAGCGCCTGCGGCACCGCCGCCAACGCGGTCGGCGCCTGGTTCGGAAAGCGCAGGACGAAGCGCCCGTCGGCCTCGCGATCCACCGCCAGTTCGCCGACCGCCGCGGCGCGGAACCGCAACGGCAGTGGCGCCAGGCCCTGGGTGGCGACGACGAAGGCGCTGGCCAGCGTCGCATGGCCGCAGAACCCCACTTCGCGCAGCGGCGAGAACCAACGGATCGCGAACGCGCCATCGGCCTCGCGCACGAAGAACGCGGTCTCCGACAGATTGTTCTCGCTGGCGATGGCCTGCATCAGCGCCTCCGGCAACCACGCCTGCAGCGGCACCACCGCGGCCGGGTTGCCGCGGAACCGCACCGTGGTGAACGCATCGACGATGAACAGCGGCAGTTGCACGCGCGGCCTCGGGAATGGGGAAGGACAGGGCCAGTGTGCGCCGGGGTGGGCGACCAGCACAGAGTCAGATACGCTGCAAATCGACCGATACAGATGAGGCCGCCGCATGCGCCTGTACGAAGCCCTCGCCAGCCAGCTGCGCGAACAGATCGCGCAGGGCACGCTGCGTGCCGGCGAGCGCCTGCCGTCGATCCGGCAACTGGCCGCCGGCCACGGCATCAGCGCCGCCACCGCGGTGCAGGCCTGCCTGCAACTGGAACGCGAAGGCCGGGTGCAGGCGCGCCCGCGCTCCGGCTACTTCGTGCGCGCCGCGGCGACGACGCCACCGACCAGCGCAAGCGCCGCAACCCGCCGGCGCGCCCCGGGCGCAGTCGCCAATCCCGCGCTGCAAGGCGTGCTGGACATGCTCGCGCGCTCGGATCTGGTGCCACTGCACACCGCCACGCCGGCGGCGGCGCTGCTGCCCGGCGCGCACCTGGCCAGCGCGCTGGCGCGGCAGTTGCGCCGCCAGCGCAGCGCCGCGCTGGACTACGCACCGCCGCAGGGCCACGCCGCGCTGCGCCGGCAGATCGCGCAGCGCTACGCGCACTGCGCCACGGTCGTTGCCGCCGACGAGGTGGTGGTGACCGCCGGCGCGATGGAGGCGATCAGCCTGGGGCTGCGCACGCTCACCGCCCCTGGCGACGTGGTGCTGGTCGAGACCCCGACCTACCACGGCATCCTGCAGGCGGTGGCGGCGCTGCGCCTGAAGGTGCTGGAGGTCCCGAACCGGCCCGGCCAGGGCATCGACGCCGCACGCCTGGACGCACTGCTGCAGCGCACGCCGGCGCGCGCCGCGGTGCTGGTGCCGAACTTCAACAACCCGCTGGGCAGCCTCACCCCCGATGCCGCCAAGCGCGCCGTGCTGGACAGTTGCGCGCGCCACGGCACGGTGGTGATCGAGGACGACATCTACGGCGAACTCGACTGGTCGGGGCAGCGCCCACGGCCGCTGCGCCATTTCGACATCCACGGCAACGTGATCACCTGCGGCGCCTTCTCCAAGGTGCTGGCGCCCGGCCTGCGCGTGGGCTGGCTGCTCGGCGGCGCCTGGACCGATGCGCTGGTGCGCGCCAAGTACTTCTCCACCATCGGCGGCGCCAGCCTGCCGCAACTGGCCCTGGCCGACTACCTGCAGCGGCACGACCTGGAACGCCACCTGCGCAAGCTGCGCCGCACCCTGGCCGACAACGGCCAGCGCCTGCGCGAGGCGGTGCTGCGGCACTGGCCGGCCGGTACCCGTATCGGCGACCCGGCCGGCGGCCTGTCGCTGTGGCTGCAACTGGCCGACGCCGGCAGCGGCCAGGCGCTGTTCGAGGCCGCTCTCGCCGCCGGCATCGGCACCTCGCCCGGGCACCTGTTCTCCAGCCGCGGCGACTACGCCGACCACCTGCGGCTGAGCTGCGGCCAGCCGTGGAGCGAGACGCTGGAAGATGCAATGCGGCGGCTGGGCAAACTGGCCGCGCGACTGCCGCGCTAGCGCCGCGTCCGGCGCCGCACCGCGGTCCCGATGCGAAGTTCGCTACCAGCGCTTGCTCGCACCGCGCCTGCAAGGCGCCCTGGGCCGCCTCCGAGCGACGCCGTGCATGCAACTCCACATGCACGTCGGCCCATCACGGCGATCGCCCCCCCCCATGCGACACGACCGCAACGGCCGCATCCGGCGCAACGGCGTGACCGCGATCGACGATAGCCAGTCGCGGCGTGCGCTACGGCGTTGCCGCGCCGATCGCCAGCGCCACGCAGGCGCCGACCAGGGTGCAGGCGAGCATCGCCACGGGGCTGAGCGGACTGCGCCAGCGCGGCCAGGGGAGCAGCAGGATGCGACGGCAAGACATGGCGCGGCTCCGATCCAGGGACGTGGCGAGGGCGAACCCTGCGGAATCTAGCCAGCGCCGGTCTCAGCAGGCGCGAACGCGATCGCACAACCGCAGGTCGGGCGGTGCGGCACCCGTGTTTGTTTACGAGACCGGCCACGTCGCGGTCGTCGCGGTCACCGGCCTGTCATGGGCGCGGCAGGCAAGCAGCTGCCTGCGTCACTCGAGTGCAGTCGCGCCTGCACCGAAAAGCACTGCCAGGGACGACAGCGGAGAAGGCTGGTTATGCGACCGGCCGCGCAACGCACGGCCCCCTGCCCGGCGGCCCGCGTCGCGCGCGGCCGCCGGCAAACCGCGCTCAGTCCTGCAGGGCGCGCGCGTGGAAGGCGATGTGCTCGCCGATGAAGCTGCCGATGAAGTAGTAGCTGTGGTCGTAGCCGGGCTGCACGCGCAGGGTCAGCGGATAGCCGGCGGCGTCGGCGGCGGCCTGCAACAGCTGCGGGCGCAACTGCTTGTCGAGGAACTCGTCGCCGCCGCCCTGGTCGACCAGCAGCGGCAGGCGCTCGCTGGCGCTGCCGATCAGCACGCTGGCGTCGTAGGCCTGCCACTGCGCGCGGTCCTCGCCCAGGTAGGCGGTGAAGGCCTTCTCGCCCCACGGCACCTGCGTGGGCGCCACGATCGGCGAGAACGCCGACACGCTGCGGTAGCGGCCGGGATTCTTCAGCGCGATCACCAGGGCGCCGTGGCCGCCCATCGAATGCCCGCTGATCGCGCGGCGGCCGTTGTGCGGGAACTGCGCCTCGATCAGCGCCGGCAGTTCCTGCACCACGTAGTCGTACATGCGGTAGTGCGCGTCCCACGGCGCCTGGGTGGCGTTGACGTAGAAGCCGGCGCCCTTGCCCAGGTCGTAACCCTCGGCGTCGGCGACGCTCTCGCCGCGCGGGCTGGTGTCGGGCGCGACCAGGATCACGCCATGCTCGGCCGCATAGCGCTGCGCACCGGCCTTGGTGATGAAGTTCTGCTCGGTGCAGGTCAGGCCGCTGAGCCAGTACAGCACCGGCAGCGTGGTGTGCTCGGCCTGCGGCGGCAGGTACACGGCCACCTGCATGGGGCAGCCGAGCACGGCCGAGTCGTGGCGATAGACGTCCTGCCAGCCGCCGCAGCAGGCGTGGTGTTCGATACGTTCCATGGGCAGTTCCGGGAAGAGGGCCTGCGGCCGCGACCGGCCGCAGGCGGGGTGCCGCGACGCATCGACCGGCGACGCGCGCGACAGCGGGCTTCAGTGCAGCACGCCGTTCTTGCGCGCCACGTGGGTGGAGATCGCGTCCATCAGCGGCGGCGACAGGCAGTCGTACGGTTCCAGCTTCAGTTCGCGCAGGCGGTTGCGCACCCCGTCCATCGCCTCCGGACGCGTGCCGCTCTCGATGATCGACGACACGAAGGCGGCGAAGCCCGGCGCCGACCAGCCCTGCTGCGGCGACAGTTCCGTATGCACGAAATCCAGGCCGTAGAACGGATGCTCGGTGTTCTCGATGCGGCCGTACATGTGCACGCCGCAACCGGTGCAGGCGTGACGGCGGATGGTCGCGCTCTCGTCCACCACCTTCAGCTTCTCTTCGTGCGCCGTCACCTTGACCTTGTCGCGCGACACCACCGCCACCACCGAGAAGGTCGCGCCCTTCGGCTTCCAGCACTTGGTACAGCCGCAGGCGTGGTTGTGCGCGGTCTGCGCGCCCACTTCCACCACCACCTTGTCGCTGGCGCAATGGCATTCCAGGGTACCGCCCTGGAAATGCTCCGCGCCGGCACGCACGCCGGCATCCACCGACGGATGAATCGTCACAGTACTCATCTTGCCCCCTCCCGGGTTCGTTGCGTCGCTGCAATGCGCGGAAACGGCCGCGCGCCGGACTGACCTGCGGTCAGAAGTGGATGACGGTGCGGATCGACTTGCCCTCGTGCATCAGGTGGAAGGCTTCGTTGATCTCGTCCAGCGGCAGGGTGTGGGTGATGAACGGATCGAGGTCGATCTCGCCGTGCATCGCCTGCTCCACCATGCCCGGCAACTGGGTGCGGCCCTTGACCCCGCCGAAGGCGCTGCCGCGCCAGACGCGGCCGGTGACCAGCTGGAACGGGCGCGTGCTGATTTCCTGGCCGGCGCCGGCCACGCCGATGATGACGCTCTCGCCCCAGCCCTTGTGGCAGCACTCCAGCGCCGAGCGCATCACGTGCACGTTGCCGATGCACTCGAAACTGAAGTCCACGCCGCCGTCGGTCAGCTCGACGATGACTTCCTGGATCGGCTTGCTGTAGTCCTTCGGGTTGATGCAGTCGGTGGCGCCCATGCTGCGCGCCAGCTCGAACTTGCCCGGATTGGTGTCGATGGCCAGGATGCGCCCGGCCTTGGCCTGCACCGCGCCCTGGATCACCGCCAGGCCGATGCCGCCGAGGCCGAACACCGCGACGCTGTCGCCCTCCTTCACCTTGGCCGTGTTGTGCACCGCACCGATGCCGGTGGTGACGCCGCAGCCGAGCAGGCACACCTTCTCCAGCGGCGCCTCGGGGTTGACCACGGCCAGCGAGATCTCCGGCACCACCGTGTACTCGCTGAAGGTGCTGCAGCCCATGTAGTGGTAGATCGGCTGGCCGTTGTAGGAGAAGCGGGTGGTGCCGTCGGGCATCAGGCCCTTGCCCTGGGTGGCGCGCACCGCCTGACACAGATTGGTCTTGCCGGACAGGCAGAACTTGCACTTGCGGCACTCGGCCGTGTACAGCGGGATCACGTGGTCGCCGACCTTGACGCTGGTCACGCCCTCGCCCACCGCCTCGACGATGCCGCCGCCCTCATGGCCGAGCACCGCCGGGAAAATGCCTTCCGGATCGTCGCCGGACAGCGTGAACGCGTCGGTATGGCACACGCCGGTATGGGTGATGCGCACCAGCACTTCGCCCTGGCGCGGCGGTTCGACATCGATCTCCACGATCTGCAGCGGTTTGCCTGCTTCGAAAGCGACGGCGGCTCGGGACTTCATGCGATTTCTCCTGGCTGACGGAATGGGCGTGGGGTGGGGATCATTTGAGGTAGGAGCGGACCAGCATGGCCATCTCGCGCACGCGCGCGGCGCGCTGCGCATCGGAGGTGGCGGCATGGCCGAATTCATCGCGGACATGCGCCTGCATCACTTCCGACATCAGGCCGTTGACCGCGCCGCGGATGGCGGCGATTTGCTGCAGCACAGCAGCGCAGTCCGTCCCCTCCTCCAGCGCGCGTTCCAACGCCTCGGTCTGGCCGCGCAGGCGGCGGATACGGGCGAGGACGCGCTTCTTTTCGTGCGGGGCGTGCGGCATGTGGCGGGGACTCGGGAACTATACTGGGGGATAGTATTCCTGCCATCGGAAAAAGAAAACGCCCGCGCCGCTACTCCACCCATCCTGGCCGACCCGGGCGCGGCCGGACGCCCCGCCGCGCGGGTGCCGGCGCATGGCAATGCGTGTCGGCCCAGGACACGAAACCGCCATGTTGGCGCCGCCGGTGCTGCCTATGATGGCCATGCGTTCATGCGCGGGCCCCGGTGCCGGTGGCCACGTCCCTGCCCGCCCCCAGTTCCAGGCAGCCGCGGCCACGTCTAGACTGGGCGAATCCCCGTGTGGCCGCCCTTCAAGATCGTGGACATGAAATCCTTCATTCTGGTCGTCGACGACGATCCGGATCTGCGCCGACTCATCAGCGAGTTCCTGAGCGACCACGGCTATCAGGTGGACACCGCCGAGACCGTGGCGGAGATGCGCCTGCGGATGGCCGAGCGCCAGCCGGACCTGGTGATCCTGGACGTGATGATGCCCGGCGAGGACGGCCTCAGCGCCGCCCGCCAGCTCGCCAGCGAGCGCGGCGCGCCGGCGGTGATCATGCTCAGCGCGCTGGGCAGCGACACCGACCGCATCATCGGCCTGGAGGTCGGCGCCGACGACTACCTGGCCAAGCCGTGCAATCCGCGCGAGCTGCTGGCGCGGGTGCGCGCCCTGCTGCGGCGCAGCCAGGCGGCGACGCTGCCGCCGGAAGCGCGCGGCAACGTCTACGAGTTCGCCGGCTGGCGGCTGGACGTGATCCGCCGCGACCTGCGCGATCCCACCGGCATCTTCATCAATCTCTCCGACGGCGAGTTCGCGCTGCTGCGCACCTTCGTCGAGCACCCGCAGCGCGTGCTCAGCCGCGACCAGCTGCTCGACTACGCGCGCGGCCGCGATACCGAGGTCTACGACCGCGCCATCGACAGCCAGATCAGCCGCCTGCGCCGCAAGATCAACGAGCGCGTGCAGACCGAACTGATCCGTACCGTGCGCAACGAGGGCTACATGCTGCTGCCGAGCGTCGCCCGCCTGTGAGCGGGCCCACGCGCGCCCGCCGCGGCGTGCCGATCTTCGCCCGCGCCTTCCTGCTGCTGGTGGTGGCGCTGCTCACCGCGCAGCTGATCGGCATCGCCCTGGTGCTGCGCACGCCGGTCTACGAGATGCCGGTGCATCCGCCGGAAGTGATCGCCCTGCTCAGCACGCGCATGCCGGCCGGCACCCAGACCCTCAAGGTGCAGGACACCGCCCATGCGCCGCTGCCGGCGCGCGACCAGGTGCGCGACCGCAACGTGGAACGGCTGATGGCGCACTGGCTGGAAGTGGCGCCGGACCAGGTGCGCTTCTACCGCAACAGCGACGGCCGCCTGGAACGCCTGCGCCTGCGCCTGGGCGAACGCCCGCCGCCGCCACCGCATGCCATGGCCGCCGACGACGACGTCCCCGCACCCGCGGAGGTGGCGCCCCCAGCCACCGCGCAGCAACCGCCGCCGCTGGAGCCGCCGCCCGCGCCGGGCGAGGCACCGCGCAATGGCGCCTTCGGCGCGACCATGCGCGCCGTGGGGTGGCGCGAACGCGGCTTCGCACCGGCGGTACCGCTGCTGGACGGTTTCACCGCGGCCCTGCGCCAGCCCGACGGGCACTGGCGCAGCGTGATGTCGCCGCCGCGGCGGTTCTCCAACGAATTCAAGACCCAGGTGGTGATGCTGTTCCTGGTCGGCATGCTGGCGATGCTGCCGCTGGCCTGGTGGTTCTCGCGCGCACTGTCGGCGCCGATCCGGCGCTTCGCCGAGGCGGCCGACCAGCTCGGCCGCAATCCCGATGCGCAGCCGCTGCGGCGCAGCGGCCCCAGCGAGATCGTGCAGGCGGCCGATTCGTTCAACGCGATGCAGGCGCGCCTGAACCGGCTGATCAACGAGCGCACGCACATGGTCGCGGCGATCGCCCACGACCTGCGCACGCCGTTGGCGCGACTGGCGTTCCGCCTGGAGACCCTGCAACCGCCGCTGCGCGAGAAGACCATGGCCGACATCGACGAGATGAAGGCGATGATCTCAGCGGCGCTGGACTTCATCCACAACGACAGCCGCCGCGGCACCCGCTCGCCGCTGGATTTCCGCCTGCTGGTGGAAAGCGTCGTGGACGACGCCAGCGACACCGGCGCGGACGTGGTGCTGCTGCTCGGCGACGCCATCACCCTCGACGGCGATCCGCTGTCGCTGCGGCGCATGGTGATGAACCTGGTGGAGAACGCGCTGAAGTACGGCAAGCGTGCGCGCCTGCAACTGCGTCACGAGGCCGGCGAATGCGTGCTGTGGATCGACGACGACGGCCCCGGCATCGATCCCGCACAGCGCGAGAAGCTGTTCCTGCCGTTCTTCCGCGGCGAGAACTCGCGCAACCGCGACACCGGCGGCATCGGCCTGGGCCTGTCGGTGGCGCACAGCATCGTGCTGGCGCATGGCGGCCAGATCGCCCTGGACAACCGCCCAGAGGGCGGCCTGCGGGTCAGCGTGCGGCTGCCGTGCCAGGCGGTCGGTGGCTGAGCCGGGCGCGCCGCGTTCCGCCGTACGCCGATCGACTCAGCGCTGGTTCGGCTCGACGACCACGGCCGTGCCATAGCACAGCACTTCGGTCAGGCCGGCCATCAGCTCGGTGGCGTCGTAGCGCACCGCGACGATGGCGTTGCCGCCCATCTGCCGCGCGTGCTGCAGCATGTCCCGATAGGTCTCCAGGCGCGCCTGCTCGCACAGCTCGGTATAGATGGTGATGTTGCCGCCGAACAGCGTCTGCAGCCCGCCGAGGAAATTGCCGACGATGGAGCGCGAGCGCACGGTGATGCCGCGCACGATGCCCAGATTGCGCACGATCCGGTGGCCGGGAAGTTCCAGCGCGGTGGTCACCATCGCATCGTTCAGTGGCGAGACCGCCGCACGCGGCGGCGAGGAATTGTACGGATCGGTCATCGGTGTCCCCTGCTGGCGTGGCCCGTGGCTCCGCGGACCGCGGACCCGGCGCGCACGCACCGAGGCCGGCAGTGTTAGCACCGCATGAAGAACCACGCAATCGCCAGCACCAGGCCGCCACCCCATAGCAGCAGCATCGCCACGACGCCGGCCAGCACGACCGCCACCCGTCGCCATCGGCGCAGCCCGCGCGAACGCCGCACCACGTGCACGCACAGCCAGCCGCCCAGCACCACGCCGCTGGCGACCACCGCCCATCCGAGCAGATCGATGAGCGGATCCTTGGGACCAACGTCGGCGGGGCATTGGCTGGTCGCATGCGCGGATGCCATGCAGCCGAGCAACACGCTCAGAACACCGGCCCTGCCGCCACGATGGCACCGAGAACCGCTGCGCGCTGCAAGACAGGCGGCAAGGCGACTGCGAACGATGCGAAGTGCGCGCATTGCAAAGCGACTCGACGAGCGACAGCGCATCGCGCATGTCTGGTCGTGAAGTCTCTGGCCGAGCGTAGAAGGCAACACTCTCATATAGCCGACACGGTCATCACGGCACATGCTCATAGCGCCCCGTACGCCGCCAATCGGGCAACACATGTCGATACCAATAGAGCATTTTCGACCAGTTTGAAGTCTCCAAGACCAGCAGTGCACCCCACGCGCCACTGCGTTCGCCCACATAGCGATCCTTCCAATGCAGGATCGGAATGATGAACAGCCAGAGCAGGAGCGGCACCACCAGCAGCCCTCCGACAGCGACAATCACCTCGCGCTCTGCGCTCCAGCCAGCGACGATGAGCACGCTTCCCAATCCAGCGGCGACCGCGAATCGCCTTAGCCATCGCCATTTCGATTCGAACCAGTCCGCACGCACCATGGAGTCCCCCTTATTTGCCTGAAGCACCATTGACTGCAAAACCCGAAAACTGCAGATCAACGCATCGGTGGCGCGCCGCTGCTGCCCATCGTCGGCAATGAACGCCGAAACTCTGCAGCGACAGGCCGTGAAAGCAAGCGCGCGATGATCCAGCCATGCAGGGCGACGAAAGCCACAGCAAAGACCGCGCCGATCGCCGACATGGCCCACAGCATCGGCTGCATGTCCGGCGCGCCGTGCATCTGCGCAACAGCGAGCTGCTTCTGCATGAAGGCGATCATCTGCACCTGCACGACCGCGCCGCCCAGGTTCCACGCGATCACCAGCAACATGGCCGCGATGAAACACCACCGCGCCCAACTCATCCGTCGCAGAAGCCCGATCGAACTCGCCAGGGTCCACACTGAAAACAGCGCAGTTCCAAGAAACAACCAACGAAAGTTGGAAAAAATGAAGGCAATCGTCGGCGGCATGCCTGGCGGAAGCCTCTGCACCGCATCGGCAAACTGCACGTGATCGAACATGACGAACACAACGAAGACCTGCATGGTGCCGACCACTGTGCCGAAACCCGAGAGTGCGATGAAGATCCAAGCCAGGATCGTGACAAAGCTGGATCGCGGCTGCGCTTGGTGCATGACGTCCCCCCTGAAGACGAATGCGGCATTGTCGCCTGCCCCGTGGCCGCCGTCATCACCATTCAGGCGCGTCAATGGAAGACGCGGGGCCGCAAACCAGGCCAGCCGATGCAAAGCGCTATCGACGTTGCGCCATCCGCATGCGCCGGAGCAGCAGGAGCCGTTTGCCCGACCGCACCGATATCAACAAGGTGGCAAGCATTCCCAATGCGATGAACAACACCGCGCCTGAAGCTGGTCCAAGCGCGAGCAGAATGCCGCAATAGACGAAAAGAGACACAAAGCCGAAGAAGCCTGCGGCATTCTTGTAGAAGTGCCAAGACGTGATCGCGGCACTTTCCGGATTGCGAGACACCAAACGCCCTGCGCCTTCCCCAGTTGGTGCGACCTCCCAAGAAGAAGCCTGCTGAGCGACGTCCATACGTCGAGAGCCCTTGAAATGCCCGCACAACTCCAGCATCCGGTGGTGCTGCGCCTCATTGATGCCATTTCGCTGATCCACGGCAAGCACATGGTCTGCGGATGATGGAAAGACAAACGTGGGACGGCTCGCCGGATCCTGGAACTCGATCGAAACAAGCAGCCCCACGGTATCGTTCACACCGGGAATGGCATTGGCGAGCGCTCCCGAAAACACCCTACCTTGCGCCGACGCGTCATTGAAGCTGTTCACATATAAGTCGTGATCCTGCTTCGACACCTCGGCCCAAAGCCCCCAGGCAAATGCGTCTTCCCGATACAGAAACGGAATTTCCAGGACGCCCCGAATAAAGAATCTCCGCTCGTCCAGCGTGCACAGATCGGCGTTGGAACGGACACGGCGGTAGGCGTCCAGATAGGACAGCGCGAAGACCTCATCCGGCAATCCAAAGCCCCGATCCGTCGGCAACCCCTGATGCACCTCCCCACAACTCGTGCACACAACCTCATGTCCCGCCATAGCTCCCCCCAGGGACCGCTAGAAAAACTTCAGTTCCTAGTATCCGCCCTGCAAGAATGCATTGGAATGCACCGATCTCCAGCCCTCTCGGCGATGCACCAGGCCACTGAGCAGTCCAAAGTCACCCGCTTCACGCCAACCAACGCTAAACGAAGACGCTATAGCAAAAGCGGGCTTCCCGCCGCCATCCATTCCTGCAACGACGCCGCAAGCGGCGCGCGGCTGCCCGGCCTGGGGCGTGCCCAGGGCGCGGATGGGCGGCTAGGTGTCTAGCGCGAAGGCCATAGCCGTCGCCACCATGGCGGCGTTTGCGGCGCTATGGCACCCGCACGTCGCTGCGCCACAGCCTCGGCATGACGCGACAGCAGCAGCGGCAGTGCGGTCGCCCGCCAGAACACCAGGCTGACGTATCCCGAGGACATGCCGCCATGGCTGAGGCGCGGCACGAAGACCGACTCGACGGATGCGTCGTCCAGCGCCGTGCCGACCAGGCGCGCGAAGGTGTCGGCGAGCAGCGCCTCGCACTGCGTGGCCGTCGCCGGCAACGGCACGCCGGCCAGGGTCGACGCCATCTCTTCCCACAGATACGGATCGCCACGGCCGCCCCATCTGCTCGGCTCGTCCTGGAACAGGCCCGCCATGTCACCGATCGCGGTCATCGTTCTGCTGGCCTGCGGGCGGGCCGCTGCACTCAGTACGCGAACTCGCGGAACACGTGGTCGATGTCGCCCTGCCAGGCGCCGTGGTACAGCGCCAGCTTGCGCTCGGCCGCGGTCTCGCCGCCATGCAGGATTTCCACCAGCGGTTCGAGGAAGCGCGATTCGTCCTGGCCGTCGCGGTTCAGGCGCGCGCGCCGGCGCAGGCCGGACAGGGCGATCTTCACCGCCTCGGCAGCCAGGTCCTGCACGGTGCCGTTGCGGAACGGCAGCTTCAGCGCCTGCTTCGGCACCCCGTCGCGCAGCGCGTGGCGTTCGACCAGGCTGAAATCCTTGACCAGGTCCCAGGCCGCGCCCAGCGCCGCATCGTCGTACAGCAGGCCGACCCAGAACGCCGACAGCGCGCACAGCCGGCCCCACGGACCGGCGTCGGCGCCGCGCATTTCCAGGTACTTCTTCAGGCGCACTTCCGGGAAAGCGGTGGTCATGTGGTCGGACCAGTCGCGCAGCGTCGGCAACGCACCGGGCAACGCCGGCAACTTGCCCTGCAGGAAATCGCGGAAGCTCTGCCCGCTGGCGTCGATGTAGGTGCCATCGCGGTAGGAGAAGTACATCGGCACGTCGAGCAGGTAATCGACGTAGCGCTCGTAGCCGAAGCCGTCCTCGAACACGAAGTCGAGCATGCCGGTGCGGTCGGCGTCGGTGTCGGTCCAGATATGCGAGCGGTAGCTGAGGTAGCCGTTGGGCTTGCCCTCGGCGAACGGCGAGTCGGCGAACAGCGCGGTGGCGATCGGCTGCAGCGCCAGCGACACGCGGAACTTCCTGATCATGTCCGCTTCGCTGGCGTAATCCAGGTTGACCTGCACCGTGCAGGTGCGGGTCATCATGTCCAGGCCGAGCGAACCGACCTTGGGCATGTACGCCTGCATGATCTTGTAGCGGCCCTTGGGCATCCATGGCATCTCGTCGCGGCGCCACTTCGGCTGGAAGCCCATGCCGAGGAAGCCCAGGCCCAGTTCGTCGGCGACCTGCTTGACCTCGTTGAGGTGGCTGCCCACTTCGACGCAGGTGTCGTGGATGGTCGGCAGCGGCGCGCCGGACAGTTCCAACTGGCCGGCCGGCTCCAGCGTCACCGAGGCGCCATCGCGCAGCAGGGCGATGGTGTGCCCGGCTTCGCGCACCGGCTCCCAGCCGAAGCGGGTCAGGCCCAGCAGCAAGGCCTCGATGCCGCGCTCGCCGTCGAAGGTCGGCGGCCGCAGGTCGTCCAGCCGGAAGCCGAACTTCTCGTGCTCGGTGCCGATGCGCCACTGCGCTTCGGGTTTTTCTCCGGAGGCAAGCACCTCGACCAGTTCGGCGCGGTCGGTGATCGGCGTCTCGGCAACGTGGCTGGGGCTCGACAAGGGCAGGACTCGCACGGCGGGTGAGGCGATGTGGGGACCATCCCCTGCCATCGCAAGGCCCGCACTATAGCGTGCCGGGGGCGGGGCCCGCGTCGCTACCGGCGGCACTGCAGCATTCCATGGCCGCGCCACTGACGGCGTCGAGAGTGAGACGCAGCAAGCGTTCGCGGCGCCGGCTCGGCTAGGCTGCGGTCTCCTTCCCGCTCCGCCGCAGGCAGCGCCATGCGCCCGACCCACTCCGAACGCCATCGCACCGACCGCGCCGGCTGGCTGCGCGCGGCCGTGCTCGGCGCCAACGACGGCATCCTGTCCGTGGCCGGCCTGGTGGTCGGCGTCGCCAGCAGCGGCGCGTCGGCGGCCACGGTGCTGACCACCGGCATCGCCGGCCTGGTCGCCGGCGCGATGTCGATGGCCGCCGGCGAATACGTGTCGGTGCAATCGCAGGCCGACACCGAGCGCGCCGACCTGGCGCTGGAACGCCGCGAGCTGCACGAGGACCCGCAGAGCGAACTGGACGAACTCACCGCGATCTATCGCCAGCGCGGGCTGGACCCCGGCCTGGCCCGCCAGGTCGCCGAGCAGTTGACCGCGCACGATGCGCTGGGCGCGCACGCGCGCGACGAACTCGGCATCACCGAGAGCCTGCGTGCGCGTCCGCTGCAGGCGGCGGCCGCATCGGCGGCGGCGTTCTGTACCGGCGCGGCGCTGCCGATCGTGGCCGCCTGGCTGGCGCCGGACGGCCGGCAACTGTGGGTGACCGGCGCGGCGACCCTGATCGGCCTGTCGCTGACCGGCGCGCTGGCCGCGCGTGCCGGCGGCGCCTCGGGCCTGCGCGGCGCGGTGCGGGTGGTGTTCTGGGGCGCGGCGGCGATGCTCGCCAGCGGCGCGATCGGCCGTGTGTTCGGCGTGCATGTCTGAGCGGACGCGACCGCCGCTGCGCTAGCATCACCGGCCATGGCCGACACGACTTCCCCCGACGCTTTGCTGCTGGCGCGCCTGGCCAGCCTGGCCGACTGCACGCAGGCTGAGGGCTACGCCTGCATCACCGCGCGCCGCGAACACGGCGCGCGCTCGGTGGAGATCCCGCAGCCGCACCTGGCGATCCTGCTGCAGGGACGCAAGCAGGTGCGCACCGCGACACAGGCCCTGGACTTCGTACCGGGCGACCTGTTCCTGGTGACGCGGCGCTGCCGCATCGATGTGGTCAACATCCCGGATCCGCACAGCGGCCTGTACCTGAGCGTGCTGGTGCCGCTGTGCGAGGAAGCGCTGAGCGCCGCCCGATTGCTGTGGAACGAGCCTCTGCCCGCCGCCGGCGCGGAACTGGCGCGTCTGCGCGCCGAGGAGTTCGGCAGCACCCTGCTGCAATGGCGGCAGGCGCTGCAGGACGGCCGCTACACCGAGGCGCGGCTGGCGCTGGCGACCCTGGTGCTGGCGCTGTGCCGGCGCGGCCACGGTGGCCTGCTGCTGCCGCCGGCGCCGAGCGTGGCCGCGCAGGTGCGCGATCTGATCGCCGCGCAGCCACAACGCAACTGGCGTTCGCGCGACATCGAGGAGCGCCTGGGCTTCAGCGGCGCGACCCTGCGTCGGCACCTGGCCGGCGAACGCACGTCGTTGCGCGAACTGCTCACCGATGCGCGCCTGGCGCACGCGATGCAACTGCTGTACACCACGCGCTGGCCATTGAAGACGGTCGCCGCGCACGCCGGTTACCGCTCGGTGCGCAGCTTCAGCCAACGCTTCCAGCAGCGCTATGGCCTGGATCCTGCCAGCATCGGCAACTGAGCCACGTCGGCATTGAGCGCCGCGCGCAGCGGAATGAGCGAATCGCGCAGCGGGACCGTCGCAGCATTCTGGTACCGCGGCGCCTGCCGCATTGCCAGGAAATCCCATGTCCGTGTTCCCGTTGCGCGCGCTGTGCGCACTGGCCATGAGCGCCAGCGCGGCGCTGACGCTGCCATCACCCGCTCATGCCGCCGCGCCGGCCAGCGCCCAGACGCAGGTGCCCGGCGTCTATCGCCAGGCGATCGGCCGCTTGCGGGTCACCGCCCTGTTCGACGGCACCGTGGCGCTGTCGCGCGCGGAACTGGCGAACATTCCGCCGCAGGCGATCGCACGCCTGCTCGACCACCGCTATGTGCCGGAGAACGACAAGGGCCTGCAGACCGCGGTCAACGCTTATCTGATCCAGGACGGCACGCACCTCACCCTGGTCGATACCGGTACCGCGACCTGTTTCGGCCCTGGCCTCGGCCAGGTGCTGGCCAACCTGCGCGCGGCCGGCTATGCGCCAGAGCAGGTCGACGACGTGCTGCTGACCCACGCCCATCCCGATCACCTGTGCGGCCTGCTGGACGCACAGGGCCAGCCCGCCTATCCCAAGGCGACGGTGTGGCTGAGCGCCGCCGACGCGGCGTACTGGCTGGACCCGGCCAGCGAGGCCGGGGCGCCGCAGGCACTGCGCTTCGCCTTCCCGCTGGCGCGGGCGGCGGTGGCGCCGTACCAGGCCGCGCAGCGGCTGCGCCGTTTCCGTCCCGGCGATGCGCTGCCCGGCGGCGCGGTGGCGCTGGATACCCACGGACACACGCCCGGGCACGTGTCGTACCGCTTCGACGGTGGTGCGGGGCAGCAACTGCTGGTGTGGGGCGATCTGGTGCACTACCACGCGGTGCAGTTCGCGCAGCCGCAGGCGTCGTTCGAGGCCGACAGCGACCGCGCCGCGGCGATCGCCGCGCGCAAGCGCATGCTGGCGCAGGCCGCGGACCACGGCTGGTGGGTAGCCGGCGCGCATCTGCCGTTCCCGGGACTGGGCCACGTGCGTCGCGAGGGCGAGGCATTCGCCTGGGTGCCGGCGGAGTTCTCGCCGTTGCCGGCGGCGCCTTGATTGGCCCGTACCCTCATCCGGCCCTGCGGGCCACCTTCCCCCGAAAAGGGGGCCATGGTCCCGGAGGGAGAAGGAAGAGGCCAAAGCCCCTCTCCCATCGGGAGAGGGGTTGGGGTGAGGGTCCGGCGCGAAGCGTCCCGCGGAGTTCGAGTGCACGAGGCTGCGCCCGTACCCTCATCCGCCCCTTCGGGGCACCTTCTCCCGATGGGAGAAGGAACAGCGGCTAGCCCCTCTCCCATCGGGAGAGGGGTTGGGGTGAGGGTCCGGCGCGAAGCGTCTCGCGGAGCTTGGGCGCCAGCGCCGCCGCGCTCACTCCGCGGCAGTCGGCTCCGTGTCCAACCCCAGCCAGCCGCCGACGATGCCACGCAACTCGTCCACGCCCTGGCGGCTCTCGCCGGAAAATGCCTGCACGCTGACAGTATCGCCGAACGCGCTAGCCAGCTCCTTGCGTACCTGCTGCAGCACCTGCCCCTGCTGGCCGCGGCCGAGCTTGTCGGCCTTGGTCAGCAGCGCGTGTGCGGGCAGCCCGCGCTGGGCGGCGTAGCCCAGCATCTGCCGGTCGTAGTCCTTCAGCGGATGGCGGATGTCCATCACCACCACCAGCCCGCGCAGGGCCTCGCGCGTGCGGAAATAGGTGTCGATGAACTTCTGCCAGTGCGCCTGCAGTTCCTGCGGCACCTTGGCGTAGCCGTAACCGGGCAGGTCCACCAGGTAGCGCTCGGGCTGGACCTGGAAGAACACCAGCTGCTGGGTACGGCCGGGCGTCTTGGACACGCGGGCCAGGGCGTTCTGCCGGGTCAGCGCGTTCAGCGCGCTGGACTTGCCGGCGTTGGAGCGGCCGGCGAACGCCACTTCCCAGCCGCCGTCGTCCGGCAACTGGCGGGCATTGTGGGCGGACAACAGATAGTGGGCACGTTCGAGGATCAGCGACATCCCTCTAGGATCGCACGTCCAGAGCCCCGGGCGGGCTTCGTTGACCGCCGGGCCGCCGCATGCCGATAATCGCGCGAGTGCGGTCGCCGTCCGGCAGCCGCGGGGTCGGGTCATACGGAGCTTCAGCAATGCGCCACGCTCGCGTTCTTGCCTTTGCCGGTCTAGCGGTTTCTGTCGCCGCCGCGGTCGCGTTCGCGCAGACCTCGGTGGTTCCCATTCCCGACCACGCGCCGGTGCGCACCACGCCGTTGGAGGGCGACATCGGCAAGGCCGCCTGGGGCGACCCCAAGGCCGGCCAGGCCAAGGCGGCGGCCTGCGCCGCCTGCCATGGCGCGGACGGCAACCCCGCGATCGCCATGTATCCGCGCATCGCCGGCCAGGTGGAGCGCTACAGCGCGCGGCAGATGGCGCTGATTGCCCACGGCGAGCGCACCAGCGGCGCGGTCGCGGCGATGGTGCCGTTCGTGCAGCCGCTGAGCGCGCAGGACATGCGCGACATCGGCGCCTACTTCGCCACGCAGAAGGCCGGCGCCGGCATCGCCGACGACGCGGTGATCGCCGACGGTCCCTACGCGGGCATGAAGTTCTACGAGGTCGGCCAGCAGCTGTATCGCGGCGGCGACGCGACCCGCGGCATTCCCGCGTGCATGGCGTGCCACGGCCCGGCCGGCGCCGGCAACCCGGGTCCGGCCTATCCGCATCTGGGCGGCCAGCACGCCGATTACGTGGCGCGGCGCCTGCAGGAATACCAGGCCGGCACCACCCAGGAGCGCGATCCGACGATGTTCAAGATCATGGCGCAGGTGGCCAAGCCGCTGACCGACCAGGAGATCAAGGCGCTGGGCAGCTACCTGCAGGGCCTGCACGACCGCGCCGACGACGCGGCCGCCGCGCAGGCGGCACCGGCCGCGGCGACGCCACAGCAGCCGGCACCCGCGCAACAATCCTGACCGCGCGCCGCCGCGGCGGCGCCGGCCCGTTTCCCCTTCGCGCCGGTCCCGACGACCGGCGTTCGTTTTTTGCCATTGGAGATCGCATGAACCGTCTGCCCCGCCTGCTGTTGTGCCTGCTCGCCCTGTTGCCGTTGAGCGCCTGCGCGCAACCCAAGTCCGCCACCGCGGTGGAAGGGGAGGACTACACGCTGATCGCCAATCCCAAGCCGTTCGCGCCGCTGGCCGGCAAGATCGAGGTGGTGGAAGTGTTCGGCTATACCTGCCCGCATTGCGCGCACTTCGAGCCGCTGCTGGAAGAATGGGCCGGCAAGCAGGCCAAGGACGTGCGCCTGACCCTGGTGCCGGCGGCGTTCGGCGGCTACTGGGACAACTTCGCCAGCGCCTTCTATGCCGCGCAGCAGTTGGGCGTGCAGAGCCGCAGCCACCGCGCCATGTTCGAGGCCATCCACGACAAGCGCAGCGTGCCGGTGCAGAACGTGGCGCCGGAGGAACTGGCCACGTTCTACGCCGGCTTCGGGGTCAAGCCGCAGGCCTTCATCGCCGCCTACCAGAGCCCGCAGGTCGCCGCGCAGGTGAAGGCCGCGCGCGATTTCGCCGTGCGCGCCGACATCTCCGGCACCCCGGCACTGATCGTCAACGGCAAGTACCTGGTCAAGGGCAAGAACTTCGAGGACATGCTGCGTATCGCCGACGCGTTGATCGCCCGCGAGCGCGCAGGCAAGTAATCGGCGTACGGCGCTTCATCCGCGCCATGGCATCATGACGGGGTGGCCGGACCGCGCTTGCGGCGCGTCCGGCATTTGTCCCCCATCCTGCTGGAGATGTCGCCGATGAAGACCCGCTTCGCCCTGACCCTGATGGCCCTGCTGCCGATCCTGGTGGCATGCAAGGCCCAGGACGGCACTGCCGACGCCGTCGCCCCTGCCTCCGGCACCGCTGCCGCCCCGGCTGCCGCGCCCGCCGCCGGCAACGATGCCGCCGCTGCGCCCGCCGAGACGCCGGCCGCGCCCGCGGCCACCACCGCCGATGCCGCTGCACAGCCTGCCGCCACGGAAGGCGACAACGCCGCGGCCAAGCCGGTCGCCGCCAAGACCCCGAACGGTCCGGAGCCGGTCGCCGGCACCGACTACGTCGACATCGCCGGCGGCCAGCCGTTCCAGCCGACCAACGGCAAGATCGAGGTGGCCGAGATCTTCGGCTACGTCTGCCCGGCCTGCGCGCGCTTCCAGCCGCTGATCGGCCCGTGGAAGGCCGGCCTGCCGTCGGACGTGCGCTTCGTCTATGTGCCGGCGATGTTCGGCGGCACCTGGGACGACTACGCCCGCGCGTTCTACGCCGCCGAGGCGCTGGGCGTGCAGGAGAAGACCCACGAGGCGCTGTACAAGGCGATTCACGTCGACGAGACCCTGAAGGGCGAGCGTGGCCGCGACTCGGTGCAGGACATCGCCAACTTCTACGCCAAGTACGGCGTGGACCCGAAGCAGTTCGCCGACACCATGGGCAGCTTCGCGGTGGCCACCAAGACCAACCGCGCCAAGCAGTTCGCCACCCGCAGCGGCATCACCGGCACGCCGTCGCTGATCATCAACGGCAAGTACCTGGTCAAGGGCAAGAGCTACGACGACATGCTGCGCGTGGCCGATCACCTGATCGCGCGCGAGCGCGCGGCGATGGCCAAGTAAGCCGTCCGCCCCGGGCCGCACCGCCGTGACCGCTCCCGCCACCCGCACTCTGCGCGTGCTGACCGCCAACATCCAGGCCGGTTCCAGCACGCGCCGCTACAGCGACTACGTGACCCGCAGCTGGTCGCACGCGCTGCCGGCCGGGCGCAAGCGCAGCAGCCTGGACGCGATCGCGCAGCTGGCCAGCGACCACGACATCGTCGGCCTGCAGGAGGCCGACCCCGGCAGCCTGCGCTCGGGCTTCACCAACCAGACCCACTACCTGGCCGAGCGCGCCGGCTTCAACTACTGGAGCCACCAGCCGAACCGACGCGTGGGCGGCGTGGCCTCCAGCGCCAACGGTCTGCTCAGCCGGCTGGAGCCGGTGGAAGTGCAGGACCACGCCCTGCCCGGCCGGCTCGGCGGGCGCGGCGTGCTGCTGGCCAAGTTCGGCAACGGCGCCGAAGGCCTGGCGGTGGCGGTGGCGCACCTGTCGCTGGGCGCCAACTCGCGTGCGGCGCAGTTGGCCTTCATCGCCGAGTTGCTGTCCGATCATCCCAACGTGGTGCTGATGGGCGACTTCAACTGCGTCGCCGACCGCCCGGAAATGCAGTTGCTCTACAAACGCACCCGGCTGCAACCGCCGGGCTGCGTGGTGCCGACCTTCCCGAGCTGGCGCCCGCAGCGCGCCATCGACCACATCCTGGTCAGCGACGGCCTGCGCTGCAACGAACAGCGCGCAGTGCCCGCCGCCTTCTCCGACCACCTCGCGGTGGCCACCGAGATCGACGTGCCGCAGCACGTGTTGCGCTGAGGCGCCATCGCGCCACAGTCCGCTCGGCGGCGCGAAACCGTCAGCAGCGGCAGCGCGCCTGCCAAGCCCAACCCGAAGGGTCACGGTTGCGCGGGGATGGATGACACGCCCTAGAACAGCGTCTCCTTGAACGGCAGCATCGCCGCGCCCAGTACCGTGGCATGCGCTTGGACTTCGCCGACCAGCAGTGTGGGATACGGCGAGGCGATGCCACGCCGCGGGGCCGACTCGAACGCAATGCGGGCGATCAGCCTTCGCGCAAGATCGGCAGGCAGGCGCGCACCGAACACGATCGCCGGCGGATCGATCAGCGCAATGGTCGCCGCCACCGCCAGCGTCACCGTCGATTGCACGGCATCCAGCCAAGCGTCGATCTGCGGCCACGCCGGGTCGTACTGCTGCAGCATCGCATGCAGGTCCGGCAGCGCGTGACCGTCGGCGACCAGCGCCTCGCGCAGGCTCTCCAGCGTCGGCCGTGCCATGCCGGTGATGGCCGAAATACGGCCCAGTTCGCCAGCATTGCCATGCGCGCCGCGGCACACGCCGCCGTCGGCGATCACGCCCGCGGCGAATCCGTCGCCGATGTACAGATAGACCAGGTCCGGCGTTCGACGGCCGATCCCATACACCGCCTCTGCCAGAGCCGCGCAATGGGCGTCGTTGTCCATCCAGACCGGCAACTGCAGGCAATCGGCGACGAATCGGTCCAGTTCGACCTCCACCCAGTCCGATGCCAGCGACAGCGGCGGGTTGACGCGCGCGCCCTCGCCGATGCGCGGTCCGGTCATGCTCAGACCAACGCCGAACAGCTGTTGTCGGTCCACAGCAGCAGCCTGTAGCAGTTCCTCCACCATCGCCGGCAACTGCCGACGCACGTCAGCCAACGTGAGCGGGAATGCAGTGAACTGACGCATCCCACGGATCTGCCCGGCGAAGTCGATCAACAGCACCGCGATGCCATCGACCGTCAACGAGACGCCGACGCTGTACGCGTAATCCGGCACCAAACGCACCAGGCGACTCGGCTGGCCGCGCCCGCGACGCGGCGATGGCCCCAGTTGCAGCAGGCCATGCGCGACCAACGGATCGAGGATGCCCTTTGTCCCCGGCACGCTGAGTCCAATGGCGCGGGGCAGATCGGCACGCTCGACCTGTCCCGCGCGGCGGACCAAGTCCAGCAGCATGCGCTCGCTGGTCCCAGCGACGTTGCCGTCGCTGCGGCGGCGGTACTGCGGACGGACAGCGGCGTTGGCGAAGAAGCCGGACACGCGAAGCGACAGCGGGGGCGTTGTCATATTTCTTTTAATTAACCAACTTAATTTAATGCATCTTCGGCCACCACTCTGGGGCCGCCCAAGACTGGATCGTGCCATGCGTCTGCTGCCGCCTCATCCCCTTTGCGTCTTCCGCTCGCCCGACGCCTCCTCTCCGTCCGTTCTGTCACTGGCACTTCGCCTGGCGCTGACCGGCGTCCTGCCGTTGGCATCGCCGGCGTATGCCGATGCGCTGCAGGCCGACGAGGATGCGAAGACCATGGATGCAGTGCAGGTCCGCACCTCGTTCCAATCGCAGAACACGCGCGCCATCGCCACCAAGCAGGGGGCTTCCACCATCGTGGATTCGATCGCCGCCGACAGCATCGGGCAGTTGCCGGACTTCAACGTCGGCGACGCGCTGCGCCGGGTCGCCGGCGTGAGCACGGTGGAGTACCAGGGCGAACCGCGCTATGTGACCGTGCGCGGCCTCAACGGCAACTACAACAGCATGTTGATCGACGGCTTCGCGTTCGCCAGCAACGATATCGGCAGCCGCCAGGCGCTGATGGACGTGCTGCCGGCCAATTTCGTCGATCGCATCGACGTGGTGAAATCGCTGTTGCCGGAAAACGACGGCGGCGCGATCGGAGGCGTCACCGATCTGGTCACCGAAAGCGGCTTCGAGCGGCCCGATGGATTGCTCACCGCCGCGGCCAAGGGGGGCGTCAACCTCATGGGACAGCGCTACGGCGGGCGCACGCCGGCCGGCGAAAGCGAACTGAAGTGGAGCAAACGCTTCGGTGGCAACGACGAATTCGCGTTCCTGGGCGCGGCCAGCATCTGGCGCCGCGTGATCTCGGTACCGCAGGAGGAAAACGGAAGCGGCCTGAACTGGTACAACGCCGACGGTACGCGCTCCGCCTTGGCCTATGGCGGCGTCGGCAACGCGGTGCCCAGCGAGCGGCGTTGGTACAACTACGACAACACCCGCGAGCGCCGCGGACTGACCATGCGCCTGGATTGGCAACCGGATGGCCCGCTCAGCGGCCATCTCGCCGGCTATCGCTTCCGTCAGCGCGAGACCTCCGACCGCGACGCCGAGGTCGCGCAGGTGCAGAGCAGCGCGCGCCTGGTTCGCACCGGCGCCGACAGCGGAACCCTGGACAATCTCAATCAGCTTGTCGAACTGGGCCAATTGCGCTGGAAACGCGGACTGACCGGGCTCAACGGCGAACTGCTGGCCGAACTGCCGGCGCAGTGGCGCGGCTCACTGCGCGCCAGCACCTCGCGCGCCACGGTGGATAACCCGCAGACCTGGGACCGTTTCCAACAAAACCGCTTGGGCTACGCGTTCGACTGGAGCGACAGCCTGCCTGCGTTCACTGCACTCAACCCGGCGCTGGCCGACGACCCGACGCGCTACGCCAACCTCTATCACCAGCAGGAACGCACCCGCTACGCCGAGCGGGTCAGCGATCTGCAATTGGAATTGCGCCGCAACATGGACGAGGACAGTCGTGGATTGGGCGTGGCATGGGGCCTGCGACAGGTGCGTACGCACATGCGCACGTCCTTCCAGCGCACCACCTGGAGCGGGCTGCCCTACACCCTGGCGGACGTGCTGGGCGAATCGACCTGCGGGCTGGGCTGCAATACGCCGATGCTGACCATCGATCCGGCACTTGCCGACGCACGCTGTGATGCCGTCGCCAACCAGGCACGTGGCGTGGTGGACACCGCCGCGCAGAACAGCGGCAGCTACGCCGTGGACGAACAGGTGCGCGCCGGCTTCGTCCAGGCGCAATGGCGGGGCGAGCGCTGGCGCCTGGCCGGCGGAGTGCGCTTGGAACAGACCCGTTTCGGCAGCGACGGACTGCAACTGAGCGGATCGACATGGAGCCCGGTCAGTGCCGTGCGCCGCTATCGCAACTGGTTGCCGTCGCTCGCCGGCCAGTGGCAGACCAGCGCCAACGGCACCCTGCGCTTCGGCGTCTCGCGCTCGATCGGGCGCCCGCGCCTGGACCAGATGGCGCTGAACGGCGGCGTGCTGACACTCAGCAGCACGCCGCCCACGCTCAACCAGGGCAACCCGGACCTGCAACCGCGTCGCGCACTGAATCTGGATCTCGGCCACGACTGGACCTTCGACGATGGCGCCAGCCTGCTGTCGATCGCGCTGTTCCACAAGACCATCCACGATGAAATCTTCCGCTACGGCCAGCTGCAGTCCCTCGACGGCCAGCAGGTGCTGGTCACGCAGCCCCGCAACGTGGACCGGCCCGTGCGGCTACGCGGCCTCGAACTGAGCGCGATCAAGGAACTCGGGCCCTGGCTGCCCGCGCTGAACGGCCTGTCGGTGAGCACCAATGTCACGCTGCTGGACGTGGACTACCCGGTGGTGCTGGGCGACGGCAGCCGTACGACGCTGTCGGTGCTGCCGCAGCAGCCCAAGCAGCTGTGGAATCTGGCGCTCAACTATGCGCGGGGTCCGCTGAGCGCCTCGCTGGCCTGGAACCATACCGGTGTGTTGTGGGACGACCGTTACCCCAACTACACCAACCAGTTGGAGTTCTATCGCAACCGCTACCAGCAGGCGTTGGACCGCGTCGACCTGAAGCTGGGCTGGCAGGTATCGCCCTCCGTCGCGCTGAGCCTGGACGTGCTGAACCTGACCGGACAGGGCTACGAGTACCGCATCGGCCGCCAGCAGGAATACGTGCAATCGGCCTGGAAGATGGCGCCGACCGTGATGGTCGGCCTCAATGTCAAACTCTGAGGCAAACCGCATGTCATCGTTTTTCGATACCAGCATCAGCCGTCGCCAGTTGCTGGCCGCGGCCGGCGCGACGGTCGTGGCTTCGGCACTGCCGGCGCAGACCATCTCGCCACAGCCGCCGGATGTGGGACGCAAGTTCCTCCGCTCACGGCGCCCGCTGCCGTTCCCCGGCAATACGTTCCTGGGCCATCTGCAACAGCAGGGCGATGGCTACCAGAGCTTCGACCGCGTGCTGGACATCTATCGCGAATTCTCCGAGCACCGCTTCGCCGACAAGTTCGCCTTGCTGCCACCGAGCAGCTATCACGTGACATTGCTGGGTGGAGTCAACGAGATCGACCGCGCTGGTGGGCCATGGCCCAGCGACATGGCGCGCGACGTACCGCTGAGCGACATCCATGCGACGTTCCTGGCACGGCTGCAGCAGCGCGACGTCGCGCCACTGGGCGCGTGCCGGTTCCTGATCGATCCTGCGGCAGCGAAGACCGGCCGCAACGACAATCTGCTGATCCCGTTGCGGCCCGCGGACGCAGCGACCGCGCTGCGGCTGGACGCCGCCCGCCGCGGCCTGATGGCACTCATTCGCCTGCAGCGCCCGGACTACGTCGACTACCGGTTCCACATCTCGTTGGCCTATCTGTGCGACACGCTCGATGAGGTCGAACATGCCGCCTATCGGAAGACGGTACACGACTGGCTGGCGCGGCTCGCCGCGGCCGGACCGATCACCGTGCCGCGCTTCCACTTCTGCACCCTTCAGGACATGTACGCGTTTCGGACGCTGCAAGAGGTGTGAGGCGCCCAGGCGACGGACGACATCGGCATGCGAAACGCGCGGCGCGGGATACGCGCCGCAACGTCCGTCACACCGCTAGAACTTCAGATCCGCCCGCACATACAGGTAACGCCCACCGGGAATGCCGTAGGTGGAGGCGTCGTAGCCGTTGAGCGAGCACGACAGGCAGATCGGCGGGTCCTTGTCGAAGACGTTGTTGACGCCGCCGCTGAGGGTCAGGCCCTTGAGCCAGTCGAAGCGGTAGCCCACCTGCAGGTCGTGGTAGGTGATCGCGTCCAGCGTGTTGGTGCCGGCCACCGGGTTGCTGCACACCGGGAACGCGACCGCGTCGCCGCATTGCTCGGTCAGCTCGGAGATGTGCCGCAGCGTCCACGACGCATTCCAGCGGCCGCGCGACCAGTCCAGGCTCAGGTTGCTGGTCCACTCGGGAATCGAGCTGTCCACCACCTCCACGCCCGGGCGCTGCGGCTGCACCTGGCCGGCCGCGCCGGTGGCGACGTAGCGGGTGACGAAGGTGTTCTGCCAGCCGATCTTGAAGCGGCCCGCCGCGGTCTCCGGCGAGTTCCAGAACAGGTCCACGTCCCAGCCGTCGGTCTTGATCGAGCCGAGGTTGGTCAGCCGGTTGTTGAAGCCGTTGATGCCGCCGGTGGAGGCGCGGGTGATGCCGTTGCAATAGGTCGGCGACAGCGTGTCCACGCACAGGTCGAGCTGGGTCTGCGCGTTGATCGCCTGGATCGCGCCGTCGATGTCGTGGCGGTAGAAGGTCACCTCCACGTCGAAGCGGTCCGACCACGGCACGTTGCTGGCGAACCACGGGCTCCACACGAAGCCCGCGCTGAAGCTGCGCGCCTTCTCCGGCTCCAGCGCGCGGTTGCCGCCGGTGGTCACCGAGATCTGCGAGTTGGCCTGCTGGTAGCCGGCCGGCACGCCGAGCGTGGCGCAGTTGCTGGCGCTGCCGCGCGGCGCGGTGCCGCCCAGGCCGATCGAGCAGGGATCAGACAGGGTCAGGTCGGCGCGCGCGGCCGAGCCGTACAGTTCGCCGATGCTGGGCGCGCGGAAGCCTTCGGCATAGCTGGCGCGCAGCACGAAGTCCGGCGCCACCTGCCAGCGCAGACCGTACTTCGGGGTGAACTTGCCGCCGAAGGTGGAGTAGTCGGAATAACGGCCGGCCAAGCTGAGGTCCAGTTTGTCGCCCAGCGGCGAGTCGGCGAAGATCGGCACGCTCAGTTCGAGGTAGGCCTCCTTGACGTCGTAGCTGCCCTGCGTCGGCAGCGACGGCACGCCGTTGTAGTGGCCGATCACGGTCAGCGGATCGGGGCGGTAGAAGCCCTCGTACTTGCGGTATTCCACGCCGGTGGCGAAGGACACCGCGCCGGCCGGCAGCCGGAACAGGTCGCTGCTGAGGTTGGCGGTGAACTGCGTCAGTTCGTTCTGGCTGCGATCGTGCACCACCGGCTGGATCCAGCGCAGCATGTCCGGGGTGATGCTGCCGGCGCCGCCGAAGATGTTCAGCGGCACGCAGCCGGCCACCGCCGCGCACGCCGCCGGATCGCCCAGCGCTAGGTTGATGTTGTAGATGTTGTAGCTGCCGTAGTTGGTCTGCTCGGCCTTGTTCTTGCTGTAGGCGCCGTTGACGTCCCAGAACCAGGTGCGGTCGGCGCCCTCGAAGCTGCCGATGAAGCCGGTGCCGACATACTGGGTGTCCACGCGCTGCTCGAACACGCGCGCGCCGCCTTCCACCGGGCGGCGCCCGATCATGATCAGGTTGCTGCCCGAATCCAGCGCGAAGCCGAACGGGTTGTACGGGTTGGCGGCGGAGATGACGATGTTGTCGGCCAGCGGATTGCCGGTACCGGCGTCGGGGCCGAGAAAGATCGGTTCCGGCGCGGCCTGGTTGGTCGACTCGCGGCGGTTGCCGAGCAGCTTCAGGTACCACTGCACGTCGTCGTTGAAGAAGAAGCGGAACTGGCCGAACACGCCCTTGCGCTCGGACGGGGTCAGCAGCAGGTTGGACGCGGCGAAGTTGTAGCGGTCGGCAGTGGTGAAGCAGTGGTAGTCGTCGCTGCGGGTGCAGCCGCCGGTGCCGTCGTAACGCGGCGTGCGCGCGCCGCTGTTGGGTGTCAGGTTCTGCTCGGCGCCGGTGTTGGGGTCGACGAAGATGAAACGCCCGTCCGGCGTGGCCGAGCTGCCGAAGCTCAGGCCGGTGCCGGGAATCGGATACAGCGACTGCGCGCGGTCGCGCGCGTAGATCGGATCCTGCTTGGTGTAGCTGGCGCCGAGGAACAGGCTGGTGCGCTCGGTGCTGTGGCCCCAGGCCAGGTCCACGCCCTTGCTGGCGCCGTCGCCCTTGTCGTATTCGCCGTAATTCAGGGTGACCTGCCCGCCTTCGAAATTGCGCCGGGTGATGATGTTGACCACGCCGGCGATGGCATCGGAGCCGTACAGCGAGGAGGCGCCGTCTTCCAGCACCTCGACGCGCTCGACGATGGCCAGCGGGATGGTGTTGAGATCGGTGGCCGCGCCCACGCCCGAGGCCGAGGACTCGTTGACCCAGCGCATGCCGTCGACCAGCACCAGCACGCGCTTGGCGCCGAGATGGCGCAGGTCGACCTGCGCCGAACCCGCGCCGACGCCGCTGCCGTCCGGCGGGAAGCCGAAATTGCCGGAGGAGTTGAACTTGGCGTTCAAGGCCGAGCCGGAGGCGGTGAGCTCCTGCAGCACATCGCCGATGGAGGTCAGGCCGGTCCGTTCGATGTCGGCGCGGCTCAGGGTCTGCACCGGCACCTGGCCCTCGACTTCGGCGCGGCGGATGCGGGTGCCGGTGACCTGCACGCTGTCCAGCGTGGTGGCCGTGCCGGGAGCGGCCGGGGGCGTCTGTTGCTGGGCGCCGGCGATGGCGGGGACGCCGCCGAGCAGGACCAGGGATACCGCGAAGACCAAAGGATGGCGGTGCAGGAAATTCATCCGTCTCTCTCTCCAGAAAGGATGTGGGTCGGCCGCTGCGACCCCCTGCACCGCGACGGCATGGAATTCTTTGTAAACAAATCGTAAACGCCGTGCAAGCGTCCGGCAGGCAAAGCGCGGGCTATCGCGACGACTGGTCGATCTGGTAGACACGAGGGGTGCGAGGCGTGGTCAAACGGCGACCTGCCTAAGCCCCTCTCCCACCGGGAGAGGGGTTGGGGTGAGGGTAAGGAGCGCGAAGCGCCCGCACCGATCTTGCGATCAGAGGCTTCGCCCGTACCCTCTTCCGCCCCTACGGGGCACCTTCCCCCGAAAAGGGGGCCATGGTCCCAATGGGAGAAGGGAGAAGCCGAGCCCTCTCCCACCGGGAGAGGGGTTGGGGTGAGGGTACGGAGCGCGAAGCGCCCGAGCGATCTGGCGATCAGAGGCTTCGCCCGTACCCTCTTCCGCCCCTACGGGGCACCTTCCCCCGAAAAGGGGGCCATGATCCCGATGGGAGAAGGGAAAAGCCAAAGCCCCTCTCCCGCCGGGAGAGGGGTTGGGGTGAGGGTACGGCGCGAAGCGACTCGCGGACTTCAGACGTACGAAGCCGCACCTGCACCTCATCCGCCCATGCCGGGGCACCGGACGGCCCGGCGCGCGATGCCGATCTGCAAACGCTGCGGGGCACGGCACTCACACGACGTGCCATCGCTCCACCGATCGCCACGATGACCCCAATACACCCAGCGCACTCACCGGCCCGCCTGGACGAACGCGGCTCCCCATCGCCGCAGCCACGCCGGCCCAAGCGACGACAGCGCCACCATCGCCAGTTGAAACGGCGATTCATCCGCGTTCGGTATAGTCCCGCGCATGATCCTGCGCACGTCTCTCCTGCTGTTCGCCGCCGCGTTGTGCGGCCCTGTTCCCGCCCTCGCCCAGTCCCTGGATGCCCAGCGCCCGGCGATCCGCTCGGCGATCGACGATGCCGAGCAGGGCCGGTTCGATCCGGTCCGCGCGGCCGCGTTCAAGCAGCATCCGCTGTACGGCTGGCTGGAGTACGCCAACCTGCGCCGCAACATCGACAAGGTGTCCGATGCGCAGGCGCAGGACTTCCTCAAGCGCTACGCCGGGCAGCCGGTGGCCGAGAGCTTCCGTGCGCTGTGGCTGCCGGCGCTGGCGCGGCGCGAGGACTGGCCGGCGCTGCTGGCGAACTGGAAACCCACTGAGAACCTGGGCCTGCGCTGCGCCCAGCTCAATGCGCGCCAGGCCACCGGCCGCGCCGACGCGCAGTGGGTGGACGAAGCGCAGGCGCTGTGGCGCAACGCCGGCAAGTCGCTGCCCGACGCCTGCGATCCGGTGTTCGCAGTCCTGCAGGCGCGCGGCGGCATGACCGATGCGCTGCGCTGGGCGCGCGTGGAAGCGGCCGCCGACGCACAGCAGCCGGCGGTGATGCGCGCCGCCGCACGCGGCCTGCCCGCGGCCGACCTGGCCCTGGCCAACGACTACGCGGCGTTCCTGGACGCGGTGCACACCCGTGCGCTGACCTGGCCCAAGACCGAGCGCAGCCGCAAGGTGGCGGTGGACGGGCTGGCGAAGCTGGCCAAGACCGATCCGGACGCTGCCGAACGACAACTGCCGCAGTTCGTCCAGGCACTGCAGTTCAGCGAGGCGCAGCGCGGTGCGGTGCTGTATCAGATCGCGCTGTGGACGGTGGCCTCGTACGGGCCGGAGTCGGCGCGCCGGCTCAACGCGGTGCCCGAGTCCGCCTACGACGAACGCCTGCACGAGTGGCGCGCGCGCGAGGCGATGGCGCGCGGCGACTGGCCGGCGGCATTGGCCGCGATCCGCAAGATGCCGCCGGCGCAGCGCAACGATTCGCGCTGGCAGTACTTCGAGGCGCGGCTGGCGGAGAAGACCGGCAATGCCAGCGAGGCGCAGCGGCTGTACCGCGCGGCGGCCAGCTCCGCCACCTTCCACGGTTTCCTGGCCGCCGACCGGCTCAAGCAGCCGTACGCGCTGTGCCCGTGGGAACCGAACGACAGCGCGCAGGCGCAGGCGGCGGTGGCACGCGATCCGTCGCTGGTCCGCGCGCTGGAGCTGTTCAAGATCGACCGCGCCGGCTGGGCCGTGGCCGAGTGGAACGATGCGCTGAGCCGTTTCGACGACACCCAGCGACGCATGGCAGTGGAAGTGGCCAGCGCCAACGGCTGGTTCGACCGCGCGGTGTTCGGGCTGGGCAAGCGCCCGGAGGAGCAGCGCCTGTACACGCTGCGCTTCCCGTTGCACCACGCCGACACCATCCGCCGCGAAGCCGGCAAGAACGCGATCGACCCGGCCTGGGTCGCCGCCGAAATCCGCGCCGAGAGCGTGTTCAACCCCAACGCGCGCTCGCCGGCCAATGCGATGGGCCTGATGCAGGTGGTACCGGCCACCGGCGCCAGCGTTGCCCGCAACCTTGGCCTGGCCGGCTACGGCGGCGCCGCCAGCCTGTACGACCCGGACACCAACATCGCCATCGGCACCGCCTACCTGCGCCAGTTGCTCAACACCTACGGCCTGCCCTACCTGACCATCGCCGCCTACAACGCCGGCCCCGGCCCGGCCGCACGCTGGCAGAGCCAGCGCCCGGGCCACGATGCCGACTTCTGGATCGAGACGGTCAGCTACAAGGAAACCCGCGAGTACGTGGCGCGCATCCTGGCCTTCAGCGTGATCTACGACTGGCGCCTCAACGGCGACGCCCTGCCGGTCACCGAGCGCATGCTCGGCAAGCTGGACGCGCCGCGGAAGAAGTTTGTGTGTACGGCCGCCGATGCGGCCGCTGGGAATCGGGAATAGGGAATGGGGAATCGCAACGGCGCACCGCGCGCAACCGCGCCGAACATTGGGTCAACACGCCAGCGCGACATCAGGCGAAGGGAATCTGCTTTTACCATTCCCGATTCCCGACTCCCCATTCCCAGCACCCAATGAACATCTACCTCGTCGGCGGCGCCGTCCGCGACGCCCTGCTCGGTCAACCGCCCGGCGACCGCGACTGGGTGGTGGTTGGCGCCAGCGCGCAGCAGATGCTGGAGCTGGGCTACAAGCAGGTGGGCCGCGATTTTCCGGTGTTCCTGCATCCGCGCAGCGGCGAGGAATACGCGTTGGCGCGCACCGAGCGCAAGGCCGGGCGCGGCTATCACGGCTTCGAGGTGCAGGCCGACCCGTCGGTGACGCTGGAAGAGGATCTGCAGCGGCGCGACTTCACCATCAACGCCATCGCCCGCGACGAGGCCGATGGGCGTCTGGTCGATCCGTATGGCGGCGCGCGCGATCTCGAGCAGCGGGTGCTGCGCCACGTCGGCCCGGCCTTCGCCGAGGATCCGCTGCGGGTGCTGCGCGCGGCGCGGTTCATGGCGCGGCTGGCGCCGCTGGGATTCGTCGTCGCGCCCGAGACCATGGAGCTGATGCGCACGATGGCCGCCGGCGGCGAACTGGAAACGCTGGTGCCCGAACGTGTCTGGCAGGAACTGCGGCGCAGCCTGGCCTCGGCGCAGCCCTCGGCGTTCCTGCGCACGCTGCGCGAGGCCGACGCGCTGCGCTGGGTGCTGCCGGAGCTGGACGCACTGTACGGGGTGCCGCAACGCGCCGAGTACCACCCCGAGATCGACACCGGGCGCCACCAGGAACTGGTCAGCGACATGGCCGCGCGGCTGGCGCCGGGCGACGCACTGATCGGCTTCGCCGCGCTGACCCACGACCTGGGCAAGGCGCTGACACCGCCGGAGGAATGGCCGCGCCACCTGATGCACGAGCAACGCGGCCTGGCGCCGCTGCGCGCGCTGAGCGAACGTCTGAAGGTGCCGCAGGAGCACCGGCAACTGGCCGAGATCGCCTGCCGCGAGCATCTGAACGTGCATCGCCTGGCCGAATTGCGCGACCGCACCGTGCACGAACTGCTGCAGCGCTGCGACGGCTTCCGCAAGCCCGAGCGCATCGCGCAACTGGCAACGGTGTGCGAGGCCGACAAGCGCGGCCGCCTCGGCAGCGAGGACGCCGATTACCCGCAGGGCCGCACGCTGCAGCGCCTGCATGCGGCGGCGCTGGCGGTGAACGCGCGCGACCTGGCGGCGCAGGGCCTGAGCGGCCCGCAGATCGGCGAGGCGCTGGCCAAGGCACGGATCGCGGCGATCGCCGCGGCGCGGCCGTCGGCAACGCGGTCGGGAGAGCACGCGGGCTAGTGTTCTGCTGCCACCATCAAGGTTCGTGCGCCCGCAGCTCGCGGAATCCCGAATCGATCGCGGACGGGTCGGCGAACTCCACCCGCAGGCCCTTGGCGGCAAGCGCGAGTACCTCAGCGTCATCGACGGCGGTGCCGCTCAAGCGCGCGATCAGCGGACCCAGCACCGCGGTGGCGAACGCGCGGGACAACGCTGCGCGACACGCCAGATCGGAGACATCCGCGGGGATGGCGCTGGCCGCCGCCAGGCGCTTCTCGAAATCTCGCGAGGGCTCGAAGAAGGTGGCGACCAACATGCCGACCCCAGGTTGCCCGACCGCCATCAGGCCATAGGGGGCGAACATGTACATGGCACGCCCATTTTCCTCGGGCAGGCCCATCTCGCTGGCCCCGAACAGATGCGCGATCACGAGCCGACCGCTCTGCCATGGCAACCGCACGAGGCTTCCTTCCCTGACATAGGCGCCGTTCTTCCACGCCGCGAAACCGGCACGAAACGCCTTCAGGAGCGCGCCGGCGACATGCGGGTTGAACCCGGCAGGTGCGGCCGGATGCCGGGAATTTTCGGCAAATCGCCGGTGCAGCAACATCATTCCCACCGACAGCTTCATCAACCACAGATGCGCTTCATCGTCCGCGACCGCGGACCAGTCCTCCGACAGGCGCTGTTCCAGCCGTCCGAACTGGGCGTTGGCCTGGGGATCGGCAGGCGCCTTGAAATCGCAGAGCCTGGCGAAGCTGCCGGCATCGCCGAGCAACACCCGGCCCGCAGCTTGATGGCGTTGCGCCAGCCAGCGCGGAATCACATGCTCGCCGGCGCCTGACACCGAGATCCCGGTGAAGAGGCAGGCCGCGTCCATCGGCTCGTCGAGATAGCGGCTCGGTTCCATGCATCACCGCCTGCGTTGTCAGCGACCACCACTGTACAACGCGCACGGCAGCACGCGCGCGCAGCCGGAGCGCCGCCGCCTACTCCATCGCGCCCGCGATCCAGGTATGCCGGACCTGCAACGCATCGTCCAGCAGCACCAGGTCGGCCTGGTAGCCGGGCGCGATGTGGCCGTAGCGGTGGTCCAGGCCCACGCACTGCGCCGGGTACAGCGAGGCCATGCGCGCGGCTTCTTCCAGCGGCACGCCCAGCCACTGCACGCTGTTGCGCACCGCGCTGGCCATGTCCAGCGCCGAGCCGGCCAGGGCGCCGGCGGCGTTGCGTACCACGCCGTCGATGGCGGTGATGGTTTCGCCGTACAGGTCGAACGCGGGGCTGTCGGCGCCGACCATCGGCATCGCATCGGTGACCAGAAACACGGTGCCGCGCGGCTTGGCCGCCAGCGCCACGCGCAGGCTGGCCGGATGCACGTGCACACCGTCGACGATCACCCCGCACCAGGCGTTGCGGTCTTCGAGTGCGGCGCCGACCACGCCGGGATCGCGTCCCTGCAGCGGGGTCATGGCGTTGTACAGATGGGTGAAGCCACAGATGCCGGCGTCCAGCCCGGCACGGGTCTCTTCGTAGCTGGCGGCGGTGTGGCCGGCGAACACGCGCGCGCCGGCCGCGGCGAGGCTGCGGATGCTGGCCGCCGGCACGCGTTCCGGTGCCAGGGTGATCAGGGTGACGCCGTTGTCCAGCGAGGTGGCCATGGCCAGTTCGTCGGCGTCGGGCACGCGGAACTTGTCGGCATTGTGGGTGCCCTTGCGCGCCGGCGCCAGGTACGGCCCTTCCAGGTGGATGCCGAGCACGCCCGGCACGCCGTCGGCGATGGCCTGGCGCGTGGCGGCGATCGCCGCGCGCATCACCTCCACGTCGTCGCTGATCAGCGTCGGCAGGTAGCCGGTGGTGCCGTAGCGGCGATGGCCCTGGCCGATGCGGCGCAGCGCCTCGACGTCGGTGCGGTTGTTGAACAGCACCCCGCCGCCGCCGTTGACCTGCAGGTCGATGAAGCCCGGCAGCAGGCTGCCGCCGCCCAGGTCATGCTGCACCGGCGCTGCCGCCACGCGCGGGTCGGCGTCGTCGAGCAGGGCGAGGATGCGCCCGCCCTCCAGCAGCACGCTGACGCCGTCGAGGAACCCGTCCTCGCCGAGCACGCGCGCATTGCGCAGCGCCACCGTGGTCATCAGACGGTCTCCGTCACTTTGTTCAGATGCGGCGGCAGGTCCGGGTTGTAGCCGCGGCGCAGCGCCAGGGCGTTGATCGCACGGTAGAAGCTCTGGATCGCCAGCAGCGGCGCGCACGCCGGGTGCGGCGCGGCGACCAGCGGCAGGTCGCCGCCGGCACTGGCCAGCCACACCTGCGCGCCGCGGCCGCGGAACTCCTCGGCCAGGCGCCGGGTGCCCTCGCCGGCTTCGTCCGGCTGGTCGAATGCCAGCACCGGGAAACCCGGGCCGACCAGGGCCATCGGACCGTGCTTCACTTCCGCCGAGCTGTAGGCCTCGGCGTGCAGGCCGCAGGTCTCCTTGAACTTCAGCGCCGCTTCCTGCGCCGCCGCCAGGCCCAGGCCGCGGTCGAGCACGAACAGGTTGTGCGCCTCGACCAGGCCGTCGGTCAGCGAGCGCCAGTCGGCCTGCCAGGCCGCACGCAGCGCCTGCGGCAATTCCTGCAGTGCGCCCAGCAGCGCCGGGTCGTTCTTCCAGTGCGCGCCGAGCTGCAGGATCGCCGCCAGCGAGGCCAAGTAGCTCTTGGTCGCGGCCACGCTCTTCTCCGGGCCGGCGCCGAGCGGGATCACCGTGTCGGCCAGCTGCGCCAGCGGCGAATCCTCGACGTTGACCAGGGCCACCACGCGCGCGCCGGCGTCCTTGGCCGCCTGCGCGTTGCGCAGCAGGTCCGGGCTCTTGCCCGACTGCGAGATCACCAGGTACAGCGCGCCGCGCAACTGCAGCGGCGCTTCGTACACCGAGCCCACCGACGGCGAGGCCGAGGCGGTGACCACGCCGAGCTGGGTCTCGAACAGGTACTTGGCGTAGGTGGCGGCGTGATCGGAGCTGCCGCGCGCACAGGTCACCACGAACGGCGGCGGGTCGGCGCGCAGCGACGCGGCGAGCGCGCTCACGGTGGCGTGGTTGCGTTCGAACTGCGCGGCGACGACCGCGGCGGCTTCCGCGGCTTCGCGGAACATCAGGGTTTCGGTTTCGGAGGGCAGCGCCATGGGCAGGATCACGTGGGGTCTGGGGAGGAGGAACGGCGGGAATGCGGCTGCATGGGCGCGGTCGAGCCGCGCACCACCAGTTGCGGCACGAAGCCCTGGTTGTGCACCGGCGCCGGATGGTCTTCGTAGGCATCGCTGCGCAGTTGGCTGATCAGCAGCCGCGCGGCGTGGCGGGCGATGTCTTCGGTGGCCTGCTTGGCGGTGGTCAGCGGCGGCCACGACTGGCGCGAGAACGGGCTGTCCTCGAAGCCGGCGATGGACAGGTCGTAGGGCACGTTCATGCCCGCCGACTTGGCCGCGGCCAGCACGCCGGCGGCGATCTCGTCGTTGGAGCCGAAGATCGCGGTCGGTGGTTCGCGCAGGGCCAGCAGCCGGCGGGCGCCGCGGAAGCCGTCGTCGAAGGTGTAGTCGCCAGGGATCACCAGGTGCTTGTCCAGGGTGATGCCGTAGTCCTTCAGCGCCGCCTCGTAGCCGGCATAGCGCTCGCCGCTGGATCGGTGCGAGGTGCCGCCCCACAGGAAGCCGATGCGCTGGTGGCCAAGCTGGATCAGGTGTTCGGTGATCTCGTAGGCGGCGTCGCGGTCGTCGACGTAGACGCAGGGGCCGTCCTGCGGATCCTCGGTGGCGGCGATGATGCGCACGGTCTTGATCCCGCGCGCGGCCAGCGCCGCGACCAGGTCGGCACGCTCGGACATCGGCGCGGTCAGCACCAGCCCGGCCAGGCGCGAGCGCTGGGTCCACTCGGCCAGTTCCTCGGCGAGCATCGGCGCAGTGGAATCGCAGGGGTGGATCTGCAGGCCGAAGCCAGTCTCGCGGCAGGCGGCGAGCACGCCGTTCTGCACGCCGATGATGTGGTACGGGTTGGGGTTGTCGTACACCAGCCCGATCACGAACGGGGTGCCGCTGCGCAGGTTGCGCGCCGACGGATCCGGCTCGTAGTCGAGTTCGGCGATGGCGTGCAGCACGCGCGAGCGCGTGGCCTGCATCACCGACGGTTCGTTGTTGATGACCCGCGAAACGGTCTTCAGCGACACCCGCGCCCGTTCGGCGACGTCTTTGATGGTGGGTCTGCGCATTGGATAGGTTTGCCGAGTTGGAGAAAAGCGCGTCAGCTCACCGCGCGCCCTGGCCGACGCGGTGACCGCGCAGCGCGAAGAACAGGATGTAGAGGTAGCAGGCGATCATCAGGCCGGCGAAGACCACCTGGAAATCGAAGGACTCCTTCAGATGGGCGAACAGCTGCGGTACCGCGGCGCCGCCCACGATGCCCATGATCAACAGCGCTGCGCCCTTTTCGGTGAACTTGCCCAGCCCCTTGATGGCCAGCGGGAAGATGGCCGGCCACATGATGGCGTTGGCGAATCCGAGCGCCGCCACGAACGCCACCGAGACATAGCCGCCGGTCACCATCGCGCACAGCGAAAACACGATGCCGAGGCAGGCCGAAATGGACAGGTACTTTTCCTGGGAGATGTACTTCGGGATCAGCACCAGGCCGAGCAGGTAGCCGGCCAGCATGCAGGCCAGGGTGCCGATGGTGAAATATTTCGCGTAGTCGAGCGAGAGGCCGAGGCTGTTGCCGTAGATGCCGATCGCATCGCCGGCCATCACCTCGGCGCCGACGTACACGAAGATGCACAACGCGCCCAGCCACACGTGCGGAAACGCGAAGATGCTGTCGCGGCTGCGCTCGTCGGAGGCCGACGCGTTCGCCGTCTCGGGGCTGATCTCGGGCAAGGGCGAAAACAGGATGGCGACGGAAAGCACGGCCAGGATGCCGGCGATCGCCATGTAAGGGCCGTGGATGCGGCCAGCGAATTCCTGCAACAGCAGCTCCTTCTGCGCCGGCAGCACCTGTTCGATCTGCGTCGAAAAATCCTCCATGCCGTGCAGGACCACCTTCGCCAGTCCATAGGTGGCCAGCGCGCCCGCCACCTTGTTGCAGATGCCCATCAGCGCGATACGGCGCGCCGCGCCGTCGATCGGCCCGAGAATGCTGATGTACGGATTGACCGCGGTCTGCAGCAAGGCCAGGCCGCCGCCGATGATGAAGATGCCGCTCACCGCGCCCACGTAGGAACGGGCATTGGTGAA
The DNA here is from genome assembly GCF_040529055.1 of Xanthomonas sontii. Classification (NCBI taxonomy): domain Bacteria; kingdom Pseudomonadati; phylum Pseudomonadota; class Gammaproteobacteria; order Lysobacterales; family Lysobacteraceae; genus Xanthomonas; species Xanthomonas sontii. Next base: position 1,799,843 of record NZ_CP132342.1, on the reverse strand, counting down.
CTGGCCGAAGATCGCGGCGCCGATCGCCATGATCAGCAGGCTCAGCGCCAGGCCCTTCTTCATCCCGGTCAGCTTCAGGATGAGCGAAGAAGGCAATGCCAGGCAGAAGTAGGAAATGTAGAACGCACTCGGGATGAGGAACGCGAAGGTGTCGCTGACATTGAAGGCGACCTTGGCGAACAGGATCAACGGCCCGTTGATCCAGGTAAAGAAGCCCATGATGAAGAACAACAGGCCGACGATGGCGATGGAGGCGTAGGGACTGGCGGGCCGTGCGGTGGTCATGGGCGGCGTGCTCCGGGAGGGCGCGGGGATCGGCGGTCAGCGTCGCAGTTCGGCGACGAAGTCGTAGTAGTCGTTATGGCAGTAGGTGTCGGTCAGTTCGATCGCGCTGCCGTCGCGGGTGTAGCCGACCCGCACCACGTGCAGGATCGCCTCGCCTTCCTTCATGCCGAGATGGCCGGCCAGCCGCGCCGGCAGGTTGATGGCGCGGAAGTATTGCAGCGCCCGCACCACCGGGGTGCCGCGCTCGTCCAGGTAGCTGTAGAGCGAATCGGCAATGGCGTGCGGATCGGGCACCACGTGCTGCGGCAGCACCGCCTTCTCGTAGGCCATCACCCGGCCGTCGGCGCTGCGCAGGCGGGTCAGCGCCGCGACGACCGTGTCCGGGGACAGGCCAAGGCGCAGGATCTCCTCGCCATGCGCCGGGCGCGTGCGCCGCTCCAGCCAGCGCGTGCCCGGCTCCAGGCCCTTCATGCGCAGGGTTTCGCTGAAGCTGGCCAGGCCGCTGAGCTGGTGCTGGATGTGCGAGGTGACGAAAGTGCCGGCGCCCTGCCGGCGCGACACCAGGCCTTGTTCGACCAGCGCATCCACGGCCTGACGCAGCGTGACCCGCGACACCTGCAGGTACTCGCACAGCTGCCGTTCGGCCGGCAACGCCTCGCCCGGCTTCCACTGCCCGCCCTTGATCGCCTCCACCAGCTTGCTGGCCAGTTGCAGGTACAGCGGCGTCGGCGCGTCCGGGTCCACGGCCAGCGCATGCAGGCGTGGATCGGCCTGCGGCTTGGGCTTGGTCATGGCGAGCTCTCCAGTCCGCATGGATTCATTATGTCCAATATAGTACCAATCGACGGGCCGTGCACGTCGCGCCACAGCACGCGGCGCAGGCCCAGATCGACAGCGCTGCCCGACCACGGCAACAGCGCAGTGGCGTGTCACCCCGAAATTCGCGGCGGCGAGTCGCCCAGGCCCCCTGGCCTCGGGCCGCGCCCTGCGCGCAGCGAGCGGCCGATTCCCGCCAGCGCTGGCGCCCATGTCCAGACGGCGGTCATGGCCGATGCCGATGGATCATGTGCCGGTATCCGCCCTTCGACAAGCTTGGGTGCACCGCCGCAAACCGCATCGTTGTCACCGGCGGGCACGAATTTGTCTACAAGCCACAAGACCAATCGCGGCGATGCCTGGCAGAGGTCTGAACCACCGCCCCCTGCGACAGCCCGGATCGCGGCAAATCCAGGGAAATCGGCCCAAGTCATCGACGTGAAGGCCGGTACGCGACCCGACAGGCCGCGGCGCAATTCCAGACACCACGGCCCGGTTTTGCCCCGCCACCGGGGCCACCCCGCCGCGGCATCGCGTTGACATCGTTGTCACCGGACCGTAAAGGTTCTGCACGCTTCGCAACGAATTCGGCACAAACACGGCGTCCGCGGCCCCAGGGGAATCGGCATCGGTCCGCGCCGCCAGGCAGCACGCAACTCCGTCCCGCACCGTCGGCCACGCCGACGGTGCCCATCCATGAATGATGAGGAGAGACATCATGCGTCACCGCCCGTCCGTCCTGTCGGCCGCCATCGCCGCCAGCGTCCTCGCCTTCGCCGCGCAGGCGCAGCAAGCCGATTCCGCCGCCACCGATCTGGACGCGGTCCAGGTGGTCGGCATCCGCGCCAGCCTGGAGAAGTCGCTGGACACCAAGCGCAACAACGTCACCGTGTCCGAGGCGATCACCGCCGAGGACATCGGCAAGTTCCCCAGCACCAACGTTGCCGAGGCGTTCGCGCAGATTCCCGGCGTCACCATCGACCGCCGCTTCGGCCAGGGCGAGCGAGTCAGCATCGACGGCACCGATCCCAGCCTCAACCTGTCGTTCCTGGACGGCCACCCGGTGGCGCAGGCGATCTGGCTGTACGGCGAGCAGCCCAACCGCGGCTTCGACTACACCCTGCTGTCGCCGCAGATCCTGGGCCGCGCGGAGATCGTCAAGTCCACCGAGGCGCGGCTGACCGAAGGCAGCCTCGGCGGCACCGTGCTGATGCATACCCGCCAGCCGCTGGACCTGAAGGCCAACGAGATCGCCGGCTCGGTCGGCTACAGCTACAGCCAGCAGGCCAGCGAGGGCAAGCCGAACGCCTCGCTGCTGTACAGCTGGAAGAATCCGCAGGAGACCTTCGGCGTCGCGGTGTCCGCGCAGCACTACGAGGAACGCGTGGACCGCCAGGGCCTGGAGGTGTTCGGCTACGCCAAGGCCGGCAGCTTCGCCAATGCCGCCGGCGTGCCGGCCGATGCGGACGTGCCCAACTCGATCAACGCCGCCTGGTTCCAGCAGGACCGCAAGCGCGACAGCGCAGTGGTGAATCTGCAGCTCAAGCCCAGCGACGCGCTGGAGTTCAACCTCAGCGGCCTGTACATCAAGGAAGACTTCGACAACTACAACCAGTCGATGTACAGCTTCCTCACCTGGAACCCGGGCACCGTGGCCGCGGTCGACGCACTGGGCGACGTGCGCAACGGCGTGGTCAACAGCGGCCATTCCAGCGCCAACGCCAATGCGGGCGGCGGCACGGTGATCTACGACAACAACGTGCGCCAGTCGCAGGTGACCACCAAGGGCCTGGACCTGCGCGGCGCCTACCGCGGCGAACGCTGGACCTTGCGCGGCCAGGTCGGCCAGAGCAAGTCCGACAACGACCACCTGGCGCAGTACTTCATCGAGCCGTTCTACAACGGCGGCTTCCGCTGGGATCTGGACCGCGGCATCCGCTTCGACGATCCCACCGCCGCGCGCAACCCGGCCAACTGGGGCTCGGCCGGTGGCTGGATCGGCAACAACGGCGTGTTTTCCACCCAGAGCAAGGACCGCTACGGCCAGCTCGATCTGGACCTGCAGTTCGACGGCGTGTTCAACCAGTTGCTGGTCGGCGTGCGCCAGGGCAAGCACGACGAGGACTTCGCGCTCAACGTGTACGGCGGCGTCACCCCGGCCACCCTGGCCGACATCGGCACCATCGGCCTGACCGACATCCGCGGGTTCTATCCCGACCACGGCCAGCACGTGCAGGCCGGGCGCGGCAACGTGATCGACTGGATCCGCAACAGCCCGGTCGACTACGCCAATCCGGACCCGTCCAGCTACCTCAACAACACCTGGGCGCTGCAGCAGACCAACAACGCCGGCTACGTGCAGCTGAACTTCTCCAACGCCGGCCTGCGCGGCAACCTGGGCCTGCGCTACATGCGCTCCAAGACCGAAGGCAGCGGCTTCGTCTACAGCGGCACACCGACCCTGCAGGATCTGGACAGCAAGTGGCAGACCCGCACGCAGACCGAACACTTCCTGCTGCCGTCGCTGAACCTGGCCTACGATACCGAGAACGACTGGGTGTTCCGCTTCGGCGCCGGCAAGGTGATCGCCTGGGCGCCGTACAACCAGATGGTCAACAACACCTTCCTCAACGACACCACGCTCACCGGCAGCGGCGGCAATGCCGCGCTGTCGCCCTACGAATCGTGGAACTTCAACCTCTCGGCCGAGTACTACTTCGCGCCGCAGGCGGTGGTGGCGTGGTCGGTCTTCTACAAGAAGATCGACAACTACATCGACACCTCGGCCACCATCGAGCGCCAGTACAACGCGATCCGCGACACCTCGCCGCAGACCTGGGCGCAGATGCTCGGCAGCAACGGCTGCACCGCCGACGGCTACTGCGACTACAGCATCCAGCGCCCGCGCAACGCCGGCACCGGCAAGGTCAAGGGCTTCACCCTGGCCTACCAGCAGCCGTTCGGCGACAGCGGCTTCGGCCTGTCGGCCAACTACACCTATGCCAGCGGCGAGAACAACAGCGGCAACCCGCTGCCCTACCAGTCGCGCAACAGCGTCGCCTTCAGCCCCTACTACGAGAAGGGACCGTGGAACGCGCGGATCAGCCTGAACTGGCGCGACAGCTACCTGGCCGGCGGCTACGTCGCCGGCGCCGCGCCGGCCAGCGTCGACGCCTACACCGACCTGGGTGCGAGCGTGGGCTATGCGTTCAACGCGCAGTGGTCGCTGCAACTGGACGCACAGAACCTGCTGGACGAGGAATACCTGCAGTACCTGGGCGACAAGGACCACCCGGTCGGGCGCTACCACAACGGCCGCCGCTACATGGCGACGCTGCACTTCAAGTTCTGAGCGTGAGGCTTCACCTGCGCTGCGGCATCATCGCCGCGGCGCAGGCGCGCGCAAGTGGACGCAACGCCGGCGCGCGACCGCCGGCGCATGCACGGGCACGCTTCAGCGCGGGAACTGCACGTGTCCGTCGGCGAAGTACACGCCCTTGTCGCCCTGACTGGGCAGCGCGCCGAGGGTGTCGGTGACCACCTGGCCGCGGATGTCGGTGAGGCGGATCTCCAGCAGTTGCGCGCCCATCTGCTCGCCGACGAAATGGTTGTACGCGGTCTTCGGCAGGCTGACCCAGTCGCCGTTCTTCCTGTATTCGAACTTCACCACCGGATAGCGGTGGTTGCGCACCTGGATCGCCGCCCAGTATTGCGAGCTGCCCTCCTTGATCCGGTACACCACGTTGCCGGTGACCGGTGCGGCCACCACCTGCCAGCGGATCGGGATGCGCCCGGCGCTGGTGTCGCCGATCGCGGCGAAGGCATTGGGCGACAGGTCCAGCCCGCAGTCGGCGCCCTCCGGATACAGGTCGGTGACGTACACGGTGACCGTACCGCGCGGTCCCTGCACCTGCAGGTAGGCACCGGCCAGTGCCGCCTGGACGCCACCATAGTTGAGCTGCGTCGGGTTCAGCGCGGCGATCGTGGCGGTCGGGTCGATGGGATCCAGCAGCAGCGCGCCGCCGGAATAGCCGGAACTGGTGTAGGTGGCGGTGCCGCTGCAGACATCGTTCCAGGCAGCGTTGGCGGGTGCGGCGGCACTGATGGCCAGGCACAGCGCGGCGAACAGGCCGGCGCCGCGCGCGGCACGGGGGGAGTAGCGTGCTTGCATGCGTGTTCTCCTGCACAGGCGCGCGGAGTCGCCGCGCGGCGACCGGACACCTGCCCGGCGCCGGCACTCTAGGCCGCGGTACGCGTGCCGCGCCTTGCGCGCGGCCTGGGATTCCACAACTTGGCCGACGCCGTAGACCGCGCGGTCACGTCGCTCAACGGCGGCTGCCGCGCTCCAGCCGCCACAGCAGATCGCGCCAAGGCGTGGCCGCGGTGGCCATGCCGGCCGCCACGCCCAGGGCGTCGGCCAGGGCATCCAGCGGATCGGCCGAGCGCGTGGTGGTCCAGGCGCCCTGCGCGAATTCGATGCCCACGCCCAGCGCCAGCAGACCCAGCGCGGCCCAGGTCCAGGCGCGCGGCCCGGCATACACTTGCACGGCCGCGGCGGCCAGCACCAGGTAGGCGATGAAGTGCTCGACCTTGTCGGTGTCGGGCAGGTCAGACAACTGCGGCGGGTGCGGCATCAGGCACACGTAGATCAGCACCGCGATGCCCAGCCACCACAGCCCCAGCCACAGCCAGGGCCAGCGGAAGTCGCGCACTGCCGCCATCACAGCCGCCAGGTCAGGTCGCCGGACAGGAACGCCGGCGCCAGCGACACGTCGCGCTCGAAGCCCATCACCTGGAAACGCTCGCCCATCTCGCTGGGCAGGGTCAGCTGCTTCACCTGCTGACGCAGGCGCAGTTGCGCGGCTGCGTCGCTGCGCGCCTCGGCCTCGGCCAGCAGCGCGTCCAGGCCGTTGCCGAGCAGGAAGCTGGCCTGATTGCAGTAACCGGCCAGGTCGAAGCCCGCCCCGGTGCCGGCCTCGGCCAGCGCGGTGAAGTCCACCGACGCGGTCAGGTCCTGCAGGCCCGGCCAGCGGTACGGATCGGCATGCGTGCGATGCCGGTAGAAAGCACGCAAGGTGCCGTCGTCGCGCTCGGGCAGATAGAACTCGCGGCGCGGATAGCCGTAGTCCACGAACAGCATCGCGCCGCTGCGCAGGCCGCCGGCCACCGCCTGGATCCAGTACGGCAACTGCGGCAGCAATTCGGAACGGTAGCCGTCGGCGAACGGCGCCTGCAGATAGCGTTCGATGTGCCGCACCGCCGCCGCCAGCAGCGGATCGGCCGGCTGTTCGCCGCGGCGGAAGCGGCCCTCGCCATCCAGCGTCACGGTTTCCTCGAACACCTCGCCGTCGCGCAGCGCGAAGCGCGGCGTCGGCAGGGCGTCGATCACCTCGTTGGCGAACAGCACGCCGTTCCAGTCGTCGTCGAACGGCCGGTCCAGCCATTCCACCAACTCGAACACCGGCGGGATCAGCGCGCGCGCCAGGCGCTCGCGTTGCCGTTCGCGCAGATCGGCGCTGGGCTCCAGGATCGCATAGCGCTCGGGCAGCGCATCCAGCGCCAGCAGGCGCTTGAGCATGACCTCGGCGAACGCGCCGCTGCCGCCCCCCACTTCCAGCATGCGCGCCTGCGGCCCGAGTTGCTGCAGCACCGGCGCCAACGCATTGGACACGGTGGCGGCGAACAGCGGTCCCAGTTCCGGCGCGGTGACGAAATCGCCCTCTTCGCCGAACTTGCTGCTGCCGGCGCTGTAGTAGCCCAGGCCGGGCGCGTACAGCGCCAGCTCCATGAAGCGCGAGAACGGAATGGCCCCGCCAGCGGCGGCGATCTCGGCGCGCAGATGTGCGGCCAGGCGCTCGCTGTGGGCCAGCGCGGTGGCATCGGGCAAAGGAAGGTCGGTGGGCATGCGCTGCGCGATTGCGTGGACAATGCACAGCATAGCCGAGCATGGAACCCGTACATGACCCAGACCAAAGTCGCCCTGATCACCGGCAGCGCGCGGCGCATCGGCGCCGGCATCGCCCGGCGCCTGCACGCGGCCGGCTATGACGTGGCCCTGCATGCGCACACCTCGCAGGCCGAGCTGCAGGCGCTGGCACAGGAACTGGAATCCCTGCGCGCCGGCAGCACACTGACCCTGCACGCCGACCTGCGCGACACCGCGCAGCTACCCGACCTGGTGGCGCAGTGCGTGGCGCGCTTCGGCCGCCTCGACGCACTGGTCAACAACGCCTCCAACTTCTATCCCACGCCGTTGCACGAGGCCACACCGGCACAATGGGACGACCTGTTCGCGGTCAACGCGCGCGCGCCGCTGTTCCTGGCGCAGGCCGCCGCCTCGCAACTGCGCCAGCACGGCGGCGCGATCGTCAACCTCACCGACCTGCACGCGGAAACGCCGCTGCGCGCGCATCCGCTGTACAGCGCAGCCAAGGCCGCCCTGGCGATGCTGACCCGCTCGCTGGCGCTGGAACTGGCGCCGCAGGTCCGCGTCAACGCCATCGCCCCCGGCGCGATCCTGTGGCCCGACGCCGGCAAGGACGCCGCCGCGCAGCAGGCCCTGCTGGCACGCACCCCGCTGGCACGCACCGGCCAGGTCGAGGAAATCGCCGACACCGTGCGCTGGCTGCTCGACGACGCCAGCTTCGTCACCGGGCAGACCGTGCGGGTGGATGGCGGACGCGGGCTGACTTGAAGGCTGGGAACCGGGAATAGGGAATGGGGAATCGACAAGCGCGCCCTCTTTCCCGCCATTGCTGAGCGCTACGCCAGGCCGCGCCATGACAGCGCGACGATCGGCCCGGCGCCCAGCTCTACCGATTCCCCAATCCCGATTCCCCATTCCCGGCTTCATCAACCAACTCGACCACTTCGAACACCTTCCCATGCTCCGCATGCGCCTGCCATAGCGTGCCCAGGGTTTGGCCGCTGACCGGGTCGACGAAGTCGGCGGCGATGTCCGCCAGCGGCTTGAGCACGAAGGCGTGGCGCAGCTCGGGCCGCGGGATGCGCAGGTGGCCGGGGCCTTCGACGATGCGGTCGCCGTAGAACACCACGTCGATGTCCAGGGTGCGGTCGCTGAAGCGCGGGCCGCTGCGGTCGCGCCCGTGCGCGTCCTCCAGCGCATGCAGCCAGTCGTCCAGCGGCGCCAGCTCCCAGTCGGTCTGCAGCGCCACTGCGTTGTTCAGGAAGGCCGGCCCGTCGAAACCGACCGCCGCGGTGCGATAGGTCGGCGACACCGCGACCGCACCGAACTGCCGGCGCAGCGCCGCGATCGCCGCGGCCAGGTGGTGATGCGGGCGCAGGTTGCTGCCCAGGCTCAGAAGCACGGTGGTCATGCGCTATTCGCGCATGCCGCGACCGCGAGCGTCAACGGCTAGCCAAGCCCGAGCCGCCCCCATAGAATCGGGACGTACCCGGTTTTCGGCAGCGCCATGACATATTGCGTCGGCATCGAAGTGGACGAAGGCCTGGTCTTCGCCGCTGACACCCGCACCAACGCCTCGCTGGACGACGTCCGCGTCCACCGCAAGCTGCATGTGTTCGAGTATCCGGGCCAGGCGGTGTTCGCGCTGATGTCGGCCGGCAACCTGGCGACCACGCAGCTGACCCTTTCGCGCCTGCAGCGCGACGCCGACGATCCGGACGCGCCGCGCAGCCTGCGCACCTTCCGGCACCTGTTCGAGGTCGCCGAATACGTCGGCGACGTGCTGGCCTCCAGCCAGGTCAAGCTGTCCGAGCAATCGCAGCACAGCGGCATCAACGTGCAGTCGACGCTGATCCTGGGCGGGCAGATCGCCGGCGAACGGCCCGGGCTGTACATGATCTATCCGCTCGGCAACGCCATCGCCACCTCGCCGGAAACGCCGTACCTGCAGATCGGCGAATCCAAGTACGGCAAGCCGATCCTGGACCGCATCATCCGCTCGGAGATGCAACTGGAAGACGCCGCGCGCACCGCCCTGGTGTCGCTGGACTCGACCATCCGTTCCAACCTGTCGGTGGGCATGCCGATCGATGTGGCGCTGATCCGCCGCAACGACCTGCGGGTGACCGAGCGCATGCGCCTGGAAGCCGACACCCCCCTGTACGCCGAGATCCACGACACCTGGTCGCGCAAGCTGGAGAACGCCGTGCGCACCCTGCCGCGCTTCCCCTGGGAACCGGCCCTGTCCGCCGACCACGACACCGAATCGCGCGACGCCCTGCCGCCCCTGCCCCCCCGCCGCTCCCCCGCCCGCCGCGACCCGGAAGACCAGTCGGCGCAGCAGTGAAAGGCCGGGATTGGGGAATTGGGAATGGGGAATCGGAACAGCCGGATCGCGGAGCTTGCGCTGAGACATGATGGCCGCTGAGGCGTCAATCCGTTGCCCTTGCGTTCCAAGCTGCACTTATCGGATCCGGTGAGCCTTGCCTCTCTCGGTGACTCCAGATAAACGAGTCACGTCATCGCGCAGCTGGCGCTGGAGATACGGTCGCCATGCAGCAATGAGCATCTGCTTTGGCTTTGGCTTTGGCTTTTGCCTTTCCCATTCCCGATTCCCCCATCCCCATTCCCAGCACCTCAGCCGCTTTCGAGGGCATGCGCCACAGCCCGGAACACGCGCTGCATTTCCAGCGGCTTGCGCAGGACGTGCACGGCGATGTCGGCGGGGAAGTGGTCGCGCTCCAGGGTGGTGCCGGTGTCCTCGAGGACGATCGCCGGGCCCTGGTAGCCCAGGTCCTGCAGCGCCAGCAGCAGGCGTACCGCCGACAGCAGGATGATGTCGCTGTCGACGATCACCAGGTCCGGCAGGCCGTGTTCCTCGACGTCGCGCAGCGCGGCGGCGCCATCGGACGCCAACTGCGGACGGTAGCCCTGGCTGGACAGCGCATTGCCGAGCAGCGACAGGCGCGTGGCCTCGCCGTCGACGAGGAGCACGCGCTGGCCCTTGCCCATCGGCAGCGACGGCTCCGGCTCGAACGACGGCACCGGCGCGCGCAGCGGGATCAGCAATTCGAAGCAGGTGCCCTGGCCCGGCGTGCTGTCCACGCCGATCCGGCCACCGTAGCTCTCGACGATGCGCTTGCACGAGATCAGGCCCAGGCCGGTGCCGTCCGGCTTGGTGGTGAAGAAGGGACTGAACAGCCGCGCCTGGGTCTCCGCATCCATGCCCATGCCGCTGTCGCGGACCAGGATGCGCACCTGCTCGCTGCCGTCGGCACCGATCGCCGGCGCCGCCGAGAAGCTCAGCTGGCCGCCGTCGGGCATGGCCTGGATGGCGTTGAGGCCGAGGTTGAGCAGGCACTGCTGCAGTTCGGTGTAGTTGGCTTCGATCGACAGCGCCGGATCGGCCACGTCCGCCTGCAGCGTCACCCGCTCCGGCAGGCTGCTCTTGAGCAGCATCTGCACCGCCTGGAACAGCTCGGCGATGCGCACCGGCTCGCTGGGCGTGCGCGAGCCGCGCACGAACGACAGCATCGACTCGGCCATCTCGTGGCCGCGCCGGCCGCACTCGGCGATGACGTCGGCCAGGTGCCGCAGTTGCGGATCGTCGCTGCGACCGACGATCAGTTCCGGCACGATCAGCAGCGGCTGCAGGATGTTGCGCAGGTCGTGGCTGAGGCCGGCGGCGAGCAGGGCCAGGCTCTCCAGCCGCTGCGCGCGCATCAGTTCGCGCTCCACCCGCTGCCGCTCGCGCTCGGTGCGGGCCTCGCGGATCGCGCGCGCCACCGCCGACGGCAGGCGGGTCGGGTTGTGCTTGATGATGTAGTCGTTGGCGCCGTCGCGCAGCGCCTCCACCGCGGTCTCCTCGCCGATGGTGCCGGAGACGAAGATGAAGGGCACCGCATTGCCGTCCTCGCGCACCACCCGCAGCGCCTCGTGCCCGGAGAACCCGGGCATGCTCAGGTCCGACAGCACGATGTCCGGGGCGAACTCGCCCAGCGCCTCGCGCAGGGTCGGCTCGCTTTCCACGCGGCGGAAGGTCGCCTCCAGGCCGGCGTCCAGCAACTGGTCGGACAGCAGCTCGGCATCCTCCGGCGAATCCTCGACCATGAGGATCCGGATCGGGCCAAGCCTGGGGCCGGTGGTGGGCATGCGCGCTTACTCTTTGTCCGGCGCCTGGTTGATCAGCGCCCAGAAGGTGCCCAGGGTCTTCACCGCGGTGAAGAACTGGTCCACGTCCACCGGCTTGACCACGTACGCGTTCACGCCCAGGTCCCAGCTGCGGGCCAGGTCGCTTTCCTCGCGCGAGGACGACAGGATCACCACCGGCAGGCGCTTGAGCGACTCCTCGCTGCGCACCAGTTTGAGCACTTCCAGGCCGTCCATGCGCGGCATCTTGATGTCCAGCAGCAGCACCGCCGGCAGGCCTTCCTCGCGGTCGGCATAGGCGCCGCGGCGCAGCAGGTAGTCCATCGCTTCCACGCCGTCCTCGACGTGCACGATGGGATTGGCCAGACGCGCGTCGCGCAACGCATCCACCGCCATTTCGGCATCGGCGGGGCTGTCTTCGGCAAGCAGGATGGTGCGGATGGCGGTCATGCGATGAACTCGGTAGTGGGCGCTTCGGGCGCCGGGGGCAAGACGAAATGGAAGGTGGCGCCCTGGTCGGGGGCGGACTCGGCCCAGATATGGCCGCCATGGCGGGTCAGCACGCGGCGCACGCTGGCTAGGCCGATGCCGGTGCCGGAATACTCGCTGGCCTTGTGCAGGCGCTGGAACACGCCGAACAGCTTGGCCGCATAGGTCATGTCGAAGCCTGCGCCATTGTCGCGCACGCTGAAGTGATGGCTGCCGTCCGGCTGCACCTGGTAGCCGACCTCGATCTGCGCGACCTCGCGCTTGGCGCTGTACTTGACCGCATTGCCGAGCAGGTTCAGCCACAGCTGGCGCATCATGTTTTCGTCGGCGACCAGAATCGGCAACGGCGCGATGCTCCATTCGATGCGATGCCCGCTGTCGCCATGGTCGGACTGGTAGTTGGCGTCGAGCACCGAACGCGTCTCCGCCACCAGCGACTGCATGTCCACCGCCTGCAGGCGCAGCGCACTGCGGCCCAGGCGCGAGTACACCAGCAGGTCGTCGATCAGCGAGGCCATGCGCCGCGCCGAGGTGCCGATCACCTCCAGGTAGTGGCGGCTCTTCTCGTCGGCGCCATCGCCCAGATGGCGAACCAGCTTGTCGGCGAAGCCGGCGACATGGCGCAGCGGCGCGCGCAGGTCGTGCGAGACCGAGTAGCTGAACGCCTCCAGTTCGCGATTGACTTCGGACACCTGCTCGATCTTGCCCTCCAGCTGCCGGTTCAGTTCCTGGATGCGCTGTTGCGCGGTTTTCTGCAGGGTGATGTCGCTGACCGTCATCAAGACCACTTCGTCCTCGCTGTCCGGCAGCGGCATGCGCCGCGCATTCAGCAGCATGGTCCTTGGTACGCCGTCCGCGCCAAGTTGTTCGTGCTCGAAATCCCACAATTCGCGTCCGCGCAGCAGCACGTCGGCCAAGCGCTGCACGATCACCGGATCCTGCCAGACGCCGTCGCCGACGTCGGCGAGCAGCTTCGGCGGATCCGCCAGGTCCATGCCGTACAGTTCGGCGAAGGCGGTGTTGTGCATCAGCATGCGCTGGCCGTTGTCGAGCAGCACGATCGGCTCGCGCACGGTCTGCAGCACCGCCGCGGCGCGGCCGTTGGCGCGCAGCATGTGGCGCTCGGCGTCCAGGCGCCGGCCGATCTGCCGTTGCAACAGCCAGATCACCAGGCCCAGCAACAACAGCTGCACCACCAGCGAGGTCCAGCTCATCATCGAGGCGAGCATGCGGCGCTGCTCGGCGTCGGCGGTCCGCTCGCTCAGCAGTTCGTCCTCGCGCCGCTGCAGCTCGGCGATCAGGCCGCGCACTGGATTGTCGGAGGTCATGTCCTGGATCAGCGCGCGGATCCGCTCCGGATCGCGGGTCTGCGCGATCCGCTCGGCGATCAGGCCGCGTCGCTCCAGCGTGCTCTGCAGGCGGCCGACGCGGATCTGCTGGTCCGGGTTGTCGCGGGTCAACTCGGCCAGGTGCGCCAGCGTCGGCTGCATCGAGTTGCGCGCCTGCTGCAGGCGCGCGGTCAGGATCGGCGACTGCACGCCGTGCGACATCGCCATCGCCGCCGACTCCATGTCGCGCATGTCCGCTTCCATCGCGTTCAAGGTGGCGGTCACTTCCTGGCTGTGGCCGACCCAGTCCGCCGCACGCAGGGTGCTGGCATTCATCTGCCGCAGCAGCAGCGAGGGCAGGATGACGATCAGGACGACGGCCAGCGCCAGCAACGGCAGCCGCCAGCGGTCCCAAGCATCGTGTTTGGCGATGGTCTGCATAGCTGGTGCGTCAAAAGAAGGAACGGCTGCGGCCATCGCGGGCGCGCATTGTCGCCCATCTTCCCCGGCAGCAGATGAATTGTTCAGCGGAAGCGCGACACCCCGATCGCGGTACCTGCAAGGACTCTATCCCAGGCCGCGCGCACGACGACACGGGCGGCCTGCGGCCACCCGCGGGAGTGCCACGCGCGCGCCGCGCTCAGGGCCGGCGCGCCGGGGGCGGAATGGAACCGGCGGTGGCGCCGATCAGGGTCCAGGCCGGCATGCCGGCGCGGACCAGCAGGAAATCGGCGTGGCTGCGCAGGCGCCGGCGCTCGGATTGGCTAAGGCCCTGATCCAGTTCCTGCATCAGCGCGGAGAACGCCGGCCAGAACCCGGTGTCATCGTGAAACGTGGTCAACAGCATGCTCAACTGCGCTTCCAGCCGGCGCACCGCCGGCAGCAGCAGTGACGGCTGCGCGCCATGGCCGGACAACGCGGCGCCCAGCGCCTCGGCAGCCGCGGCCGCGTGCCCCGCAGCCGGGTGGGGTTGGGTCTCCAACATCGCGCGTGATCCGTTGACGAACATGAAGGCATGATGTCTGAGCGGGTGTCAATGCGACGCGAAATGCGATTTCCGTCGCGAATTTGCCCCCCCCCCCCCCAAAAAAAACGCACCCCGCAGGGTGCGTCGCAGACCGGCTGTCGCGGGTGGGGCGCCTCGTCGCATCCCCACCCGCGGCGGCGGATCGCAATGCTTACTTCTTGGCGGCGGCGCTGACCTTCAGGTCGGCCGCATCCACCTTCTTGACCCCGTCGATCTTCTTGGCGACCGCCACGGCCTTGTCCTTCTCGGCCTTGGTCGCGACCGCGCCGGACAGCTTGACCGTCCCGTTGACGGTGTCGACCTTGATCTCGGTGCCCGACACGTTCTTGGTGGCCAGCAGATCGGCCTTCACCTTGGTGGTGATCCAGGTGTCGGTGACCGGCTCCTTGGAGTCGTGGCGAGTCGTGTCATGGGCCATGGTGTCGTGCTGCATCGTGTCCTGCTGGCCCATGGTGCCGTGGTCCTTGGCACTGGTGGCCTGGCCGGCTGCGAACGCCTGGCCCGCGCCCAACGCGAAACCGGCCACCAGGGTGGCGCCAAGCAGGGTGCGTGCATTGATCGTCTTCATCGTGTCTTCCTCCGCTGAATGTGCGCGCAGTCTCCGCCAGGCCGTCGTACAGGCGGCGTGACCGAAGAATCGCCGCAGCGTGAATGCGCAATCCGCCCACGCAGCCCAGGCGATACTGGCGTCCCGCCGCTGCTGCCTGCGCCCATGTCCGACTTCAATCTCGCCCTGCTCGGCTTCGGCTACGTGGGCCGCACCTTCCATGCGCCGCTGATCGCACACACGCCCGGCCTGCACCTGCACACCGTGGTCTCGCGCCAGGCCGAGGCCGTGAACGCGGCCTGGCCGCAGGCGCATGTGGTTGCCGAGGCCGCACAGGCCTTCGCCGATCCGCGGATCGACGCGGTGGTGATCGCCACGCCCAATCAGACCCACGCACCGCTGGCGCTGGCCGCCCTGGCCCAGGGCAAGCACGTGCTGGTGGACAAGCCGTTCACCCTCGACGTGGCCGAAGCGCAGCAGGTGCTGGCCCAGGCCCAGCGCGTCGGCCGCATCGTCAGCGTGTTCCAGAACCGGCGCTGGGACGGCGACTTCCTGGGCGTGCGCGCCCTGCTGGAGGCGGGCACGCTGGGCGAGATCGCCGAGTTCCATTCGCACTTCGACCGCCACCGTCCGCAGGTCGGCGACCGCTGGCGCGAGCACGCACTCCCCGGCTCTGGGCTGTGGTTCGATCTGGGGCCGCATCTGCTCGATCAGGCCCTGCAACTGTTCGGGCCGCCGCAATCGCTGCAGGCCGACCTGGCGCTGCAGCGCCCCGGCGCGCAGACCGTGGATTACGTGCATGCGGTGCTGCGCTATCCGCGGCTGCGGGTGGTGCTGCATGCCGGCTCGCTGGTCGCCGCCAACGGCCTGCGCTTCGCGCTCCACGGCAGCGGCGGCAGCTACGTCAAGCACGGCCTGGATACGCAGGAAGCGCAATTGCGCGCGGGCGTCGCGCCGGGCGCGCCCGGCTGGGGCGAGGATCCCCTGCCCGGCCAATTGCGCCTGGTCGGCGCCGACGGCACGCACGCCGTCCAGACTCTGCCCGCGCCGCGTGGCGATTACCGCGACTGCTATGCGGCCTTTCACGAGGCGATCGCAGGTCGCGCGCCTGCGCCGGTGGATGCGGCGCAGGCGCTGGCGGTAATGCGGCTGCTGGAGGCAGGCGTGCGCAGCGCCGCCTCCGGCTGCAGCGTCACGCTGGACTGAGCGCCCGGCCTCAGGCCGGGCGCGTACCGCCCGGCGCGGGCGCGTCGCCGCCCTCGTGCTTGATCGCATGGCCGCCGAACTGATTGCGCATCGCCGCCAGCAACTTGTCGGCGAACGAATCGTCGTCGCGCGAGCGCAGCCGCTCCAGCAGCGAGAGGGTGATCACCGGCGCCGGCACGTCCAGGTCGATCGCCTCGGCCACGGTCCAGCGGCCCTCGCCGGAGTCCTGGACGAACGGCGCGATGCCGGCCAGGGTCGGATTCTCGCCCAGCGCATCGGCGCACAGGTCCAGCAGCCACGAACGCACCACGCTGCCCTGGCGCCAGACCTCGGCCACCTGGTGCAGATCCAGTGCGAATTCCTGCTTGCGCCCCATCAGCGCGAAGCCCTCGGCATAGGCCTGCATCATCCCGTACTCGATGCCGTTGTGGACCATCTTGGTGAAGTGGCCGGCGCCGCTGGGGCCGACATGTCCCCAGCCGGCATCGGCGGCCGGCGCCAGGGTCGCGAACACGTCGTGCAGGCGCTGCACCGCGGCGGTATCGCCACCGATCATCAGGCTGTAGCCCTCGCGCAGGCCCCACACGCCGCCGCTGGTGCCGCAGTCGACATAGGCGATGCCGTGCGCGGCGAGTTCGCCGGCGCGGCGCATCGAATCCTTGTAGTAGGAATTGCCGCCGTCGATCACCACGTCGCCCTTGCCGAGCAACGGCAGCAACGCGGCCAGGGTGTCATCGACGACCTTGCCGGCCGGCACCATCAGCCACACCGCGCGCGGTGCCGGCAGCGCCGCGATCAGCGCGGCCATGCTGTCGACCGCGTCGACCCCGCGCTGCTGCGCCGCGCTGCGCGCGGCCTCGCCCAGGTCGAAACCGACCACGCGATGCCCGCCGCGCACCAGCCGCTCGGCCATGTTGGCGCCCATCCGGCCCAAGCCTACAAGTCCCAGTTCCATGCGTCGTTCCCGGTTCGAAAAAAGGAGGGTTAGGGTCTCACGAAGCGGCGATGCCGACGTGACGCGCAGCTAAGGCGCCGATGCGGCGGCAGGTGCCGGCGGCGGCGTTTGCGCACAGTCGTGCAGTTGCAGGTCGCGCCAGCGCTGGTACAGCGTGGTGTGCAGGTTGTGCAGGGTCAGCTCGATCGCGAACGGCGTGCGCGGATTGCGATCCAGCAGCCGCACCACGTGATACCCGATCGGCTTGACGCCCTTGGGATGCACGTAGACCGCGAAGCCACGGTAGAACGGATCGTCGAGCAAGGCGTCGAGTTGCGCGAGCACCGCCTGCTGCGCCGGATCGAGGCGTGCGCGCAGCGCCGGGTCGCGCTCATACAGCAGGCGCTCGAAGCGTTCGCGGCCCGGGCCGCGCAGCGCCCGCGCCAGCTCCCAGATGCGGCGGTTCTGGGCGTCGTAGTAAGCGAAGCCGCCGTGCGCACGCAATGCCGTAGCGGCCTCGGCGCTGACCGCGGCGACCACGAAGTTCTCGGCCTGGTTGTTGATGTCGTCCAGGTAGCGGCGCTCGAACACGTGCACGATGTAGCCAGGCGCACCTAGGAAGGCGGCGCGGCCGCGCTGCGCGGTCCTGGCCGCCTTGCCGTCGGCGAAGAACTGGCCGGCATGCGCGCCGAGCAGGATGCTGTCGGTGTCGTGCAGGGTCAGGAAGGTGCCGATCGACAGCTCGTCGGCGCTGAACGCACGATCGAACGCCGCGTCGCCATACAGTTCGCGCTGTGTGGCCAGTTGCGCGATCTGCCGGCCGACACCGCATTCCGAACGCACATGGCCGCTGTAGAACGCCTCGATCGCCTGCGCATTGCTGCCTGCCGGGCGATAGCCGCGGCCGAAGCTGCGGAAGCGCTCCCAGCCTTGTGCGTGCGCGCCGCGCAGGCCGAAGCCGATCCAGCCCAGTTGCAGCGCCGAGAAGCGATAGCCGGGATTGTCCTGCAGGCGTGCGACCGCGCGCGTGGTGGCCGCCCCAAGTTGCAGGAAGTAGCCGCACTGCGTGGCCGGCGTGTCCAGCAAGGCACGCAAGGCCTGCTGCCGTTGCGCGTCGTTCCAGGCCGCGGGCAAGGCCGCCTGCAGATCGCCGTGCGCCTGCGCCTCGGCCAGCGAACCGCGTTCGCAGGGTGCGCCGGCGGCGATCTGCGGCTGCGCCGCGCTGGTCGTGCCGATGCGCCAACCGAGCCGCTCCAGCAGTGCGGCCAGGCAAGCCGCGCTGGCCTGGTCGGCCGGCGCCGGTGCGGCCGTGGCCGCGGCACTGGCCAGCAGCGCGGCCAGCAGCAGCCCGACGCCGCGGCGAAGCCGCGGCGGGCAAGCGAACCTCGATGGTCGGATCATGGAGCGGACATCACGAACAGGAGCTTCCGTTGGCCACGTGGCGGCGGCGCCCGCGCAGCGTGCCGCCTCACCCGTGCAGGCGTCGCGAAACCCACCGCCGCGGCACCGACACCCCCGGCGTTCACTCTTCCGCCATGCCCGGCGCACCTACACTGCGGCTCCCTTGGCGCAAGCGATCCCCTGCATGCACGTGCTCGTTACCGGAGGCACCGGATTCATCGGCCGCGCGCTGTGCCCGGCCCTGCTCGACGCCGGGCACCGGGTCAGCGTGCTGACCCGCGACCCCGCACGCGCGGCGCGCCTGTTGCCGGTGGTGCAGGTGCTGGACGATCTGCAGCGCGCCGCACCGGCCGATGCGGTGATCAATCTCGCCGGCGAACCGCTGACCGAAGGCCGCTGGAGCGCCACCCGCAAGCGTCGCTTCCGCACCTCGCGCATCGGCACCACCCGCGCCCTGCTCGACTGGATGAGCGGACTCGACGCCGCGCAGCGCCCAGGCTGCCTGATCTCCGGCTCGGCGATCGGCTACTACGGCGACCGCGGCGACGAGGTCCTGGACGAAACCAGCACGCCGGGCGACGACTTTGCCGCCCAGCTCTGCCGCGACTGGGAAGCCGAAGCGTTACGCGCGCAGGACCTGGGCGTGCGCACCAGCCTGGTCCGCACCGGCGTGGTGCTGGGCCGCGACGGCGGCGCGCTGGCGCGGATGCTGCTGCCCTTCCGCTTCGGCATGGGCGGGCGCATGGGCGATGGCCGCCAGTGGATGAGCTGGATCCACCGTGACGATCAGGTCGGGTTGCTGCTGTGGCTGCTGCAGCAAGGCGGCGAAGGCGCCTACGACGCCACCGCACCGGCGCCGGCGACCAATGCCACGTTCGCGCAGCAACTCGCCGCCACCCTGCATCGTCCGGCGCTGCTGCCGATGCCGGCGGCGGCATTACGCCTCGGCTTCGGCGAGATGGCCGAGCTGTTGCTGGGCAGCCAGCGCGTGCTGCCGACACGTGCGCAACGCGAGGGTTATGTGTTCCGGTATCCGCAGTTGGACGCGGCACTGCGCGATCTGCTCGCCGATTGAGCCGCCGCGGCGCCGAATCGCGCAACGTCGCAACCGGCACCGCAAAAAAACGCCCCGGCGGAGGCCTCCGCCGGGGCGTGCTGCATCAGGTTGCCGGGTCGGCGTCAGGCACCGACCAACACGATGCGGTCGCGCGACTCAATAACGCTTGCAGACGGTCTCGACCACGCGATTGCCATTGGCCTGCTGACGCTGGCCCTGGATGTAGCGGCCGGTAGCGCCGCCGGCGACCGCGCCACCAACGGTGGCCAGCTTGCGGCCATCGCCCTTGCCGATCTGATTGCCCAGCAGGCCGCCGATCGCCGCACCCGCCAGGGTGCCGCCGATGCGGTCGGGATCGGTGCTGTTCTTGCGCACCGCGACCTTCTTGCAGTGCACACGGGTGCCGTCGCTGAAGCGGCGGCCGGCGTCCTCGGGACCGTAGTGACGCTGCGCCTCGGCCAGCGGCGCGGCGGCCGTGGCGATGGCGAGGACGGAAAGACACAAGGCGGATTTGAGAGTGTTCATGCTGATTGCTCCTGGGTGGCGGAGCCGATGCACAAGCACCGCGCTCTCGACGGGCGCCACCTTCTCACCGGCTTCGCGAATGGTTCGTGAAGCGAAATCGGCCGCATTCAGCTTGTGTAGCAACGCCTGAATCAGTCGGCGCCGCCGGGCTCGCCGCTCGGAGGCGCGGTCGCGACGGGCGGCTGCGCCGCAGTGGCGGCCGCGGGTGCCGGCGGCGGCGTGGGCGCTGCGGCGGGCGGCGGAGTCGGCACCGTCGACGCTGCAGGTACAGGTGCGGGCGCTGCCGGCGCCGGCGCCGGCGCCGTCACCGCCGCGGACGGATGCGCAGACGGCTCCGGTGCCGGCTTGCTCTTGGGCAGGTATTCGCTCATCAGCTGGAAGAAGCGCTTGTAGAAGTCGCCGTCCTGCACCGTGCTGCTGGCCACCCGCACCATCGAATCGTCGCTGCTGCCGATCGGCAGGGACACCGAGCCGAGCACGCCGACGCCGACGCTGGCCGAGGTCGGGCTCTTCTTCAGCGCATAGCGGTCCTGCAAGGCACTGACGAACACCCAGGATTCGTCCTGCCCATGCGCGACGCAGGACACGCGCAGTTCCAGTTGCTCATGCAACTCGTCGCTGGGCTGGAAGTTCTTGGTGCCTTCCACCGCATCGGCGGTGGCCTTGGAGACCACGTAGCCCTGGCTCAGCAGCGCGCGCCGCGCCGATTCGCAGGCCTGCGCCGGCTGCACCGGGTAGTTGCGCGAATAGGTGTTGTCGGAATTGAAGGTCTCTTTCACCAGGCCGTCCTGCTTGCGCGCGAAACAGCCGCTCAGGCCGATCGCGATCAGCGCGAGCGCGGGAATGGCGAGAACCTTGGAGGGAGCGGACATAGGCCGTTGACCGGAGAGAGGGAACCGCGGCAAAGGATAGCCGCAAGCGCGTGGGCGCGGCCTTGACGCCACCGCGGCCGCTCATCCCGCGGTTAGCGAGATGGGCAGGCTGGCCGCCACCGCGTCAGGCGGCGGCGGGTTCCAGCGCCAGGTCCACGCGCAGCAGGCCGCCGTGGCGATCGCGACGTTCGGCGCGCAGGTAATGATGGGCGTCGAGCAGTGCCAGGGTCGGCGGCACCGCCAGCGGCTCGCCCCACAGGCTAAGCAGGAAGCCACGCGCGCGCAGCCAGTCGAGCAGCCGCAGCAGCCCGCCCGGGTCGCGCGGCAGCAACAGATCGACGTCGCCGGGCAGGCGCGGCGCCGCCGCCGGATCCGCCAGCCAGCGCGGATAGCTGCCGTACAGCGCAAAGACGAAACCGTCGGCGTGCAGCGCCTCCAGCAACTGCGCCGTACCCGCCAGGTCGATGCGCTGGCGTCGGTGCTGGAAGATCAGCGCGTACTCGTGGCTGCGGTCGCTGCGGGTGTCGCCGGGCGCCAGCGGCTGCGCGGTCTCGCGTGGGTAGCACAACACGCGCTCTGGACAGGGCGCGAACAGGCTGCCCAGGATCCGCGCCAGGTCCCAGGCCTGCGGCACCGTGGCCTCGCCAAGCTGGACGTTCTCCACCATCGCGATGCAGAAGCCGTCCTCGCGCAGGTGGCGGCGGACTCCATGGAACACCGCGCGCAGGCCGTGCAGGTAGGCGGCGTAGTCGGCACTGGCGTAGAGCTGGTCGGGCCCCGCCGCAGCCGGCCAGGCACAGCCGAAGTACGGCACGTTGGTCAGGCACAGGTCCACCGGCGCGGATGGCGCGTAGTGCGGCAAGCCGCCGTCCAGCACCTCGGCGTGCAGCCCGAGCCGCTGCAGCCGTTCGCGCGCCAGCGCCGCGCGCGCCGCGTCGATCTCCAGGCCGATGCCGTGGCGCCCTTCCAGTTCCGCCGCGAGCAAGGTGCTGCCGAAGCCGCAGAACGGATCCAGCACGCGCTCACCCGGCGCGCTGAAGTGGCGCACGAACGGACGCATCTGCCCGACCCAGCCGCAGTCGCGCGCGCCCAGCGGATCGCGCTGGCGCAGGTCCTCCGGCAGCCGATGTTGCGGCGGATCCGGCTGCGGCGTCCACCAGCTGCGGCTATCCATGCGACGCCCGCCACAGCAGATCGCGGTCCGGCTGCCAGCCGGCGCACAGCCGGCCGTCGGCGAAGAACACCAGCTTGTAGATGTCACCGCTGTCGTGGCGCGCGTGCATCGCCCCGTAGTCGGAGGTCTCGAACACCACCTCCATGCCGTCGGCGGTGGCCAGGCGCAGGTTCCAGAAGTAGTAGCCCTCGGTGATCTGCAGCGGCTGCAATTCGCGCCACCACGGCGCGGCCATGCAGGCGCCGAGCACCTGCTCCACCGCGACCCGCGCCTGCGTCAGATAGCGTGCGGTGCCGCCATCGCGGTAGCCGTCGCCGAGCCGGGAGAATTCGCGGAAGATCACCGTGCGCGCCCCGCAGGCGCGCGCCCAGTCCAGGTAGGCCGCGACGCCGTCGGCATCGGCGATGCCGCCGTGCTGCAGGATGCACACCAGGCGCAACGGCAGCGCTTCGGCGATGCGTTGCGCAGTGGCGACGAACACCTCCGCATCGGCGATCGCCTCGCCGGGGCGGAAACGCATGATCGCATCGTTCTGCGCCTGCTGCGGATGGTGCCGCGACAGCTCGATCCACGACAGACCGAAGCACTGCAACGCCTGCAGCAAGACCTCGCCGTGGCCGCGGGCGAAACCAGCGCCGTTGCTGTACAGCACCCGCTGTTCGACCAGCAGGCCCTCGCGCTCGGCCGCACCCAGGGTCTGCAGCAACTCCACGAACCAGTGTTCGTCGTCGGTCATCTCCAGCCCCGACAGCGAATGCGACAGCGGCAGTCCGCGCAACTGCGCCAATGCCTGACGCAGTTGCGCGAAGTAGTCCGGCGGCGGCCGCAGGCTGGCCGCGGCGGTGCCGCCGGCCTGCGGCCGCAGGGTCTCCGAGCAGAAACGGCAGCGCGCCGAACATGGCCGCACCGACGCGTAAGGGGTGAAGGTCACCGGCTGCGCGACGCGGTAGTCGCGTGCGCCGATGCGCTGCTGGCGCCAGCGCGACGCATCGGCAACGGCCGGCACCCGCCATTCCAGGTGCGGGGTGCTGGCGCGCAGCGCGGCGAACAGCGGCGAGCCGCCGCTCAACGGCGGCTGACTCGACTGGGACGCATGCATGACCGCCTCCTACAGGCGCGCCGCGTTCGCGCGCTCGCGCACCTCGGCGAAGGTCCAGTCGTGCAGCAGGCGGCCGTTCTCCCACACGGTGACCATCGCATCGTCGTAGCCGGCCGGACCGGCCACCGCCTCGGCAGAGACGGCATCGGCCGCCACCGGCCCGGTGCGGTAGCTGCCGTACTCGCGGTGCCGCAGCAGGCGCATGCGCCCGCGCTTGCTGAGCTTGCCCTTGTCGGTGACCGGATCCTTGTACACGTCGATCCAGCGGCCATCGACGCGCGCGGCCGAGCACTTCAACGCGAACTTCTGGGTATCGCGGTCGAGCCGTTGCAGCAACGCGCCGCCCATGCCGAAGGCCAGATTGTCGGCGGCGTAGCCGGCACTGGTGATGCGCTCCAGGATCGCGCGGATGCTGGTCGGGTTGACCCCGTCGCCCTGGATCACCCGCACGTGGTTGAGCACCTTGTAGCCCTTGCCGTTGACGCTATGGCCGAAGGCCTCGTCGAGCAGTTCCAGGCACTGGTGCACCACCGCCACCGGATCGCCGGAGTCCGGGCGGATCACCACGGTAGCGCCGGAGGCGATCACCTCCTCGCGCAGCGTGGTGCCCCAGTGCTCGCGGATCGCGTGGAAGATGTCGTAGCTGTCCGACACCACCGCGACCACGCCGCCGGGCTTGCCGAACTGCTTGAGCATGTTGCGGTACGCATCGACCTCGCGCTCGCGGCCCCAACTGGTGATGGTGCTGTGCTCGGCGGCGGGGATCGAATAGCCGGCCATCGGCTCGTGGTAGTGCGCGCGCGCCAGCAACAGCCCGGACACGGTGTCGGTGCCGAGGAAGTTGACCAGGTGCGCCGCGCCGCCGATCGCCGCCGATTCCAGGCTGGACACACCGCGCGCGCCGAAGTCGTGCAGCTTGAACGGCAACTGCCCGTCCGGATCGTCGCTGGTGCGCTCCAGGAACTGGCGCAGGGTCTGCTTGGCGTGCCAGCTCACCGTGGCCACGGTCACCGGATACCAGATGCGCAGCAGCAGCGTCTCCAGGTACGAAGGCACCCAGTAGGCCTGCGCGTCGGTGGACTCGATGGTCATCAGCGCATTGTGGGTCGGCACCACACTGCCCTCGGGCACGGCGCGGATGCGGATCGGCAACTGGCCGCCGAGGCGGTCGACGATGTCGCGCCAGCCCGCTTCGTTGAACGGCTCGCCGTGCGCGGCGAACAGGTCGCGCGCCTCGTCGATGTCGGCATGGGTGACGGGGCGGCCCAGCGCCTCCTTGAGGATCGACTGCAGACCGAAGAACACGGTGCGGTCGTAGACGCCGCCGCGCGATTCCACGTAGAAGAACGTGGCGTCGGTGCCGGGCGGGTACTGCAGCCAGTGGCTGGCCTTGTAGCTGTCGGTGTTGAGCAGCAGGTTGTTCAGGCATTGCATGACGGAAGCTCCTTCGCGTCTGGGAAAGCCGGCGGTCTGTCCGCCGGCCGGGAAGGCCGCGTCAGCCGCGGCCGAGGAAGAATTCGAGCAGGTGCAGATGGTCTTCGAACAGTTTCGGACCCATGCCCAGCACTTCGCTGACCGGCACCCAGCGCGCCTTGTCGGCGTCGTCGCCGCCGCGCACCTCGGGCAGTTCGCCGAACACGAACTCGAAGTGGAAGGCGTGGGTGATGGTGCGCCCGCGCAGGCTGCGCTCGGGGTGGTCGAACACGTGGCGGTTCTTCAGCGAGCCCTTGAGCACCGGCACCGGAATCTTCAGCCGGGTCTCCTCGCGCAGTTCGCGCAGGCAGGCGTCGAGGATGCTCTCGTGCTGGCCGACGAAGCCGCCGGGCAGCGCCCACAGGCCCTTGCCCGGCGCCGCGCGGCGGCGCACCAGCAGCACGTGCCCGGAATGCACCACTACCGCATCGGCGGTGACGAAGGTCGGCGGATACGGCGCCTCCTTCCAGGCGGCGCGGTACTGCTCGATGAACTGGTACTCGGCGAGCAGTTCGGCATACGAGGGCGAGTTCTTGCGGAACGCCTCGAGCATGTCGAACACCGGCGTCGGCACGTTGCCGCGCAGCATCAGCAGCGCGCCGTGGAAATCGATGCTGCCGGCCTCGAACAGGTAACGGCGCAGCTCGGTCGCCGACAGCGTCTCGGTGTGCTGCACGTCGACCAGCGGCCACTGCGGGAATTCGCGCAGGTAATAGCTGCTGGCGTCCTTGTCCATGCCGATCAGGCCGATCCGCGCCTCGGCGCTGCCGCCGTCGCTGCGCACCGCCTCGGCCACCGTGGACTGCACCGCGGCGATCCACTGGCTTTCGTTGTACAGATGGTCGCGCAACGGCCGCAGGATCAAGCGCTCGCCGGCGCCTTCCAGCGCGGCCTGGATCATCACGCTGCGCTCAGCAACGGTCCAGGGATTGCGGATGGTACGAGGGGTCTCGGCCGAGCCGATCAGGAAGATGAGTTTCTGACCACGTGCGAGGGCGTGGCGGGCAACGGCGGCGTGGCCGTTGTGGAAGGGCTCGAAGCGCCCGATGAACACCAGATAGTCGAACTCCATGAGCATCCCTCACGGTTGGGTGGATCGCCGCGGGTCTGTCCCTTGGCGTGAGCGGAATGCTACGCCGATGCCGCATCGCGTCAAGTGACGTACCGCGCAGATTCATCGGCCATCCAGACAGCGCTTGCGGACGTCGCGACAGCACCGCTGCAGTGCAGCGCGCGTCGCCGTGACGATCGCGCTAGCCTCGTGCGCGCCGCGGCCGCGGGGGGACGGCCCGGCACGTCGCTGCGCCCACTCCTCGGGGCCGCATGACGCCCCCCTTCCCTCCTCCCATCATCGCGAGAATCGCATGAACCGATCGAGCAAGCGCGTGTCCGCCTGGCTGCTGGTGTTGTTGCTCGCCTGTCTGTGTGCGCCGGCCATGGCGCAGACCTTCGCCAAGGGTGCCGATGTCAGTTGGATCGATCAGCAGGAGAGCAGCGGTCGCGTATTCCGCAACGCCTCCGGCGCCACCACCGATTTCTTCGCGCTGCTCAAGGGCACCGGGGTCAACGCGATCCGGCTGCGCGTGTGGGTCAATCCGCAGGGCGGCTGGAACGACGGTGCCGACACGTTGAACATGGCCAAGCGCGCGAAGGCGCAGGGCATGCGCATCATGATCGACTTCCACTACAGCGACAGCTGGGCCGATCCCGGCAAGCAGACCAAGCCGGCGGCTTGGAACAACCACGACTTCGCGACCCTGGTGAAGGACGTGTATGCGCACACCAGCGGCATCCTGTCCTATCTCAAGTCCAACGGCATCGACGTGAGCTGGGTGCAGGTGGGCAACGAGATCAACAGCGGCATGCTGTGGCCGGACGGCAAGACGCCCAACTTCGGCAACCTCGCGCAACTGATCAACAGCGGCTACAACGCCAGCAAGTTGGTCTATCCCAACGCCAAGGTGATCGTGCACCTGGCCAACGGCCACGACAACGCGACCTTCCGCTGGTTCTTCGACAGCCTCAAGTCGGCCGGCGGCAAGTGGGACGTGATCGGCATGTCGCACTACCCGTCCCCCAATGCCTGGCAGAGCGCCAACACCCAGATCGCCAGCAACATGCAGGACATGGTGGCGCGCTACGGGTCGGACGTGATCGTCAGCGAGGTCGGCATGGACTGGCAGCAGGCCGCGACCACCCGCGCGATGTTGGCCGATCTGCTGAGCAAGACCCGCGCACTCGGCAGCCGCGGCCTGGGCGTGTTCTATTGGGAACCCGACGCGTATCCGGGCTGGCAGGGCTACACGATGGGCGCGGTCGACAACAACGGGAAACTGACCCAGGCGCTGTCGGCGTTCAACTGAGCACCTCGCGGCAGGCGCGCCACGCGGTGGTCACCGACACCACCGCCGTGCCACCATCGCGTGCTCCGCTCCTGTCGAGATCTGCCATGTCGCTGTCGCTGTCGTCCGCGCGCAAGCTCGCGCTTCCTCTGCTGCTGGTGCTGAGCGCGTGCATCGCGCCAGCGCAGGCGCGCACGCCCGCAACGCCCGCCGCGCCGGCCCCGCTCAAGGTGATGAGCTTCAACGTCCGCGTGCCGGTCGATACCGACGGCGACAAGCGCTGGGACGTGCGCCGCAGCGCGATGGCCGCGCTGATCCGCGCGCAGCACCCGGATGTGTTCGGCACCCAGGAACTGGTCCAACGCCAGGCCGACTACCTGGCCGCGCAGTTGCCGGAGTACCGCTGGTTCGGCCCCAGCCGCGACGGCAAGGACGACGGCGAACGCATGGGCGTGTTCTACGACAGCCACGCGCTGAAGCTGGTGGACTCGGGACACTTCTGGCTGTCGGACACGCCGGAGGTGATGGGCAGCATCAGCTGGGGCCATCCGCTGCCGCGCATGGTCAACTGGGGCCTGTTCGAGCGCATCGGCGATGGCCGCCGCTTCTACCTGTTCGACACCCATCTGCCCTATCGCGACGAGGACGAAGCGGCGCGCGCCAAGGGCGCGGCGCTGATCGTGTCGCGGCTGAAGGCGCTGCCGGCGGACGTGCCGGTGGTGCTGACCGGCGACTTCAACACGGTGCCGGACTCGCCGACCTACCGCACCCTCACCGCCAGCCTGGCCGATGCGCGCACGCAGGTGGCGCAACCGCAGGGCCCGGAAGCGACCTTCCACGATTTCACCGGCCATCCCGACCGGCGCATCGACTGGATCCTCTCGCGCGGGTTGAAGGCCACCGACTACGCCACGCTCGACGCGCGGCCGCAGGGTCACTGGCCGTCCGACCATTTCCCGGTGATCGCCACGTTCGCCTGGCCGCAGTGAGGCGCGCGGGCCTGCGGTATGGACCGCAGGCCCGCGAACGGGAGCGGTTCCTATCTGTTCGGTATCAGCCGCGACGCGCATGACGCCAAAGGCCTTGGCGTGGCTGACCAAGGCCACATCGAGCGCTGCAAGACAGGCAACACCTCCGGCAGGGCCAACGCAGAAGCGCGCGATCCGCTCAGTTCTTCCGTCGCAATCTCGCACCGAAAAGCATCCGGCTCCGGTAGCAGTCGGGACTGAAGTCCCTCCCACAGCAAGCAACTGCGCTGACAGAGGGCCGTGCGTCCGCAGGAGCAACTTCAGCCGCGACACGCGTCACCGGGGAACAGCCGTCGCAAGCGATCCCGAACAGCGTAACAAGGCCCGCGCCCGCCAGTTAACGCTGCCTCGCTGCACCATTGCGCAAGCGCATCGTCAGAGGCGTCAGTCGTGCGCCAGCCGACGGATCCTCAGGCCGCCGGCGCCGCATGTGCACACAGCCAATCCAGGACCTGCTGCACTGGCGGCGACGGCACCGGTGTCGGTCGCCAGACGATCGACAACTGGCGCAGCGCCCACGGCTCCTGCAGCGGTACCGCGACCAACTGCGCGCGCACGCTGACCCGCTCCAGCGCCGCCTGCGGCAGGATCGCCACGCCGGCGCCGCGCGCCAGCATGCGGCACAGCGGTTCGATGCCGTGCACCTGCGCGCGGATGCGCAACTGGCCACCGGCACGCGTGGCATGGATCCGCAGATGCTGCTGCAGTGCGCTGTCCTCGGCCAGGCCGAGCAACTGCGCCTGCCATACCTCCGAGAACCGCAACTGCGGCGCCTGCGCCAGCGGATGCGTGGCCGCGGCCACCAGCACCAGCCGATCCTGCCGAAACGGGCACGCTTGCAGGCCCTGCAGATCGGCGTGATCGGCGATCACCGCCAGGTCGGCGCGTTGCTCGCGCAGCGCATCGGCCGCGGCGACGCTGCCCTGCTCGCGCAGCGCCAGATCGATGCGCGGGTGCGCCACCAGGAACTCGGCCAGCAGTTCCGGTAACCATTCCGACAGCGCCGCGGTATTGGCCAGCAGGCGCACGCTGGTCGGGTGGCCGCCGGCATACTCGCCCAGTTCGCTGCGCATCGCCTCGGCCTGCCGCAGCAACTGCCGCGCGTGCCGCAGCAGCGCGGTGCCGGCCGCGGTGAGGCCGACGCCGCGCGGGCCGCGCGCGAACAGCGCGACGCCAAGCTGCGTCTCCAACGCGCGGATGCGTGCACTGGCCGCGGCCAGCGACAATGCCGCGCGATCGGCACCGGCGGTGATGCTGCCGGCCTCGGCCACCGCCAGGAACAGCCGCAGATCGGTGAAATCCAGGTGCATCGATGCTCCCGCCTTCGTCGTTGCCGAAGTCTGCCTGAAGCATTCGCGCATTGTCCGGCTGCCGCGGCGCGCCGATGCTGGATGCCATGGACACCCTCGCATCGCACATGCTGCCGATCGCCCTGGTCTTCCTGCTCGCCGGCGGCGTCAAGGGCGTGGCCGGCATGGGCCTGCCGACGGTGGCGATGGGCCTGCTGGGACTCTGGCTGACGCCGACCGAGGCCGCGGCGCTGCTGGCGCTACCGTCGCTACTGACCAACCTGCAACAAGCCTGGGGCGCAGGCACCGGCGCGCTGCTGCGGCGACTGTGGCCGCTGCTGGCGTGCATCGTCGCCGGCACCTGGGGCAGCGCCGGCGTCCTCGCCGACGCGGACCCGCGGCTGACGCGCGCCGGTCTGGGCGCGTTGTTGGCGCTGTATGCCCTGCTTGGGCTGAGTCAGTGGCAGGCACGCCTGTCGCCCTCGCAGGCGCGCTGGGCTGGGCCACCCGTGGGCCTGGCGACCGGATTGCTGACCGGCGCCACCGGTGTGTTCGTGTTGCCGGTGCTGCCCTATCTGGTGGCGCTGGATCTGCCGCGGGAGGCGCTGATGCGCGCGCTCGGCAGTTGCTTCGCCGCGGCCACGCTTGCGCTGGCCGCAGCCCTCGTCGCGCACGGGGCATTCCCCACCCAGGCGCTGGGTCCGTCGTTGCTGGCGCTGCTGCCCACTGCCGTGGGCATGTGGCTGGGCACGCGGCTGCGCCAACGCATCTCCGCCAGCGCGTTCCGCCGCGTGTTCCTCCTGACCTTGCTGGCACTGGGCCTGCACCAGGTGTGGCAGGCGCTGGGCTAGGGCGTGTCATCAATCCCCGAGCATGCCGCGCCGCAATTGCGCGCGCCTGTGGCAAGGAAGAGCGAGGAAGTGGACGTCCGTCCACGCCCGAGCGATGACGCGGCCATGGGCGCGCGCAATCGCGGCCCTTCGGATTGGGCCTGGCAGGCGCGCGGCCGGCGCCGCGCGGCTTGACCTGACGGCCAGTCAGGCGCTGCGCCACGCAACGCCGGCCGCGCGCCTGCCAGACCCAACGCGGCATACTCGGGAATTGATGACACGCCCTAGGCTGTATCGACATTCAGCGGTATTTTTTGGGGATGTCGAAGACCATCACGTCGCGGCCCAGCCGCTATGAATTGACCCAGAGCCAATGGGAGCGGATCGAAGACTTGCTTCCAGGCAAAGCCAGTGACCCGGGCCGCACAGCAGCGGACAACCGGACTTTCGTCAATGGCGTGCTGTGGGTGTTGCGCTCCGGCGCACGCTGGAGTGATCTGCCGCCGCGCTACGGGGCCTACAAAAGCGTGCACAAACGCTTTACCCGTTGGGCCGCCAAGGGCGTCTGGGAGCGGATTTTCCAGAGCCTGACTCGGGCTCGAGACAACGAGTACCTGATGATCGATAGCAGCATCGTCCGGGCGCATGCACAAGCGGCGACCGGAAAAGGGGGGCTTCGGACTCGGCTCTGGGGCGCTCCCGAGGAGGCCTGAGCACAAAGATCCACTTGGCCGTGGACAGCCAGGGCCGGCCGGTGCGGGTCGTGCTGACAGGTGGGCAGCGTAACGACATCACGCAAGCGCGCGCCTTGTTGGCCGG
The DNA here is from genome assembly GCF_040529055.1 of Xanthomonas sontii. Taxonomy (NCBI): domain Bacteria; kingdom Pseudomonadati; phylum Pseudomonadota; class Gammaproteobacteria; order Lysobacterales; family Lysobacteraceae; genus Xanthomonas; species Xanthomonas sontii. Next base: position 1,769,227 of record NZ_CP132342.1, on the reverse strand, counting down.
GTTCAAGCCGAAATATGTGCTAGCCGACAAGGGTTATGACAGTCGGGAACTGGTGGCGTTGATCAGGTCACGAGGCGCCAAGGCGGTGATCCCTCCACGCAGTTGCCAGCGGCCGCGCCGCTACGACAAAGCACGCTACCGGTTACGCAATCGCATCGAACGTTGCTTCGCCAAGCTCAAACAGTTCCGCCGTATCGCCACGCGCTTCGATCGCAAGCCAACTCATTTCTTGGCTTTCCTGTATCTGGCCTCTATCCCAATGTGGCTGAAATGAATGTCGATACAGCCTAGGGCCGCGTCGTCGCGACGACGCGGGATGTGGGAGCAACCTGATCGCGAAATTACCCTCCTACCGGGCAAGCAGAATCCGCTTGCGCGTGGCGGAACAGATTGCGAGAGATGGCCTGACGCCGCTCCCACAAAAAAAAACGCGCCACCGCTGAGCGATGGCGCGTTGGCTTTTGCGACGCTAGAGCGCGGCTCAGTCGGCCCAGCGCCCCGGGCCGGTGGACTGCGGCAGCACCTGCACCGACAGCGGGCGGTCCTTCTCCAGCAGGTTGACCGCATCGCTCAGGATCGAGGCCGATTCGCGCAGCAGCGGATCCGGGCGCTTGTCGACCAGCTTCTCGCGCGCGGCGTCCTTGACGATGTCGCGCTCGTTGCCGGTCAGGCCGTCGTCGCTGCTGTCGTCGGCCAGCGGATCCAGCGGCAGGCCGAGCTGCTTGCGGATCTCCTGGCGCTGCTTACGCTGCGCGTCCTGCTTCTCACGCTCGGCGCGGCGCTCGGCCTCGTTGAGCACCACGTACTTCTTCGCCGCCTCGGTGCGGAACTGGCGCACGTCCTCTTCCCACCACTGGAATTCCTTGTCGTTGGCGATGCGCGTGGTGTGCAGCGCCTCCAGCTTGGGCAGCAGCGGCGCGAAATTGCCGTACTGGGTGTGCGGCACCGCGGCGATGCGGCTCCACGGCAGCGCGTTGTCGTAGGTGCTTTCGCCGAACTCGGTGGCATCGACGCTGGCCGGGAAGGCGATGTCCGGCACCACGCCCTTGTGCTGGGTGCTGCTGCCGCTGACGCGGAAGAACTGGGCGATGGTCAGCTTGACCTGGCCGAAGCGGTCGGTCTCGTTGGCCGGCCAGCGGTCCAGGTCGACGATGTTCTGCACCGTGCCCTTGCCGAAGCTGGTCTCGCCGATGATCAGGCCGCGGCCGTAGTCCTGGATGGCGCCGGCGAAGATCTCCGAGGCCGAGGCCGAACCGCGGTTGATCAGCACCGCCAGCGGGCCGTCCCAGGCCACGGCCGGGTTCTGGTCGCTGTTGACGGTGACGCGGCCGCCGGATTCGCGCACCTGCACCACCGGGCCCTGCTCGATGAACAGGCCGGTCAGCTCGATCGCCTCGTCCAGCGAACCGCCGCCGTTGTTGCGCAGGTCCAGCACCACGCCATCGACCTTGTCGGTCTTGAACCCGGCCAGCAGCTTGGCCACGTCGCGGGTCGCCGAGGCATAGTCCTTGGCGTTGCGGCGGCGGCCTTCGAAATCCTGATAGAACGCCGGCAGCTTGATCACGCCGATGCGCCGCGCCGGCTCGCCGTCCTTGGCCGGCAGCTCGATGGTCTCGCCCTTGGCGGCCTGTTCGGCCAGGCGCACCTTCTGCCGGGTCAGCAGCACCTGGCGATGCTTGCCGTCCACACCGGCCTCGGCCGGGACGTACTCCAGGCGCACCTGGGTGTCCTTGTCGCCGCGGATCTTGGCGACCACGTCGTCGATGCGCCAGCCGATCACGTCCTCGACCGGACCGCTCTTGCCCTGGCCGACGCCGACGATGCGGTCGCCCGGCTTGAGCGTGCCGTCCAGCGCGGCGGGACCGCCCGGGATCACCTCGCGGATCACCACCAGGTCGTCCTGCTTCTGCAGCTGCGCGCCGATGCCTTCCAGCGACAGCGACATCTGCTGGTTGAAGTTCTCGGCGGTGCGCGGGGTGAAGTAGTCGGTGTGCGGATCGACCGTGTTGGTGTAGGCGTTCATGAAGAACTGGAACACGTCCTCGCTCTTCAGTTCCTTCACCGAGTCATCGAGGTTGGCGTAGCGCTTGTCCAGGGTCTTGCGGATGTCCTCCGGCTTCTTGCCGGCGAGCTTGAGCCGCAGCCAGTCGTTCATCACCGACTTGCGCCACAGCGCATCCAGTTCCTGGTCGTCCTTGGCCCACGGCGCATTCTTGCGGTCGTACTCGAACTTCTCGTCGCCGTCGAAGTTGAAGTCCTGCTTGAGCAGCTTGCGCGCGTAGGCGATGCGCTCGTCCACCCGCTGCCGGTACACGGCGAAGATCTGGAACGCCGGTTCCAGTTGGCCGGAGGCGATGTTGGCGCTAAGGTTGTTCTGGAAGCTGGCGAACTTGTCGACGTCGGCCTGGGTGAAGAACTGCTTGCTGCCGTCCAGGGTCTCCAGATACTTCTTGAAGACCTCCTTCGAGGTCGCCTCGTCGAGGGCGCGCGGCCGGTAGGCGTAGCGGCTGTCGGAGAGCAGGCCGTACACCAGCTTGGCGGTGGTGGCCTGGTCGGCGGTGGCAGCGGCCGGCAGGGCAGGCGCGTCGGTACGGGCGAACAGCGCCAGCGGTGCGGTCAGCGCAAACGCCAGCAGGAAGGCGGAAGCTTTGAATTTCATCTGGGGACTCTCGGCACCAGGCCGTCAGGGGGGCAGCACATCGCGTGAGACAACACGACAGTGACGCAAGTTGCAGGCCGTGTCACCTGTTCATGAAGCAGACTAGCTGCCGGCTTGCGCAGAAATGTGAACGCTGCCGGTGCGAGCCGCGCGGACGGTCGCTTTGCGGCGACGAACGTGCGTCGTCGCCGCGGCCATGCGCAATGCGCGCGCAGGACGATCAGGCGGCGACGCCGGCGCCGGCCGCCTGGCGATCGGCGTGATAGGACGAACGCACCATCGGCCCGGAGGCGACGTGGCTGAAGCCCAGCGCGTTGCCGTACTCCTCCAGCGCCTTGTATTCGTCCGGCGTCCAGTAGCGCATCACCGGGTGGTGATGGGCGGTCGGCTGCAGGTACTGGCCGATGGTGACCATGTCCACGTCGTGCGCGCGCAGGTCGCGCAGGGTCGCCTGCACCTGCTCCAGGGTCTCGCCCAGGCCGAGCATGATGCCGGACTTGGTGGCGATGGTCGGATGCTGCGCCTTGAACTTCTTCAGCAGGGTCAGCGACCACTGGTAGTCGGCGCCGGGACGCACGTTCGGGTACAGGTCCGGCACGGTCTCGATGTTGTGGTTGAACACGTCCGGCGGATTGGTCGCCAGGATCTCCAGCGCGCGGTCCATGCGGCCCTTGCCGCGGAAGTCCGGGGTCAGGATCTCGATGCGGGTGGTCGGCGCGGCGACGCGGATCGCACCGATGCAGTCGGCGAAATGCTGGGCACCGCCATCGCGCAGGTCGTCGCGGTCGACGCTGGTCACCACCACGTACTTCAGGCCCATGTCGGCCACGGTCTGCGCCAGGCTGGCCGGCTCGCCGGCGTCCGGCGGCTTGGGCCGGCCGTGCGCGACATCGCAGAACGAACAGCGGCGGGTGCAGACCTCGCCGAGGATCATGAAGGTGGCGGTGCCGTGGCCGAAGCATTCGTGGATGTTCGGGCAGCTGGCCTCTTCGCAGACGGTGACCAGGCGGTTCTCGCGCAGCTTGGCCTTGAGGTTCTGCACCGCATTGCCGGAGGGAATGCGCACGCGGATCCACGACGGTTTGCGCAGCACCGGCGCGTCGGCGAACTGCACCGGCGAGCGCGCGATCTTGTCGCCGCCCAACTGCTTGACGCCGGTCTGCAGCGGCGCGGGCGCGCTGTCGCCGGAAAGGACCTGCAAGGGAATGGAGCGTGCGCTGGGCTGGGTCATGGCGTGGTCGGCGGGCAGGCGGTCAGGCCGCGTGCGTGAGCGAAAGATCGGGCAAGGCGTCGAGCGGCTGCAGGGTCAGCCCGAACTGGCGCGCCAGTTGGGCCAGCAGGACCGGAGTGACCGCCTGCATGCCGGAGGGACCGCCCAAGTCTAGCACCGCGGTCACCTGCAGGCCCTGGTAGCCGCAGGGATTGATCCGGTGGAACGGCTCCAGGTCCATCGCCACGTTGAACGACAGGCCGTGGAAGGTGCAGCCGCGGCGCACGCGGATGCCGAGCGCGGCGACCTTGGCGCCGCCGACGTAGACGCCCGGCGCGCCGTCGCGGCGTTCGCCGAGGATGTTCCATTCGTCGAGGGTGTCGATGATCGCCTGCTCGATCCGGCACACGTAGTCGCGCACGCCGATGTGCAGCCGGCGCAGATCCAGCAGCGGGTACACCACCAGCTGGCCGGGGCCGTGATAGGTGACCTGGCCGCCGCGATCGACCTGCAGCACCGAGATGTCGCCCGGTGCCAGCACGTGTTCCGGCTTGCCGGCCTGGCCGAGGGTGAACACCGGCTCGTGTTCGACCACCCACAGTTCGTCGGGGGTGGCCTCGTCGCGCGCGTCGGTGAAGCGCTGCATCGCCCGCCACACCGGCTCGTAGGGCTGGCGGCCGAGCTGGCGGACGCCGCACGGCGGCAGCCTCAGTGCCGGCGCCACTGGCGCGTCCCCGGCTACAGCGTCCACTTCACTTCCGGGTGTTCGCGCAGCGCCTGATGCGCGGCGTCGTACTGGGCGCGGTCCACGGCACGGAAGGCGATGCGCACCGACACGTACTTGCCGTTGGACGAATGCTTCCAGCTGACGCGCTCCTCCATCACCTCCACGCCGGCCGCGGCGAGCAGGCGCGGCAGTTCGGCCTCCAGGCCGGTGTTGGCGGTGCCCATGGCGCTGAGTTCGAACACGCCGGGGAACTGGAAACCGTGATCGGGGTTATCGGAAGTGATGTCCATGTCCGCATTATCGGGCCGGCGCCGGGCAAACCCAAGGCCGGGCCGAGGTGGACGACAGCAACCCGGGCCTGCCGGCCGCATGCCAGGCACCGGTCTGGCGCGGCCACGCTGCCTCGGCATGCGACTACCTGCACGGGTCATTGCGCACCATCGCCTTCACGCGACAAGAGGGCGAATGGGACAGACAAACCCAAACGGACGAATTTGTCCGATACGGCACTTTTGCCTATCCTTCACTGCACGGGCTGCGTTCATGGTCCGGGATGTCGCCGGCATCGACTGCCTGCAGGCGGACATCGCCGCTCACGCCTTTTCCGACCAGAGACGCCGCCCATGCCGTCGCCCCGCCCGCTTGTCCCGCTGGCCATCGCCCTGGCCTTCGCCTCGGCCCCGGTCGCCGCCACCACGCAATGCCCACACGACACCCTGGAAGCGACCGCGCCCACGGTCAACGTCCGCGTCGATAACGACCTGTTCGGCGGCGCCGGCCAGGACCAGGGCTATACCAATGGGTTCGGCCTGATCATCGTCTCGCCGAACCTGCGCGACTACACCGACGACCCCTGCCTGCCGCGGCTGGCGCGGGCGGCGAACCGTGGTCTGACCTGGCTGCAGCCGAACAGCGACTTCACCCAGCGCAACATGACCTTCGCGGTCGGGCAAGCGCTGTTCACCCCCACCGACAAGACCCGCCGCGACCTGATCGAGGACGACCGCCCCTACGCCGGCCTGTTGCTGATGAACATCGGCTACAACGCGCGCAACGACGACCGCCTGCGTACCACCCAACTCACCCTGGGCCTGATCGGCCCGTCGGCGCAGGGCAAGCAGGTGCAGGATGCGGTGCACGCCCTGCTCGGCGACGCCAAGTTCCAGGGCTGGGACAACCAGTTGCACGACGAACCGGTGTTCCGCGTGCTGCACGAACGCCTGCGCCGCTGGTCCGGCGACGGCAGCCGCGACGGCTGGGGGTGGGACGCGATCAGCCACTGGGGCGGCGCGCTGGGTACGCTGGACACCCACGCCAATGCCGGCATGGAACTGCGCCTGGGCTGGAAGCTGCCGGACGATTTCGGTAGTTCGCCGCTGCGTCCCGCCGGCGAGAACGTCGCCCCGCCGGCCGACAGCGTCGGCAGCGGCTGGTCGGCGCATCTGTTCGTGACCAGCGATGGACGCTGGGTCTTGCGCGACATCACCCTGGACGGCAACACCTTCCGCGACAGCCACAGCGTGAAGAAGCGCCCCTTCGTCGGCGACGCCGGCATCGGCCTGGCGGTGATGCGCGGCAAATGGAAGTTCGCCCTCGCCCGCTACTGGCGCACCCGCGAGTTCGACCTGCAGCGGCAGACGCCGGTGTTCGGGAGCTTTACGGTGAGTCGGAAGCTTTGAGGCTGTGAGGCTGTGAGGCTGGGAATGGGGAGTGGGGAATGGGGAATGGCAAAAGCGGGCTTCCCATCCGCCAACCAATCCTCCAGGTCGCGGGACAACCGCGTTACCCATTCCCGATTCCCCATTCCCAAGAAAAAAGCCGGCGTCAGCCGGCTTTTTTCAAACAAATCATTCGGATTCCCACCACATCCAGAAGCTGTCCCACAGGCGCTTGAAGAAACCGGCCTCGTCGACCGCCTTGAGCGCCACCAGCGGGGCCTGCGCCACCACCTTGCCGTCCAGGCTCACCTTGACCATGCCGATCTGCTGGCCCTGCTTGATCGGCGCCTCGAGGGTCTTGGGCACTTCGATCGCCGGCTTCAGTTCGTTGTAGCGGCCACGCGGCACGCTGACCAGCAGCGGCTGCGCCACGCCCAGCAGCACCTGCTTCTCGGTGCCCTTCCACACGCGCTGCTGCGCGACCTGCTTGCCCGGCTCGTACAGGCTGTGGGTCTCGAAGAAGCGAAAGCCCCAGTTCAGCAGCGCCAGGCTGTCCTCGGCACGCTGCTTCTCGGAGCTGTCGCCCATCACCACCGCGATCAGGCGCTGGTCGCCGCGCTTGGCCGAGCTGAGCAGGCAGTAGCCGGCCTCGGAGGTGTGGCCGGTCTTGATGCCGTCCACGCTCGGGTCGCGCCACAGCAGCAGGTTGCGGTTCGGCTGGGTGATGTCGCCGACGCGGAATTCCTTGATCTTGTTGTACGCGTAGGTTTCCGGATAGTCGCGCACCATCGCCCGGCCCAGCAGCGCCAGATCGTAGGCGGTGGTGTAGTGGCCTTCGGCCGACAGGCCGTGGGCGTTGACGAAGTGCGAGCCGGTCATGCCGATCTTCTTCGCGTACTCGTTCATCAGCGACGCGAAGGCTTCCTCGCTGCCGGCGGTATGTTCGGCCAGCGCGATCGCCGCGTCGTTGCCGGACTGGATCGCCATGCCCTTTTCCATGTCTTCCAGGCGCGCGGTCTTGTTGACCGGGAAGCCGCTGTAGCTGCCGTCGGTGCCGGCGCCGCCCTCGCGCCAAGCGCGCTCGCTGAGCATGACCTGGTCGTCGCGGGTGATCTTGCCCAGCTTCAATTCGGCCGCGATCACGTACGAGGTCATCACCTTGGTGATGCTGGCCGGGGCCACGCGTTCGTGTTCGTTCTCGCCGGCCAGCACCTGGCCGGTGGCGTAATCCATCAGCACCCAGGACTTGGAGACGGCCGGCTTGGGCGCGGGCGGGATCGCCACGGTGGCCGGAGCGGCGGCAGCGGCGGCCGGCGGCGCGGGAACCGGGCCGGGCGTCTGCGCGGAAACCAGGCCGACGGCGAACGTGGCCACGGCAGCGACGGCGAAGCGGAATTTCATCTAAAACGACTCCTGGCGGGCCCGAAGGCCGATGGAAAACGCGACATTGTAGGCCGAGCCGGCGCCCGGGCAGGCGCGGCGCGGGCACGCGCGCGAACCGGCGTTAAGCCATCGGCGCGCCGACCGCCCGCCGTGGCGGGCACGCCGCCTCAATCCTTGACGATCTGCGGCCGGCCGAAGCCGAGGCCGGCGATGCGCGTGGCCAGCTCGGCGGCGCGCCCATGGTCCTCGGCCGCCACCCGCAGCCGCCACAGGGTGCGGCCACCGGAGACGATGTCGCTGATGCTGGCGCCGACGATGCCGGCCGAGGCCAACTGCGACAGCGCGCGGTTGGCGTTCTCGCGGCTGGCGAAGCTGGCCACCTGCAGCAGGATGCCGAGCGGCCCGCGCGCGCTGTCGTCCTCGCGCGGCGCGGCGGCGCTGGCGACCGGTGCGGGAGGCGCTGCCGGCGTCGCCACTGCGACGGTCGGGGCGGCCACGGCGGCAGTAGGCGCGGCAGTGGGCTTGGCCGTCGCGGTGCCGCGGGATCCGCGCACCGGGGTGTTCGCCGCGGCCACGCTGGGCGCGGGCGTGGCCGGCTTGCCGGTGGCCACGCGCACACCGCGCGACTTCATCCAGGCGTCGAAACGATCGGCATCGCCGACCCGGCCCGGCGCGTCCTGCACGCGATAGCGCCAACGCTCGCCTTCCGGCAGCGCCGCGGCCGTGGCGGTCGCCGCGGCGGCGGTAGGCGCAACGACCGCCGCCACCGGCACGGCGCGCGCCGGCACGGTCGCGGCGGCGGCCACGCTGCCGCCGGCCGATCCGACCGACGTCGCCGGCAAGGTCTTGACCAGATTGTCCATGTCCGCCGCGCGCCGCACCGCCGCGGGATCGCGTGTGGCGGTGGCGGTGGACGCGCTGGCCAGCAGCGTCGCAGGGCGCCGGCCGGTGCCGCGCCGCGCCAGCAGGTCGCCGTTGTCGGCCGGAGTGAGTCCGCGCACTTCCACGCGGCCGGTGCCCTTGCCGGTGATGCCGAGCTTGACCGCCGCCGCGTAGCTCAGATCGATCAGCCGATCGTCGTGGAACGGGCCGCGGTCGTTGATCCGCACCACCACCGACTCGCCGTTGTCCAGGTTGGTGACCAGGGCGAAGCTGGGCAGCGGCAGGGTCTTGTGCGCGGCGGTGAACGCGTACATGTCGTAGACCTCGCGGTTGGAGGTCAGCCGGCCATGGAACTTGCTGCCGTAGTACGAGGCGGTGCCGCGCTCGACGTAGCTGTGCGGATCGTCGATGACCACGTACTCGCGGCCCAGCACCATGTACGGGGAGCGGTTGCCGATCGCCGAGCGCGGTTCGTCGGTGACCAGCGGCTCGGGAATGCAGGCGACGTTGGGCACGTAGTCCGGGGTGCTGTCGCGCACGCCGGGCGCATACAGGCCGCCGGCGGTGTAGTTGCCGCGCTTGGACGGATCTTCCTTGGCCGGCGCGTAGGGCGAGGTCGACGGACAACCGGTGGCGACGTGCGCCGGCCCCTTGCCCTCGACCCGGATGCCGGGCCCGGCGCCGCCGGCGGTCTTCTTCGGGGCGCTGCTGCAGGCGGCCAGCGCCAGCACAGCGACGACGGGAGCGATCCGGAGCAGCGCGTTCGGGTTCATGCCGGGGGTAACTCCTTGCCGGCGATGGCCTGGGACAGTTGGTAGACGGCCATCGCGTACATCTTGGAATTGTTGTAGCGGGTGATCGCGTAGTAGTTCTGGAAGCCGAGCCAGTACTGCTTGCCGGCGCTGCCGTCGAGCGTGATCGGCGTGGCGCCGCCAGCGGCTGCCGGCACCGGCGCGGTCGGCGTGTAGCCGCGCGCGGCCAGGTCGGCCAGGGTGTAGGTCGGCGTCCAGTCGGTCGGATTGAATTCCTCGGCGCCCGGGCGCAGCGTCGCCGGCACCGCGACCACGCCGTCGCGCACCCAGCCGCCCTTCTTGACGAAGTAGTTGGCGATGGACGAGAACGCGTCGTCGTAGTCGGTGAACAGATTGCGCTTGCCGTCGCCGTCGCCATCGACCGCGAACTGGCGGTAGCTGGACGGCATGAACTGGCCCAGGCCCATCGCGCCGGCGTAGCTGCCGATCAGGCCGGTGATGTCCAGGTTCTCCTCGCGGGCCAGCGCGAACAGTTGGCCGAGCTCATCGCGGAAGAACAGTTCGCGGCGCACCTCGCGCTCGAGCTTGGCTGGATCGCCGCTGCGCGGATAGCGGAACGCCAGCGTGTACAGCGCATCCAGCACGCGGTAGGAGCCGGCGTTCTTGCCGTAGCTGGTTTCCACGCCGATGATCGCGACGATGACCTCGGCCGGCACGCCGGTGCGCGCCTGCACCCGCTGCAGTTCGTCGCGATGCGTGGCCAGGAACGCACGGCCGCCGTCGATGCGCGCCTGGCTGATGAACATCGGCCGGTACTCGCTCCACGGCTTGACCCGCTCGGCCGGGCGCGACATCGCCGCGACGATCGCATCCTTGAACTGGGCCTGCGCCAGGGTCGCCTCGATCTGCGCCGGATCCATGCCGTACCTGGCCGCGGTGTCGCGGACGAAGTTGGCGCGGGCGACCTCGAACGGGACCGGGGTCAGGTCCACCGGTGGCGCCTGCACCACTTCCGGCGCGGCCTCGGCCGGCGGAGCCGGACGCGGCGCAGGCGGCGGCGCGCTGGCCTGCGGCGGCGACGGAGGCGCCTTGGGCTGGGTCGCGCATGCGACCAGGCCAAGCGTGAGCAGGCAAATCAGCGAGCGTCGGATCATGCCGGCAGACTAACAGATTCAAGATGAATTTCTACCAATAACGCCATGAAACAAAAGAACTTTGCTCCAGGTCAAGTGCGCCTGCAGCATGACCTGCCGGCATGCACCGGGCACGCGCCCCGACCCGGGCGTGGCGACGGCACAAAAAAGCCGCCGGGGTTGCCCCCGGCGGCCTGGCCTGACGCATGACGCCCACTCAGAACGGCGCGTCGATGTCGACCACGTCGATCAGCTTGTGATTGACGAATTCCTTGATGCCCAGCCCGATCAGTTCGCGCCCGTAGCCGGAACGGCGCACGCCGCCGAACGGCAGGTCGGCCTTGACCATGGTCGGGTGGTTGACGAACACCATGCCGGTGGAGATGCGCCTGGCCACCGCCACGCCGCGCGCATCGTCGCCGGTGAACACCGAGCCGCCCAGGCCGAACGGCGAATCGTTGGCGATGCGTACCGCGTCGTCCTCGTCCCGGGCGCGGAACAGCATCGACACCGGGCCGAAGAACTCCTGGTGGTAGGCCGGGTTGTCCGGGGCGACGTCGGTGAGGAAGGTCGGCTGCACGAACGCGCCATGCACCGGCACCGGCGGCCCGACCTCGGTCGCGGTGGCGCCATGCCTGACCGCCTCGGCGATCTGCCGCTTCAGGTCGTCGGCGGCGCCCTGCGAAGACAGCGGCGCCAGGGTGGTCGCCGGATCCATCGGATCGCCGGCCCGCAGCGCCGCCACGCCGGCGCGGTAGCGCTGCAGGAACTCCTCGTACACCTCCTGCACCACGATCATGCGCTTGGACGACACGCAGACCTGCCCGCCGTTCCAGTGGCGGCCGAACACCGCCCACTTCACCGTCTTCTCCAGCGGCGCATCGTCCAGCACCACGAAGGCGTCGGCACCGCCCAGTTCCATGGTCGACTTCTTCAGCGCCTTGGCCGCCTGGGCCGCGACGATGGCGCCGGCACCTTCCGACCCGGTGAGCGCCACACCGTGCACGCGCGGGTCGTTGAGGATGGTCTCCACCTGGCCGCGGGTGGCGTAGAGATTGACGAAGGCCCCGGCCGGCAGCCCGGCTTCGGCCATCAGCGCTTCGAACTTGGCCGCGCACTGCGGCACGTTGGAGGCGTGCTTGAGCAACACGGTGTTGCCGGCCGACAGTTGCGGGGCGATGATCCGCGCGATCTGGTAGTACGGGAAATTCCACGGTTCGATCGCCAGCAGCACGCCCAGCGGCTCGTGCACCACCATCGCCCTGCCCTCGGCCGGATCGGCCACCGGCAGATGCTCCGGCGCCAGCAAGCGCTCGGCGTTGACCGCGTAGTACTCGAAGATGTCCGCCGACAGCCGCACCTCGGCTTCGGCCTCGCCGATCAGCTTGCCCATCTCCAGCGTCAGCAGGCATGCGTACTCTCGGGTGTTGGCGCGCAGCAGCCGCGCCGCGGCATGCATCACCCTGGCGCGTTCGGCGAACGGGGCCTGCTTCCATTGCTGGAACGCGGCGTCGGCGGCATCGATCGCGGCCAGTACCTGCGCATCGGTGGCCTCCGGGAAGCTGGCGAGCAATTCGCCGGTATAGGGATTGCGGGTCGCATAGGTCATGGTGGTGTCCTCGTGGAAGGTCGGAAAGCGCCGGACGCCTCGCGCCGGCGCGGGAAGCGGTTGGGTCAGGCGGCCAGCTCCTTCACCGCCTGCACCATGCGGTTGAGCACCGCGGCGGCGTCGCCGTAGACCATGTCGCAGTTGTCGCAGTAGAACAGCAGGTTCTCCACGCCGGCGTAGCCCTTGCCCTGGCCGCGCTTGATCACGTAGACCTGATGCGCCTGGTCGGCGTTGAGGATCGGCATGCCGTAGATCGGCGACGCCTTGTCGGTGCGCGCCGCCGGGTTGACCACGTCGTTGGCGCCGATCACCAGCGCCACGTCGGTGCTGGCGAAGCTGTCGTTGATGTCCTCCATGTCGTAGATCAGGTCGTAGGGCACGCCGGCCTCGGCCAGCAGCACGTTCATGTGCCCGGGCATGCGCCCGGCGACCGGATGGATGGCGAACTTCACGTCGACGCCGGCGGCCTGCAGCAGCTTCACCAGTTCGTATAGCCGCCCTTGCGCCTGCGCCACGGCCAGGCCGTAACCGGGCACGATGATCACGCTGGAGGCGTAGCGCATCGACGTCGCCGCATCGCCCGGCTCGACCGCGGTCATGCGGCCCTGCACGTCGCCCTGCACGACCGCGGCGCCGTCGCCGAAATTGCTGAACAGCACGTTGCCCAGCGAGCGGTTCATCGCCTTGGCCATCAGCACGGTCAACAGGGTGCCGGCGGAGCCAACCACCATGCCGGCGATCATCAGCGCCGGGTTCTGCAGGGCGAAGCCTTCCAGGCCCACCGCCAGGCCGGTGAAGGCGTTGTACAGCGAGATCACCACCGGCATGTCGGCGCCGCCGATCGGCAGCGTCATCAGCACGCCGAAGCCCAGCGCGGCGATGAAGAACGCTGGCGCCGCCCAGGCGCCGCCCGTGCCGGTGACCACCAGCGTGCCCAGCACCAGCGCGGCCAGGAACACCGCAGCATTGAAGGCGCTCTGGCCCTTGAACCGCCACGCGGTGTCGATGCGGCCATCGAGCTTGGCCCAGGCGATCACCGAGCCGGACAGCGAGATCGCGCCGATCAGCGCACCGAGCACGGTCACCGCCAGATGCAGGCCGCCCTGCTGCGGCTGCCGCGCGGTCAGCGCGACCCCGGCCACGGCCGCGGCGGCGCCGCCGCCCATGCCGTTGTACAGCGCCACCATCTGCGGCATCGCGGTCACCGCGACACGGCGGCCGCTGCGCCAGGCCCAGGCACCGCCCAGCAGCAACGCCAGCAGCGCCAGTGCCAGGTTGGTCAGCGCGTGCGGACGCGCCGCGGGCTGCAGGTCGGCGAGATAGCCGAAGGCGGCGGCCACCGCCACCAGCATGCCGATCCCGGCCAGGACGATGCCGCGCAGCGCGGTCACCGGCGAGGACATGCGCTTGAGGCCGAGGATGAAGAGCAACGCGGCGGCGAACCCGCTCAGTTCCACCAGGAGCGAGAGCATGGCGCTACTCCTTCGCGGCTGGCGCGGCGCTGGGCTTGAACATCGCCAGCATGCGGTCGGTGACCACGTAGCCGCCGGCGGCATTGCCGGCGCCCAGCAGCACGCCGACGAAACCGATCGCCTGGCCGGCGACGGTGTCGGCATTGAACAGCGCGTGCATCGCGCCGACCACGACGATGCCGTGGACGAAGTTGGACCCGGACATCAGCGGCGTGTGCAGGATCGACGGCACCTTGCCGATCACTTCGTAGCCGGTGAACGCGGCCAGCATGAACACGTACAACGCGATCAGCCAGCTCATCGACAGATCGAGAGACATGACTCAGGACTCCTTGGTGGGAACGGGCGCGGCGGCCGGCACCGGTGGGTGGCAGAGGCGGCCGTCATGGGTGAGCGCGGTGCCGGCGACCACCGCATCGTCGAAGTCCGGCGCCAGTGCGCCGTCGCGCACCAGCAGGTCGAGCAGCCCCAGCAGGTTCTTGGCGTACAGCTCGCTGGCGTGCTGGGCCAACGCCGAAGGCACGTTGCGCGGGGCGACGAGGGTGACCGGTCCGACGTCCACGGTCTGCCCCGGCACGCTGCCTTCGCAGTTGCCGCCGCTGTCGGCGGCGAGATCGACGATCACCGCGCCGGGCTTCATGCCGGCGATCTGCTCGCGGTCGATCAGGATCGGCGCGGTGCGCCCGGGCACGTTGGCGGTGGTGATGATCAGATCGGCCTGCTGGATGTGCTGGGTCAGCACCGCCGCGGCCTTGGCCCGCTCCTCGGCGCTGAGTTCGCGCGCATAGCCGCCCTCGCCGCGTGCGTCGATGCCGGTGTCGACGAAGCGCGCGCCGACCGACTGCGCCTGCTCGCGGGTTTCCGGACGCACGTCGTAGCCTTCGGTGATCGCGCCTAGCCGGTGCGCGGTGGCCAGCGCCTGCAGGCCGGCCACGCCCAGGCCCATGACCAGCACGCGCGCGGCGCGCAGCGAACCGACCGCGGTGGTCATCATCGGCAGGATGCGCGGCAGATGCACGGCGCCGAGCAGCGGCGCGTAATAGCCGGCCAGTGCGGCCTGGCTGGACAGCACGTCCAGCGCCTGCGCACGGCTGATGCGCGGCACGGTCTCCATCGCGAAGGCGGTGATGCGGCGTTCGCACAGCAGCTCCAGCAGGCCGGGCAGCTTGGCCGGGTACAGCATCGCGATCAGCATGCTGCCCGGGCGCAGCGCCGCCACCGTGCGCAGCGATGGCGCCTGCACGGCCAGCAGCAGGTCCGCACCGGCCACCACCTCTTGCGCATCGTCGAGCACGGTGGCGCCGGCATAGGCCGCATCCGGCAGTCGCGAACCGCTGCCGGCACCGGCCTGCAGGCGCAACTGCGCGCCCAACTTGGCCAGCTTCGGCAGCACCGCGGGCACCATCGCCACGCGGCGCTCCTCGGCCTGTTCTTCCCTCAGGACTGCAACAGTGAACGCCATGATCGCGGCTCGCTTGGAGGACGCGTGCACTGTGCGCGCCGGCCGACGCGCGGGCATTGATCCGGATCAAGCGCGCTGCCGCATCACGCGCAAAAGAACGCGCGCGATGTCCGCAGCTAGGCGGCGGAACGCTGCGGTGTGACAGGGCGATGGCATCACGTGCGGACGATTGCAGTGCGTGGCGGCGCACGCCATCAAAGCCGCAAGACGCGGGCACCGACCGCTCGCGCCACGCGGGCGCGCGCCGGGTGGCTGCCGGCGTTGCGCGCGCGGGCTACAGGGCCGGGAACACCGGCGCGCTGCTGCAGGCTGGAATCGACCCGGCGAGCGTGGTCGCATAGGTCGAGGCCGCGCTGCTGTCCTCGCTCAAGCGCAGGTCGGATTGGTCCACGCCGATGCGCGCATTGCTGGCATGCAGCGTGGCGACATCGGCGGCCACGTGCGCCAGCACCAGCTCGAGCGGTGTCGCGGCGCTGTAGCCCTGCACCGTACTGCCCTTGCCGGCGGGCGTGTCCTGCGCGCGCAATCCGTCGACCACGATCCCGGCGAAGGTCGGCACGCTGCCGCTGCGGCTGCCGCCGTGGTCGTGGCCGTACAGCGGCGTGATCACCAGGGGCTTGGCCACATCGAACAGGCAGGTGTTGCGGTAGAGCACGTCGCGCACCGGTCCGCCCTTGGCCAGGCCGGTCTTGATGCGCAGGCCGTTGCTGTCGGTGGCGACGATGCCGTCGGCGTCGTGGCCGACCAGGCGATTGCCGTCCACCAGCACGTTGCCGACGCCGTACATCACCTCGCTGCCGATGGAGATGCCGTGGGTGCCGTAGAAGCGCGAGTCGCGCACGGTGATGTCGGCCGAGCGCGCGGCGCTGGTCTTGATCGCGATGCCGTCGTCGCCGGCCATCACGTCGTTGTCGGCCAGGGTCGCATTGCGCACGCTGTCCAGATCCAGGCCGTCGGTGTTGGGGCTGTTGGCCGGCGCCCGGACCCGCACGCCCCACACGGTGACGCCGTCGCCGCCGTGCACGAAGACGTGGAAGTACGGCGCATTGACCAGGTTGACGTGGTAGAGCTGCAGATCGGCGACGTCCTGCGCGCGGATCAGGTCGGGCGCGTTCTGGGTCTGGCCGGCGGCCTTGGCGCTGCGCGCGAACTGCCACCAGCTGTCGCTGCCGCCGAGCATCGGCAGGTCGCCGCGGCCGTCGATAGTGCCCTGGCGGCCGGCGCCGTCGCGCACGCCCATCACCCCCAGGCTGCGCCCCTGCAGGGCGATCAGCGCCCGGCAGCCGCCGCTGCGCGCCGCGGCCTGGCCGCAGGCGTTGCGGCCGGGCACCTGGTAGTCGGCGGGCTGGCGCGAGGCGAACAGGGTCACGCCGCTGTCGATCGCCAGCGTGGTGTCGCTGCGGATCGTCAACGGTCCGCTGAGGAAGGCGTTGCCGCTGCCGGCGCGCAGCAGCACCGCGCCGTGCGCACCGGCAGCGCAGCGGTCGAGCGCGGCCTGGATGCGCGCAGTGTCCGGCGCGCTGCGCTCCTGCGCGTCGGCGAAGCGGCGCTGCTGCGCCTGCAGGGTGGCATCCAGCGCCACGCACACCGGCGGCAAGTGCGGTTCGACCACGTGGCGGGAATCGCCGGTCGCGGCGGCGCTGACGAACGCAGCGGCGGCGAGTACGCCGCCGGACACCAGCGCGACGCGCACAGGCTTGCTCATTGCCGGAGCGCGGCGTGCGACGGCGGCAGCGTGGCGGCGGGCGACGCCGCGGCAGCCGCAGGACGCGGCTCCGGCAGCTCGGCGACCGGCAGGCGCGCGTCGGCGGACAATTGCTGCCAGCGGTCGTCGACGATCGTCGCCAGCCCGGCCGGGTGTTGATCGAAATGGTGACCGCCGTGCAACACCACCACCTCCGCTCCGCGCGCGCGCAATTGCGGGCAGAGCGTATCTTTTTCCTTGTCGCCGTACACGCACAGCAACTGCGCCGCGGGAATGCGCGCCAGTTCCGGCTGCACCGGCAGTGCGTCGTCGTCATCGCCGAGGTTGAGCCAGCCGCGCACGCGGATCTGGAAATCGGCCTTGTGTTCCAGGCCCAACAACGCGACCAGGCCGACCTGCTCGCGCTGCGCCGGTGGCAGCCGGTTGACCATGAACGGCAGGGTGGTGGCGCCGAAGGAATAGCCGACCAGCAGGATCTTCTGCGGACGCCAGCGCTGCTGGTAGTAGGCGATGACCCGGCTCAGGTCGGCGCTGGCCCGCGCCGGCGGCTTGGCCCGCCAGAAGTAGCGCAGACTGTCCCAGCCGACCACGGCGATGCCGCGGCGCTGCAGCGCTTCGGCCATGCCCTTGTCGATGTCGCGCCAGCCGCCGTCGCCGGACAGCACGATGGCCAGCGGTGCGCCCGGGGTCGCCGAGGGCAGCTCGGTCAGCGGCAGATCGTCCAGCGCCCCGCCACGGCCGCGCGCATGCAGATGCGCGGCGACCCGCGCGGCCAGCGCGGCATCCACGCCGCCATCGGCCGGCGCGGCCACGGTGTCGACAAAGCCCTGCGCAGCGGTCGCGGCGGCGGTGCCGGCACAGACCTCGGTGGGTGCCGGCGCCACGCCGATCGCGCCTCCCAGGGTCGCGGAGGGCGCCGCGCCGACGATGCGCGCGGCCAGGGTCGCGGCGGTGCCGGTGCCAGCCAGCACCGGCAGGTAGTAGCTGTCGCCGTGCAACTGCCGCTGCAGCCGCCGGCTCAGCCGTTCGGCATCGTGCCAGGCCTTGTCGCAGCCGTGGCCGCCACGGCGCAAGTGCTTCAGATAGCGCTGGCCGTCGACCACCGCGACCAGCGCGCCGCTGGCGGCGATGCGCCGCGCGGCGTCCTGCCGCTGCGCCGGGCTGCCGCTGGCCAGCAGGATCACCAGGCCCTGCGGCGCCCCCTGCGGATGCACCAGGGTCGTGCGCCCGTAGCCACGGGCGTGCAGCGCCCCCGGCGGAAAGTAATAGCGCAGCAGTGCATAGCCGCTCAGGCCCAGCACCACGCTCGTCAACAGCAACACGCGCAGGAATTTCATCGACACGCATCCATCCCGGCCAACGCCGAGCCTCTGGACAACCACGGGAACGACGAGGCAGCGGCGGACGACGCAGACGGGTGGGCCGGAGCCCGGATCGGCGGATGCGCTGCGGAGGATGCCTCGGCGATGTGGGCTGGGATGGATGCGCGGGGTCGCACCTGCCTACCCGGAAGTTCCTGCACACCTGTGGGCCGGGGGGGAGCGGCGCGCGTCACGTGGCATCGACGCGCATTGTGCGGATGCACGACATGCGCCGCAATAATGCCGTCACCTGCCAGCAAGGTTGCGGTTAAGCCAGCGCGCGTCGAACGCTGTGCGCTGGTTCAGTAGCCGTGCACCGGACGGTGCGCCTTCACCGCCATCACCAGGCCCAGCCCGGCCAGCAGCGACACCGCCGAGGTGCCGCCGTAGCTCATCAGCGGCATCGGCACGCCGACCACCGGCAGCAGCCCGGAGATCATGCCGCCGTTGACCAGCACGTAGACGAAGAACGCCAGGCCGGTGGCGCCGGCCAGCAGCCGCGAGAAGGTGTCGCGCGCCTGCGAGGCGATCCACAGGCAGCGCCCGATCACGATCAGGTACAGGGTCATCACCGTGGCCACGCCGATCCAGCCGAACTCTTCGCTGAGCACGGAGAACGCGAAGTCGGTGGTCTGCTCGGGAATGAAGTTCAGGTGCGACTGCGAGCCCATGCCCCAGCCCTTGCCGTGCAGGCCGCCGGAACCGATCGCGATCTTGGACTGGATGATGTTCCAGCCGGCGCCGAGCGCGTCGTTCTCCGGGTTGAGGAACATCATGATGCGGTCCTTCTGGTAGGGCCGCAGCAGCCACAGCCAGGCCACCGGCGCGGCCGCGGCGACGCCGCCGACGGCGATGCCCACCCACCACCACGGCAGGCCGGCCAGCAGCAGCACGAAGCCACCGCTGGCGGCGATCAGCACGCCGGTCCCGAAGTCCGGCTGCAGCATGATCAAGGCGGTGGGAATGCCGATGATGACCGCGCTGACCAGCACGGTCGGGATGCGCGGCGGCAGCGGCATGCGGTGCAGGTACCAGGCCACCATCATCGGCATGCTGATCTTCAACAGCTCGGCCGGCTGCAGGTAGAACACCTTCAGGTCCAGCCACTGCCGCCCGTACTTGCCGGTGCCCAGCACGAACACCGCCAGCAACGGCAGCATCGACAGCGCGTAGATCAGCGGGGTCCAGGCGCGCAGGCGCAGCGCCGACACCCGCGACAGGCTCCACATCGCCGCCGCACCGATGGCGAAACGCGCGCCCTGCGCCATCACCAGGTGCATGCCACCGGCGCTCTTGAGCACCGCCAGCCCCATCGCCATCAGCGCGCCCAGGGCCAGGCACAGCGGCCAGTCCAGGGTGCGGGTGAAGCGGCCGCCGATGTCGACCAGCCAGCGCAGGAAATCCTTCATCGCTCGTCCGGAATCTCGTCGGGGATCGCCGGCGGCGCAGCCGGCAGCGGCACCGCCGCGGCGTCCACCTCGGCCTGGCCGATCAGCACCGGGCGTTCGCCGGCGGCCAGTGCGACCGCGTCGGCGGCGGCGCGCGAGCCGGGATCTTCTGCGTAGTACAGGTGGCTGCCGAACGCGGTGGCGCCGCGCAGGCTGTCCAGCGGCTCGACCCCGGGCGGCAGCCGGCCGAGCAGCCAAGCATCGAAGATCTTGCGCGCGATCGGTGCGGCGGTGCTGGCGCCGTAGCCGCCGCCTTCCACCGCGATCGCCAGGGCGATGGTCGGCCGCTCCGCCGGCGCGAAGCCCTCGAACAGCGAACGGTGGCGCAGGTGCATCGGCAGGCTGCGCGGATCGACCGCCGCCAGTCCCTTACGGCTGACCACCTGCGCGGTGCCGGTCTTGCCGGCCATCTGGTAGGGCGCGCCGACGGTGATCGAATAGCCGCTGCCGCCCGGGCGCATGGTGTCCATCATGCCTTCGCGCACCGCCTGCAGATTGCTGGGGTTGTCGCTGATCGGCTTGCTCGTGCCCGGCTGCACCGGCGCCCAGGGCTGGTCGAAGGCCTGGCGCGTGGCCATCACCAGGTGCGGCGTGCGCAGTTGCCCATCGGCGAGGCCGGCGACGCCGCGCACCAGTTGCAGCGGGGTCACCTTCCAGTCGCCCTGGCCGATGGCGATGTTGACCGTGTCGCCGGGGTACCAGGCTTCCTTGCGGCTCTTGGCCTTGTACGCCGGCGAGGGCACGATGCCGCCGGTCTCGCCGACCAGGTCGATACCGGTGGGCACGCCGAAGCCGTAGCGGGTCATGTACTGGTCGACCTTGGTGATGCCCATGTCGATGGCCAGCTTGTAGTAGTAGGTGTTCACAGACTGCGCGATCGACTTGCGCAGGTCGGTCCAGCCGTGGCCGCCGCGGTGCGAGTCGCCCCAGCCGCGGCTGACCCCGGGCAGGTAGAACATGCCGGTGGAGAGGATCTTGTCCTCCGGGCGGCGGGTGCCGCTGTCCAGGCCGGCCAGGCCCATGAACGGCTTGATGGTGGAACCGGGCGCCACGCCACCCAGCACCAGGCGGTTGAACTGCGGCCGCGACGGGTCGCTGTTGAGCGCCTGGAAATCGGCGTGGGAGATGCCGTTGACGAACAGGTTGGGGTCGTAGGACGGCAGGCTGACCATGGCCAGGATCTCGCCGGTGCGCGGATCGATGGCGATGGCCGAGCCCTGGTAGTCGCCGAACGCGGCGACCATGGCGCGCTGCAGGTCGGCGTCGATGGACAGGCGCAGGTCGGCGCCGGACTGCGCCGGCACCCGGCCGACGGTGCGGATCGCGCGGCCCTGCACGTTGGTCTCGACCTGCTCGTAGCCGACCTTGCCGCGCAGTTGCTCCTCGTAATAGCGCTCCAGCCCGGACTTGCCGATGTGGGTCAGCGCGGCGTTGCCCTCGCCCAGCGTCTCCAGGTCCTTCTCGTCGATACGGCCGACGTAGCCGATGATGTGCGCGAACAGGTCGCCGTAGGGGTAGTGCCGGGTCAGGTAGGGTTCCAGCTCCACGCCCGGGAAGCGCCAGCGGTCCACCGCGAAGCGCGCCCGCTCCTCCTCGCTGACACGCAGCTTCAGGGTGATCGGGCGGAAGCTGCGGCTGGCCTTGCGCGCGGCCTGGAACCGCTCGATGTCTTCAGGCGACAGCGCGATGACCTTGCCCAGCTCGGCCAGCAGCGCGTCCATGTCGGCGACCTTGTCCGGGGTCACGTCGAGCCGGAACGCGGGCACGTTCTCGGCCAGCAGGCGGCCGTTGCGGTCGTAGATCATGCCGCGCCCGGGCACCACCGGCCGTGGCTTGATGCGGTTGGCGTCCGAGCGGGTGGCGTAGATGTCGTGGTCCAGCACCTGCAGCTTGAAGTACCAGCCACCCAGGCCCAGCAACGCCAGCAGCACGGCGAGGAAACCCAGCGCCGCGCGGCGCCGGAACTGCTCGGCCTCGGCGTGCGGATTCTTCTGCGCGCGGCGCGGATGCAGGGCCATGCTACTTGCTCCGCCGGCCCAGCCGCAGCGCGTCCAGCAGCACGAACAGCGGCGGCCACAGCGCCATGCCCAGCAGCGGCGCCCACCAGTAGTTCCACGGCAGCGTCGGCTCGCCGACGGCCAGGTGCACCGCCGCGGCGACGATGCGGTCGTTGACCAGCAGGCCGCCGATCGCCAGCGCCTGCTGCGACATCGGGAAGAAGCGGATGCGCGCGCGGAAGCGCTGCAGGATGAAGCTCAGGATCACCAGGCGCAGCGCCTGCTCGCCCAGCACCCCGCCGTACAGCAGATCGGCCAGCACCCCGACCGCGAAGGCGAAGCCCAGCCCGACCTTGTCCGGCGTCTCGATCACCCAGTACGCCACCACCAGCGCCAGCCAGTACGGCCGCAGCGGCTGCACCACCAGCGGCAACGGCATCAATCCCAGCAACAGCGCCACGATCACGCTGACCGGGAGCACCCAGCCTTTGCTGCGCAGGCGGCTCATTGGCCCGTCTCCTTTGGAGCCGGGCGGGAATCGGGATTCGGGAATCGGGAATCGGATGTCGCGCGTGCCGGCTTGGTCGGCGGCGGGGTGGTCGCGTTGCCGGACGGGTGCGCGCTCGGCGACGCAGTGACCGCAGCTCCGGCTGCGGCCGGAGCCGCGCCCTGCGCTGGCTTGGTGTCACCGCCTTGCGCTGCTCCAGCCACGGGCGAGGCGCCTTCCGCTGCCGCGGACGCCGGCTTCGCCAATTCCCGATTCCCGATTCCCCACTCCCGGCTCTTCAGCAACAACACATCCCGCCCGCGGTCCAGCTTCGCCGCCGGCTTCAGTTCGCCGACTAGGAAGGCGTGGGTGTCGTCCGGGCGCAGGGCGGAGATGGTGCCGACCGGGAAGCCGGCCGGGAAGCGGCCGCCCAGCCCGGAGGTGACGATCTCGTCGCCCACCTCGACGCCGGCGCTGAGCGGGATGTCGCGCAGTTCCAGGCTGCCGCCGCGGCCGTAGACGATCAGGCGCACTCCGTTGCGCGCCACCGTCACCGGCACCGCGTGGTCGGGGTCGGTCAGCAGCAGCACGGTGGAGTGCAGCGGGGTCACCGCGATCACCTGGCCCATCAGGCCGCCGGCGTCGATCACCGCCTGGCCGACGTGCACGCCGTCGCGGCTGCCGGCATCGAGCACCAGGCGCTGCCGGGTCGGGTCCAGGTCGATGTCCAGGATCGGCGCCAGTTGCACGTCCAGGCCGCGGCGCTCGGCCACGCCCAGCAGTTCGCGCAGCTGCGCGTTGTCCAGCGCCGCGGTCTGCAGCCGGGTCAGGCGCGCCTTGGCGATCAGCAGTTCGTTGCGCAACGCGCGGTTTTCCTTGACCAGCTGCGCGTGGCTGGCCGCGTTCTCCTGCACCTGCGACCCCAGCCGCCCGGGCAGGCCGGCCAGCGCCCAGATCGGCTGCACCAGCACCGTGGCCTGGCTGCGCAGGCGGGCCAGCCAGTCGGCCTGCGCGTCGAGCACGATCAGCACCAGCGCCAACGCCAGGTAGGCCAGCAGGCGCGGCGTGCTGGCGGATTCGCCGGGGCGGGCGGTGACGGGAGGACCGGCGTAAGGAGGCACGGGCTAAAGCCGGGAATGGGGAATCGGGAGTGGGGAATCGGAAAGCAACGGCGCGCTCCCGGCGCGATCGGGCCGGGGCGCGGATATGGCGGTGAACGCGGGTACTGGGGCATCGGTGCGGATGGGGCATTCGATTGCCCATTCCCCATTCCCGATTCCCAGCCTCACCATCACTCCGGCGCGAAGAACTCGTTGCCGTGCATGTCCACCAGTTCCAGCGCACGGCCGCCGCCGCGGGCCACGCAGGTCAGCGGATCGTCGGCAACCTGCACGTGCAGGCCGGTTTCCTCGGAGATCAGCCGGTCCAGGTCGCGCAGCAGCGCGCCGCCGCCGGTCAGCACGATGCCGCGCTCGGCGACGTCGGCGCACAGTTCCGGCGGGGTCTGCTCCAGCGCCAGCTTGACCGCCGAGACGATGCCCGACAGCGGCTCGTGCAGCGCTTCCAGCACTTCGTTGGAGTTGATCTTGATCATCTTCGGCACGCCCTCGGCGAGGTTGCGGCCGGAGATCTCCATCTCCTGCACCACCGCCTGCGGGTAGGCGCAGCCGATTTCCAGCTTGATCCGCTCGGCCGTGGCCTCGCCGATCAGCATGCCGTGGTTGCGGCGCACATAATTGGTGATCGACTCGTCGAAGCGGTCGCCGCCGATGCGCACCGACTGCGAATAGACGATGCCGTTCAGCGAAATGACCGCGACCTCGGTGGTGCCGCCGCCGATGTCGATGACCATCGAGCCGCGCGCCTCGGTGACCGGCATGCCGGCGCCGATCGCCGCGGCCATCGGTTCCTCGATCAGGTACACGTCGCGGGCGCCGGCCTCCTCGGCCGATTCCTTGATCGCGCGGCGCTCGACCTGGGTGGAGCCGGCCGGCACGCACACCAGCACGCGCGGGCTGGGGCGCAGGAAGCGCGACTTGTGCACCTTCTTGATGAAATGCTTCAGCATCGCCTCGGTGTAGGTGAAGTCGGCGATGACGCCGTCCTTCATCGGGCGGATGGTGGTGATGTGGCCCGGCGTACGGCCGAGCATCTGCTTGGCCTCGGCGCCGACCGCGGCCACCGAGCGGGTGCCGCCGATCGCCCGGTCCTGGCGCACCGCGACCACCGACGGTTCGTTCAGCACGATGCCCTGGCCACGCACGTAGATGAGGGTGTTGGCCGTGCCCAGATCGATGGACAGGTCGTTGGAGAACATGCCGCGGAGTTTCTTGAACATCGGGGGATTGGGTCCTGGGGCGCGCGCCGTCGCCAGAATGGCGAAAAAATGGGCAGAAAACGAAGTCCGCTAGCCTAGCAACCCGCCTGGGTGCGGGCAAGGAAAATTCTCGCTAAAACCACGCGTTGCGTGGTATCGGCGGGACCGCGATGGATCGTGGTTCTGGCCCTGCCGGGCCGCAGCCGTTACCCTTTGCGCCGCGGCGACCCCGCCCCTCGCCCGCCTGAATGCGGGCTCATTCCTCCGCCAAGGCCTGCCCGATGTCTGCACTGATCTGTGGTTCTCTCGCTTACGACACCATCATGGTGTTCCCGGACCAGTTCAAGAACCACATCCTGCCGGACAAGGTGCACATCCTGAACGTGTCGTTCCTGGTGCCGCGGATGCGCCGCGAGTTCGGCGGCTGCGCCGGCAACATCGCCTACAACCTGCACCTGCTGGGCGGCCACCCGATCCCGATGGGCACCGTGGGCCAGGACTTCGGCCCGTACCGCGAGCATTTCCAGGCGCTGGGCATCGACCTGTCGCGGGTCAAGGTGATCGAGGAGCTGTTCACCCCGCAGGCGTTCATCACCACCGACCACGACAACAACCAGATCACCGCGTTCCATCCGGGCGCGATGATGCGCAGCTACGAGAACCACGTGAAGGACGTGCCGGGCGTGACCCTGGGCCTGGTCGGCCCGGACGGGCGCGAGGGCATGATCCAGAACGCCGAGGAGTTCAGCGCCGGCGGCGTGCCGTTCATCTTCGACCCCGGCCAGGCCATGCCGCTGTTCAACGGCCCGGAGCTGCGCCAGTTCATCGAGCAGGCCGACTACGTGGTGGTCAACGACTACGAGTCCAACCTGCTGCAGGAGCGCACCGGCTGGAACGAGAAGGACATCGTCTCGCGCGTGCAGGCCTACATCACCACCCAGGGCCCCAAGGGCGCCCTGGTCCACACCCCCGAGAAGACCTACGACATCCCGCCGGCGCACGAGCGCCGCGTGGTCGACCCCACCGGCTGCGGCGACGCCTTCCGCGCCGGCCTGATCTTCGGCATCCAGCGCGGCTGCGACTGGCTGACCATCGGCCGCATGGGCAACCTGATGGGCGCCCTGAAGGTCGAGCACCCGGGCACGCAGAACCAGCGCTTCGACTTCGACGAATTCAACGACCAGTTCAAGCAGCAGTTCGGTTACGCGTTGTAAGGCTGGGGCACTACCGGCGGAACGGCAGCGTCGACACCTGGCCATCGCGCTTGCCGGACGCTTGCCCGGCGGGCCGCCGTTCCACGACCGATTACGAGGCGGCATCCAGGCTTGCGGCGCCGATCCGGGCGGGGCTAGACTCGGCCGCCCGCGTCGATGGAATGATCGGATGGACACCGCGCCTCGCTGGACCGCCAGGATCCTGGCCGCCGCACCGATCCCGCGTGGACTGCTGCTCTCCCTGTGCTGCGCGGCGACCCTGTGCGCCTGTGGCAACGCCGCCCAGGCACCCGCGAGCGCGACGCCCTCCGTGCCCCCGACCGCCCCCGCGCCTGCCGCGAACGGCCTGACGGCGCCTGCTGCGACGCACGATGCGGCGGCCGCGCAAGTGCCCCCCGGCCACTATGCCACCCAGCCCGGCTGGGGCCAGCTGACCGTGCAGCCCGATGCGCGCTTCACCCTCGAAACGCAGAATGTCGATGCCGGTTGCAGCTTCAGCGGCACGCTGCACGGGACCCAGGCCGCGGTCGACGACGGCACCTGCACGCTGCAGTTCGCACCCAAGGCAGACGGCGTGGCGGTGTCCGCCACGGCCGGCGCCGAGAGCGCGTGCCGGGAGTACTGCGGCGGCAACGGCAGCTTCGCAGGCGACTATCTGAAACAGGCTGCGACCTGCACGCCTGAAGTCATGCAGCAAACGCGCAAGGCCTTCCAGGCATCCTACGATCGCAAGGACTATGCGGGTGCCGAAGCGGCGCTCGCGCCGCTCTATCGCGACTGCGTGGCGGCCCTCAGCTTCAGCGACGCCGGCGCCATCCGCAACGACTACGCGCTGACCCAGCATAAACTCGGCGACGATGCCGGATGCCGGCAGACGCTGGCGCCCTACCAGGACGACGCCAAGCGCAGCGACGACGCCATCAGCGATGGCATGACGCCCGCCCTCGTCGACGATTACCTCCGCGTGATCCGCGCCGCACGCACCAACCTCAAGCTCTGCGGAGAAGGCAGAGGCTAACGCGAACGCAAGCGTCTACAGGGACGACACACCATCGGGGAACAGCGACATGTCCGATCCAAACACCGCCCCCACCGCGGCAAGGCCGCAACTCACCGACGCGCAACTCAAGACCTTGGGTTACTTCGCCATCGGCGTGGTCTCGGAAGGCAGCCTGGGCTCCAAGAATGTGGCCTATCACCTGTCGTTCGCCGGATCGGTCGAGGGCAACACGCTCAAGCCGGTGGCCAACAGCGGCTTCAGCATCGGCACGCTGCAGACCGACCTGGGCGCACATCCGGACGTCGTCCCGACGCTGGTGGATGCCTACCAGACATGGGCCGCCCGGCAGACTCCGAGCCTGGCGCTGTCGGAAAACCAAAGAACACAGACGATCTCCGATCTGCAGCGCAATGGCGATGCCATCCGCGCGGACAACGGCCGCGCACCCGATGCAACCGTGCTCAAGAACCTCAATAGCTTCCTGGCCTCCGATGCAGGCGTGCAATTCGTACACGATCGCGACCGCACGCAGATCGACCATCTGATGCGCGAAGGCGACGGCAAGAAGGACCCTGGCGGCGCGCTGCACCAATTGCGCCAGACGGAGTTGTACAAGAACGCGAGCCTGGACGACCAGGCCAAGTACGCCACCGTGCTGATGAAGCTGGAGAACCAGGCCGGCAAGAGTCAGTATCCGAAGATCCTCAAGGACATCAACGACGGCAGCCTCGGCAGCGTCGAGGACGTGGTGAACAAGGTCGACGCGCTGCTGCCGAACAAGACCAACAAGAAAGGCGAGGTGGTGCCCGACTACATCGAGAGCGGCGTCCACCACGCGCTCGCAGGTACCGAGGTGTTCAACAAGCTCCGTGCGGCGCAGCCCGGGAATCCCCTGCATGACGCTTTTGCGGCGGTCTCCGCCGACCCATTGCGCAGCCCCGTCGACCTGAAGGGCGATACCGCCCACGCGGATGCGCTGCATCAGTACAACGCGACCAAGACCCTGTTCCTGCAGAACGGCCAGTCGCCAAAACTGATCGGCGCCCTCGACCAGGACAGTGCGTTCGGCTACAACCTCAAAGGCCGGAACGGTAAGACGGTCGCGCAGTCGTCGAGCCTGTTCGGCGCGGACAACGATGTGGTCGTCTTCGATGGGAACGGTCACGGTACCGCCTTCGTCGGCGGCAAGTGGAGCGCGGTGCAGCGCGACGAGGTCAAGCGCGTCGGCAATGCCGATCAGAGCGTGGATCTTCAACTGCGCAAGGACGGCAAGAGCGAAACGCTGCTGCACGTACCGACCCCGGCGCAGTTGCGCGAACGCAGCGAGCAGCAGCAACCGCAAACGCCTGCGCCGGATCGCGCTCCGGCGTCGGCGCCCGGCCCGAACGACGCCAGCCACCGGAATCATGCGCTGCTCGAGCAGATCCGCGAGGGCGTCAGAAGGATCGACCAGGATCTGGGCAAACCGTACGATGCGGCCAGCGAACGCCTGAGCCGTGCTGCGCTGGCCGCTTGCCGGGACAATGGCGGCCCCGGCAACGCGCCGCTGGCGTCGAACGCACTGGAACGGGCCGATCGCGTGGCGCTCACCGAGAAGGGCCATCTGGTGGTGGTCGAAGGTGAACAGCGCGACCCGGCGCAAAAGCGCGCCAGCGTGGATGTGCAAGTGGCGCTCGCCACTCCGGTGGAGCAGTCCGACCAGCGACTGCAGGCCGCGAACCAGGCGATCGACCGCGAACGGCAACTCGCGCAACAGCAGGAATTGGCGCGCGAGCGGGACGCACCGAGCCGCAACGGCCCGGCACTGGCATAACCCGACTTCGGCCGGGCGCATGCGGCAGCGCGCATCGCGCCGTCTGCGTAGCAGGCGATGCGGCACTCGATTCGCCCCGTCGCCGTTCCCCCCGCGCGACGGTGGATGCGGATGCACTACGACAGGGCGCTGCCGGGGCGCGGCGCGTCCTGCACACCCACCGACAGTCATGATGGAGCGAGGCTCCCAGCGCGACCGGGGGATCGACGGCGGGCAACGCCATCGCTTTGCTGCACTGCGGGTTGAGCCCAGGCCTGGTTTGTGCGTCACTTGCGCAAGGGCCCCTGGGGGGGACGAGAGCGCGCCCATGTCCGAGTCGACTGTCGCCAGCCTCGCGCAAGCCAAGGTCGTCGCACCATCCGCCACCGAGGCCGACTGCGCGCCGCTGGCGCGCATGCGCCATTTCCGCCAGATCGAGTCCTTGCCGCCGGCGCTGGCACGCTCGTGGCGGCGCTGCCTCGACGAGTACGGCCTGGCCCCGGACACCCACCCCTCGCCGATGGTCCATGACGACGGCGAGCTGCGCGAGCGCCAGCAGCGGCTGGAGGCGCTGCTGCGCATCGCCAAGGTGGAGATGGAAAATCTCTACGAACAGATCGCCGGCGGCAGCTACGCGGTGGTGTTCGCCGACACCGAGGCCACGGTCCTGCACAGCGTGCAGGATCCGGCGCTGCTGCGTGCGTTCCGCGAGACCGGGCTGTTCTGTGGCGCCAGTTGGGCCGAACGCTACCAGGGCACCAACGGCATCGGCACCTGTGCGGTGGAGGGCAGTGCGCTGAGCGTGCACCGCGGCGAACACTACCTGGAGCGGCACCTGCCGTTGTCCTGCAGCGGCGCGCCGATCCTGGACCCGCAAGGCCATCTGCTGGCGGTGCTGGACGCCTCCACGCCCGACCCGCGCGACACCAAGCTGGTGCAATGCCATACCGGCGCGCTGGTGCGCATGTCGGCGGCGCAGATCGCCCGCGCATACTTCCTGGAACAGTACCGGCATGCGTGGATCCTGCGCTTCCACAGCCGCCCCGAGTTCGCCGGGCTGCTGCACGAGGCGCTGATCGCGGTCGGCGGCGACGGCCGCGTGCTCGCGGTCAACGAGGCCACGCTGGAACAGCTCGGCAAGCCCGACCGTTCGCCACTGGTCGGGCGCGACATCGCCCAGGTGATGCAGCTGGATTTCGACACGCTGGAGCAGCGCGCGCGCAAAGACGCCAGCACGTTGTGGTCGATCCGCTGCGCCTGCCACGGCCGCCGCTTCTTCGCCCTGGCGCAGCCGCCGCGTGCGCGCAGCGCTGCCGGACGAACGCGCGCCGCGGGCGGGGACGGCCAGGCCGCGCGCGCCAACGATCATGTCGGTTCCGATCCGCGCATGCTGCACAACCTGGACAATGCGCTGAAGCTGGCCAAGCACCGCGTGTCGATCCTGCTATGCGGCGCCACCGGCACCGGCAAGGAAGAGTTCGCCAAGGCGGTGCACCGCAGCTCGCCCTGGGCCGACCGCCCGTTCGTGGCGGTGAACTGTGCGGCGATCCCGGAAGCGCTGATCGAGAGCGAGCTGTTCGGCTATGCGCGCGGCGCCTTCACCGATGCCGCGCGCGAAGGACGCCACGGCAAGCTGTTGCAGGCCAGCGGCGGCACCCTGTTCCTGGACGAGATCGGCGACATGCCGCTGCCGCTGCAGACGCGCCTGCTGCGGGTGCTGGAGGAACAGAGCGTGACCCCGCTGGGCAGCGACCGCGCGGTGCCGCTGGAACTGCACGTGATCAGCGCCAGCCACCGCGACCTGGCGCAGATGGTCGGCAGCGGCGGCTTCCGCGAGGACCTGTACTACCGCCTCAACGGCGTGGTGCTGCACCTGCCGCCGCTGCGCGAGCGCAGCGACAAGGCCGAACTGATCCGCACCCTGCTGCGCGAGGAGAGCGGCGAGCAGACGGTGCGCATCAGCGAGGACGCCCTGCACAAGCTGCTCAGCTATGCCTGGCCCGGCAACCTGCGGCAGCTGCGCAACGTGCTGCGTACCGCGGCGGTGCTGTGCGCCGATGGCGTCATCCGCATCCCCAACCTGCCGCAGGAAATCGTCGATGCCGACAGCGGCCCATGCCTGCTCGGCGACGATGCGCATGCCGGCGACGGCATGCCCGGCCGCGTCGCCCTGGACAGTGCCGAGCGCAGCGTGCTGCAGCAGCAGCTCGAGCGTCACCGCTGGAACGTCAGCCGCACCGCCGATGCGCTGGGCATCAGCCGCAACACCTTGTATCGCAAGCTGCGCAAGCACGGGTTGGCGACGGCTTGAGTGGCGGCGGCATCGCGATTCAATGGAGTTGCTGCGCGTCGCGAATGAAGCCTCGCCTGTCGCGGCCTGCCATTCGGTAGCGGCGTGAGTGCTGTGGGGTATTGGCGTCCCAACCGTTGAGGCCGCTGGAGGATGCCGGGCTTCGGTGTCGCGGCTGAAGCAGCTCCCACGACATCCGTTTTTACGACAACAGCTTGCGGGCCGCTGAGATCGCACACTGTGGAAGGGACTTCAGTCCCGACTGCGTTCGACGCCGGATAGGTTCCGTCCGAGGTCGCGGCTGACACCGCTCCTGCAGGAAGCCATGCGCCGGTGACCAAGCGCGGACCCAGGCAGGAGCGGCGTCAGCCGCGCCAGTCGCCCGCGCCGACTGGCGTGCAGCCGTGTTGGACACGGCGGATGGCACGCGCCGAGCGGTGCCACCACACGAACCGCAAACCGCCCGCTAGAAACGCCAGCGCAAACCGACCTGGTACTGCCGCGGGGCGCCGGGGGCGACGAAGCGCGAGGGGCCGTCTTCGACCGCAGCGTCCTGCGGGCGCGCCAGGACGCCGCCCGGGAACAGATCCTCGGCGATCGCCGCATACGTCTCGTAGCGGCGGTCGAACACGTTGTTGACCCGCAGGTACAACGACAGGCCTTCGGCGAGCTCCCAGGTGCCGTGCAGGTCGAGCAAGGCATAGCCGCCGGTGGACAGGTCGTGGCGCGCTGGCGCCTCGCCTTCCTCGGGGTCCTCGACCAGGCCGTCCTCGTTGCCGCTGGCCACGCGCCGCGACACCGCGCGCAAGTCGGCCCCCAGCGTCAGCTGCGCCAGCGCCTGCCAGTCCACGCCCAGCTTCAGCGTGTTGCGCGGCAGGCCAGCGATGCGCGTGCCCGGCCGCAAGGTCACAGTGCGCTCGCCGGAGAGCAGTTCGCCGGCGCTGCGGTAAGTGGCGTCCAGATAGCTGTAGCCGGCGAACCAGCGCAGCGCGCCGTGGCTGCCGCGGTAGCTGAGGTCGGCGCCCTGATAGCGGGTGCGGTCGACGTTGTCGAAATAGCCCTGCTGGGAATTGGGTGCGCGCAGGAACAGGATGTCGTCGCGGTTGTCGGCGCGGTACAGCGAGGCGTTCAGCGTCTGCGCCGGCGTCGGGTTCCAGCGCAGGCCGAGCTCGTAGGTGCGCGAGACGATCTGCTCCAGGCGCGGGTCGGCCTGCAGCCCGGTCGGCAACCGGCACGGCTGTTCCGGGTCGGCGCAGCCGAGTTCGATCGCGGTCGGCGCGCGGCTGTTCTGCGAGGCCGAGGCGAACGCGGTGAAGCCGTCGCCTAGGCGCTGGGTGATGCCCAGCGAGGGATTGGCCTTGGCGAACACGAAGCGCTCGCGCGGCAGCACGCCGTCGTCGGCGGTGGACAGGGTGTTGGCGACGGCGACGCGGTTCCAGCGCAGCGCGGCATTGAGGTGGGTGGCCTCGCTCAGCTCCCAGGTATCGGCGGCGAACAGGCCCAGGGTGCTGCTGCGCCCGTCGACGCCGGAGAAGAACTCCCGATCCTCGTCCGGATCGGCGACCACCGAGCGATCGTCCTGCACGAACGCCTCCTGCTCGTACTGCCGGTAGCGCACGCGGTTGCGGTCGTAGGTGGCGCCGATGCTCAGCGCGTGCGCGCCGGCCTGGTGGCTGAGGTTCAGTGCCACGCCCTCGGCGTGCTGGCGCATCTGCGTGGTGTTGAGCACGCCGCTGTGCAGCGCGTCGGCATCGGCGCGCGACACCGTGCAGCCGGCGTCCAGCGGCGTGCCGTCGGCGGCGTAGCCGTCGGCGCAATCGTCGACGAATTCCTCGTAGTCGTCGTTGATGTCGCCGTTGACGGTGTCGCGCCGCCCCTGGCGGTAGTAGGCGAGCAGGTGCAATGCGGTGCGCTCGTCGAAGCGATGGTCGAACTGTCCGGTGAGCAGCGTGTTGCGGTTGCGGGTCAGGTCCGGCGAGGTGTAGACCGCAGCGCGGTCGGCTTCGTACAGCCCCGGCTCGGTGCCCTCGTCGGTGTAGCGGTAGCTCGGCAGCAGGCCATTGCCGACCAGGCGGCTGCGCCCGTGCAGCAGCGACACGTCCCAGTCGGTGCGCTCGCCCTGCCGGCCGAACTTGCCGAACACGGTGCCCAGGCGGCCGGCGGAGGCGTCGCGCCAGCCGTTCTCGTCGAAGCCGGTGACCGCGACGAAGGCATGCAGGCCGTCGCGGCCGGCGTAGCCGTAGGACGCATCCAGGCGCTTGCGTGCGCCGCTGCCCACCGACAGGTCGGCGCGCAGGCCCGGCGCGGTCAGGCCGGACTGGGTGGTGAAGGCCAGCGCGCCACCGAGCGTGTTGGGACCGAACAGCGGGTTGGAGCCCGGCATCAGCGCGACGCTGCGGATCGCTGCTTCCGGCATCATGTCCCAGCTGACGATGTCGGCGAACGGCTCGTTCATGCGCACGCCGTCCAGGTACACCGACACGCCCTGCGAGGCGCCGGGCAGCGCCGAGGCGCGGAAGCCGCGGAAGGTCAGATCGGTCTGGAACGGACTGCCCTGCACCTCGTTGGTGTCCACGCCGTTCATCTCGCGCAGCAGGAAGTCGGTGAGGTTGCCGGCCTGGCTGCGCGCGATGTCGTCGGCATTGGCGGTCTGCACCGTGTACGGCAGCAGGTCGGCATCGATGAGCGTGCCGGGAATCGGTGTGGCGGTGACCTCGACCCGGTCCAGCGCGGTGATCTGCGCATCGTCGGCGTTGACCGTGGTCTGCGCGCGCGCCGGTGCGGCGAGCACGCCGATGGCAGTGGCGACGGCCAGGGCGAGCAGACTCGCCGACGGGGTGCTGCGTCCTGGGGTATGGGGCATGCCGGTTCCTTGAGGTTCAGTAGAGAACGATCGATTTGATGCCGCGGCCGGCGCGCATCGCCTCGAAGCCGCGGTTGATGTGGTCCAGCGGCAGGGTTTCGCTGATCAGTTCGTCGATGCGGATCTCCCCGGCCAGGTAGCGCTCGGCATAGGCTGGCAGTTCGCTGCGGCCCTTGACCCCGCCGAAGGCGCTGCCGCGCCAGGCGCGGCCGGTGACCAGTTGCAGCGGCCGCGTGCTGATCTCCTGCGCGCTCGGTGCCACGCCGAGGATGATGCTTTCGCCCCAGCCCTTGTGGCAGCACTCCAGCGCCGCGCGCATCGCGCGCACGTCGCCGACGCAGGCGAAACTGTGGTCGGCGCCGCCGTCGGTGAGGTCGACGATGACCTGCTGCACCGGCGCGCCGAAATCCTTCGGGTCCAGGCAATCGGTGGCGCCCAGCGCGCGCGCCAGCGGGAACTTGTCGCGGTTGATGTCGACCACGATGATGCGTTCGGCCTGCGCCATCACCGCGCCCTGCACCACCGACAGGCCGATGCCGCCCAGCCCGAACACGGCCACGCTCTCGCCCGGACGCACCCGCGCAGTGTTGAGCACCGCGCCGATGCCGGTGGTGACCGTGCAGCCGAGCAGGCAGGCCTTGTCCAGCGGCGCGGCCGGATGGATCCTGGCCACCGCGATCTCCGGCAACACGGTGTATTCGGCGAAGGTGCTGGTGCCCATGTAGTGCAGCAGCGGGCGCCCGTGCAGCGAGAAGCGACTGCTGCCATCGGGCATCAGCCCGCGGTCCTGGCTGCTGCGGATCGCCTGGCACAGGTTGGTGCGGTTGGAACGGCAGTACTTGCACACGCCGCATTCGGGCATGTACAGCGGGATCACGTGATCGCCCGGGCGCACGCTGGTGACGCCGACACCGACTTCCTCGACCACGCCGGCGCCTTCCTGGCCCAGGATCACCGGGAATGCGGTATCGGCACCGGACAGGGCGATGTCGTCGCCGTGGCAGATGCCGCTGGCGACCATGCGCACCAGCACCTCGCCGGCCTTGGGCGGCTGCAGATCCACTTCCTCGATGGCCAGCGGCTGGTTCGCCGCCCAGGCGACCGCGGCTCGCGTCTTCATTCCGGCTCTCCCCGCCTCCCGTCGCGGCGCCCGAGAGCGCCGCTCGCCTCACCTCACTGCGCCACGATCACACCCCATGGCATCTCGCCCACCGCGATCTGCTTGATCTCCTTCATCGCCGCCGTGTCGATGACACTGACGCTGTCGGAACGGCCATTGGCCACGTACAACTTTTTGCCGTCCGGGCTCAGCGCCGGGTTCCAGGGCCGCTGCCCCACCGGGATCTCCGCCAACGCACGGCGCGCGGCCGGATCGATCACGCTGACCGTGCCGGCGCCATTGGACGCGTACACGCGGCTGCCGTCGCGGGCGATGGCGATGCCGGCGGTACGCTGCCCGGCCGGAATGCTGGCCACGCGCGTGCGCGCCGCCAGGTCGATCACGTCGACCACGTTGGCCGCTTCCTGCGCCACGTACGCCGTCTTGCCGTCCGGCGCGAACGCCATGCCGCGCGGATGCCCGCTGGTGGCGATGACGCCGGTGGACGCGCCGGCCTTCAGGTCGATCACGTCGAGGTCGTTGGAGCCTTCGTTGCTGGTCAGCAGCAGCGCGCCATCCGGCGTGTAGACGCAGTGTTCCGGCGCCTGCCCGCGAGTGGCGATGTGCGCGTCGATGGTGAAGCTGGCCGGGTCGATCAGCATCACCTGGTTCTGCCCCTCCACGCACACCGCCAGCTGGCGGCCGTCCGGCGATGCGGCGACGCCTTCGGCGTTCTCGCCGATGTCGACGCTGCGCAGCACCCGGTCCTGCACGGTATCCAGGTCCAGCAGGCGATGGCCCTGCGCGTCGATGACGTACAGATGCCCGGGCGACCCCGGCACCACCTGCTGCAGGCGCTTGCCGAGCTGCCCCTGCGCCGACAGCGTGCGCACCACCTGGTCGCTGCCGGTGTCGATCACCGAGATGGTGCCGCTGCGCTGGTTCGGCACGTAGGCCAGCGCCGCGGTCGCGGCCGCAGGCGCTGGCGCGGCCGCCGCCGCATCGGCCCCCGCCGTCGGCGCGGCGGTGCGCTGGCACGCAGCAGCGAACAGCGACAGCGCGACGATGGCGGACACGCGCAACGCTTTCCTCATTGCGTGGCGCCCGCGGTCTTGTTGATGGAATGGATGAAGGCCAGCAGCTTCTCGGTATCGCCCGGCTTGAGCACCGGACCGAACGGCGGCATCTGCCCGACCACCTTCTCGTGGCCGATCCGGGTCTTGCCGTGCGCGGTCATGCCGGCGGTGCCTTCGGTGATCAGCGTACGCAAGGTGTCGTCGTCGCTGCCGTACACCCAGATGTCGTTGGTCAGCGGCGGACACATGCCGCCACCACCGGTGCCGCCGTGGCAGGCGGTGCAGCCGGCGGAGTTGAACAGCGCCTTGCCTTCGGCGACCAGCTCCGGGGTGACCTTGACCGGCGGTCCCTTCGGAATCGGCGTCACCGCCGCAGCGGGGGCCGGTGCGGCGGCAGGAGCGGCGGCAGGAGCGGCGGCGGGCGCGGTCGCCGCCGGCGCAGAGGCCGGTGCAGGCGCCGGCGCCGCAGCCGGCTCGGGTGTGGCCGCTGGCGCGGCGGGCGTCTCCTGCTTGCCGCAGGCGGCCAGCAACAGGAGCGAGGCGAACAGGGACGCGGGCAACAGCACGGAGACGGCACGACGACGGACGGAAGCAGAGCGCATGGGAGCAGAACCTTTGCGGAGTGCACGATGGGAGGAGCAGGCCGCGCGAGCGGCGTGTACGGAACGGCGGAAAGCGGTCATTGCGTGCGTCGGTGCTGGGCCTCCGTCAGCAGGTGGGCGAGTTCGGCATTGCCGCGTTGCTGGGCCAGCGCCGCCGGGGTCTTGCCGTCGGCGTCGCGCGCATCGGCGCTGGCGCCGGCGGCGAGCAGGCGCCGGGCACTGTCCTCGCGGCCGGCAGCGGCAGCCAGCATCAACGGCGTGACGCCGGCGCGGTTGGCACGGTCGGCTTCGGCACCGCGCTTGAGCAGCAGATCGAGGATCTTCGGGTCGTTGCGCGCCACCGCGAACATCACCGGGGTGAAGCCGGCCGGGTTGGCACGGCGCACGCTGGCACCCGCGGTGAGCAATGCCTGTACCAGGTCGGCGTCGGCGTAGGAGATGGCCAGGTCCAGCGGCGTCCAGCCGTCGGCGGACACCGCC
Organism: Xanthomonas sontii; assembly: GCF_040529055.1. Lineage (NCBI taxonomy): Bacteria > Pseudomonadati > Pseudomonadota > Gammaproteobacteria > Lysobacterales > Lysobacteraceae > Xanthomonas > Xanthomonas sontii. The sequence goes on along the minus strand of NZ_CP132342.1, from coordinate 1,732,549 downwards.
TCGACCTTGGCGCCATGCGCCAGCAATTGCGCGGCGCTCTTGCCGTCGTTGGACCAGGCCGCCTTCATCAACGGCGTCCAGCCATTGCTGTCGCGGTTTTCGACCTTGGCACCGGCGGCCAGCAGCTCACCGACCAGCAGCGGCGCCTGGTTGCGGATCGCCTGCTGCAGCGGCGGCTCGCCGAGCAGGTTGGGCTTGTCGGCGCTGGCGCCATGCCGCAGCAGCCAGGCCACGCGCACGCCATCGCCGGCGTCCAGCGCATGCGCCAGTTCCTCGTTCGGATCGGCACCGCCGGCGATGCGCAACTGCAATTGCGCCAGCATGTCCGACGAGGCCTGCGCGCTCGGCGTATCGTCCTGGTCGTCGGGCACCGCGTAGGAGCCGTGCGAGCGCAGATCGCCGGCGACGATGCAATCGGCGCAGTCCACCAGCGGCACGTGATACTCGCGCAGGATCGCGCCGATCTTGCCGGCGCTGCGCTGCATCGCCGCGTTCAGCGCATCGCGCAGTGCCGCGTTCTTGCGCGACACCGCCCACGCCATCGAATACTCCAGCACCTCGTTGTCGATGACGTTCAACGGCACCACGCCCAGACCGCCGCGCGCGGCGTAGTAACCGGCCACCGGCCCCCAGGATTCGGCGGCATCGAGCTTGCCGGCGGCGACCTGCTCGGCGAGCTTGCCGGGATGCTCCTGCGGCGCGCTGGCCGAATCGTAGAACAGGTACTGCACTTCACCCTGCACGCCATGGTCGAACAGCGCCTGCCGCGCCGGCGAGCTCTGGAAAACGCCGACCTTGAGCTTTTTCAGCGCCGGATCGTCCAGCGAGGCAGGACGCAGGTCCAGGCCCTTGCGGGTGACCAGCACATAGGTGGAGCGATACAGCGGGCGCGTGGGCAGGCCCATTTCGAAATCGCTGTTCATGTCCATCAGCACGTCGCAGCGCCCGGCGTTGATCGTGCTGCGCGCCAGGCCGCGCTGGTAGTAGCTGCGCCACTCGTACTCCAGGCGCCGGCCCATCTCCGCGGCCACCACCTGGGCGATCTTGTTCTGGAAGCCGTCGCCTGCGCGATTGGACAACGGCATGTTGCCGGGATCGGCACAGACCCGCAGCACCGGCGCATCGGCCGGCAGCGTCGTGGCGGGCGCGGCGGATGCCGGTGCCGCAACGGCGGGCGGGGCAGCAGGAGCGCGAGCCGTCGCGGACGACGGCTCGCGCGTACAGCCTGCGGCGACGAGTCCGAGGCTGCACAACAGCAACACGGCGCGCGCGCCCGCAGGCAGGCGCCGCGAGGCGGGTGCCATGCGGCACCCGCTCGCACCCTGGACGCGGCGCCGCCGGCTCATCGCACCGACTTGGCGGCGACCGCCGCGCTGCCACCGCCGCCGGCCGTCGTGGCGGTCGCGTTGGGGGTCGGGGTGACGGTCTTGCCGGCGCCGTCGATGCGGAAGGTGTGGACCATGCCGCCCAACGGGATCTTGTCGAAGCCGTTGCTGAAGGCCAGGCCGGCCGCACCCAGCGCACCGTACGGATCGCCCGGATCCAGGCCGGCGGCGACCGGCAGGCCGATCCAGCCACCGATGCCCGAGAACACCGCCACGTACTGGTGGCCGTTGGCCTTGTAGGCGATCGGGTTGCCGATGATGCCCGAGGGCAGCTTGGTCTCCCACAGCTTCTTGCCGGTGTCCTTGTCCACCGCGCGGAACCAGCCGTCCAGCGTGCCGTAGAACACCAGCCCGCCGTCGGTGACCAGGGTGCCGCTCCACACCGGGAACTTCTCCTTGATCTCCCACTTGGACTTGCCTTCGACCACGTCGAACGCCTTGACAATGCCCAGCGCACCCGGCTCGTTCGGCTTCATCAGCACGTTGGCGAACACGTACGGCAGGCCCATCATGGTGTTGCCGCGCTCCTGCGGGTCGAGCTCCATGTGCCAGTTGTTGGTGCCGCAGAAGAACACCGCCGAATTGGCCGGATCCACCGAGCACGGCTGCTGGTCCTTGCCGCCCATCGCCGACGGGAACGCCTCGACCTTGCGGCCGCGTTCCAGCGGCGAATGCGCCGCGACCTTGACCGGACGCCCGGTCTTCATGTCGATGCGCTCGGCCCAGTTGGCCGGGACGAACTTGTTGGCGCGCAGCAGCGTGCCGTCGCGGCGGTCGAGCACGTAGGCAAAGCCGTTGCGGTCGAACTGCACCACCGAGGGCACCTGCTTGCCGTCGATGGTCAGGTCGACCAGGATCGGCTCGTTGATGCCGTCGTAGTCCCACTGGTCGAACGGGGTCTTCTGGTAGCCCCACACCGCCTCGCCGGTGTCGATCTTGCGCGCGAACAGCGTCATCGACCACTTGTTGTCGTACTCGCCGGTGTCGCATTCCTTCTGCGTGGTCTTGCCGCAGCGGTACGACGGGCTCCACAGGCCGGGATTGCCGGTGCCGTAGTAGACCAGCTTGAGTTTCGGGTCGTAGCTGTACCAGCCCCACGCCGCGCCGCCGCCGCGCTTCCAGCCTTCGTCGGGATAGGTCTTCTGGCCGAGGTCGCCGAGCTGGCCGTGCTGCGGATTGGCCTTGTTGAAGTCCGGGCCGAGGCAGATGTCCTTGTCGGTGCCGGTGGCCTCGCAGGACCAGGCCTGCTTGCCGTCGGCCAGCGCGTACGCGGCGACGCGCCCGCGCACGCCGAACTCGTTGCCGCTGATGCCGGCCACGACCTTGCCGTCGGCGATGATCGGGGCCATGGTGATGGTCTCGCCCTTCTCGGGATAGGCGAGCTTCTGCTTCCACACTTCCTTGCCGGTCTTGGCATCGAGCGCGATCACGTCGCCGCTGAGGCTGCCGAACACCACCTTGCCGTCGGCGTAGGACGCGCCACGGTTGACCGTGTCGCAGCAGGCCACCGCGACGGCGCGCTCGTCCTGCTGCGGGGTGTACTTCCACAGCACCTTGCCGGCGTCTTCCTGCGACAGGTCGATCGCGAACACGTTGTTCGGATAGGCGCTGACCATGTACATGGTGCCGCCCACCACCAACGGCTGGCCTTCATGGCCGCGGGTGGCGTCGGTCTTCATCTCCCACGACATCTTCAGGTTCTTGACGTTGTCGCGGTTGATCTCGGCCAGCGGGCTGTGCCGGGTCAGGCCGAAGTCGCGGCCGATGCCGCCCCAGTTGTCGGGGTTGGCGGCATTGCTGGCGAACTCGCTGTCGGTATCGGCGACCGCGGCCGGCGCAGCGGCCGGCGGTTGCTGTGCGGCGGCCGGTGCGGCCGGCGCCGGAGCCTCTTCCTGCTTCTTGCAACCCGCCAATGCCAGCGCAGTGGCCAGCGCGAGCAGCGTACAAGCCTGTGTATGACGTGAATGACTGTGCATCGTTCTACTCCCCTCGTTGAAGAGCCGCGTCACTTCACCTATCGGCGTGTGCCACGGAACCTGAAGCGTGGATGTATACGAGCAACGTCCATGCCATCGCGGCGCTGCGATGCAACATCCCTTGAGGTACGGATCACGACGCCGGTTGTCGTCGCGGAGACGCCCACCAGCGCTGTCGAAGGCGTCTCGGAAACGTGACACTTTGTGCCACACGGTTGCATCGGGCGTGGCGCAGTGTGAGCACATGTGCCGGTGGCACACCCTGCGCCATCGCTGCGCTTGCCACACTGGTGCACACGGATGCGCACGGCGGGGCGCGCGAAGGGGAGTGCGCATCCGGCACGCCTGCACCGATCTCGCTAAGGAGGGTGCGGCGCGCGGCGGCGGTCAGCCGCCGCGCAGCTGTCAGTGCGACTGCGGCCCGACGCGGTCCTGCCACCACGCCAGCAGCGCGGCGCAATCGGCGAAATGCAGGTCGGCCAGCGCCGGCCAGGGATTGTCCGGATGCAGCAGCACGGTGGTGGCGCCGGCATGGCGCCCGCACTGCAGGTCGTAGGCGTGGTCGCCGACCATCGCCAGTGCCTGCGGCGCCACGCCCCAGTGCTCGGCCAACTGCAGCAGGCCGCCGGGATGCGGCTTGGGCGGCGCCTCGTCGCGGCCGAGGATGGTGACGTCCTCGAACAGGTCGTCGACCTCGATCTCTTCCAGGGTCAGCTGCGCCAGCTCGCGCGCGTTGCGGGTGAGCACCGCCAGCCGGCAATCGGCCGCATGCAGGGTACGCAGCAGCGCCGGCGCGCCGTTGGCCGCGGTGGCCTCCTGGGCCAGCACGCGCTCGTGCTCCAGCAGCCAGGCGTGCTTGCTGGCGCGCTGCGCATCCGGCAGCGCCGCCAGGTGCTGCAGGATGTCGGCCTGCGGCGGGATCTGCAGTTCGCGGCGGATCAGCGCGAAATCGTGCACGGCGCGGGTCAGGGTGCCGTCCATGTCGAACACCCAGTGGCGCACCTGGCACAGCGCCTCGGCCGGCGGTGGCATGGCGGCATGCATCGCGCTCAATCCCAGCCCGGCATCTGCGCGCCGTCCAGGCCGCCGGTCTCGAACACCGCGGTGCGGGTGCCGCCGGCCTTCACCGGGAAGGTGATCTGCAGCACCGTGGTCTTGCGCGCCAGCTTCCACAGCGCCTTGTCGTCGCTGATGAACATGGCGATCGCCTCGTCGGTCTTGGGCCGCCAGGCCGCGGCAGCGTGCGGCGGCGCGTCGTCGGCCTTCAGTTCCACCTTGCAGCCGCCGGCGCAGCGGAAATCGCCGGACTGCAGCACAAGGTAGGCGCTGCGCTTCCATTCCGGATGGTCGCGGAACACCAGTTGCACCGGCTTGGGTCCGCTGCCGTCCACATCGACCTTGTCGCGGCTGTACAGCATCGCCGAGCGCTGCACGCCCTTGCCGGCCGGCACCTGCGAGTACTGCCAGGCCGCCTGCATGCGCCGCAGCTCGCGCGCCGCTTCGCCCTTGGCCTTGACCTCTGCGTAGCCGGGCTGGATGCGTTCGGCCGCGTCCGAGCCGGGGTACTGCTGCAGCAGCGCCGCGCCGTGGATCCGGGCCAGGTCCCAGTTGCCCGACTTCACCGCGGCGTCGTACTGCTTGGCCAGGTCGTCGGCGGCCTGCGCCTTGGCCTGCGCTTCGGCCGCGGCCTGCGCCTTGCGCTCGGCCTCGTGATCGCCGCAAGCGGCCAGGGCGACGGCGCACAGCGCGCCGAGCAGGATGCGTTTCATCGTGGGGTTCCTCGTTGGATCAGGGTGTCGATGGCCTGCGCGACCTCGGCGGGCTTCTCGACGATGGACATGTGGCCGCTGCCGTCCAGCAGTACCTGGATCGCCTGCGGCAGGCGTTGCGCGTACAGCGCCAGCGCGCTGGCGTCGATCACCGCGTCCTGCACGCAATTCAGCAGCAGCGCCGGCTGGCGGATGCGCGCGGCCTCCTCGAACGGCAGGAACGCCTCCTCGCCGCGGCCGATGCGCGCCAGCACCTGCTGCTCGAAATCGGCCTCGCGGCGACGCCAGGCCACCACCGCCGGCACCGCCCAGCGCGGGATGCGCGGCTTGGCGCGCTCGAGCAGGAACACGGTGTCGATGTAGCGCTGCAGCGATGCGGCATCGTGCACCGCGAACGGATTGTGCCCGTCCAGCACCGCCTGGCCGAACACGTTGTCGGCGAAGCGTACGCCGGCGGCGTTGAACAGGCCGACCCGGTCGAACACCGCCGGATGGCGCGCCGCGGCCAGCGCCGCGATGCCGCCGCCCATCGAATGCCCGAGCAGCACGCATTCGCTGCCCGCACGGCGCGCGCACTGCATGGCGAACGCGGCCACGCGCTCGGCCTGCGCCACAAAGCCGTAGTCCTGCCCGGCGATGCGCTGGCTCTCGGCCCAGCCGGGCAGATCCGGGATCACCAGGTGATAGCGCGTGCCCAGCGCGCGCGCCAGCGGCAGCCAGTTCTCCTTGCTGCCGGTGAAGCCATGCACCAGCAGCAGGGTCGGCGCGGCGGGATCGGCCGCGGCGCGCACCAGATAGGTCCAGGTGTGCCCGGCGACCTGCGACTGGCGCCGCCGCAGCCCGCTGCCGCGACGCTGGCGCAGGCTCTCCAGGCGCACCAGCAGGAAGGGATCGCGCGCCACCAGCAGCGCCCCGATCGGCATCGCCACGAGCGCCACGCACAGTAGCGACACCAGCAACGCCAGGGCGCCAGCCAGCAGCAGCAGCATCATCAAGACCAGGGTCGCCATCACCATGGGGACACCGCAGCGCGCAGGCCGGTCATGCGCTCACGCCACCACGTCGGCTTCGCCGAGATGGAGGGCCAGCCACACGGTCGGCTGCCCGGGATCGGTGAAGGTCACCCAATGCGGCGTATCGGCCGGGATGAACAGATGGTCGCCCGGCGCCAGCGCGACCTCGCGCTCGCACAGCGCCACCCGCGCGCGACCACGCAGCACCAGCACCCATTCGTCGTGCGCCTGCAGGTACGGCGACTCCTGCGGCGTGGTCTGCCCGTGCGAGACGATGCGCTCGACGCGGCAACCGGAGCGCCGCAGCAGTTCGGTGAAGATTTCGCCACCGCGGGCATCGGGCAATGCGTCAAGCAAGGAACCGGACAGCACGGGCGCGTCGGTCATCTCAGCAACCCCTCGGGAGGCGCACGCAGGCCCGCGCGCATCGGCGCCGGCAACGATCTGCCATGGCACTGGCGCTTGCAGCGGAGACCGGGGCAGCGGTGGCGAACGATGTCATGCGCGCATGGACCGAGGACCATCGGGACTGCCGAGGATATCGCGAATGCGTGGCAGCAGGTCGTGCTGATCGACGGCGGTGCGTGTGGAATCCGTTAAGGCGGCACTGCACAGGCACGCGCCTCATGCCGGCGTCGCATGCGACGCCGCAGATGACGACGTCCTGCAACGCGGGCGCGGCCATGCCGCCACCATCGCACCCTCCCCGCGCGACGCGATCGTCGCCACACGCCGGCCGCACACACGCACACGGCGCCGGGAGTGCTCCCGGCGCCGTGTGCGCGGTCTTTCGCGGGCGACTTGCGTCAGTGCGCGGTGCTGCCGGCCTTGGCCTTGTCCAGCATGTCCTGCACCGACACCGTGGTGATCGGGTGGTAGCCGGGCTTGGCCTTGGCGAACACCTCTTCGGCGAAGGCGAGCCCGTCCGGCGTCTTCACCAATTCGGCGTAGATCGGCAGGATCAGCTTGCGGCGGCCGACGCGGGCGATGAACTCGCCGGCGGCCGGGCGCGCGTCCACGTAGCCGCTGCGGATCGCCAGCGGATACCAGCGCATGGCGATCTCGCCGTTGGCGGTGCCGGTGAAGTGGTAGGCGTCGTCAAGTTGCTTGAGCTGCGCCGGGGTCAGCTTCTCGCCCAGGCCGCTGAGGAAGCGCGTCCACTCCTGGGTGCTCCAGGCGTCGGTCACCTGCTTGCCCGGCAACGTGCCGCTGCCGGTCCAGGCGATGCGCGCGGTGTCGACCATGGCGAAGTTGCGCGAACGCGCCTTCTGCGCGAACGCCGGAATGCCCGGCTCGTCCAGCCACGCATGCAGTTCCTGCGCGGTCACCGCATTCGGCTTCTTGGGCAGCAAGTGGGTCTTCAGGTAATCGACGAACTGGTCGGTGTTGGCGCTCTGGAACGCGTGGTCGTCGAACCAGCCGCGCAGGAACGGATCGAAGGTGTCGCGGCCGAAGCGCTGCTCCAGGAACTGCAGGAACCATGCGCCCTTGACGTAGGCGACCTGGCTCAGCGCCTCGTCCGGATCGCGTTCGGTCAGCGCCGGCAGCGCCAGCGCCTGGTCGGCCGGGCTCATGCCCTTCAGTTCGGCCAGCAGATCGGTCTGGTCGATCTCGCGCTCCATCTCCGCCGCTTCGGGGCCGTACAGCGCCTCGGTGATGCGCGCCTGCACGTAGGTGGTGAAACCTTCGTTGAGCCAGATGTCCTTCCAGCTGGCGTTGGTCACCAGGTTGCCGGACCAGCTATGCGCCAGTTCGTGCGCGATCAGCGACACCAGCGACTTGTCGCCGACGATCACCGTCGGGGTGGCGAAGGTCAGGCGCGGATTCTCCATGCCGCCGAACGGGAACGACGGCGGCAGCACCAGCATGTCGTAGCGGCCCCAGCGATACGGGCCGTACAGCGTCTCGGCGGCCACGATCATCTTCTCGGTGTCCTCGAACTCCTTGGCCGCCTTGTCGACCATCGCCGGCTCGGCCCACACGCCCGAGCGCGCCGAGATCGGCTTGAACACCAGGTCGCCGGCGGCGATCGCCAGCAGGTAGGACGGGATCGGCTGCGGCATCTTGAAGCGGTAGTCGCCGTTGCGCACCGCCTTGGGATCGTTGTCGGCGCTCATCAGCACCATCACGTCCGGACGCGAGACCACGTGCGCGCTGTAGGTGAAACGCACGCTCGGCGTGTCCTGCAGCGGCACCCACGAACGTGCGTGGATCGCCTGCGACTGGCTGAACATGAAGGGCAACTTCTTGCCCTCGGTCATCGACGGCTCCAGCCACTGCAGGCCCGAGGCGGTCGGCGCGGTGTGGTAGGTGATGCTGATCGTCTGCGGCTGGGTCGGCGCCTCGATGGTCAGCTTGCTGCCGTAGATCTTGTCCGCCGGCGCCAGCGCGTACTGCAGCGGCGCCTGCTGGCCCTTGCCGTCGTCGGCCTGCACCTTCTCGATGGTCAGGTCGCGCGTATCCAGCACCAGTTGCTTGGCGCTCTTGTCCTTCCAGTCCAGCGTGTAGGTGGCGGTGCCGCCGATCTGCTTGCTGTCGAAATCCAGCTTCAGATCCAGCGCCAGATCCTTGATCACGACCTTGGACGGCTCGGCGTAGGAGGTCTCGTCGTGGCTGCGGTCGGCCGGCTTGGCCGCGGCGGGTGCCGGCTTGGCGGCAGTGGCGGCCGCATCGGGCGCGGACGCTTCACGGGAACACCCGGACGCGATCACCGCGGCCAGGGACAACAACAGGAACGGGGAACGCATGGCAGTAACCGGTTCGAGGAAAACTCGCAGTCTACCGGAAGGCCGGGATTGGGGATTCGGGATTGGGGATTCGCAACAGCGGTGCGATGCGCACTGACGAATCCCGAATTACCACTCTCCAATCCCGGATCCACTCAGATCTTGTCGCCCGAATGGATTGCCACCATACCGCCGGCCAGGTTCTTGTGGTGGCTGCGGGCGAAGCCGGCCGCTTCCATCATCCCCTTCCGCGCGTCCTGTGGCAGATGCTTGCGCCGGCACCGTCGGACCGCGTCGGGACTGAAGTCCCTCCCACAAGAACAGCCCAGCGCCGCGATCGGCCTGCAACCGATCGTCCGCTTTTGCGATTCCCGAATCCCGATTCCCAATTCCCGGCTTTCTGTGGCAGATGCTTGCGCCGGCACCGTCGGACCGCGCGTCGGGACTGAAGTCCCTCCCACAAGAACAGCCCAGCGCCGCGATCGGCCTGCAACCGATCGTCCGCTCTTCCGATTCCCCAATCCCGAATCCCGAATCCCGAATCCCTGCTTTCTGTGGCAGATGCTTGCACCGGGCACCGCCGGACCGCGCGTCGGGACTGAAGTCCCTCCCACAAGGACGACACAGCGCCGCGATCAGTCAGTACCCGATCGCCCGCCTTTGCGATTCCCGAATCCCGATTCCCAATTCCCGGCTTCTCAGATCCTATAGCCCGAGTGGATCGCCACGATGCCGCCGGTCAGGTTCTTGTAGTGGCTGCGGGCGAAGCCGGCCTCTTCCATCATCGCCTTCAGCGCGTCCTGCGGCGGATGCTTGCGGATGCTTTCGGCCAGGTACTGGTAGCTGTCGGCGTCCTTGGCGAACAGTTGGCCCAGGCGCGGCAGCACCTTGAACGAATGGAAGTCGTACAGCGGCTTGAACCAGTCGGCGGTGACCTCGGAGAACTCCAGCACCCGCGCCTGGCCGCCGACCTTGAGCACGCGGTACATCTCGCGCAGCGCGGCGTCCTTGTCGGTGACGTTGCGCAGGCCGAAGGCGATGGTCACCAGGTCGAAGCTCTGGTCCGGGAACGGCAGCGCCTCGGCGTTGCACTGCACGTAGTCCAGGCCCGCGACCAGGCCGCGGTTGGTGAGGCGGTCGCGGCCCACCGAGAGCATGCCGGCGTTGATGTCGCCCAGCACGATCTCGCCGTCGGCACCGACCCGGTCCTTCAGCAGCGCGGCGATGTCGCCGGTGCCGCCGGCCAGGTCGAGCACGCGGTCGCCCGGCTTGACCTGCGCGGTGGCGACGAAATAGCGCTTCCAGACCCGATGGATGCCCATGCTCATCAGGTCGTTCATCAGGTCGTAGTTGCCGGCGACCGAAGTGAAGACCTCGCCGACCAGCTTCTGCTTGTCCTTGGCGGCGACGTCGCGGAAGCCGAAATGGGTGGTGCCGGATTTGTAGGGGGATTCGCTCATGCCGGGATTATCGCACTGCCGGCCGCTCCGTGCCGGTGAAGCGCCGCCCGGGATGACAGCCGCCGGCCGCCTGCGCCAGACTGCCGGCCGACTCCCTTTCCCCCGGCCATCCCATGCTGACCACGCCCGACTACCGCGCCCTGCTCGACACCGCCATCGCCGAAGCCCGCCAGGGCCTGGCCGAGGGCGGCATCCCGATCGGCGCGGCCCTGTACCACCGCGACGGCCGCCTGCTCGGCTGCGGCCACAACCGCCGCGTGCAGGAGGGCGACCCGTCCGTGCATGGCGAGACCGACGCCTTCCGCAAGGCCGGGCGCCAGCGCCGCTACAAGGACACCATCATGGTCACCACGCTGGCACCGTGCTGGTACTGCAGCGGCCTGGTACGGCAGTTCAACATCGGCACCGTGGTGGTCGGCGAATCGGTGACCTTCCAGGGCGGCATCGATTGGCTGCGCGAGAGCGGCGTGGAGGTCATCGACCTGCACAGCCAGGAGTGCATCGACCTGCTCGGCGGCTTCATCGCCGCGCACCCGGACGTGTGGAACGAGGACATCGGCGAGGACTGAGCGTCCCGCCGCGGGCGCCGCGCTCGGCCCACCGGGCTGGACGCCCACCGACGCGCCCACGGGCCGACACCAGGCCATGCCGAGCGACACCAACCTGGCGCGCCGGCTTGCCCCGCCCGAGCCTCGCCGCCGCCGCGCCAGCACCCCGGCGCGGCCAAGCCTCAGTACCCCAGCGCCAGCAGCGGCGGGAAGGGCTCTACGCCCGAATGTTATATTGTTTCAAAATTAACACCGATCGCACCGCATGCCGTCTGTTGCCCTCGCTTCGCCCGCATCCCTCGCCGTCCCCGCGACGCCCGCCGCGCGACTGGCCCCGATCGACCTGCTGCGCGGCACGGTGATGCTGCTGATGCTGCTCGACCACGTGCGCGAGACCTTCTACCTGCACCACCCGGTCGGCGACCCGATGGAGGTGGAGGGCACGGCGCCGGCGCTGTTCGTCGCGCGCACCCTCGCCCACCTGTGCGCGCCGGTGTTCGTGTTCCTCACCGGCCTGTCGGCCTGGCTGTACGCGTCCCGGCAGGCCGACGGACGCGCGGCGGCCGCCCGCTTCCTGCTCAAGCGCGGCCTGTTCCTGATCGTGCTGGAGCTGACCCTGGTCAACCTGGCTTGGAGCGGCGCCTTCCCGCCGCAGGCGCTGTACCTGCAGGTGATCTGGGCGATCGGCCTGAGCATGCTCGCCCTGGCCGCACTGCTGTGGCTGCCGCGGCCGGCGCTGGCCCTGCTCGGCGCGGCCCTGGTCGCCGGCCACCACCTGCTGGACGACGTGCAAGTGCAGGGCGACGGCCCGCTCGCGGCGGTCTGGGCGGTGCTGCACGACCGGCGCTGGCTGGAGTTGGGCGAGCTGCGTCTGCGCACCTCCTACCCGGTGCTGCCGTGGATCGGGGTGATCGCGCTCGGCTACGCCGCCGGCCCCTGGTACGGCGCCGCCGCCGAGCCGGCACAACGCCAGCAGCGCCTGCTGGCCTGGGGGCTGGGCGCGCTGGCCGGCTTCCACCTGCTGCGTTGGCACAACGGCTACGGCGATGCGCCCTGGCAGGCGCAGGACGACCTCGCGCATACCGCGATGAGCTTCTTCAACGTCACCAAGTACCCGCCGTCGCTGCAGTTCCTGCTGCTGACCCTGGGCGTGGGCCTGCTGTTGCTGCGCCTGTACGAGCATCCCGCCGTGGCCCGTACCCTGGCGCCGCTGGCGACGATCGGCGCGGCGCCGATGTTCTTCTACCTGCTGCACCTGTACGTGCTGAAGCTCGCCTACCTGGCCGCGCTGGCGCTGTGGGGCGCCAACCAGGGCGACCTGTTCGGCGTGGACAGCGTGGCCGCGCTGTGGGCGATCGCCGCCTTGCTGGGTCTGGCCCTGTACTGGCCCACCGCCGCGTTCGCGCAGCTGAAGGCGCGGCGCCGCGACCTGGGCTGGCTGCGCTACTTCTAGGTTCATCCGCGTGCAATGCAGGCGTGGTCGACTGCCGGTTCCCTCGTCCGCGCCTGGAGACCTGCGATGTCCACCCGCCTGCCGCAGTTGCTGCTGATCGGCCTGACTCTCGCCGCCTGCGCCGGATGCGCGACCGCGGCGAGCAAGCGCGACGCCTGGGTGGTGCAGCAGATCCACGACTACAACCATCCCTACGCCGCGCAGCACGCCGAGCTGGATACCAAGATGGCGACCATGGCCACCGGCGCCTACGCCTTCTACCGCGGCACCGACCACATTTTCTACCAGGACATGAAAACCCTGCCGGGCTCGCTGTGGACCTCGCCGCAGACCGGCTACACCTGGCTCGGCGGCGACACCCACCTCGGCAACTTCGATGCCGCGCGCGACAGCAGCGGCAAGGCGGTGTTCAAGGTCGCCGACTTCGACGAAGGCCACCTCGGCCAGTACGTGTGGGACCTGCGCCGGCTGGCCGCGAGCATGGTGCTGGCCGGGCGCGACAACGGCCTGTCCGACAGCGACATCGGCGACGCCATCGACACCATGGTCGGCGCCTACCTGGACAAGATCGCCGATTTCCGCGGCAGCGACGCCGAAGAAAGCTTCCAGCTGAGCAAGCGCAACACCAGCGGCGCGGTGGCCAAGATCATCGACAGCGCCGACGGCAAGAGCCGCAGCAGCCTGCTGTCCAAGTACACGGTGGTCAACGGCGGCAAGCGCCAGTTCCAGAACCTGGACAACCTGGTCGCGGTGGACGCCGGCACCGCCTCGGCGGTGGCCGCGGCGATGAACGGCTACATCGGCTCGATCGCCGCGTCCAAGCGTTATGCGGCCAGCTACTACAGCATCAAGGACGTGCGCCAGAAGCTGGGCTCGGGCACCGGCAGCCTCGGCCGCCTGCGCCTGTACGTGCTGATCGAAGGCCCGAGCGCGTCGACCAGCGACGACGTGATCCTGGAGTGGAAGCAGGAAGCGGCCAGCGTGGTCGCCGTGGCCGCGCCGTCGCAGATGCCGGCCTCCACCTACGACAACAACGAAGGCGCGCGGGTGGCGCGCACCGCCAAGGCGCAGACCATCGACGCCGACGTGCTGGTCGGCTACGCCAGCGTCGACGGCACCCCGTTCTACGTGCACGAGAAATCCCCGTTCCAGCAGGACCTGGACCCGACCGCGCTGGACAGCGCCGGCAAGCTCGCCACCGCCGCCACCTACCTGGGCCAGGCCCTGGCCTCGGCGCACGCCCTGGCCGACCAGGACTACGACCCGAACGTGGTGCCCTACAGCATCGACAAGCAGATCGACCAGGCGGCCAGCAGCAAGAGCGGCCTGAAATCGGAACTGCGCCAGTTCGCGTTCGACTACGCCGCGCAGGTGCAACTGGACTGGCAGTCGTTCGTGGCTGCGTACAAGGCGGGCACGCCACTGTATTGAACGCGGCGGGGGTGGCCGGGATCGCCCACGCCGTCTTGGCGCTGCGGGAAACATACCCCGGCCTGCGGCACGCTCTCCTGTCGGAGCGATTCTCGTCCCCTTTTGTGGGATCCCAGTCGCGACGAGGCCTTACCGGCAAGTCCCGTCACGACGGAAGTCGCTCCTTGTATCTGGACATGGAGCCCTGATGGCGTTATGTCTACCGTTCTTCTTTTCGTCCGACACGCAAATCTCAAGCGAAAGCAAAGGCTTTCTCCCTGACGGGCGAGTTACTTTTCTTTGCTCGCGCAAAGAAAAGGTAACCAAAAGAAGCGCTTTACCACAGCCGAAGGCTGGTCAAGCGCGCCCTGCCTCGCGCCCTCCGCGCTAACGCGCTCCGGGTCCGCGTCCATCACGGGGATCCGCGGAAGGGGCATCCTGCCCCTGCCGCGGACGGCGCACATCCCTGTGCGCCGCCCTTCGGGTTTTTCCCCGCGATGGCCGCCGCTTCGGAAGGGAACCCAGTAAGTCAAAAGCAAGGGCAAGGGCAAGAGCCAAAGCCAAGCGACCGCGACTCCCACACGGACTCGTGGTGATCGCTGTCCGGGCGCGATGTGGGAGGGACCTTCGTCCCCTTTTGTGGGATCAGGCACGACGGCTTCCGAGGCCAGATCGTCCGCCTACGCAGTTCGTCGTGGTTGCATGACAGTTGACTCCCACAAAGGGGAACGCATCGCGGGCGTGCGTCGACCCGGAATTACAGGATGTACCGGCTCAGATCCGGGTCCTGCACCAGTTCGCCCAGGTGCGCATCGACATAGGCCGCGTCCACGGTGACGCTCTGCCCATCGCGGTCCGGGGCTTCGTAGCTCAGCGTGTCGAGCAGGCGCTCGAGCACGGTGTGCAGACGCCGCGCACCGATGTTCTCCTGGCGCTCGTTGACCAGGAACGCGATCTCCGCCAGGCGCGCGATGGCGTCGTCGGTGAAGCGCAGGCTCACGCCCTCGGTCAGCAACAGCGCTTCGTACTGCTTGGTCAGCGCCGCTTTCGGCTCGGTGAGGATGCGGATGAAGTCGTCCTTCGACAGCGCCGACAGTTCCACGCGGATCGGGAAACGGCCCTGCAGCTCCGGGATCAGGTCGCTGGGCTTGGCGAGATGGAACGCGCCGGAGGCGATGAACAGGATATGGTCGGTCTTGACCGTGCCGTACTTGGTGCTGACGTTGGAGCCTTCCACCAGTGGCAGCAGATCGCGCTGCACGCCTTCGCGCGACACGTCGCCGCCGGTGGCGCCGGCCTCGCTGCGCTTGGCCACCTTGTCGATCTCGTCGATGAACACGATGCCGTGCTGTTCGCAGGCCTCGATCGCCGCGGCGCGCACATCGTCCTCGTTGACCAGCTTGCCGGCCTCTTCCTCGATCAGCAGCGGCCGCGCGGCCTTGATGGTCAGCTTGCGCGACTGCGACTTGCCGCCACCGAGGTTGGAGAACATCTGCCGCAACTGCTGGCCCATTTCCTCCATGCCCGGCGGGGTCATGATGTCCATGCTGACGTTGACCGCGACATCCAGTTCGATCTCGCGCTCGTCCAGTTCGCCGGCACGCAGCATGCGCCGGAACTTGCTGCGGGTGTCGCTGTCCTGCGCCGAGGGCTCGTTGCGTGCGGCTTCCGGATCGAAGCCGATGCCGGCGCTGCGCCGCGGCAGCAACGCATCGAGGATGCGGTCTTCGGCGCGCTCCTCGGCCTGCGTGCGCACGCGGGTCTTGGCCTGCTCGCGGTACAGCTTGACCGCGGTATCGGCCAGGTCGCGCACGATCTGCTCCACGTCCTTGCCGACGTAGCCGACCTCGGTGAAGCGGGTCGCCTCGACCTTGACGAACGGCGCATTGGCCAGCGTCGCCAGGCGCCGCGCGATCTCGGTCTTGCCGACGCCGGTGGGGCCGATCATCAGGATGTTCTTCGGCATCACTTCGTTGCGCAGCGCATCGGGCAACTGCATGCGCCGCCAGCGGTTGCGCAGCGCGATCGCCACCGCGCGCTTGGCCTCGTGCTGGCCGACGATGTGGCGGTCCAGCTCCTGCACGATCTCGCGCGGGGTCATGGTGCTATGGGTATCGGTCATGGTCGGGAAATCGAAGAGGGAATCGGGAATGGAGAATCGGGAATGGGAAAGCAGGCGTCATCGGTGACGGAGACGGGAACCGCTGTTGCGATTCCCCAGTCCCCATTCCCGATTCACAGCTCTTCCACCACCACGTTGCGATTGGTGTAGATGCAGATGTCGCCGGCGATGTTCAGCGCTTCGACGGCGATGGTGCGCGCGTCCAGCGTGGTGTGGCCGAGCAGCGCGCGCGCCGCCGACAAGGCGTAGGAACCACCGGAGCCGATGGCGATGATGCCGTCCTCCGGTTCGATCACATCGCCGGTGCCGCTGATGATCAGCGAGGTTTCCTTGTCGGCGACCGCCAGCAGCGCCTCGAGCTTGCCGAGGCGGCGCTCGGTGCGCCAATCCTTGGCCAGCTCCACCGCGGCGCGGGTCAGCTGGCCGTGCTTCTCCAGCTTGGCCTCGAACAGTTCGAACAGGGTAAATGCATCGGCGGCGGCGCCGGCGAAGCCGGCCAGCACCTGGCCCTCGCGGCCGAGCCGGCGCACCTTGCGCGCATTGCCCTTCATCACGGTGTGGCCCAGGGTCACCTGGCCATCGCCGGCCACGGCGACGCGACCATCGCGGCGCACCGACAGGATCGTGGTGGCGTGGAAAACATTGGGGTTCTGACTGGGATCCATGCGGCCTCCGGAGCGATGACTCAGGTGTGGGGGCTGGCGGCGCGCGGTTCAAGCGTCGCCGAGCCGGGCATGCGCCGGCCGTGCCGGAACCCAACGCGACGTACCAGTCCCCGCCCTGGATTTCGATCGGATGCAGGGTGCGCCCGGCGCCGTTGCCGCAGGCCAGGTCGTGTGCCGCGCAATCGCGGTCGCAGCCCCAGCACAGCCGTTCGGGGCGGCGCGGCGGCAGCGGAAAGGTTTGGCCATCGGTGAGCCCTTGCGACTTGGGAGGACAGTGTCCTCCCGCCTTTGCCGACTCGCCTTGATCCAGAACAAGCGCGGGTGCGATGGCAACCGTGCGGTCGCGATGCGGCGCTCAGGACTTGCGCTTGGCCCGCGGGTGCGATGCGTCGTAGACCTTGGCCAGGTGCTGGAAGTCCAGATGCGTGTAGATCTGCGTGGTGGCGATGTCGGCATGGCCGAGCAGTTCCTGCACGCCGCGCAGGTCGCCGGAGGATTCCAGGATGTGGCTGGCGAAACTGTGCCGCAGCATGTGCGGATGCACGTGCTTGAACAGGCCCTGGCGCCCGGCCAGTTGCTTGATGCGGATCTGCACCGCGCGCGCGCCGATCGGCGCCCCGCCACGGCCCGGGAACACCGGCGCGGCAGCCTCGCCCCGGCTTTCCTCGCGCCACGCCAGCAACGCGGCGCGCGCATGCGAGCCGACCGGCACCAGCCGCTGCTTGTTGCCCTTGCCCAGCACGCTCACCATGCCGGCGACGAAATCCAGATCGCGCCAGCGCAGCGCGCACAGTTCGCTCAGGCGCAGGCCGGAGGAATAGAACAGCTCCAGCAGCGCGCGGTCGCGCAGGCCCAGCGGCGCATCGGTCGGCACCTCGACCAAGCGCACCGCCTCGTCGGCGTCGAGCACCTGCGGCAGTTTGCGCGGCGCCTTCGGCGCGCGCAGTGCCGCGGCCGGGCTGCTGGCGATGTGGCCGTGCTTGAGCAGCCACGCATAGAAACTGCGGCACGCAGACAACCGCCGCTGCAGGCTCTTGGGCGACAGCCCGCGGCGGTGCTCGGCGGCGATGAAGTTGCGCAGTTGCGCGGCATCCAGCGCGGCCGGTTCGCCAAGCAGGTTGGCGGCCGCCCACGCCTCCAGCGCCGCCAGGTCGCGGCGGTACGCGTCCAGGGTATGCGCGGACATGCGCCGCTCGACCTGCAGGTAGGCGAGGAACCGGGACGCGGGACCCGGGACCCGGGACCCGGGAGACGTGGCCTCGCTTGCGGTGACAGCAGTGCCCTGCCCGGCTTGGTGATCGGCAGCGCCGGTTCCGGCGCTGTCCCGGGCCCCGGGTCCCGGATCCCGAGTCCCGGCCCCACTCATCGCTGCAACGCCACCGCCAGCGCCTCGCCCATCATGCGCAGGAACAAGGTACCCATGCCGGGATAGAACCGGTTCGGGTCGCGGCTGCCGACCGCGATCAGGCCCAGGCCGGGCAGCGGCAGCAGCGCGGTGGATTGCACTTCGTCCACGCGCTCGCCGTACAGCAGCGCCTGCTTTTCCGGTTGCAGGCGGCCGCAGATCGGCTCGCCGTCCTTCAGGCAATCGCGGAACGGCGCCAGCCGCGGATCGTCGGCCGCCAGCACCTGCAGCCACGGCGCCGGTTCCAGGCCGGGCAAGGGCTGCAGCAGCACGATGCTGACCAGGTCGCCCTGGAAATCCTCCTGCAGCGACGCGGCCATCGCGCGCACGCTGTCGGCGGCGCTGTGCTGGCGCATCAGCGCCAGGGTCAACTGATGGGTGCGCACCGCCAGCCGCTCGTTGACCTGCGCGTTGGCGGCCAGGTCGGCCAACCGCCGCGACAGTTCGCGGTTCTTGTCGCGCAGCACTTCCAGCTGGTAGCTGGCCAGCGACGCGGTGGGACCGTCGTCGCGCGGTACCACCAGGGTCAGCGCCAGGTCGGGAAACTGTTTGAGGAAGCCGGGATGGCGCCGCAGCCACGCCGCCACCTCGTGCGCACCGAGCTTGTCGTGGCTGTCGCTCATCGGATCCATTCTCCATCGAAGACGAACGTCGCCGGCCCGGACATCACCACCGGTGCGGTGTCGTCCGGCCATTGCACGCGCAGCTCGCCGCCCGGCAGGCTGACGCGCACGTCGCGCTCGACCCGGCCGCGCTGCATCATCACCGCGGCCGCCGCGCAGGCGCCGCTGCCGCAGGCCAGCGTCTCGCCGACACCGCGCTCGTACACGCGCAGGCGCAGGTGGCCGCGGTCGATCACTTGCACAAAGCCGACGTTGACCGAATCCGGGAACGAGGCGTGCTGCTGCAGCAACGGCCCCAGGCGTTCCACCGGCGCCGCATCGACCAGGCCCACTTCCAGCACCGCGTGCGGGTTGCCCATCGACACCGCGCCGAAGCGCACGCTGCCGCCCTGCAGCGGCAGCACATACTCCTCGCGCGCACGCGGGAAGCCGACCAGCGGCACGTCCTCCGGGGCGAAGCGCGGCACGCCCATCGCCACGGCGAATTCGCCGGTGGCGCTACGGGTGATGTGGTGGCTGCCGGCGGGGCTTTCGATGACGAAATCGTCCGTGGCCGGCGCACTGCCGTCGCGCACCAGCCAGGCCGCGACGCAGCGTGCGCCGTTGCCGCATTGCCCGGCGGCGCTGCCGTCGGTGTTCCAGATGCGGTAGCTGGCGACCGCCGCGGCGTCGCGCGGCGGTTCGATGGTCAGGATCTGATCGCAGCCGACGCCGAAGTGGCGGTCGGCCAGGCGCACCGCCAGTGCGGCGTCCGGCGGCGGGGTGCCGTCGCGCAGGTCGAGCACCACGAAATCGTTGCCCGCGCCCTGCATCTTGCTGAAACGCAGGCGCGCGTCGTGGCGGGCCTCACTCATTCCCATTGGTGGGCATGGTGGTGTCGTTTGCCGGCGGGCGCTGCCCGTCCACCGGCTGTGCCTGCCCGGCGGGATCGGTGGTCGCCGGCGGCGTCGCATCCGGCGCGGGCGTGGCGGGCGCGGCTTCCACCGGCACCGGCTTCTGCGGCATCACCAGCGGACCCTTGTTGCCGCAACCGGCCAGGGCCAGCAACGCAGCGGCGGAGAGAACGAGACGGATCGGAGAAGAGGACGATGTGCTCATCCGCCGAGTATAGCCACACCGGCATGAACCGGCTGTGCCGCGGTCGCGTGACGCGGCGCGCTCACGCGCGCGGCGGTTCCGGCCGCCACCACAGCCACAGCGCCACCGCGCTCATGCAGCCGATCGCCAGCACCTGCACCCACAGCCGGTGCACGAACAGCAGCAGCACCAGCGCGCATGCGGCCATGGTCAGCGTCGCCATCCACTTGCCGCGGCGGCTGACCGCGCCATGCCGTTCCCAGTCGCGGATGCTGCGGCCGAAACGCGGATCGCGCAGCAGACGCCGGCGCAGCCGCGGCGAACCGCGCGCGGCGGCGTAAGCGGCAATCAGCACGAACACCGTGGTCGGCAAGCCCGGCACGAAGATGCCGACGATGCCGGTCGCCAGGCTGGCATAGGCCAGCAGCCACCAGGCCCAGCGGAAACGGGAGTGCGTGCGCATGGCGGCATGATAAGCCTGCGCTGGCGCGGGCAGGTGGCGACCACCCGCCGACGCAACCGAGGTAGCCGTGCGGCAGCGGCTGTGGGAGCCGCTCCGGCCGCGATGGAAGAAGCCACCGGTGCGTCCGACTCTTTGCAGTCGGGACTGAAGTCCCTCCCACAAGGCATTGCCAATGCCGTCAGCGCTGCTGCATGGCATGGCGCACAGCCCATCGACCCTTCAGGTCCGAATCGGCCGCCATGCTCACTGTGGGAGCGGCTTCAGTCGCGACGCGCGAAGCCACTGGTGCATCTGATCTGATTGCAGTCGGGACTGAAGTCCCTCCCACAAGGCATTGCCAAGCCGTCAGCGCTGCTGCATGGCATGGCGCATCCGCCATCGACCCTTCAGGTCCGACTCGGCCGCCATGCTCACTGTGGGAGCGGCTTCAGCCGCGACGCGCGAAGCCGCTGGTGCGTCTGATCTCACAGCAGTCGGGACCGAAGCCCTCACACAAGGTATTGCCAATGCCGTCAACGCTGCTGCATGGCATGGCGCACCGCCATCGACCTTCAGGTTCGACTCGGCCGCCATGCTCACTGTGGGAGCGGCTTCAGCCGCGACGCGTGAAGCCACAGGCCATCCGCCATCCAACCAAACATCGGGATGGGCCGGCGTCACGCCAGCCCCTCACCTGCGCATCGGCCAGCCCGCAGGCCGGCCGATGCGCATGGCCCTCACTTGGTCGGCTGCTCCACGCCCAGCTGGTCCAGCATGAAGGCATAGGACTCGGCCATTTCGCGGTAGCGACGGAAGCGGCCGGACTTGCCACCGTGGCCGGCTTCCATGTTGACGCGGAACACGATCGGCTGGCTGCCGGTGTCGTTCTCGCGCAGCTTGGCCACCCACTTGGCCGGCTCCCAGTACTGCACCTGCGAATCCCACAGGCCGGTGCCGACGTACATCGCCGGGTAGGCCTGGCGGCTGACGTTGTCGTAGGGCGAGTAGCTGAGCATGTAGTCGTAGTACGCCTTCTGCTCCGGATTGCCCCACTCGTCGTACTCGTTGGTGGTCAGCGGGATGCTCGGGTCGAGCATGGTGGTGACCACGTCCACGAACGGCACCTGCGCCACCAGCACGCGGTAGTCCTTGGGCGCCATGTTCGCCACCGCGCCCATCAGCAGGCCGCCGGCGCTGCCGCCGGCCGCGGCGACGCGATCCGGTGCGGCGTAGCCCTGCTGCACCAGGCCGCGGGTGACGTCGATGAAGTCGGTGAAGGTGTTCTTCTTGTGCAGCAGCTTGCCCTGGTCGTACCAGTCGCGGCCCATTTCCTGGCCGCCGCGGATGTGCGCGATGGCGTAGACCACGCCACGGTCGAGCAGGCTCACCACCGGCAGGTTGAACGCCGGATCGGTGGACATGCCGTAGCTGCCGTAGGCGTACTGGTACAGCGCGGCGCTGCCGTCCTTCTTGAAGCCCTTCTTGTAGACCAGCGACACCGGCACCTTGACCCCGTCGCGCGCGGTCACCCAGACGCGCTCGGTCTGGTACTTGCTTGCGTCGTAGCCGATCACCGGCTGCTGCTTGAGCAGCTTGCGCTCGCCGGTGCGGGTGTTGAGTTCGTAGGTGGTGGCCGGGGTGGTCAGCGAGGTGTAGCTGTAGCGCAGCCACGGCGTGTCCGGCTCGGCATTGATCGACAGGCCCATCGAGTACGCCGGCTCGTCGGCCTTGACGTATTCCTCCTTGCCGTCGGCGAAGTGCAGGCGGATCCGCTCCAGGCCGTCGGAGCGCTCGGCGATGGCGGTGAAGCCGTCGAACAGTTCGAAGCCGTCGATGAACACCTTTTCGTCGTAGGGCAGCCAGCTCTGCCACTGGTCGCGCGAGGTAGCACCATCGGGCGCGGTCATCAGCGCGTAGTTCTTGGCCTTCCAGTTGGTGCGGATCACCCAGCGGCCGTCGAAATGATCGGCGTGGTACTCGACGTCGCGCTCGCGCGGCGCCAGCACGGTGAAGCGCTGCGGATCGGCGGCCGGCGCATAGCGCTGCTCGGAGGACACGGTGCTTTCGACGCCGATGACGATGTACTTGTCGTCGCGGGTGCGGCCCACGCCCATGTAGAAGCTGTCGTCCTTCTCCTCGTACACCAGCGCGTCCTGCGCAGCGGGCGTGCCGAGCACGTGCTTCTTGACCCGCACCGTCAGCAGCGTCTCCGGGTCGTTCTCGACGTAGAACAGGGTCTTGTTGTCGTCGGCCCACACCACGTCCGGCGACACGCCGGGGATACGGTCGGCATAGACCTCGCCGGTGTCCAGGTTCTTGAAGCGCACCACGTACTGGCGACGGCCGACGTCGTCCTCGGTCCAGGCCAGGATGCGGTTGTCCTGGCTGACCGCCGCGTCGCCGACGCTGAAATAGCCCTTGCCGGCGGCCATGGCGTTGACGTCGAGCAGGATCTCCTCCGGCGCCTGCATGCTGCCCTTGCGGCGCGCCTGGATCGGGTAGTCCTTGCCGCTCTCGTAGCGGGTGTAATACCAGTAGCCGCGCTCGCGGTACGGCACGCTGCTGTCGTCCTGCTTGATGCGCCCGACGATCTCCTCGTACAGCCGGTCTTCCAGCGGCTGCAGCGGCTTCAGCACCTGGTCGGCGTAGGCGTTCTCGGCGTTGAGATAGGCCAGCATCTGCGGGTTCTTGCGCGTGTCGTCGCGCAGCCAGTAGTAGGCGTCCTGGCGAACGGCGCCGAACGGCGCCTTGACCGCGTGCGGTTGCTTGGCCGGATGCGGCGGGGTCGCCGCGGCGGCGGAGGCGGAGGAAGCGAAGGAGGCGGTCATGAGCAGGACGAGGCTCGCTAGCAAGGGGCGGTGAGGCATCTAATGGGGCTCCGGCGGCAGTAACGCAACGGGACGCGCCGCCTTGGCCGGGCGGCGGCAGCGGGCGGGCGCCGCGCAGTGCCGGCCGAGTCTCCCTGCAACGCTGCGCCGTGGCAAGCGTGCCGAGGCAGTGCGGCCTGTGACGCAGGGCAATCGGCGGGCCGTGGTGCCGCGATGGCATCGCGGCGGGCAGCCGTGGCCAGCGAAGCCGAATGGCGCCGCATCGCACGGCACACGACCGATCACCAGGAAAGCAACGCCAGATGCACGGGGGTGCACGGCCCCGACCCACGCCCGATTCGCCCAGGTCCAGCGCCCATCCCGGGTCGCGCCGCCACAGCCACCGCGCAATCTGCCGGACCTCGCCGACTGGACGCGGCTAACACGCTCGGGAACACGCTCCTCTATCATCGGCCGCATGGCTTCCCTTCCCGGCGACACCCTCAGCGCCTCACCCGCCGCGTCCGGCTACAGCCGGCGCAGCCGCGAGATCGAACCCTTCCACGTGATGGCCTTGCTGGCCCGCGCCAACGAACTGGAACAGGCCGGCCACGACGTGATCCACCTGGAAATCGGCGAGCCGGACTTCACCACCGCCGCGCCGATCGTCGCCGCCGGCCAGGCCGCGCTGGCTGCCGGCCATACCCGCTACACCGCTGCGCGCGGCCTGCCGGCCCTGCGCCAGGCGCTGGCGGACTTCTACCGGCAGCGCCACGACGTCGACCTGGATCCGGCGCGCATCCTGATCACCCCCGGCGGCTCCGGCGCGCTGCTGCTGGCCAGCGCGCTGTTGGTCGATCCCGGCCGCCACTGGCTGATGGCCGACCCCGGCTACCCGTGCAATCGCCACTTTCTGCGCCTGGTCGAAGGTGCCGCGCAGTTGGTGCCGGTCGGTCCGGACAGCCGCTACCAGCTGACCCCGGAGCTGCTGCAGCGGCACTGGAACGCGGACAGCGTCGGCGCGCTGGTGGCGTCGCCGGCCAATCCCACCGGCACCGTGCTGTCGCGCGCCGAACTGGCCGCGCTGTCGCAGACGCTGCACGCCCGCGGCGGGCACCTGGTGGTGGACGAGATCTACCACGGCCTCAGCTACGGCATCGACGCGCCCAGCGTGCTGGAAGTCGACGACGACGCCTACGTGCTCAACAGTTTCTCCAAGTACTTCGGCATGACCGGCTGGCGCCTGGGCTGGCTGGTGGCGCCGCGCGCGGCGGTGCCGTCGCTGGAGAAGCTGGCGCAGAACCTGTACATCAGCGCGCCCAGCATCGCCCAGCACGCGGCGCTGGCCTGCTTCCTGCCGGAAACGCTGCAGATCCTGGAAGCGCGCCGCGCCGAATTCGCGCAGCGCCGCGACTACCTGCTGCCGGCGCTGCGCGCGCTCGGCTTCCGCATCGACGTCGAGCCGGAGGGCGCGTTCTACCTGTACACCGACGTGTCGGATTTCACCGACGATGCGCAGGCGTTCTGCGCGCACTTCCTGGAAACCGAGCACGTCGCGTTCACTCCGGGCGTGGATTTCGGCCGCCATCGCGCCCGCCAGCACGTGCGCATCGCCTACACCCAGAGCCTGCCGCGGCTGCAGGAGGCGGTGGCGCGGATCACGCGTGGGCTGGGGCGCTGGGCGCGCTGAGGCGACCAGCGGCGGGGGAGACGCGAGTGAAGCCAGCCTTGCTCATCTATCGCGAAGCCATCGAATCCGATCTGGCTGCCATCTGCGCGCTCGGCGAGGAAGTGAACGCTGTCCACCATGACGCGTTTCCCCACATCTTCGCCGGCCCAGGCGAGGCGGACCGCGACGTGGCGCACTGGAAGCGCAGCATCGGCCAGGACAATGCCACCACCATCGTCGCCGAAGCGCAGGGCGTCCTCGTCGGTTTCGTCACGGTCGGCATGGTGTCGGAATCGCACTCACTGCTGCAGCCCATGCGCTTCGGCCGGGTGGGCAGCGTGGGCATCACCCAACGCCATCGCGGCCAGGGGATCGGCCCGGCGCTGATGCAGCGTGCGCACGAGTGGGTGGCGCTGCGCGGCGGTGTCGAAATGCGCCTGAATGTCTGGGCCTTCAACACCCACGCACTACAGGTTTACGAAGAACTGGGTTATGACGTCCGTTCGCTGACCCTGGTCAAGTCGTTGGCCGACGGGGCCTGAGCACCCGCTGCGGCGACGACCTGAGATCACCTTGAGAACGCGGACAATGCCGGCTCGATCGTGACGCAACGCGACGCATTGCGCGCAGGCTCGACCGCTCATTGGATGGCGCGCCAGGCCAGGAGATGGTCCGCGCCCCAGCCGGGACGCGGACCACACCACTCACTTGGACAGCCGCTCCCACAGGAAGCTGTACGCCAGCGCCTGCATGTGCGCCGCCTGCGCATTGTTGGCCGCGCCGCCATGACCGCCTTCGATGTTCTCGTAGTAGGTCACGTCCTTGCCGGCATCGATCATCTTCGCCGCCATCTTCCGCGCATGGCCCGGGTGCACGCGGTCGTCGCGGGTCGAGGTCAGGAAGATCACCGGCGGATAGGTCTTCTTCGGATCGAACAGGTGATACGGCGAGAAGGTCTGGATGAACTTCCAGTCGTCGGTGTCCGGGTTGCCGTACTCGGCCATCCACGAGGCGCCGGCCAGCAGGTGGCTGTAGCGCTTCATGTCCAGCAGCGGCACCTGCACCACCACCGCGCCGAACAGCTGCGGGTACTGCATCAGCATGTTGCCGGCCATCAGCCCGCCGTTGCTGCCGCCCTGCACGCCCAGGTGCTTGGCCGAGGTGATCTTGCGCGCGACCAGGTCCTGCGCCACCGCCGCCATGTCCTCGTAGGCCTTGTGCCGGTTCTGCTTCAGCGCCGCCTGGTGCCAGCGCGGACCGTACTCGCCGCCGCCGCGGATGTTGGCCAGCGCGTACACGCCGCCTTGGTCGAGCCAGGCGCGGCCCAGGCTGCCGGAGTAGAACGGGGTCATCGAGATCTCGAAGCCACCGTAGGCGTACAGCAGGGTCGGCGCGCTGCCGTCGGCCTTGAGCTGCTTGGGCCGGACCAGGAAGTACGGCACCTTGGTGCCGTCCTTGGACACGGCGAAGTGCTGCTCGATCTCGTCCTTGGACGCGTCGAAGAAGCTCGGCATCGCCTTCAGCGTCTCGATGCTCTTCGGCCCGCGCTGCACGTCGGCCAGCATCAGCGTGGTCGGGGTCAGGAAGTCGGTGGAGGTCAGCCACACCTGGTCGTTCTCGTCGGCATCCACCGCATCCACGCTGGTGCTGCCGAAGGCCAGGTCGCCGACCGGGAACGCTGCACGCGCCCATTCGCCCTCGCCCGGGGTCAGCACCCACAGGCGGCTCTTGACGTCGTCGAGCACGTTCAGCACCAACCGCGACTTGGTCCAGGCGAAGGACGCCAGCGACGCGGTCTCGGTGGGCGCGAACAGCACCTGGAAGTCGCGCTTGCCGGCCATGAAGTCGTCGAACTTGGTCACCAGCAGCGCACCGGCCGGGTAGGTCGTGCCGCCCACCGTCCACGGATCGCGCAGTTCCAGGGTCAGCCACTGGCGGTGGACGCCCTTGTTGGCCGAGTTGGGCACGTCGATCTTGGTCAGGCGGCCGTCGGCGCCGCGCAGGTACATCTCGTCGTTGTAGAAGGCCAGCGTGCGGCTGACGAAATCGCGCTCGTAGCCGGGCGTGTCGTCGTGCATCGCGGCGATGTACATGTCGTCCGGCTTGCCCTCGTAGACCAGGGTGGCGCTGGTCATCGGGGTGCCGCGCTTCCACTGCTTGACGATGCGCGGGTAGCCGGAGCTGGTCAGCGAGCCGGGGCCGAAGTCGGTGTACAGGTAGACGGTGTCGGCATCGATCCAGCTCAGGCCGCCCTTGGCCTCGGGCCGGAAGAAGCCGTCCTTGATCCACTGCTTGGTGCTCAGGTCGAACTCGCGGGTGACGTCGGCGTCGGCGCCGCCGCGCGACAGCGCGATCAGGCAGCGGCGGTACTCCGGGCGCAGGCAGTTGGCGCCATGCCACACCCAGTTCTCGCCCTCGGCCTTGTTCAGCGCGTCCAGGTCCAGCACCGTCTCCCACTTCGGCTCGGGCTTGCGGTACTCATCGAGCGTGGTGCGGCGCCACAGGCCGCGCTCGTGGGCGCGGTCCTTCCACAGGTTGTAGTAGTACGGGCCGATCTTCTGCACGGCCGGGATCTTGGCGTCGGAATCCAGCACCTCGCGGATGCCGGCCTCGCGGGCCTTGAAGGCGGGGGTCTCGGCCAGCCGCGCCTCGGTCTTGGCGTTCTGCGCCTTGACCCAGTCCAGCGCCTTGGTGCCGGTGACGTCTTCGAGCCAGGCGTAGGGGTCTTGGGGCATCGCGGTTTCCTTGGCCGCGGCGGTGCCGGCGGCGAGCAGGCCGGCGATCAGGCAGGCGTGTGCGAGTGAGGACATGTTCGGATCCGTGGAAGGACAGCGCCGCACCGTAGCACGCAGCATCGCCGCCCTCCCCTGCCGAAGGTCAGGCCGGGCGCGCGGTCCGCAGCGCCGGCCGGCGCCGCCGCGCCTGCGCCCGCGGCCTGGCCCGCCACTGCCCCCACAGACGCCGCAGCGGCGGCAGCGGGAAACGATGCAGAGCCCACCAGGCACTCAACGGCATGCCCAACAGCCACAGGGGCCGCCAGCCCAGCCATTCGCTGTGGCCGCGCGCGGCCGGCCACACCAGGACCAGGGCCAGCCCGGCCAGGATCGCCTGGCGCAGCAGGCGGCGCAGGCCCGGGTGCGGGACGTGGGTGCGCGGGGAGGACGGAACGATCGGCATGACGGCAGCTCCTGGAAGTCGAGGCGCGCAGGTTGCCGCCACGACATCTCAGGGGCTGCGACGCACCATTGACATGGCGCACGCGCATACTTCACTGGCGTTCGCCCTTCGCCCCGGAATCTCCTATGCGCCTGCTCTCCCTGTTCGCTTCCGTGCTGCTGCTGGGCATGGCCGTCCCGTTGCCGACGGCCCGCGCCAAGGCGCCGGACCCGGAGCAGGAACCCGCGCAGCCGCCGATCGACCTGCAGCGCTTCATGGGCCGCTGGTACGTGATCGCCCACATCCCGTACTTCGCCGAGCGCGGCCACGTCGCCAGCAGCGACGAGTACACCCTCAAGGAAGACGGCAAGATCGCGGTGCGCTACGAGTACCGCAACGGCTTCGACGAGCCGGTCAAGGAGCTCAACTCGCGCGCCACGGTCAAGGAAGGCACAGGCAACCGCCGCTGGACCACCTGGTTCTTCAGAATGGTGCCCACCAAGTACCGCATCCTGGAAGTGGCGCCGGACTATTCCTGGGCGCTGATCGACTATCCGGGCCGCGATCTTGCCTGGGTGTTCGCGCGCTCGCCGAACATGAGCCACAAGCAGTACCGCGAACTGGTCGACAAGCTGGACCACCAGTACGGGGTCAACATCGACAAGCTCAAGCGCGTGGCGCAGCGCCGCGACCAGGTCGGCAAGCTCGGCTTCGAAGTGCCGAACAAGCCCTGAAGCAATTCCCGTCGCAGCCGGCTGCGACGCGGACGACCCGATCCGCATTGCGCTGGGCCGGCGCGCGCCGCGCGCCCGTGTGCCGTTCGGGCCACATCAGGCCCCTTACTGCGACCATCCAACGCCACCACGCCGCCGCACCGGGCATGGTCTGCACCGGCACCACGATCATCCTTCGCTCAGCGAAGCACCCGGCGCGGCCCGTATGATCGGGGCGCCCTCCCCCACAGACAGGTGCACCGCTTGGCCAGCGTCCTCTCCGAACCTCTCGACGAAGCACCGCGCGGCTGCGCGGACGCGACCCAGCTGCGCGGCCAGGTATTCGCGCAGAACTGCCCGTCCCGGGCCGTGCTCAGCCACGTCACCAGCCGCTGGGGCGTGCTGGTGCTGGTCGCCCTGCGCAAGGGCACCCATCGCTTCGGCGACCTGCGCCGCAGCCTGGAAGGGGTCAGCGAGAAGATGCTGTCGCAGACCCTGCAGGCACTGGAAGCGGACGGCCTGGTGCAGCGCACCGCCTATCCCGTGGTGCCGCCGCACGTGGAGTACGACCTGACCCCGCTCGGCGAGGAAGCCGCGGCGCACGTGCACGCGCTGGTGGACTGGATCGAACGCAACATCGGCGTGATCCTGGGTGGCGGCGCGCCACTGGATGCGGCGTAGGCGTCGACCTCCAGGCTGCGACACGCATTGGCGGTAAAGCCGCGGTCGCGGCTGGAGCCGCTCCGACGCGGGCTATTGCAGCGCGCGCGGCGACGCCTCAGTCGTCGCTGTAGTTGCTCAGCGCCAGCGACAGCAGCGCCTTGGCCTGCTCGCGTAGCGAGCGCGGCTCGACGATCTCCGCATCCGAGCCGTAGTGCAGCACGTCCATCAGCAGTTCGCGCGAGACGCTGTAGGGCACCTTCAGTTCGTAGCGGCCATCGGCCAGGAACCGGCCCTGCTGCTTGGAATGCCAATGCTCGTCGGCGACCCAGCGCGCGGCCTTGGGGCTGAACACGATGGTGGCCCAGCCCTTGGGCGCGCCGGAGAAGATGCCGTAGCTGGCCGCCAGCTGCGAATCCAGTTCGGCGTCGGCCACGTCCTGCGCCGGCTGGTCGAGCAGGCGCGCGTGGTTGATGCGGTCCACCGCGAAGCTGCGCACCGCGTCGCGACCATGGTCCCAGGCGTCCAGGTACCAGTTGTCGCGGTAGTGGGTGATGCGCTGCGGCGACACCGTGCGCTTGGTCGATTCGTCGGTGGAGCGGGCGCGGTAGTCGAAGGACAGGCGCTTGCGCTCCAGCACCGCCGAGGCGACGGTGCGGAAACTGGCTTCGTCGAGCTTGCGGCCGCGGTGCGGGATCACCCGCACCCGCTCCACCGGCCAATGGGTCGCCCCGGCCTGGGCGGCGAGCAGGCTCTCGATGCGCTGCTGCAGCGGCGCCAGCACCGAGGACAGCACCCCGCCGCCGGTGCGCGCCAGCAGTTGCTGCGAGGCCAGCAGCGCGTGCAGTTCCTCCGAACTCAGCCACAGCCCGGGCAACTCGAACCGGTCGCTCTCCCCGGACTCGTAGCGGAAGCCGGCCTCGCCGTCGCCCTCCACCGGCGCCATCAGCGCATCGCGCAGGAAGGCCAGATCGCGGTAGACGGTGGCGCGGGAGCAGCCCAGTTCGTCCTGCAGCCGCGCCACCGTCACCGGGTAGCGTGCGGACTTGAGCAGGCGGTGCAGTGCGTTGATGCGTTCGTAGCGGTCCATGGCCCCGATTATGTCTGAGTCGACGGCGGAAAACGCCTGCCTGGCGCGGCAGCCGGCTGCGCGCCCGAACCGCCGATGAAGCCGGCGCCCGGGGCCGGCCAGGGTGTCATGTGGATCCGGTATGATGAAATCGTTTCCATTTCGTTAGCCGAAGGCTGCGTCCTCATTCCCGGAGAAGCCATGTCCCGCCGTGCCACCCTCGTATCCGCCATCGCTTTGTTGCTGCTGAGCACGTCCCCGGCCTGGGCCGCCGACGTCGCCACCTCACCGACGGCCACGGACCCGGCCAGTTCGCCGTGGAGCGGATCGGGCGAACTGGGCTTCGCCTCCTCGCACGGCAACAGCACCAACGAAAGCCTCAACGGCCGGCTCAAGGGCCAGTACGTGGACGGCGACTGGATCCACAGCCTGGACCTGCTCGCTCTGCACGCCAGCGCCGAGTACACCGACACCAATCCGGACGGCACCACCTCGCGCAAGCGCCAGACCACCTCCAACCGCTACACCGGCAGCGCCGGCAGCGCGCTGCAGCTCGGCGAGCACCGCCAGCTGACCGCCTCGCTGCGCTACGAGCGCGACGACTTCGCCACCTACGACCGCCTGGCGACGATCGGCATCGGCTACGGCACCCGGATCATGGACGGCGACCGCCGCAGCATCGACGTGCAGATCGGTCCCGGCGTGCGCCGCGCCCACGACGTGGTCGAGGACCGCACCGAAACCGGCCTGATCGGCCGCGGCCTGGTCGACTTCAAGTACGGCCTGACCAGCAACACCGAACTGGGCAACACCCTGCTGGTCGAGTCCGGCGCGTACAACACCTTCGCACAGAACGACCTGGGCATCTCGGTGAGCATGAACGAGCGCCTGGCGCTGAAGGCCGGCTGGCAGGCGCGCTATAACAGCGACGTCAGCGACGACAAGAAGAAGACCGATACCTTGACCACGATGAATCTGGTCTACAAGTTCAAGTGAGCCGGGATTGGGGAGAGGCGGCGCGGCGCGGCGCGACGCCGCAGGGCTGACCCGTTGATTCGCTTCTCGCAGGAACCGCTGCAGCCGCGCCCCGCCAGCACGGCACGCAATGGCGTTGGCGCGCAGGGACCAATGCACCTCACCTGCAGGAGCGGGGTCAGCCGCGACAGGCTTTCCCGGTAACGCCTATCGCGGCTGCAGCCGCTCCCCCACGCGCGCAACCGGCACTGCCGGGATCTGCACTGTGGGAGGGACTTCAGTCCCGACGACGGAGGGTGTCAGTCCGCTTTCGGCTTCGCTTGTCGCGGCTGCATGACAGGTGACCGCCACCGTCGCTGGCGCGGCACTGCGCACGCCCTCAGGCCGGCAGATCGACATCCAGCAGTTCGCGCGCGCCGGCACCCAGCAGGGCCTCGGCCACGGCCTGGCCCAGCGCCTGCGGATCCTGCGCACTGCGCTGCAGGTCGGCGCGCACCAGGCGCCCGTCGGCGACGCCGCCGACCAGGCCCTGCAACAGCAGGTCCTCGCCGCGCCATTGCGCGAAGGCCGCCACCGGCACGTGGCAGCTGCCGTGCAGGGCGCGGTTCATCGCCCGCTCGGCCTCCACGCAGATGCGGGTCGGAGCGTCGTCCAGCGCGGCGAACAATGCCAGCGCGGCACTGGCGTCCTCGCGGCATTCCACCGCAATGGCGCCCTGCGCCGGGGCAGGCAGCCAGTCCGGCGCCTGCAGACGCTGGGTGATGCGCCCCTCCAGGCCCAGCCGCTGCAGGCCGGCGCAGGCCAGCACGATGCCGTCGTAGCCGCCGTTGTCGAGCTTGGCCAGGCGCGTGTTGACGTTGCCGCGCAGATCCAGCAGTTCCAGGTCCGGGCGCCGCGCGCGCAGCTGCGCCTGCCGCCGCAGCGAGGAGGTGCCGACGCGCGCGCCGAGCGGCAGCGCGTCCAGCGAGGCGTAGAGGTTGGAGATCAGCGCATCGGCCGGATCGGCGCGCGGCAGGATCGCCGGCAGCACGAACGGCGGATCCAGTTCCATCGGCACGTCCTTGAGCGAATGCACCGCGCAATCGGCTTCGCCGCGCAGCATCGCCAGCTCCAGTTCCTTCAGGAACAGGCCCTTGCCGCCGATCGCCGCCAGCGAGCGGTCCAGGACTTCGTCGCCGCGGGTGCTCATCGGCACCAGCACCACGTCCAGGTGCGGGTGCGCGCGGCGCAGGCAGGCGGCGACATGCTCGCTCTGCCACAGGGCGAGCGGACTCTTGCGGGTAGCGATGCGCAGGATCTTCATGCGCGCATTATCGCGGAAAGCCGGCGTCCGCCGCTGCACGCGGGCGCCCCCGGGCGGCGTCAGCGCTGGTGGATCTCCTTGCGCAGCTGCGCCACGCAGCGCCGGCTGACCTCCAGCGGCTGCTTGCCATGGCGCAGCACCGCCTGCACCTGGCCCTCGCCGAGCCGGCGCAATTCCACCAGTTCGTGGCGCGCGACCAGGCAGTTGCGGTGGATGCGCACGAAGCGCTCGGCGAACTCCTCCTCCAGCGCGCGCAGCGATTCCTCGATCAGGTCCTCGCCGCGCGCGTGGTGCACGACCACGTACTTTTCCTCGGCCTGCAGGTAGTGGATGTCGTCCACCGGGATCAGCCGCAGGCTGCCGCGCAGGCGCGCGCACAGGTGGGTGCGGCGCTGCGGGGCCGGCGCCGCGGCGTCGCCGTTGCCGCGTCCGGCCATGAAGGTACGGGCGCGCTGCAGGGCCGCGGCCAGGCGCTCGGCGCGCACCGGCTTCATCAGGTAGTCGATCGCCGCCGCCTCGAACGCGGACAGCGCATGCGCGTCGTAGGCGGTACAGAACACCACGGCCGGGCGCGGTTCGAAGGTGGCCAGGTGGCGTGCGGCCTCCAGGCCGTCGAGACCGGGCATGGCGATGTCCAGCAGCACCAGGTCCGGCTGCGCCGCGGCGCAGGCGTGCAGCGCGTCCATGCCGTTGTCGGCTTCGGCCACCACTTCCACGCCGGCATGCGCGGCCAGCAGCGTGCGCAGGCGTTCGCGCGCCAGGGGTTCGTCGTCGGCGATCAGCACCTTCACCCAGACCTCCCTCACTCGACTGGCGTGCGCTGCGGCCGATACTAGCCCTGGTTCTGCACGCCCGCCATCGGCATCGCACCATGCCGCCACGCGGCCGCTGCAATCAGCTGCCGGCGAGGCAGGCGTCCATCCAGTCGCCCAGGTCGGCGATTTCCTCGGCGCAGACCTGGTGCGCCATCGGATAGCGTCGCCACTGCACCGGCATGCCCAGCGCCTGCAGGGTCTGCGCGGTACGCTCGGCGTACGTCTGCGGGATCACCGGGTCGCCCTGGCCATGCGCCATGAACAGCGGTTGCCGCAGGGCCGCCGGGACGTGCCAGTTGGCGACGCTCTCCAGTTCCGGCAGGTAGGTGGACAGCCCGATCAGGCCGGCCAGCGGCCGTTCGCGGCGCAGGCCGGCGGCCAGGGTGATCGCGCCGCCCTGGGAAAAGCCGGCCAGCAGCAGGCGCTCGGCCGGCACGCCGCGCGCGTCCTCGCGCGCGATCAGTTCCTCGACCTGCGCCACCGATTCGGCGACGCCGGCACTGTCGGCGCGGTTGGAGAAGTCCATGCTGACGATGTCGTACCAGGCGCGCATGCGCACGCCGTTGTTGACCGTCACCGGCCGCACCGGCGCGTGCGGGAACACGAAGCGCAGCGCCGGCCAGTGCGGCCGCACCAGTTCCGGCACCAGCGGCGCGAAGTCGTTGCCGTCGGCGCCCAGGCCGTGCAGCCACAGGACGGTCCAGCGCGGCGCGGCGCCGGTCTCGTGTTCCACTGTCTCCAGCATGTCGGTTCCCGATGAATGAGGCCGGATAGTATGCCGGCCTCAGCCCTGGGCCTGCGCCTCGGCCTCGGCCCGGCGTGCGGCGGCCTCGCGGCGCAGTTCGGCGGCACGCAGCAGCACCGCTGGCGGCTGCGACTCCTCGGGAATGGCGAGGATGCGCAGCTTGCGCAGCCACAGGCCAGCGGCGCGCGAGGAGCTGATCGCCACCACCGGCACCGCCAGCGCCATGCCGATCACCACCGGCGCCATCCATGCCGCCAGCGACGGCGACACGGCATAGGCCATGCCGCCCATCAGCAGGCCGAACGCACTCAGTCCGCCGTAACTGCGCAACAGCGCCGACCACGAAATGCGCCCATCGTCGCGCTGCTGCGCGTCCCAGCCCGAGTCCTTGCCGGCCAGCACCTCGGCCACGCCGCGCGACTGCACGTACATCACCACCGGCGCCATCAGCGCGGCCAGCAGGGTTTCCAGCAGCATGCTGGCGAAGGCGCGCAGCCCGCCGCCGCAGCCGCGGCGTTCGCCGGGCTTGAGCAGCATCGCGAAGTAGCCCATCACCTTGGGCGCCAGCAGCACGAACATGGTCACCGCGAATACCCAGGCCACCCGCGTGGAGTCCTGCTGGTGCCAGTAGCGCGCCGGCGAGAACGGCGAGATCACCGAGGCGACCAGGTCGAAACCGCCGTTCTGCAGCGGAATGGCGATGCCGATCAGCATCAGCATGCCCCACATCGGTGCGGTGAAGTAATGACCGATGCCGATCAGCATGTGCATGCGGCTGACCCAGTGCAGGCCGCGCGCGCGCACCACCTTGGAGTGCTGCAGGTTGCCCTGGCACCAGCGGCGGTCGCGCACCAGCAGGTCGGTCAGCGTCGGCGGGCCTTCCTCGTAGCTGCCCTGCAGGTACGGCACCATGTGCATGGCCCAGCCGCCACGACGCATCAGTGCCGCTTCGACGAAGTCGTGGCTGAGCACGTGGCCGCAGAACGGCTTGCGCCCGGGCAGCGACGGCAGGCCCGCCTGCGCGGCGAAGGCCTCGGTGCGAATCATCGCGTTGTGGCCCCAGTAGTTGCTTTCCGCCCCGTGCCACCAGGCCACGCCGAAGGCGATCACCGGGCCGTAGACGCGCCCGCCGAACTGCTGCATGCGCGCGAACAGGGTGTTGCCGTTGACCACTTCCGGCAGGGTCTGGATCAGGCCGACGTCGGGGTTGGCCTCCATGCCGGCAGCCAGGCGCACGATGCTGTCGCCGGTCATCAGGCTGTCGGCGTCCAGGATCAGCATCTGCGGATAGGCGCCGCCGAAGCGGCGTACCCAATCGGCGATGTTGCCGGCCTTGCGCCCGGCATTGCTGGCGCGGCGCCGGTAGAACAGGCGGCCTTGGCCGCCGACGCGCTCCACCAGCTCGGCGTACACCTTCTCTTCTTCCGCGCCGATGGCCGGGCGCGTGGTGTCGCTGAGGATGAAGAAATCGAAGCGCTCGATCTGGCCGGTGGCCGCCACCGACTCGTAGATCGCCTGCAGGCCGGCCATCAGCCGGTGCGGATCCTCGTTGTAGGTGGGCATCAGCAGCGCGGTGCGGTTGCGCACCTGCGGCAGCGGCGCGTCCGGATCGATGCCGAGCTTGCGGCCCTTGCCGAACACCAGGGTGAAGAAGCCGGCCAGCGCGCTCACGAACGACAGCGCGATCCAGGCGAACAACGGGATGAACAGCACCATCAGACAGGCTTCGAGCACGCTCACGCCGCCGATCACCAAGACCTTGCCGATCAGCCAACTGGCGTAGGCGGTCATCGCCGCGGTGGTGCCGAACACGTAGAAGCGCCGCCAGCCGATCCCGACCGGGGTGCTGGGCAGGCGCGTGTTGCGCAGTTTGCCTTCCTGCAGCGACTGCAGCGGCATGGCCAGCGGCGCCTCGGGCGGCAGGACCGCGTGGCCGGCATCCAGGGGAGCATCGACGTGCACGGCCGGTGTGGGGGCGACCGTGCTCATGCGATCCGCCGACCGCGTCCGGCGCCGTAGCGCCATCGGGAAGTGCCGCGGGCGGACGGCACGGCGGATGCCGCCGCGGCCACGCGCGCCTGGTTGTGTTCGCCAGTTGGTACCACGTGCTCTCCTGTCGACGGGCAAGGACGCCGGTCAATGTAAACCCTAAATAGTAAGCTTTCGCGAAGGTGGCCAGCGGCGGCGCCGAGGTGGCGCCGGCCGATCCGTTCAGCCATGCCGCCGTCACCTGCGCTCACCCGCGTTTCACCCGTCGCGCCGACCATGAAGCCAGTCCGGCAATGGAGGATCGACGCATGCGCCAGCCCGCCCGGCGACGCACAGGCACCCAGCGGCAACCCGCGACGCCGCACGGAGCGCCGGCGCTGCTGATCGTGGACATGATCAGCCGTTTCGACTTCCCGGACGGCGCACGGCTGGCGGAGGCCGCACTCCCGGTGGCCGCGCGCATCGCCCAGCTCCGCGCGCGCTTCCATCGCCGCGGCTGGCCGGTGCTGTTCGCCAACGACAACTTCGCCGACTGGCGCACCGATTTCGAAGGCCTGTGGACGCTGTGCGCTGACCCGAAGCAGCGCGGCGCACGCATTGCCGCCTGCCTGGCGCCGCGCCCGCAGGACTACTACGTGCTCAAGCCCAAGCACTCGGCCTTCCTCGGTTCGGCTCTGGCCCTGCTGCTGGCGCGGCTGCAGACCACCCGCCTGCTGGTCACCGGCATCGCCACCGACGCCTGCGTGCTGGCGACCGCGATCGATGCGCGCATGCGCGATTTCCAGGTGCAGGTGCCGCCCTCGTGCTGCGCGGCGCTGGATGCCGGGCGCCAGCAACGTGCGTTGCAGGTGCTGCGCGAGGCCTTCGCGGTGCGCATCAGCGACCGGCTGCCGGCGCGCGCAGGCGGAGCGGATGAGCGGGGTTACTCCACCGTCGACACCGGCATCGGGTCGGCGCCCTCGCCCTCGTCGCCGAGCGGCCGCGCCACGAACGGGAACGCCAGGGTGATGGTGGTGCCGCGTCCCAGTTCCGATTCGACGTCGACGAAGCCGCCGGCCTGGCGCACCAACCCATAGACCTGGGCCAGCCCCAGGCCGGTGCCCTTGCCCTCGGGTTTGGTAGTGAAGTACGCCTCGAACAGGCGCGACTTGACCGCATCGGACATGCCCTCGCCCTGGTCGCTGACCGCCAGGGTCACGTAGCGGCCGGGCTGGCGCATCGCCGCCGCGCGCGACGGCGGCACCTCCAGCGCGCCGCAGCGGATCGTCACCGCATCGCCGGGGCGACTGGCGTCGCGCGCGTTCAGGGCCAGGTTCATGACCGCCTGCTCGACCGCGTTGCGGTCGGCATAGGTCGTGGTCACCTCGGCACATGCGAGCAATTGCAGGCGCATCTCGCCGCCCAGCGCCTGCGCCAACAACGGCTGCATCTGCGTCACCAGCGCGTTCAGGTCCAGCCAGATCGGCTTGACCGGGTGCGCGCGGGCGAAGCCGAGCAGGCGCCGGGTCATGCCCGCGCCGTGCTGCAAGGCCTCGTTGGCGATGGCGAGCAGCCGTTGCTGGTCCGGCTGCAGGCGCTGCGGATGGTCGGCGACCATGCTCACCGAGGTGATCGCCGTATGCAGCATATTGTTGAAGTCGTGGACCACGCCGGCAAGCATCTGCCCCACCGCCTCGCCCTTCTGCGCCTGGGTCATCGCGCGCTCGGCCACGCGCTGCGCGGCCAGGGCGATGTCCAGTTGCCCGCGCAGCTGCGACTGCTCGGTCTGCCAGCGATGGCCCAGCGCAGCGGCATCGTCGGCGTCCATCGTGTCGCCCCGGCCCTCGATCGGGGCGAGGTGACCCAGCGCGCGCAGGGCCTGTTCGACCTGGTGCTGCTGGGTGACGTCGCGGCTGATCACCAGCACGCTTTCCACCCGCGCCGAGGCGTTGGCCAGCGGACTGACCATCACGTGCCACCAGCGCCGCCGTCCATCCAGCGACGGGCGCTCCGCCCAGAATTCACGCTGCTCGTTGCCCAACGCCGCAGCAAAGGCGCCCTGGGTCAGCGAGCGCATGTCCTCGGGCCACAGCTCGACCCAGTTGTGGCCGACGACGTCGGCGGGGTCGGACACGCCGAGCAGGGCCAACCCGTGGGGATTGATCGAGCGCACGACGCCGTCGCGGCCGACTTCCTTGATGCAGTCGTGGGAGAGCTCGACGATCTGCCGATAGTGGGCGTGCGTGGTCAAGCTGCGTCTCGCAGTAAGTAAGGTCGAGAATATCGGGATTTGCGGGACGTCACCAGCGCTTCACCGACGAATCGTGAAGCTGCAGTGGATTATTTATTAATGCGATCCCTGCATTATGCGCGTCACCTCCGCCTCCACCACCATTCTTCTGGTGGAGGACGACCAGACGATCCGGGAGTTGGCCGCCGCCATGCTGGCCGCCGACGGCTACCGGGTCCTGTCGGCGGCGACCGCGCAGGAAGCACTGGCGGTGCTGGAACGGCATCCGGACGTGGCGTTGATCTTCAGCGACGTGCAGATGCCGCGCTGCGACGGCTTGAGCATGGTGCGCCAGTTGCGCCGCCGCGGCATCGTCACCCCGGCCCTGCTGACCTCCGGCATGCACGCACCGGAACCAGGGATGCTGCCGGAGCACACCGGCTTTCTGCCGAAACCTTACCGCCGCACCGATCTGCTGGCGGCCTTGGATCGTCTGCAGACCGGAGCCTGAGCGGGGCGCCATCCCATACCGCTTCACCGCGGCAATCGCACCCGGCAGATGGCCGGCCAGCGAACTCAGGCGAAGACCAGCTTTCCGTACCGTGCCGAACGGATCGCGGCCAGGCGCTCGGCGACGAAATAGGCCCCAGCGTTGGCATCGCGGAAATACACGCCGTCGAACGCATGCCGGCCGAGCACCGCCCCATCGTGGCCACTGATGCAGATCTGCGGCTCGAGCACGCCATCCGGGCACGCACGCAGCAGCCCGTCGAGGACGAAGCCGTCCAGCTCGCGGCGCATCTGCGGTTTCAAGACTGTCATGAGCACACTGCACCATAGACCGCATGAAGCTCGCACAACGGAGGTGGCGACCACGGTCGCACAGGGAGCGCGGCACGTGTCCGGCAACGGAAGCTAAACAATTCATTCGCACGTGCAACGCGATCCATGCTTGCGGCGTCTGACGTTCGGCAAATCCACTATGCGCCGCACTCTCCATTTCGCCGTAGACAAGCGCGCGCTTCACGCCTCTTTTATCGCGCCATTTGTACTTTGCTCGTGCATTATCGCACTGCAACATCGCCGTTCCGTTTCGACGCTGCCGTGCCTCTTTCTTCGTTTCGCGTCGCGCGCCCGCCAGGACGCGCGTCGGCAGTCGCTTTCCGCTTTTCGTGTGCCCCGTCCTCCCCCTTCCCAGACGGAACCGCCATGTCGCCCCCCACCCCCGCCGACCTGACCGACAGACAACGCGATACCCATCCGGTGCTGCATGCGCCGCGCCGCCGCTACCGCGATGCGCGCGGCCGCTTCGTCCGCAATGCCGAGGTGACCGTCAAGCTGCACCCGGCGCCGCGCCGGACCAGCCTGTTCGTGACCTCCGAGATGGCCGACTTCATCAAGGCCGGCGGCCTGGGCGACGTGGCCGCGGCCTTGCCGCGCGCGCTGCGCGGCAGCTGCGACATCCGCGTGCTGATCCCGGGCTACCCGGCGGTGCTGCGCACGACCGGGCCGCTGGAGATCGTCGGCCGCATCGCCGCACATGCCGGGCTGCCGGATTGCGCGCTGGGCCGGGCCGAGCGTCCGGATGGTCTGTGCGTCTACGTGCTGCTGTGCCCGCAGCTGTTCGAGCGGCAGGGTTCGCCGTACGTGTGCAGCGAAGGCCGCGACTGGGAAGACAACGCGCTGCGCTTCGCCACCCTGTCCCACGCTGCCGCGCAGATCGCCGGCGGCCAAGCCGGGCTGGACTGGACGCCGGAGCTGCTGCACCTCAACGACTGGCCGTGTGCGCTGGCCGCGGCCTACGTGCGCTGGTCCGGCGGCCGCACGCCTTGCCTGCTGACCATTCACAACCTCGCCTACCAGGGGCTGTTCCCGTATGCGATGGCCGGCGCCCTGGGCATCCCCGCCGAGGGCCTGCAGGACCTGGAGTTCTACGGGCAGATGTCGTTCCTGCGTGCCGGCATCGTCCACGCCGACCATGTGAACACGGTCAGCGTCAGCTACGCGGCGCAGATCACCGGCCCGGCGCAGGGCTGCGGCCTGGACGCGCTGCTGGCACGGCGCGCTGCCAGCGGCCGCCTCAGCGGGATCGTCAACGGCATCGACGCCAGTTGGGACCCGCGCACCGACACGCACCTGCCGGCGCACTTCGGTGTCGGCCAGATCCAGGGCAAGCGCGAGAACGCGGCGCAGGTGCGCCAGGCGTTCGGCCTGCTCGACAGCGACGGTCCGCTGTTCGCGGTGGTCTCGCGGCTGGTGCACCAGAAGGGCCTGGACCTGATCTGCGAGGTGGCGCCGCAGATCGTCGCCGCCGGCGGCCAGATCGTGATCATCGGCGGCGGCGAGCCGCAGATCGAGCAGGCGGTGGCGGCGCTGGCGCGGCGTTACCCCGGTCATGTCGGCGCGCACATCGGCTTCGAAGAGCCGCTGGCGCGGCGCATGTTCGCCGGCTCCGACTTCCTGCTGATGCCCTCCCGCTTCGAGCCCTGCGGTTTGAGCCAGATGTACGCGCAGCGCTTCGGCAGCCTGCCGATCGCCCACGCCACCGGCGGCCTGATCGATACGGTGGACGACGGCGTCACCGGCTTCCTGTTCGAGGAAGCCTCGGCCGACGGCCTGCGCCGCTGCCTGCAGCGGGTGTTCCGCACCTTCCGCCTGCCGGGTCTGCTGCAGGCGATGCGTCGCGCGGCGATGCTGCGGCCCAGCGGCTGGGAGTTGGCCGGGCGCAAGTACATGGCGCTGTACGAGCGCACCGCCGCCACGACCGCCGGCAACATCCCGGCCGCGGCCAGCGCCACGGTGTCGGCCACCGCGAGTGTCATGGCCGCCGCATGAGCGATCGGGAACACGCCGTGGACCCGGCCGCCGGCGGGGACCCGGCGGCGGACACGGAAGACGACGGCGACGGCCTTGCCCTGCAGGCACTGGCACGCGGCGAGGCGATCGATGCGTTCGCCTGGCTTGGCCCGCATCCACAGGCCGACGGCACGGTGCGGGTGCGTGTGCTGGCGCCGGGCGCCGAGGCGCTGGGCCTGCTCGATGCGCAGGGCAAGCTGATCGCGCGGATGCGTGCCCACCCGCAGGCCGATGGCCTGTTCGAGGGCGAGCTGAAGCAGCCCACGCCCTATCGGCTGCGCATCGTGTGGCCGGACGCGGTGCAGGAATGCGACGATCCCTATGCCTTCGAGCCGATGCTCGATCCGGCCTGGCTGCAGGATCTGGCCGCCGGCGACGGCGCCGCCCTGCGTACCGCGCTCGGCGCGCATCACGCCCGCGTCGGCGAGGTGGAGGGCGTGCGCTTCGCGGTGTGGGCGCCGCAGGCCAGGCGGGTGGCGCTGGTCGGCGACTTCAATGGCTGGGACGCGCGCCGGCATCCGCTGCGCCTGCATCCGGAGGCCGGGGTCTGGGAACTGTTCGTGCCCGGGCTGCACGGCGGCGAACACTATCAATACGAATTGCAGGCCGCCGACGGCAGCGTGCTGCCGCGCAAGGCCGATCCGGTGGCGCGCTGCAGCGCCCTGGCGCCGTCCACCGCCTCGGTTGTGCCGTACGCCGACAGCCACACCTGGGGCGATGCCGCCTGGCTGGCGCAGCGCGAGGCCCAGGCCGGCAGCGCGCAGCCGCTGAGCGTCTACGAGCTGCATGCCGGCTCCTGGCGCCACGACGGCAACGGCCAGCCGCTGCACTGGGATGCGCTGGCCGCCGAACTGATCCCCTACGTGCGCGGGCTCGGCTTCACCCATATCGAGCTGCTGCCGATCGCCGAGTACCCGTTCGGCGGCTCCTGGGGCTACCAACCGCTGGGCCTGTACGCCCCCACCGCGCGCCACGGCGACGCCGACGGCTTCGCGCGCTTCGTCGATGCCTGTCACCAGGCCGGCATCGGCGTGCTGCTGGACTGGGTCGGCGCGCACTTCCCCGACGATGCGCACGGCCTGCAGCGCTTCGACGGCAGCGCCCTGTACGAACACGCCGACCCGCGCGAAGGCGTGCACCGCGAGTGGAATACGCTGGTCTACAACTACGGCCGCCCGGAAGTGGTGGCTTACCTGATCGGCAGCGCGCTGGAGTGGATCGAGCGCTTCCACGTCGACGGCCTGCGCGTGGATGCGGTGGCGGCGATGCTGTACCGCGACTACGGCCGCAACGCCGGCGAGTGGATTCCCAACGCCCATGGCGGCCGCGAGAACCTGGAGGCGATCGCCTTCCTGCGCCGGCTCAACGACGAGATCGCGCAG
Organism: Xanthomonas sontii; assembly: GCF_040529055.1. Lineage (NCBI taxonomy): Bacteria > Pseudomonadati > Pseudomonadota > Gammaproteobacteria > Lysobacterales > Lysobacteraceae > Xanthomonas > Xanthomonas sontii. The sequence continues at coordinate 1,690,127 of NZ_CP132342.1, read as the reverse complement.
CGCTTCCCGGGCGTGCGCACCATCGCCGAGGAATCCACCGCGTGGCCGGGTGCGACCGCGCCCACGGCGCAGGGCGGCCTGGGCTTCAGCCACAAGTGGAACATGGGCTGGGCGCACGACACCCTGCGCTACCTGCAGCGCGATCCGCTGCACCGGCAGCACCACCACAGCGAGATGAGCTTCGGCCTGGTGTACGCGTTCTCCGAGCATTTCGTGCTGCCGCTGTCGCACGACGAGGTGGCGCGCGGCAAGGGCTCACTGCTGGCGCGCATGCCCGGCGACGCCTGGCAGCGCTTCGCCAACCTGCGCGCCTACCTGGCCTTCATGTGGGCGCATCCCGGACGCAAACTGCTGTTCATGGGCTGCGAGTTCGGGCAGTGGCAGGACTGGGACCACGACCGGCCGCTGGACTGGGTGCAGGCGCAGCAGCCCGAGCACCGCGGCGTCGCGCGCCTGGTCGCCGACCTCAACCGGCAGTTGCGTGCGTTGCCGGCGCTGTACCGCAGCGACCGCAGCAGCGACGGCTTCGAATGGAGCATCGCCGACGATCACCACAACAGCGTCTTCGCCTTCGTCCGCCACGATCGCGATGACGATACGCCGCCGCTGCTGGCGGTGAGCAACTTCACGCCGACCGTCCACCACGATTACCGCGTGGGGGTGCCGCGTGGCGGACGCTGGCGCGAGATTCTCAACAGCGACAGCGGCTATTACGGCGGTTCCAACCAGGGCAACGGCGGTGTGCTGTCGACCCTGCCGCATCCGATGCACGGGCATGCGCAATCGCTGGCGCTGACCTTGCCGCCGCTGTCCACCCTTTGGCTGCAACCGGACCTTTGACCATGGCCACGACCGCTGTCTCGACCGACTCCCCTGCCGCCCCGCGCGCGGCGCTGCGCCCCGGCGCCTGGCCGGGCGCCAACGGCGAGGTCGCCTTCGCGCTGTGGGCGCCGGATGCCGAGCGCGTGGAGCTGGTGTTCGGCGACGATCGGCGGCAGCCGCTGCAAGCGATCGGCGACGGTTATTTTGCTGCCACCCTGGCGTGCGCGCCCGGCACCCGCTACCGCTACGCCATCGACGGCGGCACGCCGGTGCCGGATCCGGCCTCGCGTTGGCAGCCGGACGGCGTGCACGGCGCCAGCGCGGTGCTGGCCACCGACGGTTACGCCTGGCGCCACGGCGACTGGCGCGGCCGGCCCTGGGCCGAGACGGTGTTCTACGAACTGCACGTGGGCACTTGCGGCGGCTACGCCGGGTTGCGCGCGCAGCTGCCGACCCTGGCCGCGCTCGGCGTCACCGCGATCGAACTGATGCCGCTGGCCGAATTCCCCGGCCGCCACAACTGGGGCTACGACGGCGTGCTGCCGTACGCGCCGGCCTCGGCCTACGGCCATCCCGACGAACTCAAGGCACTGATCGACGAGGCCCACGGCCTGGGCCTGAGCGTGTTCCTGGACGTGGTCTACAACCACTTCGGCCCGGACGGCAATTACCTGGGCCAGTACGCCTCGACCTTCTTCCGCGAGGATGCGCCGACGCCCTGGGGCGCGGCGATCGACTTCCGCCTGGCGCCGGTGCAGCGCTACTTCATCGACAACGCGCTGATGTGGCTGCACGAGTACCGCTTCGACGGCCTGCGCCTGGACGCGGTGCACGCGATCGTGCCCAACGCCTTCCTCGACACCCTGCGCGAGGCGATCACGGCCAGCGTGGCCGACGGGCGCCACGTGCACCTGGTGCTGGAGAACGAGGCCAACCAAGCCGGCGTGCTGCAGCGCGGCTACAGCGCGCAGTGGGACGACGACTTCCACAACAGCCTGCACGTGCTGCTGACCGACGAGCACGAGGGCTACTACGCCGGCTTCGCCGACGCGCCGGCGCAGCACCTGGCACGCGTGCTCGGCGAAGGTTTCGCCTTCCAGGGCCAGGCCGACCACCGCGGGCACGCGCGCGGCGAGCCCAGCGGCCATCTGCCGCCGCACAAGTTCGTGATCTTCGCGCAGAACCACGACCAGATCGGCAACCGCGCCCGCGGCGACCGGCTGATCACCCAGGTGAGCGAACCGGCGCTGCGCGCGGCGCTGGCGCTGACCGCGCTGACCCCGATGATCCCGCTGTTCTTCATGGGCGAGCCGTGGGGCAGCCGGACCCCGTTCCAGTTCTTCACCGACTTCGCGCCGCCGCTGGACGAGGCGGTGCGCGAGGGCCGCCGCCGCGAGTTCGCGCACTTCGCCGCCTTCGCCGACCCGGAACAGCGCGCGACCATTCCCGATCCCAACGCGCCGGGCACCTTCCAGGCGTCCATCGCCGACATCGGCGACGCCACCCACGGCGACGGTGCGCGCTGGCGCGACTGGTTCGCGGCGCTGATGGCGCTGCGCCGCCAGCACTTGGTGCCGGCGCTCGGCCAAGCCAGCGCGCTGGGGGCGCGGGTGATCGGACCTAAGGCGATCGCCGCGGGCTGGCGCCTGGGCGACGGCGAATGGCACGTGGCGGCCAACTTCGGCGACGCGCCGGTGGCGCTGGACCTGCCCGGCAGCACCGTGCATGCGGAGAACGCCGGCGACGACGCCGCGCAGTTGCCGCCCAACGCCTTCGTCGCGCGCTACCGGCCCGGCAACGCCGCATGAGCGCCCGCTGTCGCGACGCCATCGCGACAGCGTCCCCGGCACGCTGGCCGCCTCGTTCGCTGCCCACCGCCGCGCACGCGCCGCCGGCGCGTGTGGGCGGGACCGCGGCGGATCCCTCTTTTGCCTTGCTGCCCGGTTCGCCCTGCCCATGACCGACACTTCCCTGCACACCCTGGCCGACGCCGCCGGCCTGCTGGTCGACTGGATCGATGCCGGCGACACGCCGCGCACGGTCGCCGACGACACCCTGCGCCACGTGCTCGGCGCACTGGGCCTGGACGCGCGCGACGCGGCCGCCTGCCGCGACAGCCTGCGCCGGCTGCAGGCCGATGCCGCGCTGCCGCCGCTGCTGACTGCCGACGTCGACGCGCCGGTCGAAATCGGCGCTGCCCCCGGCACGGCGTACCGGCTCGACAGCGAGGACGGGCGCGCACTGCACGGCCACTGCGACGCGCAGGGCCGCCTGGTCGCGCCCGATACCGCCGGTTACTGGACGCTGCAGCATGGCGACCGCCGCACCACCCTGGCGGTGGCGCCGCCACGCTGCTACGGCGTCGCCGACGCGGTGGGTGCGGCGCAGCCACGGCGCTGGGGCCTGTCGCTGCAGGTGTACTCGGCGCCGGGCGGCTACGACGCCGGCATCGGCGACGCCGCTGGCACCGCCGCCTGGGCCGCACGCATCGCCGCGGCCGGCGGCGATGCCATCGCGCTGAGCCCGGTGCATGCGGCGCGACCGATCGGTGCGCACTACAGCCCCTACTCGCCCAGCGACCGCCGCTTCCTCGATCCGCTGCAGGCGGCGCCGGCACGCGTGCTCGGCGCCGCCGCCGCGCAGCGCGCGCTGAATGCAGCCGGGCTGGCGCAGGCCTTCGCCGAGGCGCAGGCGCGGCCGCTGATCGACTGGCCGGCCTCGGCTGCGTTGAAGTGGCAGTGGCTGCGCCAGCTGCACGCCGACTTCGGCCAGGCCGACGCGGCCCTGCACGCCGACCTGGCCGCATTCGAACGCGACGGCGGCAGCGCCCTGCACGCGCATGCCGCGTTCGCCGCACAGGACTTCGGCGATGCCGATCCGGGTCTGCACCGCTTCGCGCAGTGGTTGGCCGCGCGCAGTTGGGCCGACGTGCAGCGGCAGTCACGCGCCGACGGCATGGGCATCGGCCTGATCGCCGACCTGGCGGTCGGCTTCGACGCGCAGGGTGCCGAGGCCGCGGCGTGGCCGCAGGCGGTGCTGCAGGGGCTGGAACTGGGCGCGCCGCCGGACGCGTTCAACGGCGACGGCCAGGCCTGGGGCATCTGCGGCTATGCGCCGATCGCGCTGCGCGCCAGCGGCTTTGCGCCGTTCATCGAACTGCTGCGCGCGGTGATGCGCGATCGCGGCGGCGTGCGCATCGACCACATCCTCGGCCTGCTGCGGCTGTGGGTGATTCCGCGCGGCGCACCCTCCTCCACCGGCGTGTACCTGCGCTATCCGCTGCACGACCTGCTGCGCCTGCTGGCGCTGGAATCCTGGCGGCACCGCGCGATCGTGATCGGCGAGGATCTGGGCGTGGTGCCGGACGGCATCCGCGCGGAACTGTCGCGCCGCGGGGTGATGGGCATCGACGTGCTGCTGTTCACCCGCGACCGCGCCGGCGCGTTCCTGCCGCCGGCGCAGTGGCGCCCCGACGCACTCGCCACCACCACCACCCACGACCTGCCGACTCTGCGCGGCTGGCGCCGCGGCGAGGACATCGACTGGCGCCGGCGCCTGCAACTGAGCGACGCCGCGCAGCAACATGCCGACCACCAGGCACGCACCGACGACGTCGCGCGCATGGACCAGGCGGTCGCCGCGGCGCTGCCGCCCGCCGAGGCCGCCGACCCGGAACTGGGCGCGCTGCGCTTCGTCGCCGCCACGCCGTCGCCGCTGGCCCTGCTGCCGGCCGAGGACGCGCTGGGCCTGGACCAGCAACCCAACCTGCCCGGCACCGTCGACGGCCACCCGAACTGGCGCCGGCGCCTGCCCGCGCCCGATGCCGCCGCGACCGCGGCCACCCTCGCCACGCGCCTGGACGCCTTCGTCCAGACCCGCCAATCCACCTCCACCGCCGCGCAAGGATCCGACGCATGCGCATGATTCCCCTGCGGGCCACCGCCCGCCTGCAGCTGCATGCCGGTTTCACCCTGCTCGATGCCGCCGCACAGGTGCCGTATTACGCCGGGCTGGGCATCAGCCACCTGTATCTGTCGCCGATCGGCACCGCGGTGCCCGGCTCCACCCACGGCTACGACGTCACCGACCCGCGCCAGGTCAATCCCGAACTCGGCGGCGAGCCAGCGCTGCTGCACCTGTCCGAGCGCGCGCGCAGCCACGGCATGGGCCTGATCCTGGACATCGTGCCCAACCACATGGCCACCCACCCGAGCAATCCGTGGTGGTGGGACGTGCTCACCCATGGCCGGCGCAGCCGCCATACCGGCTGGTTCGACATCGACTGGCGCGCGCCCGGGCGCGAGGGCAAGCTGTGGTTGCCGGTGCTGGACCGCCCCTATGCGCAGGCGCTGAGCGAAGGCGCGCTGCAGTTGCAGGTGGCCGAGGACGGCAGCGTGGTCCTGCTGCACCACGACCAGCGCTTCCCGATCCGCCTGGACGGCGCCATCGCCCAGGAACCGGCCAGCGCGCGCCCGGCCTGGGCGGCGCGGCTCAACGACGCCGCACGGCTGGGCGACGACGCCCTGCACCGGCTGATCGAACGCCAGTGCTATCGCCTGGCCTGGTGGCGGGTCGGCAACGACATGCTCAACTACCGCCGCTTCTTCGACATCACCTCGCTGGCGGCGTTGCGCGTGGAGCAGAACGACGTGTTCGCCGCGGTCCACGAGCTGCCGCTGCGGCTGGTCGCCGAGGGCCATCTGGATGGCGTGCGGGTCGACCACGTCGATGGCCTGGCCGATCCCACCGGCTACGTGCAGCGGCTGCGCACACAACTGGACCGCGCCGGCCGCCGCCGCGGCATCGCCCCGGGCGGCATCGCCCTGTATCTGGAAAAGATCCTGGCGCCGCACGAGCAGTTGCGCAGCGACTGGCCCTGCGACGGCACCACCGGCTACGACTTCATGGATCAGGTCGCCGCGGTGCTGCACGACCCGGCCGGCGCCGAACCGCTGACCGCGCTGTGGCGGCGCTGGAGCGGGCGCAGTGGCGACTTCGGCCAGGAGCAGCGCGCCGCGCGCGACGAGATCCTGCAGGGTTCGCTGCAGGCCGAGTTCGTGCGCACCGTGCAGGCGCTGGGCGCCGCCGCGCACCTGGATCCGCTGACCCGCGAGTTCAGCCCGCAGATGCTGGCGCGCGGGCTGATGGCCTTGCTGCGGCACTTCGAGGTGTACCGCACCTATGCCGGGCCCGATGGTCTGGACGACGACGACGCGGCGCGCCTGGCCCAGGCCGCGCAGCGTGCGCGTGCCGGCGCCGAGCCGCGGGTGTGCGCGGCGATCGATGCGATCGAACGCTGGAGCCGCGACGGCCGCGGCACCGGCAAGGCGCAGGTGGCGCTGCGGCGGATCGTGCGCCGGCGCCTGGAACAACTGTCGGCACCGCTCAATGCCAAGTCGGTGGAGGACACGTCCTTCTACCGCCACGGCGTGCTGCTCTCGCGCAACGAGGTCGGCAGCGAACCGGACGTGTTCGCGCTGACGCCGGAGGCGTTCCACGCGGCCAACGCCCTGCGCGCGCAGCGCTATCCGCGCGCGCTGCTGGCCACCGCCACCCACGACCACAAGCGCGGCGAAGACGTGCGCATGCGCCTGGCCGCGCTCAGCGCGCAGGCGCCGTGGTGGGAGGCGCAGGTGGCGCGGTTCCAGGCGCTGTCGGCCGACCTGCTGCCGGCCGGCAGCGCCGCGCCGCTGCCGGGCGACCTGCTGATGCTGTGGCAGATGCTGGTGGCGGCGTGGCCGCTGGAACTGGCGGTGGACGACGCCGACGGCCTGCGCGACTACGCCGAGCGCATCGGCGCCTGGCAGCTCAAAGCCGCGCGCGAAGCCAAGCTGCGCACCCACTGGACCTGGCCGGACGAGGACTACGAGCGCAATGCGCGCGCGCTGCTTGATGCGGCACTGGTGCAGCCAGCCGGCGCGGCACTGCGCGAGGCGCTGGCGCAGGCGGCCGCGGCGCTGGCCCCGGCCGGCGCGCTCAACAGCCTGGTGCAGACCACCCTGCGCCTGACCCTGCCCGGCGTGCCCGACCTGTACCAGGGCAGCGAGGGCTGGGATCTGTCGCTGGTGGATCCGGACAACCGCCGCCCGGTGGACTACGCGCTGCGCCAGGCCTGGCTGCGCGATGCCACCGCAGCGGACGCGCTGCTGCGGGACTGGCACAGCGGCCACGTCAAGGCCTGGTTGACCGCACAGCTGCTGCAGCTGCGGCGCGCGCATCCGGACCTGTTCGCGCACGGCCGCTACACGCCGCTGCAGGCGCAGGGCCCGCAGGCCCAACACGTGCTCGGCTTCGTGCGCGAACACGAGGGCGTCTCGCTGGTGGTCGCGGTACCGCGGCTGGGCGCGGCCGCGCAGGCGCCGCGGCCGGACGCGACGCTGCGGGCGCAGTTCGATTGGCGTAACACGGTTCTGACACTGCCGCAGGCACAGTATCGCCCGGTGCTGGCCAGTGCTACCGTCGACGCGACGTCGGCCATTGCGGTGTCGGCGCTGTTCGCCGAGTTCCCGGTGGCCGTGCTGGTCGCCTCCCCCTGATCTCGCAAGAAGCCATGGACGCAGAAACACGCCAACGCCGCATCCGCCAACTCGCACACGAAATCTGGGAAGCCGAAGGGCGACCCGATGGCCACGCCGCCCGCCATTGGGCCATGGCCGAACGCCTGGTGGCCGCGGAAGCGGCCGCCGAAGCCGATGCCGAGGCGCTGCAGCCGTCGCAACCGCGACGCAGCGCAGGCAACGGCAGCACCTCTTCCTAAGGATCCTTCATGCCCGTGCGCAAGCTCACCCGCCGTTCGCGTATCCGCGAGGGCCTGCCGTATCCGCTGGGCGCCACCTGGGACGGCCTGGGGGTGAACTTCGCCCTGTACTCGGCGCACGCCACCAAGGTGGAGCTGTGCCTGTTCGACGATCGCGGCCGCGAGATCGAACGCATCGCCCTGCCCGAGTACACCGACGAGATCTGGCACGGCTACCTGCCCGACGCGCGCCCCGGCCAGCTCTATGGCTACCGCGTGTACGGTCCGTACGCGCCCGACGCCGGGCACCGCTTCAATCCCAACAAGCTGCTGCTCGACCCCTACGCCAAGCAACTGGTCGGCGAACTGAAATGGGCGCCGGCCCTGTTCGGCTACACCATCGGCCACAAGGATGCCGACCTCAGCTTCGACCGCCGCGACAGCGCCGCCTACATGCCCAAGTGCGCGGTGATCGATCCGGCCTTCACCTGGGGCAAGGACCAGCGCCCGCAGACGCCGTGGGACAGCACGGTGATCTACGAGACCCACCTGCGCGGCACCACCATGCGCCACCCCTCGGTGCCCGAGGCCTGGCGCGGCACCTTCTCCGGGCTGAAGGTGGACGAGGTGGTCGAGCACATCAAGCGCCTGGGCATGACCGCGGTGGAACTGCTGCCGGTGCACGCCTTCGTCGACGACGAATACCTGCTCAAGCAGGGCCTGCGCAATTACTGGGGCTACAACACCATCGGCTTCTTCGCCCCGCACCCGCGCTACATGGCCACGCGCACGGTGTCCGAGTTCAAGCAGATGGTAGCCCGGCTGCACAGCGCCGGGCTGGAAGTGATCCTGGACGTGGTCTACAACCACACCGCCGAAGGCAACGAACTGGGGCCGACGCTGTCGTTCAAGGGCATCGACAACGCCAGCTACTACCGCCTGGCCGAGGACCGCCGCTTCTACATCAACGACACCGGCACCGGGAACACCTTCGACCTGACCAATGCCGGCGCGCTGCGCATGGTCAACGACTCGCTGCGCTACTGGGTCTCGGAGATGCACGTGGACGGGTTCCGCTTCGACCTGGCCACCATCCTCGGCCGCGAGCACCACGGCTTCGATCCCAAGGGCGGCTTCCTCGACGCCTGCCGCCAGGACCCGCTGCTGAGCCAGGTCAAGCTGATCGCCGAGCCGTGGGACGTCGGCCCCGGCGGCTATCAGGTCGGCGGCTTCCCGCCGGGCTGGTCGGAGTGGAACGACAAGTTCCGCGACAACGTGCGCGCGTTCTGGCGCGGCGACGAAGGCCAACTGGCGGAACTGGCCACGCGCCTGACCGGCTCGGCCGACCTGTTCCACCACCGCGGCCGCCGCCCCACCGCCTCGGTCAACTTCGTCACCGCCCACGACGGCTTCACCCTGCACGACCTGGTCAGCTACGCGCACAAGCACAACGAGGCCAACGGCGAGCACAACCGCGACGGCTCGGACAACAACATCTCCGCCAACTATGGCGTGGAAGGCGAGACCGACGACGAGCAGATCAACGCGCTGCGCCTGCGGCAGATGCGCAACATGCTGGCCACCCTGCTGCTGTCGCAGGGCACGCCGATGCTGCTGGCCGGCGACGAGTTCGGCCGCAGCAAGGGCGGCAACAACAACACCTACTGCCAGGACAACGAACTGACCTGGCTGAACTGGGAAGCCGGCCCGCGCGCGCATCAGCTCAGCGCGTTCGTCTCGCGCCTGACCCACCTGCGCGCGCACTACCCGCTACTGCACCGCGCACGCTTCTTCGACGGCGTCTACGACGAGGAACTGGGCATCAAGGACGTGACCTGGCTGGCCCCGGACGCCGAGGAGATGACCGAAGCTTCCTGGCACGACCCGCACGCACGCGCGCTGATGATGCGCCTGGACGGCCGCGCCCCGTCCAGCGGCCTGCGCCAGGCCGCGTCCAACGTGACCCTGCTGATGATCGTCAACGGCGCGGTCGAGGACGTCCCGTTCACCCTGCCGCTGGTCGAAGGCGAACACTGGCGCGTGCTGATCGACACCGCCGAGCGCAACGGCGAACACGGCCTGCCCGGCGGCTCGCAATGGCACGGCATCGGCCGCTCGCTGACCCTGCTGGCCGCCGAGCGCGACAGCAAGTCCACGGCCGCGCATCACCGCAATGCGGATGCGCCGACGGCGTGAGCTGATGGGAGCGCCCGACGATCTGCCGGGCGCTGCGGGTCGCGGCTTCAGCCGCGACCAGAGCTCGATGGAACTCAGATACCGCCGTAGCGCGCAGCTGCCCACCGCAAGCGGCCGCACCGATAACGCCTCCGGCAGCCACTGAGGGGGTTCACTGGCGCCCACCCCGCTCCACATACGGCCGCGCCTGCAGGATCACCACCTCGTCGCCGACAACCGCCCACTCGATGTCCTGGTCGGCGCCGCCCAGCGCCTGCTTGGTCATCGCGCCGACCTTGGCCAGTCGCGCGATGAGGGCATCGGTCAGTACCTGGCGGGTGCCGGTGATCGGCACCTCACGGACACCGCCGGCAGCGTTGGCCACGAGCTGGGTGTCCTCGGCCGAGCGGCTCAGCACCTGCACCGCCTTGGACCAGCTCGAATACATCACCTGTTCGGCCTGGCGCTTGCCCTCGACCACGCGGATGCCCAGGCCGCGCTTGGCCGAAATGTAGGTGACGTGGCGGCGCGCGGCATCGAACGGATCGCGGGTGATCATCACCCCGGAACTGTCGGACGGCGCGGCCAGCTGCACCAGTACCGCCATGGCCACCGCGTCCTGCGGCAAGCCGGCGGCGGCGCGCGCTTCGTAGGCCTCGAAGTTGTACACCGACGCCCACACCGTCTGCACCGCCTTGGCCAATGCGTCGGCATGGGTGACGTTGGGCACGGTGGTGTACAAACCGGCGCCGCTGAAGCCGGGCAGATCCTCGGAGTTGGACGAGCTGCGCACGAACACGCCAGCGCCGTGCAGTTGCGCCTGCCACTGCGCCTCCAGCGCACGCACGAAGGCGGGATCGGGCACGGCGTCGGCGATCTCGGCACGCAGCGTCGCCAGCGCGGCGCGACGCACCTCCGCATCGGTGGCGAAGCCGGGGCGTCGCTGCAGGTCGCGCAGGCGCTGATCGACCTGCAGACGCTGCAGCGTCGCCTGGTAGAACGCGAACGGAATGCAGAAGCCGTCCGGCACGCGCGCGGCCGGCGGCAGCACCGCCTTCAACGTGCCGAGATTGGCGGCCTTGGTCCCGCAGGCGCGGCTGTCGCGGGCGCGCAGCGCCGCCAGCGGTTTGAGCACGGCCACGCTTAGGTCCGGACGCGGCAGCGCGCGGGCCGCGGTGCGGGGAGCGGCAGCGGGTGCGGCCGCCGGCGGACCCGCCAGCGCTGTCACCCGGTAGTCGTTGTGGGTGACATCCAGTTGGACCCAGCGCCCGTCGTACTGGCGCAACGCCGCCTGCGCATCGCGCACGTACACATTGGGAATGCCCCAGCCCTTGGCCAGCAGGTTGACGTGCGACAACAGCGTGGACGGGCGCTGCGTGACCAGGCCGGCGACCGGTGCCAATGCGATCGGCACCTCGTCCAGCACCGGGATATCGCGCGGCGACAGGGCACGGAACTGCGCCTCCGAACGCACGATGCGCAGCCGTCCCTCGGCATGGCCGGTGTTCAACGGCAGGAAGCGCTGTTCGCGCAGCAGCGCTTCCTGTGTCACGAAGGCCAACCCGGCGGACTTGGCCACCTGTTCATGCAGCGTGGAGTTGGTCTTGAACCGCAGCGTGTCGAAGAACGACGCGCGCAAGGCGGCATCGGTCTGCTGCAACAAGGACGCGGTAAGGACGTCGCCCTCCCAGAACTCGTAGGTGTAGCCCGGCATATCCTGCTGCCAGCTCAGGGTGCCGAACAGGAAGCGGCGCTGCGGATCGCGGTACTGCGCCTTCAGCGCCGTCTTGCCCATGCCCGGCGCCAGGCGCTGGCGCACGAATTGCTCGTGCAGCGCGAAGCGCGGGGTGTTGAGGTAGTAGACGCGTCCACCCTGCTGCCGGTCGATCACGAACAGCAGATGCGGCAGCTCCAGCGCGGTGCCGGCGTTGTAGACCCGCGCGAGCTGCAGGAACTGCGCACGGCTGTCCAGGCGCGGCAGGGAATCCGGTCCCGTCGCCGGCTGCACGGTGGCATTGCTGCCAGGGCGTTGCTCGTAGGCCGACGGCTTGCGCGCGGTCTGCGCCAGCGTGGGTGCCACCTGCCACAGCAGCGCGAAAAGGACACACCACGCCGACACGCGTGGCCACGAAGGGGACGGACGGGCTCGATCCATGATGCCGGTTCGGAAGGGCGACGAGCGCGGATCATACGCCAGCGCCTGCGCGTTGGTTGCGCGGCGAGGCGCTGCCGGGCATGGTTCGGCGTTTGGTGCCGCCGCGGGCCGTTGGGATGACGGGGGAGAATGACATCCGCTGCGGACAGCTCCACCAGGCCGTCCTTTCGGTATCGTTGACCGACAGAACGCTTCGCAGCCGCGTGCGGTCCCGCCACGTGCCTGCCCGCGACCTGACGCACCTCGCCCCAGCCAGGAGTCCGCATGCCGCTGTATCCCCTGTTCGCCGACCTGGCCGGACGCCGCGTGCTGGTCGTGGGTGGCGGCGAGGTGGCGATGCGCAAGATCGAGGCGCTGCTGCACGCCGGCGCCGACGTGCTGGTGTACGCGCACGCGCTCAACCCCACCGTGGCGCAGTGGCTGGCGCAGGGCCGCCTGCAGCGCGCCGACGGCGCCTTCGACCCGCAGTGGCTGGACGAGGCCTGGCTGGTGGTGGCGGCCACAGACGACGACGCGTTCAACCGGCAACTAGCCGAACAGGCCGGGGCGCGGCGCAAGTGGGTCAACGTGGTCGACGACGCCGCGCTGTCGACGTTCCAGGTGCCGGCGATCATCGATCGCGACCCGCTGTTGATCGCGATCTCCTCAAGCGGTGCGGCACCGATGCTGGCGCGGCGCCTGCGCGAGCGCTGGGAAACCGAACTGGACCATTCCTACGCCGAACTGGCGCAACTGTTCGCGCGCCACCGCGCCGCCATCCGCGCGCGCCTGCCGGACCTGCCGCAGCGCCGCCGCTGGTTCGAACAGGTACTGGAGGGACCGGTGCAGACCCTGCTGCAGAGCGGCCAGCGCGATGCCGCCGAACAGGCCTTCGCCGAAAGCCTGCAGCGCAGCGACGCGGTGCCGCGGCAGGGCAGCGTGTGGCTGGTCGGCACCGGCAATGGCGACCCCGGCGCACTGACGCTGAAGGCGCTGCGCGCGCTCAACCAGGCCGACCTGCTGCTGGTCGGTGCGCAAGTGAGCGCGGCAGTGCTGAGCCTGGCGCGCCGCGATGCCAGCCGCCAGCCGCTGCCGGACGATCCGGCCGCGCATCTGGCGCTGCTGATCGAACGGGCGCAGGCCGGACAGCGCGTGGTCAGCCTGTTGCCGGGCGATGCGTTCCGGAAACCGCCACACTCGGCGCTGGCAGCGCAGTTGGCCGCCGCGGGGGTCGCCTGCGAGGTGGTGCCCGGAGTGGCATTGGATTGAGGCATGGCAGCGTAGCTGGCGCACTTGGCGAAGACCGTCGCACGGCGCAGACTCTGCACACTGCGGCGGCAACTCGGCGTCCACCATGTCAGGCAGCACTAGAGACCCGTGAACCGACTACTTCCCGCGTTGGGCTTCCTGCTTCTCTTGACCGGGTGCGATCAGGCCCGGGAGCACTGTCGTAAGGTCAAGCCTGGAATGACCCTTTCCCAGGTGACCGCGGCGATGGGTAAGCCTAGAGATTCTTTCCTGCTTGGAGACCCCCCTGTCGGCATTATGCTGATCTATGGCCCGAAGACCCGCGACAGGTGGCCACAAGACGCAAACGGCCCGATAGCCATCGAGATGCAGGACGCACCGTCACGCGACCCAGCTGACAGGATCGTGGTGGAGACATATTGCCGCGCCAACTGACACCGACCCAACAATCGTTCAAGCAGAAATTGAACCGCCACGCCAGCCACATGGCAGCAAGCACCAGCTATTTGTCCAGCTACGCACTGCAATTCGGCCTGAGTTATATGCTAGGCCGCATGCGAATCTTTATAGCAAGACCGGGAGTTGGCACGCATTACTCAGAAGATTTCTTCGATCGCATTAAAGAGTTGCTTGTTGCAGCACGCTCAGAGCCGGCTAATTGGGACCACGGCGCCCCGGGTCAGAGCTATCCTTGTTGAATCGGCTTATGCCGAGGACTGTGACGTGGGATGAGCACGAATCCCGGGGAAATCCATTGGCAGATATGCCACACAACGCATTACCTATATCATCGCAAAGAGCAATGGACGGGGCCCTCAGGCAGCCCTTGCTCAAATGAAGCTAGCTTTCTTGGAAAACATGACCTACAAAGAAAAAATCTCTCTGGCGGTTACGTTGACTAGCAGGCCATATAGCTATTCGTTCGAATCGATTCCGCCTCGTGGCACTTTTTAACTCAGGCGTTAGCGTGCAAAGATGACTACTCGCACATCGAAGGTAGAAGCCATCGCATCTCATCTTCTTGACGGCTACCTGTTGCTTCGCGAAAAGGTGGCACTGCTAGAGCCCATGCTATTTGATCAAAATGTGGTGACTCGTCATAGCCAGGGCTTCGCCAGGCGCGGGTTCAACACACTGAGGCACACACTGTTCCTAAGTTGCGTTCAAGACATTACCAAGCTATGTAAAGACGCCGATGCACGCTCCCCAAGCATTTGCAACGTCGTGCGCACGCTGCGGGATGGAGCTATTTGCAAAGACCTTCGCGATAAGTTCTCTATTTGGGGCCCACCGCTGGCCGAACCAGAAACGGACCCTCTTATTCTGGAGGCATTACATCGCATCAACCTACGGGAACAGGCCCAGCGCAAGGAGCAGTTCGATGAACTCCACGCTGAACTGGAATCACGGTGGGAAGAGCTGAACCAGTCCACCGTCCTTGGCGCGTTCCGCCAGGTACGCGATAAGGTCTCTGCTCACACCGAGATCCGACAGGTTGCAGACCAGTACGCGCCTGTGGATATCAGTTCGCTCGGCATCAAGTGGGGGCAGATCGGAGAGACCACTAGGAGAATGGAGCGCCTGGTGGAACTATGCGGGCTTCTCGTTCGAAACACGGGCTTTGCCTGGGAAGCGCTAGAGTCACAACTCACCCGCACTTCTTCTGGCTTCTGGCTCGTCGAAACGGGTGCACGCTAACAATTTTTCCAAGCCGAAGCCGCTTCGCAGCGCTGCTTAGTTCGAGTATTAATCCGCAGCGGATCGATAAGCACTGGTTCGTCAAAGCCAGCGAGCGGCGCCCGCTTACCGCAGTGCGCAGGACACCGTATCTTCTCCATCGAGAGCCCTCATCGTGGCGGGATCGCTCCCGGAAAAAACACACACTCGGCCCTCGCGCACGCCCACCATATAGAACAGCTCAAGCGAGTACTCGAAATATCCGCACCTCTAGTTCGCGATCAGCCATTCGCGATCGACGGCGTACCCGGGGTAACAGGGACACGAGGCGTCGGAAAGCATCGAGTAGATCAAGCCGACTTTTTAGCCGCTGACCTCAGCAGGGCATACAGCTATCCTTCTTGTGCTCGATGTGCATGAGCATCAGCTCCACCACATTCCCGTCGGGGAGCTCGCGGCGCAGGATCTTGCTTCTATGCAGACCTGCGCGTACTCCACTGCCTTCTGCGTACCGGTCAATCGACGCGTCGTTCGCCACGGCGTGGTCCATCCTGCGCATCGCGCCGTCAGCGTAACCGCGGCGTGTGCGGCAGCGCCATCGACGAGGCCAAGTAACGTGGATTAGGCCGGCAGCGGCGGCACCGGTTCGTCGGCCGTGCGACCCCGCTTCGCCGTCACCAGGTGCTTGCGCATGCCCACCCACAACGCCAGCGACAGCAGCGAGATGCCGCCCAGCAGCATGAACGCGGCACGGTAGCCGAACCCTTGCGCGATCCAGCCGCCCAGCGCGGGACTCAGCGCCGCGCCGACGCCCTGCATCGTCATCACCGCGCCCTGCCCGACGTTGACCCGGCCGGTGCCCTGCAACAGGTGCGCCACCAGCGCCGGCACTGCCACGCTCTGCAGGCCGGCGCCGACGCCATCGAGGATCTGCACCGGGAACACGCCCCAAGTGTGGATGACGCTGGCGGCGATCAGCCCGCGCAACGGCAGCGCCAGGAAGGTCAGCAGCAGCACCCACCAGTGCCCGCGCACGCGGATCAGGCGCATCGCCAGCAGCGAGGCGAGCACCATCGTGGACTGGGCGACGATGATGGTGGTGGCGGTCAGCGCGTTCGGGTCGCCCTGATGCGCGGCCACCACGGCCATGCCGTACAGCGGCAGCATCGCCGCATTGCCGAGGTGGAACAGCGCCAGCGCCGCGGCCAGGACCAGCAAGGGCTTGCAGGTCAGCAGTACCGACCAGCCGCTGACGTGGGCGCCGTTGTCGTCCTCGTCCTCGGCCTCGGCCATGCCGCGCGCCGCACGGTGATCGATCGCGTCGCGCGGAATCATCAACACCGAGACGATCGCCAGCACGCCGAAGCAGCCGGTCAGCACGAACACCGCGCCGAAACCGAATTTCCAGCCGAGCAAGCCCGCCAGCGCCGCCGCCACCACGTTGCCGGCATGGCTGCCGACCTGGTTGCGCGCGATCTGGTGATCGAAGCCGGCCTGGCGCACCAGGCCCAAGGTGATGCCGGACAGCGCCGGCCCCAGCGCGGCGGCGGCGAGCGCGGTCATCACCTGCGCGGCGATGACGCCCGGCAGGGTCGGCGACCACCACAGCAGCGCCGAGGCCAGCAGGATCATGCTGCAGCCGATCACCACGATGCTGCGCTTGCGCTTGGTCGCATCGACCAGCGCACCGCCTGGCGTGGTGGCGAGCATGCCGACAATGCCGCCGGCGGTCATTACCGAGCCGATCGCGCCGAGCGACCAGCCCTTGGATTGCAGGAACACGCTCAGGAACGGGCCGAGCCCGTCCTGCACGTCGGCCATGGTGAAGTTGAGCGCTTCCAGCGCGCGCGTGCCGCGCGGGCGCTGGCGCTTCTCGGCGCCGCTCATGTGCGCACCGCCGACGAGCGCGGCGACAAAGACAGGAGAGCGTGGTGCTGCGCAGGCGCGACGGGCGGCATGACGGTGTCCTGGATGAGCGCGGGAAACACAGGCGCGGCGGTGGCCAGGGGCACACCGCCGCGACGACTCGTGACTCAGTGGGGCTTGGGCTTCGGTTTCGGCTTGGGCCCGTCCTTCGGCGCAGCATCATCCGCATGCGCGTGCAACGGCTTGTGATGAGGCTTGGGCGGCTTCGGCTTCAACGGCTGCAGCGTCGCGTCGCTGGCGCCCAACGCCTGCGCATGCAGCACCTGGCCATGCGCGGACTCCAGCAATTCGCCCTGCGCCGTCAGCGGCTTGCCGGCGGCGAGCCAGCGCGCCGATTCCGGCACCGCGTGCGGCGGGAAGCGCACGATCAGCCCGTCCTCCAGCAGCGCGCCATGCACCTGCCCGTGCGGGCCGTGCAGCAGCCGTGCGATGGTGCCGGCGTGACGCACCGCGTCCTGCGCAGGTTTGTGCTTGGCCGGCGGCTTGGGCTTGGGTGTGTGCGGACCGGCATGCGGACCTTCATCGACGATGCGCGCGGCCCCATCCGGGTCCACCGCCAACGCCACCAGCACATCGGCGCCGCGCGGCTTGAGTCCGCGTACGCCGAGGCCGGCGCCCGGACGCAGCGCCTTCAGCAGTTGCGCCGACAGGTGCGGCGGGGTGTGCACTTCGGTGCCGTCGTCGAACAGCAGGCCGTCGACGTCGGCCTTGGGGTTGAGCAGGAAGCGCGCGAGCGTGCCACGGGTTTCCGGCAGGGAATCGGGATCGACCCAATGCATTGCATTCTCCAGACGAACAAGGGATGCCGGCGGGGGCCGGCAGCGCCCGCCGCGAGCGGCGGGCGCTGGGGTCAGGCGCGATGGAACCGCGCCCGGATCAACGCGGGGCTGGCGGCGGCGGCGGGGCGGCCGGCGCACCCGGCGCGCCCGGCGGCGGCGGAGCAGCCGGCGGCGCAGGCGGGGCCGGCGGCGCGAACACCGCCTGCAGCGAGTTGCGGTCGCGGCCGACCTGGGTGGCTTCCACCGAGCGACCCACCTGGGTCAACACGCCGAAGCCGTTGACGCTCAGGCGCGCGCCGGGCCGCAGCAACTCGCTGTACTGCACGGCGGCGTGCGGCGGCATGCGCACCACGGTGCCGTCGCTGAGCAGCACGCCGGCGGTGTCGCCGCGCGGGCCATAGACCAGCCGCTCGATGCGGCCATCGGCCTGCAGCGGGGTCAGGGCCGGCGGTGCCGGGGGCGCCGGCGGCGGCGTCATCGGGTTCGGCGGGCGGTCGATCACCTGCTTGCCGCTGCGGCGCGCGGTGACGGTGTTGGCCTGCAGCAGCGGCAGGCTGCCCAGGCGATAGCCCTGCACCGAGATCGCATCGCCACGACGCACGGCGGCCTGCAGATCGGCCGACAGGTGCGGCGGGAAGCTCACCTGGGTGCCGTCCATCAGCCACAGGCCATCGACGTCGCCGTTGGGGTTGAGCATGAAACGCTCGACAGTGCCGTCCACGCGCACCGGCGTGGCAGCGACGGGGGTCGCGGGCGGCGGCGGGGGTGCCGGGACACTGCCGGGCGCCGGCGGGGCGGGAGGTGCGGGCGGCGCCGGTACCTGCGCGGTGGCGGCAGCAGCGGCGGTGGCCAGCACCAGGGACAGAGCGAGTGCGCTACGACGGATCATGGGAGTTTCTCCTGAGCGGCAAGGGGGCGCCGCTCGCAGGAGAAATAATGCAGAGGCCGTGCCAACTTTTAAGTCATTGATTTTTAAATGAATCGAGTGCCGACCTGGCTTTGGCAGCGTCTCCATTCCATCCACATCTGTCCGCTTTGCGGACAGGTGTGGATGGAAGGGGATTGGGGATTAGGGATTGGGGATTCGTAAAAGCGGGTGTCGCGGCCTGATGTCAGGCGCTTTCACGAATCCCCAATCCCCAATCCCCAATCCCGGCGGCGCGCGCCAGCGCGCCGCCTACAACCCATACTCGTCGAGCTTGCGGTACAGGAGCTGGCGATGGATGCCGAGCCGGCGTGCGGCCTCGGCGCGGTTGCCGTGGGCCTGGGTCAGCGCCGCCTGGATCATCTGCCGTTCCAGTTGCGCGATCGCCTGCGGCAGGGTCAGCGCCTCGGTGTCGAGCGTCGTGGGCGTCTCGGCGGGCTGGGCCAGCAGTTCGTCCAGGTCGTGCGCCTCGACCACCGGTGCACGCACCAGCACCTGGCAGCGCTGCATGGCGTTGCGCAACTCGCGCACGTTGCCCGGCCAGGGATAGGCGCGCAGGCGCGCCTGCGCTGCCGTCGACAGGGTCTGCGGGGTGCTGGCACCGGCGGCGAGGAAGTGCTGGGCGAGCAGCAGGATGTCGTCGCCGCGCTCGCGCAACGGCGGCAGTTCGATCGGCACCACGTTGAGCCGGTAGCGCAGGTCGCTGCGGAAGCGCCCGGCGTCCACCGCCTGCAGCAGGTCGCGGTGGGTGGCGGCGATCACCCGCACGTCCACCTTCTGCGCGCCGCGCCCACCCAGCGGCGAGACCTCGCCTTCCTGCAGGAAACGCAGCAGCTTGGCCTGCATCGGCAAGGGCATGTCGCCGATCTCATCGAGAAACAGGGTGCCGCCGTCGGCGTCGCGGATCAGGCCGTTGCGGTCGCTCACCGCGCCGGAAAACGCGCCCTTGCGGTAGCCGAACAGTTCGCTCTCCATCAGCTCGGCGGGAATCGCCGCGCAATTGATCGCCACGAACGGCTGCGCGGCACGGGCGCTGGCACGGTGCAGTGCGCGCGCCGCCAGTTCCTTGCCCGTGCCGGTTTCGCCGGTGATGAGCACAGGCAGGTCGGACGCGGCGGCCAGGCCGATGCGCTTGTGCACGGTGCGCATCGCCGCGCTGTGGCCGAGCAGCGCGTCGTCTTCCTCGGCCGGCATCGCCGCTGCGGCGTCCGGCGCGGCGTCGCCGCGGCTGCGCAGGGCGCGCTCGACCACCTCGGCGATGTCGGCACGGCCCACCGGCTTGACCAGGTGATCGAAGGCGCCGAGCTTCATCGCCTCGATGGTGTTGCCGCTGGAGGCATGCGCGGTGAGCATCACCAGCGGCACGCGCATGGCCAGCGTATCGTCCTGGCGCGCACGCATCAGTGCGATGCCGTCCATGCCGGGCATGCGGAAGTCGACGAAGGCCAGGTCGAGCCCACCCTCGCCCAGGCGCGCCAGGCCCTCGCGCGGGTCGGCCACGGCCACCACCTCGTGGCCGAACGAGCGCAGCGTGGCCTGCAGGGTGCTGAGGAAGGCCAGGTCGTCGTCGATGATCAGGATGCGCGCCATGGCAGCTCCAGGCTGAACTCGGTGATGCCGTCGCGATGCGCGTAGTGCGCCTCGCCGCCATGGGCGCGGGCGATCTCGCGGACCAGCGCCAGGCCCAGGCCATTGCCGTCGCTGCGGCCGCTGGCGAACGGTTCGAACAGATGCGCGGCCACCGGCGCCGGCACCGGCTCGCCCTGGTTGCGCACGTGCAGGTGCAGCAGGTCGTTCTCGGCCTGCGCCGCCAACGTGACCTCGGTGCCGGGCATGGCGTGCTGCAGGGCGTTGCGCAGCAGGTTGTGCAGGGCGCGCGCGGCCTGCTGCGGATCCAGCATCCACTGCGCTGGCGCCGCTTGCAGGCGCAGCGCGATCGGCGGCGTCTGCCCGTCCCAGTCGGCCGGGTCCAGCAGCGCCTGCAGCCACGGTTGCAGCGCCACCGTCTGCCGGTGCAGGCGGATCGGCTGGACCATGCCGAGCAGGCTTTCCACCACGCCGTCCAGGCGCTGGATCTGCGCCAGCATCAGTTGCGCCTGGGCGTCGTCGGCGCCGTCCGCGTGCGCGGCGATCTGGTTTTCCAGCGCCAGGCGCAGGGTCGCGATCGGGTTGCGGATTTCGTGCGCCACGGTCGCGGTCATGCGCCCCAGCGCGGCCAGGCGTTCGTGCCGCGACAGCTCCTCGCCGAGCCGGCGGGTCTCGGCCAGCGCCTGCGCGTTGCGCTGCGCATAGTCGGTGACCGCGGCGCCGAGCCGGTCCAGCTCCGGCGCGCCGGTCTTGGGGATCTGCGGCACCTCGGCCGGCGTCGCCAGGGCCTGCTGGATGCCCTGCAGGCGCTGGCTCCAGCGCCGCACCACCCAGCCCAGCGCCAGCGCCGACACCACCACCAGCGCCAGGATCAGCGCCATCCCCAGCGCCAGCGGCAGACTGGCGGCGGCGTCGCTGGAAGCCACGCGGGTCATGGCCCAGGCCGCGGCGTTGCGGTCCAGCGGGCAGGCCGCGATCAGCAGGCTCTCGCGCTGCCCGTCGCGGCGGTAGTCGACCGGGTGCTGCGCCTCCACCCCGCGCTGCACGGTGGACACGATGACGTTGCGCTCGGCCGAGGGCACGTCGGTCTTGTGCTCGGTCCCGTCGTAGGTCGGATAGGCATAGGCGACGAAGCCGCGCTGGCGGTCCCAGAAGCCGCCTTCCACGCCGGCGGCATCGGCCAGCACCAGCTGCGACACCACCGCCGCCAGGCCGGTGCCGTCGCTACCGTGGGCGGCGGCGCTGGCGCCGTTGTAGCGCTGCACCATGCGCGTGCACACCTCGCGTAACCCGGCCTGCGCGCGTTCGCTGCGCACGCCCTCGCTGTGCCGGTACAGCCCGACCAGCACCACCGCCATGCCCACGCAGGCGGCGACGATGACGATCCAGATCAGCAGCAGTTGCCGCAACAGCGAACGGGGCATGGACGTCCTTGGGCGCGACGGAAGAGGCGGGGCGAACCGCGGCGATCGTAACCGCGCCGCGGTGCCTGCGGCGACTCAGCGCAGGTTGGTCTTGACCAGTTCCAGCACCTCGTCGCCGCGTCCGCTCATCACCGCGCGCAGCAGGTACAGGCCCATGCCCTTGGCCTGTTCCAGCTTGACCGCCGGCGGGATCGCCAGTTCCTGGCTGGCCACGCGCACGTCCACCAGCGCCGGGCCGGGATGCGCGAACGCCTCGCGCAGGGACGGCTCCAGTTGCGCCGACTCGTCCACGCGCAGACCCAGGATGCCCATCGCGTTGCTCATCGCCGCGAAGTCCGGATTGCTCAGGTCGGTGCCGGTATCCAGGTAGCCGGCCGACTTCATTTCCATCGCCACGAAGCCGAGCGAGCCGTTGTTGTAGACCACCACCTTCACCGGCAGGCCGAGCTGGGCCAGGGTGATGAAGTCGCCCATCAACATGGTGAAACCGCCATCGCCGGACAGCGAGATCACCTGCCGGCGCGGGAACTGCGCCTGCGCGCCCAACGCCTGCGGCATCGCATTGGCCATCGAGCCGTGGTTGAACGAGCCGAGCAGGCGGCGCTGGCCGTTCATGGTCAGGTAGCGCGCCGCCCACACCGTCGGCGTGCCGACGTCGCAGGTGAAGATCGCATCGGCGTCGGCGAGCGCATCGACCATGCGCGTGACGAACTGCGGATGCAACGGCTCGCCGGGGGCCGAGGCCACCGCTAGGTCGTCAAGGCCCTCGCGCGCCTTGCGGTAGTGAGCCAGCGACTTCTCCAGGAAGCCGCGATCCTCGCGACGCTGCAGGCGCGGCAGCAGCGCGGCGATGGTCTCGCGCACGTCGGCGGCGATGCCCAGTTGCAGCGGCGTGCGCCGCCCCAGCGCTGCCGGGTCGTTGTCGACCTGCACGATGGTGGCGTCCTTGGGATAGAACTGCCGGTACGGGAAATCGGTGCCGAGCATCAGCAGCGTGTCGCAGTTGAGCATGGCCTGGTAGCCGGAACTGAAGCCGATCAGGCCGGTCATGCCGACGTCGAACGGGTTGTCCCACTCCACATGTTCCTTGCCGCGCAGCGCATGCACGATCGGCGCGCCGAGCGCGTCGGCCAGCGCCACCACCTCGTCGTGCGCGCCGGCGCAGCCGCTGCCGCACAGCAAGGTGGTGGCCTTGCTCGCCTTCAGCAGATCGGCCAGCTTCGCCACGTCGGCGTCGGCCGGCAGGATGCGCGGCGCGGCCAGCGCCGGCCACGTCGTCGGCGTGCCCTTGGGCATTTCCTGCAGGGCGACGTCGCCGGGGATCACCACCACCGCCACGCCGCGGCGCAGGATCGCGGTGCGCATCGCCCGCTGCAGCACTTCCGGCATCTGCGCCGGGTTGGTCACCAGTTCGACGTAGTGGCTGCACTCGCGGAACAGTTCCTGCGGATGCGTCTCCTGGAAATAGCTCAGGCCGATCTCCGAGGACGGAATGTGCGCGGCGATGGCCAGCACCGGCTGGTGGCTGCGGTGGCAATCGAACAGGCCGTTGATCAGATGCAGGTTGCCCGGGCCGCAACTGCCGGCGCACACCGCCAGCTTGCCGCTCACCGCGGCTTCGGCGCCGGCAGCGAAGGCGGCCACTTCCTCGTGGCGCACGTGCATCCACTCGATGCTGTCCATCTGCCGCAGCGCGTCGGTCAAGCCGTTGAGGCTGTCGCCGGTCACGCCCCAGATCCGCTCCACGCCCGCGCTGTGCAGGGTTTCGGCGAGCAGGCGAGCCATGGTCTGCCTGGACATACGTGCTGATCTCCGGGTGGGGAGCGGCATGGTCGCACCGCGCGCGTTACCGACGCGTGGCGCAGCAGATGCAGCCCGCGCCTGCCGCCCCCATGTTCAGCGCACGGTGCGGCTAGTCTTCGCCGCGTGCAGCGGCGGCATCGTGTACCGCATCGCCATCGTCCTCGTGATAGCGGCCGGGCGTGGCCGCCTTGCCGTGTGCGCCGCCGGCATGCTCGCCAGTGGCGCCGTAGGTGGCGGCCTGGCCGAGGTTGGGCTGGCTGCGCCCGCTGCGGTCCTCGCCGTGGTCCTGCGGTGTCCGTGCGTGCGGCGACGGCATGGGCTGCGACGGCACGCCGCGGTCGCGGCCGCGCGGCACGCCGCTGTCGGCGGACGCATCGCCCTGCGTGCCGCGGTAGGCGGCCTGGCGGACATCGTGCGTGCCGGTGGGAGGTGAAGTGCGCTGCGC
This sequence comes from Xanthomonas sontii, assembly GCF_040529055.1. NCBI lineage: Bacteria > Pseudomonadati > Pseudomonadota > Gammaproteobacteria > Lysobacterales > Lysobacteraceae > Xanthomonas > Xanthomonas sontii. Next base: position 1,666,446 of record NZ_CP132342.1, on the reverse strand, counting down.
CATGACGATCTCCTGCAGAAGCCTGGAAACTCGTCACGCTAGGCCGGCAGGTGTTAGCCAACCCGCAAGGCGCCATGAAGAGCACGCGAGCAAGCACTGCGCTGCGAATCCGCGCCACCACGCCGCACGCACGTAACCTGCACGCCTGCGCCACCCGCGCTGGCCGACGCTGGCCGTTCCTTCCACATTGGAGCCCTGCGATGTCCGGTCTACTCTGGAAACTTGCCCTGGCCGGCACGGCCTATGCCGCCATCCGCGCCTATCGCCGCAACACCCACACCACCATGGCCGACGCGGCCTCGTCCATGCCACCAGCCGAACTGGATGACGGTCGGGCCACGCCGCCGCACGGCGACACCCTGCATGGCGCCGAGCGCGCCTCGACGACTGCGACCACAGACGATCCGGACGGCGCCGTGCCGGCCTGATCCCTGCAACGCGCAGCGGCGTGTCGCGCGCTCACCGCCGACACGCTGCTTCCGCCGTCCGCAGGGCGCGGGCGTCAGCTCAACCTTTGGGGCGATCGTGGGTTTCGCGGCCATCGCCGTGGCGCGCATTGCGCGCACGCAGTTCCTCGCTGGCCTTGCGCGCCAGTTCCTCGTATTGCTTGCGGATTTCTTCCAGCCGCTTCTCGTCCAGCTCTTCCAGGTCCAGCAGCTCGTTGTTGGCCTTGGCGCTCACCCGGATCAGCTCGTCGAGCTTGATCTGCATCGCCGCGGTGTCGGCGTTCTGGGTGTGCTGGATCAGGAACACCATCAGGAAAGTGATGATGGTGGTGCCGGTGTTGATGACCAGTTGCCAGGTGTCGTTGAAGCCGAACACCGGGCCGCTGAGGCCCCACACCAGCACGATGCATAGCGCGATGCAGAAGGTCCAGGGCGTGCCGGCGGCATACGACGCCTTCTTGGCGACGACGTTGAACAGCTTGGCAGGTTTCATCGCAGGCCCTCGCTCGACGGGAGACGCCTGCACTGCCGCCGGCGTCTGCAGGCGGCTAAGGATGATCGACAGCCTCCCGTGAGCGAGACGTGCACATCGCGCCAGCGCCGGGCCAATGAAAAAGGCGGGGTCGCCCCGCCTTTTTGCTTGACCTGTGCGCGAGGCTCAGCCGGCCTGTTGCGTCGCCGGCTGCAGCGCCCGCACCGGGCGCGGCCGGCTTGGGAAGGCGTGGCGCAGGATCCGCCACACCACCTGGCCGAACTGCTTGGGCAGCGAGCCGGTGTTGTAGTGCTGGCCGTAGCGCGCGCAGATCTCGCGCACCTGCACCGCCAGCGCCGCATAGCGGTTGGCCGGCACGTCCGGGAAGAAATGGTGCTCGATCTGGTGGCTGAGGTTGCCCGACAGCACGTTCAGCAGCTTGCCGCCGGCCAGGTTGGAGGAACCGCGCAGTTGCCGCAGGTACCAATGGCCGCGCGACTCGTTCTTGATCGACTCCTTGGGGAAGGTCTCGGCGTCGGCGGTGAAGTGGCCGCAGAAGATGATCACGAAGGTCCAGATGCTGCGCAGCACGTTGGCGGCCAGGTTGCCCAGCAGCACCGGCAGGAAGAACGGGCCGGCCAGCGCCGGGAACAGGATGTAGTCCTTGAAGATCTGCCGGCCCATCTTGCGCCCGACCGGCAGGAACGTCCGCTTCAATTCGCCGCGCTTCATCTTGCCGGCCAGCCAGCGGCCCAGGCGCAGGTCCTGGATCGCCACGCCCCATTCGAACAGCAGCGCGAACACCACCGCGATGAACGGCTGCGCCAGGTAGAACGGGCGCCAGCGCTGCTCGGGGAAGATGCGCAGCAGGCCATAGCCGATGTCGTCGTCCATGCCGCGCACGTTGGTGTAGGTGTGGTGCTTGAAGTTGTGCGTCTTGCGCCAGTTGTCGCCGGTGGCGACGATGTCCCACTCGTAGGTGTTGCCGTTCAGGTGCGCATCGCCCATCCAGTCGTACTGGCCATGCATCACGTTGTGGCCCAGTTCCATGTTCTCCAGGATCTTGGACAGGGTCAGCAGCAGCACGCCGGCGATCCACGCCGGCACCAGCACGCTGTGCACGAAGGCGCCGAGGAACAGCAGCGCACGGCCGGCCACGCCGGTGTAGCGCACCGCGGCGACGATGCAGCGGATGTAGCGCGCGTCGCGCGCGCCCAGGTCGGCCAGGGTGCGCATGCGCAGCGCATCCAGTTCGTCGCCGAAGGTCTGCAGTTCGGCCGGGGTGAGTGCGCGGTTGCGGGGAGCCGCCATGGGAAAGTCCTTCAGAGGTCCAGGGTCAGGTCGCTGCTGGCGCTGTTGACGCACAGCTTCAGCGAACCGGGTTCGGCGGCGTGGGCGCCGCTGAGCAGATCACGGGTGATGCCGGCCTGCTTGCCGCAGGCGCAGCTGTTGCAGATGCCCATGCGGCAGCCATGCTTGGGCCGCAGGCCTTCGGCTTCCAGCGCGGTGAGCAGCGACTGGCCGCGCGGCAGCTGCAGCACGCGGCCACTGCGCGCCAGGGTCACCGCCACGGTGCCCTGCTCGACATCGGCCGGGGCCGGTGGCGGGCTGAACGCTTCGGCCTGGAAGCGGGCCACGCGGTGCTGCAGGCGCGCGCGCGCCGCCTGCACGAAGCCGCCCGGGCCGCAGGCCAGCACCTGCGCCTGCCCCAGGTCGCCCAGGGTATCCAGCGGCAGCGTGTCCACGCGCGGCGCCGGCGTCTCGCCTTCACCGGTGATGGCCAACTGCAGGCGGAAGCGCGGATGCGCCGCGGCCAGCGCCTGCAGTTCGTCGCGGAAGCAGACCTGGTCGTGGCGCCGCGCCCAGTACAGCAGGTCGACGTCGGCCGGCATGCCGGCATCGGCCAGTTGCCGCAGCAGCGCACGCATCGGGGTGATGCCGCTGCCGGCGGCCAGCAGCAGCCAGCGGCCGTGCGGCGCGGTCGGCAGCACCATCTCGCCATAGGCCTGGCCGAGTTCGAACACCTCGCCGATGCGCGCGGCGCCGGCCAGGTACTGGCTGACCCGACCGCCGTCGATGGTCTTGACCGTGATCGCCAGGCGCCCGCCCGGCAACGGCGTGGGACTGTAGCTGCGCAGCAGCCGGCGGCCGTCGATCTCCACGCCCAGTTCCACGTGCTGGCCGGCACGCAGGCCGCGCCAGTGGCGGTTGGGCTGCAGCACCAGGGTCACCGCATCGCTGCTGGCGGCCTCGCGCTGCACCAGGCGCGCACGTGGGCGCTGCCAGGTCCACAACGGATGCAGCCGGGTCGACCAGAAATCGAACACGTCCGGCTTGACCCAGGCGCGCAGGGCGCGGGCGGCAGGGCGGAGTTTGGCAGGACGGCGGGCAGCGTTCATGGGGTCCACTATACAGATGAAGATACAGATGTCTATACAGTTGTGCATTCAGCAATGGCGTTATCATCCCCCATTGCCTGGCCCGGTCTGCCCATGACGACGCTCTCCCCTCCCCCGTCCGCGGACACGCCGAACGCTCGCAAGGGTGCGATCTCGCGCGAGGACCTGCTGGCCGCGGCGCTGAAGCTGATCGGGCCGCACCGCAGCGTGTCCACGCTCAGCCTGCGCGAGGTGACCCGCGAAGCCGGCATCGCCCCCAACAGCTTCTACCGCCAGTTCCGCGACATGGACGAGCTGGCGGTGGCGCTGATCGACCTGGCCGGCAGCTCGCTGCGCACCATCATCGGCCAGGCGCGGCAGCGTGCCGCCGGCAATCGCCGCAGCATCATCCTCAGTTCCGTTGAGACTTTCATGGAACAGTTGCGCGCCGACGACAAGCTGCTGCACGTCCTGTTACGCGAGGGCACGGTCGGCTCGGACGCGTTCAAGCATGCGGTGGACCGCGAGCTGAACTATTTCGAGGACGAACTGCGGGTGGACCTGATCCGCCTGGCCGCGCTGGAAGGCGCGCCGCTGCACGAGCCGGCGCTGGTGTCCAAGGCGATCACCCGGCTGGTGTTCGCGATGGGCGCCACCGCGATGGACCTGCCGCCGGAGAAGGATCCGGAGCTGATCCGGCAGATCACCGCGATGCTGCGCATGATCATCGTCGGCGCGCGCACGCTCGCCGCCGGCTGAGTTCGCGGCGCAGCGGCGTCGCCACCGCAGACAGCCATCGGCACGGGCGCTTGCCCGCATCGTGACATGCCGCCGACATGGCCTTGGCCCCGGCTTTACCTGCGCCTGCCCACCCTCGTCGGACACTCCCCCAACGAGGCATGCACATGGCCGTTCCGAACTATCCCTCGCCGCCGTTCAAGGCGCAGCAGCAATCCTTTCCCGGCAAGACCCAGGCCATGGATCCGAAACCGGACCACGGTGAAGACAGCTATGTCGGCCACGGCCTGCTGCAGGGCAAGCGCACCCTGATCACCGGCGGCGACAGCGGCATCGGCGCCGCGGTGGCGATCGCCTATGCGCGCGAAGGCGCCGACGTCGCCATCGCCTATCTGCCCGACGAGCAGGACGACGCCGAGCGCATCGGCAAGCTGGTCGAGGATGCCGGCGTGCGCGTGCTGCTGCATCCGTGCGACATCAGCGACCGCGCGCAGGCCGAAACCCTGATCAAGACCGTGACCGACGCCTTCGGCGGCCTCGACGTATTGGTCAACAACGCGGCCTACCAACGCTATTTCCATAGCTTCGACGAGATCACCCTCGACGAATGGGAGAAAACCTTCGCCACCAACGTGCATGCACCATTCCACCTGGTGCGGCTGGCACTGCCGCACATGCCCGAGGGCGGGTCGATCATCAACACCGCCTCGGTGAACTCGAAGAAGCCCACGCCCAACATCCTGCCGTACTCGGCGACCAAGGGCGCGCTGGCCAACCTGACCATCGGCCTGGCCGGCCTGCTCGCCGAGAAGAAGATCCGCGTCAACGCGGTGCTGCCGGGCCCGATCTGGACTCCGTTCATTCCCACCGGCATGGATGAGGAATCGGTGCGCACCTTCGGCGAGCAGACGCCGTTCGGCCGTCCTGGCCAGCCAGCGGAACTGGCCTCGGCCTATGTGCTGTTGGCTGCGGACACCTCGAGCTATACCTCGGGCACGTTGCTGACCATCTCGGGTGGCGCGGTGACGCTGTAAGGCCGGGAATCGTAAGTGGGGAATCGGGAATGGGAAAAGCGCTGCGGGCTGGCGGCGCTGTAGGTGCGGCTCTCGCCGCGAGAGGCCTTCTCCTGATGTTGTCGCTGTGATCCTCACGCAAGCACACGCATCGCGCCTGCGGCTGTCTCGTTAGCAGGCCACAGATCCAGCGCACTCCCCTCTTCAGGAGCGGCTTCAGTCGCGACAGGCATTCCCATGAAGGCCTGTCACGACCGAAGCCGCTCCTTCGAGCGCAAGCGCAAAAGACATGCAGCACCCGCGCATCACGCGTATCGCCACCGTGTACATCTCCTCACACGGCATCTCGCACGGCATTCACTCTGCGCTGCAACTGCTCTAACGGCGGCGAGTCTAGGTTGATCGCACAGGGGAAAAACACACGGACGCGCGATGCGATGCAGGTGCGTCGCGCACACCATCTGGAGCGATACCCATGACCCGAAGCAACACCGAACGCTTGTTGAAGTGGCTGCAGGACGCCTACGCCATGGAGCAGGAGGCCAACACCATGCTCACTGCCACCGCCGGCCGCCTGGAGCACTACCCGCAGCTGAAGGCGCGCATCGAGCAGCACGTCAACGAAACCCGCGATCAATCCGAACAGGTCAAGCGCTGCATCGAGATCCTGGACGGCTCGATCCCGACGATCAAGGGCACCGTCGCCAGCGTGATGGCCTCGGTGCACGCCGCCGGCAATTCGATGATGAGCGACGAGGTGGCCAAGAGCCTGGGTGTGAGCTACGCCTTCGAGCATATGGAGATCGCCAGCTACCGCTCCCTGGTGATCGCCGCCAAGGAAGCCGGGCAGACCGAGATCGCCGACATCTGCGCCGCCATCCTCGACCAGGAAATCGCCATGGCCGAATGGCTGATCGAGCACCAGGAAGCCACGATCCTGGCGTTCCTGAAGCGCGAACGCACCGAAGGCGAAACCGCCAAGCACTGAGCGTCGTCGTGCACCGCACGACGCGTGCGCATTCCCCCGCAGCACCCACCATCATCGACCGGAGACTCCCCATGGCCGTCAAGACCATCGACGAATTGTTCATCCACGAGCTGTCGGACATCTACAGCGCCGAGAAGCAGCTGACCAAGGCCCTGCCGCGGCTGGCGCGCGCCTCCACCAACCCGGCGCTGCGCGCGGCGTTTGAAGCGCATCTGGAGGAAACCCAGGGCCAGATCGAACGCATCGACCAGATCGTCGAGAAGGGCAACCTGCGCCTGAAGCGGATCAAGTGCGCCGCCATGGAAGGCCTGGTGGAAGAAGGCAAGGAAGTGATCGAGTCGATCGAAGCCGGCCCGGTGCGCGATGCCGCGTTGATCGGCGGCGCGCAGAAGGTCGAGCATTACGAGATCGCCTCCTACGGCACACTTGCCGCCATGGCCAAGCAGTTGGGCATGGACGATGCGTTGAGCCTGCTGTTGGAAACGCTCAATGAAGAGAAGTCCACCGACGAGAAGCTGACCCTGCTGGCCGAGCAGGGGGGCAACGAAGAAGCGGCACGCAAGCGCAAGGCGGCCTGACCGCCCCGGCTGCGGCCCGCCGGCGCGGGTCGCAGCGTCCGTCCCAGACGCCTATCCCCCACGCGCGACCGTCGGTCGCGCCATTGCGTCGTCACGACGTTCGGGCGGGACTCCAGGAGAACCCCATGTTCATGCACAACAAGCGGCTGATGTACACGGTCCGCGTGGCACAACCCGATCCGGCGCTGGCCTCGCTGATGCTGGAACAGTTCGGCGGCCCGCAAGGCGAGCTCGCCGCGGCGATGCGCTACTTCACCCAGGCCATCGGCGAGGTCGATCCCGGCCGCAAGGATCTGCTCTACGACATCGCCACCGAGGAGCTCAGCCACCTGGAAATCATCGGCTCGATCATCGCCATGCTCAATCAGGGGCCGAAGGCGGTGCTGTCCGAAGGCATGGCCGAAGCCGAGGACATGCGTAACCTCACCCTCAACAACAACACCAGCCAGACCCAGCAGATTCTCTACGGCGGCGGCCCGGCGCTGGTCAATTCCAGTGGCGTGCCGTGGAGCGCGGCCTACGTGGACAGTATCGGCGAGCCGACGGCCGACCTGCGCTCCAACATCGCCGCCGAAGCGCGCGCCAAGATCGTCTACGAGCGCCTGATCAACGTCACCGACGATCCGGGCATCGTCGATGCGCTGACCTTCCTGATGACCCGCGAGGTAGCGCACCAGAAATCCTTCGAGAAGGCGCTGTACGCGATCGAGCCGAACTTCCCGCCAGGCAAGCTGCCGGGCGATCCGGCCTTCACCGACCGCTACTACGACATGTCGCAGGGCGACGGCGACATGCAGGGGCCCTGGAACAGCGGCAGCCAATGGGAGTCCATTGCCGACCGCAATCGCCAGGTGGCGGTGGATGGCGGCAGCGGGATGCCCAGCGTGGGCCTGAGCGAACTGGAACAGAGCGCAGTGCAGGCGCTGGCGGCGCGTACGCTGTCGCAGCCGGACAGCGACCCGACCACCGGTGCCGATCTGGGTGCCGGCCCGGGTGCCGGTTCGACCAAGGGCAGCGTGGCGCGCTAGCGCGCCATTGCAGGCCCCCTCGCACGAACTCCGCGATGCGCAAGCATCGCGGCGTTCGTGCGAGAGAGCATGGGCTGTGATCGCCCCTTTCGCGGCAGCCCCCGTTCAGTCGCCGGTCTGCCGGTGCGGCACATGCACCGGCTTGGATTGCCAGCCCCAGCGAGATGCATGACCTCATCGCGCGTTCGCCAGCCCCTGGCATGCAACGACTGGGCGAAAACGGCGTGGCGGCAGGCGCCACCACGCCGCACTGGCTCAGAACTCTTCCCACTCCGCGCTGTCCGCCGGCACGCCCTGGATCGGGCGCGGCTTGGCCGCCGCTTGCCGCACCGGGACCGCCGGCTTGGGCTTGGCGGCGGCAGCGACAGCCCGCATTGCCGGCCTGGCCGGCTGCGGCCTTGCCGCGAAGGCCGGTGCCACGCTGATGGCGGCACCGCCGGCGAGGCGGAACACCGCCACCGCGCGTGCCAGTTCCGCCGCCTGGTCTTCCATGCTCTTGGCCGCCGCGCTGGCTTCTTCCACCAATGCCGCGTTCTGCTGGGTGCCCTCGTCCAGCTGCATCACCGTCTTGCTGACCTGGTCGATGCCCGCGCTCTGCTCGGCGCTGGCCGCGGAGATCTCGGCCATGATGTCGGTGACCCGCTTCACCGAGGCGACCACCTCGGTCATGGTGGTGCCGGCCCGGCTGACCAGGGTCGAGCCCTGCTCCACTTCCTGCACCGAGTCGGAGATCAGGGTCTTGATCTCCTTGGCCGCGGCTGCCGAACGCTGCGCCAGCGAGCGCACTTCCGAGGCCACCACCGCGAAGCCGCGGCCCTGTTCGCCGGCGCGTGCCGCTTCCACCGCCGCATTGAGCGCGAGGATGTTGGTCTGGAAGGCGATGCCGTCGATCACGCCGATGATGTCGGCGATGCGCGCGGACGCGGCGCTGATCGAGGCCATGGTCGCCACCACTTCTTCCACCGCGCGGCCGCCGTGCTCGGCCACCTCGCCGGTGCTCAGCACCAGCTGGTTGGCCTGGCGCGCGCTGTCGGCGTTCTGCTTCACGGTGGACGTCAGTTCCTCCATCGAGGCGGCGGTTTCTTCCAGGCTGGCCGCCTGCTGCTCGGTGCGTACCGACAGGTCGCTGTTGCCGCTGGCGATCTCGCTGGCGGCGGTGTTGATCGAGCCGACCGCGCGCTGGATGCCCTGCACGATGCCGGTCAGTTGCTCGGCGGTGCGGTTGGCGGCGTCGGCGAGCTTGCCGAACGCGCCTTCGTAGCGCACGTCCACGCGCTGCGACAGGTCGCCATCGGCGATCGCCCCCATGATCCGGCCGACGTCGGCCAGGCCGCTGTCGGCCTGGCGCATCAGCCGGTTCAGCGCTTCCACCATTTCCTTGAACGCGAACGCGTAGCGCGCCTCGTTGCCACGTGCAGTGAAGTCGCCGCGGGCGGCCGCGTCGGCCAGCCGCGCGATGTCGCCGTTGACCGCCGACAGGTTGGCCTTGACCACGTCCAGCGCCTCGTGCAGTGCGGCGCGCTGTCCCGGCAGCCGGCGCATGTCGCGGCGCAGGTCGCCGCGACCGTACTCGTCCATGATCGCCATCGCCTCGACGATCGCGTCCAGGTGCTCGAACAGCGCCGTGTTCATGCCGTGCGCGAGCGTGCCGTAGTCGCCGGGGAAGTCCTCCGGCATGCGGTGGCTGATGTCCTCGCCCTGCTGCAGCCGCACCAGGGTCTGCATCTCGCCGTTGAAGCGCTGCAACTGGGTCTGCATCTGCTGCATGCTGGCCATCAACTGCCCGGTCTCGTCGCGCGACTCGACCTTGATCGGATTGTCGAAACGGCCGGAGGCGATCGCCTCGGCGGTGCGCGTGGCGCCGCGCAGCGGCGCGACGATGGCGCCGGCGATCAGCCAGCACAGGCCCACGACCAGCGCCACCAGGCCACCACCGATCACGGTGAGGATCTTGGTGAAGCCCATCGCCTGGGCCTGGATGTCCTCGGCATACACGCCCATCGCCAGCACCCAGTTCCACTGCGGGTACAGCGCGGCGTAGCTGATCTTCGGCAGCTGCACCGACTTGCCGGGCTTGGGCGCGGTGTAGTAGCTGAAACCGTCGCCGCTGCGCACCGCCGTCTGGATGTCGCGGTACACGTACTCGCCGGCATCGCTCCTGTAGCCGCTCATGTCGGTGCCGACCGCGCGCTTGGGATGCATGACGATGCGCATCTGCGGGTCGACGATGAAGAAGTAGTCCACGCCGCCGTTGGTCTTCATGTCGGCCAGCGCGCCCTTGGCCGCTGCCTGCGCCTGCGCCTGCGTCATCTCGCCGCGCTTGGCCAGATCGGCGTAGTGCTGCATCACGCTCAGGCCCATGTCGACCTGGGTCTTGACGCTTTGCTTGCGCGCATCGATCAGGTTGAGATATTGCAGGCGCGCCGCGGCAACGGCGAGCAGGATCACGCCTAGCGCGATCAGCGTGCACAGCACGATGAACTTGCGCGCCATGGGCAGATTGGCGATATGGCGGCGCAGAAATTGGATGGGATTCATGGCGTAGAAAGCAGAGAACGGAATTTTGTATCGGCCAGCGCGCGCTCGAACTTGAACTGCGAAGTGCTTCGCCAGAGCAACGCGCACCACAGTTTCACGCTGCAGCCGGCTTCCGTCAGGCCAGTGCGGCATCCATCGGCGCGCTCGCGGACGGCACGCCGGCGGCGTGCGGCTCCCACACCAGGCGATGGAAATCGAAGCCCTGCTGCAAGCGCGGCTTGACCACGTTGAAGTACGGCGAGACGTCGAAATCGCGCGGCAGCGTCAGGCTGTGATGGCGCGGATGCAGGATCTCCACGTCTTCTCCGGCATCGCTTCCCGTCGGCGGCGCCTGGTCGATTTCCGGCAGGATGGGATAGCGGATCGCGCCGAACGCCTGCGCCAGCAACGTCGAGCAGATCGCCCGGGTCGGCTCGCCGCTGCCCAGCTCCAGGAAGCGCCGCTTCACCGACGACGGCAGCGGCGGCGTGCGGATCAGGTAGCGCGCCAAATCGAAGATGTTCTTCAGGTCGTAGCTGTTGCCGACCCGCGAGACCATGTACTCCACCACGGTCTCGATCTCCTGCACGCTCAACCCGACCGGACGGCAGATGCGGGTGTGCAGGCCGGCGAACTCGCTCAATCCCACCAGGCGCACGCCGACGTTGATGTCGACATCGCAGAACAGCGGCGCTTCCTCGCCGGGAAGCGCGTCCACGTGGTCGCCGATGTACAGCGCCGCGTGCGACCAGGTGGACTGGCTCAGGTACTTGATGGCGGTGGAGAAGCGGCTGTTGCCCTCGACCAGCAACACGTCGCCCTTGCGCAGCGTGGCACGCAACAGCTGCGGCGGGCTGGTCGGCAGTTGCGAGCCATGGCGGCGCGGCTTGGACAGGAACTTGGCCAGGTGGCGGCCCAGCAAACGTGGCAAGGACAGCATGCGCGTTCCCCCGAGGGACGGCCGCTTCGGCGAAACGGCTCCGCTATCCGCAATGGCGGCCATGCGCTGGATTTCTTGAATGGCGTGCCGGCGCCAGCGACCGGCTCACGGTTGCCGCAGGATCGACAGCTCCACGAACTGCGCGCTGCTGGAACGCAGGTAGACCGCATAGCGGCCACGGCCCGGCACTTGCACCAGAAAGCGGTCTCCCGGCACCGGCTGGAGCTTGTCGACCGCGGCCGCACCCAGCGGCGCGATCCGCAGCCGCACCTTGGCATCGTCCTGCGCTGGCGTGAGATTGGCGATGGTCAGCGCGCCATCGAAGAGGGTGCGGCTCTCGCCCGGCAACAGACTCAGCATCAGCGACATCGCCGCGGCCTTGGCGTCGCAGGCACCGGCCTGCGCCTCGGCCAGCTGCCGCTGCAGCGGCTTGACCTCCACGTACTGCACGAAGCCGTAGGTCGCGCCGATCACCACCAGCACTGCCGAGACCTCGGCGGCGGTGCGCTTGAACGAGAGTGCTTGCCACCATGTCTGCGCCGGCGGGGGCGGCGTCTGTCGGGTCGTTCGAGCCATGCATCACGGTATCGATGCCGCCATGCCGCTGTCTGCCAGCACGGCTGACATCGCCGCGCACGGCCGCGTTCGTCTACCTGGCGATACAGACGCGACGCCACGTGCCTCGCGATAGGCGCCGCCCCAAGCACGGACATCGCGCGATGGCGCGGCATGGCCTCGCGCCTACGCAACTCCCAGCAGGCGATGACGCGTCTTTCGGAGGTTTCGAAACCACGGATCGTCAACCGCCCACGCATGTTGCGCCGCAACTTGACGCATCGAGCGCCCGGGCGGAGTCTTGGCATGAAATTTCGAAATTATTTTCGCAATCCGAAATTCACTTGTCAAGCGACAGGATCGGGCGGGTCGAGCAAGCTGGCGATTCCCCCGGGTCCTCCAGGAACTGCAGATGATCAAGACGACTTCCCAGCGCGCGGCCGGCGCCGCGCCCGACGACGGCGACGAGGCCGGGGACAAGAAGCTGCGCAGCACCGTGCAGTCGCTGGCCAAGGGCTTCCGCGTGCTCGAGGCGTTCTCGTCCGAGCACGAGGAACTGTCGCTGAGCCAGATCGCGGCCCTGGCCCGGCTCGATCCCGGCACCACCTTCCGCATGCTCAACACCCTGGTCGAGCTGGGCTACGTGCACCGCGTGCCGGAGAGCCGCCGCTTCCGCCTGACCCTGAAGGTGCTCGACCTCGGCTTCCACGCCATCGCCCGCCGCGATCTGCGCAGCGTGGTGCGGCCGCTGCTGCGCACGCTGGTCAGCGACGTCAACGAAGCGGCCAGCTTCGCGGTGCTGCAAGGCCCCGACGTGCTCTACATCGAGCGCGTGCGCGCCGGCATCACCCGCCTGGGCGTGGACATCCGCATCGGCACCACCGTGCCCAGCACCCGTACGGCGATCGGCCTGGCGATGCTGGCGCACCTGGCGCCGGCGGAAGTGACGCGGGTGACCGGGGTCGACGTGCAGGGTGCGCAGACGCCGGAGATCGCCACGATCCGGCGCACCTTCGACAGCATCCGCCGCGACCGCTACGTGATCCTGGAGTCGATGCTGACCGAGGGCCTGCGCGTGCTGGCGGTCCCGGTGCTGGATGCGGACGACTATCCGCTCGGCGCGATCAGTGTCGCCGCGCCGTCGGTGCGCACCAGCCACGCCGAACTGCTGGAAACCGCCCTGCAGCCGACGCTGCAGGCCGCCAAGGACATCGCCTTCGCGATCCAGGCCAGCGGGAGTGTTGCCGTGACCGCCCCCAGCACCTGATCCGCCCGGGCCACCGCCCGGCCCTCCCTGTCGGTCTCGCTGCGTGGACGCTTCGGCGCCCGCGTCGGGGTCCCCTTGTCCTGCGAAAGGCAGCCACGATGCTCATGCCCACCACAGCCCCTGCCCCCACCGCCAACGCCACCGCCACCGCCCGCACCCCCTCCATCGCCGAGGCGCAGGCGGAGATCGGCGCACGCCTCGAACGCCTGCCGATCACCCGCAACGTGTGGTGGGCGCGCAACATCGTCGGCGCCGCCACGTTCTTCGACGGCTACACGGTGATCGCCATCGCCTACGCGATGCCGGTGCTGACCAAGGAATGGCAGCTATCGCCGGCACAGATCGGCACGATCCTGTCGGCCGGCTACCTGGGCCAACTGCTGGGCTCAGTGTTCTTCGGCTGGCTGGCCGAGCGCATCGGCCGCCTGCACGTGCTGCTGTTCACCATCCTGCTGTTCGTGTCGATGGACGTGGCCTGCCTGTTCGCCGGCAGCGCCGCGGCGATGATCGCGTTCCGCTTCGTCCAGGGCATCGGCACCGGCGGCGAGGTGCCGGTGGCCAGCGCCTACATCAACGAACTGATCGGTTCGAAGAAGCGCGGCCGCTTCTTCCTGCTGTACGAGGTGATGTTCCTGCTCGGCCTGGTCGCCGCTGGCGGCATCGGCTACTTCCTGGTGCCGGCCTACGGCTGGAAAGCGATGTTCATGGTCGGGCTGATCCCGGCGGCGATCATGATTCCGCTGCGCTTCTTCATGTTCGAATCGCCGCGCTGGCTGGCCGCCAAGGGCCGCTACGCCAAGGCCGACACCATCGTCGCCGAACTTGAACGCAGCGCCGAGCGCCGCCATGGCCCGTTGCCGGCGCCGGTGTTCGACCGCAGCGCGCTGCCCAAGGCGCAGCGCTCGGACTGGCGCGAGCTGTTCGGCAGCGTCTATCGCAAGCGCACCCTGGTGATCTGGAGCCTGTGGTTCTGCTCCTACCTGGTGGCCAACGGCATCATCACCTGGCTGCCGACGCTGTACCGCACGCACTTCGGGCTGTCGCTGCAGCAGAGCATCGCCTATGGCTTCTTCACCTCGCTGGCCGGCGTCGCCGCCGCAGTGGCCTGCGCGCTGTCGATCGACAAGGTCGGGCGCAAGCGCTGGTACGGGCTGGCGTTCGCCGCCGGCGGGCTGCCGCTGCTGGCGCTGGCGGCGCTCGGCGGCACCTCGGCGCCGCAGGTGCTGGTGTTCGCGGCGCTGGGCTACGCCGCGGTGCAGACCATCACCTTCTCGCTGTACCTGTACTCGGCCGAGCTCTACCCCACCCGCATCCGCGCCATCGGCACCGGACTGGGCAGCGCCTGGCTGCGCCTGGGCTCGGCCTGCGGGCCGCTGCTGGTCGGCGCGGTCGTCGCCGGACTCGGCATCCGCTACGTGTTCGCGGCCTTCGCTGCCGTGCTGCTGGTCGGCGCCGTCGTGACCTGGCGCTTCGCCCTGGAAACCAAGGGCAAATCGCTGGAGCAGCTGTCGCCCTGAGCGTATCGCCGGCACTGCCGCCGGCGCATCGCACAACACCTCCGCACCACCCCCGTCGGACCCCGCGTTCGATTCCATCCCCCGTTGATCCAAAGAAGAGGAAATGAGCATGAGCACCATCGACCTGAAAGGCCTGGTCCCCGCCCCGGTCACCCCGTTCACCCGCGACGGCGCCGTCGACTATCCCGCGATCAAGCGCATCGGCGCCTGGCTCGGCGGCATCGACGGGGTCAAGGGCCTGACCGTGCTCGGCCACGCCGGCGAAGGCACGTTCCTGGAGCGCGACGAACAGGCCAAGGTGATCACCGCCTTCCGCGACGCCGTCGACGGCCGCATCCCGATCATCGCCGGCATCACCCTGGAAGGCACCCGCGTCGCCGCCGACGAAGCCAAGCGCGCGGTCGCCGCCGGCGCCTCCGCCGGCCTGATCTATCCGTCGCACGGCTGGCTGCGCTTCGGCTACCAGAAGGGCGCGCCGCAGGACCGCTACAAGGCCATCCACGAGGCCAGCGGGCTGCCGATGATCCTGTTCCAGTACCCGGACGCGACCAAGGCAACCTACGACCTGGAGACGTTGCTGGAGATCGCCGCGCTGCCGGGCGTGGTCGCGATGAAGAACGGCGTGCGCAACATGAAGCGCTGGGACACCGAGATCCCGGTGTTCCGCAAGGAGCGCCCGCACGTGCCGGTGCTGACCTGCCACGACGAGTATCTGCTGCACACCATGTTCGACGTGGATGGCGCGCTGGTGGGCTACGGCTGCATCGCCCCGGAGCCGCTGCTGGAGATGATCGCCGCGGGCAAGGCCAAGGACTACGCCAAGGCGCGTGCACTGCACGACCGCCTGCTGCCGGTGACCAAGAGCGTCTATCACCGCGGCTCGCACATGGAAGGCTCGGTGGCGCTGAAGTGGGCGCTGGTCGCGCGCGGCCTGCTCGACCACGCCACGGTGCGTTCGCCGCTGCTGCCGCTGGCCGAGGGCGCCGACAAGGAGATCGCTGCGGCGATGGCCGCCGCCGGCCTCGGCAAGATGGGCTGACCCGCACGGGTTGCCTCCAGCTCGATGGGCCGCGCAGTTGCGCGGCCCATCCGCTGCGGCGATGGCGTGCGCCTCGGCGCCGCGCAACGCGTTCCGGTCTGCCCTCGCGTTTCTTTGCCGGTCCCCCACAGGTCTGCACACAGGCGTGCCCGTCGCCGACGGACGCGACGCCGTGCTGCGGCTCCACGACCGGAAGGTGTCTTCCCTTCGCGCACTGCCGCGTCGCCGCGCACCCACCGCGCACGTCCGGCGAGTGCTTCGTCTCGTCCGTGGAGCGTCCCATGTCCCGTTCTCTTTCCTGCGTCTCGTTGCTGGCGGCTGCGGCCGCCCTGCCGGCCTCCGCCATTGCCGCCGACACCACGCAATGGCTCGACGACCACGGCATCGCGCCGCGCCTGGTCTGGTCTGGTCCAACGACTATGCGCGCAACGTCGACGGCGGCCTGTCGCGCGGCGACCGCAACGCCGGCGGCGTGGTCGCCGGCGCGGACCTGGATCTGCAACGCCTGTTCGGCATTTCCGGTGCCACGCTACACGCCACCGGCGCCCGGTACTACGGCGACAGCCTCTCGCAGCGGCAGATCGGCAACGGCGTCAAGGTGCAGGGCTATTGGTACCCGCAGCAGCAGGCGCAACTGGCGCAACTGACCTGGGAACAGACCTTCGCCGACGGGCGCTGGCAACTGGTCGCCGGGCGCATGAACACCACCTGGCAATTCGCGCGCAGCCGCTACGGCTGCCGCTTCGTCAGCGCCTCGGACTGCCCGTTCCAGCTGAGCCAGGCCGATGGCGGCTTCGTCGGCTTTCCCTACGTGAACTGGGGCGCGAAGCTGCGCTACAAGCCCGAGGCCACCTATGTCTCGGTGGGCGCATTCGAACTGAACCCGCAGCGCAAGAACAACCACGGCCTGGACTGGAGCACCGCCGACAGCACCGGCGTGCTGGGCACGCTCGAGGTCGGCTACGAACCCGATCCCGCACGGGGCAAGGGCGCACCGCGCTACCTCGCCGGCCTCTGGTACAACTCGGCCGACTACAGCGACCTGCGCTACAACCAGGCCGGCGGCTTGCGCGGGCTGGTCGGCGGCCCCGCGCGCCTGTACGACGGCGGGCGCTGGGGCGCCTACGCGCTCGGCGAACGCGCGCTGTACCGGCCGCAGGGCATGGCCAGCAAGCGCATGCTGGTCGCCTTCGGCAACATCACCGCACCGTTCGACAAGCACCAGGTCTACGACCTGCAGGTCACCGCCGGCCTGTACTACAGCGGCCCGTTCGCGGCGCGGCCCGGCGACGGCATGGGCGCGATCGCGCATTACTACCGCTTCAGTGCGGACCAGCAGGGCTACATGAACGACCTGCTGCGCAAGCGCGGCGCGGCCGCGGAAATCGCGCGCAACGAACTCATGTTCGAACTCAACTACAGCTACCGCATCGCGCAGACGCCGCTGTTCCTGGTGCCGAACGTGCAGTACATCGTCCATCCCGACATCCTGGGCAATCCCGCGGCGCGCCGTGCGCCCGACGATGCGTTGGTGATCGGCTTGCGGGTGATGCTCAACATGGGTGGGCTGGGCACGCCGAAGTGAGGCCGCACTTGGCACCGGCCGGGGACCGATATCGCGGCAGCCGAGGCAGGCGCGCACGCACGCTTGCGCCGCTGGCGGTTAACCTTCCCTCCCCTTGCGTCATCCGGATCGCGCCTCAATGGCCAACCCCTACTACCGCGGCCCCGTCAGCGACCATTTCGACGGTGTGCGTTTCTTCAACCCCGGCCAGCCCACCATCGACAACGCGCTGGGCAAGGTCCTGCGCTGGAAAGCCGCCATGGGCGCGGTGCGCTGGCCCGCGCAGGTCGCGGTGACGCCGGCCATGCCTGCACCGCGGCACGACGGCCTGCGCATCACCATGGTCGGCCACGCCACGCTGTTGATCCAGGCCGCCGGCCTCAACCTGCTCACCGACCCGGTGTGGTCGCAGCGCGCCAGCCCTTCGCAGATCGCAGGGCCCAAGCGGGTAACGGCACCGGGCATCCGCTTCGCGGACCTGCCGCCCATCGATGCGGTGCTGCTGAGCCACAACCACTACGACCACTTCGACCTGGCGACCTTGCGCACGCTGCACGACGCGCACCAGCCGCTGTTCGTGATGCCGCTGGGCAACGACGTCCTGCTGCGCAAGCGCGTGCCCGATGCGCGCATCGCCACCGGCGACTGGCACGACCGGCTGCCGATCGGCGACACCGCGACGGCGACACTGACCCGCGCCAACCATTGGTCCAGCCGCGGCATCGCCGACCGCAGGATGGCCCTGTGGTCCGGCTTCTTCGTCGAGACCGCGCGGGGATCGGTGTGGTTCGCGGGAGACACCGGCTACGGCGATGGCGCCATCTTCCGCGAGATCCGCGACCGGCACGGCGCGCCCGACGTGGCGTTGATCCCGATCGGCGCCTACGCGCCGCGCTGGTTCATGGCGCCACAGCACATCGACCCCACCGAAGCGGTGCGGATCTTCCGCGACACCGGCGCGCGGCGCGCGCTCGGCATCCACTGGGGCACCTTCCAGCTCACCGACGAAGGGCGTGATGAGCCGCGCGAAGCGCTGGCCGCCGCACTGTACCTGGCCGGCATCGCCGCAGCGGACTTCGTCGCCGCCGAGCCGGGGCAGGCGTTCGACTTCGGCGATTTGGTGCCTTGACGTGCGCAGAAGTGAAGCGTGCGGGCGACAATGGACGCTGCTTCTTATAAGGCCGGTTGCCTGAGATCCCCCCGTAGGAGCGTTCCGTCGTCACGACGCGGCGAACCGCCGGGGTCGCGCAATTCGCCCTCGCGACGCAGAGAGAGCGCAGGTGCAGACCGCTACACTCGCGCTCCCGCCCACCAGGACACCGTCATGCTCGACCTCAGCCCGCTGCCTTCCATCGCCCTCGGCCGCTACCGCCACTTCAAGGGCGGCGAATACGAGGTGCTGGGCATGGTCCGCAGCAGCGAAACGCTGGAACCGCTGGTGCTGTACCGGCCGCTGTACGGCGAAGGCACGCTGTGGGTGCGGCCGTATCCGATGTTCGTCGAGCAGGTGGAGATCGATGGCGTACGCCGCCCGCGCTTCGCGCCGATGGACGCGGACGCCTGAGCACGGCGCAGGCGACCGCGCCGCGCCCGACGCGAGACGCTAGCTGTGTAAACCCACCACGTTGTTCAGTGGAATTCGGGAGATGGGCGGTTTGTAGCCGAGGCTGGCGTGTGGTCGATGCCAGTTGTAATGATGCAGCCAGCCCGAGAAGGCGTTGGCGCGTTGCGTGGAGTCGATATAGGAGCGCGCATAAGCCCATTCTCGCAGGCTGGTCTGCACCAGCCGCTCGGCCTTGCCATTGGTGCGTGGCGTGTAGGGTCGGGTTCGCAGATGGCGCAGGCCGAGCCGTCGGACAAGGCGTCGAAAGCGGCGTGATTTGTAGCAGGCGCCGTTGTCGGTCAACACGCGCTCCAAGCGCACGCCCAGGCTGCGGTAGTAGCGAACCGCCTGCATCAGGGCCCTGCAGGCACTGAAACCGCGCTCATCGGGCTCGATGGTGCCGAAGGCCACGCGCGAGTGATCGTCGATGGCTAGGTGGACGTACTCCCAGCCAATGCCACGGGAGGTGACCGTCCGATCATCGGTCACGCGGTGGCCGGGCTGGCGGAAACGGGCCAGCTTCTTGATGTCCAGATGCAGCAGTTGGCCGGGTTGGGCGTATTCATAGCGATTGTCCGGCAGCGCCGGTTCCAGCTCGGCCAGCCGGTGCAGGCCGGCGCGGCGCAGCAACCGGGCGATGGTGCTCGGCGCCACAGGCAGCTGCTCGGCGATCTGCCGATACGTGTGGCGTGAACGGCGCAGCGCGATGACCTGATCCACCACGCCCCGAGGCGTGGCATGGGGGCAGTCGTGAGGCCGGGAGGTGCGGTCGCTCAGCCCTTGCGCCCCCTCTTCCTTGAAGCGCTTGAGCCATTTGTAGGCCGTTCGGACGCTCACACCGGCCGCATGCGCCGCTTCTTCCACGCGCAGCCCATGAACAAGGATGCGATCCACCAGCAGGGCTCGACCGCGAGGGCTCAAACGGGCATGTTTATGCAGGTTCATCCGGGGCTCCTGGGGCTGGGTTGGCTTGGTAACCCCCATCTTCCAGAGATGCCCCGGATGAACAACCTACTGAGAGATCACAGCTAGCGCTTGGCGGCGCTGTCCACGTCGCTCTTGGTCGCGGCGTGATCCTGTGCCGGGCGGTTGCGGTTCTTCTTGGCGCGCGTGACCAGATACAGCATCGCGGCGATGAGCAGGACGAACAGTCCGGCGACCCAGGGCATCAGCGTGGTGTCCATTCGACACTCCAATTCGGTTGCACAGCGGTCACCAGACCACACCCGCAGTGAAGGCCTTGGCTAGTGCGACGGTGCGTCGGCGTCATGCCGGTGCATCGCATGCGCACGATGGGCGGTTCCGTCGCGCAGTCCTGAGCCGCCGCGACGGCGCCCTTTACGACGGCCTTCGCGACAGGCACCAGCATCATTTGGGTTTGCGACCAGGCGCATCCCACACGCCGCCGCGATCGCGCTGTCGATGCCTGAGAGGCGCTGGCCGAGACGTTCGCAGGACGGGCAAGCCACTCGAATCCCAGGCCTTCGGAGCGCACCGGCTGCCGTGCCGGCCAAGCCGCCCAGCGCACGCCGAATCGACCGTGACACATTGACATACGCCCTGTACGCAAATAACGTACGCCACGTATGTGAATGAAGGCCCGCCCATGCGCCAGCGCCGCAGCCGCCGCGAGATGATCGAGACCACCCGCGCCAGCCTGCTGGCTGTGGCGCGGCAGGCGTTCGCCACGCACGGCTTCGCGCACACCTCGATGGACGTGTTGACCGCCGAGGCCGGTCTTACCCGCGGCGCGCTGTATCACCACTTCGGCAGCAAGGACGGCCTGCTGATCGCGGTCATCGAGCAGATCGAGGCCGAGGTGGGCCTGCGCCTGCAGGCGGTGTCCGACGCCGCGCCCACGCCGTGGGACGGTTTCCGCCGCCGCTGCCGCACCTACCTGGAACTGGCGCTGGAACCGGAGATCCGCCGGATCATCCTGCAGGACGCGCGCGCCGTGTTCGGCGACGTGCCGCCGGCGGCGCAGTCGGTGGGCATCGCCGCGCTACAGGCGGCGCTGGAAGCCCTGATCGCCGCCGGCACGGTGGCGCCGCTGCATGCCGGGGTGATGGCACGCATGCTCTACGGCGCGATCACCGAGGCGGCGTTCTGGATCGCCGAGCCGGACGCCGACCTGCACGCACGGCTGGCCGACGCGCTGGACGCCCTGGACCGGCTGCTCGACAGCCTGCGCACGCCCTGATTCCGCAGCACTCCCCGCCTCGCCACTCGACCAGGATCACGCACATGCACTGGCGCAATACCGAACAGCGCTTCGGCGCCCTCGCCAAGCTGTTCCACTGGACCACCGCCGCCGCCTTCATCGGCGCCTATGCGGTGGTGTACTACGTCATCTGGTTCATGGACGACACGTCGGACGCCTCGCTGCCGGTGCTCAACCTGCACTGGGTGCTGGGCCTGCTGGTCGGGTTCCTGGTGCTGCCGCGGCTGTTGTGGCGCTGGCTGGACGTGCAACCGGACGATCCGCCGGGCTCGGCGCTGGAACACCGGCTCGCGCATCTGGCGCATTGGGGTCTGTACGCGCTGCTGATCGTGATGCCGCTGACCGGCTACATCGGCACCGGCGCGCCGACCGACCTCGGCCTGTTCCGCATTCCCGGCTTCAACGAGACCGCGCTGTTCGCCTGGATCAGCCGCACCTGGCACCTGAGCTGGGAGGCGTTCGAAGCGCCGATCGACGTGGTGCACCACTTCATCGGCAAATGGATCGCATGGGTCGTCGTACTGCTGCACGTGGCCGCCGCGCTGTTCCATCACTGGGTCCGCCGCGACGAGGTGCTGACCCGCATGCTGCCGGGGCGTATGCCATCTCCATGATTGCAGAGCAACATGGCGCACTGCACGCCGCGCTGCGAGATCGTCCTTGACGTGGTTGTGGCGGTGTTGAATGACCGCAACTTGGCTCGTTCACAAGACAGCCTATCGATAGCGAACCGTACGCGACAGCATCCCATGCCAACTATGCACTCCCAGCAGGAGCGCAGGCCTTCCCTGGGAGGCAGCAAAGCGTTGCCATGCTCACTCCGCATGCGGTAGAACAGGCAAGACACGTCGCTGCCGCCGCATGGCAACCGGTGACGAGGGTTCGTCAATCTGACTCAAGCACATTGCGTTGCAGGACGCCAAACGCCAATGGGAAGAATCTTAGACCTCGTTCTTTTCGCGGGAGCCCTTCTCTTCCTCGAGCAAGCCCAGGCATCCCAGCATTTCTGGGTCCAACCCGATGGCAAAGGCCTGAAAGACGTCGTTGTTGCCAACGACGAAGGAGGAGGCGCCGATGGCTTCTACACTTACAGCTTCGGGAAAGCCATGCAGCGTCACGCAAGCTGGAATGTCGGCGATTTTTCGCATCTGAACACGCCCACCCCCTGGTCAGATTTTCAGGCGTCGATCGATCCAAATGGATACGGCTCGACATCGGTGCAAAAGCAGGGAGCCCAGGCGACCATTCACTTGCATTCCTACAGTCTGCCCAATCCATCCCCGATGGGGTGGTATTACGTAGGCTGGAACCACCAAGTAAACCGACGCCCCTGGGATTCCAACCAATTCGGTTCCGATCCGAAGATGTGTCTGGAGCACTCGGAGACCGTCATCGACAGCTATAGCGAAGGAGCCGTCTTCTACAACGGTGTCGTCTTGTGGCTCACGGACAAGAATGGGAGGCCCTTCAGCTACAGCATCAAGACCTGGGATAGCCGCTGGCCCGACATCGGAATCAGCGAAGGTGCCTATTATGACGCTGGGCTCTCCAGCTATTACGTGGGAAGCGCTTACACCGAAGGCAGAAAATATCTCTCGCTAATGCCATTCAGCCATGCCGTGACCGGTGCCAAGGGCGAGGATCTGAGATGGTATGGCATGTGCATCTCGAAAGAGCAACTCGCCCTCGCGATCGCGGACATGAACGCAAAAAACAGCGATTCACAAACGCAGCTGGATGCCGATACCACTGGCTACCAGGTCACGGCAGTGCAACTGTCTTCCGAGATCGCGAATCTCAGCACCCCCAAAGCCCAGGGCGGCGCCGGCTGGTATACGAGCCGGTTCGCCGGGATCTATCTTTACACCGACTATTGAGGGCGAGCCACGCGTCGACAAACCGCCGTGTGCCACCAACGAGCGACGACGACAGCTAGCACACGCCCCTGGTAACTCACATAGCGTGCCGGCTCGGCGATGTCCGCGACTGGGAAGTACCGCTGGCCTCCAACGAGACCAGCGGCCAGCGCACTTCGAATCGTGTCCCGCTGCCGGCCGGCAGACACAGCGCATCGCCGCCATGCGCCACGGCAATGGCCTTGACCACCGCCAGGCCCAGGCCGCTGCCGCCGCTCTTGCGCGAACGCGACGGATCGCCGCGGCGGAACGCATCGAACACCCGCGCGGCGATCTGGGGCGCGATGCCGGGGCCGGTGTCTTCCACGAACAGCACGCATTGGCCGGCGTCCGCCTGCACGCCCACCCGCAGCGGGCCCGGCTCGGCATAGTGCTGCGCGTTTTCGAGCAAGGCCATCAGCGCCTGGCGGATGCGCACCGCATCGCACAGCACCGGCGTGCGCAGCGCCAGCACGGGTTCCAGCACCAGCCCGCGCGCGTCCAGGCTGGCACCGAAGGCATGCAGCACGGCCTCCACTTCCCGCGCCAGGTCGGCCGGCGCCGGCTGCAACTCCAGGTGCCCGCTGTCGGTGAGGCTGAGCACGCGCAGGTCCTCGATCAGCCGGTTCAGGCCTTCCACCTGCCGCAACAGGCTCTCGAACGCCGCCACGTCCGGCGCGAACACGCCCTCGGCCAAGCCCTGCAGGCGCCCGCGCAGGATCGTCACCGGCGTGCGCAGTTCGTGGGCGACGGCGGCATTCCAGAATGCGCGCTCGCGGGTCATCGCCTGCAGGCGGTCGGCCATGGCGTTGAAGTCGCGCACCAGCTGCGCGGTCTCGCCCAGCGCATGCGCATCCATGCTCGCGCGTGCGTGCAAGTTGCCCTGGGCGACTTCGCGCAGGCTGTGCGCCACCGAGTTCAACGGGGTAAGGATGCGCCGCGACAGCCGCACCGCCACCGCCACCGCGATCGCCACGGCCAGTGCGGCGGTGGCGCCGATCCACATCATCTCCACCCGCGACGGCACCCAGGTGTCGGAGATGCTGCTGGGCTGGTAGGCCGCCGCCAGCGCGTAGAACACGTAGGAGCCGACCACCGACAGCAGGATGATCCACAGCGCCAGCGCGCCCAGCGACAGGATGACCTGGCGGCGCAGCCCGGGGGCGCGGCTCATGCGCCGGATCCGAACCGGTAGCCGACGCCGCGCACGCTGGCCGGCGTGCCCTGCACGCCCAGCGCCTCCAGCTTCTTGCGCAGCTTGCTCATGTGGCTGTCGATGGTGCGCTCCTGGGTGTCGCCTTCCGGCAGGCAGGCGTCGAGCAGTTCGGCGCGGCTGAACACCCGCTTCGGCGCGCGCATCAGCCGCACCAGCAGCTTGAACTCGGTGAGCGTGAGGTCCAGCGTGTGCCGCTGCTCGCCCACGCGCACGCTGGCCTCGTGCTGGTCCAGATCGACATGGAAGGCGCCCACGCGCAGGCTGCGCGCCTCCTCGGCGCCATTGCCGCGGATGCGCCGCAGCACCGCCTGCACCCGCGCCACCACCTCGGCCGGGTTGAACGGCTTGACCACGTAGTCGTCGGCGCCCAGGCGCAGGCCCATCAGCTTGTCGATGTCCTGGTCCAGCGCGGTGAGCATGATCACCGGGGTCTCGCCCCGGTGGCGCAGTTCGGCAAGCACCTTCCAGCCATCCGCCGCCGGCAGTTGCACATCCAGCAGGATCAGATCCGGATCCAGCGCCAGGTGCAGGTCCAGCGCGGCGCGGCCATCGGCGGCGTGGGCGCTGCGCAGCCCGCTGCGCGCCAGGTAGGCGCTGAGGATCTCGGCGATCTCGCTCTCGTCTTCGGCGATCAGGACCAGCGGCGCGGACGCGGGCACGGCGGCGCCCGGAGAGGAAACGGACATGGAGGCAGCGAAGGCGCATCGGCCCGGACGGGCGGATCTCCATCATATCTCCACATCGCATCGAACGCCGCGCAACCCGCGGCCGCGACCATGCGCGGCTTTGGCGTCCGCCGCATCCGCGGCGGCAGCGACGAGGCACGAGGCATGGGCATGCGGCAACAGGTACGGACTCTGGGACTCGGCGGCGCGCTGGCGTTGGCCCTGGCGGGCTGCGGCGGCGGCGCGCAGCCGCAAGCGGTGGCCGCGCCGGTACAGGTCACCGCGGTGACCCTGCACCCTGCGTCGATGACGGTGAGCGTGGACCTGCCCGGCCGCGTGGCCGCGCTGCGCAGCGCGCAGATCCGCCCACAGGTCGGCGGCATCGTGCAGCGTCGCTTCTTCGAGCAGGGCGCCGATGTGCGGCGCGGCGACGCGCTGTTCCAGATCAACCCGGCACCGTTCAAGGCCGACATGGACACCGCCGCGGCCGCACTGCACCGTGCCGAGGCCGCGCAGGTGCTGGCCGACGTGCAGCATGCCCGGCTACAGCGGCTGGTCGAATCCGGCATGGTCAGCCGGCAGATGTACGACGACGCCGCCTCGCAGCGCAGCCAGGCCGCCGCGGCGGTCGCCGAGGCCAAGGCGACGCTGTCGCGGCGGCGCCTGGACCTGGCCTTCGCCACCGTCGACGCGCCGATCGACGGCCGCATCGACCAGGCACTGCTCACCGAGGGTGCGCTGGTCTCGCCCAGCGACAGCGCGCCGATGGCGGTGATCCAGCAGATCGACCAGGTCTACGTCGACGTGCGCCAGTCCGCCAGCGACCTGGATCCGCTGGATCCGGCCGCGCGCGCGCAGGCCACCGGCGACGACGGCCTGCCGGCGCAGATCCTCGACCGCAGCGGCACGCCCTCGGGACTGAGCGGGCGCGTGCTGTTCTCCGGCATCAACGTCGATGCCGGCACCGGCGATGTGCTGCTGCGCATCCTCGTCGACAACCCGCAGCGGCGCCTGTTGCCCGGCATGTACGTGCGGGCGCGGGTGCCGCGCGCCCACTACGCGCAGGCGCTGCGCGTGCCGCAGCAGGCGGTCACCCATGTCGGCAAGCGCGCGCAGGTGTGGGTGCTGGACGCCAATGCGCAGGTGCGCAGCGCGACGGTGCAGCTGGGCGAACTGGTGCAGGGGCACTACCGTGTCGTCGCCGGCCTGCAACCCGGGCAGCAGGTGGTGGTCGAAGGCATCGACCGGCTCAGCGCCGGCGCCCGGGTGAAGGCGCGTGCGTGGCAGCCGCCGGTGGTCGCCACCGCCGCCGCGGACTGAACCGGGAACGCCGCCATGCCACAGTTCTTCATCGAACGCCCGGTCTTCGCCTGGGTGATCGCGCTGTTCATCGTGCTGTTCGGCACCCTGGCCATCGGCCAGCTGCCGGTGGCGCGCTATCCCTCGGTGGCGCCGCCCTCGGTGTCGCTGATCGCGTCCTACCCCGGCGCCACGCCGCAGACCCTCAACGATTCGGTGGTGAGCCTGGTCGAGCGCGAGCTGTCGGGGGTCAAGAACCTGCTGTACTTCGAGTCCACGGTGGACACCTCGGGCAGCGCGCAGATCACCGCCACCTTCAAGCCCGGCACCAATGCGGAGCTGGCGCAGGTGGACGTGCAGAACCGCATCAAGGCGGTGGAGCCGCGCCTGCCGCAGGCGGTGCGGCAGAACGGCCTGCAGGTGGAATCGGCCGCGTCCGGCTTCCTGATGCTGGTCGGCCTGACCTCGCCGGACGGCCGCTACGACGAGGTGGCGCTCAACGACTACCTGGCCCGCAACATCGTGCAGGAACTGCGGCGCATCGACGGCGTCGGCCGCGTGCAACTGTTCGGCGCCGAGCAGGCCATGCGCGTGTGGGTGGACCCGGACAAGCTCGTCGCCTACGGCATGACCATGACCGAACTGGCACAGGCGATCGAACAGCAGAACGCGCAGATCGCGCCTGGCCGCCTCGGCGACGAGCCGACCGTGCGCGGACAACGCCTGACCGTGCCGCTGACCGTGGCCGGACAACTGACCACGCCCGCGCAGTTCGCCGCCATCGTGCTGCGTGCCGACAGCGGCGGCGCGCGGGTGACCCTGGGCGACGTGGCGCGGGTGGAGCTGGGCGCACAATCCTATGGCTTCTCCAACCGCGAGGACGGCGCTCCCGCCACCAGCGCGGCGATCCAGCTCTCGCCCGGCGCCAATGCGGTGCGCACTGCGCAGGCGGTGAAGGCACGGCTGGCGGAACTGGCCGCGAGCATGCCGACCGGCATGCGCTATTCGATCCCGTTCGACACCGCGCCGTTCGTGAAGCTCTCGATCAAGCAGGTGGTCAAGACCCTGCTCGAAGCGATGGTGCTGGTGTTCCTGGTGATGTACCTGTTCCTGCAGAACGTGCGCTACACGCTGATCCCGGCCATCGTCGCGCCGATCGCACTGCTGGGCACCTTCGCGGTGATGCTGCTGGCCGGTTTCTCGATCAACGTGCTGACCATGTTCGGCATGGTGCTGGCGATCGGCATCATCGTCGACGACGCCATCGTGGTGGTGGAGAACGTCGAGCGGATCATGGCCAGCGAAGGCCTGCCGCCGCGGGAAGCCACGACCAAGGCGATGCGCGAGATCACCGGCGCGGTGGTCGGCATCACCCTGGTGCTGACCGCGGTGTTCATCCCCATGGCCTTCGCCAGCGGCTCGGTGGGCGTGATCTACCAGCAGTTCACCCTGGCGATGGCGGTGTCGATCCTGTTCTCGGCGTTCCTGGCGCTGACCCTGACCCCGGCGCTGTGCGCCACCCTGCTGCGCCCGATCGCGCCCGGCCATCACGCCAAACGCGGGTTCTTCGGCGCATTCAACCGCGGCTTCGAGCGCCTGACCGGCAGCTATGCCGCACGCGTGGCGCGGCTGCTGCGGCGCAGCGCGCGTGTGCTGGCGGTGTTCGCGGTCCTGTGCGTTGCGCTGGCCTTCGCCATGCGCGTGCTGCCCTCGGCGTTCCTGCCGGAAGAGGACCAGGGCTACTTCATGACCTCGATCCAGTTGCCCACCGATGCCACCAGCGAGCGCACGCTGGCGGTGGTCGAGGCGTTCGAGCGGCACGTCGCCACGCGCCCGGCGCTGGCCTCCAACCTGGTGATCCTGGGTTTCAGCTTTTCCGGCTCGGGCACCAACGCGGCCATGGCCTTCACCATGCTCAAGGACTGGGACCAGCGCGACGGCGCCACCTCCAGCGACGAAGCCGACCGCGTGCAGCAGGCCATGGCCGACCTGCCCGAGGGCACGGTGATGAGCCTGCTGCCGCCGGCCATCGACGAGCTCGGCACCTCTTCCGGCTTCACCCTGTACCTGCAGGACCGCGGCAACCGCGGCGAGGCCGCGCTGATGGCGGCGCAGGCGAAGCTGCTGCAACTGGCCGCGGACAGCAAGGTGGTCAGCGGCGTGTATCAGGACGGCCTGCCGCCGGGCAAGAGCATCCGCCTGGAGATCGACCGCCAGCATGCCGAAGCCATGGGCCTGCCGTTCTCCGCGATCAGCAACACCTTGTCGGCGGCAATGGGCTCGCTGTACGTCAACGACTTCCCCAATGCCGGGCGCATGCAGCAGGTGATCCTGCAGGCCGACGCCGCGTCGCGCATGCAACTGGACGACGTGCTGGGCCTGCGCGTGCGCAGCACCGAGGGCGGCATGGTGCCCCTGCGCGAAGTGGTGACCGCCACCTGGACCGACGCGCCGCAGCAGCTGGCGCGCTTCCAGGGCTTCCCGGCCGTGCGCATCACCGGCGGCGCCGCGCCTGGCGTGTCCAGCGGCGCGGCCATGGCCGAGATGGAACGGCTGGCCGCGCAACTGCCGCAGGGCTTCGCCGTGGCCTGGACCGGGCAATCGCTGCAGGAGCGGCAGTCGGCCGCGCAGGCGCCGCTGCTCATGCTGCTGTCGGCGCTGGTGGTGTTCCTGGTGCTGGCGGCGCTGTACGAGAGCTGGACGATCCCGCTGTCGGTGATGCTGGTAGTCCCATTGGGCCTTCTAGGCGCGGTGGCCGCGGTAATGCTGCGCGGCCTGCCCAACGACGTGTTCTTCAAGGTCGGCCTGATCACCATCATCGGCCTGTCGGCGAAGAACGCCATCCTGATCGTCGAGTTCGCCCGGCAACTGCACCGCGACGGCCAGGGCCTGCTCGAGGCGGCGACCAACGCCGCACGCCTGCGCCTGCGCCCGATCCTGATGACCTCGCTGGCCTTCGCCCTGGGCGTGGTGCCGCTGATGCTGGCCAGCGGCGCCAGCGCCGAGACCCAGCACGCCATCGGCACCGGCGTGTTCGGCGGCATGGTCAGTGGCACGGTGCTGGCGATCTTCTTCGTGCCGGCATTCTTCGTCTGCGTGGTGGGACTGCAGGAGCGGGTGGCGCGCTGGCGTGCGCGACGCGGCGGGGGTGCGTCTGCCGAGAACTAAACCGGCGCTGCCGCTGCCATTGTGGCCGTCGACTGTCGTGCAGCCGGGCCGCTCGACGTGGTGTGCTTTTCCGATGGCGCAATGCGTCGGGACTGAAGTCCCTCCCACAGTGCACACGACTGGCTCGCCGCAAGCGCCTGCGGGAGCGGCTTCAGCCGCGACGAGGCATTACTGGGAATGCCTGTCGCGGCTGAAGCCGCTCCCACGAAAAAGAATCGCTGCCATCGATCGGCGCTGAGCCGCAACTCTTCTCCTGGCCTCGCCCGATCTCAGGAGGTGAGACGCCGCTGCCGCATGCTTGCGCGCTCCCCGCTGCTGCCCTGGCCGCCCCTTGCTGCAGGACAGCCAGGTGCGCACATGCGCTGACGTCGGCAGCACCTCGCCAGGCCTCTCTCGGCCAGGCGGTAGGCAGCGCTATCCGCACACGCGGTGCCCTTCAGTGCGGGCAAGCGACAGGCGCCACCACGGGGATCTCTTCATCGATGGATCGCACCATGTTCAAGGCACGAATCGGCGACCTGTTCGCCAGCCACGCCCACGTCCACGCGAATGCGGTCAATTGCGCCGGCATCATGGGCAAGGGCATCGCGCAGGCGTTCAAGCGGCGCTATCCGGCGATGTTCGAGGACTATGCCGTGCGCTGCCGGGAAGGCCGCGTGCGCATCGGCGAGCCCTATCTGTACGACGACGCCAGCGGCATCCGCATTATCAACTTCCCGACCAAGCGCCATTGGCGCTCGCCGTCGCGGCTGGAGGACATCGCGGCAGGGCTGGACCACCTCGCCGCGCATCTGCGCGAATGGGACGTGCACAGCCTTGCCCTGCCGCCGCTGGGCTGCGGCAACGGCGGACTGGCCTGGGAGGAGGTCGGCCCGTTGATCTACCGCACGCTGGCGCACCTGCCGGTCGACATCGAGGTCTATGCGCCGTACGGCACGCCGCTGGCGCAACTCGAAACCGCCTTCCTGACGCGGCCGGCAAACGCCTCGACCGAGGGCGTTGGCAAACGCACGGCGCCCCAGCCGGGCTGGATCGCGATCATGGAAGTGCTGCGGCGGCTGCAGGCCCGGCCGGAGGCGCGGCCGATCGGGCGCACGCTGTTCCAGACGCTCTGCTGGGCCATGACCGAACTGGGCGTACCGACCGGGCTGACCTTCGGCACTGCCGGCCGCGGCCCGCGCCAGGGCGACGTCCGGCCGATCCTGACCGACCTGGCCAACCGCAACTGGCTGCAGGAGCAGCCGCAGGGGCGGACCATGGCACTGCGGGCCTCGCCGCAGTACGACAAGGAGCATGCGCGATTCGCCGCGGCGTATGCGCCCTACGACACCGAGATCGCGAAAGCCGTGGACCTGTTCGCACAGATCAGGAACATCGACCAGGCCGAGGACATCATGACGGTGTTCCAGGCCGCGCGCCGGCTGCAGGTGGCGCATCCCGAACAACGGCACGATGCACAGCAGCTCCTTGCCCTTCTGCGGGATGCAAACACGAACGGGGCGTCGGAAGAACAGCAGCGCACTGCGAAAACGGCGATCGATACGCTACTGGCACTGGATTGGATTCGCTTGCGCTGAGCGCGGCGCTGCAAGGTTCGCCGACACGCATTCAATCCAGCGCGAATTGCGGCAAGGTGCCACCGCATCGCGGCGACTGCGGGTCGACAATCGGCACCCTCGGTCGGCCTGACAGACACGGCCGAGTCACCGGTGGCGTGCCACATCCGGCGCCATGCGGACTCGCCATCCAAGCCAGCAGTGGCCAGCCCACCTGCCCAGCCCCCGCACATTGGCAATGGCAGCACGGTAGACTCACGGCCTTTCTCGCGAAGCCATCACACCGTGCTGCTGTCCCTGTCCACCACCACTCAGCCCGCCACCGATCTCGGCTACCTGCTGGTCAAGCATCCCGAGCGCGCCCACGAGGTCGACCTGCCGTTCGGCACTGCCCGGGTGTTCTACCCGCAGGCCGACGACACCCGTTGCACCGCAGTGCTGATGCTGGACATCGATCCGGTGGGACTGGTGCGCGGTCGCGGCGAAGCCGAAGGCAGCCTGTCGCAGTACGTCAACGACCGGCCGTACGTTGCCAGTTCCTTCCTCTCGGTCGCGCTCAAGCGCGTGTTCGGCACCGCCATGGCCGGCACCAGCAAGAATCGCCAGGCGCTGGCGGACACGCCCATTGCGCTGGAAGCGGAGATTCCGGTGCTGCGGTGTCGCGGCGGCGAGCAACTGCTGCAGGCCTGGTTCGAACCGCTTGGCTACACCGTAACGGTCGAGCGCCTGCCGCTGGATCCGCGCTTTCCCGAGTGGGGCGACAGTCCGTATGTGCGCCTGCAGCTCGCCGGAACCGTCCGCCTGCAGGATCTGCTGACCCACCTGTATGTGCTGCTGCCGGCCATCGATGGCGACAAGCACTACTACGTCGGCCACGACGAAATCGAGAAGCTGCTCGACAAGGGCGGCACCTGGCTGTCCGCGCACCCGCAACGCGAGGCGATCGTCGGCCGCTACCTGCGCCGCCACAAGCCGTTGGTGCGTGCGGCGCTGGCGCGCCTGCTGGACGATGAAGAGGAGGCGATCGACGCCCAGGAAGAGCGCAAGGAAGCGGCCGAGGACGCGATCGAACGTCCGCTCAGCCTCAACGACCAACGCATGCAGACCGTGGTCGAGACGCTGCGCACCCTGGGCGCGCGGCGCGTGGTCGACCTGGGCTGCGGCGAAGGGCGCCTGCTTGGCCTGCTGCTCAAGGAGCCACAGATCGAGCACCTGCTCGGCATCGACGTGTCGCTGCGCTCGCTGGATCATGCTGCCGATCGGCTGCACCTCGAACGGCTGCCGCCGCTGCAGCGTCAACGCATCACCCTGGCCCACGGCGCGCTGACCTACCGCGATCGCCGTATCGAAGGCTTCGATGCGGCCTGCGCGATCGAGGTGATCGAACACATGGACGCGCCGCGCCTGCCGGCGTTCGAGCGCGCCCTGTTCGGTTTCGGCAGGCCGCCTGCAGTGGTGATCACCACGCCGAACAGCGAGTACAACGTGCGCTTCCCGACCCTGCCGGCCGGGCGTTTCCGCCACCCCGACCACCGCTTCGAGTGGACGCGCGCGGAATTCCGCGCCTGGGCCGATGGCGTGGCGCAGCGCAACGGCTACAGCGTGCGCCATGCCCCCATCGGCCCGGACGATCCGGAGGTCGGCCCGCCGACCCAGATGGCGGTGTTTACCCGCGACATGGCCTGACCTTTTCGGCATCCTCATGACGATACGCATTCCCAAGCTCAGCCTGGTCGCCCTGATCGGCCCGTCAGGCAGCGGCAAGTCCACCTTCGCCCGCACCCACTTCCTGCCGACCGAGGTGATCTCCTCCGATGCCTGCCGCGGCCTGGTCGCCGACGACGAAAACGACCAGACCGCCACCGGCGACGCCTTCGAGGTGCTCTACTTCATCGCGCGCAAGCGCCTGGCCGCCGGCCGCCTGACCGTCGTCGACGCGACCAACGTGCGCCCGGAAGACCGCAAGCGCCTGGTCGAACTGGCGCGCGAGTTCCATGTCCTGCCCTGCGCCATCGTGTTCGACCTGCCCGAGCGCGTATGCCAGGACCGCAACAGTGCGCGTGCGGACCGCAACTTCGGCCCGCACGTCATCCGCAACCAGCAACAGGCGCTGCGCAAGGGCCTGCGCGGCCTGGAACGCGAGGGCTTCCGCCACGTCAGCGTGCTGCGCTCGGTGGAGGACGTGGCGGCCGCCACGATCGAACGTATCAAGGTCTGGAACGACCGCCGCGAGGAGCACGGGCCGTTCGATCTGATCGGCGACGTGCACGGCTGCCGCGACGAACTGGTCGCCCTGCTCGGCCGCCTGGGCTACACCGTCGGCGGCACCCGCGAGGCACCCGAGGTCGCCGCGCCGGAAGGACGCAAGGCGGTCTTCGTCGGCGACCTGGTCGACCGCGGCCCGGATTCGCCCGGCGTGCTGCGCCTGGTCATGCACATGGTCGGCAACGGCACCGCATTGTGCGTGCCCGGCAACCACGACGTGAAGCTGCAGCGCAAGCTCGCCGGACGCGACGTGCGCATCAGCCACGGCCTGGCCGAGACGTTGGAACAACTGCAGGCCGAGCCGGAGGATTTCAGCCGCGAGGTCGCCGCCTTCATCGACAAGCTGGTCAGCCACTATGTGCTCGACGACGGCAAGCTGGTGGTCGCCCACGCCGGTCTCAAGCAGGAGCTGCAGGGCCGCACCTCGCAACGCGTGCGCGAGTTCGCGCTGTACGGCGAGACCACCGGCGAGATCGATGCGTTCGGCCTGCCGGTCCGTTCCGACTGGGCGCGCGACTATCGCGGCCCGGCGATGGTGGTGTACGGCCATACGCCGACGCCGGAGCCGGAATGGGTCAACCGCACCATCTGCCTCGATACCGGCTGCGTGTTCGGCGGCAAGCTCACCGCGCTGCGCTATCCGGAGAAGGAACTGGTGTCGGTCGCGGCCGCGCGCGAGTACTACGCGCCGGTCAAGCCGCTGCTTCCGGCCGAGGACGCGAGCGCCGCGGCCATCACGCCGCGCGAGGCCTTGCTGCTCGACCTGGACGATGTGGCCGGCAAGCGCGTGATCGACACCCGCGCCTTCCGCAGCGTCACCATCCGCGAGGAGAACAGCATCGCCGCGCTTGAGGTGATGAGCCGCTTCGCCATCGATCCGCGCTGGCTGGTGTACCTGCCGCCGACCATGGCGCCGCCGGAGACCGCCAAGTCCGGCGACCTGCTCGAACGCCCGCAGGAAGCGCTCGACTTCTATCGCCAGGAAGGCATCGCCACGCTGGTGTGCGAAGAGAAGCACATGGGCTCGCGTGCGGTCGTCGTGCTGTGCCGCGATGCCGGTGTCGCGCAGCGACGTTTCGGCATCGGCGACGATGGCCGTGGCGTCGTCTACACCCGCACCGGTCGCCGCTTCTTCGGCGAGCGCGAACTGGAAAACGCCCTGCTCGACCGCCTCGACGCGGCACTGCAGCACGCGGGCCTATGGGAGGAACTGCATACCGACTGGATCGTGCTCGATGCGGAACTGCTGCCGTGGTCGGCCAAGGCCCAGGAACTGCTGCGCGAGCAGTACGTACCGACCGGCGCCGCCGCCACCGCGGCGCTTGCCACCGCCCGCACCTGGCTGGACGCGGCCGCCGCGCGTGGCATCGACGTGCAGTTCTGGCAGCAGCAGGCGCAGGCGCGCCACAGCGACGCCAGCCGCTTCGTCGATGCCTATCGCCGCTACTGCTGGGCAGTGAACGGCCTGGAGGACCTGAAGATCGCGCCGTTCCACGTGCTGGCCTGCGAAGGCGTGGTCGGCCTGGAGCGCGACCACCGCTGGCACCTGGACATCGCCCGTCGCCTGGCCGACGTCGAACCACTGGTGCGGCTGACCCGGCACGTATTCGTCGATCTGGCCGACCAGGCCAGCGTGGCCGACGCCATCGCATGGTGGGAGGCGCTGACCGCACAGGGCGGCGAAGGCATGGTCATCAAGCCGGTCGAAGGCCTGGTGCGCAGCAAGCGTGGGTTGGTACAACCGGCGATCAAGTGCCGCGGCCGCGAGTATCTGCGCATCATCTACGGACCCGAATACACCGAACCACAGAACCTCGACCGGCTACGCCAGCGCGGCCTGCGCACCAAGCAGTCCCTCGCCATCCGCGAGTTCGCGCTGGGCCTGGAAGCATTGCAGCGTTTCGTCGCGCAAGAACCGCTCTACCGCGTGCACGAATGCGTGTTCGGCGTACTGGCGCTGGAAAGCGAGCCGGTGGACGTGCGGCTGTAATTCCATGTCGGTGCTGTTCCGCCATCCAGCCACGCGCCCGGGCGATCCACAGACCGCACCGCGCCCAGGCGGCATCGCGTACAGACGACGCCACCCACATACCGGTGGGCGGCGTCGTGCACCCGGTCAGAAGCGCACGCGCCAGACGCTGTTGCCGACGTCGTCGGCAATCAGCAACGCGCCGTCCTTGTCCTGCGCCAGGCCGACCGGGGCGCCGTATAGCTGCGACTCGTCCTGCGAGTGGAAGCCGCTGACCACGGTCTGCGGTCGGCCGACCGGCCGGCCCTGCTGGAACGGCACGTACACCACCTGATAGCCGCTGAGCGGCGAGCGGTTCCAGCTGCCGTGCTCGGCCACGAACGCACCTTCGCGGTACTTCGCGGGCAGCGTATCGCCGCGGGAGAACCACAGGCCCAGCGCGGCCACGTGCGAGCCCAGCGCGTAGTCCGGCTTGATCGCCTTGGCCACCAGGTCCGGGCGCTGGTCCTTGACCCGCACATCCACGTTCTGTCCGTAGTAGCTGTACGGCCAGCCGTAGAAGCCGCCGTCCTGCACCGAGGTCAGGTAGTCGGGCACCAGGTCGGCGCCGATCTCGTCGCGCTCGTTGGCGATCGCCCACAGCTTGCCGGTGCGCGGCTCCCACTGCAGTCCGGTCGGATTGCGGATGCCCGAGGCGAAGATGCGGCTGCTGGCCGAGGCCACGTCCACTTCCAGGACGGTCGCGCGGCGGTATTCCACATCCAGCCCGTTCTCGCCGATGTTGCTGTTGGAGCCCACGCCGACGTACAGCTTGCGTCCGTCGGGGCTGGCCAGCAGTGCCTTGGTCCAATGGTGTTCGATCGTGCCGGGCAGATCGGCGAACAACGTGCCGGGCGCGGTGATCTCGGTCTGGCCGGGGACGTAGGGGAACTTCATGATGTTGTCGGTGTTGGCGACGTACAGCGCATCGCCGATCAGCTGCACACCGAACGGCGAGTGCAACCCCTTCAGGAACGCATGCTGTTCCCACTTGCCGTCGGCGGTCCTGCGCAGCAGGGTGATGCGGTTGCCGCCCTTGGCGCTCTTGCCGGAGCGGCTCTGGACCAGCCCTGCGATCAGTTGCTTGGGCGTGGTGACGGGCTCCATCCCCGGCGAATTGGCCTCCACCACCAGCACGTCGTCGTTGGGCAGCACGTACAGCTGGCGCGGATGTTTCAGGCCGCCGGCGATCTTCTCGATCTTCAGGCCAGCCGCCACGGTG
Organism: Xanthomonas sontii; assembly: GCF_040529055.1. Lineage (NCBI taxonomy): Bacteria > Pseudomonadati > Pseudomonadota > Gammaproteobacteria > Lysobacterales > Lysobacteraceae > Xanthomonas > Xanthomonas sontii. The sequence goes on along the minus strand of NZ_CP132342.1, from coordinate 1,630,288 downwards.
GGCGCCTGCCCCTCCTTCCAGCCTACCCCCTCGGGAACCTGCATCGGCGGCAGCAGGAAGTTGCGCGGCTGCGGCAGCGGTGGCGCGTTGCCCGCCTGCTGGGTGGGCTCGAGCGAGGCCTTGCCGCCGCAGGCGGCCAGGGCCAAGGCGCAACTCAACGCGAAAACCGACAGGCTCAGGCGCTTAGCCATGGACGTAACCCTCGCGCGGCGTGGTGCGGATGGCGATGAGCACATGCCCGATCGCCAACAGCGCGACCGTGACGATCGAAAGCCAGAGCCCGGCCGGGACTACCGCATACGCGTCGCGGCTGTGCACGAAGGAATTGAAGATGGCGGCGACGATGGCGAGCAGGTTCAGCCAGAAGTCGAGCCGCTCCACCGGCAGCGTGGAGCGCCGCGCAGTGATCCAGACCTGCACCAGGTTGATCAGGCGCGGCACGATGACGATGACCAGCCCGATCGCGATCAGCCAGGCCGCCGCCTTGGTCCACAGGATCACGCCGCTGCGGGCATAGACGATGTCGAAGATCAGCGCGGCGACGAAGCAGCCGAACGGAATGGGATTGAGCAGGCCGTAGAAGGCGTTGGCCACCACGGAACGGCGCGGTGCAGTCTGCAGATGCATGAGACGGCTCTCGACGAAAGGAAGAAGGGAGCGAAGCGCTCACTCGGCACGAACCCGCGGGACGCGCCGCTGTGAGGGTGCAACCCACTATCTGCCCGCCTCTGTCTAGAGGGCGTCGCGATGGCACTGCGCGCACCGAGTGCCATCGCGCATCGTCGCGGCGGCCGCCGCCGCGTTCGCCGCGCTAGGTACGCTTGCGCGCGATCGGCGCGCCGCTGCTCTCGCGCACCGACAGGCGCACCGGCACGATCGTCCTGCGCGGCGGTACGGCCGCATCCAGCCGCTCCAGCACCAGTTGCGCCGCCTGGCGGCCGCGGGCGCGCGGCTGCGCGGCGAGCGTGGTCAGCGCGGGCGTGCTCACCGCGGCCTCGGGGATGTCGTCGAAGCCGGTGATCGCGAAGTCCTGGCCCGGACGGATGCCGCGCGCGAGCAGGCCCAGCATCAGGCCCAACGCGACCGTATCGTTGTAGCAGACCGCTGCGGTGGGCGGTGCGTCGTGGGCGAACAGGTCACCGTGGCGCGCCGCCGCTTCCAGGCGATTGGGCGCGGACTCGATCAGCCAGGCCGGATCGACCGGCAGCCTGGCCTGCCGCATCGCCTGCGCGTGGCCGGCGCGACGCTGCCGGCAGGAACTGGAATCGGCGTGGCCACCGTAGAAGGCGATGCGGCGGTGGCCGAGCGCGATCAGGTGCTCGGTGGCCAGTTGCGCGCCGCACTGGTTGTCCAGGCCGAGGAAACCCCAGTCGTCGGCGCCGGCAAGTTCGCGGTTGAACAGCAGCACGTTCGCGCGTGCGTCCAGCACCGTGTGCAGTTCGGCGGCGTCGCTGCCCTCGGCCGGCGACAGGATCACGCCGGCCGGCGTGTGTTCCATCAGCGAGGCCAGTACGGCCTGCTGCCGCGCGGGCGATTCGCCGGTGCTGCCGAGCAGGGTCACGTAGCCCTGCTCGCCCAGCGCTTCGTCCACGCCGGCGGCGAATTCGGCGAAGAACGGATTGGCCAGGTCGTTGATGACCAGGGCCACGCAGGTCGAGGTGCGCCGGCGCAGATTGGCGGCGCCGCGGTTGTAGACGTAGCGCTGCCGCTTCAGTTCCGCTTCCACGCGCGCACGCGTGTCGGCATGCACCAGCGGGCTGCCGCGCAGCACCAGCGACACGGTCGCGCGCGAGACGCCGACCGCATCGGCGATGTCGGTGACGGTCACCACCCGCTGGCGGTCGCGCGCGGCGGAGACAGGTGCGGTCTTTGTGGCCTTTTTCCCCTTGTCCGCATGCTCCGCCGCAACCGGCGCCGCCTTGCGCGCGGCGGCCTTGGCAGCCTTGGAACCTGCGGATCCGGTTCCGGGTGGACGCTTCTGGCTCATCGGATCGCTTCCCTTCGGACGAGACGCGCAGCGTAAACCATCGGCTGCGCGCGCCTGCCGCGCGACGGCACGGACTCAGCGCCAGCCCAGGCTGGCGGCGGACGGCGGCGCCGCGCACGGCGACACCGGCAGGTCCTGCGGCTGCGTGCCCCAGCCCTGCGGCTGCGGCGCGTCGCGCAGGTCGAAGCGCAGACGCCCGCCCTGGTGCAACTGCGCCCAATCCAGCCACACCGGCGCGTGCGCGCGGCCGTCCAGCGACACGCCACCGACGTAGCGCAGCTTGCCGTCGCCGGCCTGCGGCGCATCGATACGCAGCGTGCGGCCCGGCCCCACGTCCAGTTCGATGCGCGAGAAGCGCGGCGCGTGCAGCAGGAACTGCCCGGTGCCGGGCACCGCCGGGTACAGACCCATCACGCTGAACAGGTACCACGCCGACATCGTGCCCAGGTCGTCGTTGCCGGTCACGCCGTTGGGCGCGTTGGTGAACAGCGTCTGCGCCGCATGCAGCACGGTGCTGGTCTTCCACGGCTGGCCGATCAGCGTGTACATCCACGGCGCATGCAGGTCCGGTTCGTTGTTGGGGTTGTAGCGGAACTGGCTGTAGTAGCTGTACGGCCCCATCACCCATTCCTTGCGCGCGGCGCCAGCCGGGTCGGCCAGCAACGCGTCGTAGGCGAAGAAGGTATCCAGGCGCCGCGCGGTCTGCTCCGGCCCGTGCATCGCCTCCACCAGGCCCGGCACGTCCTGCTGCGCCAGCCACTGGTACTGCCAGGCCGTGCCCTCGTGGAAGCCGTGTTGCGAACGCGGATCGTAATGCCCATCCGGCGGCGTGTACCACGCCCCGTCCTCGGTGCGCGGCCGCGGGAAACCGGTGAAGCCGGTCTGCGTATCGCGCACCGACGGATCCCAGATCGAACGCCAGTTGCGCCCGCGCCGGTTCAGCACCGCCGCGTCCTCGGCATGCCCCAGCGCACCGGCCATCGTCGACAGCGCACAGTCGGCCAGTGCGTACTCCAGCGTCGCCGAGCCGCCGTGATGAGGGTCGACATCCATGCCCTTGGACGGGAACGCGCGGTCGTACTCCACGAAGCCCTGCGCCAGGTAATTGGCATTGCCGGAACGCCCCGCGTGCCGCGAGTTCATCGGCGGCATCTCGAACGCATTGCGGCGCAGCGCGGTATAGGCCTCGGCCTCGCGCCCCTGCAGCGCGCCGAAGCGCCACAGGTCGACCAGGAACGGGGTGACCGGATCGCCGGTCATCACGTTGGTCTCGAAGTTGGCATAGCCCCAGCGCGGCAGCCAGCCGCCTTGTGCATTGATCGCCAGGATCGAGCGGCCGATATCGGCGGCGCGCTGCGGCCGCAGCAACGCCAGCAACTGGTTCTGCGCACGATAGGTGTCCCACAGCGAGAAGAACTCGTGGTAGGTCCAGCCGTCGGCGTGGTGGATGCCGTCGTCGTAGCCGCGGTAGCGGCCATCGGCGTCGCTGCCGGTCAGCGGCTGCAGCAGCGCGTGGTAGAGCGCGGTGTAGAACACCACGCGGTCGTCGCCGCTGGCGCCTTGCACGCGCACGCTGGCCAGTTCCTTGTCCCAGGCCTGCTGCGCGCGGGCGCGCATCGCATCGAAGCCGAGCAGGCGGCCATTGGCCATGCCCTCACTGCGCAGGTTGTTGCGCGCGCCCTCGGCATCCACGTGCGAGATCGCCGAAATGGCGGTCACCGCGCGGCCCTTGCTCAGGTCGAAGGTGAGCCACGCGCCGCTGGGCTTGCCCTCGCCCTCCATGCCATGCCGCGATCCGGGCACGCCGCCGGCCTCGCCCCAGGTGCCGAAGGCCTTGAACGGGCGGTCGAACTCCAGGCGGAACCAGGTGGTGTACTGGTGGCCGCCGCAGAAGCTCTGGGTCACCAGCTTGCCTTCCACGACGCGGTCGCCGACCACGTCCAGGGTGCTGCCGGTGACCGTGTGGCGGGCGTTGGCCTGGCCGATGTTGACCAGCACGTGGCCCTCGCCCGAGGTGGAAAAGGTGTAGCGCTCGGCCGCGGCGCGGGTCAGTGCGGTGGCTTCGGCGTCGATGCCGCCGTAATCGGTCAGCCGCACCTTGTAGTAGCCGGCCTGGCCGCGCTCGCCGTCGTGCTGGTAGCGCGCGCCGTAGCGGGTGTGGTCGAACGCCTTCGGGTCGCCCGTATCGAACTCGCCACCGGGGCCGATGCGCCCGGTGACCGGCAACACCGAGACCTGCCCGCCCTGCTCCCAGCAACCGGCGCCGGACAGGAAGGAATGGCCGAAGCCGCGGATCTGCGGATCGTCGTAGCGCCAGCCGGCGTAGTGCGCACCGATCGGGCTGACCTGGATCATCCCAAACGGAGCGGACGCACCGGGGAAGGTGTTGCCGTCGTCCTTGCTGCCGATGAAGGTGTTGACCTCGGCACTGAGCCGCGGCGCGGCGGCCAGTGCCGGCGTCACCAGCAGCAAGGACAGGGCGAACGTGCGCAGCAGGGAGGGCAGCGGGGAAGACGTCATGCGATGGATCCTGTAGTGGACGACCGCGGCAAGCGCGACGGCGCGGTCGTGGACGGCGAAAACGTTGGCCCAGCCGTCGCCGGACCATCGCGCCCATGCCGACCGCCGCGCGGCAGGCATGGGCACGACAGGCTGCAGCCTAGAACTTGTAGGTCAGCCCCAGGTACGCCAGCCGCCCGGCGTAGCCGCCGGTGTAGAAGCGCGTCCGGGTGTCGTCGCCCAGGTGCTGGCGCGACTCCTGCTTGGTCAAATTCAGCACCGACGCGGTGAGACTGAGCGCCGGGGTGATGTTGTACGCCGCATTCAGATCGATCTGGTAGTACGGTTCCTCGTAGACGTTCAAGCCGTTGACCAGGCCCTGCACCAGCTCGCCGCGACGGTTGTACGAGGCGCGCAGCAGCAGGCGGTCGGTCTCGTAGAACACGGTGAGGTTGGTCTGGTTCTTGGCGCTGCCCGGCATCGAGGTCTTGCCGACCTCGGTGCCGTCCTCCAGCCGCACCGCGGCCTTGCTGGCATCGTTGTAGGTGTAGTTGAACTGCACGCCGAGGCCGGAGGGCAGCGTGTGCTGCGCGTACAGCTCCACGCCCTGCGACACCGCGTCCTGGCCGCCGGCCTTGGTGCTGTAGTTCTGCACCGTGACCGTCTGGCCGTTGATCAGCATGTTGACGTCGCTGATCACGTCGACCGAGAAGTTCTCCACGTTCTTGCGGAACAGCCCCACGCCCGCCACCGAGCCCGGCTGGAAGTACCACTCCAGCCCCAGGTCGAACTGGTTGGCCTTGTACGGCTCCAGCTTCTTGTTGCTGCCCGAACCGTACCAGCCCTGCTCGCTGGCGCCGCCGGTCAGGCGCCGGTCGGCCACGTATTCCGGGCTGTAGTACTCCAGGCTGCCGGGCGCGGCGATGGCGTTGTAGCTGGGCCGCGCGATCACCTTCGACGCCGCCGCACGCAGCAGCAGGTTCTCGGTCAGGTCGTAGGCCAGGTTGAAGCTCGGCAGCACGTCGGTGTACTTGCGGTCCAGCGCACTGACCACGAACGACTCGGTGCGCTGCTCGGTGTCGGACAGCCGCCAATAGCCTTCGGTGCCGCAGTAGGTATCGGCTGGCGCGCCCGCGGGCATGGCCGCGCCCTGCTGACAGGCCAGCGGATTGCCGTCGGCACCATCGAAGAAATAATCGTTGTAGGCGGTCACCTTGTCGGTGGAATCGGCATGCTGACCGGTGCGCGCCACCCGCACGCCGACGTTGCCGCGCAGGCGCTCGGTATGGAAGTTGAGCTGCAGGTAGGTCGAATAGATCTTCTCGTCGACGTTGTAGACGAAGTTGTCTTCGTTACGGGTCTGCATCGCGCCGTAGGTGTTGTTCAAGTAGCCGATGTAGCCCGGGAAGTTGATCGCCGGGAACGCGCTGGACTTCACCCCGCCGGCCAGGTTGTCCAGCGGGAACAGCAGATCCGGCGAGAACTGCGTGGCCAGCGCGTTGCAGCGCCCGTTCCAGTAGCGGTTGTTGTAGTCGCTCGGGTCGGTGCCCGGGCACACCCAGTAGTTGTTGCCGGTGTTGCGGTGGATGCCGCCGTCGCGGCGCTTGAGGCCGAACTGCAGCGAGTCGAAGAACTCGCCGTCCATGTGCCAGGTGGTATCGATCTGCGCGTACTGCTGCTGGTTGGTGTTGCGGGTCCAGGACGAGCCGGTCGAACCCAGGTCGACCTGCAGGATGCCGTCGCGCAGGTTCTGCATCAGTTCCGGCGAGAAGATCATGGTCGGCGTGCCGGTCAGGTCCCAGGCGCTGGTGAAGTTGCCGTTGCTCCAACTGCCGTCGGCGTTCTGCCGGCGCGGCTTGATCGGCAGCGAGAACTGCAGTTCCGGCCCGCCCTTGGCCCAGGTGCGGCCGGCCTTGAACGACACGTCCACCTTCTCGCCGCGCCACTCGCCGCCCAGGTCCACCGTCTGCGACAGCGACTTCTCGATGTTGTAGCTGCCGGTGATCTGCGGCGTGGGCACCGTGCAGTCGTCCGAGCCCCAGCCGCCCGGCGGCAGGCCAGCGGCGGCGGCCTGCGCCTCGCTGCAGTAGTAGGCCTTGCCCGGATGCAGGCTGTAATTGGCGCCGGTGACGATGGTGCCGCTTGGATCGAACTGCAGCCCGTCGAGCAGGCGGCCGCCGCGCCAGTTGCCGTCGCCGTAGTAGCGGGCGATGTTCCACTCGGGGATCTTGACCGTGTTGGTCTGCGAGTTCTGCGACAGATCGAAGCGGAAGTAGTTCGCGGTCAGGGTCAGGTCGTCGGTGGGCTTGAACTGGAAGGTCAGCTGACCGCCCTTGCGCTCGCGTTCCTCCTGCTTGACGTCCAGGCTGACGGCCGTCGGCATCATGAAGCGAGTGTAGTACTTGCCGTTCTGGTCCCAGAAGCCGGTGCCGCCCCACCAGTTGGCGTTGAAGTCCGACGGATTGCCGTTGACGTCGACCGCCGGGCCGCCTTCGTCGCGGCCGTACCACTGCCAGCTCTCGGTACTGGCGTTGAGCGTGCGCGCGGTGCGCTTCTGCTGCGTGTAGCCGACGAACACGCCGAAGCGGTTGTCCTGGTCGTGCCACGAGTACGAGCCGGAGAACTGGCCGTCGGTCTTCTTGCTGCTGTCCGACCACACGCCCTCGGCAGACAGGAAGCCGGAGTTGGGCTCCAGCTCCAGCGGGCGCCGCGTCTGCAGGATCACCGTGCCGCCGATGCCACCTTCGTCGATGCGCGCTTCCGGTGTCTTGTACAGCTCGGCGCTGCCGAGCAGGTTCGATGGCAGCAGCGTGTAGTTGAACGAGCGCGTCGGGTCGCCGTTGGACTCGGCGGTGGCGATGTAGTTGCCGTTCAACTCGGTCAGCACCAGCTCCGAGGACAGGCCGCGTACGCTGACGTTCTTGCCTTCGCCGCCGTCGCGGGTGATGACCACGCCGGGCACGCGCTGCAGCGCATCGGCCACGTTCTTGTCGGGGAACTTGCCCACGTCCTCAGCGGTGATCACGTCGACCACGGCGTTGGCGTTGCGCTTCTGCTCCAGGCTCTTCTCGATCGCGTAGCGGTAGCCGGTGACCGTCACCGCATCCAGGTCGGTGGCCTTTACCTCGGCCTGACCCGTGGGGGCCGGCGTGCCGTCGGCCTGCTGGGCGAAGGCGGTGGTGGAGGCGGCCGTCGCGAACAAGGCGATGGCGATGCCGGCGGACAGCGTGCTGCGGTTGCGTGCGGATGGCATGCAGTTCATTTCAATCATCCTCTCCCAAAGATTGATCGGCTGCGGCGGGTTTCTATCGATCCAAGGATCGGGCGAGAACCCCGCGCGGTGTGACACGAAAACTCTCCGGCGCCCTTGCGGCAAGCCGGCTTCCCTACGTCTCCCTCCCCCTTCTGCGCAGATGCGATTGGATCGTTCTAATACTGTGGAAAACTAAGTATCACAGCCCATGCAGCAGCGCATGTTGCCGCGCAACAGGCCTAGGCTGTATCGACATTCATTTCAGCCACATTGGGATAGAGGCCAGATACAGGAAAGCCAAGAAATGAGTTGGCTTGCGATCGAAGCGCGTGGCGATACGGCGGAACTGTTTGAGCTTGGCGAAGCAACGTTCGATGCGATTGCGTAACCGGTAGCGTGCTTTGTCGTAGCGGCGCGGCCGCTGGCAACTGCGTGGAGGGATCACCGCCTTGGCGCCTCGTGACCTGATCAACGCCACCAGTTCCCGACTGTCATAACCCTTGTCGGCTAGCACATATTTCGGCTTGAACCCGGCCAACAAGGCGCGCGCTTGCGTGATGTCGTTACGCTGCCCACCTGTCAGCACGACCCGCACCGGCCGGCCCTGGCTGTCCACGGCCAAGTGGATCTTTGTGCTCAGGCCTCCTCGGGAGCGCCCCAGAGCCGAGTCCGAAGCCCCCCTTTTCCGGTCGCCGCTTGTGCATGCGCCCGGACGATGCTGCTATCGATCATCAGGTACTCGTTGTCTCGAGCCCGAGTCAGGCTCTGGAAAATCCGCTCCCAGACGCCCTTGGCGGCCCAACGGGTAAAGCGTTTGTGCACGCTTTTGTAGGCCCCGTAGCGCGGCGGCAGATCACTCCAGCGTGCGCCGGAGCGCAACACCCACAGCACGCCATTGACGAAAGTCCGGTTGTCCGCTGCTGTGCGGCCCGGGTCACTGGCTTTGCCTGGAAGCAAGTCTTCGATCCGCTCCCATTGGCTCTGGGTCAATTCATAGCGGCTGGGCCGCGACGTGATGGTCTTCGACATCCCCAAAAAATACCGCTGAATGTCGATACAGCCTAGTACGTCGTACTACGTCCGCCAGGCGCGGCAGGCAGGATGCGCTCACCGCGTTCGCACGCGGTCACGGCATGGCCTGCCGCGTCACCGGCTGCAGCAATTCGATCTCGGCCAGCGCCACGTCCTTGCCCGCCTCCAGGCGCAGGCGGTAGGCGCTGTACGCGCCGGGCTTGGCGATGCGGAACGGCCGCAATTGCCGCGCCCAGGCGAATGTCTGCGCGCGTCGCTGGTCCAGCGTGGTCCAAGCGCCGTCTCCGTTGCGGCCTTCCAGCGTCCATGCCAGGCCGGACACCGCGGCATCGCCGCTGGTCAGCGTGTAGTGGGTGGCGCGCTGTGGCGCTGTGAAGCGCAAGTCGACACTGGCACCAGCCGGCAGCGGCAGCGCCGTGGTCGCATCGTCGTCGATCAGTGCCGTGGCCTTGGGTTGCCCTTCCAACGACACCGCCACGGCCTGCGACGCCACATCCTCCAGCCCGCGCGGCGCGCTGCCCGGCGGCGTCAGCGACGGCGGCAACGCGTCCGCGCCGCTGCCCCAGCGCGACGGCGTCGCCCCCATCACGAACTCCAGCGTGGCGCCGTCGGCGATGTCCTGGTGGCGCAGCCAGGCGGTGTTCCACGGCTTGCCGTTGAGCGTGAGCGACTGCACGTACACGTTGCGCGCACTGTTGTTGCGCGCGATCACTACAAGCTTGCGACCGTTGCCGAGATCGACCTCGGCGCGCGGAAACGCCGGCGAGCCGATCACGTACTCCGGCGCGCCCATCCGCAGCGGATACAGCCCGAGCATGGCGAACAGGTACCACGCCGACATCTCGCCGTTGTCCTCGTCGCCCGGATAGCCCTGGCCGATCTCGCTGCCCAAGTACAGGCGGCGCAGCACCTCGCGGGTGAGGCGCTGGGTCTTCCACGGCTGCCCCGCGGCCACGTACATCCACGGCAGATGATGCGAGGGCTGGTTGCTGTGCGCGTACATGCCCATGCGCACGTCGCGCGCCTCGGTCATCTCGTGGATGACGCCGCGGTAGCTGCCGGCGAAGCGCCTGTCTGCGGTCTCCGGCGTGGCGAAGAGTTCGTCCAGGCGGGCCGCCATGGCGTCCTCGCCGCCCAGCAACCCGGCCAGGCCGGCCGCGTCGTGCGGCGTGGTGAAGGCGAAGGTCCAGGCATTGGCCTCGGTGTAGTCGCCGCCCCATACGCGCGGATCGAACTTCGACGCAGGCGTACTCCACTGGCCAGCCGGCGTGCGCCCGCGAAAGAAGCGGGTGGCGGGGTCGAACAGGAACACGTAATCGGTGGCACGCGCCCGGAAGTACTCGGCTTCCTCGCGGTAACGCTGCGCCTGCTGCGGCTCTTTTTCCTGGTCCGCCAGTGCCTGCGCCATCTGCGCCAGGCCGAAATCATTGAGCGCACCCTCCAACGTCCACGACAGCCCTTCGTGCACGTCGTTGGCCGCGTAGCCGCGGTACATCGAGCGGGCCAGGCCCTTGCGGCCGACGTTCGACACCGGCGGCACCACCGTGGCATTGCGCAGCGCCGCCGCATAGGCCTCGTGCGCGTCGAACCCACGCACGCCCTTCAGCCAGGCATCGGCGAAGGCCACATCGGAACTGGTGCCGACCATCAGATCCGCATAGCCCGGCGAGGACCAGCGCGCCACCCAGCCGCCGTCGCGGTACTGCTGCAGGAAACCATCGATCATCGCCCCGGCCTGCTCCGGCGCGAACAGTGCATACGCCGGCCAACTGGTGCGGAAGGTGTCCCAGAAGCCGTTGTTGACGTAGACCTTGCCCGGCACGATCAGCGCCGCGGTGCGTTCGGCATCGCCGCCGGCGTTGTCCTTGGACCAACTGTTCTGGTCGGCATGCCGCCAATCCGGATGCGCCGCGTCGCCGAGGTTCTCGTGGGCGACGTTGGGATACAGGAACAACCGGTACAGATTGGAGTACACCGTGACCCGCTGGTCGTGGCTGGCGCCTTGCACCTGTACCCGGCCCAGCACCGCGTCCCACGCGTCCTGCGCACGCGACTGCACCAGCTCGAACCCGGCGTCGCCGATCTCCTGCTGCAGATTGCGCTGCGCCTGCTCCACCGAGATCAGCGAGGTGGCGATGCGCATCACCACCGTGCGGTCCGCGCCCGGCGCGAACTTCACATAGCCGGTCGGGCGCCCGGTGGCGATCTTGCCGCTGGCCGTCCACGGACGGTCGAAGCGCGCATACACGAACAAGCGCGTGGCGCCATTGGACAGGCCGCTACGCGTGTCGGAATAGCCACGCAGGGTCTGCGTCGCCGCGTCCAGGGTCAGCCCGCCACGCGCGTCGACGTTGTCGAAAAGCAGGTTGGCATCGCCGCCCTCGGGAAAGCGAAAGCGGAAGATCGCCGCCCGCTCGCTCGGCGCCAACTCGGCGCGGATGCCGTTGTCGAAGTCCACCCGGTACAGATGCGGGCGTGCCTCCTCGCGGTCGTGGCCGAACGACAACGCACGCTTCGCACGGTCCGCCTCCGGCACCCCACGCGTGGACGAGGGCATCACCTGGAAGGTCTGGCGATCGCCCATCCACGGGCTGGGCTCGTGACTGATCGACAGCGCCTGCAGCCGCGGCCGGTTGTCGTCGCCGTTCTGCTCGTTCCAGCGGTACAGCCAGCTCAGTGAACCCGCATCGGTCACCGGCACCCAGAAATTGAAGCCATGCGGCATGGCCGTGGCCGGGATGTTGTTGCCGCGCGAAAACGTGCCATTGGACTGCGTGCCGCGCGTGGTCACCACCTCGTCGCTGGGCCGGCGCGCCGCCTGCGGCGCTGGTTCGCGTCGCACCGCGACATTGTCGATCCAGCCCGACGCCAGCTTGCCGGCGCCGGGCTGCACCTGCAGCTCGATCGCACGGATGCGCCTGCCGCGCAAGGCTGCCACCTCACCCAGCCGCACCTGCTTGAACGCCCACTGCTGCGGATACAGCGTCTTCGACGCCGCCTGCCCCGCCGCACCGACCAGCGCACCATGCTGATCCTCCACGCCCAACTCGGACAGGCGGCGCCCATCGTCGAACAGCAGATCCACCGCCACGCCGGTCGACGCCACCGTATCGCCGTCGACGATCTCCGGCAGCACCATCCACGACAGCACCGTGTCCGGCTCCACCGGCAGATCGACCGCAAACAGCTGCGCGCGCCCGTCCGCAGTGGCGCGATAGTGCAGCGCATGCAGCCCGGTGTAGCCCATGCCGGCCTTGGCCGCATAGGGCTGCTCGGGCCCATTGCCGATGGCGACCTGGAGACCTGTTTTGTCGGACTGCGTGGCCGACGCTGGCGCAGGTTCGCCCCGCTCGAACGAAGACGCGAAGCCGGGATCGGCCGCGCATGCCGCGCCGCTGCCCGCGCACCACAGCGCCGACGCCGCGGCGGACGCCAACCATCGGCGCGAAGACTCAGGCGGATGCGCGAAGCGCGGGCGGATTGGCATGGCAGTCTCCCCAAACTCTCTCGATCGGCTGTGCCGCGACGCGTGGCGTCACGCACCTCCGGTGGCAACGGCGCGCAGCGAAGGCACGCAACGTGGACCGGATCGACCCGGTGAATCGCAGCGCAAGTCAGCATCCGGCACCGCTTCACGTCCGCAGCTGCATGCGGACGGAAGAGCAGGCCTCAGCAAACGCGTAGCACGCGATCCCTACCCGCCGTCTCCCCCAAGGATGCGCTGCATCAACGGCTTTGGATCGATCCAACTAAGCTAGAAGTAACACGCCTTTTGATGAGTTGCATGCTGCTGCGCAACAGTTCGCCTCCAGATCGACACGCAATCCAGCATCGATCGCGTTGCGTTGAATACGAAGCGGGAGACGCTGAAACGTCACGGGGCAAGGAGCGATCGAAGGCGATAGGGCGCCCTGCCTGACTGACGATCAACGGCTACACTGGGAAGCGCTGGATCGCTCCACACACACAGGGGATTTCAAAATGAAATGACCACACTCGCACTTTTGATTGGACTTCTGGCCACGTCGAGCGCACTTGCCGACACAACACGCTGCTCGACGGACTCTTACGGCAACACCACGTGCCGCGGCGACGACGGAAGCGTGACGCGCACCAGCAAAGACTCCTACGGCAATACCACAACCCGTGACGACCAGGGCAACGTGATTCGCTGCTCCTCGGACTCGTACGGCAACAAGACCTGCCGGGGCGACGACGGAAGCGTGACGCGCAGCAGCACGGACTCCTACGGCAATACCACGACCCGTGACGACCGGGGCAACACGATTCGCTGCTCCTCGGATTCGTACGGCAACAAGACCTGCCGCGGCGACGACGGAAGCGTGACGCGCAGCAGCACGGACTCATATGGCAATACCACGACCCGTAGCGATTAGCGCAACGCGGTTCGCGGCGCGACGCACTCTTTTCGGCAACACGACGTGTCGCGACGACAAGGGCAGCGCAACGCGCTGCAGCACCGTCAGCTTTGGCATTGCCACTTGCCGACAAACAGCCTGACGCTGCATTCAAGCCGACGCCGCGCTGCCGCGCGGCTTGATCCAGCAACGTCCTTCCGCGCGATGACCAGTTGAAGATTCTTGCTGGCGCGGTGTGAGATTCCGTGCGCTGACGCGAATCATGGTGTCGAGGGGTGCGAAGGCCGCGCCGGTAAACCAATGGATACCATCGCAACCGCCATGCCCGCCAACGACGCCCAAGACGCCTTCAGCGCGCTGCTGCAGCGCCATTCCGGTATCGTGTTCAAGGTCGCCGGCAGCTATGCGCGCGGCGCCGAGGACCGCGCCGATCTGGCCCAGGAAATCGCGGCACAGCTCTGGCACGCCTGGCCGACGTACGACCCGGTGCGCAGCGTCAGCACCTGGATGTACCGGATCGCGCTGAACGTGGCGATCAGCCACCTGCGCAACCGCGAACTGCGGCAGCGGCACGACGCGATGCCGCTGGACGAAACCCTGCACGACGTGGCCGACGGCAACGCCGCGGACCCGGAGAACGAACAGCGGCTTCGCCTGCTGCAGGACGTCATCGCCCGCCAGCCGCCGCTGGACCGCGCACTGTTGCTGCTCTACCTCGAAGACCGCCCGCAACGCGAGATCGCCCAGATCCTCTGGCATCACCGAAAGCAACGTCTCCACAAAGATCGGACGCCTGAAACAGCGCATCCGCGACGAATTTCGCTAGACCACGCCATGGAGACCATGATGGAACTCGACGATTTCAAATCGGCCTGGCAAACGCTGGACCGCCGGCTGCAACTGGACAACACGTTGAAGCTGCACGAACTGCGCGAGCGCAAACTCGACAGGACGCGCGGCAGCCTGCGCCCGCTGTACTGGGGCCAGGTGCTGCAGATCCTGTTCGGCATTGCGTTCGTCCTGCTCGCGTCGCTGCTGTGGATGAGCAAGCCAGCACATGCTTCGTCCATCGTCGCCGGCGTGTTGGTGCAGGCGTATGGCGTGCTGACGATCGTCGCGGTCGGTGTGGTGCTGGGGCGACTCGGCAATATCGATTACTCGCAGCCGGTACTCGGCATCCAGAAGCAATTGTTGCGCGCACGCACGCTGTACATCCGCAGCGGCATGGTCGCCGGTCTGCCGTGGTGGTTCCTGTGGATCGCGGTCTTGCAGACCTTGGCTGGCCTGGGCGACGTCGATCTGCTGGCCAAGGTCCCCGCGCTGGTGTGGAGCGGCTACGGCATCGGCATCGCCGGCCTGCTCGGCACCTGGTGGTTCCACCGCTGGGCGCGCCGCCCGCACCGCGCCGAGTTCGGCCGGAAGATGGACGATTCCTTGAGCGGCGGCAGCCTGCGCAAGGCGCTGGCGCAACTGGACGAATTGCAGCGCTTCGAGCGCGACTGAGCGCGCTTTCCCACGGCCGTCACCATCCACAAATGTCGCTTGGTCCAACTACCGGCTTACCCCTGCCGCCTGTGAGCAGCGCTCCCAGTCCGCGTCGTAGTGCAGTTCCATCTCCCCGCGCGCAGGCAGCGTACATCGCGCCACGCGAACGCCATTGGTCCAGATGGAGAGGCTGCGACTGTGCGATCGACGCCCCATCTCACCACTCCACTTGCTTGGTGGCGGCGGTGGAGTCGTCGCGGGTGCCGATGGTCAGCTCCAACCCCAGCGCCGCGCACCAGGCCAGGAGTTGTTCGACGCTCAACGCATGAACATTCAACTCCAGATGAGAAACCCGCGACTGGCTCAGGCCGAGACGGCCGGCCAGTGCAGCCTGAGTCAGCCCCTTGGCCTTGCGTGCGGCCTGCAGTGTTGCGCCTAGTTGCGTTGCGGTGACCAGAACGTGGCGTGTCGACATTGCAGTAATACCCGTTATCCCGCTAATCGCAAGATACCCGCAAAACGAATAAAGCTCACATAGCTGATATCCAGGTAGAGCTGTTCGCTGCCGGCTAGTCCTAGCGCTGGTGAATACGGCTTTTCGCACCGCATGAAGCGGTGCCGATTGCCCACTTCGCTGAGGCACAATCGCCGGCACCTTCTGCGGTGATTAGGGCAGCCAATCGCCACATAACATCCGCATTGCCCGCAGGGGACGGCGATGTACGCCGTACGAGGAGGCTACTCCGTCAAAGGGGACGGCGTGTAGTGACGACGCGGCAAGCACCGCGCCGCCGCCCCTCGAGCGATTCGGTAAGAGCCGGCCACCCCAGCAATGCCACTGCCAGAACCGAGCGGCTACGGTGCCACCCTGGACGTGCGTCGCGCCTTCGCCGCGGGCGGCGGCGCCACCTGCACGGCCGTGATCAGCAGGGCGCCATTGGCCATCGTGATGCGCACCTTGCCGCCCACCGCGAAGCCAATGCCTTCCAGCCATAGGCCATACAAGCGCAGGCTCGGCACCTGCCGCCCGACCCGCATGCCATTGCGGTCCACGTCGTGGTAGCGGTAGCCGATGGTGCATTGCGTGGGGCGGCGCGGGATCGAGCGCCTGGGCACTGGGTTCTTGTCAGCGTCGGGATGCAACGGTGGCGCCGACGCACCAGGCAGCGTCTCGGCGATGATGGCATCTAAGGGATCGGGGGACTCGAGCTTGAGCCAGCAGGGCTTTGCCTTGACGGCACGGCGAGGAGATTTGGTCTTTGAACCAGCGTCTGCACTACCGGACATGACGTCCTCCATTTGAGTGGGAGTCGCCAAGTGATTTCGGGAGACCAAACCCGGCCGCGGAATTTGCTGTAGCGAATAGATAATTGCTCGCCCCAAAGAAGCTGTCAATGCTTAAAACAGAACATCTGTAGACATCTGCAGGAAATCGCGCCGGTGCGGATTAAGTTAACCTGGCCCCGATATCGGGCGCGCAAGTGTAGTCTTCCCCTATTTTCAGAAAACGAACGAGGACCACTAATGAGCGAGGCCCAGGCGAACCGCTTCGATTACATCACCGCACAACCATACCGTATGCTCTTGGAAGCTGATTTCGCCGAGATGCAGGCGTGCTTGGAAGCCCGAGCATGGAAGGCAGCCATGGTCCTTGCCGGAAGCCTCATTGAAGCAGTCCTCGTCGAACACATGGAATGGCTGTCACCTGTGACTGAAGCATTGCGAATCAGGAAACTTATGCTTCAACAAGTCATCTCCGAGTGCGAAGACCAGCATGTGATTACCGAGACTACCGCCAAGCTCTGCAGCGCAATCAAGGACTATAGGAACCTTATCCATCCAGGGAAGGTAATGCGTGATAGCGTCGCCGCGCCGGACCAGAGCAATGCTTTGATCGTCACAGCATTGGTAGGGAGGATAGTTCTAGAGGTCGCGGCATCGCGCAAAGCGAAAGCGGGACTGACAGCCGAGCAGCTCCTTCGGAAGATCCAACGGGACAGCGGCTCAATCGCAATTCTTCCGCATCTTCTTCGCGACATTGCGGATAAGGAGAAGCAGCGCTTGATGCTTGACGTGCTTCCGAAGGCATATGCGGAAAGCCTCATATACGATGACTTCGAATGGGATGCTGCACTTCCTGAGAGAATTTCTGCCGCCTATCGGCTAGCTATCAAGGAAAATCCGGAGCTCGCGGGCGTGACGACGCTCCAGTTCTACACCCTAATTCGGAACGGCGAAGCGACAGAGATCGCCCGTCATCGCACTGCATTCTTCCGCCCTACCGATCTGGAGCACCTGGACGAGCTCAAGCGACCGGTCGTAATTGACTACCTGATCGGTTTCTTGATTGAGCAAGGAGATAGTATTCCCTTCGGCGAACTGGCAGGAGTTGGGCCATTTCTCACTGTTGAAACGCTCCCGAAGTTCCTTAGCCCTATGCTTCGATACATTCGAGCGGCGAAGGCTTCCACGCTGGCCGTGCGATATGTCGCGAATGAGCTTGCCAAGCTTCCGGAGGATGTAAAGCCCTCCGCTCGCGAACAGATCACTCGGTTGATCTCCATGCACAAGAATCGAGGAAACAGCAAGCATGCTGCTGAACTCGAAGAGCTCATAGAGTGGATCGATATTCCGTTCTGAACCTGTCACTACAGGTGTTGCGCTTGCTTAAAACAACGCGAGAACTTGGATGTCGTTGCCCTCGGTGTGCCTGCGGCCGACGACCAGTGATCGACAAGAATGGGTCAGGTTGACTTCTAATCGTCGCGTCTCTTCATAGCAAGCAACTTACCAATTGCCTTTGCGCATGAATCCACAAGCGGTCATAGCAACGGCTCCCACGGATTGACGATGGGAACTCCCGTGGGCTCGAAATCAGAGACGTTGCGCGTAACCACCGCCATACCATGCACCAACGCCGTCGCCGTGATAAGCGCATCGCGCTCGCCTCGCTTGTCGGGTATATGCAACCGGGCGCAGCGTTGCGCCACAGCGATATCGATCGGCAATGTACGCCCGGAGAACTCGGGCAATACGTGCTGCTCTAGCCACGAGCGCAGCATGCCGCCCTGGGTAGCGTCCTTGCGTTCGATCGACAGAACGCCAAGCTCCAGCTCCATGACGGTGATGGCCGAGATGAAGAGATCGGCGGCATCGACGCTTTCCGCCCACGCCGCCACGTTCGCATCCGCCCTGCCGAGCCGCACCTTGCGCAACTCAGACAGCACGTTGGTGTCCAGCACGTACATCACGAAAGATCAGCCGGCCGGACCCCAATCGTCACGCGCGGCGGCTCGAACTCGATGTCTGCAATGCCCGGCATCGCCAGCGCATCGGCAATGTTGCGCCGCTGCCTGGTCAGCCGTTGATAGTCTTCGAAGCTCAACAGCACGTGCGCAGGCTTGCCGCGGTCCGTGATGAACACCGGACCGCTCTTGGTGGCCTTCTTTGCCCGCGTCACGTCCTGATTCAGTTCCCGACTTGATAGCGTTGTGATGGTCACAAGGCACCTCCTAGATCCGCTGAATGTAGTTACGTTACTACAACGACGTTTGAGGGGCAAATGACGGATCAACACGGCGACAAGCGCCTCAGCCAGGCAGCCGCTCCTGTCGAGAACGGGCCGGGTTCTCTCCTAACATCCGCTATTTTCAAGAGCGGACAACATGCAGCCGCCGTTGCATGCTGCTGGTAGACCACTAGCAATCGCTACTGCCCGCATCACATCGCCCCACAGAGCTATCGCTGCCAGGACTAGCTCCCCACACTTCTGCTAGTTAACCTGGTGACACGCGAGAGGAGCTATATGGCACGAGGCACAGACTGGTCGCATGAAGAAGTGGAGGCCTGCGTCGCCGACTACTTGCACATGCTCACGCTCGAACTGAACGGCCAGCGGTATAGCAAGACCGTCCATGCACGTGCGCTGGCCGAGCGGCTCGACGGGCGCAACAGGGCCGCCATCGAGTTCAAACACTGCAACATCAGCGCAGTCCTTCTCGCACTCGGCTACCCGTACATCGATGGCTACAAGCCGCGTGGCAATTACCAGACCCTGTTGTTCGACGTGGTGGGAAGTCAAGCGCAGTCGAACGATGCACTACAGGCCGCTGCTCAATCCGCCGTGCTACGACCCGCAGTGATGATCGCCCCAGAGGATACGGAAGCCGTATGGGTTCCGGCACCCACAATCGTTGGGCCGGGCCGGCGAGTTGTTCGTAATAGAGTTGGAGACCCGCCGCCTTCATGCAGCTGGCCAGAAACGCCTGGCCAATCGGGTCGAGCACATAGCCGCTTCTCAAGGCGATGGCCTAGGCTACGACGTACTCTCCTACGAGACCGATGGCCGAGAACGACTCATCGAGGTAAAGACCACCGCGTTCGGCATCCTGACTCCATTCCATGTCAGCCGCAACGAACTGGCACGCTCGGAAGTCGATGCTGACAAATACCGCCTCTATCGTCTCTTCGACTTCCGCGCAAAGCCACGCCTATTCGATCTGCCCGGCGCCATCGCTTCGCATTGCCTTCTCGAGTCAACCATGTACATCGCGCGCTTCTAAGACGACGGCCTCACTAACACTACAAGAATGGGGTCGGGCTCACTTCCAACGTCCGCTCATCTTGAAAAGCAGACAGCATGCAATTGCCTTTGCATGCTGATGGTGGGCCCACCAGGATTCGAACCTGGAACCAAAGGATTATGAGTCCTCTGCTCTAACCGTTGAGCTATAGGCCCGGATGCGTCCGGAGCGGGCGGGCGATGCGTCGGCCGCCGGCTTGGCGCCTCTGGCGTACTCGCTGGGGAGGCGCCGAAGCAGCGTGAGTTTACAGTTCGACGTGGCGCGCTGTCTTCCCGGGACGGGAGCGTCGGGGCTCCCACGCAGCTTACCCCTACGCGTGAAAACGGTAGCGGGCCGTGCTGACGCCCATCAGCAGGGGCCGCAACCTTCCGCAAGCCACAAACAGCGAGCGCCGCTACTGGCCCCCAATGCCAGAGAACATGCTCGCGACGCAAGCAGCGACCTGCTGCGCCTGCCCCTCCGGCACAATGATCTTCACGACTTTACTGCCGGTCCAGTGGAACACGTGGTCATCCAGCAGTTCGATGGCGAGTACGTTCCCGTTGAACGCGTATCTCGCCCGCCTGGTCGCGAATCCATGGATCTGGTCGTCCACCTCGATGTAGAGGCACCCGGGATCCTCGATCTCGTCCCGGCAGAGCCCGATGTTGTACGGCAGGCCGGCATGCTCTTGGTCGATCAGGAAGCCCAGCGAAAAGTAGCCGTCGTCGCTTTCCTGGTTGTCGACGTCCACTCGCAGCGACTTCAGGATGTCATCCACGCGCCCTCCCATGCGTCCCCTGCCCCGCCAAGTGGTGCGAGCCGGCACCAGGATAGCGTGTGCCCGCGACACCATGGCCGCGCACGTCCACGCCGTACCGCATACGATCAACTGCGACTCCTAGTCCTCCACTCCCAGCACCAGCACCGCCAGCGGCGGGATGGTCAACGCCAGCGACGCCGGATGGCCATGCGCGCCGACGTTCTCGGCGCGCACGCTGCCGCCGTTGCCGGTGTTGCTGCCGCCGTAGATCTCGCTGTCGGAGTTGAGCAGTTCGCGCCAGCGGCCGGCGCGGGGCACGCCGATGCGGTAGCCGTGGTGCACCTGCGGGGTGAGGTTGGCCACCACCAGCAGCGGGGTGTCGCCGCTGCGGGCCTTGCGCAGGTAGGCGAACAGGCTGTTGCCGGCGTCGTCGCCGATGACCCAGGCGAAGCCTTCCGGCTCGTCGTCGCGGGCGTGCAGTGCGGGGTGTTCGGCGTAGAGGCGGTTGAGGTCGCGGACCAGGCGTTGGATGCCGCGGTGGTTGGGTTGGTCGAGCAGGTGCCAGGGCAGCGCGGCGTCGTGGTTCCACTCGGTGGGCTGGGCGATTTCGCAGCCCATGAACAGCAGTTTGCGCCCGGGGTGGGTGTACATGTAGCCGAGGTAGGCGCGCAGGTTGGCGAAGCGCTGCCAGTCGTCGCCGGGCATGCGGCCAAGCAGGGAGCGCTTGCCGTGCACCACTTCGTCGTGGGAGATGGGCAGCATGAAGCGCTCGGAATACGCGTAGACCATACTGAAGGTCATCTCGCCATGGTGGTAGCGGCGGTAGATCGGGTCCAGTTCGATGTAGTGCAGGCTGTCGTGCATCCAGCCCATGTTCCACTTGTAATTGAAGCCCAAGCCGCCATGGGCGAGGTCGGCGGTGACGCCGGGCCAGGCAGTGGATTCTTCGGCGATGGTCATGGCGCCGGGTGCCTGCTCGGCCACCACCTGGTTGAGCCGGCGCAGGAAGGCGATGCTCTCGTAGTTCTCGCGGCCCCCATGGATGTTGGGCACCCACTCGCCGGCGTTGCGGCTGTAGTCGCGGTAGAGCATGGAGGCGACCGCGTCCACGCGCAGGCCGTCGACGTGGTAGCGCTGCAGGAACTCCAGCGCGCTGGCGATCAGGAAGCCGGAAACTTCGCGACGGCCGTGGTTGTAAATGAGGGTGTTCCAGTCGCGGTGGAAGCCTTCGCGCGGGTCGGCGTGTTCGTATAGGGCGGTGCCGTCGAAGTGGGCCAGGCCGTGCGCGTCGGTGGGGAAATGCGCCGGCACCCAGTCGACGATGACGCCGATGTCCTCGCGGTGGCAGCGGTCGACGAAGCGGGCGAAGCCGTCCGGGCTGCCGAAGCGGGCGGTGGGCGCGAACAGGCCCAGCGGCTGGTAGCCCCAGGAGCCGCCGAACGGATGCTCGGTGACCGGCAGCAGTTCGATGTGGGTGAAGCCCATGTCGGCCACGTAGGGAATCAACCGCTCGGCCAGTGCGTCCCAGTCGAGCATGCTGCCGTCGGCGGCGTGCATCCACGAGCCGGCGTGCACTTCGTACACGCTGATCGGCGCCTGCGGGGCGTGGCGGCGCGCGCGGGTGGCCATCCAGGCGTCGTCGCGCCATTGGAACGGCGCGGGGTCGGCGACGATGGAGGCGGTGCCGGGCGCCAGTTCGGCCTGGCGCGCGACCGGGTCGGCCTTGGCCGGCAGTTCTTCGCCGCGCGGGCCGCGCAACGCGAATTTGTAGCGGGCACCGGGAACGACGCCTGGCACGAACAGCTCCCACACGCCGGCCTGGTGGCGCAGGCGCATCGGGTGGCGGCGCGCGTCCCAGCTGTTGAAGTCGCCGATCACCGCCACGCGCGAGGCGTTGGGCGCCCACACCGCGAAGCGGGTGCCGCGTTCGCCGTCGACCTCGACCACGTTGGCGCCCAGCGCATCGGCCAGGTGCAGGTGATGGCCTTCGGCGATCAGGTGCAGGTCGAAGTCGCTGAGCTGCGGGCCGAACGCGTAGGCGTCGGCGGTGTCCTGCTCGCCGCCGGACCAGCGGATGCGCAGGCGGTAGCGCCCTTCGCCCGGCAGTTCGGCATGGAAGAAGCCTTCCGGTCCCTGCTGCAGCGGCACCTCGCTGCCGTCCTCCAGCACTGCCAGCACCGCATCGGCGCCCGGCTGGTAGCTGCGCAGCACCCGCGCCTCGCCGAGGCGATGCGCGCCCAGCACGGCGAACGGGTCGCCGTGGCGGGCGTTGGCGAAGGCGCGTTGCGTCGCGTCGTCCCAGACGTGGACGGCATCACTCATCGAATCGACTCCTGGGGCGCGGGAAAGCGGTCGAGTATGCGCAACAGTCCCTGTATGGGCACCATGATCCATGCCGGGCGGTTGGCGGCCTCGTAGCGAATTTCGTAGCAGGCCTTCTCGATCAGGAACAGCAAGGTGGTAGCCTCGAACGCGGCCGGCGCCACCCACGGGTGCGGGCTGGCGTCGAGCACGGTGCGGTAGGCGGCCAGGAAGGCGGCGCTGGCGCGGCTGCGGAACGCGGCCAGGTATTGCTCCTGCGCGGTGTCCAGGCCGGCGCCGACGCGTGCGGCAGTGCCCTCCTCGCCGCGCGCGGAGACCTCGCTGGCGTAGTCCAGCGAGCGCAGGAAGCCGGCCACGTCGTGCAACGGGCTGGCCTTGGCGCGGCGTTCGTCCAGCGACTTGGCCGGCTCGCCTTCGAAGTCGATCAACACCACGTCGTCGAACGCGACCAGGATCTGGCCGAGGTGGAAATCGCCATGCACGCGAGTCAGCAGCGCACCGGACAACAGCGACGGCGCCTGCCGCAGCCAGGCATCCAGGCGCGCGCGTTCGGCCAGCAGGCTGTCCACCGCGGCGTGTTCGGCCGGGTCGTCGTTGGCGTCGCGATGCGCGATGAGCGTGTCCCACATCGCCTGCACTTCGTGCACCACGCCGTCCACCACCTGCTGCGCGGCGGCCGCGTCCACTGGCTGCGGCGCGAAGGCCGGCGCATCGGTGGGCTGCGCCAGTACCGCGTGCAGCTCGGCCAGGCGCCGGCCGACCAGCGCGGCGAAGGCGTCGTAGCCGGCCACGCTCTCCAGCCGCGCCGCCTCGTCCTGGGCGGCATCGTATTCCTCGGCGCCGCGTGCGAGATGATCCAGGGTCCAGCGCCAGGCATCGCCCTGGTTGCGCACGAAGCCCTGCAGCAGGGCCAGCGTGGTCTCGCTGCCGTCGGCCTCGACACGGGCGACATGGCCCAGCAGCGGCGCGGCGTTGGCGTAGCCCAGCGCAGTGAGGCGCTCGCCGATCTCGATCTCCGGATTGATGCCGGCCGACACGCGGCGCAGCAGCTTGAACACCGCCGCGTCGCCGACGATCAGCGAGCTGTTGCTCTGCTCCGCCGACAGCCAGCGGATTTCCGGATCGGCGGGAATGTCCACGCGCTGCAGCGCCGGTGTCGGGCAGAAGCGGATGCGCTCGGTGCCGGCTTCATTGCCGGCCTCGCCATCCACACGCAACTCCGCCTTGTCGCGCAACGCGGCGAGCATGCTCAGGGTGAAGGGCTTCAGTGCGAAGGCATCGGTCAGGTAGCCGACCTCGCGGCCGTGACGCACGCGCGCCAGCGCCAGTTGTTCGGCCAATACGCTCGGCTGCTCGCGCTCCCAGACGATGCCCAGCGGCAGGATGTAGCGCTCGTGCGCGCCATCGTCCAGCTCCGCCTCGATCTCCAGCAGGGTCAGGCCGTCACCACCGGACAGCGGCGTGCGCCGGGCGATGCGCACGCTGCGCAGCGCGCGGTCCTTGGCGGCGAACCAGCGCCGCGTGGACAGCCACGCCGGCAGGATGTCGCGCTCCAGCGTCGGCAGGTGCGGTTGCAGGCCGGCACTGTCGACCGTACTGCGCAGCACCAGCGTCTGGTAATCCGGCAGCGGCACCGGCGCCGGCACGTGCCAGTCCGGCAGCGTGGCGTTGCCGACCAGTTGGAAGGCGTAGAAGCCGAACGCCGGCACGGTGAGCAGGTAGGTCAGGCGCCCGATCGGCGGGAAGCTGCCGCCGCCGAGGATGTCCACCGGCACCCGGCCCTCGAACTCGGACAGGTCCAGCTCCACCGCCTGCAGCGTGTGCGAGAGGTTGGCCACGCACAGCACGGTCTCGTCCTCGTGGCAGCGCAGGTAGGCGAGCAGGCGGCGGTTGCCCGGATACAGGAAGCGCAGGGCGCCGCGGCCGAAGGCGCGGTAGCGCTTGCGCACCGACAGCACGCGGCGGGTCCAGGTCAGCAACGAGTACTGGTCGCGCTGCTGCGCCTCCACGTTGACCGCCTGGAAGCCGTACAGCGGGTCCATGATCGGCGGCAGCACCAGCGCGGCTGGATCGGCGCGCGAGAAGCCGCCATTGCGGTCGATCGACCATTGCATCGGTGTGCGCACGCCGTCGCGGTCGCCGAGATGGATGTTGTCGCCCATGCCGATCTCATCGCCGTAGTACAGCACCGGCGTGCCGGGCATGGTCAGCAGCAGCGAGGTCATCAGTTCGATGCGGCGGCGGTCGCGCTCCAGCAGCGGCGCCAGGCGCCGGCGGATGCCGAGGTTGATGCGCGCGCGGCGATCCGCGGCGTAGGTCTGCCACAGGTAATCGCGCTCGGAGTCGGTGACCATCTCCAGGGTCAACTCGTCGTGGTTGCGCAGGAAGATCGCCCACTGGCAACTCTCCGGGATCTCCGGGGTCTGGCGCATGATGTCGGTGATCGGGAAGCGGTCCTCGCGCGCGATCGCCATGTACATGCGCGGCATCAGCGGGAAGTGGAACGCCATGTGGCATTCGTCGGCGTTCTCGCCGAAGTACTGCTGGGTGTCTTCCGGCCACATATTGGCCTCGGCCAGCAGCATGCGGTCGGGGTATTCGGCATCGAGCGTGGCGCGGATGCGGCGCAGGATGGCGTGGGTCTCGGGCAGGTTCTCGTTGGAGGTGCCCTCGCGCTCGATCAGGTACGGCACCGCGTCCAGGCGCAGGCCGTCCACGCCTAGGTCCAGCCAGAAGCGCATCACTTCCAGTACGGCTTCCATGACCGCCGGGTTGTCGAAGTTCAGGTCCGGCTGGTGCGAGTAGAAGCGGTGCCAGAAGTATTGGCCGGCTTCCGGGTCCCAGGTCCAGTTGGACTTTTCGGTGTCGCAGAAGATGATGCGGGTGCCGGCGTAGTCCTGGTCGCTGTCGGACCACACGTAGAACGCGCGCTCCGGCGAGCCGGCCGGGGCCATGCGCGCACGCTGGAACCAGGGATGCTGGTCGGAGGTGTGGTTGATCACCAGTTCGGTGACGATGCGGATGCCGCGCGCGTGCGCCTGCTCCACGAAGCGCTGGAAGTCGGCGATGCTGCCGTAGTCCGGATGCACCGCCATGTACTCGGCGATGTCGTAGCCGTCGTCGCGGCGCGGGCTGGGGTAGAACGGCAGCAGCCAGATCGTGTCCACGCCGAGGTCGGCGATGTAGTCGAGCTTGGAGATCAGGCCGGGGAAGTCGCCGATACCGTCGTCGTTGGAGTCGAAGAACGACTTGACGTGCACCTGGTAGATGATCGCGTCCTTGTACCAGCGCGCATCGCCGGCCGGGGCGCGCGGCTCGAGTTGGGGAGACGACGGCGCGGCGACATTCATGCAGGGACTCCGGCGCGGATGCGCCACAGAGAGAACGGCCGCGACGGATCGAGGCGGATGTGTTGGGTCTTGCCGTACCAAGTGAAGTCGTGGCCGTCCCACAGGTCGCGCACGGCGACGCTGGCGTGGTCGGGCAGGCCCAGTTCCCACAGCGGCACTTCGATCTGCGCGTTCTGCGCCGCATGCGGATCCAGGCTCACCGCCACCAGCACCAGGCTGCGCCCGCGCGCCAGGTGCGCTTCATCGAGGAACTTGCCGAAGTACAGCACCTGCTCGTTGTGCGCGACGTAGAAGCGCGTGCCCAGGTGCGACTGCAGTTCCGGATGCTGGCGGCGCAGCAGGTTGAGGCGGGTGATCTCCTCGACGATGTCGCCCGGCGCGCGCTCGGGCCACACCCGCAACTGGTACTTCTCCGAGTCGAGGTATTCCTCCTTGCCCGGCAACGGCGTGGCCTCGCACAGCTCGAAGCCCTGGTACATGCCCCACAGCCCGGACAGCGTGGTCGCCAGCGCGGCGCGGATCAGGTGCCCGCTGCGCCCACTGTGCTGCAGGAACAGCGGATTGATGTCCGGCGTGTTGACGAAGAAGTGCGGGCGGAAGCACTCGCTGGGCGCGCCGCTGTTGAGCTCCTCGATGTAGGCCTGCAGCTCGGCCTTGTGCTGGCGCCAGGTGAAATAGGTGTAGGACTGCGAGAAGCCGACCTTGGCCAGCCGGTACATCGGCTTGGGCCGGGTGAAGGCCTCGGACAGGAACACCACCTGCGGATGGCGCCCGCGCACTTCGGCGATCAGCCATTCCCAGAACGGGAACGGCTTGGTGTGCGGGTTGTCGACGCGGAACAGGGTGACGCCCTCGTTGACCCAGAACAGCACCGCATCGCGCAGCGCGTTCCACAGCGCCGGCACCGCGCCGCTGGCGTAGAAGTCGACGTTGACGATGTCCTGGTACTTCTTCGGCGGGTTCTCCGCATACGGGATGGAGCCGTCGGCGCGCCAGGTGAACCAGTCGGGGTGGTCGCGCAGCCAGGGATGGTCCGGCGCGCACTGGATGGCGAAATCCAGGGCCAGTTCCAGGCCGTGCGCGGCCGCGGCGGCACGCAGGCGGCGAAAACCGTCGAGCCCGCCCAGCTCGGGATGCACCTCGGTATGCCCACCCTCGGCCGAGCCGATCGCATACGGGCTGCCGGGTTCGCCCGGCTCGGCGGTCACCGCGTTGTTGCGGCCTTTGCGGTTCTTCTCGCCGATGGGGTGGATCGGCGGCATGTACAGCACGTCGAAGCCCATCGCCTGAATGTGCGGCAGCCGCGCGATCACGTCGTCGAAGGTGCCGTGGCGCTGCGGATCGCCGCTCTGCGAGCGCGGGAACAGTTCGTACCAGCTGGCGAAGTGCGCGGCGCGGCGTTCGGCCTCGACCCGGAAGGTCATCGGGTATTCGGTGCGGAACGGCTTGGCGTCGGCGCGCGCCATCGCGTCGGCGGTGTCGGGTTCGAGCAGCAGCTGCGCCTTCTCGGCCAGGTCGTCGGTGCGGGCGATGCGGGTGGCGATGGCCTTCAACCGCGTGGCGAGCGCGCCGCGGCTACGCCCTCGCGCCGCTTCGACCTGGGCCAGCGCCTCCTGCACATCCACCGACAGCAAGGTGCCGGCGGCGCGCTTCTTTTCCAGGTCGGCGTGGGTGGTGGCGTAGACGTCGCGCCAGGCTTCGATGCGGAACTCGTAGCGGCCCAGGCGCTGCAGCGGGAACTCGCCGCGCCAGCGGTCGTTGCCGAGCGCGCGCATCGGCGCGCTCGACCAGGTACGCGCATCGGCGGCGCGCCACAGCAAGGCAACGGCGATGCGGTCGTGGCCGTCGCAGAACGCATCGGCTTCCACGCACACGCGATCGCCGACCGTGCGTTTGACCGGGAAGCGCCCGTCATCCACCGACGGCGTCACCGCCTCGATGCACACCCGCGCCTCGCCGGCGGCGACCTCGGCCGGGGTGCGTGCGCGCGCCGCGGTCAGCACCGGGCGCGCCGGCAGGCTGCGATAGATGCGCACCTCGCCCGCTTCCAGGGTGCCGCCCTGCTCGCCCTGGATCGGCTCGCCATGGTCGCTGAGCAGACCCTCGCTGTCGCCGAGCAGGCGCAGCAACGCCGGCCCGGGCACCGGCAGCAGGTGGTCGCGGTCGCTGTTGAGCAGCACCAGCCATGGCGCGACGTCCAGCGGTTCCACCGCCACCGCGGTGAGCGCGCCGTCGCGCAGCAGCGGGCGCAGGCGCAGCGACGTGGTGGCGTCGGGCAGCGATTCTGCCGGCGTGGACGCATCCCCCTCGGATATGCCGTGCTGCGCAGGCACGGGCTGCCCGTATTCTGTCGATGTGTCCTGCGCGCCGATCGCCCAGGCCCCACCAAAGGCAGCCGCCAGGCGCTGCCGCTGCGCGCGCGGCAAGGGCAGTGGCGTATCCGAGGCCGTCTCGGCATCGACGGTGGCGACCACGCAGCGCGCCAGCGCACGCAGGGCGCTGTCCTCGTCGAAGAACCAGTCGCCACGACCGTCCCACCAGGCCAGCGAGGAGAACGCGGCATCGAAGCCGGCACCGGCCAGGCCGCGCAAGGCGTCCAAGCCCAAGCCGGGCGTCCACGCCAGCAGCCGCGCCTGCGGCGCCTGTGCGTGGACCCCGTCGATCAGCGTGCGCCACAACGGCGCCGGAATGCGCTCTGGCTGCAGCACGCGGAAGCCGGCCACGCCGCTGCGCAGCCAGTCGACCAGACGCGCACTCCACCACTGCGCCAATCCCGCCCCTTCTTCGGCGGAGGCGAAGCGGCCCACCGCAATATCCGGCGCGGCACGTTCGGCGCGCGGATCCGGCAGCGCCGAGCTGCGTGCGCGGAACCAGTGCGGATGTTCCTGCAGCAGACGGCTGCCGCCACCGATCTCGTCGATGCGCAGGTCCAGCAGCACGCGCAGGCCGTGCTGTTCGGCCCGCTGCAGCCAGTGGTGCAACTGTGTCTGGCCCGCCGCGTCGTCGGCTGCGGGGTCGTGCAGACGGCCCTGCGCATCCTGTGCGAACGGATTGGGCAAGACGATGTGATCGCAGCCCTGTGCCTGTGCCGCCGCCATGGCCGCGTCCAGCGCGGCCGCATCGTGAGGAGGAGAGAGAGACAGCAGGCAGACATGCATTCGGAAGATCCCGTTCGACGAATGAGAAGGACACGTCGCCTCTGCGCGCCGTTGCCGGCAGCGCGGACTGCGCCGTCGCATGGCAAGGGCGTCGGAACGGGATGCGCCTGCACGCGGTCGCGCTTCCAGAGATGGCGACGGCGCCGGCGCACCCGGTCCGCGCGATGCGATGCAGCCGCGCTACAAGACCACGAACGCCGCAAATGGAATGTGTGGATGACATTAAATGCGCGTGCATGTGATGCGACGCGCTGTGACAGGGTGTGGCGGCGCACGCTGCGCGACGCCATACGCAATGCAGGTCATGCCGAATTCACGCGATGCTGACGCTCGCGCTTGCGTCGCGCACGAGGCCGTAGTGCGGCGCAGAGGCCTCGGCCGTCTTCCAGGTGCAGACTCACGTCGGCGCGGCTTCAACGCATCTACGAACTTACTGCCACCACACTCCATCCGGATGCCGCTGGCCCCTGGAACCCAACTGTCATGACGCCGCGACGCGCGAAGTGATGTGCTTTCCGATGCCGCAATGCGTCGGGACTGAAGTCCCTCCCACAGTGCACCCGACAGACTCGCCGTAAGCCCTTGTGGGAGCGACTTCAGTCGCGACGAGTGAAGCCATCCAATGACCGATTGCTACAGCAGTCGGGACTGAAGTCCCTCCCACTGTGCACCGGGCAGGCGCACCGTAAGCCCCTGTGGGAGCGACTTCAGTCGCGACGAGTGAAGCCATCCAATGACCGACTGCGACAGCAGTCGGGCCTGAAGCCCCTCTCACAATGCACCCGGCAGGCTCGCCGTAAACCCACGCGGGGATCAACTGTCATGCCGCCGCGACGCTAGAAGTGATGTGCTTTCCGATGGCGCAATGCGTCGGGACTGAAGTCCCTCCCACTGTGCACCCGGCAGGCGCACCGCAAGCCCCTGTGGGAGCGACTTCAGGGCACCTCTAAAAACCCCGCCTTTGGCATCATTGGTCTGGAGAACACGCCGAGGACGCCACGATGATCAGCCTGTTTGCCGGCCACGAACGCGAAGCCAAGCGGCAGCAGATCGGCGATCCTCTGGCTCTGCTGTCACGGCATATCGACTTTGCCGGGATTGCTCACGTCGTAGACGCGAAGCTGTCCTTGGGTACTGGCAAGCGCGGTGGCCGTCCGGCTTGGCCGACGCAGGTGATGATCAAGCTGCTGCTGTTGCAGCAGTTGTACAACCTCTCCGACGATGCGCTGGAGTACCAGGTGCTGGATCGGCGCAGCTTCCAGCAATTCCTCGGACTGGAACACAGCGGCAAGGTGCCCGACGCCAAGACGATCTGGGTGTGGCGCGAACGGCTCAAGACCAAGGATCTGATGGGCGACATCAGCGCGGCGATCGGTGAGCAATTGCAACGTGCCGGGTTCATTGCCCGCGGCGGTCAGATCATCGACGCCAGCATCGTCAGCGCTCCGATCCAGCGCAACACGCGCGAAGAGAACGCGCAGATCAAGCAGGGCGATGACGTCGGCCAGGACTGGAGCGATGCCAAGCGTGCGCAGAAGGATATGCAGGCACGTTGGACCAGGAAGCATGGGGTGGCGTTCTACGGCTACAAGCTGCACGCCAGCACGGACCGTCGCTGGGGCTTCATCCGCCGCTACGACGTGAGCGCGGCCAACGTGCACGACAGCCGTCACTTCGAGCAGGTGCTGGACCCGGACAACACCGGCCGCACGGTATGGGCCGATAGCGGGTATGCCGATGCAGCGCGGGAAGCAGACCTGAAAAGGCGTGGTTACCGCCCCGCGATCCAACATCAAGGGCATGCGCGCAAGCCCTTGAGCGAGGCAGCAAAGCGCCGGAACCGTCGAATTGCCAAGGATCGGGTGTTCGGCGAGCACCCGTTTGCGCGCTTGGCCCAACAAGGCGGCAAGTTCGTACGCTGCATCGGCTTGGCGCGGGCAAAGGTGGTGATCGGGCTGAAGGTCGCCAGCCATAACGTGATGCGGCTGGCACGGCTACAGGAGCGGGCCATGGCGCCAGCGTGATCGGCTGAGGTAGCCCAGCGGCCACCTCAGCCTCCCAACCACCACGATCAGGCGCCGCTCTGGTGCCGTTGCGACAGATGCTACCCCTGGCTCCAGGTCGTGGCAGGTTGTTCGAGGTGCCCTTCAGTCGCGACGAGTGAAGCCATCCAATGACCGATTGCTACAGCAGTCGGGACTGAAGTCCCTCCCACTGTGCACCCGGCAGGCGCACCGCAAGCCCCAGTGGGGCGGCTTCAGCCGACAGAGCTCGACCGGGAATGCCACGTCGCGACGGAAGCCGCTTTTAAGGAACATCTCCCGAAATAGGTGGAGCGCCCTTCACTCGCTCATCGAATAGGCGCGCTCGGCGCCGGCCGCCGCCCACGCGGTGTTGGGCGTAGCCTGCAGGGTGAAGCGCAGTTCGCCGCCGGCCATGAGTTCCTCGTGGCGCAGGAACGCGCGGTTCAGCGGCCGCCCGTTGAGGGTGACGCTGCCGACATAGGGATGCGCGTCGTCCAGGCCGTCGGCGATCACCGTGAAGCGCTTGCCGTTGGGCAGCGCCAGGGTGGCGCGCGGCAGGAACGGGCGGCCGAGGATGTACTGGTTGCTGGCCGGCGCCACCGGGTAGAAGCCCAGCGCGGTGAACACGTACCAGGCCGACATCTGCCCCATGTCGTCGTTGCCGGCCAGGCCGTCCGGGCGCGCCGCGTACTGGCTGCGCATGATCTGCTGCAGCCGCGCCTGGGTGCGCCACGGCTGCCCGGCGTAGGCATACAGATAGGCGACGTGGTGGCTGGGCTCGTTGCCGTGCGCATACCAGCCGATCAGGCCGGTGATGTCCTCCATGTGCGCGAACACCTTGGGATCGACCTTGGCGTCGAACACCTGATCCAGCCGCGCCAGCAGTTTGTCGTCGCCACCGTGCGCACGGGCCAGGCCGGCCACGTCCTGCGGCACGTACCAGGAGTACTGCCAGGCGTTGCCTTCGGTGTAGTCGGTGCCGTAGCCGCTGGCGTCCGGATCGAACGGTGTGCGGAAGGCGCCGTCGCGCTTGCGCGCGCGCATGAAGCCGGTGTCGGGGTCGAAGGCGTTGCGCCAGTTGCCGGCGCGCTTGGCGAAGGCGGCGGCGACCTCGCTGCGGCCCATCTCCTTGGCCATGCGCGCGATGGTCCAGTCGTCGAAGGCGTATTCCAGGGTCTTGGAGGCGGCCTCGCCTTCCTCGTCGATCGGCACGTAGCCCAGTTCGCGGTACTGGGCGATGCCGTCGTAGGGGCCGTAGTTGGCGCTGGCCACCATGGCCTTGAGCGCGGCGTCGGTGTCGTAGCCGCGGATGCCCTTCATGTATGCGTCGGCGATCACCGGCACCGCGTGGTAGCCGATCATGCACCAGGTCTCCAGGCCGTGGAACGCCCACACCGGCAGCACACCGTAGGGGCTTTCGCGCTGGTGCGCGAGCAGCGAGTTGACGATGTCGTTGGTGCGTTGCGGCGGCTGCACGATGGTCAGCAGCGGATGCAGCGCGCGGTAGGTGTCCCACAGCGAGAACGTCGAATAGTGGGTGTAGCCCTGCGCCTGGTGCACGGCGTTGTCCGGCCCGCGATAGCGGCCGTCGCTGTCCATGAACAGAGTCGGGCCGAGCAGGCTGTGGTACAGCGCGGTGTAGAACTGGGTGCGTTGCGCGGGCGGCGCGTCCACCTCCACCGCGCCCAGCGCCTGCGCCCATTGCGCGCGTGCCGCGCGGCGCACGCCGTCGAAATCCCAGCCCGGCACGTCGGCGTCGAGATTGGCGATGGCGCTGTCCTCGCTGACCGGCGAGATCGCCACCTTGACCAGCAGCGGCCCGCGCAGGGCGTCGCCGAAGTCGAACGATCCCACCAGTTGCCGGCCTTCGATCTGCGCGCGCTGGGTGGGGTCGTTGTCGCCCGGCGGCGGAAAGCCCTTGTAGGGAATGTCCTGCTCGGTGTTGTGGAAGGCGTGGCCGCGCAGCGGCTGCGAGAAGCGCAGGGCGAAGTACAGCTGCCGCCCCGGCGCCCAGCCGCGGGTCTCGCGAAAGCCGGTGACGGTGCCGTCGGCGCGCAGGCGCAGCCGCGACCAGCTGATCTTGCCCGGGTAGTCGTACAGGCTGGTACGCAGGTCCAGCAGCACGTGCGCCGGCTGGCCGGCCGGGTAGGTGTAGCGGTGCACGCCGACGCGGGCGCTGGCGGTGAGTTCGGCGCGCACTTTGTAGTCATCCAGGGTCACCGCGTAGTAGCCCGGCTCGGCGCGCTCGTCGTCGTGGCGAAAGCGCGCGCTGTAGCCGCTGCCGGGTGTGTCCGGGTCGCCACGCTCCAGGCGCACCGCACCGCTGATCGGCATCAGCAGCACGTCGCCCAGGTCGGAGTGGCCGGTGCCGGAGAAGTGCGTATGCGAGAAGCCGACCAGGCTGCGGTCGTCGTAGCGGTAGCCGGCCGCCCAGCCGTAGGCGTCCTTGCGCGGCTGGATGCGCGTGTCCGGGCTCAACTGGACCATGCCGAACGGCACCGTGGCGCCAGGATAGGTGTGGCCCTCGCCGCCGGTGCCGATGAAGGGGTCCACCGCGGCCACCGCACGTTCGCCGGCATCACCGCCCGCCGCTGCGACGGCGGATGCGATCGGCCACAGCGCGGCAAGCAGCAGCGCGGCAACGCCGCCCAGCGTCCTCGAGCTGCGCATGGCAGGCTCCCCGTATCGAATCGATCCAAACGGATAGCACAAAGCCACCGCAATGCCTTGCTGCACTGCAAAATGCGGATCGGATCACGACGGCGCAGGATGAGCGACCTTTTGAACCGGTCTAATCCGCCGTGGCGCCGTCTCCCGCCGACAAACGCGTCACCGTGTCCGACATCGCCGCCGCCTGCGGCGTGTCGCGGGCGACCGTGTCGCTGGTGCTGCGCAACAGCCCGCTGGTGCATGCGGACACGCGCGCGCGGGTGGCGGCGGAGATCGCCCGCCAGGGCTATGTCTACCACCGCGGCGCGGCCAGCCTGCGCGGCCGCGCGTCCAATGCGGTGGCGCTGGTGGTCAACGACCTGGCCAATCCGTTCTTCGCCGAGTTCGCTGGCGGCGTGGACGCGGCGCTGGCCGAGGCCGGCTACGTGATGCTGATGGGCAGCACCGGCGAATCGCCGGAGCGCCAGCAGACCGTGCTGGCCTCGCTGATCGAGCACCACCCGGCGGCGATGATCCTCTCGCCCACCGAGAACACCGACGCGGCGCGGTTGCGCCAGTTGCTGGGGCCGCGCCTGCCGGTGCTGCTGTTCAACCGCGCGCTGGACGGCGACTGGCCGCTGCTGGTGCTGGACAACCGCCGCGGCGCGCGCATGGCCACCGAACACCTGCTGGCGCAGGGCCACCGCGCCATCGCCTTCTTCGGCGGCCACCGCCAGTCCAGTTCCTGCGCCGAGCGCCGTGCCGGCTACCGCGAGGCGCTGGCCGCCGCCGGCATCGCGGTCGACCCGACGTGGCTGATCGAATGCGCGCCGACCCGGCTGGAAGCCGCGCGCCAGGCCGGCGCGCTGTGCGCGCGCGACCCGCTGCCGACCGCGCTGGTCTGCTACAACGACGTGGTCGCGCTGGGCCTGGCCAGCGGCCTGGCCGAACGTGGCCGCATCGCCGGCCGCGACTACGCACTGATCGGCTTCGACGACATTCCCGAGGCCGCCGTCGCCACCCCGCCGCTGTCCACCGTCGCCGTCGCCCCGCGCGAGCGCGGCATGCAGGCCGCGCGCCTGGTGCTGGACGCACTGCGCCACCGCCAGGCCCTGCCTGCGCTTACCATCGCCCCCGCCCGGCTGTGCCTGCGCGCCAGCAGCCGGGTCGCCCTCTCGCCCGTTCCCGGAGTCGCTGCATGAGCCGTCGCCCGCTGTCCAACACCGCCGCCATCGCGGTGGTCAGCATGATCTTCTTCACCTGGGGCGGCCTGACCAGCCTCAACGACGTGTTGATCCCGCATCTGAAAGCCGTGTTCCAGATGAACTACGCGCAGTCGATGCTCATCCAGTTCACTTTCTTCGGCGCCTACTTCCTGATGTCGGTGCCGGCCGGCGCGGTGGTGTCGCGGGTCGGCTACAAGGCCAGCATCGTCATCGGCCTGGTGGTAGCTGCGATCGGCGCGGCGATGTTCTACCCGGCCGCGCGCCTGCCCTCCTATCCGCTGTTCCTGACCGCGCTGTTCGTGCTGGCCAGCGGCATCACCCTGCTGCAGGTGGCGGCCAATCCGTACATCAGCCTGATCGGCGCGCCGGAGAAGGCGCCGAGCCGGCTCAACTTCGCCCAGGCGCTGAACTCGCTGGGCACCACCGTGTTCCCGTGGCTGATCGGCCCGCTGATCCTGGCCGGCGCGGTGCTCGGCGCCGACCAGCTGGCGGCGATGAATCCCGAGCAGTTGTCCGCCTATCGCATCGAGCAGGCGCGCTCGGTGGAAATCCCCTACCTGATGCTGGCCGGCGGCCTGCTGTTGCTGGCGGTGTTCGTGCTGGTGATGCGGGTGCCGTCGCTGCGCGAGGACAACGATGCCAGCACCGAATCGCATCACAGCTTCGCCGACGCGCTGCGCCACCCGCACCTGCTGTGGGGCGTGGTGGCGATCTTCATGTACGTGGGCGCGGAAGTGTCGATCGGCAGCTTCCTGATCAATTACATCTCCGGCCCCACCACCGGCGGCCTGACCGAAGCCGCTGCCAGCCACTACCTGCCGTTCTACTGGGGCGGCGCGATGGTCGGCCGCTTTGCCGGCGCGGCGCTGCTGCAGTTCGTCCCGGCCCGCAAGCTGCTGGCGACCTTCGCCGGTATCGCCTCGCTGCTGCTGATCGCCACCATGCTCAGCACCGGCCACGTGGCGATGTGGAGCGTGATCGCGATCGGCCTGTTCAACTCGATCATGTTCCCGACCATCTTCACCGTGGCCATCGAGCGCCTGGGCGTACTCACCAGCAAGGCCTCCAGCCTGCTGATCATGGGCATCGTCGGTGGCGCCCTGGTGCCGCTGGCGCAGGGCGCGCTGGCCGACGCCATCGGCATCCAGCATGCCTTCGTGATCCCGCTGCTGTGCTACGCCTACATCGTCTGGTACGGCCTGCGCGGTTCGCGCCTGTCGGCGGAGCTGGCGGCGACCGCACCCACCGCCGCGCCGACCGCGCGCGTGATGCACTGATCCGCTGATCCGTTCCCGGCACGGCGGCGCACACGCTGCCGCCGTGCGCCGCTGTCTTCCCTTCCCTCACCCAGTTCGCCAGTCAACCGCATGAATCTGCCCGCCACGCCCCTGCCCGACTTCGCCGACACCGCCGTCCTGCGCGCGCACATCGCCGACACCATGGCCTTCTACCACCCGCGCGCGATCGACCCGGCGGGCGGTTTCTTCCACTATTTCCGCGACGACGGCAGCGTGTACGACGCCGGCCATCGCCACCTGGTCAGCAGCACCCGCTTCGTCTTCAACTACGCGATGGCGGCGATCGAGTTCGCCGACTCGCCGCTGGCCGCCGAGTACCTGGACGCCGCGCGCCACGGCCTGCGCTACCTGCGCGAGGTGCACCGCGATACCGCCAGCGGCGGCTACGTGTGGACCCTGCGCGACGGCGTGGCCGAGGACCGCACCCAGCACGCCTACGGCGCCGCCTTCGTGCTGCTGGCCTACGCCACCGCGAAGAAGGCCGGCCTGGACACCGACGCGTGGATGGACGAGACCTGGCAACTGCTGGAAACCCGCTACTGGGATGCCGCCGCCGGCCTGTACCGCGACGAGGCGACGCCGGAGTGGACGTTCTCCAGCTACCGCGGCCAGAACGCCAACATGCACCTGTGCGAAGCGTTGATCGCCGCCTACGAGGCCAGCGCCGAGCCGCGCTACCTGCAGCGTGCGCTGCTGCTGGCCGACCACATCACCCGCCGCCAGGCGGCGTTGGCCGGCGGCCTGGTGTGGGAGCACTACGACGCCGACTGGCAGGTGGACTGGGACTACAACCGCGACAACCCCAAGCACCTGTTCCGGCCGTGGGGCTTCCAGCCCGGCCACCAGGTCGAGTGGTCCAAGTTGCTGGTGTTGCTGCACGGGCACCTGCAGGCGTCCACCGGCACCGCGCCGGCGTGGCTGCTGCCGACCGCACGGCACCTGTTCGACACCGCCCTGGCGCACGGCTGGGACGCGCAGCATGGCGGCATCGTCTACGGCTTCGCCTCCGGCACCGAAGAGGCGCCGGTGGTCGGCGTGCCCGACGTGGCCGCGGCGCCGACCTACTTCTGCGACGACGACAAGTACTTTTGGGTGCAGGCCGAAGCCATCGCCGCGGCCTCGCGGCTGCTGGCCGCCACCGGCGATGCGGCGTATCGCGCCGCCTACGACAGGCTGTGGGCGTATTCCTGGGAGCACCTGGTCGACCACCGCTACGGCGCCTGGTTCCGCATCCTCAGCCGCGACAACCGCAGCTACAGCGACGAGAAGAGCCCGGCCGGCAAGACCGACTACCACACCATGGGCGCCTGCCACGACGTGCTGGCGGTGATGCGCGGCAGCAAGGCGTTCGCGTAACGCGAACAGGTTGGTGTGTCGTTGGGCGTGCTGTGGAACGCCGGGCTTGACCCGCCTAGCGTTTCGCGCGCGTCGCGTCGGGGCCGTAGCCCCTCCCAGGGGAGGATGGCCCAGCGACGCCCGTTTGGGAGCGCCGCCAGTCAACCGACCGCGCGCCGAAGCGCCCCGCCGTCGCTGGGGAACGAACGTTGGCTGCTGCATCTGGCTCGTCGTTCTGCGCCACACGCCCCGCGCCGCGGGGCGTATTCGCCTTTGCCGGTCTACGGCGTCCTATCCTCGGCCGCCGGCTTGGCGTCGTTCGTCCTGGCATCTCCCTGTGCCGGCCGCTGCCGCACCTGCTCGATCGGCTGATTAGCCGAGTCGGTGCCCTGCTGCAATGGGTCGCGCTGCGGCGCGGGCTTGCTCTCGAAGGTCAACGGCGGCTGGCCGACCTCGGTCTGCACGCTGCCGATCTCGCCCTGTGCGCGCCGCGCCTTGACCTGCTCGATCACCGGATTGCTGCACGAGCCTTCGATGAAGTCGGCGCGCTGCAGCTCGCCGTTCTTCATGTCGACGAAGACGCTGCCGGCGTCGGCGGCGTTGCGCGTGCTGCTGGTCACCATCCGGCTGCCGCGCGGCAGGGTGCGCGGATCGATCTTGATCACGTGGGTGGTCGGACGGACGCCGCAGTAGCTGTACTTGCCCTCCGAGTCGGCAATGAAGTAGGTGCCGTCCTCCATGTACATCCGCGCGCCGGGGATGCCCAGCTCCTCCGGATCCTTCACCGAGTTGCCGTTGCAATCCACGAACACCTGCCCGACCACACAGCCTTCCTCGCCGAACACACCGCCGCTGATGTCCACCTTCCAGCGCGACTCGTTCGAGCAGACCTGGCTGGGACCCTGCACGCGGGTGCGACACTCGGCCTGGGCGCGGTTGATGCCGTCGCCCTGCATCGCCCCCACGCCCAATCGCACGCGGTAGGCCACGACGACCTCCGCGCCAGGATCGATGCGCTCCACTTCGATGCGCAACACCGGCCCGGGCGCACCCTGCACGCTCAGCAAGGTGGCGCCACGTGCGCGAACGCTGCCCTCGACCAGACGGAAGCCGGCAGGCAGGCGGTCCACCAGCACAGGGCGCAAGGCGATGCCGGTACCGCTGTTGCGGATGCGTACCGTGTAGCCGACCAGATCGCCGACCTCGCCCTGGCGGGTGGATCCGGTCTTCTCCACCGACAGCAGGTTGGACAGCACCGGCTTGGGCGTCTCCACGCAGGCGTTGTCCTGCAAGCTGCCCTGCGCCGCGGACAGCGTGGCCAGGTTGAACAGGCCATGCTGGGGCGTGCCGGCGACGCAGGCGTCGTCGTCCTGGTTGCTGCCGGCGGCGACCTTCAGGTGCAGATCGAGCAGATACGTTTCGCTGCCGCCAGCGGCGAGCGTGCGCTTGCTGGCCAGTGCCCACGCCCCGCTCCCCTCCAGGCTCACGGCGCTTTCGCTGCCGCGGGTGGAGGTGGCGCTCAGGAGGCGCGCATCCGCATCGAACTGCGGCGTATCGGTGAGCGCGTACTCGCCGGCGCTGCCGCCGATGTTGGCCACGTCCAGCCGGTAGCGCACGCTGAACTCGTCGGCCGTGCCGGGTACCAGTTGCGGCGTGCCCACCACGCGCTTGGTGACGGTGAAGATGGCGCGGATTGCATGCTGCGTGCGGCACTGTTCGGGGTTGATGCAGGCCGGGTTGTCCGCACCGCTGGGGACCACGACGTTGCTCACGGCACCCGTGGCATCGGCCGCGACCTTGGCGCTGTAACCGAACACATGGCTGCCCGCCGCGGTCCCGCTCGCCAGCGTGCACGTGAGGATCTGTCCCGCCACGCTGCAGGTGCCGCCGCTCGGCGTCATGATCGAAGCAACGTCCAGACTCAGCTTCTCGCTCAGCGTATCGGTCAGAATGACCGGCGCCGTGGTCGCCGCGCCGGTGACGTTCACTGCAAGGCGATAGGCGATGCGGTCGTTCGGCGCGACCTCGCTGCCGCTGGCCGGATCGGCGGACTTGCTGACGGTGATGCGCGCATCTGGATCGTTGACCAGGTCGCAGTCGATCTCCACGCCACCGACCACCTCGGCCGCCGGCACCGTATAGGTGCGCGATGCGCTGTCCAGGCTGCCGACCACGCGGTTGCCGATGCTGCAGCGGGTCTCCGCAGCGGAGAGGTGCCAGCCGGCCACCGCGGTTTCGGTGATGTCGACCGCGCGCCCCAACGTCGATACCACGAACGCCTGCGTGCCGGCGCTGGCGGCGTCGCCGTCCACCTGCACCGCGCTGCCGCTGGCACTGGTGGTGACGCTGCCGCTGGCCTGCGCGGTATTGCTCAGGGTGAAGGCGAAGCTGCCGGTGCCGCCGCGCGAGGTCTTGCGCAGTACCAAGGTGGCGCGGGTGAGCAGTTCGGCGAAATCGTAACGTACGCCGTTGCCCTGGCGCGGGACCAGGATGTCGCTGATCACGCTCGGCACCGTCCCGACCGCATTGGCGGTCCCCCCGAGGCTGCCGACATGGCGCTTGCCGTCCGCGTAGCCGGCCGGCTGCGCCTTGACCAAGCGGTAACGGCCGCTGATCACGTTGGCGAACAGGTAGTCGCCCTGCGCATCCGTGCTGGCGGACCGGTTGACCGGCACGTCGTCGCCGGCGCAGGCGATGGCCCCGCTGACCGGCAGGCTGGCGGTCTGCACGATGCCGTCCGGGCCGCTGCTGCAGCCTTCCAGCGTCACCTGCACCGCGGCGATGCCGGCATCGCTGCCGTCGAACTGGCCATTGTCGTTGTCGTCGCGGAACACCTTGCCCGACAGCGCCCCGGCCACGACGCGGGTCGCCGCCGCCGCCGACACCACGGCCCGGGTGAACGGCACGTTGCCGCTGACCCCGCGCATGGTGAAGTCGTTGCTGAACACATCGCCGTCCGCATTGCCTTGTAGGCGCAGCACGATCCGCGCACTGCGCACCTGGCCGTCCGGCTGGCGTACGCCGGCGGCGCTGACCACGCGTACGGCGGTCACCTGCGTCAGCGACGCCGGGCAACCGGCATTGCCGAATTGCGCCTGTGTGCACCAGCGCGTGCTGCCGCCATTGAGGGCATTGCTGGACGCATCCGGATCGCGCTCGATGCTGGCCGCTGCGGCGCTGCTGTAATACACGGTGGACGCGGGACTGCCATCGCCGCTGATCGCGCCCACCGCCGCGGCCAGGCCGGCACTGCCGGTGACCCGACTGGCGCGCGCATCGCCGGTGTACGGCAGTACATCGATCAGATCGCTGCTTTGCACGTCGCCGCCGACGCTGATCCAGCGCAGCGTGTAGCCGATCGCCTGATCCGGCTCCACCACGTCGTTGTCGGCGCGCTTGCTGATCTGGAAGCCGCCGGGATTGCTGATGGTCAGATCGCGGCGCGCCGCCAGACGGCACAGCGTGCCGGTCACCGCGCCAGTCGCGGGATCGACGCTGTAGCCGCTGTTGAGAATGCCGTCGTAGACCCCACCCGAGTTCTGGCAACTGCCGGCGTCGAGCGGGCTGCTGACCACGGTGAAGTTGGGCATCACCCGCGCGTTGGCCGACGCCACGTCGACATTGATCTTGAAGCGGATCGGCGTGATGGTCTGGCCGGTGGTGACGCTGGGGAGATCCCAGACCAGCGTGGTGTAACCGGACTGCGGGATGTTGGCCTGCACGCTGCTGGGTGCCAGCGAGGCCGAGCCGGCGACGTACTGTGCTTCCGGCGGCAGCACGTCGCGCACCTGCATGGTGGTGGTGGTGGGGGTCGTGCCGGGCGAACTCAGCACCGGCCGCAGTTCGTACTCCACCTGCTGACCGGCCATCACCGCGTTGATATTGTTGGCCGGGGTCACCGTGGCCTTGCTGATGGACGCGCGCGCGGCGATCAGCGTGACCACGTCGCCCCAGGCGGTGCTGGTGGCGAAGCGGCTGGTGTCGTCGCCCAGGCCGATCCAACGCACCCCCTCCGCATCGGGCGCACTGCCATCCGGCACATTGCGGCTGCCGATCGCGCCATAGTTGTAGACCGCCGTGCCGTTGTCCCACACATGCCCGGCAGCGACGCCGTAGCCGGAGACCGGTGCGGTCCGCGTGGCCTTGAGCGCCAGTTGCAGCGATGCCTGGGCGCTGGCCGGCATCGGTACCAGCACGCGTGCGCGTACCTTGGTGATCCGCGCCGCGCCGCCCGGCACCGCATTGAAGTCGGCGTACCAGGTCGGCGACTGATCGTTGCCGCAGGTGGCATTGGCCTGATCGTCGCGGCTGGCCCAGCCGTCGCCGACGCCGTTGCGGCCGCCGGTTCCGTATTCGATCACCACATTGCCGTTGGCCCAGCCCTGTGGCTGGCTGCCGGCGATCGGCGCCGCCGCGCCGGTGAGCTGGTACTTGGTGGTGTCCAGTTTCTCGCACAGCACCAGCCCCTGGATCGGGGTGCTGCTGGTGTTGAGGGCATCGACCCCGGCGCCGAAACTGGACCCGTCCTGCACGGTGCCGTCGGCGGTATGCCAGCCGCTGGCGCCTGTGTTCAGATACTGCTTGCTGCCGCCGACCGACACGGTCTTGGTGAAGTTCAGGCTGGCCGCATTGTTGGCGGTATCGTCGGCGCTGAGCGATTGTCCGCTGATGGTGCGCCCACGCACGTTGCTGTAGGTGTTGGTGACGGTGACCGCGGACCCATTGATCATCGGATCGAAGCCGCTGGCCGGAATCCAGATGCTGACCATGCGGGCCGCAACGTAATTGTCGCCGGGACTCAGGTCGTTGTACTCGGTGCCCTGGCGCGGGAAATAGGTGCCGTCGCTGGACAGGTAGGTCCCGCTCCAGGGCGCATCCTTGATGGCGACGTTGATCGGCGCGCCCGGGCCGGACTGGGTGGCGGTACAGGTGCCGCTGTCGCGCAGTTGGTTGGGGGTGCGGCCGGTCCCGCCGTTGGGCATGCCGAAGAAGCCGACGCTGCCGCTGTTGGCGTCGTTGTTGAGCGCGCAGTTGCCGGCAGGCCAGCTGTACAGCACGCCTTGGGTGCGGATCGCGTTCTGCAGCGCGGCCGCACCGTTCGGATCGTTGCTGCTGGTCACCACAATGTCGCCGAGGTTGTCGGTCCAACTGATGCCGTCGGCATCGATCTGCTCCAGCCCTTTGCGCCCGCCGGGCGCACGGATGCCCGCGGCATAGCTCATCACCCAGCCGTCCTGGCCGTTGAGCTGGGTGAACACCCAGCGGTTGCGGCTGCCGTTGGACTGCGGCTGCTTGACCACGTCATAGGCGCCGCGCGCGCGCACCGTGACCACGGCGTCGCCGCTGTCGGTGGACAGATAGCCGGTCGTTGGCGGCGTCGCCGTTTGCGGACTGGTAAAGGTGGTGGCAGGCGGCGTCAGCACCGCGCCGTTGGGGGCGTTGGGTAGCACCAGCACCACGGGCAGGATACTGCGTGCGCCGGCATCCATCGGGCCGTTGATCACGCAGGTCAGGGTCAGGCCATCGGCGCTGATGCCGCTACCGCTGCCGTCGCACTGCAGCGGCAGCGCTTGCCAGGCGAAGATGCGGTCGCCGCTGGCGCAGCCGGTGGTGCCGGCGGCACAGGTCGGCAGGACCGAGGTGATGGTGACCTGGCTGTCGCCGCCGTCGGTGTAATACTGCAACGCATAGGTCACGGTGTCGTTGCTGCGCACATCGCCGTTGTTGCCGGCCGTATCCAGGTTGTCGTAGGGCGATGTTCCGGTGATGGCCGCGCCCGAGCCGGTGCGCACGGTGCCGGCGGTCACCGCCGCCAATACGGGGACCGCGTAGACCAACACGCTCAACAACAGCACACGGCGTGCGGCGGTGCGTACGCAGGGGCGTGCGGCCAACCAGCGCAGCAGCCGGCAGCGCGGACGAGGGTGGGACGGCGGCAGCGGCTGGGCGCGTTCGACGGAAGCCATCGTGATGCTCGTGGTGATGGGAGGGCAGAATGCGGGAGCGCGATACGCCGCCAGCACGCGGCGCGGCGACGCGGCCGCAGCGGGAAGAAAGCCAGACGGCCGGCGCATCAGCGGGCCTCGCGCTGGCGGCCGACGATCTCGACCGAAACCCGACGGTCGGGCTGCAGGCAACGCGTCAACGCCGGAGTGGCCCTGGTGCCGACGCACTGCGCGGTAGCCGCGCTCGGTTCGCGTGCGCCGACGCCCTCGGCCTGGATCGGCGCGGCGATGCCATGCTGCTGCAGATACTGCTTGATCGTCCAGGCGCGCTGTTCGGACAGGCGCTGGTTGTAGGCCTGCCGGCCCAGGCGGTCGCTGTGGCCGACCAGGCGAATGCGTTCGATGCTGGCGTAGTCCGCCGTCAGGCGCTGCACCATGCCGTCGAGCGCCTGCTTGCCCTGCGGCAACAGCCCGCCCAGGTCGCCGCGATCGAACGCGAACAGCGCATCGGCATCCAGATCGAAACGCTCGGACGGCGCCGGTGGCAGCGCCTGTGCCGGCGCCGCGGCCGGGCACTGCGCGGCCTGCGCTTCGGCGCGGCTGGTCAGGTCTTCGGCGATCTGCAGATACGGCTTGGCATGACGCCAGCCGCCATCGTGGATCTCGTTGCCGGCATGCACCAGCTCCACTTCCGCGCAGGCCGTGGCCTGTGCCGCACAACGAAAGCCGCTACTGCGCTTGAGCGCGTCGTACCGCGCCCACAGATCGGGCCGCAGCTTTTCCGCCCGGTTGACCAACGGAGTCTCCATGCCAGGATCGCGCCCTTCCTCCAGCGCGCCGATCAAGGCAGCCGCTTCGCTCAGCGCCGCCTGCGGATAGCCGCCGCGGTCGTTGCGGCTGTATTCGTGGAAGCTGGTGTCCAGCCAGCACTGCGCCTTCGCCAGCGCGTAGTCGTCCACCCGCACGCCCTTGTCGTTGAGCGCCTTGATGCGCGCCTGGGTGGCCTGGTAGACACCATGATCGGCATGGATCGCCTGTGCGCCGATGCGCTGCGGCGGCGGTTGCAGGGCGGCGGCCTTCTCTGCCGCGACGCAGGGCAACACCCACGCGCCCAGCACGACGACCAACACCGCGTGGTGCGGAAATGAAATGGAACGAGTCTTCATGGCAGTCCCCGATTCGTTGCGGCGGAGGCAGTAGTGGACGCAGCGGAAGGACACGGTCATCGCGGCAACGCCGGATTGACCGCCGGGTCCTTGCCGCGGAACAGGTCTTCGTCG
The DNA here is from genome assembly GCF_040529055.1 of Xanthomonas sontii. Lineage (NCBI taxonomy): Bacteria > Pseudomonadati > Pseudomonadota > Gammaproteobacteria > Lysobacterales > Lysobacteraceae > Xanthomonas > Xanthomonas sontii. The sequence continues at coordinate 1,585,741 of NZ_CP132342.1, read as the reverse complement.
AACTTGAAGCGCAGGCGCAGGAACCCACCCTGGTTGGTGTACTCGGCGCCGACCATGTCGTCGTCGCGGAAACCGCGCCAGTTCCAGCCGGCCGACAGCCACAGATTGGCGGTGAGCAGATAGCCGACTTCCAGGCCCTGGGCCGATTGCGCGGCGCCTCCGGGACTCCACATGCGATAGGCCATCGCGCTCACGTCCCAGCGCTCGCTCAGGCCATAGGTGCCGCGCCCGCCGAGCAGATACGCGGTGTAGCGGTCGCGGCGCCCGTCGATGCGATCGCTCTGGCGCTTGCCGGCGACGCGTGCGGTCCACCACCACACCCGGTTCGGATGCCAGTCGGCGACCACCGCGACCACATGCTTGTCGTAGCCGCCGCTGGGCGCGAGCAACTGGTCCTGCGCGAGCCACTGCGACAGATCCGCATCGCGGCGCGTCCAGTACTCGTACTTGCCCAGCAGGTTGAAGCGGTTGCGATCGGTGTCGCGATACGCAAGGCCGAACTGGAAGCGATCCTCGTAGCTGTCCTGGCGGGTATCGTCGTAGTCGTTGCGCAGGTAGTAGTTGCGCGCCAGCGCGGTCCAATCGCGGCTGAGCTTGCGCGCCGCCGTCGAGGTCGACAGCCAACTGTCGTAGCCGCCGCCGAGCCAGCCCTGACTGGGCAGCGCGGTATCGCTGCGGGTGGGCATCGCACCGGTCCGACGCCATTCCAGGCGCTGGTTGAGCAGCCACAGTTCGTCCGGACGCCATTCCACTGCCACCGTGGCCGAGGTGGCGCGCTGCGTCTGGCCTTCCAGCGCCTCCAGCCGCTCGGCGCCGGTCTGCAGGGTCAGCGTCGGCCCCAGATGCCACAGGTTGCGCACGCCGCTGGCCCACTGCGCCTGACGCGCGCCGAAGCTGTCGTACATGCGGTATTCGTTGAAGACGGTGCCGCCCTCCATGTACTGCGTGTCCAGGCCGAACACGAAGGCGTTGCTGTCGTAGGGACTGGGCCGACGCTGTCCGGTCGCCGGATCGACCACACTCGCGCTGGTGGCGACCGTGCTCAAACCGGTATTCCATTCGTAGCGCGTATACAGACGGGTCTGCGCATGCACCTGGTAGCCGACGCCGAACGCCGCGCGCCGATGGTCGCGATGCGCCACGTCCTGCTCCACTTCGCCGCTGAGGTCGAGCCTGGGCAGCGGCCGCCAGCGCGTGGCCAGGCGCAGCGCGGTGTATTCCACCGGCGCGCCGGCCAGGCCGTTGCCGACCCAACTGCCGTAGTTGCCGCTCCAACCCGCACCCGTGTTGTACAGCGTCTGCCCGCTGCCGGGATCGAGCGCATTGGCCATGCCGCCAGCGAAGCCTCCGCCGATCCCACCGCCGATGCCCGGCGTCACCAGGCCGACGCCATAGGGTGCGCCCAGATTGCCTGGCAGGCTCAACCCATTGCCGAGGCCGCCGTTGCCGGCATGCTCGTCGACGTGATTGGCGCCGATCTCCACGCTGAAGGCATCGTCTCGCGCATAACGCACGCCCAGCTGCGCCTGGCTACGCTCGGCCGCGCTGAGCCGGTCGGCGATCCACGTCCCTTTCGCATACAGCCCCCAGGGGCTTCGGGCATCGCCACTCAGATCCCCGCCCAACGCCAGCTTCGCATCGAGACCCGCCTGGCGACGTCCCCCCAGGTAGGACGAAGCGGGATTGTTGAAATTCGCATCGCTCTGTCCGTACCAGGCCAGCAGGGAGCTGCGGCGGTCGCGATGGCCGAATTCGGCGCGCCAGGCGTCGCCAGCGACGGTCCTGCCCGACGCGGCAAACGGATCGATGGTATAGATGGTTCCGTTGGCCGAGTTCAGCGCACTTTCCGTACGCGCGTACTCGCCACGCAACCAAGTCTGCTCGCCGAGCTGCAAGGTGCCGTTGACGCTGGCCAGTTCGAACCGCGCCAGCGGGTTCTGATCCTTGACGTAGCTGCCGCCCAGTTCCAGCGCCGGCAGTACCTTGTACTGGCCGTTGAGGCCGTACACCCAGTAATTTTCGCCCCCCTGGTCGACTTCGTAGGTGATGCGCACCGATACCGGGTTCAGCGATTCGTCCACGGACGGCACCGGCCTGGTGAACAGGATGCGGCCGCTGAACGGCTCGAACGTGTAGTCGCTGAAGCGCACCATCGGCGTGGTCTGCAGGATTCGCGACGGCGCATCGCGATCGCGCACCACGATCTGCACTTGTTCGCTGCCCAGCACGGCATGCGTGCTGTTGCTGACGGTGTAGGGGCCGGACAGGCCGCGGCCCGGGAACTCCTCGACCACCTGGCGCAGATGATCGTCGGCAGCGAACGCGTCGAGCGTGCCGCGCGCGCCTTCCAGATGACCGCGCACGCCGGTCAAGGTGCGGGTGTATTGGCCCAGGTCGCGAACCTGACCGCTGGCGACCTCGCCCTGTCCCGCGCGCTGGCTGAAGCCGTCGCCGGTGGCGATATCGCCGTACATCAGGTAGTTGCGCTGTCGGTCCAGGCGCAAATACAGGCGGCTGTTGCTGCGCGCTTCGAAGCCGACCATCGACGCATCGCCGTTGACCGGAAACCAGCGCTCCGGATCCAGATCGCGAAACAAGCGTGCGTTGCCCGGCTTGTCGCTGTCGTAGGCCATGGTCAACAAGGTGTCGGTCGCGACCTGGCCCTTGAGGAAGAACGCGCTGCGCAAGGCGACGTTGCGTTTTCCATCGCCGCTGCTGCGCGACCAACTGTCGATGCGCGCTTCGAAGCCATCGTCCGGGCGCGCCTGCTGCAGGGAGAACGGGTTCTTGCGATCGAAATCGACGATGCCGTCGACGACGCCGACCGCCAGCATGTCGCGCAGCTCCGGCAGGAACGCGATGCGGCCCTTGGCCACTGCCGCACCGGCGCTGACCTGCACATCCACCGACTGCGCCTGCACCGGCGCCAGCAACCACACCTCCACCTGTCCATCGTGCACGACGACCTGCATGCCGGGCATCACCCGGTCGGCGTCGCGCGGGGCCAGGCCGGCCTCGTCGCTGTCGGCACCGGGCACCTGCAGGCGTCCGGCGGACGCCTCGACGGTGACCATGGTATCGGGCTGCAACGGCCGACTTTGCCGGTCGAACAGACGGATCCTCAACTTCGCCGGTGTCTGCCCATCGGCCGGCAAGCCATCGCGCTCCACCTCCACGGCGATACGGTCGACGCCGGCAGCGCGCATGTCGAACGGTGGGCGCGGTGGCGACCGCAGTTCGAGCGCCTGCGTCGCTGCGCCGGCCGAACCCAGGCCGAGCGCCGACGCGATGGCGAGCGCCAATACGGAAATGCATCTGCGCTTGCGGAAAGAAGCTGTCGCCATAGTCATGTCGTCGCTGCCTGGCAGGTCGCCACCCGCCACGGATCGGTGGCAGTTGGCTGCACTTAATGAGAAATCCGCTCACCCCTCGGCCCGCCCAAGCGAATCGGCGCCGCTGGACCGGCATTCGCCCACGTGCCACCGCCATGCCGGCGCGCAAGAAGGCGAGGACTGGCGTGCAGCGATTCTTTCGCGTACCAGGCGCGGCGATGTACGCGATGACACAACCTCATGTTCTCGATCGCGCAACACGACACCCGCCGATACCGTGCTGCGGCGTTCCCCGTCCGCGCATGGCAACCGGGGAGCGCCGGACCCGCCTGGCTGGCGGGAAGGACCGATGCGCCTGGAGCCGTCATCGAGTCCCTGGCAGGCCCTGGCCGTCGCGCAGGTGTGGCGATCTGCCGCGCCGACGCAACGTAGCCAACGACCAGTCGAAACAGCGCCTCGCCAGGCGCACGCCCCCGCTGCGGAACACGTCGAATGCCCGGGCGGCGCTGCGCATCGCCAGTGGCGATGTCGCTACCCGCGGTGGCGCCGCGGCTGCAGCAACCAGCGCGCAAACACCCCACCGAGTGCGCCGCCCAGTAACGGCGCCACCCAGAACATCCACAGTTGCTGCATCGCGCCGTCGCTGGCGAACAGCGCCGTCGCGGTGGAACGTGCCGGGTTCACCGAGGTATTGGTCACCGGGATGCTGACCAGGTGGATCAGCGCAAGGCACAGCCCAATGGCCACCGGCGCCGCCGCAGGCGCAGCGCCGCGCCGGGTCGCGCCCATGATCACACCCACGAATACCGCGGTCAGCACGGTTTCCAGCAGGAACGCCGACACCGCGCCATAGCCGTCCGGCGACAGGTCGCCATATCCGTTGCTGGCGAACGCGGCAGGTGTCGCCGCCTGGAACGCCTCGGCCACGGACCCGTGGTGGACCAGATAGAGCAGCGCGGCGGCGCCGATGCCGCCGACGAGTTGCGCCAGGACATAACCTGGCACCTGCCGCAGCGGAAAGCGGCCGCCGGCCCACAGCCCCAGGCTCACCGCCGGATTGAAATGGCCGCCGGACAAATGTCCGAGCGCATACAGGCCGGTCAGCACGCTGAGCCCGAACGCCAGGGCGACGCCGAGATTGCCAATGCTGCCGCCAGCCAACAGCGCCGCGCCGCAGCCACCCAGTACCAGCCAGAACGTGCCGGCCGCTTCCGCGAGGAGATTCTTGAACATCGCACTTCCCTAGATGGTCGGATCGAGTCATATCCGCGCGCAATGCGTGATCGCACAGCAAGGCCGCGGCGCATACGAGTTCCGTGGCGAAGCCATCGCCGGCGCTCCTTCGACGGCGACGGCCGGGGGTGCATCCTGCAGATCCGTGCTGCTGCCGAACGGCGCATCCAGCGCGATCCGGCAGCAATCGCCCGGGACACAGCGTCGCCGTTGCGCGGACGCGCGCAAACGGCGAAACGCGCAACCAATGGTTGCCGCGGCGCGCACATCGCCACGCGATACGCGTGCGCTCAGTCGTCGTATTGCCCCTCTGGGAAGTACGCACGCAGGGCTTGCTCGATGGCCGCGCCGCACAACACCGCCAGCGCCTTTGCCATCGCCGCACCGTGGCTTTCGACCACCAGGGTGATCCTGCCATGGGACGTGGCAAGCACATGCTCGGTCCGGATCGTTTGCGGGATCGGATCCTGGCGTTCGCCCGTCGATTGCATCGTGTCCTCCTTGCGCCGTCTGTCCGCGGCGAAAGCGGACGGAATGAGACCAGCATCCATGCCGATGCGACAGACCGCGAGAGGCGTTGCGACAACCTTCGGTTCGCGCCCCCACAACCGCTCAGGCGTACAAATGCGGCGCCTGCTCCATCAGAAAAGCGACGAAGCGCTGAATCTTCTGCGAGTTCCTACGGTTGCCCGGATACACCACGGACAACGCCAGCATCGGTAGCGCCACGCCTTCCAGGACCGGCAGCAGCCGTTGCGCGGCCACCGCCTCGGCGACGAGGAAGCGCGGCGCCGCGACGATGCCGAGGCCGGACTCGGCAGCCGCCAGCAGGTGCTGCAGCGAATCGCTGCGCAGACGCTCACGGACACGGCAGGCATGCCACTTGCCGCCTTCGCAATAGCGCCAGGCACGTGCATCGCCGCTTTCCACCAGCGCCGCGTGCGCCTCCAGTTCCCGCGGCTGGGCGGGTGCGCCATGCCGCTGCAGGTAATCCGGACTTGCGTACAGCGCATAGCCGACCTGCGCGATCTGCCGCGCGACCAAACTCGAATCCTCCAGATCGCCCAGACGCAGGGCCACATCGAAATGCGCCTCACTGACCGTGGGTTGCTCGTACTCCACGTGCAACAGCACATCGGGATAGTCCACGGCAAAGCGGCTCAGCACCTCGCCGATCCGGCGCTCGTCGAACGTGCGCGGCACCGCAAGGCGCAGCCGGCCCCGGATCTGGCCTTGCGTGCTGGCGACGAAATCGTTGGCCGCATTGAACGACTCGAGCAGGCGTACGCATTTGGCGTAGTACACCGCACCAACGTCGGTGGCGCGCACACTGCGCGCACTGCGGTCCAGCAGCGGCGCACCAAGCTCGCGCTCCATTTCGCTGATGCGCCGGCTCACCACCGACTTGGCGGTCTGCAGACGCCGCGCGGCGTCGGTGAAGCTGGCTGTTTCCACCACCGCCACCAGCGCCCGCAGATCGGCGATCTCGATCATGCGCGGGGGTCCAGCATCTCGGCGGCGAGCAGATCGTCCAGTACCGCTGCCAGCGTGGCGTCGCGCGCGTCGGCGCCGAGCTGCACGCAGAACCCGCTGTCCTGATCGCCCCAGGCCGCATCCCCGATCAGCAGCAGCACGGTGTCTGCGGCGATGCCAAGGCGTTCGCGCAAGGCCATGACCGATGCGCCATCGTCGCCTTGCGCAGTGATCGCCAGCGCCAGTGGCCCGTCTCCAGCGCCACGCCGCTGCGGATCGATGGTGCGCCTGCCACGTTCGACCAGGATCGCCTCGATGCGCTCGGCCAACCTGCCTTTTGGCAGCGCGAGCAAAACATCGCCAGGCATGCCAGGTGGGTTCGGCGCGTTTGCCGCCCGGTCGCCACGCACCGGCACGCGGCACCACAGATCGCAGCCCCCATCCTGGCGCCGGACCAACTCGACCTGTGCACGCAACTGCCGCAACAGCGTCTGGCTCACCGCAAGCCCGAGGCTGCCTTCAGCGTGATGCAGCAACAGATCGTGCGTGGTGACCAGGGGGCCGAAGCGCTCAGCGGCGAAACCGTCCGGCTCGCAAGCCAGTTCCATCTCCAGGTAGCGCGCGCCGGCCTTGAGATCCAGCGTCAGCCGCACGCCGCGCAGGCCATCCAGGGCGTGCACCAGCAGATTGGTCAGGATCTGGCGCACCGCCAGCGGATCGACCAACACGGCCTCCGACCCGCGGCTGACCCGCAACTGCAGTTGCACGCCCGCCTCGCGCGCCTGCAAGGCAAAGGTGTCCTGCAGCCACGCCGCCAGTTGCGGCAACTGCACCGCGCCGCGTCCGTCGCTGTCGGCGGACAGTCGCCCCAACCCCACCAACGCATTGCGCGATAGCGCATCCAGTTGTACCGCCGCCTGCTGGATGGCAGCGACCGAGGCCGAGGCCGCCGGTTCCTCAGCGAGTTGCCGCGCCAACGCCTTGGCGTGCGCCGACAGCATCGCCAGCGGCGCACGCATGGCGTAGGCGATGCCTGCGAACAGGTTGCCGGTACGGCGGAACGGCTCAAGGGTGAGTTGGCTGCGCACATCGCGCGGCGGTGGCCGCCCCAGCGCCCGCAGTTGCCGCTCCTGCGACAGCGCCGCTTCGTTGCCGAGCTGCTGGTAGTCGCGCAAGGCCAGCATGCCGTCGCTGTTGCCAAGCAGCACCATGTGCCGCAACGCATCGCCTTCCTCGACGATGTGCACGTCGACATAGCGGTCCTGACTCAGCTCCACCCCGGACAACGTGACCGGCAGGACAGCACAGCCCACCAACAGGTCGCGCAAGCGCTGGATGGTCGCCGACTGCGGCTCCGCGTCGCCAAGCAACTGGGCCAGATCGCCGACGATATCCTCCACCGCACCGCTGGCATCGAAGCTCACCACCACCGGCTGCTGCGCAGCCACCGCAGCGGCCCGACGTCGTCGCTTCATGGCGAACGCTCGAGTTGCGCCGCGAGCGCCGCGAAGGCTTCCTCCACGCCGTGGCCGACCCGTGCGCTGGCGCTGAAGGTCGGCAACTGCTCGGCCAACTTGCGCACGTGCGCCGGTGTGACGTCCCATTGGTCGGCCATATCGCACTTGTTGAGCACCAACACCGCCGGCAGCGAACGGCCTACGATCCTCTCGGCCTGCTCGCGCAGTTCCAGCACCGTATCGAGGGTATGCGCGCGCGTTCCGTCCGCCACCAGCAACAGGCCATGGCTGCCGATCAGGTAGTGGCCGCGCAGTTGATCGATCAGGCTCGCACCGGCGATGTCCCACAACACCATGCGCAACTCCTGCGATGGCGAGAGTGCGACGGCCTTGCTGTCGACCTTGACCCCGACGGTGGTCAGGTAGTGCTCCGAGAACGTATTGCGGACGGCACGCGCCACCAAGCTGGTCTTGCCGACGGCGAAATTGCCCAGCAACGCGATCTTTCGGGATAGGGAGATCATGGCGATACCGCAAAGAGAGTGACGATGAGGGAGGTGGCGCGGCTGTCGCTGCGGTGAGGCAGCGTGGCGAGCGCGTCTTCGTCCAGAACGATCGTGTTCGGTGGACGCAGTTCGCGCATCAGTTGCGTGGTCAGCCATTCGGCGCGGCGTCGGCGCAGGTCGCGGTTCTGCGCATAGCTGCCCGGGTCGTCGGTGAAGCCGCGTGCGACCAAGCGGAAGCCGATGGCGTGCGCCGCGCCCGCATCCTGCAGTGCCTGCACGCGCTCGATCATCGATGTCAACGCCGCCGACATATCGTCGCGCGGCTGCGCCGTTCCCGGCTCGAAGACGATCTGGATGGCCTGGATCTGCGCGACGAGCGCGGCGATGCGCGCATGCCCCGGATAGGTCAGCTGCGTGGTCTGCAGCCGCAGTCCGGGCAACGGAGACGGTTGCGTCCGCAGCCATTGCCACTGGGCGAATCCGACCTCGCCGACCAGCCGCAGCGTGCCATCGGCATCGGGCGCCTGCACGATCGCCAGCGGCAGATTCAGGCTCTGCGCCACGCGGCGGCGCAACGGCAATGGCTGCAACGACATGAACGGCTGCAAACGCCATGTCGCCGCGACCTGCGGGTGAGCGCGCGCCAGCCAGGCCGCAGGATCGTCCGCAAGCGGATCCAGCAACCCGGCAATCCGCAACCGCCCGCGCCGCGACGCATCCCAGTCGGAGAGCGACAGTCCCGGCCAGCGCGACAGTTCGCGATGCACCTGCCGCGCCTGCGCCGACCAGCGGGCGGTCAGGCCGGCGTGTACCGCCACGACCATTGCCACCAAAGCCACCGCCGCATAGGCATAGCGGCGGTGACGCCGCGCGCGCGGCGACTGCCAGGTCGGCACACCGGGATTGAGGGCATCCAGCGACACCTGCTGCAGATACCCGGCCCCCGCCTGCCCGCCCTGCGCCGTATCGGCGAGCGACGCGCCATGGCGCCGATGCAGCGCTTCGCAGATCGCATCCAGGCGTTGCGCGAATCCGCTCGGTGGGAGCCCACGCACGAAAGCCACCAGCCAGCAGCAGGGAGACTCGCTGACCGCCAGGCGATAGTCGCCGACCGTGGCCGAGCCGAGTCCATCGGCCTCGCCCGCGACCGCATCGCGCACGAACCGGTGGATCGCACTGAACATGCCAGCCACCGCGTCGGCGTCCAGCGCTTGCGCTCCTTCCGCACCAAGGTAGCCGAGCAACAGACCGTTGTTGCGCTGGATCAGGAACAAGTGCTCGACACGGTAGCGCGCACTGTGCCGCAGCGCGATCTGCGCATACGGCACGCCGCCGCGCCAGGCCAGCCAACGCCACCACAGCGAGCGCGGACTGAGCGGGCCGCCCAACGCCCGGTCCAGGTCCTCGCCGATCTGGCGCATGGCTTCGCTCAGCGCGCGGCGGATCGTTGCGCCGATCAGTGGATACAGCGCTTCCACTACCGTGTGTGGCCGATGCCGCACCGCCGCTTCGAGCGCTTCGCCGCTCAGCGCCGACAGCGCCTCGCGCAGCCGCGATGGCGCGGCCGGCACGGCGGCGTCGCGCTCCACTTCCTCGGCCAGCAGATCGGCGAATTGCGCCAGCCGCGCGTCCAGGCGTCGCAGCCGCTCCCATTCCGGTTGCAGCAACAGTTCGCGAAGGCGCTGATAGTCGCCGTGCATTTTCCACGCTCAGCGTTCGCCGAGCGCCGCTCCCGGATCGCGCAGACGCAGCGCGACCTCGGCGAGCAGATCGGCCAGATCGTGCCTGGCCAGCTTCTGCGCGTCCAGGACCGTGCGCGTCTCGGCAAGCGCCTCGCGCACTCCGGCGATCGCCTCGTGCTGGATCTGGCGCAGATCGGCCAGCCCAGCACGGTGCCTCGCCTCGGCGGCGTCTGCATCGCGCTCGTGCCGCTGCAACGCCGCGGTGATCTCCGCGCGCCTGGCCCGCGCTGCCTGTTGCCAGCGCAACTGCATGTCGTCGATCGCATTGGCGCGGTTGTCGACCTCTTGGTGCAGTTGCGCCTGCATGCGCTCGTTCTGCGCGAGCAAGCGCGTTTCCAGTTCCAGCAGCTGCCGTTCGCCGCGCTGCGCGAGTGCGGTCAGTTCCTGCTGCAGATGCTGGCGCAGTTGCTCCAGCCGCGCGTCGAAGTCTCGTACCACACTGCCGAACATCAGTTCGCGCAATTGTTCCATGCGCGGATCGCCCGGCGCCGACGGAGAAGGATCCGTGCGTTCGGCCGGTGAAGCAGGGATGCTCTGGCCGGGAGCATCGGAGTCGGTTGGGGCGGGCGTCATGTACGTCTCTCGGTAAGGCGATGCCGGCTGTCGACAGCGCGAACGAAGCAAGGCAAACCTGGCGCAGCGCTCAGGCCGGGCCGCTGCATGCAGAACGCTCGGCTGGCGCTCGCGCTGCCGCACCTTCCAGACGCAGCAACAGATCGCGACGCTGCCGCCGGTCCAGGTAGGCAGCGACCAAGGCGGCGAGCGCGCCGCGCAGCGCCTGCTCCTGCAGCGCATCCTCGACCTGCCGCCACACACCCTCCTGCGCCCAACGCACGAAGCGTACGTATGCGCCGTGCCACCGTCCGAACGCATCCGGCGGCATGCGGTTCCAATGCAAACCCGTGTCCGCGACCCACAACACGGACTCGATGAAGCGCCGCGTATCACCGGCATGACGGGCACGGGCGCGACGCCGCCCAGGCAGCACGGCCGCGATCCGCTCCCAATCGTCCTCGGTCAGACGACGCGTGCATGCCCACTGCACGGGCAGATCCGACACGCCGGAAGTCGCTGTCTGCGCTGCCCCGCTCATGGACCCGGCACCCGCTTGCGGCCGCGAGCGGGCGCACTCGTCTGGCGCGAGCGACCGCCGCTGCAAGCGCATCGACCAAGCCGCACCCACCGATTTCGCCGCGTTACGTCCAAGACCGCCTCTCCCGTCGTCCGACTCTCCGACACCCATGTCTACGCCCCGCACAGTGGGTGGCGGGGTTGCTTACAAGGAATTCGTGCTTGATGTCAGAATGAGGACAGCGCATCTTATGAACACATTCACGAAGCGTGATGCCGTCTAGGGGGATCCATGCCCACATCTCACCTACCCCCCCACGACGACGCGATCACGCAGTTGCTGGAAAGTGCCCAGGCCGGCCAGGCCCACGCCTGGGACCGGATCTATGCCCTGCTCTACCAAGACCTGCACCGCATCGCCCGATCGCAGGCGCGGCGGCAACGCGACCTCGCCATGTCGCCGACTTCGCTGATCAGCGAAACCTGGCTACGCTTGGTCAACGCCGAGGTGGCCGCAGCGACTCGGTCGCACCTGCTGGCATTGCTGGCCCGCGCCATGCGCTTCGTCCTGGTGGACGAGGCGCGGCGCATGTTGACCGACAAACGTGGGCAGGGCCTGGTCCTGGTACCGCTGGACGCGCAACACGACGCCGCCGAGACGGCGCATGCGCCGGACTACATGCTCGCGCTGAATCAGGCCCTGGAAGCACTGGCCGCGCTCGATCCGCGGCTGGTCAAGGTGGTGGAACTGCGTTACTTCGGCGGGCTCAACGAAGCCGAGATCGCCGACCTGTTGCAGATCAACGAGCGAACGGTACGGCGCGACTGGCGCAAGGCGCGCGCCTACCTGTCCCACCACTTGAACGTCCAGGCGACAACGGAGCTGTCCCGCCATGCATGATCTGCAGGCCCGGTCGCTCGCCCTGTTCGACAGCCTCGTCGCGTTGCCGGCATCGCAGCGCACCGAGGCACTGGCCCGTCTGCGGACCGAACAGCCGGATCTATTTCCTTTGCTCGACGCATTGCTGGAGGCCGATGCGCGCAGTTCGCCGCTCGACCGGCCGGCACCATCGGCGCTCGCCGGCGACGCGGCCGACGCCGAGCCCGATCGACGCCTGCACCGCCAACTCGGCCCGTGGAAGATCGAACGGGTGCTCGGCGAAGGCGGCATGGGCACCGTCTACGAGGCCAAACGCAGCGACGGCCAGTACGAACATACCGTGGCGTTGAAATGCCTGCGCATGGCCGTCGCATCGCCAGCATTGGTCGAGGCCTTCCGCACCGAACGCAACACGCTGGCGCGGCTGGACCATCCCGGTATCGCTACCTTGCTCGACGGCGGAGTGGATGCCGACGGCCATCCTTGGTTCGCCATGCAGAAAGTCGACGGACAACCGATCGACCAGTGGTGCGACGCGCGACGGCTGTCGCCGCGCGCGCGGGTGCAACTGTTGCTGCAGGCGTGCGAGGCGGTCGCCTATGCGCATCGCCTCGGCGTTCTGCATCAGGACATCAAACCGTCGAACCTGTTGGTCGATGCCGAAGGCCGCCCACGCCTGTTGGATTTCGGGCTGGCACGGACCCTGCAGACCGAGCGCAGGCCGATCGCCATCAGTCACGGTTACACCGCACCGGAAGCCTTGCGCGAAGCGCGTCCGGCGCGCACGTTGGATATCTATGCGTTGGGCGTCGTGCTGTACCGCCTGCTGTGCGGCGCCGGCCCGGCACCGTTGCACGCACTCGGCACTCCTTCCCTGCCGACGCCCGCGGCGCCGCGCAACCCCAGTGCGCTGGCCGCCAGTGCGGACGCAGCGGTCGCGCAGGCGCGCGGGCTGCGCCATCCACGTGCGCTCGCTGCGGCGATCGGGAACGACATGGATCGGATCGCACTGCGCTGCGTGGCGATCCTGCCAGAGCAACGCTACGCCAGCGTCGAAGCGCTGCAAGCGGACCTGCAACGCTGGCTGGCGCATCGCCCGGTGACCGCCGCACCCGCCAGCCGCGCGCACCGCATCCGACTGTTCCTGCGCAGGAACGCGCTGGCCGCGACCCTGGGCGGCATCGCCGCTGCGGCGCTGCTGATCGGCGGTGCCGTCGCGACGCTGCAATTGCAGCGGGCACGGCAGGAGGTCCGCTCGGTCGCCGCACTGGATCGCCTGTTCGAGCGCACCCTTGGCAGCACCGCGCTCTCCGGATTGGGCGATACGCCGCTGACCCCGCAACGCCTGCTCGCCGACACCGAACGGCGCCTGCGCGATCCGGCGTTTCCGCACACCGCCACCAGCCGGGCCCTGGGCCTGGCCGCGCTGGCGCGCAGCTACAACGTCATCGGCAACGACGCGCATGCGGCGAGCCTGGCCGCCGAAGCCATCGCCTTGCGGCCGGACGACGCGCGCATCGCGGCGATCCTGTCGAGTCTGCAGAACCAGCAGGCCGACTATCCGCGCGCCGAGCGCACCGCATTGCGCGGCCTGCAGCAGGTGGACGCGACTGCCGAGCAGGACGCAGAGCGGCGGCGGCTGCGCGCCTCGTTGCTCGCCGAGCGTGCCCGCGCACGCTGGGGCCAGGCCGACCGGGACCAGGCCAATGCGCTGCTCGAACGGGCGCTGGCGCAACTGCCGGCTGGCGGCGCCGACACCACGCTGACGCACGCCGAACTGCTCACGCTGCGCGGCTATTGGCGCACCCAGGAATGCCGGTTGGCGGCTGCGGAGCAGGACCTGCGACAGGCGATCGGCATGAGCCAGCCGCTGGATCCGGCCGTCGCCGACGACGCTCGGCGCTACCTGGTGCGCACGCTCGGTCTGCAGGACCGAGCGAGCGAAGCTCACGCGCTGGCCACCGCATTGCTGGCCAGCCGGCGCCGCATGTACGGCGAAGACCATCCGCAGACCGCGCGGGCACTGGTGACCTACGCCGAGTCGCTCATCTACCAGTCGGACCTCAAGCAGGCGCTCGCCTACACCGACCAAGCGCGCGCCATTTTCCACGCCAGCGTCGGCGACGATCATCCCGACATGGCCGAGGCGTTGCGGTTTTCCTCCTACGCACGCACCGGCACCGGCGATGTGGCCGGCGCCATCGGCCAGGCGCGCGAAGCCCTGCGCATCCATCTGCGGGCGAACGGCCCGCACCATGAACTCACCCTCAAGTCCAAGAACAATCTGGCCGCCGAACTGATCTACTTCGGTCAGTTCGCGCCGGAAAAGCGAAAGGACTACAACGACGAAGCGCTGGCATTGTTCCGCGACGTCGTCGCCGAGGGAACGCGGCAGCGCCTGCCGATGCCAGGCATCCGCCTCAGCTACGCGTTCGGTCTGGTGGTCAGCGAGCATCCGCACGAGGCCGAGCAGCAACTGCTGCTGGCCAACCAGGAGATCGTCGCCCATCTGGGCCGGCAGCACAGCTATCTGTCGGCAACCCGGTACTCGCTGGGCCTGCTGTACGTGCAGTTGAACCGCGACGACGATGCCAAGCGCGTGTTTCAGGCGCTGGTCGACGACTTGGGCGACCCGGACAAGGCGTCGTACATGCGCACGATGAACGCCTTTGGGGCGCTGGATGGCCTGGGCGACATCGAACAGCGCAACGGCCGCCCAGACCAGGCGCAGGCCTACTGGCGACGCGCCGTGGCGCTGGGGTCGCGCATCTACGGCCCCCAGGGCAGCACGCTGCTCGAGGTGAAGCGGAAACTCGCCGCAGCGCGTTGAGGACGAGGGCTGGCCGCGCAGACCGCCTGCGCCTGTACGTCGACGCAGCGCATCGCGCTCAGGGGAATCGAACCAAGCCGACCACCAGGCAACCTGAGCCGGCGTGGCATCATGGCAGGCCCAGTGACGTCGGTATTCGGACATCTGCTGATCTGGCACTTACCGGCGACGACGACCACGCCTTCCCCGCCACGACCGAATCGCGCGAAACAACGAAAAAGCCCCGCACATGGCGGGGCTCTGTCGTGACCGCGAACCGCGCGCGATCAGTCGATGTCGAGGAAGCTGCGCAGCTGTTCCGAACGGCTCGGGTGACGCAACTTGCGCAGCGCCTTGGCCTCTATCTGGCGGATGCGCTCGCGGGTCACGTCGAACTGCTTGCCGACTTCCTCGAGGGTGTGGTCGGTGTTCATGTCGATGCCGAAGCGCATGCGCAGCACCTTGGCTTCGCGCGGGGTCAGCCCGGCGAGCACGTCGCGCACGGTCTCGGACAGGTTGATGTTGGTGGTGTTCTCGATCGGGGACTCCACGTTGGTGTCCTCGATGAAGTCGCCCAGATGCGAATCCTCGTCGTCGCCGATCGGGGTTTCCATCGAGATCGGCTCCTTGGCGATCTTCATCACCTTGCGGATCTTGTCCTCGGGCATGTCCATTTCCTTGGCCAGCTCCTCCGGGGTGGCCTCGCGGCCGTACTGCTGGAGCATCTGCCGGGAAATGCGGTTCAACTTGTTGATCGTCTCGATCATGTGCACCGGGATGCGGATGGTGCGCGCCTGGTCGGCGATCGAGCGGGTGATCGCCTGGCGGATCCACCAGGTGGCATAGGTCGAGAACTTGTAGCCGCGGCGGTACTCGAACTTGTCCACCGCCTTCATCAGGCCGATGTTGCCTTCCTGGATCAGGTCGAGGAACTGCAGGCCGCGGTTGGTGTACTTCTTGGCGATGGAGATCACCAGACGCAGGTTGGCCTCGACCATTTCCTTCTTGGCCTTGCGCGCCTTGGCCTCGCCGTAGGCCATGGCCCGGCTGATTTCCTTCAGCTCGGCCAGGCTCAGGTAGGTGGCCTGCTCGACCGCCACGGTGGCCTCCTGCTCGGCGATGATCTGGTCCTTGACGTCGCGCAGCGCCGACGACCACTTCTGCTTGCGCTTGAGCGCGTCGTCGACCCAGGCCACGTTGGTCTGGTTGCCTTCCCAGGAACGGATGAAGTCCTTGCGCGGCATGCGTGCCACGTGGGTGGCCAGGTGCAGCACGCGGCGCTCGTGGTCCTTGACCTGGGCCATGGTGTCGCGCAGCTTGCGCACCAGCACGTCGGTCAGCGGCAGCGGCAGCTTCAGGGTGACGAACACCTCGGCGATGTCGTTGCGCAGCTTGGTGACCAGCTTGTGCTCGGCGCCGTTCTTGGCGTGGGCCTTCTTGAACTTGGCGTATTCGGTGGCCAGCACTTCCATGCGCCGCGCGACCTCGGCCGGATCCGGACCGGTCGGGCCGGCATCCTCTTCGGCGGTGTCGACGTCTTCGTCGTCATCCTCGTCGGCATCGGCATCGGTGGCGCTGTCGTCGTCGGACACCGCGACCGGCGGCGCCGGCTCTTCCTCGATCAGGTCGTTGAAGCCGACCACGATCTCGGCCAGGCGCTTCTTGCCTTCCTTGTGCTGTTCGTAGTCCTCGAGCAGGGTCTCCACCGCCAGCGGGAACGCGCCCAGCGCGGCCTGCACCTGGCCGAGACCTTCCTCGATGCGCTTGGCGATGGCGATCTCGCCTTCACGGGTCAGCAGTTCTACTGTGCCCATCTCGCGCATGTACATGCGCACCGGGTCGGTGGTGCGACCACCCTCGGTGTCGAGCGCGGTCAGCGCCGCGGCGGCTTCTTCGGCCGCGGTATCGTCGACTTCGCGGTTGCCGGTGTTGCCGTCGTTGAGCAACAGGGTTTCGGCATCGGGCGCAACTTCATGGACATCGATGCCCATGCCGTTGATCATGCCGATGATGTCTTCGATCTGTTCGGGGTCGACCAGATCGTCGGGAAGATGGTCGTTGACTTCCGCGTAGGTCAGATAGCCCTGTTCCAGGCCCTTGCTGATCAGTTGCTTGATGTCGGATTGCTGGGCAGGACGTTCGTTGGCCATGAGTGCTCGCGCCACCGGCAGGTAGGTGAATGAGTGAACCTAGCATTATAACAGCCCGGACCGCCGCTTGCCGGACGAGGAGCCTGAACGGCTCCGCCAGGAACGCGCCGGCGTCTACGGCCGGAGCAGGAAAGTGACCGGGCCGTCGTTGACCAGGCTGACGACCATATGGGCACCGAAGCGGCCGGTTTCCACCCCTGGCGGGTGCTGCGCGCGGCACACCTCCACCAATCGGTTGAAGCCGCGTTCAGCCTCGGCCGGCGGCGCCGCGGTGGTGAAACTGGGCCGCATCCCCGAGCGCGTGTCGGCGGCCAGGGTGAACTGACTGACCAGCAGCAGGCCGCCGCCGGTGTCGCGCAACGAGCGGTTCATGCGCCCGCTGTCGTCGGAGAACACCCGGTAGCCGAGCAGGCGCTCGGCCATGCGTTGCAACTTGGCCTCGTCGTCGCCCGGCTCCACCGCCACCAACGCCAGCAGGCCGGGCCCGATCTGGCCCACGACCTCGCCATCGACGCTGACCGAGGCCTGGGTGACGCGTTGGATCAACGAGAGCATAGGGTGGGAATTGGGGATTGGGGATTCGTTACTGGCCGCACCGCGACGAACGGTTGCGATCGTGCGGCATCATCGCCGAATGGGCGAGATTGAGAAAGCGACAGCGCACGCGGCCGACGCGACCCGCGATGCCGGTCGGGCGGGCTAGATGCGCCAAGCGGATAAACTGGGCCGATGAAACCCGCCACGCTCGCTTCCCTGCTGTACCGCTGCGCCGCCGCCGTGGCACGCCTGCCGTGGCCGTGGCTGCGCCGCCTGGCCGACGGCCTGGCCGGGCTGTGGCTGCGCCTGGATGCGCGCGAGAGCCGGGTGGTCCGGCGCAACCTGGAGCTGGCCTATCCGGAGCTGCTGCCCAGCGAGCGCGTGGCCCTGCAGCGCGACGTGCTGCGCTCGACCGCGCGGCAAGCGTTCGAGACCCTGGCGCTGTGGACCCGGCCGCCGGAACAGAACCTGGCGCGGCTGCGCCTGCGCCACGGGCAGGAGCTGTACGACGCGGCGCTGGCCGCCGGCCGCGGAGTGATCGTGGCCGCACCGCATTTCGGCAACTGGGAGTTGCTCAACCAGTGGCTGGCCTCGCGCGGCGACATCGCCATCGTCTACCGCGCGCCGGAGTCGGCCGTGGGCGACGCCTTCCTGCAGTTGGTGCGCAGCGGCGAGCGGGTGCGCCAGGTACGCGCCGAGGGTCCGGCGGTGCGGCAGTTGTTCAAGACGCTCAAGGACGGCGGCGCGGTCGGCATCCTGCCCGACCAGCAGCCCAAGGCCGGCGATGGCGTGTTCGCACCGTTCTTCGGCATGCCGGCGCTGACCATGACCCTGGTCAACCGCCTGGCCGAGCGCACCGGCGCGACCGTGCTGTTCGCCTGGTGCGAGCGCGTCGGCAACGACCTGGAGTTCGCCCTGCACGTGCAGCCGGCGCCGCCGGACATCGCCGATGCCGACCCGCTGCGCGCGGCCACCGCGCTCAATGCGGGCGTGGAGCGGGTGGCGCGGCGCGACCCGGCGCAGTATCAGTGGACCTACAAGCGCTACACCCTGCGCCCGGACCCGGCCGAGCCCAATCCCTACGCCACTGAGCGCCATCCGCACTAAGAGCGACTGAGGCGCTCGCCCCTGACAAAGCCCGCGCTAATCGTCGTGCGGCTGCGCCGGGCCGGCGAGGATGCGCTGGTAGAACGCCAGGTCCAGCCAGCGCCCGAACTTGAAGCCGGCCTCGCGCACGGTGCCCGCATGCACGAAGCCCAGTTGCTCGTGCAGGGCGATGCTGCCGGCATTGCTGGCGTCGATGCCGCCGACCAGCACGTGCACGCCGCGCGCCTCCGCAGTCTCGATCAGCGCCTGCAACAAGCGCCGCCCCGCGCCACGGCCGCGATGGTCGCGGTGCACGTAGACCGAGTGCTCGACGCTGTACTTGAACGCCGGCCAGGCGCGGAAGGTGCCGTAGCTGGCGAAACCGAGCAGGGTGCCGTCGGCGTCCTCCAGGCCCAGCACCGGGAAGTTGCCGGCGCGCTTGGTCGCAAACCACGCCGCCATGCTCTCCGGCGGGCGCGGCCGGTAGTCGTACAGCGCGGTGGAATGGGCGATGGCGTCGTTGAAGATCTCCAGGATCGCCATCGCGTGGCGCGGTTCGGTGCAATCGACGAGCTGCATGCGGGGGCCGGAGCGGACGCGGTGCCGCACAGTAGCAAGCAACCGGCGGCACGTGCACACCCACCCAGCGCCGGTGCGTTGCCGCAGCCGCCGATTTGGTTGCATCGGCGGCGCGCGCGAGCGGGCACAGTGCGTTCCATCGCCTGCAGGCTGGCGCGTCCGGCAAAGCGCGCGACAATGGCGCCGGGCGCCATGCGCCTGCCGGCGCCGCGCCGGTGCCGCCGCGACCGGATGCGGCAGCCTTGAAGCGGCGCCGCCGATCCCCCATCTGGAGTCGTGCATGACCAGCCCCACCGCCCCTTCCGCGCACGCCTTCGGCGATCCTGCCGCGATCCGCAGCGAACGCGCGGCATCGGAGTTGCGTGCCGGGCGCCCGGTCCTGCTCGAAGACGGCAACGGCCGCACCCGCGCGGTGATGGCGCTGGACAGCAGTACCGAACCGTCCTACCTCGGTTTCGCCGAGGCCACCGGGCAGCGGCACTACCTGTTCGTGACGCCGCCGCGGGCGCAAGTGCTGGGCCTGGATGCGCCGCAGGGCGCGCGCATCGCCCTGGCCGGGCACTCCTACGACGCGCTGGCGGCGCTGGCCTACCTGCGCGACGGCCCGGTGCCCGCGCACTGGCTGCCCGGCGACGCGCTGGATGCCGGCGCCGCCGAGATCGCGCGCCTGGGCCTGCTGCTGCCGGCGATGGTCGCGGCGGACCTGGGCGCGGACAGCAGCGCCTTCCAGGGCTGCCAGTCGCTGCGCCTGGACGACCTGGAACACGGCTGCGCCCTCGCCGCCTCCGACAGCTACACCCTGGTCACCCGCACCCAGGTGCCGCTGCGCGACCTGGGTCCCGGCGAATTCGTGGTGTTCCGCGGCGGCGTGGCGCAGCGCGACCAGGTCGCGATCGTGATCGGCCAGCCCGACCTGAGCGCGCCGGTCCCGGTGCGCGTGCATTCCTCCTGCCTCACCGGCGACCTGTTCGGCTCGCTCAAGTGCGACTGCGGCGACCAGTTGCGGCACGGCCTGGCCAAGCTCAAGGCGCTGGGCGGCGGCGTGCTGCTGTACCTGGACCAGGAAGGCCGCGGCACCGGCATCGCCACCAAGATGCGCGCCTACGGCTACCAGCACGACGGCCTGGACACCATCGACGCCGACGCGCAACTGGGCTTCGGCGCCGACGAGCGCCGCTACGGCAGCGCCGTGGCGATGCTGCGCGGGCTCGGCATCGGCCGCGTGCGCCTGCTCACCAACAATCCGAACAAGGCCGAGCGCCTGCGCGCGGCTGGCATCGAGGTGACCGAGCGCATCCCGGTCACCGGCACCATCACCGCCGAGAACGAGGGCTACCTGCGCACCAAGGCCACCCGCGCCGGCCACGCGCTGGACGTGGACGCGCTGCTGCGCGCGGCGCGCTGAACCACCGGCGCAGGTCGGCCCCACACCGCCTGCGCGGATCGGGACGGAAACCGGGCGGCGGGCAGCGCACGCCCGCCGTCGCCGCGTTAGGATCGCAGGCCACGCCGCGCGCCCGCGCCCCGAGACCCCGACGTGATCGCACCGCCGCCCATGGACGACACCCCCGCCGCGCCCAGCGCTTTCGCCGCCTCCCCGGCGCCCGCGGACTGGCCGCCGGCCGACTGGCAACCGGTGCCGTTGCGCGGCGCCTGGCTGGCCGCGCTCGGCGGCGGCTGCATGCTCGGGCTGAGCCTGGTGGTCGCCGCCGGCATCGTCGGCCTCAGCCTGCACAGCCTGCATGCGCTGGCCCTGGGCGCGGTGGCGGCGGCGGTGGGCAGCCTGTGCGGCGCCTGGGTCGGCTTCGTCCGCCACCGGCGCATCCGCTGGCGGCTGAATGCCCAGGGCCTGGACGTGTTCCGCGGGCGCCTGTGGCAGAGCGAGACGCACGTCCCGATCTCGCGCGTGCAGCACCTGGACCTGCGCCGCGGCCCGCTGGAACGCGCCCTGCGCCTGGCCACCCTGGTCGTGCACACCGCCGGCACCCGCCATACCGCGGTCGCCGTGCCCGGTCTGGATCAGGCCGACGCCGAACGCCTGCGCGAGCGCCTGGCGCACCAGCTCGACCACGACGACGACGCGCTGTGAGCGGCCTGGCCGACGCTGAACACACCACGCCGGTGCGGCGCCTGCATCCGTGGTCGTGGCTGTTCGTGCTGCTGCAGCACCTCAGGCACTTCCTGCTGCCGTTGCTGGCGCTGCTGGTGTTCGGCAGCCGCGACGGCCACCGCGATCACGCCGATCACCTGGTGATGCTGGCGGTGTGCAGCGGGCTGGTGGCGGTGTCGCTGCTGCGCTATCTCACCTACCAGTACCGCATCGGCCACGACAGCCTGAGCATCCGCAGCGGCTGGCTGGAACGCAGCCTGCGCGAGATCCCGTTCGCGCGCATCCACAACGTGGTGGTGCACCAGTCGCTGCTGCATCGGCTGTTCGGCGTGGCCGAGGTGCGGCTGGAGTCGGCCGGCGGCACCAAGCCCGAGGCGCAGATGCGGGTGCTGCGGCTGGACCAGGCGCTGGCGCTGGAACAGCAGATCCGCCACCGCGCACCCGCCGCCGACACGATCGCCGCGACCGATGCCGACGCTGCACCCGCTGCCGCGCCGGACAGCGAACTGCTGCTGGCGCTGCCCACCACCGAGGTGCTGCGCCAGGGGCTGATCTCCAACCGCGGCATGGTGGTGCTGCTCACCGCGTTCGGCGCCACCTACCACCTGTTCCCCGAGCGCATGATCTCCAACGCGATCGAGCACTACGGGCGGCAACTGTTCGGCTACGCCACGCACCTGCAACTGGGCTGGATGGCGGGCGCGGTGACCTTCGCCATGATGCTGGCGACGCTGTTGCTGCTGATGCGCGCCTTGTCGATGGGGCTGGCGCTGGTGCAGTACCACGGCTTCCGGCTGAGCGAGAGCGAGCGCCGGCTGACCGTGGAGCGCGGCCTGCTGACGCGGTTGCGCAGCAGCGTGGCGCGGCGCCGGATCCAGGCCTGGACCCTGCACGAGAGCGTGCTGCAGCGGTTGCTGCGACGGCGCAGCCTGCACATCGACACGGCGGTGATCCAGTCGCACCACGGGCACGGGCACGACCACGCGCTGACGGAACTGGCGCCATTGGCCACGCCGGCCGCCTGCGATGCGCTGCTGCAGCGGCTGCTGCCGCAGATCGCCTGGCCGCCGGCGCACTGGCACGGCATCGCCACGCGCTACTGGTGGCGCCTGTCGCTGCCGGCGCTGCTGCTGGTGCCGCTGCTGTGCGCGGGGCTGTGGCCCACCCTCGGCGCCTGGGCCGCGCTGCTGCTGTTGTGGCTGCCGTGGTCGGCGTTCAAGTCCTGGCGCCAGGCGCAGCGCATGGGCTACGCGCTGGATGCGCGCTACGTGGCGGTGCGCGGCGGCTGGTGGCGGCGCTGGTGGCGGCTGGCCGAACTGGACAAGCTGCAGACGCTGCACCTGAGCCGTTCGCCGCTGGACCGCTGCTGCGGCACCGCGACCCTGTGGCTGGACACCGCCGGCGCCCGCCACGGCGAACCGCCGCTGCGCATGCGGCTACTGCCGGACGCGCAGGCGCGGGCACTGTACGAGCAACTGGGCACAGCGCTGGCGCAGCGACGGCTGCGCTGGTGAACGCGCGCGGCGGCGCTGCGCGTCAGCGACGCGCGCCGCGTCCCCAGTAGCCGATGCGGCGGCGGATCTTCAGCTTGCGCCACAGGTTCAGCGGCTTGCGCCGCGGGTTGCGCGCACCCTCGGCGACGAACTCGTCGATCGCTTGCAGCACGCGCTCGCTGGACTGGCCGTCGCGGTAGGGATGCAGGCCATCGGCGAATTCGCGGATCGCCGCCATCAGTTCCGGCGGCCGCTGCAGCGCGCGGCGGATCGCCGGTTCGAACTGCGCCGGATCGTCGATGTCGATCAACTGCGGCCCCGGACGCCGGTTCTTGAAGGTCACCACCGGCTTGTAGGTGAGCAGGAACTCGTTGAGCGCGGACGAGGTGTCCGAGCACATCATGTCCACCTGCGGGAACAGCTCCAGGATGTTGTCGTTGTCGGCGAAGTGCAGGTACTCGCTCTCCAGCGCGCGGTAACGGGCGACCATCGCCGGGTCCATCTTCGGATGGAAGGTGACGATCCAGCGCCATTCGCCGCTGCGCGAGAGCCGCGCGACCTCGTCGTAGAGGATGCCGGCCGCGCTCCACGACGGCGAGAACGTGGAGTGGTACAGGATCACCGGCGGCTGCCGCACCGGCGCCAGCTCCGCGCCGATCTCGCGCATGAACGGGTCGATCTTGGGGAAGCCGGTCTCCTTGACCGCGAAGTGGCCGAGCTTGCGCGCCAGCGCGCCGAACGCGGCGGTGTCGCGCGGGCCGGTGGTGCAGTACAGGTCGAAGAAGCCGCGCACGTAGATGTGCCGCGGCTTGCCGGCATCGAAGCCGTGGAAGGTCTCGACCTTCACCCCGGGGAAGAAATGCGGCACCGCGTTGCTGGAGGTGATCACCGCGTACGGATTCCACGCCAGCACCTCTTCCACCGTCGCCAGATGGCGCTCGTCGGCGCTCAGATCCTCGGCGCCGGGGCCGTCGAAGAACCATGCCGCCTCGTCGCCGCGCGCGCGGATCGCCGCCTGCAGCGGGCGCAGGATCGCCAGCGCATAGCGCTCGGACCCGTACAGCAGATAGTGCTTGCTCATCAGTGCTCCAGATCGTGCCGTTGCAGTTGCGCCCGTGCCTGCTCCACCGAGGCCGGGTTGATCTGCATCTCGTAGTAGCGCATGCGCTTGTACAGCGCGTAGCTGGCCGCGGTCTGCGCCACCACGAAGCCGCGCCAGCCGTCGAGGAAGGCCAGCCGCAGCAGATAGTCCTTGAGGAAGGCGCCGGCGAACACGAACGGGCTCTGCCACATTCTCACCGGCTTGCGCTTGTCGCGCCAGCCGAGCGCCTTGAGTTCGGCGTAGCGCAGCACCTTGAGCTGCTTGTGCACCAGCGTCGGGTTGTGCAGGTGGTTGAACGGCGGCGCGAACGTGGCGCTGGCGCCGTCGAAGCGCAGCGATTCGTGCACCCGCGCATCGCTCCAGCGCGCGCGGCCGCGGTGGTACAGCCGCGCCAGGCGCTCGCCGACCATCGGTTTGTACCAGCGCATCGGCGCGCCCATGTACCAGGTGCTGCGGCGCAGCCACACCGCGTCCACGCGGTCCTCGGCGAGCAGTTGCGGCAGCCGCGCCTGGCATTCGGCGCGCAACGCGTCGGACAGGAATTCGTCCGCGTCCAGCACCAGGATCCAGTCGTGCGCGGCCTGGGTGGAGGCGAAGTTGCGCTGCGGGCCGAAGCCCAGCCAGGCCTGCTCGACCACGCGCGCGCCGTGCGCGCGGGCGATCGCCACGGTGTCGTCGGTGCTGCCGCAGTCCACCACCAGCTTGTCGGCGGCGAACGGCACGCTGTCCAGGCAGCGCGCGATGTTGGCGGCCTCGTTGTAGGTCATCACCACCAGGCTCAGCGGCAGGGTGGCGGCGGCAGCGTCGGCCATGGCGCGCGGTATCCGGAAGTCAGGCGCGGTGCCGGCGGTCGGCGCCAGGCGCCGCGCCGCCCGGCGATGCGGGATCGGCAGTCTACCGGCTTCGCGCGGCGCCTTCAGCGCCCTGTGCCGGCACCGCCTCGCGCGCCGCCAGCCCGATCAACACGCCCACCAGCGCCACGTAGAAGCCGGTGCTCACCTGGTGCGCGAACATCGACTGGGTCATGCCGCACAGGATGTAGGCCGCCACCACCATGATCCCGGCTGCCGCCGCGCCGTGGAAATGCGGCTGCGGCCGGCGCCGGTACAGGCGCAGCAGCAGCCACAGCGGCACGCCGTACACCATCAGGATCAGCACGGTGCCGGGCAGGCCCTGGGTCGCGCTCCACTCGGCCAGGTCGTTGTGCGCATGGCCCAGGTGGCAGCGCTCGACGAAGCCCTTGCGGCAGTCCGGCAGGCGCAGCATGGCATTGTCGAAGCGGCCCACGCCGACCCCGACCACGGGGTGTTCGACGAAGGTCGCCGCCGCCACCTGCAGGCGTTCGATGCGCGCGCCGGCCGAGGAATCGCTGTCGCCGCGCTCGTAGCGCTGCACGTCGTGATGCAGTTCGGCTAGGCGGGTCTGCTTGGTCAGCGCCGGCACGCTCAGTACCAGCACCGCCGCCAGCGCGGTGCACGCGCCCAGGATCATCAGCCGCGTCGCGCTGTCGCGCCAGCGCAGGCACAGTGCGCTGACCACCAGCAGCAACAGCACGCCCAGCCACACGCCGCGGCTGCCGCTGAGCAGGATGACGATGCCGCCGGCCACCACCGCGGCCACGGCCCACGGCCACTGCCCGCGCGGCCGGCAGAACACCGCCAGCACCATCAGCATCAGCACCACGTCGGCCAGCACGATGGCGTTGGTCCAGCCCTCGGCACGCGGCTGGCCCTGCAGTACCTGCACGCTGGCCAGCACCAGGGCGGCGAGGATGCCGAGCAGCGCGCCCCACCACAGCAGGCGCTGCGGCGGCCGCAGGGCGTAGGTCCACAGCGCCGCCCACGGCAGCACCAGGAAGCGGGTGCGGTTGTCGATGTCCTTCAGCGGCTGGCCGAAGTACAGCACCGAGCACAACGACAGCCCGATCACCAGCACCGCCAGGATCCACAGCCAGCGCAGCGACGGCTGCATCGGCGCCACCGCCTGGCGCAGCCGCGGCAGGGCCAGCAGGCTGGTCGCCAGCAGCAGCAGGCCGAACGGCAGCAGGCCGCTGGGGATGCTGATCACCAGCGCCGGCAGGCACAGCAGCGCGAGCGCCGCGCCGCGCTCGGCCAGGGACTGGCGCGAGAACGCGGAAACGGCATGGCGTGGCGCGATCGGCTGGGACATCAAGGAGGGAAGACCGTGGAGAGGGGGTGGTCGGCGATGATCCGGGGCGCTTCCCTAACCCGGCCTGACCTGCTCGCGATCGGCGCCATGGCTGGCCGGCACGGCGGGCGGCGGCGTTTCCCCGAGCAGATCGGCCACCGCCGCGCGCAGGCGCTCGCCGAACTCGCGCCGGCGCGTCTCGAAGAAGCCGCGCGCGGCCGTGCCCAGGGCGTCGCACTGCATCGGCGACAGCGCCAGCGCCTGCCTCATCGCCTGCTCGAGGCCGGCGGCCTCGATCCGGTAGCGCACGCCGAAATTGTCCGGCCCCTCGCCGACCGGATCGATCAGCACGCCGCGCTCGGCGCTCACCAGTTCGTTCATCGGCGCGCCGTTGGTGGTGATCACCACCGCGCCCACGCTCAGCGCTTCCATGATGTAGTGGCCGAAGCCCTCCACCTCGGAGGGGCAAAGGTGGAAGCGGTGCGCGTTCTGCAGCCGCCGCAGTTCCTGCTGGTCGAGGTAGCCGGTCAGGTAGTCGATGTTCTCGGCCTCGATCGGGTGGGACTTCTTCGCGCTCTGCACCACCGTCAGCCGCGGCCACTCGGGGTGCCGCGCCCAGGTCTGCAGCAGCAGCGCCGTGCCCTTGGCCGAACTGCGCCCGGCCACATGCAGGCAGGCGCGTTCGCGCGGGACCTCAGGACGGTAGCAATCGTCGCTGCAAAAGCCGATGAAGGCGGTCGGCGCCATCGTGGAGAACCGCTGCTCGGCCTGGCGGGTCTTGCACAGCACCTGGGCGAAGCGCGGCAGGCAGCGCAGCCACTTGTGCCGGAACCACTCCGGGTTGGGGATCAGGGCATTGCGCAAGCCGCTGCCCAGGCAGCGCGGATACACCCGCTCCAGGAAGATCTGCAGGTCGGCACGCCCGAACAGCAGGCTGCGCAGGAACAGGCGCAGTTCGCGCAGCCGATTGGCCATGCGCACGGTGCCGAAGCCCAGCACCTCCACGCGGTAGCGGCCGGTCTCGCGCAGCAGGTCGGCGACCACCTGCAGGTCGCGGCTGAGGCCGCCGCCGTTGTCGCGGCTGATGACCCGGATCAGGCGTGGCGGCACGCGCGTCTCCCTGCCCGCGCAGCGCGCCGGGCGCCAGCGGCACCACGCCGCCGCAACGCGCGGAGGCGGCTCATTCGAAGCGGTCCTTGTCCTGCTCGCGCAGGCGGTCGCGGTCGTCCTGGGTGACCACGCAGTGGCCGTGTATCGCACTGGCCGGGACCAGCCACCAGTCGCGCCGGTTGGACACGCCGGCCAGGGTGCTGGCGTTGCGGTCCACACAGCCCAGCATCGCCGCCTCCTGCACCAGCAGCCAGCGCCGCTGCGGCGCCTGCGCCTGCCAGGCGATGCCGCGGCGCAGTTGTTCGTCCCAGGGCACCACGAAGCCGAAGGTCGTCGCCGGGCGGTCGGCCATCAGCAGGTTCTGCTCCTTCCAGGCGACCAGGCCGAGTTCGGCCTCCGGGCCGATGCGGCGCCCCACCGACTCCATCACCCCGCGCGCCGAGCTGGACATGTTGATCAGCGGGTACACCAACAAGCCTGCCATCACCCAGACCATGGTCAGGGTCGAGACCGTCGCCAGTTCCGGGCGGCGCCGCGCGAATGCGGCCAGGCTGGCCACGCCCCACAGGCCGATCGCCAGCAGGATCCAGGCCAGCACCTGCACGGTCGCCAGATCGATGCCGCGGTCTTCCATCATCTTCGCGCGGAAGCCGTGCCCCAGCAGGATCGCCGCGCCCACGCCGCCGAGCGCCAGCGTCAGCAGCGCGGTGAACGCGAGCAGCAGGCGCTTGACCCCGGGCTTGCGCAACAGCCCTGGAATGAGCGGCCCCATCGCCAGGCATAGCATCGGCAGCGCCGGCAGCACGTAGACGTCGCGCTTGCCGGTCGGGATCGAGAAGAACAGCACCACCAGCGCCCACCAGGCCAGCGGCAGCAGGTAGCGCGCGTCGCGCCGACGCAGGCGCCGCGCCCAGGCGGGGATCGCCCACGGCAGCGCCAGCAGCACCGGCAGCCACATGCTCGGCATCACCCCGAAGAAGTACAGCGGCCCGTGCGCGTGGTCCCAGGACTTGGCGTAACGGCCGGCGGTCTGCCGGAACAGGATGTCGTTGAGGTAGGCGCGGTACTCGGGGGCGTTGCTCGACAGCGCGGTGGCGACCATCGGCACCAGCCAGATCGACACCGCCGCCAGGAACGCCAGCGGCCCCAGCCAGAAGCGCGGATCGCGCAGGCCGACCCGCACCCCGCGCCAGTGCGCCAGCGACGCCGCCGCGGCCGGCAGCAGCATCAGCAGCGCCAGCACGCCCACGCCCTTGGTGATGGTGCCCAGCCCCGCGGCGAACCAGCCCAGCGCCCACAACCGCCAGTCCGGCCCGCGCAACAGGTGGCGCAGCAGCGCGTAGTTGGCCAGGGTGATGAAGAACACCACCAACGGGTCGATCTGCGCCTTCTTCGCCTGGTAGGTGAAGTGGAAGGCGAACAGCAGCGCGTAGGCCGCGTACATGCCGACGCGGCGCGTCCACAGGCGCCGGCCGAGGTCGTAGACGCAGGCCAGCGTGCCCAGCCCGGCCAGCAGCGACGGCAGCAGGAAGGCCACCCGCCAGTTGCCGAACAGCGTGTAGAAGCTGGCCTGCAGCCACATCAGCATCGGCGGCTTGTCCGAGTACAGCTCGTTGCCGCGGTGCGGGAACAGCCAGTTGCCGCTCTCCACCATCTGCTTGGCGACCAGTGCGAAACGCGGCTCGTCGGCCGGGTGCGGATCGCGCAGGCCCAGGCCGGCGCCGAGCACCAGCACGGCCAGGATGGCCAACAACCAGAACTCTCGGGAGGCGCGGGTCTTCAGCATGGGACGCGATGATACCGGGGCCGGTTCATGCCGTCTTGCGGAACCTTGCGTAGTAGAAACCGTCGCAGTACTGCTCGCCGGGGAAGCGCTGGCGGCCACCGCCGGAAGCATGCCCGCAGCCCGCGCCCGGATCCTCCAGCGCAGCACCGGGCTGCCGCGCCAGCAACGCCTGCACCTGCCGCGCGTTCTCGTCCTGCAGCAGCGAGCAGGTCGCGTAGACCAGCACACCGCCCGGCCGCAGCACCTGCCAGGCGGCGTCGAGCAGGCGCACCTGCAGCGCCTGCAGCGCGATCACGTCCTCGCGGCGGCGATGCAGCAGCACGTCCGGCTGGCGGCGCACGATGCCGGTGGCCGAACACGGCGCGTCGAGCAGCACCGCGTCGAACGGCACACCGTCCCACCAGTCCTGCGGCTGCGCCGCGTCGGCGACCTGCAGCTGCGCCTGCGCACCGGCGCCGGTGCGCGCGAAGGTCTCGCCGACCCGCGCCAGGCGCCGCGCATCCACGTCCAGCGCAGTCAGGCGCAGACTGGGATCGCGTTCGAGCAGGTGCGCGGATTTGCCGCCGGGCGCCGCGCAGGCGTCGAGCACGCGCGCACCGGGCGCCGGCGCCAGCACGTCGGCGACCTGTTGCGCCGCGCCGTCCTGCACCGACACGCGCCCGTCGGCGAAGCCCGGCAGGGCGCCCACCGCCAGCGGCGTCTCCAGGCGGATCGCATCGGCCAGCAGCGGCGAGGCCTGCGCGGCGATGCCGGCCGCGGCCAGCTCCTGCAGATAGGCGTCGCGGGTACCGCGCTGGCGGTTGACCCGCAGCCACAGCGGCGCCGGCTGCTGGCTGGCGGCGAAGATCGCCTCGGCCTGCTGCGGCCAGTCGGCGCGCAGCGCGTCGCGCAGCCACAGCGGCCAGCCCGCGTCGGCGGCCACCGCCGGCAGCCCGTCGCGCAGCGCGCGCCGCAGCAGCGCGTTGACCAGCCCGGCCTGGCGCGGCCGATCCAGCGCGCGCGTCGCCTCCACCGTCGCCGACAGCGCCGCATGCGGCGCCAGGCCCAGCGCATCGAGCTGGGCGAAACCGGCCAGCAGCAGGCCGCGCAGTTCGGCGTCGCGCTGCGGCAACTGCTTCTGCAGCCACATCCGCAGCGCCGCTTCGTAGGCCGAGCGACGGCGCAGCACGGCGAAGCAGATCGCCTCCACCAGCGCGCGGTCGCGCGGATCCGGCAGCGTCGGCAACGCGGCGGCCAGTTCGGCCTTGAGCGAGCGGCCGCGGTCGATCACCGCGGTCAGCACGCGGGCGGCAAGCACCCGCGGGGCCACGCCCGGCGGCCACGCAGCGGCGGGCGTCGCGGTCATCGGCGGGCGCTCCGGGAGGTGTCAGGCTCTAGCGCGCATGCCGTGTCGTGGTTGCGCGTGCGGATGATGGGAGTGCGCGACGCAGTGGACGCCCGCCCGCGCCGCAGCGCGCAGGCGGCCACAGCCGCGCTTGCCAGGCCCAACGCGGCGTACGCAGGCATGGTCGACGCCTCAGGCCAG
Source organism: Xanthomonas sontii (assembly GCF_040529055.1). NCBI lineage: Bacteria > Pseudomonadati > Pseudomonadota > Gammaproteobacteria > Lysobacterales > Lysobacteraceae > Xanthomonas > Xanthomonas sontii. The sequence continues at coordinate 1,555,612 of NZ_CP132342.1, read as the reverse complement.
GACCGGCAGGTCGCGCCGTGCGTTGAGGTAGTCGGCGGCGGTGATCGCCTTGCCGCCGTCGCGCTGCAGCACGCGCAGGCGCAGCGCGCCCTGGCCGCAGGCGATGTCGATGCCCTGCTTGGACGCGGTCAGCACCGTGCCCGGCTGCTGCGCGTGGGCCAGGTCCAGCGCGATCGCACCGTGCACCCGCACCCGCTCGCCGGCCAGCACCGCCTCGGCGACCGGCCACGGATCGAAGGCGCGCACCTGCCGCGCCAGCTGCGCCGCCGGCTGCTGCCAGTCCAACCGCGCCTGCGCCTTGTCCAGCTTGTGCGCGTAGGTGACGCCGGCCTCCGGCTGCGGCTGGGCCACCGGACGCAGGCCGGCGCGCAGCAGGCCCAGGCCGTCGGCCAGCACCTGCGCGCCGAGCGCGGCCAGGCGGTCGTGCAACTGCCCGCCGGTCTCGTCGGCACCGATCGGGGTCCGCTGCGACAACAGCACCGGGCCGGTATCCAGACCCGCTTCCATCTGCATCAGGCACACCCCGGTCTCGCTGTCGCCGGCTTCGATCGCGCGCTGGATCGGCGCGGCGCCACGCCAGCGCGGCAGCAGCGAGGCATGCACGTTCCAGCAGCCATGGGTCGGAATCGCCAGCACCGCCTTGGGCAGGATCAGTCCGTAGGCCACCACCACGATCAGGTCCGGCTGCAGCGCGCGCAGCGCCTGCAGCGTTTCCGGCGCGCGCAGCGTCTGCGGCTGCAGCACCGGGATGCCGCGCGCCACCGCCTCCAGCTTGACCGGCGACGGGGTCAGCCCGCGGCCGCGCCCGGCGGGCCGGTCCGGCTGGGTGTAGACCGCGACCACTTCATGGCGCTGCGCAGCCGCGCGCAACGACGGCACGGCGAAGTCCGGCGTACCGGCGAAGACGAGTTTCATGGAGGCTGGGAACCGGGAATGGGGAATGGAGAATGGGAAAAGCGCGAACCCGGAAAGGCCACGGGTACCGCACTTACGATTCCCGTTTCTCCATTCCCGGTTCCCCGCTTCAAGCCACGTGCTTGCGCGCCTTGGCCAGCTTCTTGCGCACCATTTCGCGCTTGAGCGGGGACAGGTAGTCGACGAACAGCTTGCCGTCGAGGTGGTCCATCTCGTGCTGCACGCACACCGCCAGCAGGCCGTCGGTGCTCAGTTCCTGCGGCTGGCCCTGGCGGTCCAGGTAGCGCACGGTGATGGCGTCGGCGCGGGTCACGTCGGCGTAGATGCCGGGGATCGACAGGCAGCCTTCCTGGTACACCTGTTCGCCGTCGCGCTGCACGATCTGCGGGTTGATGAACACCTGCGGGGCGTTCTTCTCCTCGCTGACGTCGATGACCATGAAGCGCTTGTGCACGTCGACCTGGCTGGCGGCCAGGCCGATGCCGGGCGCGTCGTACATGGTCTCGAACATGTCGTCGAGCAGGCGTTGGAAGGCTGCGGAGGTGACCTCGGCGGCGTCGACCGGCACCGCCTTGGTACGCAGGCGCGGATCGGGGAATTCGAGAATGGGGAGCAGGGCCATAGCGGTACCCAAGATGGGGGCGCCGGACGATTCGGCAAGACCTGCGGATTCTACCCGTTTCTGCGCCCGCCGCTTGCGCCCGCACCAGGGTTCTGCACTATAGTGCGCGAACCTGTTGGGGAATCAGGCTCCGCGCTCATGTTCAATCGACTCCGTACGGTCGTCGCCGTGGCGATGCTCACCGTGGCGACCTACGCTGCTTCCGCCAGCATGGCCGCCGAACACCCCGACACCTACGTGGTGCGCAAGGGCGATACGCTGTGGGACATCGCCGGGCGCTTCCTCGGCAAGCCCTGGCTGTGGCCGGAAATCTGGCAGGCCAATCCGCAGGTGCACAACCCGCACCTGATCTACCCCGGCGACGTGCTCAGCCTGGCCTACCTGGACCGGGTGGCGCATGCCGAGGTCAAGCCGGGCCCGCGCCAGGACGCGCCGATCGACGCGATCCCGCTGGCGCAGGTGGAGCCGTTCCTGAAGAACCTGCGCGTGGTCGACCGCATCGACAACCTGCCCTACGTGGTCGGCACCGAAGACAACAGGCTGCGCGCCACCGACGGGCAACTGGTCTACGCGGTCGGCCTCGGCCAGGCCCAGGCCGGCCAGCGCTACGCCGTGGTCCGCCCGACCGTGCGCTACCTGCTGCCCAAGCTCAGCGACGACCTCGACGCCGAAGGCCGCAGCATCCCCGGCAGCGGCAACCTGTGGCAGACCTTCGTGCCGCCGGACAAGCGCCGCGAGACCCTCGGCTACGAACTGGCCCAGGTCAACATCGGCACCGTCGCCCGCGTGTCCGCCGACGGCCGCCAGGCCACCGGCCTGCTGCTGCAGGACAACGGCCGCGAAGTGCGCGCCGGCGACCGCCTGATTCCGGTCGAGGCGCAGCCCTACGACCTGCAGTTCGTGCCGCATCCGCCGTCCGAGCAGGCGATGGCCGCCGGCCTGCGCGTACTGGCGGTGGCCGACGCGTTCAGCGCGGCCGGCCCGCGCGACGTGATCGCCATCTCCGGCGGCCGCCGCGAAGGCATCGACAACGGCACCGTGGTGTCGCTGTGGCGCCATGGCACCCGGGTCAACGACCGCGTGCGTCACCCCAATACCTCTCGCGCCGACGACGGCTTCACCGGCGGTAGCGGCACCGTGGCGCTGCCGGACGAGTACGCCGCGCACGCGATGGTGTTCCGCACCTTCGACAAGGTCAGCTACGCGCTGGTGATGGACGGCATCAAGCCGACCCGGATCGGCTACGACGTCAAGCACCCGGACGCGCGCTGACCCGCGGCTGGGGACTCCCCCTACAGCGATTGCAGACGGCGCCCGAGGGCGCCGTCCGCGTCTGCGGCCTAGGCTGGGCGCATGTCCAGTCCGGCCATCGCCCCTACCCACGCACCCACCGATCCGGCCCTGCTGCACCTGTCGCTGGCCGGCGGCGCCAGCGCCCCACGCCGACGACTGCTGGAGCAACACGGCAGCCCGGCCGCGGCGCTGGCCGCCGGTCCCGCCGGCTGGCAGGCCGCCGGCCTGGATGCGGCGCAGATCGCCGCGCTGCAGCGGCCCGACCGCGCCGCGCTGGACACCGCCGAGCACTGGCTGGCGCAACCAGGTCGGCACCTGCTGGGCTGCCACGATGCCGACTACCCGGCCCTGTTGCGGCGCACGCCCAATCCGCCACTGGCGCTGTACGTGGACGGCGATCCCACGGTGCTGTGGCATCCGGCCGTGGCCGTGGTCGGCAGCCGCGCCCCCAGCGCCGGCGGCCGCGACAACGCCTACGGCTTCGCCCTGGCCCTGGCCGCGGCCGGCTTTGCGGTGACCAGCGGCATGGCCAGCGGCGTGGATGCCGCCGCGCATCGGGCCGCGCTGTCGCGCGCGGACGGGCTGACCGTGGCGGTGGTCGGCACCGGCCCCGACCTGGCCTACCCGCGCCAGCATGCCGCTCTGCACCGCCAGATCGCCGAACGCGGCGCGGTGGTCAGCGAGCACCCGCCCGGCACGCCGGCGCGGGCGGGGCACTTCCCGGCGCGCAACCGGATCATCGCCGGGCTGAGCCTGGCGACCCTGGTGATCGAGGCGGCCACCCGCTCCGGCGCGCTGATCACCGCGCGGCTGGCCGCCGAGGCCGGGCGCGAGGTCTTCGCCTTGCCCGGCTCGATCCACAATCCGCTGGCGCGCGGCTGCCATCGGCTGATCCGCGACGGCGCCGGGCTGGTGGAAAGCGCCGAGGAGGTGCTGGCCGGGGTCGCGCCCCTGGCCGCCGAACTGGCCGACGCCTTGCGCGGGCGCCTGAACGCCCCCACACAGGGAGCCAGCACCGCGCGCGCGGCCACACCGGCCTTCCCCCACCCCGACTACCAGCGCTTGTGGCAGGCGCTGGGCCACGACCCCATCTGTATGGATTCAGTGATCGCACGCAGCGGATTGACGGCCGCAGCGGCGTCCTCCATGCTGCTGGCCATGGAACTGGATGGCTACGTGGCGGTCGAACGCGGTCGTTACACCCGCAAACCCTAGTTTCTTCACCTCCACAGCGTCTCGCGACGCAGGCCGAGGGGCAATGAAAGAGAGCATTCTGGATGTCCTGCTGTACCTGTTCGAACACTATTTCAGCGAAGACGCGGATCCGGTCCGCGATCGCGACTCCCTCCAGAATGGCCTGATCCAGGCCGGTTTCAGCCCCACCGAGATCAGCAAGGCGTTCGACTGGCTCGACGCCCTGGCCGACCAGCGCCCGGCCGTGGCGCAGCCGCGCATCGATGGCCCGATCCGCATCTACCACGGTCCGGAACTGGACAAGCTCGACGTGGAATGCCGCGGCTTCCTGCTGTTCCTGGAGCAGCACGGCATCCTCGACAGCGACCAGCGCGAGCTGGTGCTGGACCGGGCCATGGCCCTGGATCAGGACGAACTGGATCTGGACGACCTGAAGTGGGTGGTGCTGATGGTGCTGTTCAACCAGCCTGGTGCCGAGGCGGCGTACGCGTGGATGGAAACGCAGATGTTCGTCGACGAGCCGGAGCCGGTTCACTGAGTCGCTGACGGTCGCGCACGGATGCACGAAGACACTTCCCCATTGGCGATCTGGTACTACGTCGATGCCGCGCGCGAGCGGCACGGCCCGTTGCCGGCGTCCGCCCTGCTGGAACGCCTGCACGACGGCCGCCTGCAGCGCGAGACCCTGGTCTGGCGCGAAGGCCTGCCGGAGTGGCGGCCGCTGCACGCGGTCGCCGCCGAACTGGGCCTGCCCGACGCCCCCACCCCGCCGCCCTTGCCGCCACCGCTCCAGGCGGCCGCTCCCGTAGGCCCCGCTGCCACCGCCGCGCCGCGCAGCGGCCTGTCCGGCTGCGCGATCATGGCCATCATCGGCACCATCGTCGGCGTGCTGCTGGTGGCGTTCCTGGGCATCGCCGCGGCGATCGCCCTGCCCGCCTACCAAGACTACCTGGCACGCGCGAAGGTCGCGCAGGCGCTCGACCACCTGGCGCCGCTGAAGGACCAGATCGCCGCCTTCAATGCGCAGGAGCATCGCTGCGCGGTCAACGGCGACACCGGCTTCGGCGCACCGCAGAGCTATGCCGGCGACACCATCGCGCAGGTGAGGGTCGGCCGCTTCGACAACGGCCACTGCGGCCTGGAAGCCACCCTGCACCTGCCCGACCACAAGCGCCTGGATGGCAAAGCGCTGTGGCTGGACTACGATGAGCGCACGTCCGCCTGGAGCTGCAGCTCCGACCTGGACGACCGCGTTCTGCCGGTCCACTGCCGCGGCGGCTGACCGGCGCACCGTTTTCGACTGCAACTCCCGGGGAACAGAATGACTGAGTGGTACTACGCCGACGCAGCGCAGCAGCGCCATGGGCCGCTAGCGGCCGCCGACCTGCAGCAGCGCTTCCAGCGCGGCGAGATCGGATTGTCCACCCTGGTCTGGCGCGAGGGCCTGAGCGAATGGCGCACCCTGGCCGAGTTCGTCGACGAACTCGGCCTGACCCAGGCGCCGGCGCCGGCGATTGCCCCGATCGAGGTTGATGGAGAGACTCCTCCTCCGCCCCCGGCCGCGACCGTCCCCGACGCCTGGACCGCGCCCGCGCCGGCCGTGGCGGCGTCGCCCTACGCGGCGCCCAGCGCCGTGCTCGACGGTGGCGCGCGGGTGGTCGGCGGCGGCGAGGTGGTGCAGGCCGGTTTCTGGAAACGCGTGGCCGCCTACCTGATCGACGCGTTCTTGGTCGGCATCGTCGCCAACGTGATCCAGTTCGTGGTGATGCTGGGCTTCTTCGGGATCACCGGCTTCGGCAAGCAGCCGGACTTCAGCACTGCCGCGGGCATCGTCATGCTGCTCCTGCTGTACCTGCTGCCGATGGCGATCGCGGCGCTGTACTACGGCCTGTTCCACGCCTCCACCAAGCAGGCCACGCTGGGCAAGATGGCGGTCGGCATCAAGGTGGTGCGCACCGACGGCAGCCGCATCACCGTGTCCCGCGGCGTGGGCCGCTACTTCGGCTTCATGCTGAGCAGCCTGACCCTGGGCATCGGCCTGCTGATGGCGGCCTTCACCGAGCGCAAGCAGGCCCTGCACGACATGCTCTGCGACACCCTGGTGGTGGACAAGTGGGCCTACACCGACCACCCGGAATGGCAGCAGCGCAAGCTGGGCACGGTCACGGTGGTGATCCTGGCCCTGTTCGGCCTGCTGTCGGCGGCGGCGCTGCTGGTGGTGGCGCTGGCGATCGGCGTGGCCGCCAAGGGCGGCTGGCACTGAGTCCGGCGGGCTCCGGGAACCCCGCTGCCGCCTGCGCGCCTGCCCGGCCGGCGGGCGCCGGCTTGACAGCGGGCGCCGGACATGCCCACTAATAAATAAGCGCCGTAGCTGAACGCCCGGGGGTTCCATCCCGGGCGTCGGCTTCTCTGCGAGACCGCAACGCTTCACTAACCGGAGCAATTGCGCCACCCTACCGCCCCCAGGGCGTCCGCCCACGCCCATCGAAGCCCGACCCGCCATGTCCAAGCACCTGCTCATCGTCGAATCGCCCGCCAAGGCCAAGACGATCAACAAATACCTCGGCAAGGATTTCCACGTCCTGGCCTCGTATGGGCACGTGCGCGACCTGATCCCGAAGGAAGGCGCAGTGGATCCGGACGACGGCTTCGCGATGCGCTACGCGCTGATCGACAAGAACGAGAAGCACGTGGAGGCCATCGCCAAGGCGGCCAAGGCGGCCGAAGACATCTACCTGGCGACCGACCCGGACCGCGAGGGCGAGGCGATCAGCTGGCACATCGCCGAGATCCTGCAGGAGCGCGGGCTGCTCAAGGGCAAGCCGCTGCACCGGGTGGTGTTCACCGAGATCACCCCGCGCGCGATCAAGGAAGCGATGGCGCAACCGCGCCAGATCGCCGGCGACCTGGTCGATGCGCAGCAGGCCCGCCGCGCGCTGGACTACCTGGTCGGCTTCAACCTGTCGCCGGTGCTGTGGCGCAAGGTGCAGCGCGGCCTGTCCGCCGGCCGCGTGCAGTCGCCGGCGCTGCGCATGATCGTCGAGCGCGAGGAGGAGATCGAAGCCTTCATCGCCCGCGAGTACTGGTCCATCGCCGCCGACTGCGCGCATCCCTCGCAGCACTTCAACGCCAAGCTGATCAAGCTCGACGGGCAGAAGTTCGAGCAGTTCACCATCACCGACGGCGACACCGCCGAATCTGCGCGCCTGCGCATCCAGCAGGCCGCGCAGGGCGCGCTGCACGTCACCGACGTCGCCAGCAAGGAGCGCAAGCGCCGCCCGGCGCCGCCGTTCACCACCTCCACGCTGCAGCAGGAAGCCTCGCGCAAGCTCGGCTTCACCACCCGCAAGACCATGCAGGTGGCGCAGAAGCTGTACGAAGGCGTGGCGATCGGCGACGAAGGCACGGTCGGCCTGATCTCGTACATGCGTACCGACTCGGTCAACCTGTCGCAGGACGCACTGGCCGAGATCCGCGACGTGATCGCCCGCGACTACGGCATCGCCTCGCTGCCGGACCAGCCCAACACCTACCAGACCAAGTCCAAGAACGCCCAGGAAGCGCACGAAGCGGTGCGTCCGACCTCGGCGTTGCGTACCCCGTCGCAGGTGGCGCGCTTCCTGACCGACGACGAGCGCAAGCTGTACGAGCTGATCTGGAAGCGTGCGGTGGCCTGCCAGATGATCCCGGCCACGCTCAACACCGTCAGCGTCGACCTGTCGGCCGGCAGCGAACACGTGTTCCGCGCCAGCGGTACCACCGTGGTGGTCCCCGGCTTCCTGGCCGTGTACGAGGAAGGCAAGGACAACAAGAGCGCCGAGGACGAGGACGAAGGCCGCAAGCTGCCGGCGATGAAGCCCGGCGACCGCGTGCCGCTGGAACGCATCCTGGCCGAGCAGCACTTCACCCAGCCGCCGCCGCGCTTCACCGAAGCGGCGCTGGTGAAAGCGCTGGAAGAGTACGGCATCGGCCGTCCCTCGACCTACGCCTCGATCATCCAGACCCTGCTGTTCCGCAAGTACGTGGAGATGGAAGGCCGCAGCTTCCGCCCGTCCGACGTCGGCCGCGCGGTGTCCAAGTTCCTGTCCAGCCACTTCACCCAGTACGTGGACTACGACTTCACCGCCAAGCTCGAAGACGAGCTGGACGCGGTCTCGCGCGGCGAGGAGGAGTGGATCCCGCTGATGTCGCGCTTCTGGGAACCGTTCAAGGAACTGGTCGAGGACAAGAAGGAATCGGTCGACCGCGCCGAAGCCAGCGGTGCGCGCGAGCTGGGCACCGACCCCAAGACCGGCAAGCCGGTGAGCGTGCGCCTGGGCCGCTTCGGGCCGTACGCGGCGATCGGCAGCACCGCGGAGGACGCCGAGGACAAGCCCAAGTTCGCGTCGCTGCGTCCCGGCCAGAGCATGCACACCATCACCCTGGAGGAGGCGCTGGAGCTGTTCCTGATGCCGCGCAGCCTCGGCCAGGACCAGGGCGAGGAGGTCAGCGTCGGCATCGGCCGCTTCGGCCCGTTCGCCAAGCGCGGCAGCGTCTACGCCTCGCTGAAGAAGGAAGACGATCCCTACACCATCGATCTGGCCCGTGCGGTGTTCCTGATCGAGGAGAAGGAAGAGATCGCGCGCAACCGCATCATCAAGGAATTTCCCGGCAGCGACATCCAGGTACTCAACGGCCGCTTCGGCCCGTACATCAGCGACGGCAAGCTCAACGGCAAGATCCCCAAGGATCGCGAGCCCGCCTCGTTGAGCCTGGACGAAGTGCAGAAGCTGCTGGAGGAAACCGGCAAGCCGGTGCGCAAGGGCTTCGGCGCCAAGAAGGCCGCCGCCAAGAAGGAAGCCGCGCCGAAGAAGAGCGCGGCGAAGAAGGCCGCGGCCGACGCCCCGGCCAAGCCGGCGGCGAAGAAGGCGGTCAAGAAGGCCGCGAAGAAAACCGCCAAGAAAACGGTGAAGAAGGCGGCGAAGAAGACCATGGCCAAGGGCGGCTGAGCCGCTCTGCTGATGGCCCAGGGCGGCCCGATGCACCCCCTCGAATAGTACGAGCGCGGGCGCCGAGCCGCCTTCTCACGGTGCCGACGGCGTCTCTCAGCGCCTGAAGATCCGCGACAACCCGGTTTTTCTGTGGGAGGGGCTTCAGCCCCGACGCTTTATCGGCAAGGCGTCGGGGCTGAAGCCCCTCCCACAGAAAAGCGGCGGGCCGGAGACTTGCGAAAATCCCGAGTCCTGCCCAACCGACCCTCATTGTCCTTAGACGAGGACGTGCCGCATGATGCGCGCATGACCGACCTGTCCCTGAGCCATGCCGTCGCCCTCCTGCGCAAGGGCGGCGTGATCGCCTATCCCACCGAAGCGGTGTGGGGCCTGGGCTGCGATCCGCACGACGAGGCCGCCGTGACCCGCCTGCTGCGGATCAAGCAGCGACCCGTGGACAAGGGCCTGATCGTGGTCGCCGCCGAACTGGACCCGTTGCGCCCGTTGCTCGACCTGTCGGCCCTGCCGCCGGACCGGCTGGCCGCGGTGCTGGCCAGTTGGCCCGGACCGCATACCTGGATCCTGCCCGCCGCCGCGCACGCGCCGCCCTGGATCACCGGCGCGCACCAGGGCATCGCCGTGCGGATCAGCGCGCATCCGCTGGTGGCCGCCCTGTGCCGTGCCTGGGGCGGCGCGCTGGTCTCGACCAGTGCCAACCGCGGCGGCGAGCCGCCGGCACGGCAGCGCAGCGAACTGGATCCGCTGGTGCTGGGCGACCTCGACGGCCTGCTCGACGGCGACACCGGCGGCCTGGCCCAGCCCACCCCGATCCGCGACGCCGCCAGCGGCGAGATCCTGCGCGCCTGAGGCGCTGCTCTTCGGCGCGGCACGCCTGTCTTCCGCCGCGTCGGCGTCTGGCGGCAATGGCGCGATGGAACCACGCGGGCGCTTCGCGCACCGGACCCTCACCCCAACCCCTCTCCCGGCGGGAGAGGGGCTTTGGCTTCTCCCTTCTCCCACCGGGAGAAGGTGCCCCGCAGGGGCGGATGAGGGTACGGGCGAAGCCTCGCAGCGACAGATCAACACGGCAGCACTGCCGCGACGCCACGCGCCCTGAATCACGCACACCCACCACCCTTTCCCTGGCTGCCCAAGGCGCGCAAGATGCGCGCATGCGCCTCCTTCTCCGCCCATTGCTGCTGCTGAGCCTGTCGCCCTGGATCGGTGCCGGCTGGGCGCAACAGACGCAGACGGTCAGCAGCGACGGCAGCAATGCGTCGGTGCGCATCTATCGCTGCATCGCCGCTTCCGGCGCGGTCAGTCTGCAGAACGCCCCCTGCGAGAACGCGCGCCAGCAGCAGGTGCTGGACATGCAGCGTCCGCGCGATCCGCCGCCGCGGCCGACCACCACCATCAGCACCGATCCGGCTCGCACGCAGGCCTCGCCGGCGCCGCTGCCGCAGCGCGAACTCCGCATCGTCACCGTGCAGCCTGCGCAGCCGATGTACGAGTGCGTCACCCCGGAAGGCGCGCGCTACACCAGCGACGACAACGCCGGCAATCCGCGCTGGGTGCCGCTGTGGGCTTATGGCTACGCCGAGGGCCCGTACGCACGGCCATCCGGGCGCGGCCCCGATGGTCGCTCGCCCGGCCCGCCGGGACCGCCTCCGCCCGGCGGCCCGCGCCCGCCCGGTCCACCGCCGCCAGGGGTGGCCGCCGGCGCCGGCGTGATCGTGCCGGCCGGCAGCACGATGATCCGCGACACCTGCACCGCGCTGCCCGAGCAGGAAGTCTGCGCGCGCCTGAGCGACCGTCGCTGGGAGCTGATCCGTCGCTACAACAGCGCGCTGCAGAGCGAGCGCCGCGCAATGGAAACCGAGCAGCGCGGCATCGATGCGCGTCTGGCGCGCGACTGCGGCGGCAGCTGATGCGGCGCGCACTCTGCCTCGCCGTGGTGCTGACCTGTGCCGGCGCCGCGCGCGCCGAACCGGTGGTGTTCTATCGCTGCACCGACGCGCAGGACAACCTGACCATCCAGAACCAGCCCTGTCCCAAGGGCATGCGCCAGCAGAAGAAAATCATGCAGGGCGTCAGCAGCGCCGCACTGCCGACCACGCTCGTGGCCAAGCCTGCGCCATCGTCGCCACCGGCGAGCGCCGCGAACGATGCCACGCCTGCGGACGCGCCGGCCACGGCCGACACCGCGGCAGCTGCACCGCAACCGACACCGCCACCGCCTCCAAAGCTGCCCCCGCCATCGCTGTACACCTGTACAACCCGCGAGCAATCGTCTTACATCGGCGAGGCCGCCGAACCGCCGCCGCGTTGCGTACCACTGCACACGACGGACCTGGACGGTGGCCCCAACCAGGCCGGCGGCAGCGCCTGCGAAGTGCTGCGCGACCAGTGCCAGCCGCTGCCCGCCGAGCAGCTGTGCGATGCCTGGAAGAATTACGTGGCCGAAGCCGAGACGCACTGGCGCTTCGCCGTGCCCGAGCATGCCGAAGCGCTGCACGCGGAGTTCGAACGCCGTCAGCACCTGCTCGAGGCCAGCAACTGCGGCGCAGAACAGCCAGCGCCGTAATCCATCTCGCTCCCGCGTGGGGTGCGCCTGGTTGAGTAGGAGCGGCTTCAGCCGCGACCGAGCGTTATCGGGAAAGCCTGGTCGCGGCTGAAGCTGCTCCTACGGATTACCCCGCAACCGATCCACCGCAGTAAGCGCGCACCCACCTTGTGGGAGGGACTTCAGTCCCGACGACATACGCCCGGGGCCTGGCTGCACTGCGCCTTTCGGCCGGCGTCCGGCGCACGCGGCCGCGCACAGCCGCTAGAACCCGTAACGCAAGAACCCCCCATCCACCGCGATGCATTCGCCGGTGATGTAACTGGCCGCCGGCAGGCACAGGAAGCCGACCGCTGCCGCCACTTCCTCCGGTTCGCCGATGCGGCGCATCGGCGTGCGCTCGATCACCTGCTCGTAGTAGTCCGGGTCCGACAGCGGACCGGAGGTGCGGCGGGTGCGGATGTACCAAGGCGCCACCGCATTGACCCGGATGCCGTCCTCGGCCCATTCGGCGGCGAGGTTGCGGGTGAGCTGGTGCAGCGCTGCCTTGGTCATGCCGTAAGGCGCGCCGCTGCGCACGTGGGTCAGTCCCGACACGCTGCCGACGTTGACGATCGCCGAGGCCGCATGCTGCGCCAGCAGCGGATGCGCGTAGCGCGACAGTTCGAACGCGGAGAACAGGTTGGTCTCGAAGATGCCGCGCCATTCGTCCTCGGTGTAGTCCACCGCGGCCTTGCTGACATTGCCGCCGGCGTTGTTGATCAGCAGGTGCAGGCCATCCGCATGGTCCTCGACCCAGTCCAGGATCTCGCGGCGGTCCTCGTCGTCGGCGACGTCGGCGGCCAGCGCCAGGATCTCGCGCTCGGGAAAGGCCTCGCGCAACTCGTCGCGCGCCGCTTCCAGCGCGTCGAGGTCGCGCGCCACCAGCAGCAGGTCGGCGCCGAACCCGAGCAGTTCGCGCGCGATCGCCAGGCCGATGCCGGCGCTGGCGCCAGTGATCAGCGCGGTCTGTCCGTCCAGCCGCCAACGGTGCTGCATGCGCGTGCCTGTCTGCTCACATGGGAGGCGTAGGATGATACCTCCACCCTCGAGGAGGTCGCCGCCATGTCCGCATCACTGCACAGGATGACGTTGGCATTGCCGCTGCTCGCACTGCTGGCCGCATGCAAGCCGGCACCGCCGCAACCGCCCGATGCGCCGCCACCACCGAAGGCCAGCGCATTGCGCAGCGCCATCGCCCAGCCGCTGGATCGCGCCAGGCAGACCCAGGCCACGCTCGACCACGCCGCGGCCGCGCAGAACGCCGCGCTCGACGCCGCGACCGCGCAATGAACAACGCCGGCCACGGGGGCCGGCGTTGCAGGAAGCAGGCGACGCGCTCGCAGGAGCGCGCCGCTGCCGGCGCAGGGCCGGCTTACAGACCGCAGAAGCAGTAGGCCAGCGCCTTCACCGGTGCGCCCGGACGGGTGTCGGCCGCGTCCTTGACGAAGCGCAGCTGGGTGTCCAGTTCCGGCAGGCTGCGCGCCAGCAGGGCATGGCCCAGCGCCGAGTCGCTCAGCATCCACACGCCCAGGCGGCTGCCGGCGAACCCGCTGACGAACTGCGCGAACGGCGTGGCCGGCTTCTCGACGTAGCGCACTCGGTACTTGTCCGGGCCGCCCAGCTTGGCGCGCGCCGCGGCATCTGCCACCGCGTCCTTGAAGCCGCCGAACGCGTCCACCAGCCCGCGCTCCTTGGCCTGCGCACCGCTCCAGACGCGGCCGCGCGCGACCTGGTCGATGGCCTCGACCGACTTGCCGCGCGCCTGCGCGACCTTGCCGGTGAAGTCGGCATAGCCCTTGTTGATCACCGACTGGATCAGTTGGCCCACCGCCGGATCCATCGGCCGGGTCATGTCGAAGGCGCCGGCGAAACGGGTGGTGCCCACGCCGTCGGTATGCACGCCGATCTTGTCCAGGGTGCGGGTGATGTTGGGGATCATGCCGAAGATGCCGATCGAGCCGGTGATCGTCGACGGGTCGGCGTAGATGCGATCGGCGTTCATGCTGATCCAGTAGCCGCCGGACGCGGCCAGGTCGCCCATCGACACCACCACCGGCTTGCCGGCAGCCTTCAGCGCCACCACCTCGCGGCGGATCTGCTCGGAGGCGAACACTTCGCCGCCGGGCGAATCCACGCGCAGCACCACCGCCTTGACCGCGTCGTCGTCGCGCGCCTGGCGCAGCAGCGCCGCGGTCGACTCGCCACCGATGCGGCCGGCCGGCTGTTCGCCGCCGCTGATCTCGCCCGCGGCGACCACCACCGCCACCTGCGGACGCGAGTCCACCGGCGAACGGCGCAGGTCCAGCTGCTGCAGGTAGCCGTCCAGGTCGACGTTGCGGTAGCCGGTGTCGGCATCGTCGTCGGCCACGCCACGCTTGGCCAGCAACTGCTCGACGTCCTCGCGGGTCTTCAGGCCGTCCACCAGCTTCTGCTGCAGGGCGAACTTGGCCAGATCGCCGCCGGCGGCGGCCACGCCCTCGGGCATGGTGTCGATGCCGGCGTTGATCTGCTCCGGCGCCAGCTTGCGCGCCTTGGCGATGTCGGCCACATAGCGCTGCCACACATCGTTCATCCAGAACAGGTCGGCTTCCTTGGACGCCGCCGAGGCCGCGTCGAGCACGTACGGCTCGGCGGCGGACTTGTATTCGCCGACCTTGAACAGGTGCACGTCCACGCCGAGCTTGTCCTGCAGGCCCTCGCGGAAGTACTGGCGGTAGCGGCCCAGGCCTTCCAGGGTCATCGAGCCCATCGGGTCCAGGTAGACCTCGTTGGCCTGCGCGGCCAGCAGGTACTGCCACTGATTCAGATTGTCGCTGTAGGCGACGATCTGCTTGCCGGAGCTGCGCAGGTCCTGCAGCGCCTTCTCCACCTCGCGCATCGAGGCGAAGCCGCTGGGCTGCAGCTTGTCCAGGCGCAGCGCCACGCGCTCGATCTTCGGGTCGGTCTTGGCCGCCTCGATCGCGCGCACCAGGTCGCGCAACTGGATCTCCTGCGCGCCCTTGTCGTTCATCGCCTTGGCCAGCGCGCGGCTGACCGGGTCGGCGCTGAACTGCTCGACCAGCTTGCCTTCCGGCGCGATCAGCAGCGTGGTGCGGTCGCGCAGCGCCTTGCCGCCGTCGCCGCGTGCCATGGCGAACACCATCGCCAGCAGGATCAGCAACAGGAAACCGAAGAACACCAGGTTGAAGATCAACCGGCGGGTGAAGTTCATCACATCCCACAGGCCGACGAAGAAGTTGGCGACGGGGCTGCGACGCACGGGTTGGTTCATGGAAAGCTCCGAAAGGAAGGCGTCTTGCGCCTGCGCAGCATACCGGCTGCGTCAGGCGCCGCACATGCGTCTGAAGTCAGGGGGCCGCCGGCGCCGCCAGCAGCCGCGCGCTGCTCCAGCGGAAACGCGCACCCATCATCACCGCCGCCGCGGTCAGCCCCAGGATCAGGCCGATCCACATGCCCTGCGGTCCCCAGCCCAGCCACAGGCCGAGGCCGGCGCCCAGCGGCATGCCCAGGCCCCAGTAGGAGCACAGGGCCAGCAACATCGGCACGCGGGTGTCCTTGAGGCCGCGCAGCGCGCCGGCCGACAGCACCTGCACGCCGTCGGGGAACTGGAAGGTGGCCGCGTACAGCAGCAGCGTGGAGGCCAGCGCCGCCACCGCCAGATCGCTGGTGTAGACGCCGACGATGGCGTCGTGGCCGACCAGCAGCACCAGCGCCGACAGCGCCTGGGTGCCGAGCACGATCGCATAGCCGGCCCAGGCCGCGCCGCGCACGCCTACCGCGTCGCCGGCACCGGCGGCGCGGCCGACCCGCACCGTGGTCGCCTCGGCCACGCCCATCGGCACCATGAAGCACAGCTGCGCCACGTTGATCGCGATCTGGTGCGCCGCCGCCGGCACCTCGCCGAGCCGCGCGATCAGCAGCGCGGTGACGATGAACAGGCCGCCTTCCATCAGGATGGTCACGCCGATCGGCAGCCCGGTCTTGAGCAGCCCGACGATCGCGCGCAGGTCCGGCGCCTCGAACCGCGCGAACAGGCGCAACGGCGCAAAGCGCCTGGACCGCGCCAGGTAGATGGCGAAGCACAGCGCCTGCGCCCACATCATGATCGCCGAGGCCATGCCCAGGCCACCGGCGCCGTGCTCGCGCAGGCCCCACAGGCCGAAGGTCAGCGCATAGCCGAGCGGCGCCAGCAGCAGCAGGCCGCCGAAGCCGAGCAGCATGGTCGGCAGGGTCCAGTGCATGCCTTCGCTGAGGTAGCGCATGCAGAAGTACAGCACCAGCGCCGGCACGCCCCAACGGATCGCAAGCAGGAAGTCGCGCGCGCCGGGCACGATCTCCGCGGCGATGCCCAGTTGCGGCAGCGCCATCGGCATCACGCTGAGGAACGCGAACATCAGCAGGCCCAGGCCGAGCGACAGCCACAGCGCCTGGCGGAACAGCGGCCCGATCTGCGCATGGCGCTTGGCGCCGTCGAGCTGCGACACCGAGGCGGTCAGGGCGATCAGGGTGCCGATCGGGATCATCATCGGCAGCCACAGCAGCGCGGTGCCGACCGTCACCGAGGCCAGCGTGCGGGTGCCGTGGTGGCCGGCGATCACGTTGTCGACGAAGCTGATCAGGCCGGTGGAGACGTGCCCCAGGACCAGCGGCAGGGCGAGCTGCGCGGTGGTGCGCAGTTCGCGGCCCCGGACCGAGGCCGGGGTGGAAGACGAAAACATTGCAAGACTCTGGCGATCCCGCCGACTGCGGCCGCGCAGACAGCGCCGGCACCGGGTGGCGGAGGCCGGGCATTCTACCCGCTGCGGCGGATCACTGCAGGAGAAGCCAGGACCTGAGGCCCGGGACCAGGTGCACGCAACGCCAGGCGCCGCGCGCAGTTCAGCGCGCGGCGCGCTGCTTCAGCCAGGCACCACGGCTGTCGGCGCCCTGCGCCAGCAGGTCGCGGCGCAAGGCGGCACGGTCCTGCGGCGGGGTGCGTTGCGACAGCAGCGCCAGATGCTCGCGCTGGTCCGCGGGCAGACCGCGCAACAGGCCCAGCAGTGCCTGCCGCTGCGCCTCCGGCACGTAGCCCAGCAGCGGCTGCAGCGCCCAGAACTCGGCGCCCAGTTCCGGGCCGAGCAACCAGCCGTGGCGCTCCAGGGCGTCCATCTCGGCGAACTGCGCATGCAGGCTGTGCTGCTGCTCGATCGGCAGGCCGGCGAAGGCCGTGGCGACCTGCCGCAGCCGCGCCTGCGCCGCCGCCGGCAGCGCGTCCCAGGCGGCCTGGCGCGCGCGCAGTTGCGCCGGGGTCAGCGCCGGTGGCGTGGTCGCCGCGGGCGCGACGGCCGGGGCAACGGTGGCCGCCGGCGGGGCTTCGGCGGCCTCGGCCAGGTCGGCGGCGCTGGGCGCGCTGCGCTCGATCCGCGGCGGCGGCGCGCCGGCCGCGTACCACGCATAGAAATCCAGGTCGTAGATCGCCGGCTCCGGCAGCGGCGCCGGCGGGTCGGCCGGCAGCGGCGGCGCGCTGGCGGTGTCCGATTCCGGCGGCAGCACTTCCACCTGCACCGGGCCGGTATCGCCCAGCGCCAGGCTCGCGTCGCTGCCACCGGCCGCGGTCGCGGCGCGGGACCGATGCCAGGGCAGGCGGTCCCAGAACACCGTCCCGACCAGGGCCAGGACCACCACCGCGATCACTGCCCCGGCCAGGCGCGTGCGCAGGGCCGAGCGCGCGTCGCGGCGGCGTGGACGCGCCGCGGCCGCGGCGGCGGCAGGGGCCGGCGCCTTGGCCGGCGCAGGCGAGGCCGTGCTCCCGGCGATCGCCGCATCGCGCAGTTGCGCCAGGGCCTGCAGCCGCGCCGGCGGCAGATCGCGCAGACACTGTTGCGCCGCGTCGGCCAGCGCGCGCCAGCCGGCCGCATCCGGACGCCCGCCGGCGTCGCGCGGACAGGCCCGCGCCAGCGCCTGCTGGTAGTCCTCGGCGGTCAGCTGCAGCACCTGCGCGGCCAGCGGCTCGTCCAGCCCGGCGACGATGCGCAACAACAGCGCCAGGCGGTCGGCCGGCTGCAGGCTGCGCAGATGCGCCAGCGGCGCCGACCAGGCACCGTCGGCGGCATCGGCCTGGCGCAGGGTGGGCACCGCAGCGAGCAGCTTCCAGAACCGCAGCGGCCAGTCGGCCATCGGCAGCGCCGCGGCGTGGCTGCGGAAGGCCCGCATCGCCGCCGCCAGGGCCGGCATGCCGCGTTCGGGCCGGCCGCTCTGCAGGTCGGCCAGGACCGCGGCGCGGCGTTCGATGCCGCGCAGGAACGCGGCCAGGGCGGGCGGTGCGGCCACGCCGTCGGAAGGGGACGTGGCGGTCATCGGAACTCCATCATCGGCGCGATGATAACGAGGCAGCCGCCACACCGCGCGCTTGACAGCGGCGTCCCGATCGGCTCACCCGCGGCTGTCGCGACGGCCGGTTGTGCACAGCGCCGGACATTGGCCTGCGACAGGTCTTGTCAAGCCCCCGCGAAACCATGTTGCATCTGTGTTTCACGGCCAAGTTGTTGTTTCGAAAAGAATAAATGCGATTGGCGCTTTTTTGTCCAACTCGTGGCAGAGGCTTGTGAGTCCGTCTTCACGGCGTGGAGCATGCCCGTCATACACAGCTTTATCCACAGCAGATGTGGATAAATTCGATTCCCCAAGCGCGGCGGCCATTTACGACCGGTTTATCACTTTGCGGGCAGCAATCGCGCGCAACTCCCGGCACCCGGGAACCCCCTTGCGGCGGCCGCTAGGGCGTGTCACCGATCCCCGAGCATGCCGCGCCGTGATTGCGCGTGCCTGTGGCAAGGAAGAGCGAGGAAGTGGACGTGCGTCCACGCCCGAGCGATGACGCGGCCACGGGCGTGCGCAACCGCGGCCCTTCGGGTTGGATCTGACAGGCGCGCAGCCGGCGCCGCGCGGCTTGACCTGACGGCCAGTTAGGCGCTGCGCCCGCAACGCCGGCTGCGCGCCTGCCAGACCCAACGCGGCATGCTCGGGGATTGGTGACACGCCCTAGACTAGGCGGATGCCCTCCCCCGCCGCCACGCTCCGCGTCGCCCTGCCCGTGCCGCTGCCGCAGGTGTTCGACTACCTGCCGCCGCCCGGGGGCACGGTCGCCGACGGCGACGTCGGCCGCCGGGTGCAGGTGCCGTTCGGCAACCGCGAACTGAGCGGGGTGGTGGCGGCGATCGGCCAGGTCGAGGACGCCGGCGGCCTGCGCGCGGCGTTGGCCTGGCTGGACCCGGTGCCCCTGCTGCACGGCGAACTGGCCGAGTCGCTGCGCTGGCTGGCGCGCTACAGCCATGCGCCGCTAGGCGAGGTGCTGGCGACCGCCCTGCCGGTGCCGTTGCGTCGCGGCGAACCGCTGCCCGACACCCACGCCTGGGCCTGGCGCCTGACCGAGGCCGGCGCCAGCCACCGCGCCCGCGCCGGCACCCGCCCGCACCGCTTCGCCGGGCTGCTGGCGGACGGCGCCATGGACGAGGACCGGCTGGACCAGGCGATGGACGACTGGCGCAGCGCCGCGCGCGCGCTGGCCAAGCGCGGCCACGCCGAGCGCATCGCGGTGCCGGCCAGCGCTGCGGCGCCGCAGCCACAGCCCGGGCCGGTGCCCAACGCCGAGCAGCAGGCGGCCATCGACGCAGTGGTCGCCGCCGCCGGCTTCGCCCCGTTCCTGCTCGACGGTGTGACCGGCAGCGGCAAGACCGAGGTCTACCTGCAGGCGATCGCCGCCTGTCTGGCGCGCGGGCGCCAGGCGCTGGTGCTGGTGCCGGAGATCGGCCTGACCCCGCAGACCCTGGCCCGCTTCCGCGCCCGCCTGGGGGTGCCGGTGCACGCGCTGCATTCGGGGCTCAACGACAACGAACGCGCCCGGGTCTGGGCCGCCGCCTGGCGCGGCGAGGCGCGGGTGGTGGTCGGCACCCGCTCGGCGGTGTTCGTGCCGCTGCCGCGGGCAGGATTGATCGTGGTCGACGAGGAACACGACGGCAGCTACAAGCAGCAGGACGGCATCCGCTACCACGCCCGCGATTTCGCTTTGGTGCGCGGCAAGGCGCTGGACGTGCCGGTGCTGCTGGGCAGCGCCACGCCGTCGCTGGAGAGCCTGCACAACGCCAGCGGCGGCCGCTACGCACACCTGCGCCTGACCCGCCGCGCCGGCGACGCCAGACCGCCGACGGTGCGCGTGCTCGACGTGCGCAAGCGCCCGCTGCAGGACGGGCTGTCGCCCGAGGTGCTGGCCGGGATCGGCACGGCACTGGCCGACGGCGGCCAGGTGCTGGTGTTCAAGAACCGCCGCGGCTATGCGCCGGTGCTGCTGTGCCACGACTGCGGCTGGACCGCGCCGTGCCAGCGCTGCAGCACCCCGCTGCACGCCACACCGATGACCGTGCACGCCGGCGGCCGGCGCCTGCAATGCCACCACTGCGGCGCGCGCCAGCCGGCGCCGCTGGCCTGCCCGGACTGCGGCAGCCTGGCCCTGCAGCCGCAGGGCATCGGCACCGAACGCCTGGAGGAGCGCCTGGTGCAGGCGTTCCCGGACGTGCCGGTGCTGCGCATTGACCGCAGCACCACCCAGCGCCGCGATGCGCTGGAGACGCAGTTGGCCACGCTCGGCACTGCGCCCGGCATCCTGGTCGGCACCCAGATCCTGGCCAAGGGCCACGACCTGCCGCAATTGAGCCGGGTGGTGGTGGTGGGCATCGACGAAGGCCTGTTCTCGGCCGATTTCCGCGCCAGCGAGAAGCTTGCGCAGCAGCTGATCCAGGTCGCCGGGCGCGCTGGCCGCGCCGCGCGCCCGGGCGAGGTCTGGCTGCAGACCCACCACCCCGCGCATCCGCTGCTGCAGACCCTGGTGCACGGCGGCTACCACGCCTTCGCCGCCGCGGAACTGGAGCAACGCGAGGCCGCCGGCTTCCCGCCGTTCGCGCACCTGGCGCTGCTGCGTGCCGAGGCCAAGCAGGTCGAACACGCCAACGCCTTCCTCGCCGCGGTACGCGCACTGCTGCCGGTGCAGGACGAGGTGCAGCGCTTCGGCCCGATGCCGGCGCCGATGCCGCGCCGCGCCGGTTTCCAGCGCACCCAGTTGCTGCTGTCGGCCAACACGCGGCGCGCGCTGCACGCGTTGCTGGACGCGGCGGTGCCGGCGATCCACGCGCTGCCGCAGGCACGGCGGGTGCGCTGGTCGCTGGATGTGGATCCGCAGGATCTGTACTGAGGCGGCGAGTGGTGGCAGCTCGGCAGAACCGACGCGCTGTCCAATGCCGTAGAAGCGACTTCAGCCGCGATGAGGCGTTACCGGGAGTGCTTCGTCGCGGTTGAAGCCGCTGTTACGAGGCATGAGGCAATGGCGCGTATCGCGACACCACCCGTATTCCCCCCGGAGCCGCTCTAGAGGAACAGCGCATCCGCTTGACGCGTAGCGAGGCAGGCGGGCAACGCGCCAGCGGCCGTGACACCTCGTGCGTTGCTCAGCCCGCCAGACCCAAGGCGTCGATCACCTGCGCGCGCAGCGCAGCACTGTCGCCGGCCTCCACGCAGCGCCACGCGCCAGCGTCCGCGGACAGGCCGCAGGCGGCGGTGGCGATCACCGGTTTGCCCAGCGCCATGGCCAGCAACAGGCCGCGCGGCTGTTGCTCGATCCACGCCGGCAGCAGCACCAGGCAAGCAGCGTGCACGCCTTCGGCCATCGACGCGACCCGCTGCACCGCGATGCCGCTCCAGAAGTCCGGCGTCTCCTGCGCACCGGGCGGCAGCAGCAACACCAGCGGCAAATCACGCACCGCCTCACGCAGTTCGTAGGCGCCCTTGCGCGCCAGCGCCGAGGCCGCCAGCAGTACCCGCGGTACGGCGTCCGCCGTGATGGCCGCATGCTCCGCCGCGGCTGCCGGGAGCGCCGGCCGTTGCCATTCCAGCGCGAGGCCACGGCTGCCGGCCAGCGCCAGCAGTTCGCGATGCGGCGTGATCCAGTGCCGCGCCTGCGCCAGTGCCGCACGCTCGGCGGCGACCAGCGCCGGATCGGCGCGGAAATCGCGCAGGGTGGGACTGTGCGGATGCCGCTGCGCGGCCACGTCCAGGCGCGCCTGCAGCAGATGCATCGGCAAGGCGGTCATGTACACGTCCCAGCGCCGGCCCTGCAACTCGCCGGCCAGCCATAGCTCCGGCAACAGGCTCTGCGGCACCACCAGGTCGACATCGCGCGCGCCCAGGCGCCGCCGCAGCGCCTGCAGGCGGATGCGCTGCGCGCGCTGGCGCGCCTGCGGCAACGGCATGCCGCGCCACAACCACCAGCGCCTCAGCAGCGCCGCGCGCAAGGCCGCGACGCTGGTCCGCGGCAGCGCCAGCACGCGGTCGCCGGGTTGCTGCCGGCGTCGGCGGTCCGTGGCGAACTCCGGCCAGTCCTCATCGACCAGCCAGGTGCGGTGCAGCCCATCGGGCACCGCTGGCACATGGCGATGGCAGGCACTGCGGCCGCAGCGGGTGCAGTCGTTGGCGGCGTCGACACCGGCCGGCGCGGTAGGTCGCTGCAGCGGCGGCAACGGCAACGCCGCCGGCGCCACGGCACCGCCACGGATGCGCACATGCAGCGCTTCGCCGTCCAGCCACACCTCCAGCCGCCACGGCGCGGCGGCGCGCAGGCGCAGGTCCACGTAGTTCCAGAACACCACCGCGTCGCGGTCGCGCTCGGCCAGGGAGCCAGCAATCACCTGGGTGTGGCGGTGCCGCTCGACGATCTCCAGGCCCTGCCGCAGCGCCGCGTCGTAGATCGCATTGGACACCTGGCACAGGCCGCCACCGATCGACGGCACCAGGCAGCCCTCGCGCAGTTCGCGGCCGGCGACGAAGCCGCGGCGGCGGGTGGCGCGGCCGAGCTGGCGCCAGAAACCGAAGGTCGCCCCGGCCGGCACCTCCACGCCGTGCAGCGCACGCGCGGCCAGGCGCAGGTTGTGGATCTTGCCGGCCACCAGCTGCGGTGCGGTCTCCTCGCTGTCGGGCCACAGCGCGGTGACGGATTCGGCACAGGTGCCGTCGGCGATCGCCAGGCCGGCATCGCGGCGATGCCGGCGCGGACCGTCGCGCAGATCGTGCAGCGCACGGCGCAGTTGCAGCGCACGGGTCTTGGCCCAGAACAGCAGGCTGCGCCAGCGCGACGGCAGCGGCGCCGGCGGCGGCGCCGATGCGCGCGGCTTCACTGTCGCTGGCATGAGCGTGCGTCCTCCCTGTCGCTGACCGCGCTTGGCATCGCGCTACTATACGGACATGCAGGTCCGGCCCTCGACGAGCGCGCAGCGCCTTTTCGGCAGCGCGCGTTCCGGCGGATCGGTGCGCGCGCGACTGCGAGGCGACCGCCGCGCCGATACCGGACGCTCTCCTCTTTCTCCCGCTCCTGGAGTCCTGCATGAACGACACACCCGTGCCGCACCTGATCGTGGTCGGCGGTGGCTTCGCCGGCTTGTGGGCCACCCGCGCCCTGGCCAGGACGCCGCTGCGCATCACCCTGATCGACCGCCGCAACCATCACCTGTTCCAGCCGCTGCTGTACCAGGTCGCCACCGCCGGCTTGTCGGCGCCGGACATCGCCGCGCCGCTGCGGCAGATCCTGCGCCACCAGGACAACGTCGAGGTGCGCCTTGGGGAAGTCGTCGACATCGACAAGCAGGCGCGGCAAGTGCGCCTGGCCGATGGGCAGGCGCTGGCCTACGACTACCTGCTGGTCGCCACCGGCGCCACCCACGCCTATTTCGGCCACGACGACTGGGCCGCGCACGCACCCGGCCTGAAGACCCTGGACGATGCCCTGCAGTTGCGCCGGCACCTGCTGCTGGCGTTCGAACGTGCCGAGGCGGAAACCGACCCCGCCGCGCGCGCGGCCTGGCTCAGCTTCGCCATCGTCGGCGGCGGCCCCACCGGGGTCGAGCTGGCCGGCACCCTGGCGGAGATCGCGCGGCACACGCTGAAGCACGAGTTCCGCCGCATCGACCCGGCCGAGGCGCGGGTGCGGCTGATCGAGGCCGGCCCGCGGGTGCTGTCCTCGTTCCCCGAACACCTCTCGGCCAAGGCGCAGAAACAGCTGGAGAAGCTCGGCGTGGACGTGCTGACCGGGGTGCCGGTCGCCGACATCGACGCCCATGGTTATCGCCTTGGCGACGCCTTCGTGCCGGCGCGGACCGTGGTCTGGGCCGCCGGCGTGGCCGCCTCGCCGCTGGCGAAGACCCTGCAGACGCCGCTGGACCGCAGCGGCCGCGTGCAGGTGCAGCCGGACCTGAGCGTGCCCGGCCATCCGGAGCTGTTCGTGGCCGGCGACCTGGCCGCGCTGCAGCAGGCCGACGGCCGCCCGGTTCCCGGGGTGGCACCGGCCGCCAAGCAGATGGGCCGGCACGTCGCCGACACCCTGCGCCAGCGGCTGCGCGGCGACACCGCCAGCGTGCCGTTCCGCTATGCCGACTACGGCAACCTGGCCACCATCGGGCGCATGGCCGCGATCGTGCACCTGGGCCGGCTGCAGCTCTCCGGGGTGCTGGCCTGGTGGTTCTGGCTGGCCGCGCACGTGTTCTTCCTGATCGGCTTCCGCAACCGCGTGGTGGTGCTGCTCAACTGGGCCTGGGCGTACTGGAGCTACCAGCGCGCCGCGCGCATCATCCTCGGCGACCCGCCCGCGGCGGAGGACACGCAGGCGCAGCCCGCACCGCCCGTGGACAGGTGACACTGCAAGGCCGGGCTGCGATCCTAGCCGGCCTTTTTGCTGCAGCGCAGTGCCGTTTTGGCCACCTTCCTGTTCCTGCTCGACCTGCTGGGCACCTTCGTGTTCGCGATCAGCGGCGCCACCGTCGGCGTGCGCCACCGCCTGGACCTGTTCGGGGTGCTGGTGCTGTCGTGCGCGGCCGCGGTCTCCGGCGGCATCGCCCGCGACGTGCTGATCGGCGCCACCCCGCCGGCGGCGCTGGCCGACGTGCGCTATCTCGGCGTCGCCTGCCTGGCCGGGCTGCTGGCTTTCTACAGCCACCACACGGTCGAGCGCCTGCGCAATCCGGTGCAGATCTTCGACGCGATGGGCCTGGCGCTGTTCGCGGTCTACGGCACCAGCAAGGCGCTGGCGTTCGGCCTGGGCCCGCTCAGCGCGCCGCTGCTGGGCATGCTCAGCGGCATCGGCGGCGGCATCGTCCGCGACCTGCTGGTGGCGCGCACGCCGGTGGTGTTGCAGGCCGAGCTGTACGCGGTGGCGGCGCTGCTCGGCGGCGGCGTGGTGGCCGCGGCGCAGGTGCTGCACCTGCCGCAGCCCTGGGGCCTGGGGGTGGGTGCGGTGCTGTGCTTCGGCCTGCGCTTCATGGCGATCCGCTACGGCTGGCACCTGCCGGTGGCGCGTCCGCCGGAGTCGTGATCCAGCGGCGTGCGGAAGGACTTCCGCAGCCGGCAGTCGCCAATCCGCGGGCAGCCCAGGACAAGAAAAAGGCCCGGCAATGCCGGGCCTTTTCGCACGTTGCAATCGCTCGCCGCAGGCGACTCAGGCGACGAACAGCGCCTTCATCTTCTTCAGCGCGTTCGCCTCGATCTGGCGGATGCGCTCGGCCGACACGCCGTACTCGTCGGCCAGTTCCTGCAGGGTGATCTTGCTGTCGGCATCCAGCCAGCGGCGCTTGATGATGTCGCGCGAACGCGCATCCAGTTCCGCCAGGCCTTCACGCAGCAGCTGCAGCTGGTTGTCCTCGCTGTCGGCGCGTTCGTAGGCCTGCGAGGGATCTTCCTCGTTGGCCATCAGATACGCGGCCGGCGACGGCGGTGCGTGGTCGTCGTCCTCGTCGGACGGCGCATCGAAACCGATGTCGCGACCGGACAGGCGCGACTCCATCTCCAGCACCTCGCGCTCGGACACGTTGAGGTCCTTGGCCACGGCGGTGACCTCGGCCGCGTTCATCCAGCCCAGGCGGGTCTTGGACTTGCGCAGGTTGAAGAACAGCTTGCGCTGCGCTTTGGTCGTGGCGACCTTGACGATGCGCCAGTTCTTCAGGATGTACTCGTGCATTTCGGCACGGATCCAGTGCACCGCGAAGCTGACCAGGCGCACGCCCATGTCCGGGTCGAAACGCTTGACCGCCTTCATCAGGCCGATGTTGCCTTCCTGGACCAGGTCGCCCAGCGGCAGGCCGTAGCCGTTGTAGCCGCGGGCCACGTGCACCACGAAGCGCAGGTGGGAATGGACCAGTTCGCGGGCCGCGTCCAGGTCTTCCTGGTCGCGATATCGCACCGCCAGTGCACGTTCCTCGTCGGACGTCAGCACCGGGATCTGATGCACGGCGCCGATATAGGCATCCAGCGAACCGAGCGGACTGGGGATCGGGAGGTTGTTGGCAACCAATGCGTTGGAAGTAAGCGTCTGGCTCATAGGGCTCATCTTAGCAGTCTACTAATTGGACTGCTGGGTACAGTAAAAAGTTCCTGTGTTCTGTTTATGCAACATATGAATCAGGAATGACACTGCATCACAAGCCACTGAAACAATCGGGACGCATCGTCATCCCGTTCTCTGACCGCAAAAGTAGCAGCCGGTTCGCGAAAATGGCGTCCACGTCAGGCGACAGCGTCGCCCTGTCCAACCGCGGTTCAGGCGCCGCCCAGCGCCGCTTCCAGCTCTGCGCGCGGCGGCAGACTCCAGTCGATGGGGGCGGCGCCGCGGCGCTTCAAGTACTCATTGGCCGCGGAGAAATGCTTGCAGCCGAGGAAGCCGCGGTGCGCCGACAGCGGCGAGGGGTGCGGCGCCTTCAGCACGCGGTGGCGGCGGGTATCGATGACCTTGCCCTTGGCCTGGGCATAGCTGCCCCAGAGCAGGAACACCAGACCCTCGCGCTCGCGGTTGAGGGTCTCCACGACGTGGTCGGTGAAGCCCTCCCAGCCCTTGCCCTGATGGGCGCCGGCGCGGCCCTCCTCTACCGTCAGCACCGCGTTGAGCAGCAGCACGCCGCGCTGCGCCCAGGGCAGCAGGCAGCCATGGTCGGGACGGCGGATGCCCTGGTCGTCCTCGATCTCCTTGTAGATGTTCAGCAGCGACGGCGGCACCGGCACCCCCGGCAGCACCGAGAAGCACAGCCCGTGCGCCTGGCCGTAGCCGTGGTACGGGTCCTGGCCGAGGATCACCACCTCCACCTTTTCGAACGGGGTGGCGTCGAAGGCGGCGAAGATCTGCCGCCCCGGCGGGAACACCCGCGCACCGGCGGCCTTGCGCTGGCGCAGGAAGGTGGCCAACTCGCGCATCTCCGGACGCAGCAGCCAGTCGCCGACCTGCGCCTTCCATGACGGCTCCAGCTGGATCCGGCTTTCGTCTTCGTTGTTGCTCATCGCTTCCAGGCTCGGGACATCACATCGGTCAGAAGGTCACCGCGATCTCGTCGAGCCGCGCCAGGCGCAACTGGAACAGCACCTTGGTGACCAGCAGGCGCTCTTCGATCGGTTTCTGCACCAGGTCGTTGGCGCCGGCGCGCAGCAGCTCGGACTGGGTGTGCGGATTGCTGTCGCCGGTCATCACCAGCACCGGCATGCGCCGCTTGCCGTAGGCGAAGTCGACGCGGATGCGCTGGACCACGTCGCGGCCGTTGAGCTCGCCTTTCAAGGTGACGTCGGTCAGCACCAGGTCGATACGGCGGGTGGTGCGGCCCAGCGACTCGGCGGTCAGCAGGGCGAAGGCGTCCTCGGCGCTGAGCACGTGCACCACGTGCAGCTGCTGGCGCTCGAGCATGCGCTTGGTGGCTTCGGCCACCACCCGGCTGTCCTCGACGTAGAGGACGGTGGCGCCGGCCACCGGCTGCGGCTGCACGTAGCCGCGGATGAAGGTGGCCAGCGCCTCGTGGCCGAGCGCCTTGTCGAAATAGTCGGTGACGTACTCGGTGAAGCGGCGCTCGACCAGGTGCTGCTGGGCGTCGCCGGAGACCACGATCACCGGCACGTAGGCCTGGCCGGCGGCTTCGCGCACGCTGCGGGCCAGGGTCAGGCCGTCGCCGTCGGGCAGCCCCAGCGAGGTGGTGACCAGATCGACCGGGCCGGCCTCCAGTGCGGCGCGCGCCTCGGCGATGCTGGCGCAGCCGACCACGGTCACGTCGGGCAGTTCGCGATGCAGCACGTCGGCGATCAGCTTGCGCACCAGCTTCGAGCCATCGACCACCATCACCCGGGGGGCGGCGCTGATCAGATGCTTGAGCTCGTGCCCGGCCATGTGCGCCTCAGGTGTCGGTGGGCCGCGTCTGGCGCAGGAAGTGACCGGTCACCAACCAGGCGCCGAGCCAGCCCAGCAGCAGGGTGCCGAGCAGCACGAAGCCGGCGTGCAGCGCGTCCAGCCCGTGCAACACGAAGTGGCTACCGTAGCTGTCGGCCAGTGCCGCCAGCGGCTGGCCCAGGGCCATGCCGGAGGCGGCGAGCAGGCCCAGCGCCAGCACTCCGGCGCCGAAACCGTACCAGGCGCCCAGGTACAGGAACGGGCGGCGGATGAAACCGTCGCTGGCGCCGAGCAGCTGCAGCACGCCGATCTCCTCGCGTCGCGACTGGATGTCCAGGCGCACCGTGTTGCCGACCACCAGTACCGCACCGGCGCCGAGCAGCAGCGACAGCACCTGCACCAGGCGTTCGCCGAAATGCAGCCAGCCGTCCAGGCGCTTGCGCCACAGCGCGTCGTGCTGGACCAGGTCGGCCTGCGGCAGCGCGGTCAGCGCGGTCGCCAGCGGGGTGTCGTCGGCCGCGGCGGGAGTGACGATCAGCAGCGTCGGCAGCGGGTTGTCCTGCAGCGCGTCCAGCGCCTCGCCCAGGCCAGCGCTGTCGCGCAGCTCGGCCATGCCTTCGGCGGGGGTGCGCAGCGTCACCGCGGCCACATCGCCACGGCCGCGCAGGGTCTGCGCCAGCGCCTGCGCCGCGGCGGCGTCGACGTCGGTCTTCAGGAACACGTTGATGTCGCGCGACTGCTGCACGCTGCCGGCGAACTGCTTGAGGTTGTCCAGGGCGATCGACAGGCCCAGCGGCAGGGTCAGCGCCAGCGCCATCACCGCCATGGTCAGCAGCGTCGCCCACGGCTTGCGCATGGCGCGGCCGAGGCTGTAGACGATGCTGTGCAGGTGGTGGTCCCACCACACGCCCAGCCGCGAGGGCGCCGCGGCGCCGGCGTTGCGCGCGCTCATTCGGCCAGGTCCTGCGGCGAGATGTCGTCGATCAGGCGGCCGTGGTCCAGGATCAGCACGCGCTTGCGCATCTGCTTGAGCAGGGCCAGGTCGTGGCTGACCACCAGCACGCTGGTGCCACGCGCCGGCAGTTCGGCGAACAGCTGCATGATTTCCGCGGCCAGGGTCGGGTCGAGATTGCCGGTCGGTTCGTCAGCGACCAGCAGCCGCGGTTCGCCAACCATCGCCCGGGCGATCCCGACGCGCTGCTGCTCGCCGGCCGACAGCTGCGAGGGCAGCGCCTTCTCGCGGTGGCCCAGGCCCATGCGCTCGAGCACCGAGCGCACGCGCTTGCCGATCTCGGCGCGACGGGTGCCGCGCAGGATCAGCGGCAGGGCGACGTTCTCGGCGATGCTGCGGTCGGTGAGCAGACGGTGGTCCTGGTAGACCGCGCCAACCTCGCGCCGGTGCAGGGGCACGCGGCGGCCGCGTACCTTCAGCAGGTTGCGCTCGCCGAACAGCACCGCGCCGCGCGAGGGCCGCTCGCTCAGGTGGATCAGCTTGAGCAGGGTGCTCTTGCCGGCACCGGAATGGCCGGTGACGAACAGCATCTCGCCCTCCTCGACCTCGAAGCTGACGTCCACCAGCGCCGCGTGGCCGCCGGCGTACTGTTTGCTGACATTGTCGAACCGCAGAACGCTCATCCGGCGATTATGCCGGAGCGGCTGGGGTGTTCGTCCACCGCGCGCGTCGCACGCGGCGGACGGCCGGTCCGGCTCAGGAGCTGGACACCAGCGAGCGCAGCTTGCGGCCCAGGCGGGTCAGGAACGAATCGTTCTTCGCCGCCGCACCACGCTCGGCCTGGCGCGCAGCCTTGACCGGGGTGGCCACGACCTGCACCGGCTTGGCCGGGGCCGCGGTCGCCGGGGCGGCGCTGCCGTTGCCGGCCGGTGCGCCCTCGGCACCTTCCAGCGGACGCCCGCCGCGACGGCGACGGCGCTTGCGCGGCGCACGCTCGCCCTCGACCGCGGGCGCTGCGCCCTCGGCCGGCGCGGCACGCGGCGGCTTGGGGGCAGACGCTGGCGCGGCGGCAGCCGGCGCAGTGCCGTCGGCCGCAGCGGCGGTGGCATCGGCCGGACGCGGCGTGCGCGGACGCCGCGGCTTGCCGTCGGCGCTGCGCGACTCGCCACGGCCGCCCGGGCCGCTGCGACCGCCGCCGGGCTTGCCGCGACCGCCGCCACGACGCTGCTCGTCGGCCTCGCGCTGGGCGCGGGCCTCGCGGAAGATCTCGCCGATGCTCTCCTCGCCATCGGCCTCGGCCGCCTCGCCCTCTACCGGCGCGCGCGGGGTGCGCGGCAGCGCCACCAGCAACTCGGCGGTGACCGGCTCGACCGGGATCTTCTGTTCGATGTAGGCCTCGATGTCCGGCAGGCTCATCGCATAGCGCTCGCAGGCGAAGCTGATCGCGTCGCCCTCCTCGCCCAGCCGCGCGGTGCGGCCGATGCGGTGCACGTAGTCCTCGGCGTCGAACGGCAGGTCGTAGTTGTAGACGTACTTGACCCCGTCGATGTGCAGGCCGCGCGCGGCCACGTCGGTGGCCACCAGGATCTCCAGCTGGCCCTTCTGGAAGCGGTTGAGCAGGGTCTCGCGCTTCTTCTGCGGCACGTCGCCGGACAGCACGCCGACCCGGTAGCCGTTGCGCTCAAGCGCCCGCGCCACGCGCTCGACGAACGCCTTGGTGTTGACGAACACCATGGTGCGCGCGCCCTCGCTGCGCGACAGCAGACCCAGCAGCAGGGTCAGCTTCTCCTCGTCGGAGGGGAAGTAGATGCGCTGGCGCACGCGCGCGGCGGTGATGCTCTCGGTCTCGACCACGAGCTTTTCCGGCTCGTTCATGTGCTCGTAGGCCAGCTCCAGCACGCGGTGGCTGAGGGTGGCCGAGAACAGCAGGGTCTGGCGGGTGCCGCGCTCGGGCATGCGCCGCAGCAGGAAGCGGATGTCCTTGATGAAGCCCAGGTCGAACATGCGGTCGGCTTCGTCGAGCACGCAGATCTCGCAGGCGTGCAGCGACACCACCTTGTGCTGCTTGACGTAGTCGATCAGGCGGCCGGGGGTGGCGATGATCACGTCCACGCCCTGCTGCAGCAGTTCGCGCTGCTTGTCGTAGTCCACGCCGCCGTAGACCAGGGCGAAGCGCAGGCCCAGTTCGGAGCCGAACTTGACCGCGTCCTTGTGGATCTGGATCGCCAGCTCGCGGGTCGGGGCCAGGATCAGCGCGCGCGGATCCTCCGGCTTGCGGTCGGCCAGCGCCGGGCGGCTGAGCAGGCGGTTCATCACCGCCACCAGGAACGCCAGGGTCTTGCCGGTACCGGTCTGGGCCTGGCCGGCCACGTCGCGGCCGGGAAGGGCCACCGGCAGGGTCAGCGCCTGGATCGGGGTGCAGCGGGTGAAGCCGGCGCTTTCGAGGCCTGCGAGCAGCGCGGGCTGCAGTTCGAACGCGGAAAAAGTCACATCGGTCAGCGGTTTGTCGCTCATCATTCCATCTTCGTGAGGCCACCCCGCCCGAAGCGTAAGGTCGCGGCTTGCATCGGTCCCGGCAGCGTCGCACACTGGCGTCTTCCATGCGCGGGTCGCGCGACAGGGGGAATCCCTTGAGATCGCCGCGCAATGCCCCAGTTTACCGCAATGCGGCGGCCACCCGGTCCGGCCAGTCGCATTGGCCCAGGAGAACCCCCAAAGTGAGCGACAAGGTCCTTTACGTCGGCGACGCCGATTTCGATGCCACGGTGCTGCAGTCCGACGAGCCGGTCCTGGTGGACTTCTGGGCCGAGTGGTGCGGCCCGTGCAAGATGATCGCGCCGGTGCTGGACGATCTCGCCGACGCCTACGACGGCCGCCTCAAGGTCGCCAAGGTCAACGTGGACGAGAACCGCGCCACCGCGATCAAGTACCACGTGCGCTCGATCCCGATGCTGCTGCTGTTCAAGAACGGCCAGATCCAGGCCACTCAGATCGGCGCGGTCGGCAAGGGCCAGCTGACCCAGATGATCGACAAGACCCTGGGCGGCAGCGCCGCCTGACACCCGCTGCCGGCGACCGCTCCGCAACCGGGGCGGCGCCGCGGCAGCCCGGCCGGCGCAGCATCGCCGGCGGCTGAATCGCCCACGAACGCCTGCTTGCCGTGCCTGCGTGGCGGTGATAGTGTCGATACATCCGGTGGCATTCGCACACCGCACCCCCTCTGGAAGATTCTCTCCCAGACCTCCTCCCAACCCCGTATGCCCCCACGCTGGGCGCTCGCACTCTTAGCGAGGAACACCACTTGTCCGATCACACCATGTCCGAACCCGGGAGCGCCGACGCCCCCGCCGAGAAGCGCGTGCGCAAGCCGCGCGTCAGCAAGGCCGCGAGCGGCGCGGAAGGCGCCGCCGAACACGGCGCGCCGGCACAGCCGACCCTGCCGCTGAATCCCGCGCCCGCGCCTGCACCCGTCCAGACCGAGGCGCCGCGCGCCGCGGCCCCGGAGTCGGCCCCGGCCGCGAGCAGCGGCCAGAGCCACGGCGGCGGCGACGCGCCGGCCCAGCAGGGCGGCGGCGGCCAGGCGTCCGAAGGCGGCGAGCCGCGCGAAGGCCGTGAGCCGCGCGACGGCGGCAACAACAACCGCTTCAACAATCAGAACCAGAACAACCAGAACAACCAGCAGGGCAACCGCCGCGATCGCTTCCGCAATCGCCGCGACCGCGACCGCAACCAGCGCGGCGGCGACCGCTTCCAGGACAACGGCCTGCCCAGCGACAACGGCGGCAACGAGCCGTTCGTGCCGCGCCCGCACGCCAGCGTGCCGGAAGGCTTCCCGATCTACTCGCTGAGCGATCTGAAGAAGATGCCGGCGCAGAAGCTGCTGGACATCGCCGAGCAGCTCAACATCCAGGACGGCGTGGCCCGCGCGCGCAAGCAAGATGTGATCTTCGCCCTGCTGAAGGTGCTCACCCGCCACGGCGAAGGCGTCGCCGCCGACGGCGTGCTGGAAATCCTGCCGGACGGCTTCGGCTTCCTGCGCGCGGCCGAGGCCAGCTACCTCGCCGGCCCGGACGACACCTACATCTCGCCCAGCCAGATCCGCCGCTTCAACCTGCGCACCGGCGACCACCTGTCCGGTCGCATCCGCTTCCCGAAGGACGGCGAGCGCTACTTCGCGCTGTCGATCGTCGACACCATCAACGGCGAGCCGCTGGAAGCGAGCAAGAACAAGGTCCTGTTCGAGAACCTGACCGCGCTGTTCCCGCGCAAGCGCTTCACCCTGGAGCGCGGCAACGGTTCCTCGGAAGACATCTCCGGCCGCATCCTCGACCTGATGGCGCCGCAGGGCAAGGGTCAGCGCGCGCTGATCGTGTCCCCGCCGAAGGCCGGCAAGACCATGCTGATGCAGCAGGTGGCCACGGCGATCACCACCAACCATCCGGACGTGCACCTGATCGTGCTGCTGATCGACGAGCGCCCGGAAGAAGTGACCGAAATGCAGCGCACCGTGCGCGGCGAGGTCATTTCCTCGACCTTCGACGAGCCGGCCGCGCGCCACGTGCAGGTCGCCGAAATGGTGATCGAGCGCGCCAAGCGCCTGGTCGAACACAAGAAGGACGTGGTGATCCTGCTCGACTCGATCACCCGCCTGGCCCGCGCCTACAACAACGTGGTGCCGTCCTCCGGCAAGGTGCTCAGCGGCGGTGTCGACGCCAACGCCCTGCACCGCCCCAAGCGCTTCTTCGGCGCGGCGCGCAACGTCGAGGAAGGCGGCTCGCTGACCATCATCGCCACCGCGCTGGTCGAGACCGGCAGCAAGATGGACGAGGTGATCTACGAAGAGTTCAAGGGCACCGGCAACAGCGAAGTGCACCTGAACCGCCGTATCGCCGAGAAGCGCGTGTACCCGGCCATCGACATCAACCGCTCCGGCACCCGCCGCGAGGACCTGCTGATCGAGCCGGAACTGCTGCAGAAGATCTGGATCCTGCGCAAGCTGCTGCATCCGATGGACGAGATCGCGGCGATGGAATTCCTGCTGGACAAGATGAAGAACACCAAGTCCAACGACGAGTTCTTCGGTTCGATGAAGCGCTGAGTCCAGCGCCGGTTCGACCGCAACGCCCCGCTTCGGCGGGGCGTTCGCGTTTGTGGCGGCGGCACTGTGTTGCCCAGTGTCTTGCTGGCGTCGGGTCCGACGGTCTTTCGACGTGGGCGCGGGTGAGATGGGCGGCATTCGCCCCGCCGCGTCCGTCGCCATGCCCGCCACCGCCAACACCGCCGTCAGCAAGGTCGCCCCGGTCACTCTCGGTTTCTGGGTGATGAAGATCTGCGCCACCACCCTGGGCGAGACCGGCGGCGATCTGTTGTCGATGACCCTGGATGTCGGCTATGCGCTGAGCAGCGTGCTGCTGCTCGGGGTCTTCCTGGTCTCGCTGTGGGCGCAACTGCACGCTCGCAACTTCCAGCCATGGCGCTACTGGTGGGTGATCCTGACCACCAGCACCGCCGGCACCACGCTGTCGGACTACATGGACCGCAGCCTGGGCCTGGGCTACGCGCAGGGCGCGCTGCTGCTGGTGAGCCTGCTGGTCGCGGTACTGGCGACGTGGTGGCTGTGCGAACGCAGCCTGTCGGTCGCGCGGATCGGCAGCGGCCGTGCCGAGGTCTTCTACTGGCTGGCGATCCTGGTCTCCAACACCCTGGGCACCGCGCTGGGCGACTACCTCGCCGACAGTTCGGGGCTGGGCTTCGCCGGCGGCGCGCTGCTGATCGCGGCGCTGCTGGCGGCGATCGCCCTGGCCTATGCGTTCACCCGGGTCTCGCGCACGGCGCTGTTCTGGGCGGCGTTCGTGCTGACCCGTCCGTTCGGCGCCACCCTCGGCGACCTGCTGAGCAAGCCGGCCGGCAAAGGCGGGCTGGACCTGGGTACGGTCGGTGCGTCGCTGCTGCTGGCCGCGCTATTGCTGGCGGTGCTGGTCGTCTCGACCCGGCGCCGCGACGGCGATCGCCGCGCGGCACGCTAACGTCGGCGGGTGGTCTGCGCGGGGCAGCCCGGCCTGTAAGACCGGGCGAACACCGTCGCCGATCAACCGCCCTGCAGCGGCGTCAGCAGGCGCGGACCGGCGCCGTCGGCCATGTACACGCCGCCAGCCGGCAACAGGTCCGGCGAGAAGCCTGTCGCGTCCTCGCCGGTGATCCACGGCGCACGCTGGCGCGGGCCGGGCACATAGCTGGTCCAGCGGCCATAGGACGACGGTGCGCCCTCGGGCATATCGTCGCGCAGCGCGTAATCGACCGGCACGCGCACGGTCCAGTAAGGCGCCTCCACGTCCTTGCCTTCGCTCGGCGGGCGGAAGGTCCACTTGCGCGCCGCACCCAGCGCGCTCTTGCCCAGCACCTCGCGCAGTTGCTGCATCTGCCGCTCGGACGCCACCACGCGCAGGTTGACCTGCTCCACCGCGGCGTCGGCGACGCGACCATCGCGGCCGACCTTGAGCACCAGATATGCCGATCCCGCGGCACCGACGCTGTAGGCGGCTTCCGGATAGGCCGGCGGCTTCATCTGGATCGAAGTGACCACGCTGCGGTCGTTGGGATCGTAGTGGCTGAAATCGGCGCCGCGGATCTCGACCTGGTAGTCGTCGCCCTGCAGGCGCTTGGCGACCACGCGCAGGGTCATCGGCGCGCGCGCCGGCACCGGTTTGCCATCGCGCAGGCCCGGCTCGAACTTCCACTGCATCACGGTGCTGCGGACGAAGTCGACCACGCCCTTGGGCAGGCGCTCCTGCCGATCCAGCGCCAGCGCCGACACCGTGCCGCTGGGCTCGATGTCGATCGTGCCGCTCACCAGCATGCTGCTCTCGATCTGCTTGCGCACCGCGCCGGGGCCGACCCCGTCGGCGGCGACAGCAGTAAACGCCAGCAGCAGCGACAGCACGGCGCTCCAGCGCCACCACGAACGGGGGGATCGACGGTGCATTGCGCATTCCTTTGCCTGAGATGAGGCGCCGATTACAACGCACTGGCGGCCCGCCGGCAACTCAGGCCAGGCGCAGCGCATCCGGGTAAGGCGGCGCGTCCGGATAATCGTCCTCGCGCAGCCGCGCCTGCAGGTCGCGCCACCACTGCGGATCGAACAGCTCGCCGTGCGCATGCCGCACCGCCTCCAGCGAGGCCGCGGGCAGGCCCATGAACATCGCGAAGCGCTCCGGGAACACGTCGCGCGGGGCGACGTGGAACCAGGGTTCGGCGGACATCGCCTCTTCCTCGTTGCGCGGCTGCGGCCAGTCGCGGAAGTTGCAGTCGGTGACCAGGCACAGTTCGTCGTAGTCGTAGAACACCGCCCGGCCCTGCCGCGATACGCCGAAGTTCTTCAGCAGCATGTCGCCGGGGAAGATGTTGTTGCGGGCCATGTCCTTGATCGCCTGCGCGTAGTCCAGCGCAGCCTCGCGCGCGGCCTCGGCGCCCTGCTCGCGCAGGTACAGGTTCAACGGGCGCAGGCGCCGCTGCACGTAGCACAGCTCGACGATCAGGTCGTCGCCATCCTCGCGCAGGCTGCGCGCGCAGCCCTCCATCAACTCTTTCAGCAGCGCCGGCGCGAAACGCGTGCGCGGGAAACGCAGCGAGCGGTACGGCTGCGCGTCGAGCAGGCGGCCGACGCGATCGAGGTTGAACACCAGCGCGTACTTCTCCTCCACTTCCTCGCGGCTCATCGTCTTCGGATAGGCGAAACGGTCGCGGATCAGCTTGAACACCAGCGGGTAGCTGGGCAGGGTGAACACCGCCATGACCATGCCCGGCGTGCCCTCGGCATGCACCAGCTGTTCGTTGGGATGCGCCTGGAAGTGGCGGAAGAAGGTCCGGAAGCGCTCGGTCTTGCCCTGCTTGGCGCGGCCGAGCATGGTGTACAGCTCGTCGATCGGCTTGTGCGGCAGCAGGCTGCGCAGGAACACCACCGCATCGCCGACGGTGGCCAGGTCGGCCTGGAAATAGCTGCGCGAGATGCCGAACAGTTGCGCCACGTCGTTGCGCTTGGTCAGTACCGCCTCGGCGCGCAGGCCTTGTTCGTCGTTGACCAGGGCGATCACGCACGGCGAGAAGCGGTGTTCGCCGAACACGCGGCCGATCAGGTAGGCGCGGCGCTCGCGATAGAACACCGTCTCCAGCAGTTCGATGCCGCGCACCGGGTTCTCGCCCCAGTGGGCGAGGTCGTCCTGCAGCCGCACCGCGATGGCCGCCGCGCAGCGCGTGCGGTGCGCGTACGGCACGTCGAAGCGGTAGTCGCCGAGCACGCGCACGAACGCATCCACCGGCCGCGCCTCGGACACCACATAGTTGTGCCGCGCCACCGGATGGGTGATGGCGTCGGTGGGTTCGATGTCCAGCGCCACGAACTCGATCTGCGCGTCCACGCCCTGGGTGCGGAAGAAGCGTCGGGTCAGGGTGTTGTAGAAGGTCTTGTACAGTTCCTGGTCGATCAGCGCGGCGATCAGTTCGGCGTAGTGGTCGCGCGCACGGATCCACAGCGCGCGATCGTGCGCCTGGCCGAGCAGTACCGCGCGCAGGCGCAGCATGCACTCGGCGATGCACTGGTCGTACAGGGCGATGCGTTCGATCGCATCTTCGCGCGCGGCGCTCCAGTCGCGGGCCTCGAAGCGCTGGCGCGCACGCGACGAGATCTGCGCGAAGCGCGCGTGGTAGTCCTCGAACGCCTCGAAGACGATGCGGCCGATGACCAGGGCACGGCGTTCGGACGGCAGCGGCAGCGGTGTGGAGGGCATGCCCGCAGTGTACCCAGGTGGTGGCGTCGCGCGGGTGTCGGGCACCCTGCCACGCTCCGTCTCGTGCGCACATCCAGCGGCCCGCTTCGCCAGGATCGAGCCGGACGCAGGTCAGCCGTAGAAGCGGCTTCAGCCGCGACCGGCCGTACCGGGAACGCCCTGTCGCGGCTGAAGCTGCTCCTACCGGACGCTTCCTGAGCCGGAAACGCAAAGGGCCGCCCCGAGGGGCGGCCCTTGCGTCACAGCCAGTTCGGGCGATCAGGCGTTCAACGTCGCCAGGGCGTCGTTGAGGGTCTTGCTCGGCCGCATCGCCTTGCCGATCAGCTCCAGGTTCGGACGGTAATAGCCCTGGATGTCGACCGGCTGGCCCTGCACGCCGTTGAGCTCGGCGACGATGGTCGCTTCCTGCTCGGTCAGCTGCTTGGCCAGCGGCGCGAAGCGCGCCTTCAGCGCGGCGTCCTCGTCCTGCGCTGCCAGCGCCTGCGCCCAGTACATGGCGAGGTAAAAGTGGCTACCGCGGTTGTCCAGGCCGCCGACCTTGCGCGAAGGCGACTTGTCGTTGTCCAGGAACTGGCCGTTGGCCTGGTCCAGGGTGCGCGCCAGCACGCCGATGGCGGCATCGTGGTGGCGCTGGCCCAGGTGCTCCAGCGACGCGGCCAGGGCCAGGAACTCGCCCAGCGAATCCCAACGCAGGTAGTTCTCTTCGACGAACTGCTGCACGTGCTTGGGCGCCGAACCGCCGGCACCGGTCTCGAACAGGCCGCCGCCGGCCATCAGCGGCACGATCGACAGCATCTTGGCGCTGGTGCCCAGCTCCATGATCGGGAACAGGTCGGTGAGGTAGTCGCGCAGCACGTTGCCGGTGACCGAGATGGTGTCCTCGCCATTGCGGATGCGCTGCAGCGAGAACGCGGTGGCTTCCACCGGCGGCAGGATGCGGATGTCCAGGCCGTTGAGGTCGTGGTCCTGCAGGTAGCGCTCCACCTTCCGGATCATCAGCGCATCGTGGGCGCGCTGCGGATCCAGCCAGAACACCGCCGGGGTGGCGCTCAGGCGCGCGCGCTCGACCGCCAGCTTGACCCAGTCCTGGATCGGCGCGTCCTTGGTCTGGCACATGCGCCAGATGTCGCCGGCTTCCACCGCATGCTCCAGCAGCACCGTGCCGCCGGCATCGGTGACGCGCACGGTGCCGTCGACCGGGATCTGGAAGGTCTTGTCGTGCGAACCGTATTCCTCGGCCTTCTGCGCCATCAGGCCGACGTTGGGCACGCTGCCCATGGTCGCCGGGTCGAACGCGCCGTGCAGCTTGCAGTCCTCGATCACCGCCTGGTACACGCCGGCGTAGCAGCGGTCGGGGATCACCGCCTTGGTGTCCTGCAGCTTGCCCTCGGCGTTCCACATCTTGCCGGAATCGCGGATCATCGCCGGCATCGACGCATCGACGATCACGTCGCTGGGCACGTGCAGGTTGGTGATGCCCTTGTCGGAGTTGACCATCGCCAGCGCCGGACGCTGCGCGTACAGCGCCTGCAGGTCGGCCTCGATCGGCGCACGCTGCGCCTCCGGCAGGCTGGCGATGCGCGCGTACAGGTCGCCGATGCCGTTGTTGGCGTCGAAGCCCACCTGCTTGAGCGTGGCGGCATGCTTGTCCAGCACGTCGCGGTAGAACGCCTCGACGACCACGCCGAACATGATCGGGTCGGAGACCTTCATCATCGTCGCCTTCAGGTGCAGCGAGAACAGCACGCCCTGCTGCTTGGCATCGGCGATCTGCGCCTGCACGAAGGCGGCCAGCGCACGCTTGCTCATCACCGCCGCGTCGATCAGCTCGCCGGCCTGCACCGCGGTCTTTTCCTTCAGCACGGTCACCGCGCCGTCCTTGCCGACCAGCTCGATCCTGACGCTGCCGGCCTGTTCGATCAGCGCCGAGCGCTCGCTGCCGTAGAAATCGCCGGCGTCCATGTGCGCCACGTGCGACTTGGACTCGGCGCTCCATGCGCCCATGCGGTGCGGGTGCTTGCGTGCGTAGTTCTTCACCGAGGCCGGCGCGCGGCGATCGGAATTGCCCTCGCGCAGCACCGGATTGACCGCGCTGCCCTTGACCTTGTCGTAGCGCGCCTTTGCTTCTTTCTCTTTCTCGTCCTTCGGCTCGTCCACGTAGTCCGGCAGCGCATAGCCCTGCTGCTGCAGTTCCTTGATCGCGGCCTTGAGCTGCGGCACCGAGGCGCTGATGTTGGGCAGCTTGATGATGTTGGCTTCCGGCGTGGTCGCCAGCTGGCCCAGCTCGGCCAGGTCGTCGGCGATGCGCTGGTCCTCGCGCAGGTATTCGGGGAATTGCGAGATCAGGCGGCCGGCCAGCGAGATGTCGCGGGTCTCCACAGCGATGCCGGCGGTGCCGGCGAACGCGGCGACGATCGGCAGCAGCGACTGCGTCGCCAGGTACGGGGCTTCATCGGTGAGCGTGTACAGGATCTTGGGCGTATTCGACATGACGCGACGGATGACCTCTGGCAGGGGGAAATAGGCAGCACCGACAGTACGGCGGCGTATGTTTTCTTGTAGTTTCGCGATGCCGCCAACCGCCGGACATCGGCCGTCCATTGTCGCGTGTCTGCCGGCTGCGGGCAAAGCGCGGGGTCCGCCGTCCGCCAGCGCGGTTCATGCGCGCTCCATCACTGGGAGGGCGCTTCAATCCGCGGGGTGCCGATGGACGCCGTGCGTGGATCGACACCTGCGGCTCACGCCGCCGGACGAATGCCGGGAGCGGGCGTGAGCAGTGATGCGGCGCCACCCGTCTCTGTCGAATGACAGCACACCATGCGGCCGGGCTCTCTCTCGCGGCGCCCAAGATCATCTCCGCGATGACGCGCCGCCTGTGTAGATCGGAGTCGCTCTACAGCTCGACCGCCAACCGGCGTGGCCGCGCTACGCCTTCCTGGGAGTCATCCGCCTAACTGGATAGCCGACCTCAGACGTACCCGAGCCCGCGCCAGTAGTCCAGCGGACGCCTGGCGGGCACGCCCAACGACGCCGCAATCTCGAGAATGCGCGGCACGTCGCGTCGGTAGACCACAAACAGGTGCTGGTCTTCGGTGGTCATATCGTCGATTTCCACCACGTCGTAGCCGTCGCCTTCGTCCGTCCACTCGGCAAGGTGGCGGTCCAGCCAGGTGTAGTACTCGGTCTGCGTCTCCACGTTCTTGGGAAAGGCAGGGAATGCGTCGCCCATCATCTGGCAGAGCTCGTGGTGGACATCGATCATCTTGTCGCCGTTGGCGGAGTAACGCTCCATCGCCGCGGTGATCGCGACTGCATACGCCTGTTCCTCGCACTCGGTCCACTCCAGCTCCGGCAGGAAGGCTTCGATGTCCCGAACGATCTCGCTTCGTTCGTCGGGTTCGGTGCTGCCGGAAGAAAGAAGCTCGACGAGTTCCAAGAGGGGTGCGTTCATTGCGCTCACTGACGGCTGAAGGATGATCGACGCCCAGCCCAGGCCGGCCGTCCACCCAAGGCGAATCGGCACGACCGCAACACTGGACACGCAGAAAAAAGCGCGCCGGAGCGCACCACGCGCGGCACTATAGCCGCTGGTGTTTGACATGCAAGTGTCCGTGGAGCGAAACACCCGGCCGCCACCCGGCACGGATGCAAGGCGTGGAGTACCGGGGCGACCGCGCTCAGTACGTGCCGTCGAACGCAAAGATCGGCGTGCGCTGGCGCCACGCGCCCGCGGTGAAATCCGGGAATGCGACGGTCTGGAAGCCGCTGGCGATCGACTGTTCGGAGAGCGGGGTGATCGCGCTCCAGGTCACGGCGTCGTAGATGTCGATCGGCATCGGTGCCCTCGCCTTCAGTGCTTCGACGAAGGCGTGGATGACGAACCAGTCCATGCCGCCGTGGCCGGCGCCGGCCGCGGTGGCGGCGTAGCGCGTCCACAGCGGATGCTCGTACTGGTCCTGGTAGGGCTTGAAGGCTTCCCATTGGTGCGGCGGGCTGCGGCCTTCGAGGTGGATCGACTGGTTGAGATCCATCCACAGGCCCTTGGTGCCCTGCACGCGGAAGCCCATCGAGTAGGGACGCGGCAGCGAGGTGTCGTGCTGTAGCAGGATGGTCTCGCCGTTGGCGCAGGCCAGGGTGGTGGTGACGACGTCGCCCAGCTTGAACGCCACCTTGGTGCTGGGATGGGTGTTGCCGCCGCTCTTGGCCACGGTGTAGTCGTGCAGGCCGCGGGCCTTGCTGGCGAAGGCGTTGAGATGGGTGATGCGGTTGCCGCGGTTGATGCCGGCGTACATCGCGCACGGGCCGATGCCGTGGCTGGGGTACAGCTCGCCGTTGCGCTGCACCGAATGCGCGGTACGCCAGCGCGCTTCGCTCCAGCCCTTGGCGCCGAACTCCACGCCGCTGTCGTAGGGCTGGTCCGGGTCGCCGGAGTTGAACTTCACCCCGCGCAGATCGTGCTGGTAACCGGCCTGCAGGTGCACCAGTTCGCCGAACAGGCCCTGCCGCACCATCTGCAGCGCGGCCATCACGTCGCGGCGGTAGCAGACGTTCTCCAGCAGCATGTACGGGGTGCCGGTGGCGAGCTGGGCGTTGAGCACGTCCCAGTGGTCCTGCAGGGTGATGCCGGCCACCACTTCGCAGCCGACCGCCACGCCGGCCTGCATCGCCGCGATTGCCATCGGCGCATGCCACTCCCAGGGCGTGGCCA
The DNA here is from genome assembly GCF_040529055.1 of Xanthomonas sontii. Lineage (NCBI taxonomy): Bacteria > Pseudomonadati > Pseudomonadota > Gammaproteobacteria > Lysobacterales > Lysobacteraceae > Xanthomonas > Xanthomonas sontii. The sequence continues at coordinate 1,513,363 of NZ_CP132342.1, read as the reverse complement.
CGATTACGCCATCCAGGCCTTTGTGCGCCAGCACGCGCTTCCAGGCGCTGGCGTCGCGGTCCTGGCCGTAGGCGGTGGGTGCGGGCTTGCCGGCCTTGGCGACCATGGCCATGGCGCGGCCGAGCATGATCGGCTCGCTGTCGCACAGGGCGACCAGTTCCACGTCGTCGCGGCGCAGCAGTTCGGTCAGCAGCACCTGACCGCGCATGCCGGTGCCGATCATGGCCAGGCGCAGGGTGCGCTTGCGCGCCCAGGCCGGCGTCTGCGGCAGCAGGCTGCTGGCGGCGATGGCGGCACCGGCGGCGATGAAGTCGCGTCGTTTCATGATGTGCGGTCTCCTTTTGGATGCGCGCCGGCGTCGGCCGGCACGCATGCTGCTGCAGGTGCGCTCACTTGAAGCGGTAGCCGATGGTCACGCTGTAGCCGCGGCCGAAGATGGTGGCGTAGTCGCTGGAATCGCCCAGGAAGCTGTTCGGATCGTAGAACGGCAGGCGGTCGAACAGGTTCTTGACGGTGAAGCTCAGGTTCCAGGCGTCGTCCGGGCGCCAGGTGACGCTGAGGTTGGCGGTCCACCACGACGGCGCGCCATCGCATTTGCTCGGCTGCAGCTTGAGGTAGCCGGCGGTGCAGGTCTGCGGGTTGTTGTCCTCGGCGTCGATCCGGTCGGTGGCCCACTTGGTGCCGCCGACGTAGTTGACGAACATGCTGGTGGTGACCTGGCGGTAGGTCCAGTCGGCGTTGAGCGTGGCGCGCAGGCGCGGGTTGTTGTAGTAGCCGACCACGTCGCCGTAGTACCAGCCGCTGTCCTGGTCCATGTAGAAGCGGTTGCGGTTGGCGATGGTGGCGGCCAGGCCGATGTTCAGCCCGCCCCACTGGCCGAGCGAGAAGCGGCTGCGCGCGTCGATGTCGAAGCCGTCGACCAGGGTCTTGCCGCGGTTGCGGTACTGCCCGACCACACTGGCGACATTGCCCACGCTGTAGCCTGGCAGCGTGCCCGGGCAGGCCACGCCGCTGGCCGGGTCGGCGCACATCGCCGCCAGCTGGGCGAGGTTGGCGCGGTCGCTGTCGGTGATCGGCGAGCGGGTCATGGCGGTGATGTCGCCGGCGCGGCGGTAGTCCGGGGCGACGATCTCGTTGTCGCGATAGATGAACCAGTAGTCGGCCGAGACCGACAGCCAGTTGGCCGGCTCGTAGACGAAGCCGAGCGTGGCGATCTTGGCCTTCTCCGGCTTCAGGTCCGGGTTCGGCTGGGTCATGCGCGCCACGGTGCGGCTGCAGTCGGCATTGAGCAGGCTCTTGCCCAGATCCACGTCGCCGCTGCGGCGCGACTGCAGCAGCAGGTTGGCGATGGCGTTGGTCTCGCCGCAGCGCACCTCGTCGCGATAGCCGCCCAGCTGCGCATAGACGCCGCCGCTGCCGGACTCGGCCAGGCTGGGCGCGCGGAAGCCGGTGGAATAGGTGCCGCGCAGCAACAGTTGCTCGAAGGCCTGGTACTTGAAGCCGACCTTGGGCGCCAGGTTGGTGCTGAAGTTCGGGTATTTGTCGGCGCGCAACGCGGCGTCGAGTTCCAGCTTGTCGGTGATCGGCGCGACGGTCTCGGCGAACAGCGCATAGGTGTTGCGCTTGCCATCGAACCAGGAGCCGCCCTGCTGGGTGATCAGGCCGTTGGCCGCGTCCGGGTTGCCGGGGGTGTAGAAGGTCTCGCGGCTGGCGTTGAAGCCGAACGCGGCGCGCATCTCGCCGGCCGGCAGCTGGAACAACGGGCCTTCGATCTTGCCGTCGAGGGTGTGCAGGCGCGTCCACGATTCGATGTCGAAGGTGGGGAATGCTTCGCGGATCAGCGCAGCGTTGGCGGCGCTGATCTCGCCGAACCTGTACGCCGGGTGGTCGGAGATGATCACCCGGCCGGTGCCCGGGTCGATGGTGAACGGGCCGAACGCCTTCTCGAAGCCTTTCACGTTGACGTTGACGGTCTGGTAGGTGACCGAGTGGGTGCCGGCGGTGGCGAAGGCGGTTTCCCAGTTCCAGTCGCCGAAGCTGCCGCGCGCGCCACCGAGCACGCGGTAGCTCTTGTCGGTGTTGCGCTGGCCGAAGTAGTCGGGACCGGCGTCCTGCAGCAGGTACTGCAGGCCGACCACGCCGCCCATCATCGCCTTCAACTGCGGGCTGGCATGGTTGTACTCGTTGTTGGGCCCGAGGAACGGATACAGGAACTGGTTGACGGTGTTGCCGGTGTTGCGGGAGAACCAGCTGGTGGGGTTGCCGGTGGTGGTGTTGAACGCGCGTGGGGTGCCGCCGTTGGCGCGCAGGTCGATGTCGGTGTAGGTGGCTTCGGCGAACAGTTCGGTGCTGGCGCCGACCAGGAAGGTGCCGTTGAGGTAGGCGGTGTTGCGTTCGGACTTGGCGCCGGCGTCGATCTCGTTGTTCAACCAGGTTTCCCACACGCAGCGCGGGCCGGCGGCCTCGCTGGTCAGCACGTTCTGGCAGCCCGGTGCGGCTTCCTGCACGCGGCGCCCGGTGACCGGGTCGAAGGCGAAGTAGCTACCCGGGTTGAACTGGCCCGGCTTGCTACCCACGCCCAGGCGCAGGTTGGTCAGGTAGTTGGGATTGTTGACGTAGTACTGCGCCGGGCGCTTGTCGTAGAAGTCGCGCAACGGGATCGCATCGCGCCGGTACACGTTGACCGCGCCGTAGACGTTGAAGCGGTTCTCGGTGAGGTCGCCGAAGCCGGCGGTGATGCTGGCCTGGTGCTCGCCGTAGGAGTCGATGCGGGTGGAGGTGTCGTTGCTGAAATTGATCTCCGCGCCCTGGAAGTTGCGCTTGGTGATCACGTTGATGACGCCGGCCACCGCGTCGGTGCCGTACACCGCCGAGGCGCCGTCGGTGAGCACTTCCATGCGCTCGATCGCCGCGGCCGGGATCGCATCGATGTTGACGAACTGGGTCTGGAAGCCGGCCGGCGCGCCGTAGTACGACAGGCGACGGCCGTTCAACAGCACCAGCGTGCCCTGCGCGCCGAGGCCGCGCAGATTGGCCTGCGAGGCGCCATCGGAACCGGTGAACAGCGAGCGCGCGTCCTGTTGCGCCGGCCGCGCCGCGGGCAGGTTGTCGAGCACCTGCAGCAGCGTGCGCGCGCCCATCGCCTGGATGTCCTGCTTGCTGATCACCTGCACCGGCGAGGCGGTCTCCACGTCGGTGCGGCGGATGTTGGAGCCGGTGACTTCGACCCGGGCCAGGTCGGTGGCGGCCTGACTGTCCTGCGCGGCGGCGGGCTGCAGGGCGGCGAGCAGGACACCGGCGATGGCCAGGGTCAACGGAGCGAGCGGGCGACAGCGGGGATGGCGGTGACGGGCGGGCAACATCGGGGTTCTCTCCTGGCAGGGTGCGGCGCGAACGCGGAATCGGCGGGCAAAGCGCTCCCGGGCCACGGCCAGGCGGCCGCAGTCGGGAAAGGCGGGGGAGGAGCGGTGTTACGGGGCGGTCATGGGGCGACGAAGCTGGCGGTGTCGCCCTCCTGACCGATCAGCACGGCGTTGGCCCAGTTGCCGCAGACCTGGGCAGGCTGCGGACCCTGCGCGCCGAGCGTGCGCAGGCTCAGCGTGGACAGGCCGCGGATATCCAGTTCCGGCTTGACCACGCCGGGCGCGCTGACCAGGCCGCTGTCGTAGAGCAGGCGGCCGTCGCCCCAGACCTGGAACTGCAGGCCGCCGGCGCTGCGGCAGGCGTCGTCGATGCCCAGGTCGGCGCGCAGCAGGCGCCAGTCGCCGTGCAGGCGCAGGTCGAGGCGGCTGTCGGCGCCCACGCCCAGGCCGCGGCGGAACTGCAGGCCGTTCATGCGCATGCCGGCATCGCCGCGCAAGGCCTGGTCGGCGCGCACGCGACCGGCCAGCGCCGCCGGCAACGCCAGCTCGGACAGATAGCGCTGCTGCGCCGGCCGTTCCGGCGCCGGGTGCTCGAGGATGTGGAAGGTGGACAGCGCGATCGGGCCGACGTCGCGCGGCTGCAGCGCGTCGAAGGCGCGCGGCCGGCGCTGCGCGGCGACGACCATCGGATCGTTGCTGTCGGCGCCGTCGCCCTCGGGGTTCTGCACGCTCAGCACGCGGAAGCGCAGCAGGCGGCCGGCATGCGCCGGGAAGTCGATGCGCTGCACGCCTTCCTGCAAGCGCAGATGGCCGCGCGCCACCGGCTCACCCCATTCGCCATTGCTGTCGCCCAGGTAGACCTCGTAGTCGCGCACCTGGCCGTGCTTCCAGTTCTTGTCGTTGCGCGGCGCCAGCTCGATGCCGTCGATCATCTTGCGCTCGCCGAAACCGATCACCCATTCGTGCGCGCCGGTGCGCACGGCCTGGTTGCGCACGCTGCGGAACCAGGTGCCCGGGTCGTCGTCGAAGGCGTTCTCCAGCGGGTGCCCCGGTTCCTCGGCCGGGCGGTTCACCACCAGCAGGCTGTCGGCGGGCAGCGCGCGGCCCAGCACCGGCGCCGGCGGATAGGCGTCGTCGGCCGCGGCGGCGGCGACCGGGAAGTCCAGCCGCAGCTGCAGCGGCTGGCGGATGTCCTGCACGGCGGTGCGCACGTGCACGGTGCCGCGGCGCTCCGTGGCGTCGAAGTACCAGCCTTCGCTGGCCTGGGCGAAGGCCGCGGCGTCGGCGACCGTCGGCAGCGCGCGCTCGCCGACCTGCACCGACCGCGGCGCCTGCCGCGCGAGCACGCGCAAGGCATAGCGGCGCTGCGGCAGCTGTCCGGCGTAACGTCCTTGCACCGGATCGATCCACACCTGCACCGGGCCGCTGCCCTGCGCCGGCGCCTGCATGCGCACCACCTGCGTGCTGGACTCGCCCTGCTGGTAGCGGCGGGTGTTGCCGTCGTCCTCGTACAGCGTGTACTGCGAGGCCCCCTGCGGATACAGGTCGAAGGTGACCTCGTCCAGCGGCTTCTCGCCGTCGTACAGCATCGCCGGGTACATCGGCAGGATCGCGCCGGCACGCACGAACAGCGGCAGCGTGGCCAGATCGACCTGGCGGTCGAGCTGACGGCCGTCGGCGCCGGCCTGCACGCGGCGGCCGTCCCAGTAGTCGATCCAGCCGCCGGCCGGCAGATGGATGTCGCGCCGCCAGCCCCGGCTGGCCGCCTGGCTGCGGTATACCGGCGCCACCAGCAGGTCGCGGCCGAGCAGGAACTGGGTCTTGTAGGTCTCGTCCTGCGCGTGCGGATCGCGCGGGTCCTCCCACATCAGCCCGCGCACCGGCGGCGCGCCGGTCTGCGCGGCGTCGTGCACCAGGCCGTACATGTACGGGGTCAGGCGCATTTTCAGCTTCAGGTAATCGCGGTTGATGCTGCGGTACGGCTCGTCGTACCACCACGGATGCTTGCGCGCGTTCGACGACCAGCCGCTCATGCCCATCAGCACCGGGGTGAAGGCCTTCCACTGCAGGTCGCGGGTGAAGGTCTCGGCGCTGCCGCCGAAGATCGCATCCACATCGCCGGCCGCGTAGGCCATGCCGGACAGGCCGGAGCCGATCAGGGTCGGCACGTGCCAGCGGATGTAGTCCCAGCTGCTGCTCTGGTCGCCGGTCCAGGCCACCGCGTAGCGCTGGATGCCGGCCCAGCCCATCACCGTCCACAGGAACGGGCGCGCATCGGAATTGGCGAGGATGCCGTCGTAGGCCTGGTGGTTGGCGTCCATCGCGAACTGGTAGCCCTTGCCGGTCCAGGCCACGTCCAGCTTCTGCACGCGGCTGCCGGCCTTGCCGACTTCCCAGGCGATCTTGTCCACGCCGTTCTCGGTCCACAGGCCGGTGCGGAAGCCATAGCGGGCCAGGCCCTGCACGGTCTCCGGCAGCCTGGTGTAGCCGCAGCCGTAGCCGTCGTTGGGCAGGATCCAGCCGCCGGGCATGTCGTGCTCGCGGTACTGCCGCGCCACGCTGTCGACCACGTCCGGGGTGGTGCCGGTGGGGCCGTCATGCCAGCCGTCGGGCACGGTGCCGGGCTTCTTGGCGTTGTCGCCGTCGTTGTAGCAATCGGCATCGCCGTAGGACAGCGACCAGCGCGCTAGCATGCTCGGGCGGCCGGTCAGCCGGGTATAGCGCTCGATCAGGGCCGGCAGGTCGGCGCCGACGAAGTAGTAGGCGTCGAAGCGGTCTTCGCGGTGCAGCAGCGTGGCCTGGTCGTGCTGGCGCAGATCGTAGCTGCCGTCGCTCCAGGTGTTGCGCAGCATGCCCCAGCCGCGGCTGCTGAGCAGCATCGGCGCCGGGCTCGGGCGATCGCCCTCCTCCCAGCCGCCGGAATACGACACTTCCAGTTCGCGGCCCTTGAACTCGAAGCGCCCGTTCTGCTGGCCGCCGCCGTAATAGGCTTCGTCGGCCTGCGAGGACAGCACCTGCACGCTCTGCGTGGCGTCCAGGTCCAGCGGCTGCAGTTCCTGCCACAGCGCGACCGCGCGGCCCTGTTCCAGCCGCTCCAGGCGCAGTCGCAGCGGTTGCCGCTGCACGTGCAGCACCAGCGCGTCGGTGCGCACGCGCAGCTCCTGCGCATCGTCTTCCAGCTGCGCCTGCACCGCGGCCTTGGGCTGCGGCAGCACGATCGGCGTGGCCTTGTCGCCGGCGCCGGTGAGCGTGCCGTGGCGCCCGGCCTGCACGCGCACGATGTCCGCCGCCGGCAGCTCGATGCGCAGGCGCACGCCACGGTCGGTCTGCAGGTCCCAGCCCTGCACGCCGTCACGGCTGGTGCCGGCGGCGACCGTGCGCAGGTTGCCGACCGGCTCGGCGACGACGGTGGCCGCCGCCAGCAGCAGGGCCGGCAGCGCGATCGCAGGCAACAGCGACGAGCGACGAACGCGGTTCTCCACACGACCCCCAAACCCGTTTCCCCGGGCGTTTCGAAAGCGTTGCGCCGACTCTAGGCCAGGGATTTGAAAGATGTCAATAAATTGAAAGCAAAAAACAAGATTTATTTTGGAAAAACGAAAGATATTGCCTCGCATGACTTTGCTTTCAGCTCGGCAGAATCGGCTGATCCGGCTTGCTATAGCCGCATCCACCTGCATCTTTCGTTTTAGGGCGGGCGATCCGCAGACACATCGGGCACAGGTAAATACTTTCTTTTTTCTTTCGATGTTTGACATTTCGAAAGAAAAGCCGGATGGTGCGCTGGCCCAACAGGAACCACCGCATGGACCTCCTTCCGCTTTCCGATGCATCCGCCTGGCAGCGCCTGGGCGGGGCCGATACCGCCCGCGAGATCGCCCAGCAGCCGGCGCTGTGGCGGACCCTGGCGCAGGACCTGGCGCGGGCCGGCGACCGCCTGCAGGCCTTCCTCGGCGACCGCCTCGCCGATCCGAACCAGCGCGTGCTGTTCACCGGCGCCGGCAGTTCCGGCTTCATCGCCGAGATGGTGGCCGACGCGATCAATGCGCAGTGGCCGGCCGAGGTGCGTGCGGTGCACACCACCAGCCTGCTGACCCATCCGGCGCTGTACCTGCAGCGCGCGCGGCCGACCTTGCTGGTGTCGTTCGGGCGCAGCGGCTCCAGCCCGGAAAGCGTGGCCGCGGTGGAGCGCGTGCGCAGCGACGTGGACGACGCGCGCTTCCTCGACATCACCTGCAACGCCGACGGCGAACTGGCCCGCCGCGGCGCCGGCCGCGCCGACACCTGCACCCTGCTGATGCCGCCGGCCAGTTGCGATCGCGCCTTCGCCATGACCAGCAGCCTGACCTGCATGCTGCTGGCGGCGCTGAGCGTGTTCGACCGTGCGCCATGGGAAACGCGCAGCGCGCGCCTGCAGCGGCTGGCCGAACTGGCCGACCGCGGCCTGGCGCAATGGGATGGCGCGGTGGCGGCGCTGGCGCAGCGCCCGTTCGCACGGGTGATCTATCTCGGCAGCGGCCCGCTGGAAGCGCTGGCGCGCGAGGCCGCGCTGAAGGTGCTGGAACTCACCGCCGGCCGCGTGCTGGCGCTGGCCAACACGCCGCTGGGCTTCCGCCACGGCCCCAAGTCCACGCTCGACCGCAGCACCCTGGTGGTGGTGTTGCGCAGCGTGCAGCCGCTGGCGCGCCGCTACGAGCAGGACCTGCTGGACGAACTGCGCCGCGATGGCGTGGCCGGCCAGGTGCTGGCGATCGGCCCGCATGCGGACATCGGGGCCGGCGACGACCACACGCTCGCCGTCGCCGGCCTGGACGATCCGTGGCTGGCGCCGCTGTGGCTGGGCTTCGCGCAACTGTTCGCACTGCAGCGTTCGGCCGCGCTCGGCCTGACCCCAGACAACCCGTTCCCCGACGGCACCGTCAACCGCGTGGTCCAGGGCGTCACCATCCACCATGGCTGAGCCTGGCGCGCCCACCTGCTACGGCCTGGACGTCGGGGGCACCAAGATCGAACTGGTGGCCTGCGACGCCGCGCTGCAGGTGCTGTGGCGGCGCCGCGTGGCCACGCCGCAGGGCGACTACGCCGGCTTCCTGCAGGCGGTGGTGGCGCTGGTGGCCGCGGCCGATGCCGCGCTCGGCCACCACGACAGCCCGCTCGGCATCGCCCTGCCCGGCGTGCGCGACCGCCGCAGCGGCCGCCAGTTGAGCGCGAACGTGCCGGCGCTGACCGGCCAGTGCGTGGCGCAGGATCTGCAGGCGCGGCTGCCGCGTCCGCTGCGCATCGGCAACGACCTGCAATGCTTCGCGCTGTCCGAGGCGCACGGCGGTGCCGCCGACGGCTACCCCAGCATGTTCGGCGCCATCCTCGGCACCGGCGCCGGTGGCGGCTTCTGCGTGCAGGGCCGCCTGCTCGCCGGCTGCAACGGCATCGCCGGCGAATGGGGCCACTGGAGCGTGCCCGGGCACCTGCTGCAGCGCCATCGCCTGCCGCTGCTGGACTGCGGCTGCGGCCTGCAGGGCTGCGTGGAGCGCTACGTGTCCGGCAGCGGCGTGGCGGCGATCGCGCGCCATCTCGGCAGCGACGCCGCCGATGCCAGCGCGGCGATCGCCCTGGCCGAGGCCGGCGATGCGCGCGCGCAGCAGGCGCTGGACATCCACCGCGACCTGCTCGGCCACAGCCTGGCCGCCGTGGTGCTGGCGCTGGACCCGCACGTGATCGTGCTCGGCGGCGGGCTGTCGCAATACCCGCCGCTGTACCGGCAACTGCCCGACGCCATCGCCGCGCACCTGTTCGCCGGCGTGCAGGTGCCGCCGATCGTGCCGCCGCGCTTCGGCGATGCCGGCGGCGCCCGTGGTGCCGCGCTGCTGGCCTGCCATCCCGCCTATTCCTGATCCGCCGGAGTCCCCATGTCGCCCTTGCAGACCCTGCTCGCCTCCCATCGCGCCGGCGCCAACGTCGGCCTGTACAGCGTCTGCTGCAGCAACGACCAGGTGCTGCGCGCGGCGATGCAGGTCGCGCTGGCCCACGACACGCTGCTGCTGGTGGAGGCCACCTCCAACCAGGTCGACCAGTTCGGCGGCTACACCGGCATAACCCCGGCGCAGTACCGCGACTACGTCGGCGCACTGGCCGAGACGGAAGGCTTCCCGCGCGCGCGGCTGATCCTGGGCGGCGATCACCTGGGCCCGAACGCCTGGCAGAAGGGGCCGGCCGCCGAGGCCATGGCGCATGCGCGCGTGCTGATCGAACAGTACGTCGCCGCGGGGTTCCACAAGATCCACCTGGACTGCAGCATGGCCTGCGCCGACGATCCGGTGCCGCTGCCCGATGCCGTCGTCGCCGCGCGGTCGGCCGAACTGGCCGAGATCGCCGAGCGCACCGCCGCCGCGCATGGGCTGCCGCCACCGGTGTACGTGATCGGCACCGAGGTGCCGATTCCCGGCGGTGAAGCCTCGCTGGCCGGCGGCCTGCAGGTGACCACGCCGACCGCGGCCGCGCAGACCCTGGCCATCCACCGGCAGGCCTTCGACACGCCGCCGCTGCGCGCCGCGTGGCAGCGGGTGATCGCGCTGGTGGTGCAGCCGGGCGTGGATTTCGACCACAGTAGCGTGCACGACTACGATCCGGCCGCCGCCGCCGCGCTGGCCGATTTCCTCGAGCAGCAGCCGCGCATCGTGTTCGAGGCGCACTCCACCGACTACCAGCGCGAGGACGCGCTGCACGCGCTGGTGCGCGACCACTTCGCCATCCTCAAGGTCGGCCCGGCCGCCACCTTCGCTTATCGCGAAGCGCTGTGCGCGCTGGCCGCGATCGAAGCCGAACTGTTCCCCGCGGCGCAGTGCTCGCAACTGCCGCAGGTGCTGGACGCGGCAATGCAGGCGCAACCCGGGTATTGGCAGTCCTACTATCCGGGCGACGCCGCCGCGCAACGCCTGCTGCGCCGCCATTCCTTCAGCGACCGCTGCCGCTACTACTGGGGCGCGCCGACGGTGCGCGCGGCGGTGGACACCTTGTTCGCCAACCTGGAACGGCATGCGCCGCCGCTGGTGCTGCTCAGCCAGTTCCTGCCCGAGCAGTACCGCGCGGTGCGCGCCGGCCAGCTCGCCACTACCCCGGCGGCGCTGGTCCAGCACCGCATCGGCCTGTGCCTGGGCGAATACGCCCGCGCCTGCAGCGCCAACCGCGCCGGCGCGCGCCGGCCAAGCGCCGAAGCGGCTGCCGGCGTCGCGGAGAACGGCTAATCTTCCCGGTCGCCCGCGAATCCGAGAATGGCCATGCGCAACACCCGCTCCCGCCGCCAGCAGATCCTGCAGTCGCTGCTCGAACATGGCACGGTGCAGGTTGCCGATCTGGTCGAACGCTTCGACGTGTCGGCGGTGACCATTCGCGCCGATCTCAACCATTTCGAGGCGCAGGGCCTGGCCACCCGCACCCACGGCGGCGCCACGCTGGTGCGCACGCCGCCGCAGGAGCAGGACATCCACGAAAAGGACGCGCTGAACCTGCCACTGAAAGAATCGATCGGCGCCTGCGCCGCGCGCATGGTGCAGCCCGGCGCCAACATCATCATCGACTCCGGTTCGACCACGATGACCCTGGCCCGGCACCTGCGCGCGCACCGCGACGTCACGGTGATGACCAACGGCCTCAACATCGCCTGGGAACTGGCCAACGCACCCGGCATCAACGTGCTGCTCACCGGCGGCCAACTGCGCCAGCAGTCTCTGTCGCTGCAGGGCAGCCAGGCCGAGGCCAGCCTCAACGCCTACGGCTTCGACACGCTGTTCCTGGGCGTGGACGGCCTGGACCTGCAGTTCGGCCTGACCACCCACGACGAGGCCGAAGCGCGGCTCAACCACCGCATGGTCGAGCGCGCGCGGCGCATCGTGGTGCTGACCGACGCCTCCAAGTTCGGCCGGGTCAGCCTGCACCGCATCGCCCGCCTGGACCAGATCCACGCCATCATCACCGACGCCGGCATCGACGAGGCCACCCGCGAGGGGCTGCAGCGGCTGGGCATCGAGGTGATCGTCGCCGAGCCCGCGCCATGACCGATACGCGTTCCCTGCATGGCCGCCTGCTCACCCCGCTGGGCTGGCGTCGCGGCCACGTCCACTTCGACACCCACGTGCGCCGGCTGCAGGTGGACGACCACAGTGGCGGCGACGATCCGCAATTGCCGCTGATCCTGCCGGGCTTCGTCGACCTGCACGTGCACGGCGCCGCCGGCGTGGACCTGATGCAGGGCGGCGACGCGGCGCGGCGCATCGCCCGCGCCCACCTGCGCTTCGGCACCACCACCCTGCTGGCGACCACCATGACCGCCGGCGTCGAGGAGATCGCGCACGCACTGCGCGGCGTCGCCGCGGCCATGGCCGCGCCCGATGCCGACGCCGCCTGCATCGCCGGCGTGCACCTGGAAGGCCCCTTCATCAGCTCGCAGCGGCTGGGCGCGCAACCCGACCGCACGATCGAGGCCAGCCTCGCCCAGGTCCAGCAGTGGCAGGCGCTGGCGCCGATCCGGGTGCTGACCCTGGCGCCGGAGATCGGTGCGCACACCGCGCTGATTCCGGCGCTGACCGCGCTGGGTATCCGCGTGCAGCTCGGCCACAGCGCCGGCAGCTACGAGGACGGCGTGGCGGCGCTGCAGGCCGGCGCGGCCGGCTTCACCCACCTGTTCAACGGCATGACCGGCGTGGACCACTACCGCCCCGGCATCGCCGCCGCGGCGCTGGCGCATGCGCAGTACGCCGAACTCATTCCCGACCTGCAGCATGTGCATCCCGGCGTGATTCGCCTTGCCGCGCGTGCGATCCCGCGCCTGTACGCGGTGACCGACGCCACCGCCGCCACCGGCATGCCCGACGGCGAATACGCACTGGGCGAGCAGCGCGTGCACAAGTGCGGCGGCTGCGTGCGCCTGGCCAGCGGCTCGCTGGCCGGCAGCGCACTGACCATGGACCAGGCGTTGCGCAACCTGGTGCAGGCGGGCCTGGAGCTGGCCGACGCCGCACAGCGCGTTTCCACCTTCCCGGCCGACTACCTGAGCCTCGGCGACCGCGGCCGCATCGCCCCCGACGCCTGCGCCGACCTGGTGGTGCTGGACAGCGACCTGCGCCTGCGCCAGGTGGTGGTGGGTGGGCGCATGCTGGATCTGCACGCGCATCACTGATCGCCGTGCGCGGCTGCGCGGTGCTGGCCAGCGGTGGTGCACGCAGAAGCCGCCGAGTGGACCGCAAGGCATCGTCCAGGACGTGGGTCGGGATGGAAGGGCGCCGCTGATCCGCCGGATGCAGCTTGCGCCTCCGTGGCAGGAGCGGCGTCAGCCGCGACGGGCGTACCCCGCTAAGGCCGGTGTCGCGGCCGAAGCCGCTCCTATGACGGGTTTCCGGGCGATGGGAGTGTCCTGAAGTCCCCCCACACCTTCTTCCTCCAGCGCATCGGCAGTGCTGTCGGAGCATCGGGCCACGCATAAAAAAGGCGCAGCCTCACGGCTGCGCCAGCGTGTCGCACGTGCCGGGAGAGAGGCGGCGCGTGCGACCCGTGATCGGGCCTCAGCCCTGGATCACTTCACCTCGAACGTCTGCGGCGTGCCCGCCGCCTGGCCGTTCACGGTGACCTCGGCCTTGTACTGGCCAGCCGGCCAGCCCTTGGGATTGGTGAACTCGAAGTTGGTGGTGTCGGCACCGCTGGTATTGAGCGTCTCGGTGCGCTCGCCGGCGGTTTGGCCGTCCTGGAACACCAGCTTGGCGCCGACGTTGGCGTTGGTCGCCGAGCCCTCGGTCTTCACCGAAACGATGATCTTGTCCTTGCTGGCGAGCGTGGTCATCGGCGCGACGGACTTGTCCGCGGCGGCCGTGTTGCCGACAGCGACGGCGGCCACGTTCACCGCATTGGCGCCTGCGGCGGCCGGCGCCGGCTGCTCCGCCGGGGCTGCGGCCGGACCCGGCATCTGCTCGGTCGGCGCGGACGAGGTGGGATCGGGCGACACGGTCTGTTGCTGCTCCTGCTTCTTGCAGCCGGCCAGCGCCAACGCGCCGACCAGGGCGATCATCAGGGGCGAAAACGCGGAGATCGAGCGGGTCTTCATCGGTGGGGACTCCTGTCGGAATAACGAAAGGTGGTGGTGGCGACGCCTCAGGCGCCGGCCGGCAGCTTGAGGGTCTGGCCGGGATAGATCTTGTCGGGGTCGGCCAGCACGTCGCGGTTGGCCTCGAAGATGCGCGTCCAGGCGTTGCCGTCGCCGTAATGCAGCTTGGCGATCTTGGACAACGAATCGCCAGGCTTGACTACGTACACCTGCTGCACCTGCTCGGCGGTGCTGTCGACCTTGCTCTGCACGGCGGAAAAATCCGCCTTCTGTACGACGTCGGCGGTGGTGTCCACCTTGGCGGTGACCGCCGAGAAATCGGCGCGCTTGTCGCTGTTCATCGCGTGGCTTCCTGCGTGATGGGACGCTGCCACGGTGTCACAGGATTTGTTAAAAAAGGATCGCGCGGCCGTGAACCGCGCGGCTGCGGTTCAGGCGCGCCGCGCGCATTGCAACGCGGCGAAATGTGTCGCTCGCACGCTCGGGACCGTGCATGCCAGCGGGACCGCGGGCACTCGCCACCATCGCCATGTGGGCGCATCGTCCAGGCGACGACTGCGCGAACCCCGGCCTGCCGCAGAGAAGCTGACGACAGCGTTCCCCGCAGGGCGCTTCTTGTGGGAGGGACTTCAGTCCCGACTGCAGCACGCTCGGCCGCGTCGATGATGTCGCGCGTCCCGGCGGATAGTGCAATCGCAGTGTCAGCGCTGGCCTACTGACGCAGATCGCGCAGGAAGCTCAGCGGTTCGGCCACGTCCGCGGTGGCGCGCCAGGGATTGATGTCCAGCCCGCCGCGGCGGGTGTAGCGCGCCTCCACCTGCAGCGACTGCGGCCGGCAGCGGGTCATCAGATCGTGGAAGATGCGCTCCACGCACTGCTCGTGGAAGCCGGCGTGCTCGCGGAAACTGATCAGGTAGCGCAGCAGGCCTTCGCGGTCGATGCGGCCGCCGCGATAGCGCAGGTGCAGCGAGGCCCAGTCCGGCTGGCCGGTGACCGGGCAGTTGGACTTGAGCAATTCGCTGGTCAGGGTTTCCTCGACCACGTCGCCGTCGGCAGCGGACAGGAAGTCCGGACGCGGCGGACCGTAGCAGTCGATGGCGATGTCCAGCGCATCGAGCGACTCGCCCTCGCCCAGCGTGTCCATCGGCGGCAGGCCGAATTCCATCGCCACGTCGGCGCCGGCGCGCGCCGACAGGTCGGTGACGATGCAACTGCGCAGCGCTTCGGCGCTGTTGAAGCGCATCGCGTTGAGCGAGTTGAGATAGAGCTTGAGCGATTTGGATTCGATCAGGTTGGGCGAGGCGCACGGCACGTGCAGGGTCGCGGTGGCGACACAGGGCTTGCCCTGCGCATCGAGCCAGCTCAGTTCGTAGGCGTGCCAGCGGTCCACGCCGAAGAACGGCAGCGCCGCGGGGTCGAGACCGATCTCGGTGCGCGCCGCAGCGCGCGGGATGGGAAACAGCAGCGCGGGATCGTACTGCGACGGGTAGGCGACCTCGCGGCCGAGACTGGAATCCTGGGGGGTGTTCATGCCGTGCAGTGTAGCGGGCGCGTTCTGGCTGGGAGGTGTATGGGGCGGGGATTCGGGATTCGGGATTCGGGATTGGCAAAAGCAAAATCTGGCTCACTGGATCGACGTGCGTGCGTCGATGCGAGGCGTTGCACGTCGCGACCGAGGTCGCTTCCACAAAGGCTCACCGCGAGCCCGCCGGATGCACTGTGGGAGGGACTTCAGTCCCGACGCATTGCGCCATCGGCAAGCGCGCCACTCGCGCCTCGCGCCTGCATGACGGTTGACTCCCCGGGGACGATCGAGCGCCGCTCCAACGGATATGCGATGGGGCAGCACCGATGACGATTCCCTAAGCCGCCGCACCCACGCGCTTGCGAATCCCCAATCCCGACTCCCCAATCACTGCTTCAAATAATCCAGCGTCACCTGCAGCATCGCGCGCAGGCCGACGTCCAGGGCGGTCTCGTCGAGCAGGAACTGAGGCGAGTGATTGCTGGGCGCAGTCGCCGGGTCGATGCCGGGGCCGGTGGCGCCGACGAAGAAGAACATCGAGGGCACCTGCTGCGCGTAGAACGAGAAATCCTCCGCACCCATCTGCAGCGGCGGTTCGTAGACGTTGCCGGCGCCGACCACCGCCTGCAGGCTGGGCAGCATGCGCGCAGTCAGCGCCGGGTCGTTGACCGTGGCCGGGTTGCCGTCCTGGTCGGGCACGTGCGCCTCGGCCTTGGCGCCGTGCGCGGCGGCGGTGTGCTCGGCCACGGTCTTGAGGTCGGCGAAGATCTGCTGGCGCATGCCCTCGTCGAAGGTGCGGATGGTGCCGACCATCTCCACGTCGTCGGGAATGATGTTGTAGCGGATGCCGCCCTTGATCGCGCCGAAGCTGAGCACCGCCGGCTGCTTGGACAGGTTGGCGCGGCGGCTGATCACCGTCTGCGCCGCGCCGATCAGGTCGGCGCTGGTCACGATCGGGTCGATGCCGTTCCACGGCGCCGAGCCGTGGGTCTGGCGGCCGATCACCTTGATACTGAAACGGTCCGAGGCGGCCATCAGCGGGCCGCCGCGCACCGCGATCTTGCCGGCCTGGACGCTGGAGAACACGTGCAGGCCGAACATCGCCTGCGGCTTGAAGTCGCGGAACAGGCCTTCCTTGAGCATCAGCGAGGCGCCGCCCTCCTCGTTGCCCGGGGCGCCCTCCTCCGACGGCTGGAACACCAGCATGACCTCGCCCGGCAGCTGCGCGCGCATCGCCACCAGCGCCTCGGCGACGCCGAGCAGGATCGCGGTGTGCGCGTCGTGGCCACAGGCGTGCATCACCCCCACGGTCTCGCCGCGGTACTCGCTGGTGGCCTTGGAGGCGAACGGCAGGCCGGTCTGCTCGGTCACCGGCAGCGCGTCCATGTCCGCGCGCAGGGCGATCTTCGGCCCGGGCAGCGCGCCTTTGACGATGGCCACCACGCCATGATGGGCGATGCCGGTCTGCGGCTTCAGGCCCAGCGCGCGCAGCCGCTCGGCGACCTTGGCGGCGGTGCGCTCCTCGCGGTTGGACAGCTCCGGGTGCTGGTGGAAGTCGCGCCGCCACTCCACCACCTTGGCCTGCAGCCTGGTCGCGGCGGCCGTCACCTCCGGGCGCTCGGCGCTCTGCGCCCAGGCCAGGGCGGGGACGGCGAACAGCATCGCGGACAGCAGGCGGGACAGGCGCGGCATGGCAGGGCTCCAGATCGGGACGCAACGGGCGTTCAGTCACTGTAGTGCATCGGCCGCCGGCGATGGGCGGCCACGGATCCCGTTGCGGACAAAAAACCCTTGCGAATCCGTGTCAACCGATGCGCCGCCTGCGCGTTGCGAGAGCGGACGACCGGCCTTGCCCGCCCGCGGGGTCTGTCCCTTCAGTCATGGTCCAATCGCAACGCGCCGGCGATATGCTTTCTCGCTCGTCACCAGCCACTGCGGGAGGGCCCTCCACCCCGCCTCGCCACAGGAGTTTCCCCGGATGTCGCGTTTCTGGAAGATTGCGCTGCTGATCCTCGCAGCGGTGGCCGTGGTGGTGGTGGGCATGCGCGTCATGCGCGGCGGACATCACAAGGGCGGCGGCCCCGGTGACGGCATGGGCGACGACAGCGACAACACGCCGGTCCCGGTGACGGTCGTCGCCGCCACCCACCAGGCGGTGCCGATCTACGCCACCGCCACCGGCACGGTGACCGCGCTGAGCACCGTCACCGTCAGCCCGCAGGTCGGCGGCCAGCTGATGAGCCTGAACTTCCGCGAAGGCCAGGAAGTGAAGAAGGGCGAGCTGCTGGCGCAGATCGACCCGCGCTCGCTGCAGGCCAGCTACGACCAGGCCGCGGCGAGCAAGCGCCAGAACCAGGCGCTGCTGGCCACCGCGCGTTCCACCTTCCAGCGCTCCGACTCGCCGGCCTACCGCCAGTACGTGGCCAAGACCGACCTGGACACCCAGCGCAACCAGGTGGCGCAGTACGAAGCGGCGGTCGCCGCCAACGACGCGCAGATGCGTGCGGCGCAGGTGCAGTTGCAGTACACCCGCATCCTCGCCCCCAGCGACGGCATCGCCGGCATCCGCGGCGTGGACGTGGGCAACATCGTCAGCACCAGCAGCACCATCGTCACCATCACCCAGGTGCACCCGATCTACGTGACCTTCAACCTGCCGGAGATCCAGCTGCAGGACGTGCGCCAGGCGCAGGCGGCGGCGCCGCTGCCGGTGACCGCGCTGGACCGCACCGATGCGCATCCGATCGCCAGCGACGGCCAGGTCGACGTGATCGACAACCAGATCAGCGCCGACACCGGCACCTTCAAGGTCCGCGCGGTGTTCCCGAACGACGACCGCGCGCTGTGGCCGGGCCAGTTCGTCAACGTGCGCCTGACCCTGCGCACCGTGGCCGACGGCGTGGTGGTGCCGACCCAGGCGGTGCAGCGCGGGCCCAACGGCGACTACGTGTACGTGGTGCAGGCCGACAATACGGTCAAGATGCAGACGGTGAAGCAGGGCGCGGAAGTGGGCGACAGCCACGTGCAGCTGACCGAAGGCCTGAAGGCCGGTGAGCGGGTGGTCACCGAAGGCCAGTTCCGGCTCAAGCCCGGCACCAAGGTGAACGCGCTGAAGCCGGGCGAAGCGCCGCCGGAGCCGACCGAGGCCGAACTGAAGGCGGCCGAGGGCAAGCAGCAGCAGCGCGGCGGCGGACGCCGCGGCGGCGGGCCGCGCTGAGCGTGCCGCGCACGCGGCGCGCGGCGGCAACGGCCCTGCCGCGCCTGCGTGGCGGGCGTCGGCCGGATCGCGCGCAGGCGGCGGCGTTCCCGCCCTGCGTCGCGATCGTGGCGCAAGGCCGCGGCCCCCGCTGATTCCGCCGTCTTTCCCGGCGCCGGCCTGGCCGCGCCGGACTCTCACCAGCAAGGATCTTCCCCGTGGGCTTTTCGACGATCTTCATCCGCCGCCCGATCGCCACCACCTTGCTGATGGCAGGCGTGCTGCTGCTCGGCATCCTCGGCTACCGGCAGCTGCCGGTGTCGGCGCTGCCGGAAATCGACGCGCCCAGCCTGGTGGTGACCACGCAGTATCCCGGCGCCAACGCCAGCACCATGGCCTCGCTGGTGACCACGCCGCTGGAGCGCCAGCTCGGGCAGATCTCCGGGCTGCAGATGATGACCTCCGACTCGTCGGCCGGTCTGTCCACGATCGTGCTGCAGTTCGCGATGGACCGCGACATCGACATCGCCGCGCAGGACGTGCAGGCGGCGATCCGCCAGTCCACCCTGCCCTCCTCGCTGCCCTACCAGCCGGTCTACAACCGGGTGAACCCGGCCGACGCGGCGATCCTCACCCTCAAGCTCAGCTCCGACACGCTGCCGCTGCGCGAGGTCAACAACTACGCCGACTCGATCCTGGCCCAGCGTCTGTCGCAGGTGCCGGGCGTGGGCCTGGTGTCGATCGCCGGCAACGTGCGCCCGGCGGTGCGCATCCAGGTCAATCCGGCGCAACTGTCGAACATGGGCCTGACCCTGGAGGCGCTGCGCAGCGCGCTGACCCAGACCAACGTCAACGCGCCGAAGGGCTCGCTCAACGGCAAGACCCAGTCCTACAGCATCGGCACCAACGACCAGCTGTCCAGCGCCGCCGAGTACCGCGACACCGTGATCAGCTACCGCAACGGCGCGCCGGTGCGGCTGTCGGACGTGGCCAAGGTGGTGGACGGGGTGGAGAACGACCAGCTCGCCGCCTGGGCCGACGGCAAGCCGGCGGTGCTGCTGGAAGTGCGCCGCCAGCCCGGCGCCAACATCGTGCAGACGGTGGAGCAGATCCGCGCGATCCTGCCGCAGCTGCAGGGCGTGCTGCCGGCCGGCGTGCACCTGGACGTGTTCTCCGACCGCACCGAGACCATTCGCGCCTCGGTGCACGAGGTCAAGTTCACCCTGATCCTGACCATCGGCCTGGTGGTGGCGGTGATCTTCGTGTTCCTGCGCCGGCTGTGGGCCACGGTGATCCCGTCGGTGGCGGTGCCGCTGTCGCTGGCCGGCACCTTCGCGGTGATGGCCTTCGCCGGCATGTCGCTGGACAACCTGTCGCTGATGGCGCTGGTGGTGGCCACCGGCTTCGTGGTCGACGATGCGATCGTGATGATCGAGAACATCGTGCGCTACATCGAACAGGGCAAGAGCGGCCGCGAGGCCGCGGAGATCGGCGCGCGCCAGATCGGCTTCACCGTGCTGTCGCTGACCGTGTCGCTGGTGGCGGTGTTCCTGCCGCTGATCCTGATGCCCGGCGTCACCGGCCGCCTGTTCCACGAGTTCGCCTGGGTGCTGAGCATCGCGGTGGTGATCTCGATGCTGGTGTCGCTGACGCTGACGCCGATGATGTGCGCCTACCTGCTCAAGCCCGACGCACTGCCCGAGGGCGAGGACGCGCACGAGCGCACCGCGGCGGCCGGCAAGACCACGCTGTGGTCGCGCACCGTCGGCGTGTACGAGCGCAGCCTGGACTGGGTGCTGGGCCACCAGAAACTGACCCTGCTGGTGGCGCTGGCGACGATGGTGCTGACCGTGCTGCTGTACGTGGTGATCCCCAAGGGTCTGCTGCCCGAGCAGGACACCGGGCTGATCACCGGCGTGGTCCAGGCCGACCAGAACGTGGCGTTCCCGCAGATGGAGCAGCGCACCCAGGCGGTGGCCGAGGCGCTGCGGCGCGACCCGGCGGTGACCGGCGTGGCCGCCTTCATCGGCGCCGGCTCGATGAACCCGACGCTCAACCAGGGCCAGCTCAGCATCGTGCTGAAGCCGCGCAGCGATCGCGACAGCCTGGAAGACCTGCTGCCGCGGCTGCAGAAGGCGGTGGCCGGGCTGCCCGGCGTCGCCCTGTACCTGAAGCCGGTGCAGGACGTGACCCTGGATACCCGCGTGGCCGCCACCGAGTACCAGTACTCGCTCTCGGACGTGGACAGCACCGAGCTGGCCACCCAGGCCACGCGCCTGACCGAGGCGCTGCGCAAGCGCCCGGAACTGGCCGACGTGGACAACAACCTGGCCAACCAGGGCCGTGCGCTGGAACTGCACGTGGACCGCGAGAAGGCCAGCACCCTCGGCGTGCCGATGCAGACCATCGACGACACGCTGTACGACGCCTTCGGCCAGCGCCAGATCTCCACCATCTTCACCCAGCTCAATCAGTACCGCGTGGTGCTGGAAGTGGCGCCGGAGTTCCGTACCAGCACCGCACTGCTCAACCAGTTGGCGGTGGCCAGCAACGGCAGCGGCGCGCTGACCGCCAGCAACGCCACCAGTTTCGGCCAGACCACCTCCAGCAACTCCTCCACCGCCACCGGCATCGGCGCGCAGAACACCGGCATCACCGTCGGCAGCGGCGGCACCGTGCCGCTGGCGGCGGTGGCCGAGGCCAAGCAGTCGACCACGCCGCTGGTGGTCAGCCACCAGCAGCAGCTGCCGGCGGTCACCGTGTCGTTCAACCTGGCGCAGGGCTATTCGCTGTCGCAGGCGGTGGCGGCGATCGAGGAAACCCGCGCGCAGCTGCAGCTGCCGCCGCAGCTGCATGCCGAGTTCATCGGCAAGGCCGCCGAGTTCACCGGCAGCCAGACCGACGTGGTGTGGCTGCTGCTGGCCTCGGTGGTGCTGATCTACATCGTGCTGGGCGTGCTCTACGAGAGCTACATCCACCCGCTGACGATCATCTCCACGCTGCCGCCGGCCGGCGTCGGCGCGCTGCTGGCGCTGATGCTGTGCGGGCTGAGCCTGTCGGTGGACGGCATCGTCGGCATCGTGCTGCTGATCGGCATCGTCAAGAAGAACGCGATCATGATGATCGACTTCGCGATCGACGCGCGCCGCGAGGGCGCCAACGCCCACGACGCGATCCGCCGCGCCTGCCTGCTGCGGTTCCGCCCGATCATGATGACCACCGCCGCGGCGATGCTGGGCGCACTGCCGCTGGCGCTGGGCGACGGCATCGGCTCGGAACTGCGCCGCCCGCTGGGCATCTCCATCGTCGGCGGCCTGCTGCTGTCGCAGCTGGTCACCCTGTACACCACGCCGGTGATCTACCTGTACATGGAACGCGCTTCCGAGCGCGTGCGCACCTGGCGTGAGCGGCGTGCGGCGCGGCACGCGACGGCGGCGGAGGGAAGGGCGTGAGGGGCCGGGAATCGGGAATGGGGAATCGGGAATCGGAAAGCGCCGAGTCCGCGCGCTGCCGACTCGTTCACTCCATGCCGGATCCTCGAAAGACTGACACCGGGCGCGTACTGCGATTCCCGATTCCCCATTCCCCATTCCCGGCCCCATGAACATCTCCGCGCCCTTCATCCGCCGTCCCATCGGCACCGCGCTGCTGGCCATCGGCCTGTTCGTGATCGGCATGATGTGCTACCTGCGCCTGGGCGTGGCGGCGCTGCCGAACATCTCGATCCCGGTGATCTTCGTGCAGGCCAGCCAGGCCGGCGCCGATGCCTCGACCATGGCCGCCACGGTCACCGCGCCGCTGGAGCGGCACCTGGGCCAGGTGCCCGGCATCGACACCATGCGCTCCTCCAGCTCGGAGGGGAACAGCCAGGTGTTCATGGTGTTCCAGAGCAGCCGCAACATCGATTCGGCGGCGCAGGACGTGCAGACCGCGATCAACGCCGCGCAGGCCGACCTGCCCTCCGGCCTGGCCACGCCGCGCTACCAGAAGGCCAATCCCAACGACGACCCGGTCATCGCCATCGCCCTGACCTCGGACACGCAGTCGGCCGACGAGCTGTACAACGTCGCCGATTCGCTGCTGGCGCAGCGCCTGCGCCAGATCACCGGCGTGGCCTCGGTGGACATCGGCGGCGCCTCCACCCCGGCGGTGCGGGTGGACGTGAACCTGCGCGCGCTCAACGCCATGGGCCTGACCCCGGACGACCTGCGCAACGCGGTGCGCGCGGCCAACGTCACCTCGCCCACCGGCTTCCTCAGCGACGGCGCCACCACCACCGCCATCGTCGCCAACGACGCGGTGGCCAAGGCCGCCGACTTCGGCCAGGTGGTGATCAGCCAGCAACAGGGCCGCGCGGTGCGCCTGCGCGACATCGCCAACGTCTACGACGGCCAGCAGGACGCCTACCAGGCGGCCTGGTTCGGCGGCAAGCCGGCGGTGGTGATGTATGTGTTCACCCGCGCCGGCGCCAACATCGTGGAGACGGTGGACCGGGTCAAGGCCGAGATCCCGATGCTGCGCACCTACCTGCAGCCGGGCACGAAGATGACGGCGTACTTCGACCGCACGCCGACCATCCGCGCCTCGCTCAACGAGGTGCAGGCCACACTGATGATCAGCCTGGCGATGGTGGTGCTGACCATGGCGCTGTTCCTGCGCCGGCTGGCGCCCACGCTGATCGCCGCAGCCACCGTGCCGCTGTCGTTGGCCGGCGCGGCGCTGGCGATGTACGTCATGGGCTTCACCCTCAACAACCTGAGCCTGCTGGCGCTGGTGATCGCGATCGGCTTCGTCGTCGACGATGCGATCGTGGTCATCGAGAACATCATGCGCCACCTCGACGAGGGCATGTCGCGGCTGGACGCGGCGCTGGCCGGCGCGCGCGAGATCGGCTTCACCATCGTCTCGATCACCGCCTCGCTGGTGGCGGTGTTCATTCCGATCCTGTTCGCCAGCGGCATGATCGGGGTGTTCTTCCGCGAGTTCACCGTCACCCTGGTCGCGGCGATCTGCGTCTCGGCGGTGGTCTCGCTGACGCTGACCCCGGCGCTGTGCAGCCGCTTCCTGTCCGCGCACGCCGAGCCGGAGCAACCCGGCCGCTTCGGCGCCTGGCTGGAGCGCATGCACGATCGCATGCTGCGCGTGTACACCGTGGCCCTGGACTTCTCGCTGCGCCACGCTCTGTTGCTGGCGCTGACCCCGCTGCTGCTGATCGCGGCCACGGTGTTCCTGGCCGGCGCGGTCAAGAAGGGCTCGTTCCCGGCGCAGGACACCGGCCTGATCTGGGGCCGCGCCACCTCCAGCGCCACCGTGTCCTTCGCCGACATGCTCACCCGCCAGCGCCGCATCACCGACATGCTGATGTCCGACCCGGCGGTGAAGATCGTCGGCGCGCGCCTGGGCAGCAGCCGCCAGGGTTCCAGCGCCAGCTTCAACATCGAGCTCAAGCGCCGCGACGAAGGCCGCACCGATACCACCGCGCAGGTGCTGGCGCGGCTCAGCGCCAAGGCCGACCGCTACCCCGACCTGCAGCTGCGCCTGCGCGCGATCCAGGATCTGCCCAGCGACGGCGGCGGCGGCACCAGCCAGGGCGCGCAGTACCGCGTCTCGCTGCAGGGCAACGACAACGCGCAGTTGCAGGAGTGGCTGCCCAAGCTGCAGGCCGCCCTGAAGCAGAACCCCAAGCTGCGCGACGTCGGCACCGATGTGGACAACGCCGGCCTGCGCCAGAACATCGTCATCGACCGCGCCCTGGCCGCGCGCCTGGGCGTGTCGATCGGCGCCATCGACGGCGCGCTGTACGGCGCGTTCGGCCAGCGCCAGATCTCCACCATCTACTCCGACCTCAACCAGTACAGCGTGGTGGTCAACGCGCTGCCGGACCAGACCGCCACGCCGGCGGCGCTGAACCGCATCTACGTGCCCACCCGCAACGGCACGATGATCCCGCTGACCGCGGTGGCGCGTCAGGTGCCGGGGCTGGCGCCGTCGCAGATCACGCACATGAACCAGTACACGACCATGGACCTGAGCTACAACCTGGCGCCAGGCGTGAGCACCGGCGAGGGCGATGCGATCATCGCCGCCACCGTGGCCGGGCTGCGCATGCCCGGCGATATCCGCATCGCCGACGGCGGCGGCTTCGGCGTGCAGCTGCAGCCGAACTCGATGCTGGTGCTGGTGCTGGCCGCGATCGTGGTGGTCTACATCGTGCTGGGCATGCTCTACGAGAGCCTGGTGCACCCGGTGACCATTCTCTCCACCCTGCCGGCCGCCGGCATGGGCGCGCTGCTGGCGCTGTGGGTCACCGGCACCGAGCTGTCGGTGATCTCGATGATCGCGCTGGTGCTGCTGATCGGCATCGTCAAGAAGAACGCGATCATGATGATCGACTTCGCCCTGGTCGCCGAGCGCGAGCACGGCAAGACCCCGCTGGAGGCCGCGCGCGAAGCCTGCATCGTGCGCTTCCGCCCGATCATGATGACCACGATGGTGGCGATCCTGGCCGCGGTGCCGCTGGCGGTGGGCCTGGGCGAAGGCTCGGAGCTGCGCCGCCCGCTCGGCATCGCGATGATCGGCGGCCTGCTGATCTCGCAGAGCCTGACCCTGCTCAGCACCCCGGCCCTGTACGTGATCTTCTCCTGCCTGCGCGAACGCTGGTACGCCCGACGCGAGCGCCGGCGCGAGCGCCGGCTGGGAATGGAGAATCGGGAATCGGGAATGGGGAAAAGCGAAAAGCCAAGGAGCGTTCATGCACCACGTGGGTGACATTGACATAGGCGGGCCGAGTTCCCGCCATCACTCGACCCGCACGCCTTTCCGATTCCCCACTCCCGATTCCCTATTCCCGGCTTCTCAGCCACACCCCTCCACATAATCCACCTGCGGCGGCAGGCCCACGCGCCAGGCGACGGCCTTGCCGGCTGCGTCGGTCTCGAACACCAGCACGCCAGGCTGGCCGGACTCGCCGCGCACGCGCAGCATCTTGGCGCCTTCGACGTACTTGTGCGGCTGCTCTTCCACGCGACCGGCGTACAGCGCGCGCAGTTGCGCCAGGTCCATGCCGACCTTGCCGCCGCCGGGCGCGGTCTCCTTGGGGGTGCGCACGTCGTAGCGCACCAACTTGTCGCCTTCGATCATCAGGCCGAACCGGTTGTTGCCCTTGGCCCAGCGCGGACGCAGCACGTAGCAGCTGCTGCCGGCGCTGGGCTGGCCGTCGAGCTCGCCGCCCCAGGCGGCGCGTGCCTGCGCCGCCGGCATGCCCAGGCGCAGGTCGCCATAGCCATCGATGCGGGCCAGTTGCCGGTCGTCCGCGGCCAGTTCCGGCGGCAGCGCCGAGGCCGGCGCCTGTGCCGGCGGCACGTCGCTATCGGGCTGGTCGATGTCCGGCGGCGGCAAGGCGCCGTCGTCGGCGGTGGCGGGTGCCGCGGTCGGCGCCTGCGCCGGCGCAGACGGTGCGGGAGGCGCGGCCGGCGGCGCGGGCGGCTGCCGGTCGCAGGCGGCGAGCGCGAGCAGCAACACCGCCACGCCTGGTTGAATCGGCTTCATCGCACTTCCTCACTGGACCAGCGCATAGGCTAGCGTGCATGCCCTCGCCCTGCACGGCAGCGGCGACCCACTGCCAGGCATGCGCGGCCGAGCACCGCGTCCCGGACCAGGCGTTCGACCACGTCGACGGCGTGCCGCTTGCCGGCACCGACACGCCGACGCATCGCCCCTGTCATCGGCATTTCACCGCGCTGCGCCACGCTGCGCGCCTACCGACCCCGCCGCCATGCACCCGCGCAAGACCGCCCTCGCCCTTGCGGCACTGCAATCGCACGATGCGCCGCTGGACATGCGCCAGCGACGCGTGCTGATCCTGGCCGACGGCCAGCGCAGCGTCGAGGAACTGACCACGCTGGGCGGCCGCGGCGCCGATGCGATCGTGCAGGGGCTGCTGGAGCAGGGCTACCTGGACGATGGGCGCGGCGTCGCCGCCGCAACGGTGGCCGCGAGCGCGCCACCACCACCGGCCGACCCGCGTCGCGCCCTGCTCAATGCACGCATGTATCTGCTGGACCTGCTGCAACTGCAGCGGCATCCGGCCTCGCCTGCCCTGCAGCTGCAGTTGCGCGCCGCGCGCGAGGAGCAGGACACCCTGCGCGCGATCGCGCTGGCGCTGCGCACCATGCCGGAGATGACCTCCGAGCGCTACGCGCAGCGCATCCGCGAGCGCGTGTTGGAGATCCTGCCGGCATCGCTGCACGGCGCGCTGGCGACCGCGGCG
The DNA here is from genome assembly GCF_040529055.1 of Xanthomonas sontii. Classification (NCBI taxonomy): domain Bacteria; kingdom Pseudomonadati; phylum Pseudomonadota; class Gammaproteobacteria; order Lysobacterales; family Lysobacteraceae; genus Xanthomonas; species Xanthomonas sontii. The sequence goes on along the minus strand of NZ_CP132342.1, from coordinate 1,486,921 downwards.
GAGGCCGCCTGACGGGCAGCGCCGCCGTGCGTCGCAGCGGCAGCCCCGGCAGCAGCCTGAGCGGCGCGGCCGCGCCGGCGCCCGCTCAGGGCGCGCGGAAGTGCCGGCGCAGGCCCTGCCAGCACTGCTGGTAGTCGCGCTGGCGATGCGCGGCGTCCAGCGCCTGTGCGGTCGGGCGCAGCACCGCACGCGTCTCGAACATGAAGGCCATGGTGTCGGCGATGACGTCCGGCCGCGACAGGTCGGCCTGCGAGGCCTTGTCGAAGGTGGCCGCGTCCGGGCCATGCCCACTCATGCAGTTGTGCAGCGACGCGCCGCCCGGGGCGAAGCCGTCGGCCTTGGCATCGTAGACGCCGTGCACCAGGCCCATGAACTCGCTGGCCACGTTGCGGTGGAACCACGGCGGCCGGAAGGTGTGCTGCGCCACCAACCAGCGCGGCGGGAAGATCGCGAAATCCATATTGGCGGTGCCGGGCGTGTCGCTGGGCGCGGTCAGCACGGTGAAGATGCTGGGATCGGGATGGTCGAAACTGATCGAGCCGATGGTGTTGAAGCGGCGCAGGTCGTACTTGTACGGCGCGTAGTTGCCGTGCCAGGCGACCACGTCCAGCGGCGAATGCCCGATCGGCGCGCGCCACAGATGGCCCTGGAACTTGGCGATCAGTGCGAAGTCGCCCTCGTCTTCCTCGTAGGCGGCGACCGGCGTGAGGAAATCGCGTGGGTTGGCCAGGCCGTTGGCGCCGATCGGCCCCAGGTCGGGCAGCCGCAGCAGGCCGCCGAAGTTCTCGCACACGTAGCCGCGCGCGGGGCCGTCGGGCAGTTCCACGCGGAAGCGCACGCCGCGCGGGATCACCGCGATTTCCTGCGGCGCCACTTCCAGCGTGCCCAGTTCGGTGCACAGGCGCAGTTGCCCGAGCTGCGGGACCAACAGCAGTTCCGCATCGGCGTTGTAGAAGAACCGGCCCTGCATCGACGCGTTGGCCGCATACAGATGCACCGCCACGCCATGCTGCGCCTCGGCCGAGCCATTGCCCGCCATGGTGTACAGGCCGTCGACGAAGTCCACCCGCGTCTCCGGCAGCGGCAACGGGCTCCAGCGCAACTGGTCCGGCGGCACCGGACCGCGCTGGAAGTCGTTGTGGAACGCGCCGGCACGGTCGTAGGCGACGAAGCCGCCGTGCATCACCGCCGGCCGAATGCGATACAGCCAGCTGCGCCGGTTGGCGCCGCGCGGCGCGGTGAACGCGGTGCCCGACAACTGCTCGGCGTACAGGCCGTGGGCCACGCGCTGCGGCGAGTTCTGCCCGACCGGCAACGCGCCGGGCACCGCCTCGGTGGCGAATTCGTTGCCGAAGCCGGACATGTAGCGATGATGGTCATGCATATGCTTGAGCCTTGGATATCAAGCCCCTCTCCCACCGGGAGAGGGGTTGGGGTGAGGGTACGGCGACCCAGTGGCGTCGCAAATCACCTGGATCACGGCATCGATCGAAAGCAGTACGTCATTGTTCCAGAAGCGCACGACCCGCCAGCCTTGCGATGCCAGCCAACGCGTTCTTGTGGCATCGCATGGTTCGGTATGTTGCGCGCCGTCGATTTCGACAATCAGCTTTGCCGCCACACAACAGAAATCTGCGACATACGGTGGGATCGGGTACTGACGCCGGAACTTGGCACCTTGCAACTGTCCGCTTCTCAGATAACGCCATAGTGCGCGCTCGGCATCGGTCATGGTGCGACGTAGGTGGCGTGCGTGTGCCAGTGTCGATGTGGGTAGTGGCGGTTTGATCGTCATGACCCCACCGTACCCTCACCCCAACCCCTCTCCCGGTGGGAGAGGGGCTACACCGGCTGTCGGAAGTCTCCGCGATGCGCCGTCAGGACCTGACCTGGCCGCGCGCGTCCACTCGCGTCGAGCATCCGCTGTCTGCCAGCCTCCGCGCGCCGCCCGCGTTCCGCCCTCAGAGCACGCCGCGCTTCATCTGGTCGCGCTCGATGCTCTCGAACAGCGCCTGGAAGTTGCCTTCGCCGAAGCCCTCGTTGCCCTTGCGCTGGATGATCTCGAAGAAGATCGGGCCGATGCAGTTCTGGGTGAAGATCTGCAGCAGCTTGCGCTGCTTGGTCTCCAGGTCGGCGTCGATCAGGATCTTGTTGCGCGCCAGCCGCGCCACGTCCTCGCCGTGATTGGGGATGCGCTGGTCGATCACCTCGAAATAGGTGTCCGGCGTGTCCAGGAACTCGACACCGGCCGCGCGCATGCGCTCGACGGTCTCGTAGATGTCGTCGGTGAAGCAGGCGATGTGCTGGATGCCTTCGCCGCGGTAGGCGTCCAGGTACTCGTTGATCTGGCTCTTCGGATCGGACGATTCGTTGAGCGGGATGCGCACCACGCCGTCCGGCGCGGTCATCGCCTTGGAAACCAGCCCGGTCTTGGCGCCCTTGATGTCGAAGTAGCGGATCTCGCGGAAGTTGAACAGGCGCTCGTAGTAGTCCGACCAGCGCTGCATATTGCCGAAGTACAGGTTGTGGGTCAGGTGGTCGATGAAGGTCAGGCCGAAACCGGCCGGATGCTGCTCGGCACCGGGCACCGGCTCGAACTCGGTGTACACCGAGCCCTTCTCGCCGTACTGGTCGACCAGATACAGCATGCAGTCGCCGATGCCCTTGACCACCGGTGCCGGCACCGCGCGGGTGTCGGCCTTGTCGGCGATCGCTTCGCCGCCGTTCTCCAGCACCTTGGCGAACACGTCGTCGGCCGGGTGCCGGAAGCGGATCGCGAAGCCGCAGGCGCAGGGACCATGTGCGGCCGCGAAGTCGGCGGCGAAGGAATCCGGTTCCTCGTTGACCAGGAAGTTGACCCCGCCCTGGCGGTACACGGTGATCGCGCGCTGGCGATGGCGCAGCACCGCGGTGAAGCCCATGCTGCGGAAATACGCGTGCAACTGCTCGCCCTGCCCGGCCGGCGCGGCGAATTCCACGAACTCGAAACCGTCGATGCCCATCGGGTTCTCGAAGGTGGTGACCTGCATGCCGAGGTTGGTCGGCTGCGACGGATGCTGCGCTTGTGCATTCATGACGCGTCTCCTGGAGGGGGGAGTCGCGGCGGCCGGGCCGAAATTTCGGATGCGGACGGGCGCCAGACTCGCGAGAATGGACCGTAGTATCCTCCGTTATAGTTACAAGTGAAACCACCAGCAAGGTGCAATGCAGCATGACGATCGCCACGCCCGCTCCCACGCCCGACTCGCCCTCCCTGGATCTGGAACGGTTCCTGCCGTACCGGATCAGCGTGCTGTCCAACCGCATCAGCAGCAACATCGCCCGCGTCTACGGCGAGCGCTACGGCATGGCGGTGACCGAGTGGCGGGTGATGGCGGTGCTGGCGCTGTATCCGGGGCTGTCGGCCGGCGAGGTCTCCGAGCGCACCGCGATGGACAAGGTGGCGGTGAGTCGGGCGGTGGCGCGGCAGCTGGAGCGTGGCTTCATCCAGCGCGAGACCCACGGCGACGACCGCCGCCGCTCGGTGCTGCACCTGACCGCGGCCGGGGTGGAGGTGTACCAGGTGGTGGCGCCGATGGTGCTGGAATGCGAGCGGCGCCTGCTGGCGCCCTTCAGCGAGGACGAGCAGCGCCTGCTGAACCGGCTGATCGACCGCCTGGCGGCCGAGGGCCTGCCGAGCATGACCGGGCGCTGAGGCGCCGGAGCCCGTGACACCGGGGCCTCGAACACCGCAGGAGCGGCTTCAGCCGCGACCGCGCTTCCCTGGAATGCCCGGTCGCGGCTGATCCCACAAAAGGGGACAAGACCCGCTCCTACGAGAACTGCGCTTCGCGACCGCTCAGGCCTTCGGCGGCGCCCATTCCTTGAGGAAGTCCGAGAACTTCCTGCGATCGTAGTCCTTGCCCTTCTGCAGGTCGGCGAGCACCTGCGAGTGCAGCAGCTTGCCGTCGGCGTCGAGCACCAGCAGGTGCGGGAAATCGACGATCTTCGGGTACTGCGCCATGAACGCCTCGTTCTTGTTGGCGTCGCTGACGTTGACCTTGACCCAGACGAAGTTGGCGTCGCGGAAGCTGCGCAGCTCCGCATCGCCCTCGATGAAGGTGTCCAGGGTGTGGCACCAGTCGCACGCCTCGTTGCCCACGTCGAGCAGGATGCGCTTGCCGCCGCGCTTGGCCTCGACCATGGCGGTGTCCAGGTCGTCGGCCGGATTGCGCTGCGGATCGAACTGCGCGCCCAGGGCCTTGGCCGCGGCCACGTCGGCGGCGGCCGGGGTATTGCCCGAGGCCACCGGCTGGTTGGGGTCGGCCACCGGCGGTTTCTGCACCGAGGTGTCCAGCGGCTTGGCCGGCGCCTGCGCGTCGGGCGGCGCCGCGGTCTGCCCGCACGCGCTCAGCGCCAGCATCGCCGCCAGGGCAGCGCAGATCGTCTTGTTCATCGCCATTGCGTCGTCCTCAGGTTACTTCACACCGTGCATCAGCTTGCTGATCAGCGGCGCGATCAGGAACAGCACCACGCCGGCGCCCAGCAGCGCCCAGAAGCCGAAGGTATACCCGCCCAGCGCGGACGACACGGTCATGCCGCCTTCGCCGCTGACATGGCTGGCGAAGATGCCGGACAGGTTGTTGCCGATGCCGGTGGACAGGAACCAGCCGCCCATGCCGAAGCCGACCAGCCGCACCGGCGCCAGCTTGGTCACCATCGACAGCCCGATCGGCGACAGGCACAGCTCGCCCACCGACTGGATGACGTAGACCATGAACAGGGTCCAGAACGGGATCTTGCCGGCGTCGTTGACCAAGCTCGACAGCGCGAACATCAGCAGCAGGAAGGCCAGGCCGTTGAACGCCAGGCCGAGCGCGAACTTGCGCGAGATCGACGGATTGAAGCGGCCGGCCTTGACCCAGATCCAGGCGATGACCGGCGCCAGGGTGATGATCGCCAGCGAGTTGACCGACTGGAACCACGCGGTCGGGAAGGTCCAGTCGCCGAACTGGCGGTTGACGATCTCGTCGGCGAGGAAGGTGAAGGAACTGCCGGCCTGCTCGAAGAACATCCAGAACAGCACGTTGAAGGCGAAGATGATCAGCATCGCGATGACCTTGTCGCGCGCCACCTTGCCGTTGCGGATGCCTTCCACCAGCAACATGATCGCCAGGGCCACGAACATGGTGCTGAGGATCCACTGCAGCACTTCGGCGCCGGCGGCCAGCGCCAGGTACACCGCCGGGACCGCCACCAGCATGCCCAACAGCACGTAGACCACGCGCATGCCGCCGGCACCGCCCGGCAACGGCGCACCGATGCCCTTGAGCTGGCGGCGGCCGAACCAGAACCACACCAGGCTGATCAGCATGCCGATGCCCGAGGCGATGAACACCATCTTGTAGGACGGCATCGCTTCGGTGCCGAACACCTTCTCGGCCAGCTGCTGGGTCAGCCACGGCGCGATCATCGCGCCCAGGTTGATGCCCATGTAGAAGATGGTGAAGCCGCTGTCGCGGCGCGGATCGGCGGCGCTGTACAGCTTGCCGACCATGGTCGAGATGTTGGGTTTGAACAGGCCGTTGCCGACCACCACGGTGGCCAGGCCCAGTTCGAAGACCTGCGGGTTGGGCACGGAGATCAGGAACAGGCCGGTGGACATGACCGCCGCACCGACCAGGATCGAGCGCTGGTAGCCGAGCACCCGGTCGGCGATGTAGCCGCCGAAGATCGCCGCCGCGTACACCAGTGCCAGGTAGGCGCCGTAGGTGGCGCTGGCCGAGGCCTGGCCCGAACCCTGGCCGCCATGGAACTGCGCCACGATGTACAGCACCAGCGCCCAGCGAATGCCGTAGAACGCGAAGCGCTCCCAGAACTCGGTCATGAACAGCATCCACAGCGGACGCGGATGCCCCAGCAGGGTCTTGAATTCGGGCGGTTGCGCTGACGGCGGCTGCGGTGAGGCGGGGTGGTTCGACGCGACGACGTCAACGCTCATGCGGTGTTCCCTTGCGTATTCAGGATGGGCTGGGGCGGTGCGTCCGGCCAGGCCGGGCAACGGGCGAGGATCACCGAGCGACGGCGTGGCGTCAAATGCGTGGTGGGGACGGGACTCGGGGCCCGGGGCCCGGGACCCGGAAAGGCGGGCTCTCGAAGACCAGGGATTCCGGGCGAGAAGGCGATGTGCGCATGCGCTACGCCCGGGTCCACGCGGCACGCCCCACGGAAAGACCAACGCCTCCGACCACGACGCAGCGCAGCAAGGCCGAGCGGCGCCTGCCAGCGCGCTCCACTACGGCGCTTGCGACGCCCCATCCGGGACCCGGGTCCCGAGTCCCGGGTCCCGGCTTTCCAGCCCCACCGACGTCCGCACCTCGAACAGCTCCGGAAAGAAGGTCAGCGCCAGCGCCTGTTGCAGGAAGCCGACGCCGCTGGAACCGCCGGTGCCGCGCTTGAAGCCAATCACCCGCATCACCGTGCGCATGTGGCGGAAGCGCCACAACTGGAACTGGGTCTCCAGGTCCACTAGGTCCTCGCACAGCGCGTACTCGCGCCAGTAGCGGTCGGTGTTCTCGTAGATGCGCTCGAACACCGGGCGCAGCAGCGGGTCGCTGACGTGCGGCTGGCGCCAGTCGCGGACGTGGTACGGCGCCGGCACCGCGTGGCCGAAGCGGGCCAGGTAGCGCAGGAACTCCTCGTACAGGCTGGGCGCCTCCAGCACCGCCTGCAGCGCCGCCTGGCCCTGCGGGTCGTGGTCGAACACCGGCAGCATCTGCGCGTTCTTGTTGCCGAGCATGAATTCGATGGTGCGGTACTGCAGCGACTGGAAGCCGGAGGACGGACCCAGCACGTCGCGGAAGCCCATGTACTCGGACGGGGTCAGGGTCTCCAGCACCGACCACTGCTCGGTCAGCAGGCGCAGCACCTGCTTGCTGCGCGCCAGCACCTTGCGGCACTGCCACACCTGGTCGCGCTGCAGGTGCGCGATCGCCGCGCCCAGCTCGTGCGCCAGCAGCTTCAGCCACAGCTCGGAGGTCTGGTGCTGGACGATGAACAGCAGTTCGTCGTGGTGCGGCGGGTTCGACAGCGGCTGCTGCGCCGACAGCAGCCGGTCCAGGCGCAGATAGCCGCCGTAGGTCAGGCGGCCTTCCAGGTCGGTGTGGATGCCGGCTTCGAGCGGGCGCTGGTTCTGTTCGACGGGCATGGGCGGCGTGGGCGTTCCGGGCCGGCAAGGGTACCGCAGCGACGAATGTCACACATTCGTCAGCACCGGCTGACAAACTCCGGCACAATCGTCGGCGGCGCCTGGGGGGTGCCGTCAAGTCATATGCGTTAGTCCACGTCTTCAAGGATTGGGGAGATCTTGTTCATGCGAACCATGCTGCTTCGAGCTGCAGTGTTGTCGTGCGCGCTGGGTGGTGCCGGGTACGCCCAGGCCCAGGTGGTCATCAGCCAGGTCTATGGCGGTGGCGGCAACAGCGGCGCCACCTACAAAAGCGATTTCGTCGAATTGCACAACAACGGCAGCGAGGCGGTGAGCCTGGCCGGCTGGTCGGTGCAGTACGCCTCGGCCGCCGGCAGCAGCTGGCAGGTCACCACGCTCAGCGGCAGCATCGCGCCGGGCGGCTACTACCTGGTCAAGCAGGCCGACGGCAGCGGCGGCAGCACCGCGCTGCCCACGCCCGACGCCACCGGCACCATCGCCATGAGCGGCAGCGCCGGCAAGATCGCGCTGAGCAAGAGCAGCGCCGCGCTGAGCGGCGCCTGCCCGGCCGGCAACGCCGACTTCGTCGGCTACGGCAGCAGCGCCAGCTGCGCCGAGGGCAGCGCCCCGACCGCCGCGCCCAGCAACACCCTGGCGGTGCTGCGCGGCAACGGCGGCTGCACCGACAGCGACAACAACAACGCCGACTTTGCCACCGGCGCGCCGACCCCGCGCAACAGCGCCGCGCCGGTCAGCCTGTGCGGCGGCGGCAACCAGCCGGTGGCCAGCGTGGCCAACGTCAGCCGCGCCGAAGGCGACAGCGGCAGCAGCGCGTTCGTGTTCACGGTGACGCTGAGCCAGCCGGCCGGCAGCGCCGGTGTGACTTTCACCGTCGCCACCCGCGACGGCACCGCCACTGCCGGCAGCGACTACCAGGCACTGGCCGCGACCCAGGTGACCATCCCGGCCGGCGAAAGCAGCGCCGAGGTGCGCGTGCTGGTCAACGGCGACACCAGCAACGAGCCCGACGAGACCTTCTACCTCGACATCACCGGCGTCAGCGGTGCACTGCCGTCCACGCTGACCGCCAGCGGGGTGATCCTCAACGACGACTTCAACCTGGTGCCGATCCACAGCATCCAGGGTAGCGGCGCGCGCTCGCCGCTGGTCGGCCAGGTGGTCGCCACCAGCGGCATCGTCACCGCGCGGCGCAGCGCCGGCTTCTTCCTGCAGACGCCCGACGCCCAGGCCGACGCCGACCCGCTCACCTCCGAGGGCATCTACGTCTACACCGGCAGTGCGCCGCCGGCCGAGGCCGCGGTGGGCAATTCGGTGCGGGTGCAGGCCACGGTGGTCGAATACGTGCCCAGCACCGACCCCAGCCAGCCGCCGCTGACCGAACTGACCTCGCCGACGGTGCTGCTGCAGTCCACCGGCAATCCGCTGCCGGCCGCGGTCGAGCTGACCACCCGCTTCCCCGACCCGAACGGCGCCTACGACCAGCTCGAGCGCCTGGAAGGCATGCGCGTCACCGTGCCCAGCCTGACCGTCAACACGCCGACCCTGGGCAACGTCAACGAGACCAACGCCAGCGCCACCAGCAATGGCGTGTTCCATGCCGTGGTCACCGGCCTGCCGCGCGCCTGGCGCACCGCCGGCGTGCAGCAGCCCGACGCGCTGCCGGCCGGCTCGCCGGCCGATGTGCCGCGCTGGAACACCAGCCCGCAGGTGATCGCGGTCGGCAGCGCCGGCCTCGGCGGCCAGCGCATCGACGTGGCCGCCGGCTGCACCGTGCTCGGCGTCAGCGGCCCGCTGGACTACAGCTTCCGCCGCTACACCATTTACCCGGAAACCGCGCCCACCGTGCAGTGCGACGGCGCCGACCAGCCCAAGCCGGCCCCCGCGCCGCAGGCCGACGACGTCAACATCGCCACCTACAACATGGAGCGCTTCTTCGACGACCAGAACGATCCGGCGATCGGCGAACCGGTGCTGACCGCGGCCGCCTACCAGGCCCGCCTCAACAAGGCCTCGCTGGCGATCCGCAACTACCTCAACACCCCCGACATCCTCGGCACGGTGGAGATCGAGAACCTGAGCGTGCTGCAGACCCTGGCCGACCGGGTCAACCGCGACGCGGTGGCCGCCGGCCAGCCCGATCCGCAGTACGTGGCCTACCTGCAGGAAGGCAACGACGTGGGCGGCATCGACGTCGGCTTCCTGGTCAAGACCGCGCAGATCGGCGCCGGCATCGCCCGCGTCGAGGTGGTCTCGGTGAGCCAGGAAGGCAAGGCCGCCACCTGGACCGAGCCCAGCGGCACCGTCAGCCTGCTCAACGACCGCCCGCCGCTGCTGCTGAAGGCGGTGGTGCATTTTGCCGACGGCCGCGCGCTGCCGCTGACCGTGGTCGAGGTGCACCAGCGTTCGCTCAACGGCGCCGAGACCGACGACGCCAGCGGCCAGCGCATCCGCGCCAAGCGCCAGGCGCAGGCGGTGTTCCTGGCCAACCTGCTGCAGGCGCGTCAGGCCGCCGATCCGACCGAGCAGTTGCTGGTGATGGGCGACTTCAACGCCTTCGAGTTCAACGACGGCTATGTCGATGCGATGGGCACCATCACCGGCCTGCCGGCGCCCGACGCGCAGACCGTGGTCGGCGGCGACGGCGCCACCCTGGTCGATCCGGCGCTGTACAACCTGACCCTGCTGTCGACGCCGGACCAGAGCTATTCCTACGCCTACGACGGCAACGTGCAATCGCTGGACCACATCCTGGCCAACCGCGCGCTGATGCGCTCGGCGCAGATCGCCGGTCTCAGCGAAGCCCATGCGCGGCTCAACGCCGACTTCCCGGCCGTGGCCCGCAACGACGCCAACTCGCCGGCGCGGCTGTCCGACCACGACCCGGCGGTGGTGCTGATCAAGCTCAAGCCGCTGGAGCGTGCCGACCTGAGCCTGCGCGTGAGCGCCGCCAACGCGTCGGTCTATGCCGGCGACACCATCCGCTACAGCGTGGAACTGGCCAACGCCGGTCCGGACGCGGCGCGTGCGGCGGCAGTCGCCTTCGCCCTGGACGCGGCGGTGGCCCCGAGCGTGACCGCCGCCCCAGGCTGGGACTGCGCCGCGCCGGAGGTGGCTGCGCAGACCGTGGTCACCTGCAGCACCGCGCAGTTCGCCGCCGGCACCACGCCGCGCTTCGAGGTGGCGGTGCCGGCCGGCACCGCCCTGGTCGGGCGCAGCCTGAGCCTGGCCGCGTCGGTGACCTCGCAGACCGAGGACCCCAACGCCGGCGACAACGGTGGCGGCGCCACCGTGGCGGTGCAGGCGCGTCCGGCCGGCGACCTGGCGGTCTCGATCGACGGCCCGGCCACCCTGCCGTTCTTCGCCTTCTTCGCCGACTACCGCATCGACGTGCGCAACCACGGCAATGCGCCGGTGCAGGGCGCCAGCCTGGAGATCGACGGCAGCACCCTGTCGGCGCTCACTGCGCTGGTGCCGCCGCGCGGCTGGCAGTGCGTGCGGCAGAACCACGGCCTGCGCAGCGCGCGCTTCCAGTGCCGCAGCGGCGCCGACCTGGCGCCGGGCGCCAGCGCCGCGTTCCGCCTGAGCCTGGCGACACGGCCGCTGCCGGCCGACCGCCAGATCGTGATCGGCGCCAGCGCCGGGTCGACCTCGGCCGATGCCGACCCGAGCGACAACAGCGCGCGCTTGAGCACCCGCGTGGAGGGGCTGCGCCTGTTCGGCCGCTGATCGCGGCAAGCGGTGCAGACGAAAGGGCGTGGCCGCAAGGCCACGCCCTTTTTGCTTGGGGCAACGCCACCCGGCGCCGATCACGCGCTGCCGAAAGCGCTATCGCGCAGGAGCGGCGTCAGCCGCGATGGAGTATCCCCGGTAACGCCGGTCGCGGCTGAAGCCGCTGCTACGAGGCGACGTCCATGCGGCTTGAGGGTGCGTAGCGGGAGATGCGCGATGCCCTTGCGCTGCTGCTGCACGCGCGCGCCTTCTGTCCTTGTCCGACACTCTCGCCTCCATCGCGCACCGCACCGCTGGCATGTACCACCGCCACCGGTGGACACCCACGCGCACATGAACGGCATGCATCGCAGTGCAACATCGGCGATACCCAACGCCATCAATCGGCAACGCGGCACGACCACGCTTTTCTTGTGCGATACGGCATCGCCGCGTGCTGCGGTGCACGACGGCTTTTGTGCACGGCTTCCTTAACATGCCGACTCATATCATTTGAAACTTGTTGTCGAGAGCGCCATCGCCATGAGCATCGCCGCCCAGTTCGAAATTGAGTTCCTGCAGTACCTCGACGCGGGCGGCCAGCCGGTCCGCGACGCGCTTCCGGCCGACTCGGCCAACCCGCAGACGCTGCTGGCGCTGTTCAAGCAGATGCTCTACGTGCGCACCTTCGACAGCAAGGCGGTGGCCCTGCAGCGCACCGGCAAGCTGGGCACCTACGCCTCCTGCCTGGGCCACGAGGCCACCCACATCGGCATCGGCGCGTCGATGCGCCGCGGCGACGTGCTGGCGCCCAGCTACCGCGAGTACGGCGCCATGTTCATGCGCGGCGTGCGTCCGCGCGAGATCCTGCTGTACTGGGGCGGCGACGAGCGCGGCAGCGACTTCCAGCGCGATTCCGACGCCGCCCGCGACTTCCCGATCTGCGTGCCGATCTCCACCCAGTGCCTGCACGCCGCCGGCGCCGCGCTGGCGTTCAAGCTGCGCGGCGAACCTCAGGTGGCGGTGGCCACCTGCGGCGACGGCGGCTCGTCCAAGACCGACTTCTACGCCGCGCTCAACTCCGCCGGCGCCTACCAGCTGCCGCTGATCCTGTGCGTGATCAACAACGGCTGGGCGATCTCGGTGCCGCGCAACGCGCAGACCGGCGCGCAGACGCTGGCGCAGAAGGGCCTGGCCGGCGGCCTGCACTGCCTGCAGGTGGACGGCAACGACCTGATCGCCGTGCTCGAAGCGATGCGCCAGGCGCGCGAGCGCGCGCTGGCCGGCCAGGGCGGCACGGTGATCGAGTTCATGACCTACCGCCTGTCCGACCACACCACCGCCGACGACGCGCGCCGCTACCGCGACGACGCCGAGGTCAAGCAGGCCTGGGAACGCGAGCCGCTGCTGCGCCTGCGCACCTGGCTGAGCGCGCAGGGCCTGTGGAGCGAAGAAGAGGAGGCGGCGTGGAAGCAGGAATGCGCGCGCCTGGCCGACATCGAACTCAACGCCTACCTGGAAACCCCGGTGCAGCCGGTGGAAGCCATGTTCGACTACCTGTACGCCGACCCGCCGCCGGACCTGCTCGCGCAGCGCGCCGAGGCCATCGCCCTGGAGCAGCGCCATGGATGAGTTGAGTCCCCGCCTCGCCGATCACACGGCCGCGCCTGCGGCCGGCACCGCCCACAGCGCCGCCACCGCGCGCGGAGACAGCCCGATGACCAGCACGCCCATTACCCTGATCGAAGCGGTGACCCAGGCGCTGGCCTGGGAACTGCAGCACGACCCCTCGGTGCTGGTGCTGGGCGAGGACGTGGGCGTCAACGGCGGCGTGTTCCGCGCCACCGCCGGCCTGCAGCAGCGCTTCGGCGCGCAGCGCGTGCTCGACACCCCGCTGGACGAGACCACCATCGCCGGGCTCAGCGTCGGCCTCGCCGCGCAGGGCATGAAGCCGGTGGCCGAGGCGCAGTTCGACGGCTTCGTGTACCCGATGGTCGATCACCTGATCTGCCACGCCGCGCGCCTGCGCACCCGCACCCGCGGCCGCCTGCACTGCCCGATGGTGCTGCGCGTGCCGTGGGGCGGCGGCATCCGCGCGCCGGAGCACCACAGCGAAGCCAACGAAGCCATCTTCACCAACGTGCCGGGCCTGCGCGTGGTGCTGCCGTCCTCGCCGCAGCGCGCCTACGGCCTGCTGCTGGCGGCGATCCGCGAGCCGGATCCGGTGATCTACATGGAACCCAAGCGCATCTACCGGCAGTACAAGGAAGTTGTGGCCGACGACGGCGAGGCGTTGCCGCTGGACGTGTGCTTCGTGCTGCGCGACGGCACCGACGTGACGCTGGTCGCCTGGGGCGCGCAGGTCAAGGAAGCGCTGGAGGCCGCCGACCGCCTCGCCGCCGACGGCATCAGCGCCGAAGTGATCGACGTGGCCACGCTGCGCCCGCTGGACTTCGACACCATCGCCGAATCGGTGGCGCGCACCGGCCGCTGCGTGATCGTGCAGGAGGCCCCGCGCAGCGCCGGCTTCGGCGCCGAGATCGCCGCGCGCCTGGCCGAACAGTCGATGTACGACCTGGTCGCGCCGGTGCAGCGCGTGACCGGCTACGACACCCACATCCCGCTGTTCCGGCTGGAAATGAAGTACCTGCCGAGCACCGACAAGATCGTCGCGGCGGCCAAGCGGGCGATGGCCGCGGGTTGATATGCAGGCACGTTTGATCAGCGATTACCGCGCCGCCTATCCGCATCCGATCCGCATCGCCGCCGGCGAGCGGGTCGCGCTGGGCGTGCGCGACGAAGAGTGGCCGGCGTTCGTCTGGATCACCGGCACCGCCGGCAGCGCCGGCTGGGCGCCGCTGGCCTGGCTGCAGCCGACCGGCGACGGCCATGCCGTGGCGATGCGCGACTACGACGCGCGCGAACTCGATGCCGCGCAGGGCGACACCGTCGTCCTGCATCACGAATACGGCGACTGGTGGTGGGCCGAGCGCGCCGACGGCACGCAGGGCTGGCTGCCGGCACGCGACCTGGAACTGCTGGAAGAGACCACATGAGCCAAACCAAGAATTTCAATCTACCCGACCTGGGCGAAGGCCTGCCCGACGCCACCATCGTCGAGTGGTTCGTCAAGGAAGGCGACACCATCCGGCTGGACGAGCCGCTGGTGTCGATGGAAACCGCCAAGGCGGTGGTCGAAGTGCCGTCGCCGGTCTCCGGCAAGGTGCTGAAGCTGGCCGGCGCGCCGGGCGACATCGTCGTCACCGGGAGCATGCTGGCGCAGTTCGCGCCCGACCCGAACCTGCCGCAGCGCGCCGAAGGCCAGGACACCGGCCATCACCATGGCGGCGCGGCGCCGGCCGCGTCCGGCAAGGGCGCCGGTGCGGACACCGCTGCGGCCGACGACCGCGTGGTCGCCTCCGACGACGGCGGCGAACTGCACGACGCCGACAACGCGCAGTCCGCAGGCGAGCGCGACGATGCCGGCACCGTGGTCGGGGCGATGCAGAGCTCCAACACCGTGCACAGCGAGCAGGCCGTGTCGGTCGGCGGCGTACGCGCGATGCCGGCGGTACGCGCCCTGGCCAAGAAGCTGGGCGTGGACCTGGGCCGCGTGCGTGCCAGCGGCGCCGACGGCGCAGTCACCCTGGCCGACGTCAAGCAGGCCGCGGCCGATGGTTCGGCGAAAGTCGGCGCCGCTACAGGAACGGCTTCGGCCGCGACCGCACGGAGCCCTGCCGTCGCGGCTGAAGCCGCTCCTGCGCCAGCCCGCACATCCCAAGCCGTACCCGCGCGCACCCCGCTCTCCGCCGCCGGCAAGCCGATGCGCACGCAGCCGCCGGGCGTGGCCATGCAGGGCCAGCCCGAGCCGCTGAAGGGCGTGCGCCGCAACATGGCGCGGGTGATGGCCGAGGCGCAGCGCCAGGTGGTGCTGACCACGCTCAACGACGATGCCGATCTGCACGCATGGACGCCGGGCAACGACACCACCGGGCGCCTGGTGCGCGCGATCGTCGCCGCCTGCCGGGCGGTGCCGGCGCTCAACGCCTGGTTCGACGGCGAGGCGCTGACCCGCACCCTGCACGCGCACGTGGACATCGGCATCGCCGTGGACACCGACGACGGCCTGTTCGTGCCGGCCCTGCGCAACGCCGACATGCTCGATGCGCGCGGCGTGCGCGAAGGCATCAACCGCCTGCGCCAGCAGGTGGAGGCGCGCAGCATCCCGGCCTCGGAGCTGAGCGGCTACACCATCTCGCTGTCCAACTTCGGCATGTTCGCCGGCCGCTACGCCACCCCGATCGTGGTGCCGCCGTGCGTGGCCATCGTCGCCGCAGGCCGCGCCCGCCACCAGCTGGTGCCGGTGATGGGCGGCGTGGAGACGCACAAGATTTTGCCGCTGTCGCTGAGCTTCGACCACCGCGCCTGCACCGGCGGCGAAGCGGCGCGCTTCCTGCGCGCGATGATCGACGACCTGGCGCTGCCGGGCTGAGCGCCAGCCGTCTTGCAGATCAGCCGACCTGCCTGACGCCAGACGGTGCATCTGCTGCGCTGACGCAGTAGATGCACCGCCATGGTGGTATGCCCCCCATTGTGGGAGGGACTTCAGTCCCGACGCGACGAACTAAAAGCACCGCGATTGAGGCCGTTCTGCATTGGATGCCTCGGAGGCCATGCAGAGGCGCGCGTGGTCTCTGCAGTCTTCTACACACTACGGGATGCTCTCCCGAGCAATTCCTGCACAGCGCGTCGGGGCTTAAGCACCTCCCACAGTGCAGGGACCAAGTGCTACCGGCGGTCCGGCATTGGTGCTGCGATCGCTTCGCATGCATTCGGTGCACATCCGCCGACCTGCATGTACCGTGATGGCGAACCGCTTGGCTCGATTGCGCGTCACACGTCGCAGCTACGGCGATACCGCATCTGCTCGATGCAAAAACCCTGAACGCAACCTGTCTACCACGCGACGCGACGCCGCCGTTATGGTCGCTGCACAGGGGGAGGCACTGCGCCGATCGGCCGCACTGCCCTGAACGTCATGCCACGCATCGCGCCACGGCCGCTCCGCTGCCGCGACGGCGCGCCCTTCCTTCTTGCGTTCGAGGATTCCGCTCATGACTCTGCCACGTCATCATCGTCCGTCGGTGCTGCTGCCCTCCCTGCTGTTCGCGCTCGCCGCCACCTCCGCCAGCGCCGCGCAACGCGTGGATCTTCACGCCAAGAATCCGGACACGCTCGGCACCCAGTACCGCAGCGCCGCCGCGCGCGTGGGCGGCATCCCGGTCGCACCCGCGGTCCGCCATGCCGAACTGATCGGGCTGGACGCCGAGTCCGCGCTGACCCTGCTCGGCAACAGCGACGATGCCGACGGCACCGTGCACCGCCGCTACCAGCAGACCTTCCGCGGCATTCCGGTGTGGGGCGAGCAGGTGATCGTCAGCGAGCGCGCCGACGGCAGCGTGCGCAGCCTGTTCGGCCGCTCGGTGGCCGGGCTGGCCAGCGAGTTGCCGGCGACTGCCGCCAATGCGCCCAGCGCCACGCTGACTGCCGACCGTGCGTTGCTGCTGGCCCAGCGCGTCGCGCTGGGCGCGGCTCAGGCCGAGCGCCGCATCGAACGCGCGCAGGCGCCGCAGATGATCTACCTCGACGACAGCGACCGCGCGCACCTGGCCTACGTGGTGTCGTTCTTCGCCGATGCGCCGAACGGCGGCGCGCCGAGCAGGCCGTTCGTGATCGTGGATGCGCGCAGCGGCGCCATCCTCAAGCAGTGGGACGCGCTGACCACGCGCGATGCCACCGGCCCGGGCGGCAACGCCAAGACCGGCCAGTACGAGTACGGCAGCGACAGCATCCACGGCTTCCTGGAGGTGGACGACAACTGCCGCATGCAGAACAGCAACGTCAAGTCGGTGAACCTCAACGGCGGCAGCTCCGGCACCACCGCGTACCAGTTCACCTGCCCGCGCAACACCTACAAGGCCATCAACGGCGCCTACTCGCCGATCAACGACGCGCACTACTTCGGCGGCGTGATCGAGAAGATGTACCGCAGCTACGTCGGCGTGGCGCCGCTGACCTTCCAGCTGGTGATGCGCGTGCATTACGGCACGCGCTACGAGAACGCGTTCTGGAACGGTGCGACGATGAACTTCGGCGACGGCAACACGCGCTTCTATCCGCTGGTGAGCGCCGACGTCGCCGGCCACGAGGTCTCGCACGGCTTCACCGAGCAGCATTCCAACCTCACCTATTCCGGCCAGTCCGGCGGCATCAACGAGGCTTTCTCGGACATGGCCGGCGAGGCCACCGAGTACTACCTCAAGGGCACGAACGACTTCAAGGTCGGCACCGAGATCTTCAAGGCCAACGGTGCGCTGCGCTACATGGCCAACCCGACGCAGGACGGCAGCTCGATCGACAACGCCGCCAACTACCGCAGCGGCCTGGACGTGCATTATTCCTCGGGCGTCTACAACAAGGCGTTCTACACCCTGGCCACCACCTCCGGCTGGAACACGCGCAGCGCGTTCGAGGTATTCGCCCGCGCCAACCAGCTGTACTGGACGCCCAGCACCAGCTTCAACAGCGGCGCCTGCGGCGTGCAGACCGCCGCGAGCGACCTGAGCCGCTCGGTGACCGCGGTGCGCAATGCCTTCGCCGCGGTCGGCGTGAGCTGCCCGCAGTAAGGCCTGCACGGACGCGCACGGCCATCCGCGTGGATGGCCGTGCGTTGCAGTTCGGGATTGGGGATTGGGGATTGGCAACAGCTGCTCTCGCCGATTGTCGCGTAGGAGCGGCTCTTGTCCCCTTTTCGGGATCAGCCGCGACGCGCGATCGCCAAAACGTCACGACGGAAGCCGCTCCTGCGCCGGGTCGGCGATACTGTGTGGTCTCTCCCGCGCCCTGCCCGCCTCCGATGCCGTTCGCCTCCCTCGGCCTGTCGCCCGCGCTGTATCCCGCCTTCGCCGCCGCGCTCGCGCGCGTCGGCTGGCAGACACCCACGCCGATCCAGCAGCAGGCCGTACCGCTCGTCGTCGCCGGCCACGATCTGCTGGCCATGGCGCAGACCGGTTCCGGCAAGACCGCGGCGTTCGCGTTGCCGTTGCTGCAGGCCTGCGCGCAAGCGGACAGGCCGGCGCGCTCCACGCGCGTGCTGGTGCTGGTGCCGACCCGCGAACTGGCGGTGCAGGTCGCCGATACCTTCGTCGCGCTGGGCCTGGAACTGCCGCGGCGGCCGCGGGTGGTGGTGGCGGTCGGCGGCGTCTCAATCAATCCGCAGATGCTGGCGCTGCGCGGCGGTGCCGACGTGGTGGTGGCCACGCCCGGGCGCCTGCTCGACCTGCTGGCGCAGCGCGCGCTGCAGTTGGACGCGGTGGCGCACCTGGTGCTGGACGAGGCCGACCGCCTGCTCGACCTGGGCTTCGGCGCCGAACTGGAGCGGCTACTGCAACTGCTGCCGCCGACGCGGCAGACCCTGTTGTTCTCGGCCACCCTGCCAGCCCCGATCGCGGCGCTGGCCACGCGCCTGCTGCGCGCGCCGCGACGCATCGGCGACGCCGCCGACGCCGCGGCGATTCCGGCGACGCTGCGCCAGCGCGCGATCGAGGTCGACGACGGGCGTCGACTGGCCTTGCTGCAGCATCTGCTGGAACAGGAAGCGTGGCCGCGCGCACTGGTGTTCGTCGCCAGTCGGCGTAGCGCCGAGCAGGTCGCCACGGCGCTGGCCAAGGCCGGCATCGCCGCACAGCCACTGCACGGCGACCTCGCACAAGGGCGGCGCCTGCGCACCCTGGAGGCGTTCCGCCAGCAGCAGGTGCGGGTGCTGGTGACCACCGACCTGGCCGCGCGCGGCATCGACATCGCCGCGCTGCCGGTGGTGGTGAACTACGACCTGCCGCGTTCCACCGCGGACTACACCCATCGCATCGGCCGCAGCGCGCGCGCCGGTGCCGAGGGCCAGGCGCTGAGCTTCGTCGACGCGGCCAGTGCGGCGCATCTGCGCCTGATCGAAAAGCGGCAAGGCGTGCGCGTGCCGCGCGAACGCATTCCCGGTTTCGAGCCGAAGCAAGCGCCACCCCCGGCCGCCGCACCGTCCACGGAGGCGGCCGCCTCCACCGGCGGCATCAAGGGCAAGCGACCGAGCAAGAAGGACCGGCTGCGCGCGGCGCGTGCGCAGGACGGGGAGCCGCCCGCGAGCGGCTGAGCGCCGCCGCGTGGGCTGTACGACGCTTCGCTGCGGCATCCGTCGCCACACAGACGCGTGCCGAGATCAGGCACGTTTCCGGCCAGAACATCAGGACGACCGCGTCGCCATGCTACGCGGGCTTGTCGGACGGATCCGACCAAGGACGCCAGGAGCGTCCGCGCCAACGCGTGCCGCAGTCGGCCCTCCGGCCAGAAACGCCTGGAAGGCCTGCCGCACCGCGGCAAGCGCTGCGGCGATGCCAAAGGGCGCGGGCAGTGGCGTGGCGTCGCACGTCGATGCCACGGCGCCGCCCCCGGCGCGACAGGCAAGCCGAATCGCGCTCAGTCCTCGAAGGGATCGTGCTCGCTTTCGTCCTCGCCGCCCTTGGCCCGCGGCGGCCGCGTGCACGCGCGGCTGCGGATTTCCACGTAGAACTGCTCGCCGCCGGCGGCGACCAGCGCGTCGACCGCACGCAGCAGCTCGGCCGGCGGCAGCACCGCGGCAGTGGCTTCCTCGGTGCCGAACAGGGTGTCGAAATCCCAGTAGTCCGCACCGGCCGGCAAGGTCTTGCGGCGCTCGCGGCGGATGTACTTGCGGATGTCGTGCTTGGCGGCGTCGAGCAGGCGGTCGGGATGCTTGCCTTCGATGCGGAGCCGGTAGGTCTTCTTCACTGCGGGAAATCCTGGAAAGGGAATGCGGCGGTCATCGCAGGGCGACGGCGCGGCGGGCGCACCGACGGACGGCGCGTACGACGGCCGCCATGGTGCCAGAAGCGGCCACGCGCTGCGGATTGCGCGGATAATCGGCGCACGCCCCACGGCACGCAGGAGCCACCGATGACCGATCCGTCCGCTTTCGCGGGATACCGCGTGCTCGTCGCCGGCGCCAGCCGCGGGATCGGCCTGGCGATCGCCGATGCCTTCGCCCGCCATGGCGCCGCAGTGGCGATCTGCGCGCGCAGTCCCGCGCCGCTGGCCGACGCCGCCGCGCAGCTGCAGCGCCACGGCCACCCGATCGCGGCGCAGAGCTGCGATCTGGCCGACGCCGCGCAGATCCAGACCTGGGTGGCCCAGGCCGCGGACGCACTGGGTGGCATCGACGTGATGATCAACAACGCCTCCGGCTACGGCCATGGCGACGACGATGCGAGCTGGCAGGCCGGCTTCGACATCGACCTGATGGCCGCGGTGCGCTGCAACCGCGCCGCGTTGCCGCACCTGCGCGGCAGTGGTCGCGGCTGCATCCTCAACATCAGCTCGATCAACGGCCTGCGGCCGACGCCGCGGGTGCCGGCGTACTCGGCGGCGAAGGCGGCGCTGAACTACTACACGACCACCCTGGCGACGCAGCTGGCGCGCGAGCGGATCCGGGTCAATGCGATCGCACCCGGTTCCATCGAGTTCCCCGGCGGCCTGTGGGAGCAGCGTCGCCAGCAGCAGCCCGAGCTGTACCGGCAGATCCGCGCCAGCATTCCGTTCGGCGCCTTCGGCGCGATCGACGACGTCGCCAACGCGGCACTGTTCCTGGCCTCGCCGCAGGCACGCTGGATCACCGGCCAGGTGCTGGCGGTGGACGGCGGGCAGTCGCTGGGCGCCTGAGGAGGCTCGGTGTGCGGCCGCGTCCAGTGCGCGCGAGCGCGCTGCGGCGAGCGTGGGCTGCACGCGATGCCGTGGTGATGTGGCCTGGCGCCGGCGTCACGCCGCGGACGATCCACAGAGAAGTCGCCCAAACGTGCGTTGGCGGGCAATGCTGCGGACTCGCGCACGACGCTCCCATCCCGAATCCCCACTCCCCAATCCCGGCCCCTAAACCAACTGCGCCGCATCGACGACCTGCACGCCCGGTCGCGGCTGCAGCGCTGCCGCGACCAGCGCCGCGGCGATGCGTTCGGCCGGATTGATCCGGTAGCGCCGCGGCAGCAGCGGTCCGAGCGCACGCAACACCACACTGGCGGCATGCTCGCCGCGGCGGCGTTGCGCACGCTCGCCGCCGATCAGGCCCGGCCGCACCAGGGTCAGCGACGTAAAGCCGAGCGCGCGCAGGTCGTGTTCCAACTCGCCCTTGACCCGGTTGTAGAAGGCCCATGACCGCGGATTCGCACCCAGCGCGGAGTTCAGCGCGAAGGCCTCGGTGCCGTGCTGGCGCAGCAGGCGCGCGATCGCCAGCGGATAGTCGTGATCGACCCGGCGGAATGCCGCGCGCGAGCCGGCCTGGCGCATCGTGGTGCCGAGCGCGCAGATCGCCGCCTGCACCTGCCACCACGGCGCCTGCGCCGGCAGCGCGTCGAAGTCGAGCACCGGGTTGAGCAGCTTCGGATGGACCAGCTCCAGCGCGCGCCGGGTCGGCGCGATCACCGCGCTGCAGGCGGGGGCGGCCAGCAACTGGCGCAGCACGTGGGCACCGACCAGGCCGGAGGCGCCGGCGAGCAGGATTTTCATGGGAACGGCCTTGGTGTTGGCTGGGATGGGGCGACTATCGCAGGGGTGGTGGCAAGGTGCTGTCTGGGATGTTTGCGGCGGGCGGTGGGCTATGAGGCGCTGCGCGCCCGTACCCTCACCCCAACCCCTCTCCCGACGGGAGAGGGGCTATGGCTTTTCCCTTCTCCCACCGGGAGAAGGTGCCCCGCAGGGGCGGATGAGGGTTCGGGCGCCAGCCAGGTATCGCTCCTAAACGCCAGCATGCAACCAAGCGCCAGCACAGGGCCGGCCGCTCGCCTCCGGGATCCATGAGGCGCTGCGCGCTCGTACCCTCACCCCAACCCCTCTCCCGGGGGGAGAGGGGCTATGGCTTTTCCCTTCTCCCACCGGGAGAAGGTGCCCCGCAGGGGCGGATGAGGGTACGGGCCCCAGCCAGGCATCCACCCGACACGGCAGCAATCGCTCCGCCTGCCCCCCCCACACACGGTCGCCGCGCCGCAGCAGGTACGCCACAATAGCCGCCCCATCGCGCCGGCCGGCGCGCTGCAACCTATGAGGAGCGGTTCGATGTTCGTGGTGTGCGGAGAGGCCTTGTACGACATCTTCATCGACGGCTACGCCGGCACCTCGGTCGGGATGACCGCGCGCCAGGGCGGTTCGCCGTTCAACGTGGCCATCGGCCTGGCCCGTCTGGGCGCGCCGTCGGCGCTGTTCACCGGCCTGTCCACCGACCCGCTCGGCCGCCAGCTGCGCGCCACCCTCGAAGGCGAAGGCGTGGCCCTGGACTACTGCATCGACAAGCGCGAGGCCACCACCCTGGTGATGGTCGCGCTCGACGCCGGCGGCGTGCCCAACTACGCCTTCTACGGCACCGGCTGCGCCGATCGCGCGCTGACCGAGGCCGACCTGCCGGCGCTGGACGCGCGCGTCGGCGGCCTGCATTTCGGTTCCTACACCCTGGTCGCCGAGACCACCGCCAGCACCTTCCAGGCACTGGCCGAGCGCGAGCGCGGGCAGCGGCTGATCTCGCTGGACCCGAACGTGCGGCCGACGGTGGAGCCGGACATGGCGGTGTGGCGCGCGCGGCTGGCGCGCTGGATCGCGCTGGCGCACGTGGTCAAGGTCAGCCAGGAGGACATCGAGCTGCTGTATCCGCAGCAGGATCCGTTCGCCATCGCCCGCAGCTGGCTGCAGCAGGGGCCGTCGCTGGTGGTGATGACCCTCGGCGGCGACGGCGCGGTGGCCTGGCGCGGCGACAGCGAAGCGCGTGTGCCCGGCCGCGTGGTGCAGGTGGTCGATACGGTCGGCGCCGGCGACAGCTTCCAGGCGGCGCTGCTGCAGCAGTTGCCCGATCCGGCCGCGTTGGCGGCGCTGGGCAGCGAGCCGGCCGCGCTGGAGCGCCTGCTGCAGTTCTGCGTGGCCGCCGCAGCGATCAACTGCACCCGCGCCGGCGCCAATCCGCCCAGCCTGGACGACGTCCGCGCCGCGCTCTGAGGCCAGCCGACGGCATGCACGCGGCGCCCGCGGCCGGGTTGCCTATGATGGGCCGGCCGCCTGCGGCGACACATCCACCGGGAGACCTGCCTTGACCGACCTGTCCGAGATCGCCGTACGCCTGGGGATCGCCGCCCTCGCCGGCGCGGCGATCGGGTTGAACCGCGACCTGCACGGCAAGCCGATCGGCATCCGCACGCTGGGCCTGGTCGGCCTGGCCACCGCGATGGTGGTGCTGCTGGCCGACCCGCTCGGCAAGGGCGGCTTCACCGATGCCGGCAGCCGCGTCATCCAGGGCATCCTGACCGGCATCGGCTTCCTCGGTGCCGGTGTGATCTACCACGTCGAGAAGCACGTGCGGGTCCACGGCCTGACCAGCGCCGCCTGCGTCTGGCTCACCGCCTGCGTCGGCATCATGTGCGGCGCCGGCCAGTGGCAGATCGTGGCCGTGTCGCTGGCCATCGCCTTCGTCATCCTGCTGTTCGGCGGCCGCGTCGAACGCGCCCTGCACGCACTCCTGGGCGGCAGGCCGGCGCATGACGCCACGCCGGATCAGTCGTCGGACAGCGGCCCGCACCAGCCCGGCAAGTAGCTCGCCTCCTTGCTCTTGGCGAGCGCGAGCGCGGTCTCCATGGAACGGGCGAAATCCTCCTTGACGTCGCGGCGCCGCAGCCGGCGGCGGAACAGGTCGGCCCACAGGAATTCGCTGAACGGCGTGGTGTCCTTGGCGTAGCCGCCGGCGCGCCGGACCTCGCCGGCGAGGCTGCGGTAGGGATCGTCCTTCAGGTCCGCGATCGACGTGGGCATGTCCTTGAACGGGCGGCGCTCGCCCTTGGCGTCGTAGGGATAGGCCCAGCGGCGATGATCCAGCACGCTCCACAGCGCGGCCTTGTCGACCATGCTGAGGTCGGCGATCACCGTGACCAGGATGTCCTCCACCCCTTCGTCGTGCAGCGCCCGCGCCAGGTGGTGGTGATCGACCACGTAATAGCGGCCGTCCGGTCCCAGCACCACCGGGATCATGTGCGTGCCGAGCAGTTCGGCCTGCTTGTGCTTGGACGCGTGCGCGCGCCAGCGCTTGCGCTTCTCCTTCACCTCGCGCATGCCCACGGTCATCTGCGTGGGACGCAGGGACAGGATCGGAACGGGATGCAGCAGCGGTTCGCGGGGATCGGCCATGCTCAGTCTCCGTGGAAGTGTGCGCGCCGGCACCAGGCGCGGCCGCCAGAGTGCCAGCGTCGTGCGCGTTCTGCACAGCGCCTTGGCAGAAGCTCCCCTCTCCCTCCGGGAGAGGGGCTGGGGGTGAGGGTGCGACGGCCAGGGAACCTCTTCCCCCAGACACGTCCATAGCGCCCCAACCCTCATCCGCCCCTTCGGGGCACCTTCTCCCGGTGGGAGAAGGAAGCAAGGGGCCGGGGGTGAAGGTACGACCGCCATGGAATCCTCTTCATAGACCCACCGCCCGCCCGCTCAAGCGCGCGCCGCCGGCGCCGATATCCAGATCCTGAGCGCCACTATGGGCGGCGCATTGACCTGGGGAGGAGCCGGCTGGCATGTCGGATCAACGCGACGAGCCGCCGATCAGCGGACTGCGCAAGCTGCTGTCGCCACGTCGGCGCGATCCCGCGCCGACGACGGCCGCGGGGCTGCCGGCGCGCGCGCAGGGCCACGGCCATGGGCACAAGCACGGCCACGCGGCGCCGCCCGCGGAGGCGGCGACCGATCCGGCTGCCGCCACCGCCGCGCTGATCCGCCTGTTCCAGCAGGCGCACGAGCCGCAAGGCCTGCTCGGCGCCTTCGCTGACGGCATGGCCTCGCTGCACGGCGAGTTGGGCGACATGGGCCGGCGCCTGCAGTCGGCGGCGAGCAGCGGCGACTGGCCCAGCTACGGCCGCGCACTGCGCCAGCTGATCGACAAGTACATCCGCACCATCGACGTCGAAGATCCGCTGGCCGGGCCCAGCGACAGCGAGCGCCTGCGCGACCTGCTGCGGCAGACCGTGGCCGGCGCGCTGGCGGCGCTGCTGCACACCCTGCCCGAGCTCGCCGGCGAGGCCGAGGCCAGCGGCGAGGCGCTGCGCCAGTGGCGCCCCGGGCAACCACTGGAACCGGTGGCGCAACAGGTGCGCGAGCTGTGCCACCAGATCGCGTTGCGCGCCAACGACGGCCAGGAGCAGCAGGCGCTGTTGCTGAGCCTGTTCGACCTGCTGCTGGAGAACGTGGGCGAACTGCTCGACGACACCAGCTGGCTGCAGGGCCAGATCGCGGTGGTGCGCGACCTGATCGCCGGGCCGCTGGACCGCTACTCGATCGAGGAGGCGCGCGGCAGCCTGCGCGAGGTGATCTACAAGCAGGGCCTGCTGAAGCAGGGCATCGCCGAGTCCAAGGAGGCGATGAAGGAGCTGATGCTGAGCTTCGTCGCGGACCTGGACGGCATGGCCGCCAGCACCGGCGAATTCCACGACCGCATCGCCGACTACTCGCAGACCATCCGCGACGCGCGCAGCATCGCCGACCTCAACCGCCTGCTGCAGGAAGTGCTGCAGGACACCAGCCACGTGCAGGAGCAGGCGCTGCGCGCGCGCGATCACCTGATCGCCGCTCGCCAGGAGGTGGAGGCGGCGGAGCAGCGCATCCTGCGCCTGGAGCAGGAACTGCAGGACGTCAGCGGTCTGGTGCGGGTCGACCAGCTCACCGGCGCGCTCAATCGCCGCGGCCTGGACGACCTGTTCGTGCGCGAACTGGTGCGCACCGAGCGCAGCGCGCAGCCACTGTGCGTGGCGATGCTGGACCTGGACGATTTCCGCAAGCTCAACGAGACCTACGGCCACCCCGGCGGCGACAGCGCGCTGCGCCACGTGGTGGAAGTGGCGCGCACCACCTTGCGCGCCAGCGATGCCATCGCCCGCTTCGGTGGCGAGGAGTTCGTGCTGCTGATGCCGGACTGCACGATCTTCGAGGCCAGTGCGGCGGTGACCCGCGTGCAGCGCGCGCTGGCGCAGCGCGCGGTGGTGCACGAAGACCAGCGCGTGTTCGTCAGCTTCAGCGCCGGCGTCGCCCTGCGCCAACCCGGCGAAGCGCAGGACGCGCTGATCCGCCGCGCCGACCGTGCGCTGTACGAGGCCAAGAAGGCCGGAAAGAACCGGGTGGTGTCGGCCGATTAGCTGGCGCCGGCGTGGCCGGCGCGGGATTCGGGAGTCGGGATTGGGGATTCGCAAAAGCGGGCGTGTGCGGCGCTGTTGCGAATACTGAATCTCCAATCCCGAATCCCTATTCCCGCACCTTCTTGATGCCCAACACTACCGCCAGCACCAAGGCGCCGGCCACGATTCCCACCAAGGCGTTGCCCAGCGCAAGCACCAGGCTGCCCAGCCCGCCGGTTGGGGCAATGCCCTCGATGGCATGGTGCAGCGGGCCGATGCTGTGCACCAGGATGCCACCGCCGACCAGGAACATCGCCGCGGTGCCGGCGATCGACAGCGTGCGCATCAGCCACGGTGCCAGCCACAGGATGCCGCGGCCGATCGTCGCGGCGGCGGCGCCCTTGCGGCTCAGGTACAGGCCCAGGTCGTCGAGCTTGACGATGCCAGCGACCAACCCGTACACGCCGGCGGTCATCGCCACCGCGATCGCCACCAGCACCGCGACCTGCTGCACGAACGGCACGCCGGCGACCACGCCCAGCGACAGCACGATGATCTCCGCCGAGAGGATGAAGTCGGTGCGGATCGCGCCCTTGACCTTGTCCTTCTCCAGCGCCACCACGTCCACCTGCTGGTCGGCCAGCGCCTGGACCTGTTGCGCGTGACGTGCCGCATCCTCTTCCTTCGAATGCAGGAAGCGGTGCGCCAGCTTCTCCACGCCCTCGAAGCACAGGAACGCGCCGCCGATCATCATCAGCGGGGTGATCGCCCATGGCAGCCAGGCGCTGATCGCCAGCGCCGCCGGCACCAGGATCGCCTTGTTGAGCAGCGAGCCCTTGGCCACCGCCCACACCACCGGCAGTTCGCGGTCGGCGTTGACCCCGGTCACCTGCTGCGCGTTCAGCGCCAGGTCGTCGCCGAGCACGCCGGCGGTCTTCTTGGCCGCGACCTTGGTCAACAACGACACGTCGTCGAGCAGGGTGGCGATGTCGTCGAGCAGGGTGAACAGGCTGGCGCCGGCCATGCGGGGATTCCATTCGGGATGAGCGGCGATTCTCGCCGATTCCGCCGACCAGGTGCGTGAGCAGGCCGGCCTCAACCGCGCGTAACGCCGGCCCGGCTATCGTGCGCCACACCGCCGCACGGCCTGCACAGGACACCCGCATGGACCAGTTCCTCACCGCCCCCCGCGCCATCGTCGACGACGTCCTCGCAGCCGCGGCCATGCTGCAACCACTGCGGCTGTCGGAAACCGGCAGCGGCACCCGCATCGTGCTGCAGGCCGAGCGCGATCCGCGCCAGGTCGCGGTGCTGTCCGGCGGCGGCGCCGGGCACGAGCCGGCGCATGCCGGCTTCGTCGGCCCGGGCATGCTCAGCGGCGCCATCGCCGGCGACCTGTTCGCCTCGCCCGGCGTGGAAGCGGTGCTGGCGGCGATCCGCGCCTGCGCCGATGCGCCCGGCGTACTGCTGGTGATCAAGAACTACACCGGCGACCGGCTCAACTTCGGCCTGGCCGCCGAGCGCGCCCGCGCCGAGGGCATCGACGTGGCCAGCGTGCTGGTCGCCGACGACATCGCCCTGCCCGACGCGGCGCAGCCGCGCGGCATCGCCGGCACGGTGCTGGTGCACAAGTACGTGGGCCACCTGGCGCGCGAGGGTGTGCCGCTGGCCGAACTGGCGCAGCGCGGCCAGGCCTTCGCCGACCGCCTGCTGTCGCTGGGCATGGCGCTGTCCAGTTGCAGCGTACCCGGCCAGCAGGTCGGCCGCCGCGCGCCGGAACTGGGGCTGGGCATCCACAACGAGCCGGGCGCGCGGCCGGTGCAGCCGGGCACGGTGGAAGAGGCGCTGGCGCTGGTGCTGGACCCGCTGCTGGCGCAGGCCGATGCCCGCCTTGGCGCCGACGCGCCGCTGGTGCTGATGCTCAACGATCTCGGCGGCTGCTCCACGCAGGAACTGGGCGTGCTGACGCGGCTGGCGCTGCAGCGCATCGGTGTCGCGCGAGTCGCGCTGATGCCGGTGCCGGCAGCGCTGATGACCTCGATGGACATGCACGGCTTCTCGATCACCCTCGCCCCGGCCGACGCCGACGTGCTGGCCGCACTGCAGGCACCGGTGCAGACCCTGGGCTGGCCCGGCGTGCGTGTGCCGCATGCAGTGCAGACCTATGCGCCGGCACTGAAGCGCGACGACAGCCACCGCGATGGCGCGCGCGATGCGCAGTGCGCAGCGGCCCTGGGCCGGGTGGCGCAAGCCCTGATCGCCGCGCAGGCCGAGCTGGACGCGCTGGACGCGCGCAGCGGCGATGGCGACGCCGGCAGCACCTTCGCCGCCGGCGCGCGCGCCCTGCAGCAGGCGCTGGACACCGATGCGCTGGCCACCGGCGACGCCGCCGCACTGGCGCGCGGCCTGGCGGCGACGATCGAACACAGCATGGGCGGCTCCAGCGGCGTGCTGCTGTCGATCCTGTTCACCACCGCTGCCGGTGCGCTGGCGGACGGCCGCGACTGGGTGCAGGCGCTGCAGGCCGGCGTGGCGCGGATGCAGCACTACGGCGGCGCGCAACGCGGCGACCGCACCCTGCTCGATGCGCTGCTGCCGGCACTGGACGCCCTGGCGCAAGACGCCGACGTGGAGGCCGCCGCGCGCGCCGCCCGCGCAGGCGCCGATGCCACCGCCCAGCTCATCCGCGCCGGCGCCGGCCGTGCCGCCGCGGTGCCGGCGGACGCCTTACGTGACGTGATCGATCCCGGCGCCGAAGCGGTGGCGCGGGCGTTCGCAGCGTGGCGGTGAAGCGGCCGGTCGGGTCGGCCGATGCGGTTCGAGGCAGGTATGGGTCAATCGGGGCGGCAGGCGTGTTCGGGAATGCCCGTCGCGGCTGAAGCCGCTCGTACAAGGCTTGCGGCGAGCTGTCCGAGCGCACTGTGGGAGGGACTTCAGTCCCGACGCGCGCAAGCCAAAATCGCCAGTTGCTTCGGAGCAACGCCCCGTCGCCCCCCTACTCCGCCGACGCCGCGTCCAGCACCTGCGCCACCGCCTGCAGCGAGCCATGCACCGAACCGGACTGCAGCGCCAGCGGCTGGGTCTTGCCGCGCACCACCACCTCCATGCGCTGCGGCACGCCCTGCGCGTTGCCGACGATGCGGTAGGTGGTGTCGCCACGCGCGAAGCTGAGCAGATGGCGGTCGGCGTCGTAGTCCATCGCCTCGCCCTGCGCGTCCGGATACAGCAGGTCCACCCGCTGCTGCGCGCCAAGCGCCGCGTAGTACGGCGCGCCGCTTGCGCCGTCGCCGACATTGGCGAACACCACGATGCGCTTGCCGGCCGGCGCCAGGCGGAACTCGAGCAGGATCTTGCGCTGACCCACCGCCGTCTCGCCTTCCTCATCCCACAAGTAGTGCATGTCGGCCACGCGCTTGCCGGCACGGTCGCGGTACACCGTCTCCTGCGCCAGTCCCGGCCCGTCGCCGCGCGCGTCCTCGACCGTTTCGCTCTCCAGCAGTGGCGCGCCATCGCGGATCGAGTATGTCGCGAACTGGTGCCAGCAGCAGCCGTCCTTGGTCATGGTGTGGAGTTCGCGCGCCTGCGCATCCACCTCGAACAGGCCGCAATTGCTCTGCGCCAGCTCGGTGAAGTCCGCATCGGCCTCGAAGCCGTCGGCGGTGCCCAGGTACACCTGGTAGGACGGGCCGTGATAGCAGCTGTTCTGGCCGTCCATCACCGCCAGATCCTTGATCCCGTCGAAATTGAAATCGTCGTAGATCAGCACGCTCTGCTCGCCGTACGGCAGTTCGTGCACGTTGGCCTTGACCTTGCCGCTCTTCGCATCGGTGTCCACCACCAGCTCCGGCGAGGCCACCTCGAGCAGCGGCGTGGCGTTGCCGCGGGCGAACACGCGCACGATGCCGGGACGGAACACCTCGCCGCTGTCCTCGATCTCCAAGGTGGCGCGGTAGCGATCGGAGAAGTCCTGCAAGTCGTAACGGCGGTGCGTGCTGGCGGCGAAGGCCTTGGCGTCGAAGTCGTCGCCGGCATACCGATGGGTCTGCGTCGCGGCGGTCGCGGTCGACGACAACAGCACAAGCAGCAAGGCCAGGCGTGCACGCGCCGACAGCACACGGGCATGGCCAACGGCATGCGAGACGATGAAGGACATGGTGGCGTTCCTGGCAGCAGGCAGCGAAAGCCAAGGGTAAGGCCGGCCGTGGCGGCCGGCCAGAGGCCAGCGGACCTTGGCGCGTCAGAACAGCGCGCGTGCCAGCGCCCGCAGCGCCGTGCGCGCCTCGGTGGCGATGCCGCCGCCGTCCTCGCCCAGCCAGGCCGCCACGAGCAGCACCACGACCACCCCAGCCGCCAGCAGCGCGAGCCGACGCCACCTCATCGGTCGACGCACCACGACCGTCCGTTGCATCCCTGCCCGCTCACCGCCATCGCCACTCACCCTGCTGCACTGCGCGCCGTTCTCTGGCTCTCGTTGCGGGGCAGGATACGCCGTGGGTGCGTCGTCCCAGCAACGGCCGCCGCCGGGCTGGCCGACAGCGCCGTCGCCGACCTTGCCGCCGGCACCACGCCCGAGCACCTGCGATCCACGACGCGCAGCGGGATTCACCACGCGACGACCCGGCCGTCGCCACACTCGATCGCGCCTATCCTTGCCCGGAGCCCACCTTGAGCGCGACGCCCGACGCTGCGGCCACCCCGCACGTGATCGGCGGCCTCAGCCGCCGTACCCAGATCCTGCGCCTGCTGCTGCGCTACCGCAGTTCCGGGGTGTTTTCCGGCATGGACATGGAGACCGCCCAGGGCGAGCACGAGCTGCCGCCGGAAGGCACGCCCGAACAGTTCGTCACCGACCTGGAGGCGCTCGGGCCGACCTTCGTCAAGCTCGGGCAGATGCTGTCCACGCGCCCGGACGTGGTACCGCCGGAGTTCGCCACCGCCCTGGAGCGGATGCAGGAGAACACCACGCCGATTCCGAGCGAACGCATCCGCGAGATCGTCGAGGCCGAGCTGGGCGTCGGCATCAACAAGGCCTTCTCCGCCTTCGACGACACCCCGCTGGGCAGCGCCTCGCTGGCGCAGGTGCACCGCGCCGCGCTGCGCGACGGCACCCCCGTGGCGATCAAGGTGCAGAAGCCAGAGGTCGCCGCGCAGGTGCGCGCGGACCTGGAGGTGCTGCGCAGCTTCGCCAGCGCCGCCGACAAGCTGACCGGGCTGGGCCGGCGCATCCGCTTCGCCGACTGGCTGGCCGAGTTCGGCAAGGCGCTGCTGGCCGAACTGAACTACGAGGCCGAGGCCGAGAACCTGGCGCGCTTCGGCGAGCACCTGCGCCCGTTCCCGCAGCTGTGGGTGCCGCAGCCGGTGTGGGACCTGAGCAGCCGCCGCGTGCTGACCATGCAGCTGGCCGAAGGCGTGCGCGTGGACAAGATCTCCGGGCTGCGCCGCACCGAGCAGCCGATGGACGACCTGGCCGCGGCGCTGGTGCGCGGCTACCTGGACCAGATGTTCGTGCACGGCGAGATCCACGCCGATCCGCATCCGGGCAACCTGCGCGTGCTCGCCGACGGGCGCCTGGCGATCTTCGACCTGGGCATGGTCGCGCACGTGCCGCCGAAGCTGCGCGAGCGCCTGCTCAAGCTGCTGTTCGCCGCGGTCGATGGCCGCGGCGAGGAAGTAGCCGAGGAAACCATCGCGCTGAGCACGCGCCTGGAGGACTTCGACGAGGAGCGCTACCAGCGCGAGACCGGGCAGATGATCGCCCGCTACGCGGCGCACGACGCCATGTCCGAAGGCCGGGTGGTGCTGGACCTGGTGCGCATCGCCACCGCCTACGGCCTGCGCACGCCGCCGGAGCTGAGCCTACTCGGCAAGACCCTGCTCAACCTGGAAGCGGTGTGCCGCGCGCTGTCGCCGCACCTGGACACGCGCGTGGTGGTCGAGGACCAGTTGCAGCACGTGATGCGCGCGCGCCTGAAGAAATCGCTGTCGGCGGCCAACCTGGCCAGCGAGGCGATGGAACTGCAGGCGCTGCTGCGCGAAGGCCCGCGCCGGCTCTCTGACATCCTCACCCTGGCCGCGGAGAACCGCCTGCAGGTGCGCGTGGCCGGGCTGGAGGAATCGCGGCTGATGGAGAGCCTGCAGAAGATCGCCAACCGCGTCGCCGCCGGCATCGTCACCGCCGCGCTGATCCTGGCCTCCACGCAGATGATGCGCATCGACACCGGCAGCAAGCTGTTCGGCTACCCCGCGATCGCGATGGTGCTGTTCCTGCTCGGCGTGATTCTGGGCCTGGGCATCGTGGTCAGCGCCGTGCTGTTCGACCGACGCATCCGCGCGCGCGAGGAACGCGGGAGGCGCTAGAAGCTGGGAGTGGGGAATCGGGAATGGGGAATCGCAGGAGCGGCTTCAGCTGCGACCTGCGGCGCCGACAGCTGGCGGCCGAAGCCGCTTCGCGCTCCACCACTCCCCGATCCGGCTACTCCCGCGGATCGCGTAAAAGCTTCACTTCCTGCGGCGACTCCAGGGCGATGCCCTCCTCGGCCAGGCGCTGCAGCAGGGCGAAGAACAGTTCGCTGCGGGTGCCGTAGGTCAGCCGCGGCGAGGCCACGTAGGCGAAGCTGTTGAGGGTGACGTGGCCGTTGGCGATGGAGTCGATGAACACCGACGGCGCCGGGTCGTCCAGCACGCCCGGGTGTGCCGCGTACAGCTCCAGCAGCAACGCGCGCAGCTTGGTCACGTCGGTGCCCAGCGAGACCGCGAACTGGATCTGCACCCGGCCCAGCGGCCCGGCCAGGGTCATGTTGCGCAGGGTCTTGGTGATCAGTTCGGAGTTGGGGACGATCAGGGTGGAGCGGTCGCCGACCTGGATCTCGGTGGCGCGCACGCTGATCCGGCGCACATCGCCTTCCTGGTCGCCGATCTTGATCCAGTCGCCGATCTTGACCGGGCGCTCGGCGAGCAGGATCAGGCCGGACACGAAGTTCTGGGTGATCGACTGCAGGCCGAAGCCGATACCGACCGACAGCGCGCTGACCACCAGCGCGATCCGCTCCAGGCCGATGCCCAGCGCGGCCAGCGCCCACAACGCCGCCAGGATGATGCCGACATAGCGCGCCACCGTGCTGATCGAGTTGCGCGAGCCGTCGTCCAGTTCGGTCTTGGGCAGGTAGGTCTGGGTCAGCCAGCGATGCAGGTACTGCATGACGCCCAGGCCGAGCAGCAGCACCAGCACCGCGCGGGCGATCGCGCCCGGATACAGCACCACCTTGTCGCTGAGGCGGATGCCATCGGACAGCAGCGAGAACCAGTCCGAGACGATCGAGACGTTGGTGCCGAACGGCATCAACAGCGCGCCGACACCGATCAGCAACAGCACCACCCGTATCAGTGCCGAGGTCAGCACCCCGGCCTGCTCCAGGCTGCTCGAGCGCACCCCGAACGCGCCATTGGCGGCGCGGCCGATGCGGCCTTCGCTGGCGAACAGCCACAACGCGAAGTCGTCTGCGAAGGTCATCAGCAGGCGGATCGCGCCGACGATCATGGTGATCCAGATGATCTGCCGGGTGATGAACAGGCCCAGGTGCAGATAGCCCAGCAGCGCCGCCAGCAGCGCCACCACCACCGCGACCTTGACCAGCACGCCGATCAACGCCAGCGCACCGCCGTGCTGCCCGGGCGGCGGCGGTTGCGCATTGGCCAGGGCCTGCGCCGCCGCTTCGGCGTACTGGCGCCGGCGCAGCCGCGACAGGCTGGTCAGGGTGGCCAGGATCAGCACGCCGTAGACCAGCGCGATCACCCCGTCGGCGGCGACGGTGGCCGAGTCGCTGGTGCGCGCGGCCTGGTTGATCACCAGCAGCATGCTGCTGAGCCAGGCCAGCGCCGCGGTGGCCCAGGTGTACTTGCGCAGGCGTCGCGCGGTGGCGTCGTCGATCGGGAACAGCCGCCAGCTCGGCTGGTTCGGCAGCAGCACGCTGGCGCCGAGCGAGCCCATGAAGGCCGCGGCGAAGCTGACCACCACGAAGCCGTTGAGCACTGCGTCCAGGCGCTCCGGCACCGCATCGATGCTGCGCAGCGCCTCGGCCAGGGCCAGTGCGGCCAGGCCCGGGGTCAACGTGCCCAGCAGCAGGAACCAGATCGCCAGACCCGACCGGCGCAGGCGGCTGCCCGGCGCGCGCGACACCGCATAGCGCTTGCCCAGCCAGCGCAGCAGGTAGCGCAGCGGGAACAGCAGGATCAGCGCGATGGCGATGCCGACGCCAAGCGCGCCGCTGCCATGCTCGGCGATCGCGTCCTGCAGCGACTGCATGCCGAGCGTGTACAGCGCCAGCAGCTTGGCCTGGTCGTCGGGGAAATCGGCGGCGATCTGCTTCCACAGCGCCGGCGACAGCGGCGACGGCGAACGCAGCGACAGCTCCTGGCTGAAATGCTCGGCGCGCGCGCGTTCGATCTCGTCGGCCAGCTGCCGCGCCTCCACCACCATCAGCTTGCCGCGCTTGACCCCCGAGTCCAGGCTGTCGCGCTGCTTGGTCAGCGCCTTGCGCTGCGCGGCGATGTCGGGGGAGTCGCCGGTGGCGGCGGGGCCGAGCTGCTGCAGGCGTGCCTCCACCTGGGCCAGCTGCGGCGCCAGGGCGTCGACCGCGGTCTGCGCATCGTTGGAGGCGTCCGAGACCTGCGTGACCAGGTCCTGGAAGGCGGCCTGGTTGCCGGCATCCACTTCCTTGCCGCGCGCGTCCTTCAGCGACTTTGCGGCGTTGTCCAGCAGGGTCTGCGGGTCCGGCGGCGCGTCGGCGGCGTCCTGCGGCTGGGCCGACGCCACCGCCGCGCACAGCCACAACAGCAGCAGGGCGTAACGCAACAGGAAAGAGGACGACGCGGAACGGGGCAGCAGGCGCACGCAGGGACCGGCACGGGCAAGCGCGGACCACCGCGCGTGCGGCGCACTATACGGCGCAGTGCTTGAACCGGGCCAGCGGCGGGCGCGGGCACGCGTGCCGTGTGGGCGCGCCGGTGCCTGCGCCGGCTGCCTGTCGCGACCGAAGCGCGCCGCTCCTACGACGGCAGACGGGTCGCCACGACCGATACCCGGTTCACCGCGCGTCCGTCGTCAGCACGATCTTGCCGATATGCGCGCTGGATTCCATCAACGCATGCGCCTGCGCCGCCTCCTGCAGCGGGAAGCAGCGGTCCACCTGCGGCTTGATCCGGCCCTGCGCCAGCAGCGGCCACACCTGCTGCTCCAGTTCGCGCGCGATCGCCGCCTTTTCCATCACCGAGCGCGGACGCAGGGTCGAGCCGGTGTGGGTCAGCCGCTTGGCCAGCAGCGGCATCAGGTCCAGTTCGCGCACCTTGCCCTGCTGGATGCCGATCTGCACGATGCGCCCGTCCAGCGCCGCGGCCTGGTAGTTGCGCGCCAGGTAGTCGCCGCCGATCAGGTCCACGATCACGTCGGCGCCGCGGCCCTCGGTGAGGCGCTTGGTCTCGGCGACGAAGTCCTCCTCGCGATACAGGATGGCCGCCTCCGCGCCCAGCGCCAGGCTGGCCGCGCGCTTGTCGGCCGAGCCCACGGTGCTGATCACCCGCGCACCGAAGGCCCGCCCGAGCAGCGTGGCGACGCTGCCGATGCCGGAGGTACCGCCGTGCACCAGCAGGGTCTCGCCGGACTGCAGGCGGCCGCGCTGGAACACGTTGGTCCACACGGTGAAGAAGGTTTCCGGCACCGCCGCGGCCTCGGTCAGGCTCAGCGCCGCCGGCACCGGCAGGGCGTTGCGCTCGTGCACCACCGCGTATTCGGCATAGCCGCCGCCGGCGACCAGCGCGCAGACCTGATCGCCCAACCGGTAGCGCTCCACGCCCTCGCCCAGGCCGACCACCTCGCCGGCGAACTCCAGCCCCGGCAGCGGCGAGGCGCCCGGCGGCGGCGGATAGCTGCCCTGGCGCTGCATCACGTCGGGCCGGTTGACGCCGGCCGCAGCCACCCGCACCAGCAGTTCGCCGCGCCCGGGATGCGGCAGCGGCACGCGCACCGGCACCAGCACCTCGGGCGCACCGGGCTGGCGGATCTCGATCGCGGTCATGGTGTCGGGCAACGCGGCGGCGTGGGTCGGGGACATGGCGGGGTCCTGGCAAAGAGCGCGGCGCACGCAGGCGCAGGCGCGTGGGGGAACCGCGATGATCGACCTTCCGCGCTGAGGGGTTCGTGACGGCGGGCGATGTTCGCGATGAAGTGCGCGAAAGGCGTGTCTGCATCACTCACGCTTCCTGAAGTCGGGACTGAAGCCCCTCCCACAGTGCACCCGGCGGGCTCGCCGCACGCCCCTGTGGGAGCGACTTCAGTCGCGACGCGCGTGACGATGACCGCCAGTCACTTCCAACGCCAACGGTGTCGAGGCGTAACGCTCCGCTCACGCAAGCGCTCAAGGTAGGCGGCGCCTACTCGCCCACTGGCGCCGCCTGCGCCGGCCACTCGGTCATCGCCGGCACGGCAGCCTCGACCCGCTGCGGATCCAGCCGCGCCTGCAGCGCCGGCAGGGCGATCGCCAGCGGGCAGCGCAGACGGCCGCCGCAGCCGGGCAGCGGCCAGCGCCGCTCGCGCAGGCTGCGACCGTCGAAGCGGTTGGCCCGCAGCGCCGGCAAGGTCGGCACCACGCTGCGCAGTTGCAGGAAGTCGTGGCCGTCCTGCCGCACCAGGTCCAGCAGCAGCGCACCGCCGGGCGGATACGCGTCCGGCTGGCCGCGCACGATGGGATCGATGCCGAACAGGCCGGCCAGATGCGCCAGGTTCGTGTCGTGGCCGAGCAGCACCAGCGCGCGCGTGTCCGCAGGCGCCAGCGGCGCCACCGCCGGGGTCTGCCCGGCCGCGGCCTGCAGCGTCGCCAGCAGATGCGCGAGCAGGTTGGAGCCGCCGGCACGCGCCGCCGGCAACGCCCGCTTGCTGTAGGCGAAGGAGGCGTTGTGCAGGCCGATCAGCCGCTGCAGCGCCACGGCATCGGCGCGCCCCCAGGCCACCTGCGGCAACGGCAGGTCCTGCGCGTACTCCAGCATCAGGTTCTCGGCCAGGCTGCCGGCGGTCTTCAAGACCTTGGCCGCCTGCACCGGATCCTGCAGCCGCTGCGGATCGTCCAGGTGCGGCGAAGCCTGCGCAGCGCAGGTCGACCCCGCGCAGCCGGACAGCACCCGCTGCAGCGCGCGCAACCGCGTGCGTGTCGCCGCGTCCAGGTGCGGCGGCGACGCGGGCGCATCGTCGTCCTTGTCCTCGTCCTTGCCGAAATGGAACAGCGGATTGTTCTGCGTCGTCGGCAACGCCAGGTAGTGCGCCTGGCATCCCGGCAGCAGTCCCTCGGTGAAGGCGGCCGCGCTGTCGTGGTTGCGCGGCGTGCTGTCGGCGATCACCACCGCGCCGGATCCGGCGCAGTCCGGCGCCAGCGCCGACATGGACAGCCAGCGCTGCCGGTAGCGCGCACCCAGCGCCTGCATGCCGGCGGCGCCGTGCGCGGTGAGCTGGCCGGGTGCCACCGGCCATTGCGGCCAGGGTTGCGTGGCGTACCTGGCCAGGTCGTCTGGCGATTGCGTCGGTGCGCGCACGCCATGGCGCATCACCACGATCGTCAGGCGCACCTGCGCCGCATCCGGTGCGGTAGGCGCCTTGGGCGATGCCGCCGCCGGCCAGGCGGCGCTGGCGACGCAAAACACCGCGGCCAGGCGCCATCCGCTGCGCACGCGTGCGAATCGGGAAGCGAACATGGCCGGCCTCAGAACTTCAGCGACAGGTCGAGGAACACGCCACGTCCGGCCAGGCCGAAATACAGCGGCTGGTTGTCGGAGGAACGGGTGCCGGCGTAGCCGATCAGCGCATGCCGGTTCAGCAGGTTGTTGACGTCCATGCTGATCGAGTAGCCCTTCAACCCGTACGGCCCGTGCGTGCTGCGGTAGCCCAGCGCCGCATCCAGGCTGGCGTAGCCGCCCAGGCGCTGGTCGTTGCCGA
The DNA here is from genome assembly GCF_040529055.1 of Xanthomonas sontii. NCBI lineage: Bacteria > Pseudomonadati > Pseudomonadota > Gammaproteobacteria > Lysobacterales > Lysobacteraceae > Xanthomonas > Xanthomonas sontii. Next base: position 1,448,790 of record NZ_CP132342.1, on the reverse strand, counting down.
ACACGGTGGTGCCGTTGGCCGCGGTGCTGTTGTCCACGCCGTACTGCGCGCCCACCACCTTCTCCATCAGCGAACCGAAATAGCCGGTGCCGCTGTTGTACAGCAGGCCCAGGGCGGCGGTTACTCGCGGCGTGCCGGCGACCTGGGTGCTGCTGTGCTTGTAGGTGGCGTCGTTGTAGCTGGCGTTGGCGTACAGGCTCAGGATCGGCGTCAGCGCGTAGGTGGCCTCGGCCTCGGCGCCGCGGTACACCGCACCGCCGCCGTTGACGAAGGCGCTCTCGGTGCCGCTGTCGGTGTTGATCAGGGTCTGGCTGATGTAGTTGCTGAAGTCGATGTAGTAGACGTCGGCGCCGAAGGTCAGGCCACGCGCGGCGTAGCTGGTGCCGAGCTGGTAGTTGCTGGTCAGCTCCGGACGCAGGCCACGGGCGCCGTTGAGTTCGATCACGTCGATCGGCGGCGCCAGGAAGCCGCGCGCGGCCTGCACGTAGCCGCTCCAGTGCTCGTTGAAGGTCTGGTGCAGGCTCAGCGACGGCAGCGTGGCGTCGTAGCTGGCGTCGCTGTGTGCTGGCGCCGGCGGGGTGCTCTTGTTGAGTTCGGCATCGAGCTGGCGCTGCACCCGCGCGTAGCGCAGGCCCGGGCTGAGGGTCAGGCTGTCGCTGAGCTTCCAGTCGTACTGCAGGTACGGCTGCAGGGTGTCGGTGCGGTCGTGCAGGTTGTAGTTGTACAGTGGGCCGTACTTGGTGCCGCTGGCCGCGCCGGTCGTCATGTCCACCGGCAACTGCTGGCGCTCGTCCAGGTTGCGCTCCACCCATACGCCGGTCTGCAGCTGGCCCGGACCGAGGTCCCGCGCCAGACGCAGCACGTCGCCGAAGGCGCGAAAGTCGTTGTCCGAGAGCTTGCCCGGCACGTCCTTGGCGGCCTTGGACAGCTTCTTGCCAGTCGCGCTGTAGAAGGTCACGCCGTTGTCGGCAGCGCTCTCGCTGGTGGGGATGCTGGTCTTGGAAGCGGTGTGGTCGAAGCTGTTGTAGTAGACCTTGTTGTCCAGGTCCCACGCGCCCAGGCGCGTGCTCAGGCCCAGGTAGGTGAAGCTGGAGTAGTAGGCCGCGGCGTTGTAGCCGGTGTAGTTCTGCAGGGTCGGATCGTTGCCCAGGCCATAGCGCCAGCCATGCTGCGCGATCTGCGCGCGGGTGGCGCCCTGCACGGTGTTCTGGTGCTCCTGGTTGTAGCTGCTGACGAAGGTCAGCGTGGTCGCCTCGCCCAGATCGGTGACGGTCTTGAGGAAGGCATGCTCGCGGCGGTCGTCGGTGCCCTTGAGGTAGGTATCGCTGGCTTCCTTGGACAGATCCGCGAACAGACGCGTGTTGCCGATGTGCTCGTCGGCGCTGACGCCGCCGGCCCAGGTGTTCCAACTGCCGCCGGTGCCGTACACGGTCACGCCGTCCACCTGGCTGGGATTGCGCGTGCGCAGCGCCAGGGTGCCGCCGAAGGTGGCGTTGCCGATGGTGGCGCCGCCGCCGGGGCCGCGGTCGATCTCGGCCTGGCCGAGCACGTGGTTGTTGAAGTAGGCCGAGGTGGTGTGGTGCAGGTCGCTGGCATCGCCGAAGGGAATGCCGTCGAAGGTGATGTTGAACTGGCCGTCCTGGAAGCCGCGGATGCTGATGCCCTCGTTCTTGCCAAGGCCCGGGCCTTCCGGCGAGGTGGTGACCACGCTGGGCGCGTACTTGATGATGTCGTCGTAGTTGGAATTCAGGCGCAGGCCGTCGCGGATGAAGCGCTCGTCGATCACCGAGGTCGGCTGGCTCGCCTCCAGCGGCGCGGCGCTGGGCGCCAGTGTGTCGACGCTGTTGGCGGTGACGTTGATCGGCGCCAGTTCGCGCGGACCGTCGTGTTCCCCATCGGTCTCGGCATGCGCCGGGGCGGCGCTGCGCGGCGCCCGTGGGGCGGCGACCGGCGCGGCGGCGACGCTGCTGCGCACGATGGCGACCGAGCCCGGGGTCAGCATGCGGTAGTCCAGGCCGGTGCCGGCGAGCAGCGCATGCAACTGCTGCGGCGGCGCCAGGCCGGCCGGGGCACCGCTGCTGCGCAGGCCTTCGGCCAGCGCCGGGTCGTACATCAGTTGCAGCCCGCTGCTGCGCGCGAACTGGTCCAGCGCCTGCGCCAGCGGCATGGGCGCGATGGCTTGGGCCGTGGCGGCGGGCGCCGACCAGGCCGGCAGCGAAGACGTGCAGCCCAACAGCAGGGCGATGGAGACGACGAGAGGCTTGCGCATGACGATCACACCGGAGGGGAGGAAGGGCGGGCCCGCGCGTGCTGCGCGACGGCCATGCTTCCTAGGAGTGCCCCGGTGCGCCGTGCGGCTACCGTCGATTGCATGAATTTTTTCTTACAGCGGTGCCGGTGCGTGGCGGATGGTCACCGCGTGCGCATCGCGCTGCACCTGCACGTCAGGCAGGCTGCCGAGATAGGCGACGAAGGCCTCCGGATCGCGCAGGTGGAACACGCCGCTGACCCGCCGCGCCGCCAGCGCCGGGTCGGCGATGCGCAGCGGCTGCGTGGTGTAGGCGTTGAACAGGCGCGCCACTTCGCCCAGGCTGCGATCGTGCACGCCGACCTGCGCCGGCAGCCAGGCGGTGGCGTCGGCGATGTCGGCGTGGTCGCGCCGCGCCAGCACGCGGCCCTGCGCATCCAGCCGCGCCTGCTGGCCGCGGCCCAGGTCAGCCAGCGTCGTCCCCTCCGACGGCAGGTCGCCTCGGTGCCACCACGCCGGGGTATCGCGCGACACCTGCACCCGCCCCTGCAGCACGGTGACGCGTGCACCACCGGCCTGCGGGTCGACCCCGAACACGGTGCCGACATCGCGCAGCACCAGCGCGCCAACGCTGACCCGCAGCGGCCGCGCCGGATCGTGGCCGAGATCGAACACCGCCTTGCCGCGCAGCAGGGCGATGTCGCGACGCTGCGTGCCGTAGCGCACGGCGATCGCGCCACCGCGCTCCAGTTGCACCACGCTGCCGTCGTCCAGCGCGACGCTGCGCGGCGCGTCCGCTGGCGCTGCGTACACCGTCGCCAGCACCTGCTCCGGCGCGCTCAGGCGCAGCGCCACACCCGCGGCGGCCAGCGCGAGCACGGCGGCGGCCGCCAGCGGCCAGCGCCTGCGCCGTGGCAGGACACGACGCGGGTGGGGCACCGACGTCGGCGTGTCCACATCCGGGCGCAGCGGCACCACCACCGCCCCGCTGCGCAAGGCATGCGCGCGCAGCTGCGCACTGCTGGCCTGCTGCGCCTGCGCCGCGGACGGCAGGTCGGCGTGCATCCGCGCGATGTCGAAATAGGCGGCCACGTGCGCCGGCGAGTGCCGCAGCCAGGCCAGGAACTCGGCCTGCCGCGCCGGCGGCAACGCGGTCTCGCGCTGCGCCAGGTACCAGTCCGCGGCCGCCTCGGCGACGCGCTGCGGATCCTCACGCATAGCGCGCCATGCCCTGCCGGCACACCGCCAGGCCCTTGATGATGTATTTCTTGACCATGTGGCTGGAGATCTGCAGTTGCTCGGCGATTTCCTGGTAGCCCAGTTCGTCGCGGTAGCGCAGCGTCATCGCCGCGCGACACTTCGGCGGCAGCCGCGCCATCAGCTCGGCCAGGCGCTGCCGGCGCTGCGCGCGGTGCACCTGTGCATCGGCCTCGCAGGGCACCGCCAGCCGCTCCAGCACATCGTCCAGGCAGGTGTCGCGCTGGCTGTTGCGCTGGTGCAGCAGCGCGTGCTCGCGCATCAGGTTGGCGGCGATGGTGAACAGGTAGGCTTCGGGATTGGCGATCTCCGGCGCATGCGCCTCGCTGCGCTGCAGCCGCAGCCACACTTCCTGCAACAGGTCGTCGGCATCCCAGGCCGCGGCGCGACGCTTGCGGAAATAGCGGCTCAGCGACGGCCGCCATTGCAGGAACAGCCGCGACAACGCCGGCAGGGGTTCGGAACGCACCAGCCACTCGCAATGCCGGCGCCATCGGCGGCCGGCGGATTCGGAAAGGCTGCGATGCTGGTCCTCGGCGATGACAGTCCGATGACGCACGGGTCCTGCGGGCGTAGCGGAGCGGTTGCGCCCCGGCAAGCATTCAGTTCACCGCTGACTGCCGGATTCGCGCGATCGGCGCATGCAACGCGGCCGGTCACCGCGCCTGCGCCATGGCCATGGACGCGGCGGCGGCGCATCCCAGCGTTTCCCGTGCGGGACAGGATGTCTCTCGGACCGGCCTTCCGTTCCGTTGGCATCGCCCCATATCGTGAAAGTTGCCGCATCCAATCTTGCGCGGCGTTCGCATGAAGGATCTCTCCATGACCGACCCCATCGTCCAGATCAAGCCGCTTGGCTTCCCTTGGGACACGATCGACCCGTTCCTGTTCTGCGTCTACCACGACGATGCCTACCCCGCCGGCAACGGCGCGATGGGGCCGGCGGCGTCCCTGCACGGCCGCGCCATCGGCCAGGACTTCAGCCGCAAGGACGGCTGGAGCATGTATCACGGCGAGGAGATTCCCGGCTTTCCCGGCCATCCGCACCGTGGCTTCGAGACCGTGACCATCGTGCGCAAGGGCCTGATCGACCATGCCGACTCGCTCGGTGCGGCGGCGCGCTTCGGCGCCGGCGACGTGCAGTGGGTGACGGCCGGCGCGGGCATCGTCCATTCGGAGATGTTCCCGCTGCTGGACACGGCGGCACCCAACCCGCTGGAGCTGTTCCAGATCTGGCTCAACCTGCCGGCGCGCAACAAGCTGGCTGCGCCGCACTTCACCATGTTCTGGTCGGAAGACCTGCCGCGCTTCACCGCCACCAACGATGCCGGCCGCACCACCGAGGTGGCCTGCGTGGCCGGCCGCATCGGCCCGGTCGACGCCGCGCCCGGCAGCGCCGGCGGCCCGCTCGCGCCGCCACCGGATTCGTGGGCCGCGCAGGACGATGCCGATGTGGCCATCTGGACGATCCGCATGGCACCCGGCGCACGCTGGATCCTGCCCGCCGCGCAAGGCCGCGGCACGCGCCGCGGCCTGTATTTCTTCAAGGGCGCAGCGGTGACGGTGGGCGGGCGCCCGGTGACCCGCCATGCGGCGATCGAGCTGCGCGCCGATCAGGCGGTCGAGTTGGTCAATGGCGACGGCGAGGCGAGCGAATTCCTGGTGCTGCAAGGCCGACCGATCGCCGAACCGGTGGCGCAACACGGTCCGTTCGTGATGAACACGCCGGCCGAGATCGCCCAGGCCATGGCCGACTATCGCCGCACCCAGTTCGGCGGCTGGCCATGGCGGGACGAGGCGCCGGTGCACGGCAGCGACCCGACCCGCTTCGCGCGACATCCGGATGGACGCGAGGAGCGGCCGGCGTCGCGCGCGGTCGCCGCCGACGGCTAGGGCGTGTCGCCGATGCGAGAGGACGCCGCGTTCCCAGCCTCGTACACACCAATTCTGCGCGTCGCTCCGCGCCGTACCCCCAACCCCGCTCCGCGCCCCGGCCCGCGCTTGCGGCGCAGGCGCTCCAGGTGCGCGCGCCAGTGGCGCGCAGACCACACCCTGTCGGCCAAACGGGAGAGGGGCTATGTGCTCAGTAGCGGGCCGAGGCCAGCGCCTGCGCGCGCTCCAGTTGCTCGGCGATGCGCTTGCGCGCCTGCTGCAGTTCCTGGCGGGTGGCGTCTTCCTTGGCCGCCGGCACCAGCTCGGCATCGATCACCGACAGCGCGTCGGAGTACTGCCGCACCACGGCCGCCGCGTAGGCGTTCATGTAGGCGGAGTCGTCCTTCTCATCGCCCAGCGCCTGCAGTTGCGCGCGGCCCTTGGCCACCTGCGCGTCGATCTTCTCCGCATCGCCGGGGCCGCCCTTGCCGGCCGTGGCCGGGTCCGCGTCGTGATGCACAGCGATGGTCTCGCGAGCGAAGTCGGCCACGGTCTTGCTGACGTTGCGCGACAGCGCCTGCTTGGACAGCGCCACCACGTTGCCCTCCAGCACCTGCAGCATCGCCTTGGCCGAGGCGTCGCCGCCGATCGGTGCGCGTCCGCTTTCGCCACCCACCGGCGCGGCGGTGGGCTCCGGCGAGGTGGCCGGTGCGGTGCGCGAGGCCTGGTCGCCGGGCTTGCCGCAGCCGCTCAGCGCCACGGCGGTGAGCGCGGCAAGCAGGGTCAGGCGGACGGGATGAAGAGGTGAGGTCATGGAACGCTCCTGGTTGGTCTGCGTTCCACCATGCCCAGCCAGCGCGCAAACCTGCGTGAATCGGCGGCGGCTGGCCAGGATGCAGGGCGCACTCGCGCGTACCGGAAGCGACTTGCAGGTTGGCGGAGTGATGACGGAGTCGCACCGCGGCAGATGCTCACTGCGATCCCTGATCGCCGCCATCGCGCCCCCCGATGCCGGAGCCGGCCTGGTGCGACCGGCTCCGGACACGGCTCAGCCGCAGCAGTAGCAGACCAGCGGCTTTCCGGGCCCGCCCGGCCCCAGCTCACCGCCGAACGGCGCGCACTCCTGCTGGCAGGCCCAGGCACTGCAGGCCGCCTCCTTCTCGATGCCGTCGCCGGCGGTCGCCTGCACCGCGCCGAAGCCCATGCTGGCCAGGAACACGGCCGCAAGCATCCCGTTGCGTAACGCTGTCCAACGCTGTTTCATGGCTTACTCCTCGATGGTTGCCAAGGCCGGCGGCGCATCCGTGCGACGCACTGCGGCCATCAGGTCCTGCATCCGCTCCGTGGTCTCGAAAACGCCGACGCGTGCGTAGCGCACGCGTCCTTCGTGGTCCAGCGCCAGCAGCGTCGGCACGTTGCGCGCGCGGAACAGCATCAGTGCGCGGCGGTCGGTCAACGTGGTCACCGGAAACGTGAAGCCGTGCTCGGCGGCGTAGCGCTGCGCCTGCGCGGGGCTGCACTGGCACACGCCCAGCACCTGCACGTCGGGCTGCTGCGCGGCCAGACGCTGCGCGGCCTGCACCATCTGCGGCGCCGAGCGCTTGCAGTACGGGCAGGTGGTGGTGAAGAAGAACAGGACCTGTCGCTCGGCCGCCGGCTCACCCAGCGTCAGCGGCGCACCGTCCAAGGTGGTAGCGGCGATGCGCGGCACATACATGCCCAAATACGGCTCGGTGGTGCGGGTGACGAACCAGCGCCGTTCCTCGCGCAGACCGCGGTTCTGCCAGGCCAGCACCAGCACCAACGCGCATGCCGCCAGCACCGCCAACCAACTCCAGGGAAACCGCCGTGCCATGCCGTGTGTCCATGTCGCCGTGTTCCCTGCAGGCTGCGCAGCGGTGGCGCACAGGTCAACGCTTTGCGCGCACGCGCAGCGACTGCGTGATCAGGCTGGGGATCGAGTCACGTGCACCGTGGGCGCGCATTCCAGCGATGTGGCGCATATGTGGGCATGCAGCGCAGACGCAGGCATTCGCTGACCTTGCCGCGTGCTCGGCGCGCGCAGCGCGAGAACAGCGGCACGGGGGATGCTGCGCGTGGTCGACGCACCGGTGGCGGTACGTCAGTGAGGCCTCCCGAGCGCTGTACGTCGCAGACGGGTCAGGCGGCCTACCCTGCGTTAAGACGCGCCACGAAGTGGCGCCGGCCTGGATCGATTGTTAGGCAGCAGCCCTTGATCTGCAGTAGGAACGTTTGCCAACCTTCTTGTGTTCAAGCACGCCTTGATCTTCGAGCACCCTGGCGAGGATGGCGAACAGCCAGCCCTTCGGGCCGTACTGCCGTCCTTGCTGCGGCGTGGCGACAAAGTTGAGCTCCAGGGCGTCTTTGACGTGAACCGTGGGAACCCATCGTTCGACGTAGTCCGCCTCACAGCTGCGCACAAAGGCGAGGAGCTCATCGGCAGCCGCTTGGATGTGCGCGTGAATTTTTTTCTTGTAGTCCACGATAGCCTCGTTCTCTCCGTGCTGCATAACACCTGAGTTAAGCCGAGCCGCGAGGCGGCGTCGGCTCGAAGGAACCGTCAGACAGCAACCACATCACTGCCTGCCCCAGCGCTCCTCTACATTGGACAGCACTTCGCAGTCGCAGAAGCCGCCGTACTCTCCAAGCCAGGCCACCAGCAACTCCGGCCGAATCTCGCGGGACGCAAGGAACTGTTCCGTCAGCCGCAAGGAATGGTCGCAACCGACTGCAAGCGACATGTCCAAGTAGTCGAATAGCGCCCAAAGTGTCTCTCTGGGAACAGGAAGGCTGCTCTCCTCGGATTCGCGCTGCTTGGCTTCCGCTGCCCTGCGGAGTTGCTTGCGCCGTTGAACTTCCAATTTATCTGCCATTGCTGCCTATCACCCGAGTTGAGGCACATAGCGAAACGGCATCGTCTTGGACGAATGATTAGGGCGTACCGTTGGGATACCACGCTTCCAAGCCGGTGACCGCCCAGCCGTCTCGGCCGGCAGGACCGCAGCTAGCCACCGAATAGTTGTCATAGTTCACGCTCATTTTACAGTTGAACGCTGGCTCGTTCGCGTAGCGGATCTGCAACAGATGGACTTCGTCTGGCCCGCATGCCACCGGCGTAGCCACACCGCGCACGCTCTTGCCGCCGACAACTCTGACCAACTGGTAGTGGCTTCCAACCCGCTGTACGCGCAGGGTGCCGGAGTAGAGCTTTCCGGTGCGACGCTGCTGGCCGATCACGTGGTAGTCCTCATCAACCTGAAATTTGGCAAGCTCCGGCTGAACCGGGGTGCAGAACCCGCGGACAGCCGGCGGCGGCATAGGTGGCGTACCAGTCGCCATCTGCATCAAGAGCGAAAGAATCATGTGTGTGCCCTAACGCCAGAATTGGCCAGCGCCGCGAAGCGGCTTCGACTTGGCAGCGCTGTTAGGCGGCACAGCCTCTGGACCAGGACCGCCGCCTGGAGGATAGCTGCGCTCCATGATTTCCCGGTAGCCCAGACCGTGCAACGCCTTTCGACAGGGTGCGAGATCTACCTGCCCGCCAAGCTGATGCTCCACGAAGGAATCGGCATGCGCCTGACGCCTGCCCAAGCACTGCCTTGATTCGAGATAGACGATCTCCGCGAGGCTGAGCCGCAGCCGCTGTTGCGGAGAAAGAGACGCGACGAGCTCGGCATGCGAGCGCTCGAAGCGATCCGGTGAACTCCCATCGATTCTGACCACCGGCGCAGCATTCGCCGAAAGCGCGGCGAGCGCGACCCAAGTCGAACACAATGCGCGTGCAATGTTCATATGCCGCCTAGCACCTGAGTTAACCGCACCACGACGCGGGTTCGGCTTGAATGAATGGCTAGCCTCGAACCGACGCAAACACGGCTGCTATGCCAACGCATGGACCGTGCCCCCCAGCACCGCCACCGAGCGTTGAGCATGCCACGGATCGCGATCGCCGGGCTTACGCGCTCCACTCGCTTCTTGCACGCCGCCATCGCATCCCAGCCCCGGACTCGCCAGGATCACGGCACCTACGCCAACGCCGCACTGATCTGCGCCGCGGCATCGCACACCGCGCGCATCGCCGCCTGCGCGTCGATCGGTTGCGGGCGGCGTTCGATGAAGGGCACGGTCAGGGTGTAGCGGGCGACGCCGTGCTGCAGGATCGGCGCGGTGAGGTCGATCACCCCGACCACTGCCTCGCTGGGGTGGATGCTGTAGCCCAGCGCGTGCACTTCCTGCGCCGCGGCCAGGAACGCGGCGCGGTCGTAGGCCACCTCGCTGGCGTCCAGGCGCTGCAGCAATTGCGCCTGCGCGTCGGCCGGCTGGAACGCGAACAGCACCAGGCCGGAAGTGGAATGCGCGAACGGGCGACGGTGGCCGGGGCGCACCACCAGGCCGAGGTCGCTGGGCACGTCCATCTGCGCGATGACCACGATCTGGTCGTCCGACGGCGCCACCAGGTGGCAGGGCTGGCGAATCGCGTCGGCCAGCGCGCGCATCACCGGCAGCGCCACCTCGGTGACGTTCTGCACCCGCGGCTGCTGCATGCCGAGCATGAACAGGCGGTTGGTCAGCGTGTAGCCCCCCTCGCCCGCAGTGCGGGTCAGGTAGCCGCGCTCTTCCAGCACCTGCAGCATGCGGAAGATCTCGCCGCGCGAACGGCCGATGCCCTGCGAGATCTCGCCCATGCTCATCGGCCGCCCGTCGCGCGCCAGCAACTCCAGGATGTCCAGCCCCTTGTCCAGGGCGGGCGCGCGGTACTTGGGCAAGGGGGTGGTCATTCCGTCGAGGGCCCGGCAGCAGGTGAAGAGGACTAGGGTACAGGGAGGCCGCGCCGGCTCGCACCGCCTGGGCCCCCGCAGCCCACGCGTCGATGCTGCATTGCAATCCACATATGAACTCAAATTTTATATTTGCATGGCACTCGCCGGCGCAGTACGCTCCGCCGACAATCCGAACGCGACGCGGCACACCTTGGGAGGGGTAGGCGGCAATGCACTACAGCAGCGAATCCGCCACACCGGCGTCCGCCAGTCTTACCCGGACCGCGCTTGCGCCGTTGGTCCTGATCGTCAGCCTGTTCTTTCTCTGGGGCATGGCGAACAACCTCAACGACATCCTGATCAAGCAGTTCAAGAAGGTCTTCGAGCTGAGCGACCTGCAGGCCGGACTGGTGCAGAGCGCGTTCTACCTGGGCTACTTCGTGTTCGCGATCCCGGCGGCGATGTTCATGCGACGCTACAGCTACAAGGCCGCGGTGGTGCTGGGCCTGCTGCTGTACGCGGCCGGCGCGTTCCTGTTCTACCCCGCCGCGCAGGTGCACACCTACTGGCTGTTCCTGCTGGCGCTGTTCGTCATCGCCAGCGGTCTGGCCTTCCTGGAAACCACCGCCAACCCGCTGGTCACCGTGCTCGGCCCCGCCGAGGGCGCGGCGCGGCGGCTGAACCTGGCGCAGGCGTTCAACCCGCTGGGGTCGATCACCGGCATCCTGGTCGGCCAGCACTTCATCCTCTCCGGCGTGGAGCACACGCCGCAGGAGCTGGCGGCGATGGCGCCGGCCGCGCGCGAGGCCTTCTTCGCCACCGAGTCGCTGGCGGTGCAGACGCCGTATCTGATCATCGGCGCGGTGGTGCTGCTGTGGGCGCTGCTGATCGGGCTGACCCGCTTCCCCGCCACCCGCGCCGGTGGCGATGGCGCGCGCGCCGGCGGCTTCGGCCAGCTGCGGCGCAATGGCCGCTTCGTGTTCGCGGTGGTCGCGCAGTTCTTCTACGTCGGCGCGCAGGTGGGCATCTGGAGCTACCTGATCCGCTACCTGCAGGACGGCGTGCCCGGCACCCCGGAGAAGACCGCCGCCGATTTCCTCACCCTGTCGCTGGTGCTGTTCATGGCCGGCCGCTTCATCGGCACCGCGCTGCTGCGCTTCCTGGCGCCGGCGCGGCTGCTGGGCGTGTTCGCCCTGCTCAACCTGCTGCTGTGCGCGGTGGCGGTGGCGCTGCCGGGCTGGATCGGCCTGTATGCGCTGGTCGCCAGCAGCCTGTTCATGTCGGTGATGTTCCCGACCATCTTCGCGCTGGGCCTGGACGGACTGGACGACGACGCGCGCAAGCTGGGGGCCTCGCTGATCGTCATGGCGATCATCGGCGGCGCCGCGTTGACCGCGGTGATGGGCGCGGTGTCCGACCACGCCGGCATCCACTGGGCGCTGGCGGTGCCCGCGATCGGCTTCGCGGTGATCCTCGGCTTCGCGCTGCATGCGGCGCGAAACCGCGTGGCGCCCCTTCCCTCTGCCCGCGGAGCCTGAACCATGCCGCGCCATTGCTACCTGCTGGACCTGCACGACGACCCGGCGCTGATCGCCGAATACGAACGCTGGCACCGTCCCGACACCGTGTGGCCGGAGATCGTCGCCTCGCTGCGCGCCGCCGGCATCCGCGAGCTGGACATCCACCGCTGCGGCGACCGCCTGGTGATGCTGATGGAGGTGGACGAGGACTATTCGCCCGCCGCCAAGGCCGCCGCCGACGCCGCCGATCCGCGCGTGCAGGCGTGGGAGGAGTTGATGTGGCGCTTCCAGAAACCCTTGCCCGGCTCGGCGCCCGGCGAAAAATGGCGCGAAGCGCTGCAGATCTTTTCCTTGCAGGCGGCGCTGGCCGCCCAGGAGCGCAACGGTACGGGCTGAGGTATTGCGTGGGCGTATGCGTGTGTTGGAAGGCCGGTGCCGAGCGCGCGCGAGACCGGTTGGTTTACCGCTTCGCTCGTCGCGGCTGAAGCCGCTCCCACGGTTGCAGAAAGTGCAGCAGGTGCGGTTCCAGAGGTCGCGGCAGGCGCGGCGGACGCTGTGTGACGTGTGTGGGAGGGACTTCAGTCCCGAGTGCTGTCGAAGCTGGTGCGTTCACAGGTTCGTGCGTCGCGACTGAAGTCGCTCCCACAGCGAGCGATCCAGCACCGCTGCCGCCGCCGTCGCAGGAGCGGCTTCAGCCGCGACAGATGCACTGGCAACCACCGCAACCGGCGCGCTTCCTTCGGCGGAAGCGCACCGAGGTCGCTGGCGTCAGCCGCCCTGCGCGGCCAGATCCGCGCTCCAGAACGGGCCGTCCGGATACAGGAACTGGGTGACCGAGGCGGCGTGCATCTCGGCCGAGAAGCCCGGCGTGGTCGGCGCCAGATAGCGGCCGTGGACGATCCGCACCGGATCGACGAAGTGCTGGTGCAGGTGGTCGACGAACTCGATCGCGCGGTCTTCCATCTTGCCGGTGATGGCGACGAAATCGGCCATCGCCAGGTGTTGCACCAGTTCGCACAGGCCCACGCCGCCGGCATGCGGAAACACGCGCACGCCGAACTTGGCCGCCAGCAGCAGGATCGCCAGGTTCTCGTTGACGCCGCCCACGCGCGCAGCGTCGATCTGGATCAGGTCCACCGCGCCGGCCTGCAGCAACTGCTTGAACACCACCCGGTTCTGGGTGTGCTCGCCGGTGGACACCGGCACCGGGGCGATGCCGCGGCGGATCGCGGCGTGGCCGAGTACGTCGTCGGGGCTGGTCGGCTCCTCGATCCAGGCGATGTCGAATTCGGCGAGCTGGCGCATCCAGGCGATCGCCGGGCCGACATCCCAACGCTGGTTGGCGTCCACCGCCATGGCGATGTCCGGGCCGATCGCGGCGCGCGCCAGGCGGCAGCGGCGGATGTCGTCCTCCACGTTGGCGCCGACCTTGAGCTTGATGGTGCGGAAGCCATCGGCCACCGCTTCCTTGGCCAGGCGCACCAGCTTCTCGTCGGAATAGCCGAGCCAGCCGGGCGAGGTGGTGTAGGCCGGATAGCCCTGTTCGAGCAGGGTCTGGATACGCTCGTCGCGCAGCGGTTCGGCATCGCGCAACATGGCCAGCGCCTCGTCCGGGGTCAGCGCGTCGCTGAGGTAGCGGAAGTCGATCGCGGCCACCAGTTGCTCCGGCGACAGCTCGGCGATGAAGCGCCACAGCGGCTTGCCGGCGCGGCGCGCGGCCATGTCCCACGCGGCGTTGACCACGGCGCCGATGGCCATGTGCATCACGCCCTTCTCCGGGCCCAGCCAGCGCAGCTGCGAGTCGTCGGTGAGGCTGCGCGCGAACCCGCCCAGGTCGCCGATCACCGTCTCCACGTCGCGGCCGACCACGTGATGCGCCAGCGCCGCCACCGCCGCGCTCTGCACGTCGTTGCCGCGGCCGATGGTGAAGGCCAGGCCGTAGCCGGCGAGGCCGTCGTCGGCATCGGTACGCAGGCGCAGATAGGCGGCCGAATAATCCGGATCCGGATTCATCGCATCGGAACCGTCCAGTTCGCGCGAGGTGGGGAAACGGACGTCGAAGGTCTCGAGCGCGACGATTTTGCTCATGGGGATCCTGGTCGGTGAGGCGGAAAGAGAAACAGTCGAAAACAACGATGGAGCAGCCCCTCTCCCCCCGGCGACCGAAGGGAGTCCCCTTCTTGGGAGAGAGGGGTTGGGGTGAGGGTGCAGCGGTGCAGTGATGTCACCGCCCCTGCAAAACAAGAACGAAGTCAGAGCACGTCGCGGTGTCGCTCACGCGCGAGCGAAAGCCGCAGCAGGATGCAATGCGAGGTGGCTTCGCCCCGGACCCTCACCCCAACCCCTCTCCCGAGGGGAGAGGGGCTTTAGGCCGCGTCGCGCGGATGCGCCACGACGGCCTGGCGTTGCTCGCCCAGGCCTTCGATGCCCAGCCGCATCACGTCGCCCGGCTTCAGGTACACCTGCGGCTTCTGCCCCAGGCCCACGCCCGGCGGCGTGCCGGTGCTGATCACGTCGCCCGGCAGCAGCGTCATGTAGCGGCTGATGTGGCTGACCAGCTCGGCCACGCCGAACACCATCGTGCGGGTGCTGCCGTTCTGGTAGCGGTGGCCGTTGACCTCCAGCCACATCGACAGGTTCTGCGGGTCCGGCACCTCGTCGGCGGTGACCAGCCACGGGCCGATCGGGCCGAAGCCGTCGCAGCTCTTGCCCTTCACCCATTGCCCGCCGTGCTCGAGCTGGAACGCGCGCTCGGACAGGTCGTTGATCACCGCATAGCCGGCGACATGCGACAGCGCCTCGTCCACCGGCACGTCGCGCGCGGTATCGCCGATCACCACGCCCAGCTCCACTTCCCAGTCGGTCTTGAGCGAACCGCGCGGAATGGTCACGGTGTCGTTGGGGCCGCTGATCGCGCTGGTGGCCTTCATGAACAGCACCGGCATCTCCGGCACCGCCATGCCCGACTCGGCGGCATGGTCGGCGTAGTTCAGTCCGACGCAGATGAACTTGCCGACGCGGCCCACGGCGGCGCCGTAGCGCACTTCGCCGTCCACCTGCGGCAGCGTGGTCGGATCGAGCGCGCGCAGCCTGGCCAGGCCGGTGGCGGTGAGATGCTCGCCGGCGACGTCGTCGATCACCGCCGAGAGGTCGCGCAGGTGGCCGTCGGCATCGAGCAGGGCCGGGCGTTCGTGGCCGGGTTCGCCGTAACGCAGCAGTTTCATGGGGAAATCCTCTGTCGAAAAGGGGAAAGCGCGGTCAGTTCGACCAGCCGCCGTCGATGATGTGGGTCTGGCCGGTGGTGAACGAGGAGTCGTCCGAGGCCAGGTACACCACCAGCTGCGCGATCTCGCGCGGGTCGCCCAGGCGGCCCATCGGCTGGCGGTCGGTGAAGCTCTTCCACACCGCCTGCTCGTCGCCGCCCAGCGCCTTGACCCGCTCGCCCAGCGACGGCGTCTTGATCGTGCCCGGGCAGATCGCGTTGCAGCGGATGCCCTTGGCCACGTAGTCGGCGGCGATGGCCTTGCTAAGGCCGATCACCGCCGCCTTGGTCACGCCGTAGGCGAAGCGGTTGGGCACGCCCTTGATGCTGGACGCCACCGAGGACATGTTGACGATGCTGCCGCGGCCCTGCGCGAGCATGCCCGGCAGCACCGCCTGGCACAGGTAGTACATCGCGTCGACGTTGATCGCGAACGAGCGCTTCCAGGCCGGCGTGTCGCAGTCGAGGATGCTGCCCTGGTGCACGTAGCCGGCGCAGTTGAACAGCACGTCGAAGGTCGGCTGCGCCGCCACCAGCGCCTGGATCGCGGCGGGATCGGTGACGTCCAGCGTCTGCGTGACGATGCCGTCGGATTCGGCGGCCAGCGCCTGCAGCGCGGCGGCATCGATGTCGGTGGCCAGCACCTGCGCCCCTTCGCGCGCGCAGGCCAGCGCGCTCTCGCGGCCGATGCCGGCGCCGGCGGCGGTGATCAGGCAGCGCTTGCCTTGCAGACGGCCGCTCATGCGCGGCTCCCGGAAACGGACGCGAACGTGGTCATGGGGCGGGACTCCAGGTGGGGGAGGAAGCAATCGGATCGGACAGGCGATAGACACGCCGCGCAGTGCCGGCGAACACCGCCTCGGCAGCGCCGGCGCCATGCTGCGCGACCCAGGCCTGCGCCAGCGCCATCCACGCGGCGTAGTCGGCGCGCTGGGTCAGCACCGGCCAGTCGCTGCCCCACAGCAGCCGCTGCGCGCCGAAGCAGGCGAACAGGTGCGCCACGTAGGGCGCCAGCAGCGGAGTGTCGAGGGCGGCATCGGCCGGCAGTTCGGTGAGCAGGCCGGACAGCTTGCACACCACGTTGGGGTGCTGCGCCAGGTGCGCCACGCCGTCGGCCCAGGCCTGGAAATCTGCCACGCCGATGGACGGCTTGGCGGCGTGGTCCAGCACCACGCGCAAGTGCGGGTGACGCTGCAGCCGTGCCAGCAGCGCCGGCAGGTGCAGCGGACGCACCAGTGCGTCGAACGCCAGGTCGTGCTGCAGCAGCGCGTCGAACGCCGCATCCAGCTGCGGCCGCGCCAGCCACTGCGGATCGGCCAGGTCCTGCACCATCGGCCGCAGCCCCTTGAGCAGGCCGGCGCCATCGGCGCACAGCGCGGCGATGCGCGCGGCAACGTCGGCGGCCTCGAAATCGACCCAGCCGACCACGCCGACGATGCGCGGCTCGGTCCGCGCCAGTTGCAGCAGGTAGCGCGTTTCCGCCTCGCTCTGCGCCGCCTGCACCGCCACCAGCGCGGTCACGCCCTGCGCGTCGAGCGTCGCAGTCAGGTCCTCGGGCAGGTAGTCGCGGTACAGCACGCCCAGCTCCGGGGTCAGCCAGGCATAGTCGCCACGCGCCAGGCGCCAGAAATGCACATGGGCGTCGATGACCTTCACGGCGTCGGCACCGGCGCGCGCAGCAGGTCGTCGTCGCGCAGTTGTTGCCACAGCGCCGCGGGAATCGCCGCGCGCAGGCGCGTGGCGGCGCTGGCCACTTCCACCGGCGTGCGCATGCCGGCGACCACCGCACTCACCGCCGGATGGGCGAGCGGGAACTGCAGCGCCGCCGCGCCCACGTCCACGCCGTGCGCGGCGCAGGCCGCGAACAGGCGCTGCGCGTGCTGCAGCGTGGCCGGATCCACCGGCGCGTAGTTGTAGGTGTCGCCCGGCCCGCGCGCGTCGCTCAGCAGGCCGGAACTGTACGGCCCGGCCACCAGGATGCCGATCTGCCGCTGCAGCGCCTGCGCCATGATCCGCTGCGCGGCGTGCTGTTCGAGCAGGGTGTAGCGGCCGGCCAGCATCACGCAGTCGAGCGGGAACAGCGGCATCAGTTCCACCGCCACGTCTTCCTCGTTGACGCCGATGCCGATCGCCCGGCACGCGCCCTGCGCCTTCAGCGCGGCCATCGTCGGCAGCGCTTCGTCCAGCGCCTGCCGCAGCATCGCCGGATGGCGCTCGCCGTGGGTCAGGCGGCCGATGTCGTGCAGCAGCAGCACATCGACGTGATCGGTGCCGAGCCGCTGCAGGCTGCTCTCGAAGGCACGCAGCACGCCGTCGCGGCTGTAGTCGAATTCGGCGCGGCGCCCTGCCACGGCGAAGCCATCGCGCCCCGGCGCGGCCGCGGCATCGTCGTAGACGCAGCGGCCGACCTTGGTCGAGAGCGTGTAGCTGGCGCGCGGCAGCCCGCGCAGGCCCTGCCCCAGGCGTTGCTCGCTCAGCCCGTAGCCGTAGTACGGCGCGGTGTCGAAATGGCGGATGCCGGCGGCATAGGCGTCCGCCACCGCGGCCAGCGCCACCGCGTCGTCCACCTCGGCGTACAGATTGCCGATCGGCGCGGCGCCGAAGCCCAGGGTGGACAGCTGCACGCCACTGCGGCCCAGCGCGCGCGGCGCCAGGGCGGCGTCGGCGGCGACAGCGCTCAGCGCCATGCGCGCACATCCGGAACGACAGCCACAGCGGATCGCCCACGGACGCGCGAGGGACGGAAGTTGCTGGGGTCACGCATGGCACGCCTCTGCCCGGGGTCGGGCGCGATGAAGGAAGGCCGCAGCATGCACGCCCGGGATGGCGATGGCACGGCGACTGTTCGCATATGAATATAGCAATCACAAGTGAACAATCAACCTGCAGCGCAGCAATTCCGCTCGGCGTCCGGCCGCGGCAGCGGGCACATGGCGTGGCCGAGGCCCGATGGCACTCGATGCGCCGCCGGATTCCGCGGCGTCGGTCATGGCGCATGCCGCCGGGCACGCCGAGGACAAAGGGACGGCGCGACGACGCGATGGGCAGTTCCCTTTGCGCCTCGCGCGCCTGAATGCCTCGCCCGGGTCGGCGGACTCAGCGCGCAGCCGGCCGCGTACCGAAGGCCAGGCGGGTCGCCTTGCGGTCGAACTGCAGCGCCACGCGCATGCGCCCCCCGGTCATCGGCCGCACGATCCAATGCACCTGCGCCTTGCCGAAGCCGGACGTCACCACCGGAATGGCCAGGAACCAGCTCGGTCCCGGCCCGACGCAGTACCAGAACGCATCGGCGGTCTGCAGCGCGGCACCCGGTGCGATCGAATACACATGGCCGTAGCTACCCTCGATGGTCTGCTTGGATCGCTTGACCACGGTCAGGTCGCTGCCACGCAACGGCCCGTGCTCGCCCGGAAACGCCTGCTCGCGGAACGAAGCCTCCAGCAGGTCCGTCACCTGGTTGCGCCCCATGCGATACAGCGCACCGATCGACAGGGCGGCGCTGCCGAGGAAGACGACCGCGATCACACCCGCGACCATATAGGGCAGCCACGTCATGCGTCGCCGCCCACGGCCGCGCAGGCGCCGCGCGCGTCTGCCTGCACCGGACGCGACTGCGCGCAGGCACCGGCATCCAGCACCAGCGCCCGCAGCGCGTCCGGCCGCTGCAGCAACGGCAGCGGCGTGTGCGACTGCAAGGCCGCCGGCAAGGTGTAGCCCCAGGCGACGCCGGCGAAGGCGATGCCGGCCTGGCGCGCGGCCTCGGCATCGCGGATCTCGTCGCCCACGCACAGCGCCCGCGCGGCGGGAACGCCGCAGGCACGCAGGCTGGCGCGCAACTTGCGGCGCTTGCCCAGTACCGCCGCGCCGCAGCGCACGTCGCGCAACTGCGCGAGCAGCGCGGGGCCGAGCACCCGCTCGACGTTGGCGCGGCTATTGGACGTGACCAGGGCCAGCTGCAAGCCGGCCTGCGCCAACTGCGCGAGCAACTCGGCGACGCCGTCGAACAGCGCGATGCGCTCGATCTGCGCGCTCATCAGCGTGCGCATGCGTTGCGCCACCGCCGGCACCCGCCACCAGCGCAGGCCGCTGCGCGCCATCAGCTCGCGGGCACTCAGGCTGCGGATCTCATCCAGCCGCGCCACGTCGAAGCGGCGGAAGCCGAATTCGTCGGCGACGCCGTTGATGGTCGCCAGGAACCAGGGAAACGAGTCGGCCAAGGTGCCGTCGAAATCGAAGATGACCAGGTCGTAGTGGCGCATGCGGCGCCAGCATGCCGGAGCGCTGGAGTCGGCGCCAGCGGCGGGCATGCCAATCGCGATGGCAAGGCGCACGCATCGGCCCGTCTTTCATCCGTCCTTGGCATGCGCTTCACCCGCACGCGCTGCCATGGCGCGCACGCTGGAACGCCATCGCACGGAGAGGCTCATGCACATGCAATCCCCCAATCCTGGCCAGGACCCGCAGCAGCCGCCGAACGAGGTGCCGGGCCAGGTGCCGAATCCGGGCGTGGATCCGACCCCGGACCGCCCGATCGATCCGATCCCCGACCAGCCGACCGATCCGACCATCCCGCCGATCCAGGACCCGGTCGGCGACGTCGACGCCCCGGTGCCGGGTCCGCGTGGGCCGACGCAGTACGTCTGAATCCTTCGCCGTTGCCGGGAGTGCGCGCGGGCTCGGCCGCAGCGGCGTTTGAACGACGGCGAGCGGCCTTTCGCGAGAGCGCCCGGCGCGGCGGAAGCCGCTCGCACAGGGAAGGGGCAGGACACCTTGTGGGAAAGGCGCCCTTGTGGGAGGGACTTCAGCCCCGACGACGGAAGGTGTCCGTCGGCTTTCGGTTTCGCGTGTCGCGGCGGCATCACCGCTGACGCCCACCAGGTTCGGTGCGGCGGCTGGCGACTGCCGCCTTCGGCAGTCGCCTCGCACAGGGAAGGGGCAGGACACCCTTGTTGGAAAGGCATCCTTGTGGGAGGGACTTCAGTCCCGACGACGGAAGGTATCCGTCGGCTTTCGGTTTCGCGTGTCGCGGCGGCATCACCGCTGACGCCCACCAGGTTCGGTGCGGCGGCTGGCGACTGCCGCCTTCGGCAGTCGCCTCGCACAGGGAAGGGGCAGGACACCCTTGTTGGAAAGGCACCCTTGTGGGAGGGACTTCAGTCCCGACGACGGAAGGTGTCCATCGGCTTTCGGTTTCGCTTGTCGCAGCGGCATCACCGCTGACGCCTACTGGGTTCGGTGCGGCGACTGGCGACTGCCGCCTTCGGCAGTCGCAGCGAAGAACAACGCCTCGGCCCACAGATGCAAAGGAGCAGACGCAGCCCCCGACTGCACTGCGCGACCGCCTCAGCGAATCCGGAACCCCATCGTCGCCTCCACCGCCTGCTGCCAGCCGGCGTACAGCGCTTCGCGGCGTTCGGCTGGCATGTCCGGCTCGAAACGGCGGTCCACCGCCCATTGCTGGGCGATCTCGTCGCGATTCTTCCAGAAGCCGGTCGCCAGGCCGGCCAGGTAGGCCGCACCGAGCGCAGTGGTCTCGGCCACCTCCGGACGCAGCACCGGCACGTCCAGGATGTCGCTCTGGAACTGCGCCATGAAGTCGTTGGCGATGGCGCCGCCATCGGCGCGCAGTTCCTTCAGTTCGATGCCCGAATCGACCTGCATCGCGGTCAGCACGTCGCGCGTCTGGTACGCCATCGATTCGATCGCCGCGCGAATGAAATGTTCCTTGGTCGTACCGCGGGTCAGGCCGAACACCGCGCCGCGGATGTCGCTGCGCCAGTACGGCGCGCCCAGGCCGACGAAGGCCGGCACGAAGTACACGCCGTCGTTGTCGCCGGCGCGCTCGGCGTAGGCCTGCGAGTCGCTGGCCTTGCCGAGCATGCGCAGGCCGTCGCGCAGCCACTGCACCACCGAACCGGCGACGAAGATCGCGCCTTCCAGTGCGTACTCGACCTTGCCGTCCACGCCCCAGGCGATGGTGGTGAGCAGGCCGTTCTTCGACGCCACCGCCTTCTCGCCGGTGTTCATCAGCATGAAACAGCCGGTGCCATAGGTGTTCTTGGCCATGCCCGGCTCGAAGCAGGCCTGGCCGAACAGCGCCGCCTGCTGGTCGCCGGCGATGCCGGCGATGGGCACCGCATGGCCGTAGAAATACTGGCCCTGGGTGTTGCCGTAGATCTCGCTGGACGAGCGCACCTCCGGCAGCATCGAGGCGGGGATGTCGAGCAGTTGCAGCAGTTCCTCGTCCCAGCGCAGTTCATGGATGTTGTAGAGCAGCGTGCGCGAGGCATTGGTGTAGTCGGTGACGTGGACCTTGCCGCCGGTGAGGTTCCAGATCAGCCAGCTGTCGATGGTGCCGAAGGCCAGTTCGCCGCGCTGCGCGCGTTCGCGTGCGCCCTCGACGTGATCGAGGATCCACTTGACCTTGGTGCCAGAGAAGTATGCATCGATCAGCAGGCCGGTCTTGGCCCGCACCATGTCTTCGTGGCCGTCGGCCTTGAGCTGGTCGCAGATGTCCTTGGTCTGCCGCGACTGCCAGACGATGGCGTTGTAGATCGGCTGGCCGGTGGCGCGGTCCCACACCACCGCGGTCTCGCGCTGGTTGGTGATGCCGATGCCGGCGATCGCGCTGGCATCCACCTGGTGGTTGTTGAGCAGTTCGGTGATCGTGGTGTAGACGCTGGTCATGATCTCGCGCGGGTTGTGCTCGACCCAGCCCGGCTGCGGGAAGATCTGCGAGAACTCGCGCTGCGCCATGCCGACGATGCGGCCCTGGCGGTCGAACAGGATCGCGCGCGAACTGGTGGTGCCCTGGTCGATGGCCAGGATGAACTGCTTTTCCATCGGAGACTCCTGCAGGATGCACGCCGCGCGCACGGGCGCGGCGCCAACGGGGAATTAGGGAGGCGCGCACGCCGCGCGCGGAAACGAACGCGCTGCCGGTGCGCTAGCCGCGGCGCGCAGCGGCCTGTTCTTCTTCCAGCGCTTTCACCCGCGCCGGCAGGAACGGATAGATCAGCCACTGGTAGGCGGCGCCACCGATCACGCCGCCGATCAGCGGGCCGACGATCGGGATCCACCAGTAGTTGTCGGCCGACGGCAGCGCCGAGGAACCCCAGCCGGCGACGTAGGCGAACAGGCGCGGGCCGAAGTCGCGGGCCGGATTGATCGCCCAGGCTTCCAGATAACCCATCGAGGCGCCGATGGTGGCCACCAGCAGGCCGATGATCAGCGCACCGGAATTGGCGGTGGGCGCGGCCTCGTTGTAGCGCTCGGTGATGGCGAAGATGCCGAAGATCAGGAACGCGGTCAGGATCACCTGGTCGCGCAGCGCGTGCATCGGCGTGATCGCCAGGCCCGGCGCGGTGAAGAACACCCCGGCCGCGCCGCCGCCGGCGCGGGTGAGATGCTGGGCCTGGTTGTAGTGGTCGATCACTGGCGCGAACAGCAGGTAGACGATCCACGCGCCGAGAAACGCGCCGATCACCTGGGCGACCCAGTACGGCAGCACCTTGGGCCAGGGAAAACCGCGGTACAGCGCCAGCGCCAGGGTCACCGCCGGATTGGCGTGGGTGCCGGACACCGAGCCGGTGACGTAGATGGCGATGGTCACCGCCAGACCCCAGGCGATGCACACGCCCCAGTAGGCGTGCTGGTAGGGGCTGGGGTCGTAGAGCACGTACATGCACGCCACCGAACAGCCGAAGGCGATGATGATCAGCATCGCGATCGCTTCGGAAATCAGTTCGCCCACCAATTGCCGGCTCATGCCCATGCCTCCCGGCCTGCCGTCGTTGCCGCTGTCGATCCACCCATGCCTGCCACCCTCCACGGTTGCGTCCAGGTTCGTGCGCCGCGGCGGGTGCCGGGCGCAGCGCGATTGTGCACGCGCCGCCGCGGCCCGAACCGGGCCGACGGCAGCGTTTCGATCAAGCCGGTGCCGCGGCCAGCGTGGCCGGCGCCTGTTGCAGGTAGGCGACCAGGCGCTGGCGGCCGGCGGGGTCCACGCGCAGGCCGAGCTTGCTGCGGCGCCACAGCAGGTCCTCGGCCTCCACCACCCATTCGTGCTGGCGCAGGTAGTCGACCTCGGCCTGGTACAGGTCGGCGCCGAAGTGCTGGCCCAGGTCCTGCAGCGAGGCGGCATCGCCCAGCAGTGTGTCCGCGCGGGTGCCGTAGTTGCGCGCCAGCCGCTGCGCGGTGGCCTCGGCCAGCCACGGCCGCGCCGCGCGCAACTCGCGCGCCAGCGTAGCGATGTCGTTGCGCTCGCCGCCCGGCAGCGGCGCACCGTGCGCGGTCCAGGCCGGCGCCTTGCGCCCGGCATGCGCGGTCAGCCGGTCCACCGCCTCCTCGGCCAGCTTGCGGTAGGTGGTGAGCTTGCCGCCGAACACGTTGAGCAGGGCCGCACCGTCGCGCGCGTCCAGTTCCAGCAGATAGTCGCGGGTGACCTCGGCGGCGTTGTCCTCCTCGTCGTCGAGCAGCGGGCGCACGCCGCTGTAGCTCCACACCACGTCGTCCGGGGCGATCTGCTTGCGGAAGTAGCGGTTGGCCGCCTCGCACAGATAACGCGTCTCCTTGCCGTCGATGCGCGGTGCGGCCGGGTCGGCGTGGTAGTCGACGTCGGTGGTGCCGATCAGGGTGTAGTCCTGCTCGTAGGGAATGGCGAAGACGATGCGCCGGTCCGGCTGCTGGAAGATGTAGGCGTGGTCGTGTTCGAACAGCCGCGGCACCACGATGTGGCTGCCCTTGACCAGGCGCAGCGCGTGGTCGTGGCCGACGTGCGCCACCTCGTCCAGGAACTGCACCGCCCACGGCCCGGCGGCGTTGACCAGCGACCGCGCGCGCAGTTCCTCGCGGCGGCCGTCGGCGTGCTGCAGTTGCACCTGCCACACACCATCGACCCGGCGCGCACCGACACAGCGGGTGCGGGTGAGGATGCGCGCGCCGCGCTGCGCGGCGTCCATCGCATTGAGCACCACCAGCCGCGCGTCCTGCACCCAGGCGTCGGAATAGACGAAACCGGTGCGGAACTCCTCGCGCAGCGGCGCGCCCACCGGGTGCGTGCGCAGCGCCAGGCGCCGCGAGCCCGGCAGGGTGCGGCGGCCGCGGCCGAGGTGGTCGTACAGGAACAGGCCGGTGCGGATCATCCACGCCGGGCGCAGGTGCGGCTGGTGCGGCAGCAGGAAACGCAGCGGCCAGATGATGTGCGGGGCCAGCCGCAGCAGCACCTCGCGCTCGGCCAGGGCCTTACCGACCAGGGCGAACTCGTACTGCTCCAGGTAGCGCAGGCCACCGTGGATCAGCTTGGTGCTGGCGCTGGAGGTATGCGCGGCCAAGTCGTCGCGCTCGCACAGGCACACCGACAGGCCGCGGCCCACCGCGTCGCGGGCGATGCCCACGCCGTTGATGCCGCCACCGACCACCAGCACATCGTAGGTCTCACGCATAGCCGACTCCGGAAGTGTCGTGTCCGGCTCGGCAACAGTGGCCGAGCGCAGAACTGAGGACGAAAAGATCGTAAACGAACATTTCCGAACATATCACGCTGCACTGCAGCGTGGCGTCGACGGCATCCTGCAAACCGGCCTTAACCGGCCAGCGGCTTAGCTCAGAGACAGCCGGGCGGACGCGCGGGGCCACTGCGGCGCGATGATCGCGCCACATCACGCAACATTAACGAAACAATCCGAACACACACCCCTGTGTGCCATCCCGGCGGCGGCAAGGCCGGCCTCGTTCAGTCCGCGGCAGCGTCCAGCGCCGGCGCGCCTTGGTCGGCCGCATCGCCCTCGGCGACGAACACGCGGGTGCCGGCCGCCTCCAGCACCGCGGCCAGCTCGGCCGGCGGCGCGCGGTCGGTGAACCAGGCGTGCACCCGCCCGATCGGTCCCAGCCGGACCATGGCGTTGCGACCGAGCTTGCTGTGGTCGGCAGCCAGGAACACCTGCCGCGAGTGCTCGATGATCGCCTGCGCCACCCGCACCTCGTGGAAGTCGAAATCCAGCAGGGTGCCGTCCGGATCGATGCCGGAGATGCCGATCACGCCGAAGTCCACCTTGAACTGGCGGATCAGCTCGATGGTGGCCTCGCCGGTGACGCCCTGGTCGCGGCCGCGCACGCGCCCGCCGGCCACCATCACCTCGAAGCTGGGATTGGCGCTCATCATCACCGCGACGTTGAGGTTGTTGGTGATCACGCGCAGGCCGCTGTGGCCCATCAGCGCGCGCGCCACGTCCTCGTTGGTGGTGCCGATGTTGATGAACAGCGAGGCGTCGTCGGGTATGTGCTGCGCCAGCAGCGTGGCGATGCGCCGCTTCTCCTGCGCCTGCAGCGACTTGCGCGCCGTGTAGGCCAGGTTCTCCACGCTGGACGGCAGGCTCACCCCACCGTGGTAGCGGCGCAGCACGCCGGCCTCGCACAGCAGGGTCAGGTCGCGACGGATGGTCTGCGGCGTCACCTCGAAGCGCGCCGCCAGCCCTTCCACCTCGGCATAGCCCTGCTGGCGCACCAGCGCCACCAGTTGCTCCTGGCGCGGATTGAGCGCGGACACCGCGCTCGGCTTGGGAATCGAATGGTCCATGCCCCGATGATGGCGGATGCGCCCGCGGATGCAACCGCGCCGCGTGCACACCCTCGGTGAACCGCAGCCATGGCCCGGGCCTGCGCGGTCTACGCGCCGATGCGGGCCAGCGCCTAGACTAGCGCCCCTCGCCGGGCCTCCCGCACTCCCACACCCGCCATGCTCAACAACGACATCCTGCGCTCCATCCGCTACATGCTCGACCTGAGCGACCAGAAGATCGTCGATCTGGCGCACCTCGCCGATCCCGCGTTCCCGATCGACAAGGCGCAGATCCCGGCGTGGCTGAAGAAGGAGGACGAAGACGGCTTCGTCGAATGCAGCGACGCGGTGCTGGCGCATGTGCTGGACGGGCTGGTGTTCCACTACCGCGGCCGCGACGAAAGCCTGCCGCCGCGCCCGGTGGAAGCGCGCATCACCAACAACGTGGTGCTGAAGAAGCTGCGCGTGGCGTTCCAGCTCAAGGACGTGGACATGCACCAGATCTTCGACGCCGCCGGTTTCCCGGTGTCCAAGCCGGAACTGTCGGCGCTGTTCCGGCAGCCGGAGCACAAGAATTTCCGCCTGTGCGGCGACCAGTTGCTGCGCAACTTCCTCAAGGGCCTGACCCTGCGCGTGCGCAGCGCCGGCTGAGCCGCGCACACTGCTGCACCAGGGCGCGGCCGTCGCCGCGGGACCGGTTTTCCACACGCCGGCCATCGCGAATCGGTAGGATGCGCGCATTCCGCCACCGTGGCGGCGCGGCCGGCTGCCGGCCCTGCCCGCCTCCCGTTCCGTTCCGAGGGTCCCCATGAAGCTAGAGGCGCTGTTCGACCAGTTGCACACCCTGCCGACCATTCCTCAGGTGGCGCAGGACCTGATCCTGCAGTTCGATGCGCCGGGCACCAGCCTGGACGCGGTGGCGCGCAACATCGAGCGGGACCCGGTGATCGCGGCCAAGGTGCTGCGGCTGGCCAATTCGGCGCGCTTCCGTGGCGCGCGCGACTCCACCACGGTGGAAGACGCGGCGCTGCGCCTGGGCTTCAACACCTTGCGCACCCTGGTGCTGGCCTCCTCGGTGACCGGCGCCTTCCATGCCCCGGCGCATTTCGACCTGCGCGCGTTCTGGCTGCACAGCTTCGAGGTGGCCGGCGTGTGCCGGCTGCTGGCGCGGCAGAAGGGCCTGGACGCGGAGACCGCCTTCACCTGCGGCATGATGCACAACATCGGCGAACTGCTGATCCAGACCGGCGCGCCCGACTACGCCGCGCAACTGCACCCGGACGCCTCGTCTAGCGGACGCGCCGCCGACGAGACCGTGCAACTGGGCTTCGGCTACCCGGAAGTGGGCGCCGAGCTGGCGCGGCGCTGGCACCTGCCGCAGGTGATCCAGACCGCCATCGCCTTCCAGGCGCGGCCGCTGCAGGCCCCGGAAGGCGAGCCGATGCCGAAGGTCGTCGCCCAGGCGGCGCTGGTCGCCGACGCGCTGGAGCGCCACGGCGGCGCCAACGACCAGGCGCGGCAGGCGGTGACCGGCCCGCTGCTGGACGACGTGGACCTGGACGCGCTGTTCGCCGCGCTGCCGGACGTGATCGAGGCCGATCGCGCGTTTACCGAGATGTTGAAGTAAGGGAAGCCGTGCCGCCACGTCGGTCACACCGCGCGGCGACATAGCGGGAAACTGCGTCTTTCCGATTCTGCCGCACCCTCATCCGGCGCTACGCGCCACCTTCTCCCGGCGGGAGAAGGGGTGGTTTGCGGTGTTTGCCACCGCGCGAGGGCGTCGGCGGCACCGTAGTGGCAGCGCGCGGCTTGCGCGCTTTCGGCGTCTTGGCGGTTGCCGTTTGTGTTGCGCCTTTCTTTTTTGTTGCCGGCGCTGGCGTCGTCGACTTCGCCTTGGTCGTGGCCGTCGTCTTACCCTTGCCCTTGGTCCGCGCTGCCGCCTTCTCCGCCCGCGACGGCGCGCCAGATGCGGAGGTGCGTGTGGTCTTCTTCGCCTTGGCGCCCTTCGTGTTTCCTTCAGCGCCCGCTTCACCGCGCTTCGGCTTCGCCGGCGACGCAGCTGCACCGCGGGCCGGCGCCGCGCCCAGAGCGACCCAGGTCGGCGCATGGTCGCTGGCATGCGGCAGGTCGCGCACCCAGCGGTCCACGCCGGCGTCGCGCAGGCGCGCGGCCAGCGGTGGATTCAGCAGCAGGTGGTCGATGCGCAGCCCGGCATCGCGCTGCCAGTGCTGGCGGAAATAATCCCAGAACGTGTACACGCGGCGCTCGCCGTGCACCTGGCGCAGGCTGTCGGTCCAGCCCTGCGCCAGCAGTTCTGCATAGGCCTGGCGGCTTTCCGGTTGCAGCAGCGCATCGCGCCGCCATGAGGCCGGGTTGTAGATGTCCGCATCGGTGGGCACCACGTTGAAGTCGCCGATCAAGGCGACCGGATGCGGCAGCGCCACCAGGTGCTGCGCATGCCGCTGCAGCCGCGCGAACCAGTCCAGCTTGTAGTCGAACTTCGGACCCGGGCGCGGATTGCCGTTGGGCAGGTACAGACAGCCGACCAGCACGCCGTGCGCCATCGCCTCGATGTAGCGGCTCTGGGTGTCGCGCGGATCGCCGGGCAGGCCGCGCCGGCTCTCGACCGGATCGCAGCCCCTGGCCAGCAGCGCCACGCCGTTCCAGCTCGACTGCCCCATCCACACCGCGCCGTAGCCGGCGGCATGCAGCTCGGCCAGCGGAAAGCCGGCATCCACGCTCTTGAGCTCCTGCAGCCCGACGATGTCCGGCGCCTCGCGCTGCAACCATTGCAGCAGCTGCGGCAAGCGGCTGCGGATACCGTTGACGTTGTAGGTGGCGATCTTGAGCGTCTTCATCCGGCGCGCCTGCAGAACCTGCCATCACCTTGGCCCCGCTACCCTCGCCGCATCGTGAAAACGGGAGCCGCCGCATGACCCCGCTCGACAAACCCCTGCGCCGCGCACTGGAGATCGACGGCGTGCACTACACCCTGACCGTGGACCCGGATGGCCTGAAGCTCACCGAGAAGGGCCGGCGCAAGGGCCTGGACTTACGCTGGAGAGAGCTGGTCAGCGGCGACGCGGCATTGGCGACCGCGCTGCAGGCCTCATTGGCCGATCGCCCCGGCAAACGCTGAGCGCGAGCGCAGCCGGCGACACGCCCGGGCCACGCGGGCAGGCATGGCCACCGATGGTGCTATCGTCGCGCCATCGGCAACCAGCAGGGAGCGGTCGGATGCACAGGCACAACGGTGGTGCAGTCGGGACCAGTCAACGACGCGCTCGGCGCACCGGATGGGTCATGGGCCCGCTGCTGCTCGCCCTGCTGCCCCTGGCGACGCACGCGGCGCCGGAGGTGCCGGACAGCCTGCGCGTGTCCAGTACCAACACCTACGCCGCGGGCACGCCCGAATGGCGGCAGGTGCGCGATTGGCTGGCGAAGCAAAAAACGCGCGGAGACGTGATGAGCATGGGAAATCCTGACCGGCTCGGCCCTATCGTCCTGACCTACACGAGGACGCTGCACGGCGTACAGACCCGGGCGCCCGAACCGCTGCCGTTACCCGACCAGGGCACGCCAGGCGACAGCATCGCCATCGCCAGTTGCATCGGCGGCGTGAGGCAGTCGTGGATCTACGGCGTCGAGGCGCGACCCGCAGATGCGTGGACCCTTACATCGTTTGCCACCTCGCAGACTGCGGATTGCAAGCAGGCCGATGGCACGCACTGACTCCGCAACCTGCAGTACCTCTGCAGGTGCGGCTTCCACTGGTGCCAGTCGTTCTTTTTTGCCGCAACTCGTCAAGGCCCACAGGCGCTGATACCGCGACGTGTGCGATCGGCGACGCCTCATCAGGGCTGAAGCCGCTCCTCCGGTGCGCCTCGCAGGGGTGATCGGCGCATCCGACGACGAAGTCGACACCGATGGGCATCGCCTTGGCCAACCGCCCCTCCTATCTCGTCACACACCGCAAGAGCCTTACGAACGGCTTCAGCCGCGACGAACGAAGCTGGCCAGCCATCCGTCCCTGGAAGCAGTCGGGACTGAAGTCCCTCCCACAGTGCCCCCAGCCAGCACATCGCCGGTTCCTGTGGGAGCGGCTTCAGCCGCGACGCGCGGATCAGACAGCACGCCGGACCGCCAGCAGGTCACCCGTGGATGCTCAAGTACACACGCCTCGGCTACCATCGCCGCGGGCGCGCCGCCGCGCGTGCCGACCGTGCCCTCACCTGCGATCCACATGCCTTCCGCTTCGCCCCGACATGTTGCAGACGCCCCGCTTGGCCGCGTGCGCGCCATCGTCCGACTCGCCGTCTGCATCGCGGCCAGCGTGCTGCTGATCCCGCCGCAGTGGCTGCTGATGCGCTTCACCCGCGGCCGCGCCGCGTTCGTGCTGCCGCGGCTGTGGTTCGGCTGCCTGCGGCGCGCGCTGGGGATTCGCGTCGAGGTGGTGGGCACGCCGCGCGACGCGGGCGGGACGCTGTTCGTCGGCAACCACATCTCCCACTTCGACATCGTGGTGCTGGGCAGCCTGCTGCGCGCGCGCTTCATCGCCAAGAACGACATGGAGCGCTGGCCGGGCATGCGCCACATCGGCGCGCTGGCGCAGACCGTGTTCATCAGCCGGCGTCGCCAGGATGCTGCGGCGGTGGCGGCCGCCGTGGCTGCGCAACTGCGCCCGGATCACGACGTGGTGCTGTTCGCTGAGGGCACCACCTCCTCCGGCGAGCGGGTGGCGCCGTTCAAGTCCAGCCTGTTCTCGCTGTTCCTCAGCGCCAACGCGGGCGCGCGGCAGTGGACGCTGCAGCCGTTCACGCTGGAGGTGCGCAGCGTCGACGGACACCCCATCGCGCAAGGCGGCGATCGCGATGCCTACGCTTTCTACGGCGAGATGCAGGCCGGTGCGCACGTCGCGCACTTCCTGCGCCTGTCCGGTGCGGTAGTCAGGGTGACCTTCCACGCACCGCTCGCGGTGGCGCCGGGCAGCGACCGCAAGGCGCTGGCTGCGCAGTTGCACGGCATCGTGGCGTCGGCGCTGCCCAGCGCGCCGGCGGATGCCGCGGCGGCGGCCTAGACCGCCGCCACCCCACACTGGGCGCGCGCTCGGGCAGTGCCCGATGAAGCGTCAGTGCGCGATGTCCGGCGCCACCGGCTCCGGCAGCCGCACCACCGCGTACTGCTTGCGGAACTCCATGGCGCCCAGCGCTGGCCAACTCTCGGCGTAACGGCGCAGGCAGGCCACGCCGTCGGGAAAGTCCTCGCCATTGACCCGGCAGTCGGCCGCCACCTCGCCGTCGGCGTCGCGCGAGGCGAACAGGCGGATGCCGAGCATGCGCTGATCCCGCTGCAGCAACGGCATCAAGGCGTCCAGGCTGTTGGTGAACAGGCAGCACGGGCAGAACGCGTGTTCGGTGTCCTCGCCCGCCGCGGCCCGCG
Source organism: Xanthomonas sontii (assembly GCF_040529055.1). Taxonomy (NCBI): domain Bacteria; kingdom Pseudomonadati; phylum Pseudomonadota; class Gammaproteobacteria; order Lysobacterales; family Lysobacteraceae; genus Xanthomonas; species Xanthomonas sontii. The sequence continues at coordinate 1,417,853 of NZ_CP132342.1, read as the reverse complement.
CGGCGTCGCCATTCATGTGCGCCACCGGCCCCAGCACCACCGTGCGCCGCAGCGCCGACTCGGTCGTGGCCGAGGCGGGGAACTCCATCTGCAACGTCATGCAGCGCGCATCGGCCGGCGCGGCCACCGCCTCCGACAGCGCCACCAGATCGGTGCGCGCCCAGGTTGTGAAGCCCGAAGCCAGGCTCGCGTCGGTGTCCTCGCCGATGGAATGCTGGAACTCGACGATCCCGTCGGGGAACAGGCTGCGGTGATGCACGCGAATGCAGCTGGCCGTGCGCACGCCCTTGCGCAGCTCGGCCAGATCCACCAGTTCGGTGAGCAGTTGCAGGCCGTTGCCGAGCACGACCACCTCGTCGTGCAGGGTCGCCGCATGCCCCTCGCGCTGCAGCACCTGCAGCAACAGCTGCTGCAGTGCATGGCGCGGTTGCGCCTCGGGCGCGGGCTCCGGCCCTGCAGCCTCGTGGGCGGTATCGGCCCCGCGTGGCGAGGTGCGGGACAACAGGCGTCGCATTCGATCGATCATCCTTGCTCCAGGGCGTCCAACGCGCCATTGGTCGCCGGAAGTATGCGCAGTCGCCCGCGGCCACGGCAACCGGCGACGCCACGCCGCCCCGGCGACCAGCGGGCCATGGAACGGCGCCAGGGGCCTGGGCGTCTCTCGCGTCACACGCCAACCGCAGCACATTCATGGCCACCGTGCCGCGTCTCGCAGCGGCGGACGGCACCCGGTGCAGCGGCCATCCGCGCGCCGTACCGACACAGCGTCTGTCAGCGCCTGGCCGCCTCGCACAGCTTGCGGTTGAACCAGGTGGACTTGGCGATCGGCAGGTAGGCGTCCCAGTCGCTGGGCGGCAGCATGGTGCTCTGCTTTTCCAGTTCCGCCTGGAACGAGGCCTCATCGCGGCTGCGGCCGGCCATGGTGCCGTCCAGCGTCGCCAGGCATTCCTGCGGCCGGCCCAGGCGCAGCAACGTGATGGCGCGGTCGTTGGCGAAGCGGTCGCGATCGAGCCAGTTGAGGAAGCCGCCACACTCGCCTGCGAACGCCTGCATGCCGGCAAGCGCCTTGTCGTAGCGCTTGCCGCGATAGTCCTGCAGATACGCCTCGCGCCGCCGGCTGCTGGCCGCGGCGGTGCAGCCGGCCGGCAACTGCAGGTAGTCGCCCTCGAAGCTGGCGCGCATGCCGCAATAGTCGCGGCAGCTTTCCTCGGTCAGCGCGGCCACGTTGAACCCGCCCGGCACCGGCTTGAACGCCAGCTTGCACGGCACGTCGCCGGCATCGTTCACCTCCGCCTTGTCGCCCTGCAGCGTGCCCGACAGCGAGCAGGTGTGGCCGTTGGCGCCGACCGACAACAGGTCGAACTGGCGCGCGCCGCCCTTGTCGGTGACCCGCATGCTGCCCCAGCCTTCCTTGGTGCTGTATTCGCCGGGTGCGGGGCCGGCCGCCGCCGCGGCGAACGCCACCAGCCCCACCAGCATCGCGCTCCATCCGTATCGCCGTGCCATCGCCTGTTCCTGCCTTCGATCTGAGCCGGCAAGTGTGCGGCATCGCCGCGGCGACGGACCAGTGCCGATGTCGCATCCCGACAGCAACGGCCTGTGCGACTCAGCGCAGCGGCACGCGCGAGCGGAACTCGGACAGAAACAGGCGCGGAGCCATCGGTGCGCCGCATCGTGCTCCAGGCGCGGATGCCACAACATCGATACGGTGATGGGCTCGGTGACCACCGGCAGCGCGAACGTGCAAGCAGACTCGCGCAGCGTGTCGGGCTGCGCCGCCATGAACGAGGCCGGCACCAATGCGATCAAGTCCGAGCCGCCCGGCTGGGTGCGCACCGACATGGGCGGGCCGCAGGCGCGCCTGTCCATCGACGACAGCATCCCGCCGCTGCTCGACACCATCGATGCCGCCCATGGCCGCGGCGGCCTGCACTACCTGGATTACCTGGGCCGCGTGGTGCCGTGGTAGAGGACGCCGCGTGATCGGCCGCAGGCCTGCATCGGCCAAGCCGTCCATCGATCGCGCCGCGCCTGCAACGATGCCCCGCGGCTCAGCCGGCGTCGGACAGCGCCAGGGCGAGCGCCGCATCCTCCGACAGCGGCCGTGACAGGAAATACCCCTGCACCAGGTCGACCTGCAGCTCGCGCAGCGCGTCCAGTTCCTGCGCCGTCTCCACACCTTCAGCCACCACCCGCGTGCCGATCTCGTGGGCGAAGTTGGTCAGCCCCTTGGCCAGCGCGCGGCGGCTGCGGTCGGAATGGATGCACTGGGTGATGCTCATGTCGAGCTTGATGACGTCCGGCTGCAACTGCAGGATGTGGCGCATGCTGGCGTAGCCGGCACCGGCATCGTCCACCGCCACCTGCGCGCCGCGCTCGCGCAGCGGCGCCAGCGCCTGCGCCAGCGCCTGGTAGTTGCGCACGATGGCGTGCTCGGTGATCTCCAGGATCAGGCGCGTCACCTCGGTGTCGTCGCCGAGCAGCCCCGCCAGGGACCCGGACATGATCAGTTCCGGCGACATGTTCACGCTGAGCCGGTACTGCGGCGGGAAGCGCCGCAGATACGCCAGCGCCTTGGCCAGCACGTGTAGCTCCAGGCGAATGCCGACACCGGCCAGTTCGGCCTGCTGGAACCACTGCGCAGGCCCGCGCTGCGGCACGACGTCGAAACGCGACAGGCACTCGAACCCATGCAGGCGCAGCCCCTGCAGCGCGAACACCGGCTGGAACACGATGCGCGGCGCACCCGCCGCCAGCGCGCCGTCGATCTCGTCGATCATCGCCTGCCGTTCCAGCTTGTGCGCCTCCACCTCGTGCAGGCGCAGCGCGAAGATCTCGGCGAACGCACGCAGCATGCCGATGTCGCGCTCGCCCAGGTCGTGCCTGGGCAGGAAGCTGAAACAGCACAGCGTGCCGTAGATCCGGCCGTTCACCTGGATCGGCACGCTCATGTGCGCGCCGATCGGGATCTGCCACGTCGCCGGGATGCACTGCGCCGCCGGCACCAATGAGGTATCCGGAATGAGCTGCGGCAACTCGCCGCGGACCACGCCCATGCAGTAGCCGTCGGCGAACGGCAGGATCTGGCCTTCGTGGATCGGCCCGTCGGGCGGCCCGTCCACGTGATCCAGCACGCGGTCGGTTTCCCGGAAGCGCGACAGGAACGCCACGTCCATGCCCAGGTGCAGGCGCACCACGCGCAGGCAGCGGCGCAGTTCGCGGTCGCTGATCTCGCCCGACAGCAGCTCGAACAACGGATGAGGCTCTGGCAGATCCTCGGTCGACGCCATCCCGCTTCTCCCCTGAAAGCGTTGCGACCCGCGCGGCGCGCGCCGCACACGGCGCTGCGCCGTGACCGACGTGATCGAGCAGCGGGAACCCCGGACCTTCCCCCGTTTGTCCAGCGGGCGACACGTCCTTGTCATTCGACTGTAAGCCGTGGCGTACAGCGGCGAAAGCGCCGACGTGTTCAGGAATGTAGCTGTCTACGCCAGCGACCGCTTCGGTGAGTCCGCCGCCGCGAATCCAGCCAACGGGCGGGCGACCACCGGCGCTGGAGTGATCAGGCATGGTGGCCGACGCCGTGTCGTCGATGGAATGGGCGGCCGGGCTCGCGCATGCCGACACTGCGATCAGCCCGGTGCACGCCCCCCTGCCGGCGCGCGCGCCCAGCGCATCAGACGTAGACCATCAATCCCAGCAAATCCAGCGCGGCATGCGCCACGATCGCCGGCCACAGCCGCCCGGTGCGCGCCACCCACCAGCCCAGGATCAGCCCTATCACCACGATGGCGATGGTGCCGACCGGCCCCTGATAGAGGTGGTACGACGCGCGGATCGCCACGCTCACGTTCACCGCGAACGCCAGGCTGTGCCGCCGCTCCAGCGCGCGGATCACGTAGGCGCAGACGAACACTTCCTCGAAGATCGGATTGAGCAGCGAGACCAGCACCACCACGCCCGCCGACAGCGGCCCGGCCACCATCGCGTCCATCGACGGATTCACCTCGGCCGCCACGCTGTCGTTCAACAGATTCAACGGATAGGTCGCCACCAGGCAGGCGGCCAACAGCGCCAGGCCCACACCGATGTCGCGCGCCTGCCACTGCAGCCCCAGCGCCTGCCGCGTCCAGCCGCGGAACCACAGCGTCGGCAGCAACAACGTCAGCACCAGCAGCTCGTAGAACACCATGCCCCACAGGTTCGCGTCGGAAAACGACGGCTCCACCACCGGCGCCAGCACCGCCAGCGCACTCCAATAGATCGGCAACCCGAATGCCACTGCCATCACCAGCAGCAACTCGCCCCAACCGCCTGAGGGTTCCCCACGTTCCCGCATCCACACTCCCCTGTCGTTCGCTGCGCGCCGGAACGGCGTCGCCGCCGCTTTCCACCAGGGGCGCACCGTAGCAGGGTGGCATGACCAGGGACATCGGTGGCGGCGTCACGCGACGGCGTGCAGTTCAACCCGGCGCGGCGTGATGCGCGCGGTGCTGCGCGCATACCAATCCAGTCAAGCTAGTACAGCGCGTCCCGGGTGCGCTGCGGCAATTCCCGGTCGTAGGCCTCGCCGTCGAACGCGCCGTCGGCCAGATGCGCGTGCATGGTGCCGGGGCTGGGCAGGCGATCGCGCGGCAGGTGCCGTGTCGGGTCCCACAGCTGCGAGCGCACGATCGCCTTGGCGCAATGGAAGTAGGCCGCCTCGATGTGCACCACGATCACGCTGCGCGGCAAGCGCTCGCCGACCGCGAACCGCGCCAGCAGGTCCGGATCGACGCGGATCTCGGCACGGCCGTTCACGCGCAAGGTTTCACCGATGCCGGGAATCAGGAACAACAGCGACAACCGCGGATCCTGCAGCAGATTGCGTAGAGTATCGACGCGGTTGTTGCCCGGGCGATCCGGCAACGCCAGCGTACGCGCATCCAGCACCTGCACGAACCCCAGCGCATCGCCACGCGGCGAGCAGTCCAGCCCTCCGGTGCCGGCTGAGGCGAGCACCACGAACGGCGATGCGCGCACGAACGCCTGGTAGTCGGCGTTCAAATGGTCGAGTTGCTTGCGCACCGCGCGCTCGGCTGGTTGGCCGTACAGGGCTTCGAGGGTGTCGAGATTGGTGACGCGATGCGGTTCGGGTGGCTCCTGCGGCGAGGTGGGCGATGCCGTCTCAATTGGCACGTCCGCCTTGGCTGCGCCGGTATTGGCGATCGCAGCAGCAAGCACGCTCTCATATAGGTGCAGACGCAGACGGAAATTAGCGCCCAACCAGCTGACCATCCATAGCATGGCCGCGAACATCGCCAGAACTGACAACCACGCAGGCAAGGCCAGCAGATCGCGCCAGTTGCGCAAGACGACGAGCAGCGACAAGCACAGAGGTAGCAGCCCCAGCTTATCCATACCTCCGACAAACAGACCAAGCTTGGCAGCTAGACGTTCCTGTGCCATCTTCGCGTAACGCAATTGGTCCTCCAGCACGTCGCGTGGATACAAAAGCAACCACTGAACTAGCTGACGCAGTTCGCCGACATCATGATCGTGCTGCAAGATCCACTGCCGGCGAGAATTGGAGAACTCGTAAATGATCAGCCATACCGTGCGAATAAAATAAGGTGTAAGGGCGACTGTCAGCGCCAATCCCACCCGCGATAGGCTCACCATCCACAGCTGCGGCGCGAGCCAAATCAACAGCAGCGAAGGCAGCAGCGCGAGCATGGAACCCACCCAACCCACCGCATTGAGCACACGCATCCAGCGCGGCGTCGACAACGCAGAGACTGGTCCTTCCGGCATAGCCTCGATCTTCTGCTCCAACAGCGCGAATGTCAGCGGAGGCATGATGGCATTCATGACAGCGATCTCGTAAGGTTGAACGTGAAACGCCGACTACTACAGCGTTACCACATCATTTTTGTTGTGCCGATGGAGTTCTACTGCGCAAGCAGACTTGTCCCGCATTAAGATGTAGATATTGAATTTAACCTGGCGAATGAAATGCTTGAGCGAATCCGCGATCACTTGAGAGTTATTGCACCAGAAGTGGAGAAGGCACTACTTCCGGCAGCCAACGAACTAGAGATCAACGCACTAAAATCAGCGTTGGGGCGCCCATTGCCTGAGGATCTCGTGGCAGTCTATCGCGAAAGTGCAGGCTTGAATCCTGATGCCACAGCAAATTTCGCTCTAGGATTCTCTTTCATGGATGTGGCAACGGTGACTTTCGAGGTCGAAAGAAGCTCCTGCAACGACGATGCAGGAGCTTCTGCCCAATTCGCGGATAAGGGAATCCGCCCTGTGCTGAAACTCGGAAAGGATCGCTTAGTGATTGGAAGCGACTTTTCCCATTGCCGCCTTTGTGTTGACCTGTCTCCTGAAGAGAACGGTACCTATGGCCAAGTCATATTTATAGATCAAGAATGGGGAGTAGCCCTTCTATTAGCGCGTTCGATGAATGACTTTCTTCGAAAGTTCGAGCAGGACCTGTCCATGGGGAAATACAGTCTGGCGCAGGATGCTCTGGATGACGGCGTCCAGTGGCTAAGTGCGACAAGAGACATCGATGTTGGCAACTGGTACAACTCGCCAACTTGGTCGTATGTCGACCATCCCCACATTCGAAGGACATAGTTCAGCAACTTGCAGCGTTAGCAGATCGCCGCGCCAGGCGTTCAAACCTGGCGGCATTGCGGGCCGATCACCCGCACTTCGAATACCCACAATTCAAACAAGTCGCGCACCCGTCCATAATGACGAGCGCCTTGGTATTGCACTTATGGCACATCGTGGCCGACGGCGGGAAACTCGCGCCATCGCCGGTGACGGCGATGTCCTCTTCGTGGTCGGCGGTGGAGTCGGCGGACACTGCCCCCTCATCCGCCCTGCGGCCACCTTCTCCCGCAGGAGAAGGAACCGCCTTGCTCACGTCACTGTTTTTTTTTGAGCGTTCTTCGTACTGCTTGCGCTTCTCGGCGATCAGCGCGCGCTGGTGGTCGCTCATTTCCGGGTCGTGCAGCAGGCCGATCGACTTCATGTGCTCTTCGACGATGCTGCCCAGTTCGGCGACCAGCGACGGCATGTACACGCCGCCGGCCTTGAAGTAGCCGCCCTTGGGGTCGAACACGGCCTTCATCTCGTCGACCAGGAAGGTGACGTCGCCGCCCTTGCGGAACACCGCGGACATGATGCGGGTCAGCGCCACGATCCACTGGAAGTGCTCCATGGACTTGGAGTTGACGAAGATTTCGAACGGGCGGCGCAGTTCGTGCTCGGTGCCGGCGTTGAGCACGATGTCGTTGAGGGTCACGTACATGGCGTGTTCCACCAACGGCGATTTGATCTTGTAGGTGCTGCCGATCAGCACGTCCGGGCGCTCGATGCGTTCGTGCATGTGAATGATGTTGTCCGCCGGCGCTTCGGCCTCGGCGGTGGTACGGTCGATCGACGAGGCGGGCACCGCGGCGGCGGCGTCGCGCGCCTTGTCCTCGGGGGTGACGACGGCGTAGCCCTTGATTTTCTGGTCGATCTTGATGGCCATGAGGCGTGCGTTCCTGGAAGGCGGAGCGGGACGGGCGTGGGCCCGGCCTCTCTCCCGCGCACGGGAGAGAGGGTGCGACGGGACGGCTTACTTCTTGGCGCGGGTGGCCGCGGCCTTCTTGCCGGCGGCCTTGCGCACGGCGGTCTTCTTCACGGCGGCGCTCTTCTTGGCGACCTTGGCGGTGCTCTTCTTGACCGCCTTGGCGACCTTCTTCACCGCTTTCTTGGCGACGGTCTTCTTCGCTGCAACCTTCTTCGCCGCTTTCTTCACTGCCTTCTTGGCAACGGCCTTCTTGGCGGCGACCTTCTTGACCGCCTTCTTCGGCGCGGCCTTCTTGGCGGTCACTTTCTTGGCGGGAGCCTTCTTCGCAACGGCCTTCTTGGCAGCAGCCTTCTTCGCCGGCGCCTTCTTCGCAGCCGCCTTCTTGGCGGTCTTCTTGCCGCCCTTGGTCAGCGCGGCCGCTTCGGCCTGGGCGCTGGCCTTGGCCGCTTCCAGCTTCTTGCGCGCGCTAGCGACGGTCTTCTTGACGGCCTTTCCGGCCTTCTCGGCGCGCTTGGCGACGGCCTTCTCGGCCTTCTTCACCGCCTTGCGGGTCTTGGCGACCTGGTCCTGCACGCGCTTCTGCACGGTCTCGGCGGTCTGCTTGACCGTGGCGACGGCCTCGCTGGCGGTGGCGGCGATGGTCTCGCCGACGTTGGTGGCGGTTTCTTTCACGTTCTCGGCGACCTGCGTCAGCGTCGCCGTGACGCCATTCCCATTGCTCATAAAACCCTCCTCAGGGTGTCAGTGTTTATGTCACGCGGGCGATGCTATACCGATTGCAGCGAAGCGGGGAGCCGGAAACGGCGACACACGGGAGACGGTGGGGAAGCGTTGGGGAAGCGCGGCGCGCCGCGCTCCAGGGCCTCCACCGCCGCCCTCCCCTCCGCCGGCGCGAAGGGGAGACGGGACGGCGTCAGAACTTGCCGTAATACCCTTCTTTCAGCGCATCGAACAGGTTGGCGGCGGTGTGCATCTCGCCGTCGTATTCGATCTGTTCGTTGCCCTTGACCTCGACCACGCTGCCGTCTTCCAGCTCGAAGCGGTAGGTGGTGTTCTCCAGGTCCGCCTCCTTCACCAACACGCCCTGGAAGGCGGCCGGGTTGAAGCGGAACGTGGTGCAGCCCTTCAGCCCCTGCTGGTGGGCGTAGCGGTAGATGTCCTTGAACTGCTCGTAGGGATAGTCGGTGGGGACGTTGGCGGTCTTGGAGATGGAGCTGTCCACCCACTTCTGCGCGGCGGCCTGCACGTCCACATGTTCCTTGGGGTGGATGTCGTCGGCGGCGATGAAGTAGTCCGGCAGGCGCGCGGCGGCGTCCTCGGCGAACGGCATCGCCTTGGCGTTGACCAGGTGGCGGTAGGCCAGCAGCTCGAAGGAGAACACGTCCACCTTCTCCTTGCTCTTCTTGCCCTCGCGGATCACGTTGCGGCTGTAGTGGTGGGCGAAGCTCGGTTCGATGCCGTTGGAGGCGTTGTTGGCCAGGCTCAGCGAAATGGTGCCGGTGGGGGCGATGGAGCTGTGGTGGGTGAAGCGCGCGCCCACCTCGGCCAGTTCCTCGACCAGTGCCGGCGCCACTTCGGCGATGCGCTGCATGTAGCGGCTGTACTTGGCGTGCAGCAGCCGGCCCTCGATGCGCTCACCGACGCGCCAACCGTCGCGGACCATCTCCGGGCGCTGCCGCAGCATCGCCGCGGTGACCTCGAAGGTCTCCTGCATGATCGGCGCCGGGCCCTTCTCCTTGGCCAGCGACAGCGCGGTCTCCCAGCCGGCCACGGCCATCTCGCGGGCGATGGACTCGGTGAACTCGCACGACTCGGCGCTGCCGTACTTCATGCGCAGCATGGTCATGGTCGAGCCCAGGCCGAGGAAGCCCATGCCGTGGCGGCGCTTGCGCATGATCTCGTCGCGCTGCTGCTGCAGCGGCAGGCCGTTGACCTCGACCACGTTGTCGAGCATGCGGGTGAACACCCGCACCACTTCCTTGTATTCCTCCCAGTCGAAGCGGGCGCGCTCGGTGAACGGCTCGCGCACGAAGGTGGTGAGGTTGATCGAGCCGAGCAGGCAGGCGCCGTAGGGCGGCAGCGGCTGCTCGCCGCAATTGTGGGCGTGCAGGCCGTTGCCGTCGAAGGTGTTGATGCCGGGGACCTGCACGTCGTAGACGTCTTCGATGCCATCGGCGGCCACCGACTGCACGGTCGCCACGAAACGCTCGCGGTTCAACTGGCGACGGTAGCCGGACAGCAGCGCCTTGAGGCGGTTGGCCTTGGCGGTGTCGGCAAAGCCCACCCGCTGGGCGAAGGCATCGAGGTTGTCGCCGCTGACGACCAGTTCGTGCTGCGCCTTGGTGACGTAGGCACGCGTGCCGCCGTGCCCGTCGGGCAGCAACGCCGTGCCGGCGGGGCGCCGGTCGCGGTAGATCTGCGAGGCGATGCCCAGCCGCAACAGCATGCGCTGCGCTGCCTCAAGCCGCGCCAGGTCGGACTGTGCCAGGCGCACGCTGACGCCCTTCTCCTGGCTGCCCTGCACCGAGCCGTCGGTGTCGAACAGGCCGCGCAGGAAGCCGCGATGGAAATCGCTGGAGGTCTTCTCGACGGCCGGGGTGATCGCCTTGTCGCCCGGACGCAGGCCCAGCTCCAGGGCCAGATCGCGCAAGGCGGCCGACTTCAGGCGGTACTCGCCACGGTCGCGCACCTCGCTCCAGCCGGCGAAGTCGGCACGGTGCGGCAGGCTGCGCGTGCAGCGCAGGGCTTCGTCCATCAGCGCCACCGGTGCCAGCGGCGCCGCATTGACGGCAGCGGCCTGCGACCAGACAGACAACACGGCGGCGTCCTGCTTGAGCGTGCCGTCGCCCACCAGCATGCCGAGGAGGACACCTTCCTCATAGCTGCGTGCGCCGCCCCACTCCGCACCGGCACGGTGATTGTTGAGCAGCACCCGGTCGCCTGCGACCAGTTGGTCCGCCTGGCACCATTGGGTGTCCAGCGACCAGCGGGTCTGCCGCACCACGCGCCGCACGCGGTGGTCTGCGGTCAGACGCAGCGCGTAACCTTCCTGCGTCTGCAGTCGCACCACCTGCTTGTGCGCGGTCTTGAAGAAACCCTCCGCACCGGAGGCATGGTCGCCGCCATCGACCCGCGCCAGGAACGGCGTGCCCAGCAGATCGGCGACCTGACGCGGCCCCTCGGCGGTCTGCACCCAGGTGTCGGCGGTCACGCAAGGATTGGTCGCGCGGATGTTCTCGCACCACCAGTTGTTGTTCATTTCGTTGACGCGGTCGATCAGGATGAAACCCGGCTCGGCGTAGTCGTAGGTGGAGACCATGATCATGTCCCACAGGTGGCGGGCGCGGATGTGCCCGTACACCTTGCACGCGACCAGGCCGTCGTCGCGCACGATGTAGTCCTTGTGGGTGGGCCAGTCGCGCCAGACCACGGCGCTGGCGTCGGCCAGGTCGACGTCGGCCTCTTCCTTGCGGTTCACCGGGAACACCAGCGGCCAGTCGGCGTCCTGCTCCACCGCCTGCATGAAACCATCGGTGATGAGCAGCGACAGGTTGAACTGGCGCAGGCGCCCGTCCTCGCGCTTGGCGCGGATGAAGTCCTTCACGTCCGGGTGGGACACGTCGAAGGTGCCCATCTGCGCGCCGCGGCGGCCGCCGGCCGAGGACACGGTGAAGCACATCTTGTCGAAGATATCCATGAACGACATCGGCCCGGAGGTGTAGGCGCCGGCGCCGGCCACGAACGCGCCGCGCGGGCGCAGCGTGCTGAACTCGTAGCCGATGCCGCAGCCGGCCTTGAGGGTCAGCCCGGCCTCGTGGACCTTCTCCAGGATGCCGTCCATCGAGTCGGTGATGGTGCCCGACACGGTGCAGTTGATGGTGCTGGTGGCCGGCTTGTGTTCCTGCGCGCCGGCATTGGAGGTGATGCGCCCGGCCGGGATCGCGCCGCGGCGCAGCGCCCAGGCGAAGCGCTCGAACCAGTGGGCGCGCTGCTCCTCGCCGACCTCGGCATCGGCCAGCGCGCGGGCCACGCGCAGGTAGGTGCCGTCGATGTCGGCATCCAGCGGATCGCCCTGCTTGGTCTTGAGCCGATACTTCTTGTCCCAGATGTCCTGCGACGCCGGCTGCATCGGGATGGGGTCGTGCTTGGATCCGGTCTGGACGACTTCCAGGCGCACCGTACTCATTCTGCTGTGTTCTCCTCGAACCTGTCCCGATGGGGCGGATGGGTGGTCATCCGCCGTGTGTCTTGTCTATATCGCACTTGCGCTGCACGGCAGCGACGGCCGCGGCAGCGCACGCGGCGCCTGCCCTCGACCGACCGAAATTCCCCGAATCCGCGACGTCCATTGTCACCGTCCCGTGATGCAACGCCGAGCGCGCCCCTGGATGTGAAGTCCTGGTGAAGAAAACCCTAGTTCTAGTGCCGTACCGAATCGATACCGCTACATGTAGTGGCTAATGCAAGCGTGAACGCTAACGCCGGGCAGGCCGACTGTCAACGTCGTCGCGCGCCGATCACGTGCCGTCGAGCGGGTGTGCACGCGGGGTGCCGTGGCGGCCTTGCGCAGGCGGCGTCGGAACGCTTTCACTGGCGGTTAAACGCCGCGCGTTCATCTTGATTTACGCGCACGCGCGCCCATCTGCCCCACGTCTCCCGCGTTCCCCGGAAACCGACCCCATGCGACCGCTGCCCACGCTGCTGACCCTGACCGCCGCCGCTGCCTTCGGCGGTTTCGCCGCCACCGCCATCAATGCGCAACTGGACAACCGCGCCGAGGCCGCGCCGGTCGCGGCCCCGCCGCTGTCCGGGGCCGCGCGCCTGCCGTCCGCGGTGGCCGGCGAGCCGCTGCCGTCGCTGGCGCCGATGCTGCAGAAGGTGATGCCGGCGGTGGTGAGCATCAACACCAAGCAAGTCGTGCGGGTGCGCAATCCGTTCTTCAACGACCCGATCCTGCGCCGCCTGTTCCCGGACATCCCGCAGGAACGCATCAACGAATCGCTGGGTTCGGGTGTGATCATCGACGCGAAGAACGGCTACGTGCTGACCAACCACCACGTGGTGGAGAACGCCGACGACGTGCAGGTGACCCTGGCCGACGGGCGCAGCTTCAAGGCCGAGTTCATGGGCTCGGACGCGGACACCGACATCGCGCTGATCCGGATCAAGGCCGACAACCTCACCGAGATCCGCCTGGGCGACAGCGACAAGCTGCGCGTGGGCGATTTCGTCGCGGCCATCGGTAACCCGTTCGGCTTCACCCAGACCGTCACCTCCGGCATCGTCTCGGCGATGGGCCGCAACGGCATCCGCGGCCTGGGCTACCAGAACTTCATCCAGACCGACGCCTCGATCAACCCCGGCAACTCCGGCGGCGCACTGGTGGACCTGCGCGGCGAACTGGTCGGCATCAACACCGCCAGCTTCAACCCGCAGGGCAGCATGGCCGGCAACATCGGCCTGGGCCTGGCGATCCCGTCGAACCTGGCGCGCGCAGTGGTCGACCAGTTGATCAAGAACAACGGGGTGATGATCCGCGGCACCTTCGGCATCGAGACGCAGAACCTGACCTCGCAGATGGCGCAGGGCCTGGGCCTGTCGGCGCCGCGCGGGGCGCTGGTGACGCGGGTGCTGGCCGGCTCGGCGGCCGCGGCCGCCGGGCTGCAGCCGGGCGACGTGATCACCGGCGCCAACGGCGAGCGCCTGGACAGTGCCGAGGCGCTGCACAACTACGAGGGCCTGCAGCCGGTGGGCAGCACGGTCACCCTGGACGTGCGCCGCGACGGCAAGCCGCTGCAGCTCAAGGCCACGCTCAAGGAACAGCCGCGCGCGATCAGCGGCGAGTCGCTGGATCCGCGGCTGAGCGGCGCCACCTTCGCCGACCTGCCCGAATCGCTGCGCCAGTCCGGCATCTCCGGCGTGCTGATCGGCAACGTGGCGCGCGGCAGCCGTGCGGCGCGCAACGGCCTGGCCAGCGGCGACATCGTGGTGGCCGCCTCGGTCGGCGAGTTCGCCGACCTGGCCAGCTACCGCGCCAACTTCGCGCGCAAGCCGGCGCAACTGGTGCTGCGCGTGGTGCGTGGCGGCGCGCAGGCCGACCTGGTCATGCAGTGAGCCGGCACGCTCAGTCCAGGCGCGCGGCGTAATCGTCGCGCACGTGCTGGTTCAAGTAGGTGGTGAGACCGCGCCCGGCGGCGGCCAGGCGCTGCATCTCCATGACCTGGAGCAGGCCAGGATGCTGGCGGTCGTAGCGGTAGGTGGCGCCGTCGGCGAAGCGCAGCACGATCCAGTCCGGGCCGCTGTCGTAGGCGACCACCCCGGCATGGCCGCTCCGGTTGCCGTACGCGTGCATTGCGGTTCCTCCGGGACTTGGCCGATCGCGGGCGAGCGCCGACACTATGGCGCACTGCCTGCGGCGACGAGCTAACACCCCGTACACCCCGCCGATGGTATTGGTGTCGCCCCGTTCTGCGCAGCGTCCGCGATGGCGGACGGCAGGCCCCCAAACCCCAGAGGAGACATGCCCATGAATGCCAGCCCGACCAATACCGAGAACCTCAAGGACAACCTGAGCGAAGCCGGCGCGCACCTGAAGTCCGCGGCCAGCTATGCCGGCGACGCGATCAAGGGCGCTGCCGGTGCCGCCGGCGAAGAACTGAAGCTGGGCAAGGCCAACGTCAAGGCCGAACTGTCCGACAGCGCGCTGTCCGGGTTGGCGGCGGCCGAGTTCGGCGGCGCGGCGGCGAAGGAGCAGGTGGACGTGCTGCTGGACAAGGGCCGCGACCTGATCGACAGCGCGGCCGAACTGATCCGCGAGCGTCCGCTGGCCTCGTTCGGCGTGGCCTTCGCCACCGGCTGGATCATCGCCAAGCTGGCGCGCAGCGGCGGCGACAAGTAAGCCGCGCGTGAGCGAGGAGCAGGCCCGCACCGACGGCGCCGCGGCAGACACCGCGGCCGCACCGTCGCTGGAGGAATCCTTCCGCGCGCTCGGCACGGCCGGGCGCGAAGGACTCAATGCCACCCTGGACACCGGCCGCGCGCTGCGCAAGCTGGTGGCCGCGGACTTCGCCCTGGCCCGTGCCGCCCTGGCGCGGGCGCTGGTGTGGCTGACCGTGTCGGTGGCGTTCGGCGCGTCGGCGTGGATGCTGCTGATGGGCGCGATGATCGCCCTGCTGCAGCGCATGGGCTGGTCGTGGCTGGCGTCGATCTCGGCGACTGCGGCCTTCAGCCTGGTGGTCACCGCGCTCGGCGCCTGGCAGGCGCTGCGCTACTTCGACATGAGCAAGCTCGACGCCACCCGCCGCCAGTTGGCCAAGCTGGGCATCGGCGGCGACGACGAGGACGGCGACGAGGATGTCGCCAAGCGCGAGGCCACGCCATGACCCTGCGGCAATTGCAGCACCGCATCGCCCGCGCCGAAGCGTTGCTGGAAGGACGCCAGGAGCAGGTGCGCACGCACTGGACGACCCTGCAGCAGGTCTGGCGCGAAGGCTGGACGCCGTGGCGGATCGTGATCGTCGGCCTCAGCACCGGCTTCCTGGTCGGCCGCGCCGAACCGGCGGCGGTGATCGGCAAGCTCGGCGGCGCGCGCTGGCTGCAGATGCTCAGCGCGCTCTCCAGCCTGATCAACGCCACCACCGCCAAGAGCGCGTCCGATGACGCCGAGCGCGCCTCCGACGATGCCGAGGAAGCGGCGGACACCGCACAGGATGCGGCCGTGGATGCCGCCACCCAGGCCCCGCCTCCCGTTGCACCCGTTCCCCCATCCGCTGTCCGCCCGCAGCCGCCGCGGCCGCCGATGGCCTCGCGCCCCGGGCAACCCGCCGCGGCCGAAGCGGCCACCGACCTGTCCGAGCGCCAGGGCAAGGACTGACGTTCCTGGGATCGGCGTGGCTGGCCTGGGCGGCCACGCCGCGCGCACGCGGCGGCCACGCCGCCTTGATATCGCGCCGGCCACGATCCGGCCTACACTTCGCTTCCTTTTCGACGCCGTTCGGCGCGTGCACTGCGGCGCGCGCCGCGGCCACTGCATCGCAGGTCCGATGAGCACAGTTCCCGATCCCGCGGTCGTCGCCGACGACGCCCCGCACGGCCCCCTGCCGCCGCCGCCCGCTCCGCGCCCGCGCGGACCAGTCTCGCTGGTGGTGCTGGCCACCCTGGCAGTCTGCTACACCCTGTGGGCCGCGCAGGACGTGATCCTGCCGATCCTGCTCGCCGCCTTCTTCGCCCTGGTCGGCAACCCGATCCTGCGCATGCTGCAACGGCTGTACCTGCCGCGCTTCCTGGCCGCGCTGCTGGTGCTGCTGTCGGGCATGGCGGTGGCGACGACGCTGACCGTGCAACTGGCCGGCCCCGCCGCCGAGTGGGCGCAGCAGGCGCCGGCGCAGCTGCGCCACCTCGCCACCCAGGTGCGCGACTTGACCAAGCCGATGCAGCAGGCCAACCAGGCCGCGGAGAACTTCGCCCGCGCCGCCGGCGGCGAGAGCGGACGCCGCGTGCAGGTGATCCGCACGCAGATGGACGACCCGTACAAGGCGCTGGTGCGGACCCCGCGGGTGGCCGCCTCCGCGCTGGCGGTGGTGTTGCTGACGTTCTTCTTCATGGTGTTCGGCGAGAACCTGCAGCGCCATGCGATCGCGCTGCTGCCCAGCCGCCAGCAACAGAAATTCACTACCGAGATCCTGCGCTCGATCGAACGCGAGGTCTCGCGCTACGTCCTGACCATCACCGTGATCAATACGCTGGTCGGCCTGATCTTTGCCGGCATTTTGATCCTGCTGGGCATTCCGCCGCAGGAAGCGCTGCTGTGGGGCACGGTGGTGGCGCTGCTGAACTTCGCGCCCTACGTGGGGCCGCTGATCGGCGCGGTGCTGATGCTGCTGATGGGCTTCGTCGCCTTCCGCGAACCGCTGAGCGCGGCGCTGCCGGCGATCCTGTACCTGGCGCTGCATACCCTGGAAGGCCAGGTGGTGACGCCGATCGTGCTCGGCCGGCGCATGGCGATCTCGCCGCTGATGCTGATCCTGGCGCTGATGCTGTTCGGCTGGCTGTGGGGCATGATCGGCCTGCTGCTGGCGGTGCCGCTGCTGGTGTGCATCAAGATGGTGCTGGCGCGGGTCGAAGGCATGCAGCGTTGGGCGCGGTTGCTGGAGTGAAACGGGATTCGGGAGTCGGGATTGGGGATTGGCGGAAGCGCGCGGGTACTGTCTACCGGGCACGGCCATCGTAGGCCTCGGCGCTTGGCGTAAAATGCGCCGGTGACTTCCATGCCCTCCTTCCCCGTCCGCGCGATCACGCTGGATCTGGACGACACCCTGTGGCCGTTCGCACCGATCGGCGCGCGCATCGAGCAGGTGCTGCACGACTGGCTGCTGCAGCACAGCCCGGCCACCGCCGCGCGCTTCCCGGTCGCGGCGATGCGGCAGTTGCGCGAAGAAGTGTTCGCCGCGCATCCGCACCTGCACCACGACCTCAGCGAACTGCGTCGGCTGACCCTGCGCCGTGCGCTGCAGGATAGCGGCGCCGATGAAGCGTTGCTGGAACCTGCGTATGCGGTGTTCCATGCCGCGCGCAATCAGGTGGAGTGCTACCCGGACAGCATCGCCGCGCTGGAGCGCATCGCCGCGCGCGTGCCGGTGGTGGCGCTGAGCAACGGCAACGCCGACCTGGCCACGATCGGCCTGGACCACCATTTCGCCTTCCAGCTCAGTGCCCGCGAACACGGTGCGGCCAAGCCGGACCCAGGCATCTTCCGCGCCGCCTGCGCGCGCCTGGGCCTGCCCTGCGCACAGGTGCTGCACGTGGGCGACCATATCGAGATCGACGTGGTCGGTGCGATGCAGGCCGGCCTGCGCGGTTGCTGGATCAACCGCGAGGCGCAGGCCTGGCATCCGCCGACCCCGCCCGATCTGCACTTCGACACCCTCACCGGCCTGGCCGACTGGCTGGACGCGACCCAGCCGGCCGACGCGGCGCGCGTCTGATCCGCGCCCTCTCGCCTACCGGTCTTCTCCCTCTTCCAAGGATCCGCTGATGTCCCTGCCGACCGGCTTCACCGACGCCTCCACCCATGCGCTGCCGCTGTACGTGCTCGACCGCGAGCACCTGGCCGAATGGCGCGCGGCGCAATCGCCGGCCTGGGTGGCGTGGATGGACACCCAGCAGTTCATGGCCGCGCCGGGCAGCGTGCTGCTGCTGCCGGGCGCCGACGGCGTGGCCGCCGCGGTGCTGGGCGTTGGCGATCGCGGCGATGCATATGCCTACGCGCATGCGCCGTTCGCGCTGCCGGCCGGCAGCACCTGGCGCGTGGACAGCGCGCTGGACGCCGACACGCTGGCGACCCTGCACCTGGGCTGGGGCCTGGGCAGCTACCGCTTCGCCCGCTACAAGCAACCGCCGCGGCTGCCGGCACAGTTGCTGGCCACGCCGCAGGCCGAAGTGTGCGACCTGATCGCGGCCAGCCTGCGCGTGCGCGACTGGGTCAACACGCCGACCGAGCACATGGGGCCGGAGCAACTGGAAGAGGCCGCACGCGCGATCGCGCAGGAACACGGCGCGCAGTTCGAGAGCATCGTCGGCGACGCGCTGCTGGAGCAGAACTTCCCGGCGATCCACGCGGTCGGCCGCGCCTCGCACCGCGCGCCGCGCCTGCTGGTGCTGCGCTGGGGCGAAGAGGCGCATCCGCACGTGGCGCTGGTCGGCAAGGGCGTGTGCTTCGACACCGGCGGCCTGGACCTGAAGCCGGCCGACGGCATGCGCAACATGAAGAAGGACATGGGCGGCGCCGCACACGCGCTGGCGCTGGCCGGACTGGTGATGGCGCAGCGTCTGCCGCTGCGGCTGACCGTGCTGCTGCCGGCGGTGGAAAACGCCGTCGGCCCGAATGCGTTTCGCCCGGGCGAGGTGATCGCCACCCGTCAGGGCACCAGCGTGGAGATCGACAACACCGACGCCGAAGGCCGCCTGGTGCTGTGCGATGCGCTGGCCTACGCCGGCGAGCAGCGCCCCGATGCGATCCTGGATTTCGCCACGCTGACCGGCGCGGCGCGCATCGCCCTGGGTCCGGATCTGCCGGCACTGTTCTGCAACGACGACACGCTGGCGCAGGCCTGGATCGCCGCCGGCGAGCGCACCCGCGACCCGGTCTGGCGCATGCCGCTGTGGCGTCCTTACCTGCGCTATCTCACCAGCTCGGTCGCCGACCTGGCCAACGCCGGCTCGCGCATGGCCGGTGCAGTCACCGCCGCCCTGTACCTGGAGCGCTTCGTGCCGGCGCGGCAGGCCTGGGCGCACCTGGACGTGTACGCCTGGAACGACAGCGACCGCCCCGGCCGCCCGGCGGGTGGCGAAGCGCTGGCGCTGCGTTCGGCGTATGCCATGCTGAAGGCGCGTTACGCGGGGTAAATCCGGCAGGAGCGCGGCGCGCGACCTAGATATTGTCGAGCACAGCACCTCGCGCCATTCGTTTCGAATTCCAAGGCGCGGAACCGGTCATGCCGCCAGCGCGTCCATCAGAGATTTAGCTGTCGACACAATCATAAGATCTGCGTTCTCGACCACATCCTCTTTTGTTCCATGGCCGAGACTGAACAAATAGAGTTGCGCGCCTTCCCGACGCGCAAACTTCATTCCAGGAATGAAGTCACTGTCTGCCGTGACAAGTACGATGACTTCCACATGCTTTTTTAGAGTCAAGGCAGCGATATCCATGCCGATACGCATGTCCACGCCTTTTTGCTTGATGACCGGTTTCAGGTCCGAGCTTTTCAGCTTCAACGTGTCAGACCCGGCATCGTAGTTCCCCGCGCTCTTCAGCGACTTGAACTTTGCCATCCAACCATCGTGGCTGCATTCGCCCTGACGAAGCGCAAAATGGGGAAGCTTGGCAACATCCCTCACCAAGGCCACGTTGGATTGGAACACAGGCGTCTTGTCGTACTCGATGACCTCGCCAGTGACAGGCTGCTCAACCGATCTTCCAAGTGGCGAAGCGTCGTAGTAGTAGACGCGATGCAGAAGGCAATCCTGAAGGCATTCGTGCTTGCGAATTGCCTCTACAAGTTGCTGTATGCGGTTGGCGGAAACTTCACCGCTCGACTTCAATTTTCTTTTGACGAATCCCGCATCCAGCAGGACGGCAAAGCGCCGATGCATGCCCATCTCCCTAGGCAATAAGATGGCCGGATGCAGGTGGGGGGCAAGCCCCGCTTATATGTCACCTGCAAACGGCCGGTTTTCGGTTCAAATACTGATACCAATCGACGGTACCGTCAAGTGAAACCCTTACCAGTGACGCCGGCAGTTTCAAATCAGGCGACATCATTGGTGGTGCAACCAAACCTCGGACATCCAGAGACAAGTAGCCACGACGTCGGACATCGTCCTTGTCTTACCGCCGTTGACAACAGGAACACAGCTGTCAACCCGCCAACGCCTCCAGCGAATCGCGCTCGATACCGGCGTAGATGGCGAACTCGTCGTGCACCGTCGCGCCCAGCGCCTGCTCGAACGCGGCGCGGTTGGCGTGCGCGGCGTAGGCGCGCTGTTCGCCGCCGCCGAGGTTGGACTGGAAGATGCCGGCGGCGCTGACCGGCAGGAAATCCTCGTAGACGATCGGGTCGGCGCTGACCAGGCCATCGGCGATCAGCGCTTCGGCTGGCTTCCCGGCCAGGGCCGCGGCGCCGGCGGCGCGACCGGCATCGGTGAGGGCGTAGCGGAAATAGCCCAGGCCCTCGCGACGCAGAGTGGCGTAGTCGTCGGGGAAGTCAGCGAAGGCGGCCTGCAGGCGCGTGGCGTAATCGGCACCGGCGCTACCGTCCGCTGCGCGTGCGCGTTCCAGCAGCGCGTCGTACAGCGCGCGGCCCTTCGGCGTCAGGGCCAGGCCGCGCTGTTCGATCTCGCCGAACCGCGCGGTGTGGGTGCCGGCCTCGGCGCCGTCCGCGCCGGCGGGGAAGCGCACGGTTTCCTCCAGCGCCTTGAAGCTGGTCTGGCGCAGCAGGATCGGGCAGGCGCGACGCGGCGGGCCTTCGATCACCGCCTTGGCATCGATGCCCCGGCGCAGCATTTCCGCCTGCGCCGCGTCGATGTCCAGGGTGCGCGGGGTCAGGTGGTTGATGTGCGGGCCATGGAAGCTGACCACGTCGGCGATCAACTTGTGCGCCTCGCTCAGCGCGCGGTAGGTCGGCAGGCTCACGGTCGCGTCGCTGTGCCAGCGGAAGGTTTCCAGCGCCTCGGCGACGAAGCGCTGCGCGTCGGCGTCGGCCAGGCCGCCGTCGCGTTCGCACTGCGCGATCAACGCGAGCGCGCCGTCGGTGAAGATGCGCCGCTTGGCGAGGATCTGCGCCGCCTGCTCGCGCAGCGCCGGGTCTTCGATCAGCTCCAGCCGCAGCAGCGAGGTGAACACGCGGAACGGATTGCGCGCCAGCGCCGCGGCATCCAGCGGGCGGAACGCGGTGGAGTGCACCGGCACGCCGGCCACCGACAGGTCGTAATAGCCGACCGGCGCCATGCCCATCACCGCGAACAGGCGGCGCAGCGTGGCCAGTTCCTCGGCGGTGCCGACGCGGATCGCGCCGTGCCGCTCCTGATCCAGGCGCGCGCGTTCGTCGTTGCGCTGCAGCTGCGCCTCCAGTGCCGGGTCCGCGGCCAGGGTCTGCGCATTGACCTGCGCCACCAGCTCCATCAGCGTGCCGTACAACGGCACCTCGGTGCGGTACATGTCGGACATGGCCTGCGCGAACAGGCTGCGGATAGCGTCGGGCGAAACGAAGGCGTTGGTCATCGGGCGGTCCGGAGCGGCGGTGGCGCCGGCAGCAGGACCGGCAGAACGCCTATTCTCGCGCCGCGGCGGCGGCGCGGCCAGTGTGGATGAATGGGCGGCGCGTACCGGTGCGGCACGGGAGTGGCCGGCACCGCTGTCTCCTTCTCCCACCGGGAGAAGGTGCCCCGCAGGGGCGGATGAGGGTCCGGGCGCAGCCTCGTGCACCCAAACTGCCTGGGGCGCTGCGCGCCCCGACCCTCACCCCAACCCCTCTCCCGGGGGGAGAGGGGCTCGTGCGCGCTGAAGTGGATGCATAACGTCGCCTGCGTGCCGTGCAGGCAACGGGAGGTTCGCGCAACGACATGGGCGAACGTGCAGGCAGCCATGTCGTTGTGCTTCCCACGCTTATTGCGTGCGCGTGGACCCGTCCTGGGGCTGCGCCGCAGCGCGATCGCGTGCGGCGCGGTCGCCCAGTTGCCGGCGCAGCAGCGCGTCCAGCACGATCGGCCGATCCCAGTGGTCGTAGCTGGCGACGATGGCATGGCGCAGCGCGCGGTAGGCCAGCGAGCCGGGCGGCGCGTCCATGTCGCTCGCCACAACTGCCCAGCCGGCAGGGACGCCGGCCGCGGTGCGGGCGCGCACCACCTCGCGGTAAGGCCGTCCCGCGGCCTTGGCCAGGAACGCGGCGACATAGACATCGCGCGGCGGCCAGCGCCGATCGCGCAGAAGCACCTCGGCATAGCCACGCGGCATCTGCGCGTAGCGCACGACCTCGTCGAGGAAACTGTCGGGGTAGCGCGCGGCGTAGCGGTCGATGTCCAGCAACTGCCGATCGATCCAGGCATCGTCGGTGCCGGGCACCTCGACCGGTGCCGCATCCCCGCCCTCTGAGACAGGGGCGCGCGCGGGCGCCGCCGCCCCCTGCGCCATGGCCGGGCCGGCAGCCAACAGGGCAGCGCACAGGAACAGACCGGCAGGAGACGGAAGCGGAGGCATGCGTCGATTCTGCCGGAGGCAGTGGGCGCTGTCAGTGCTGCAAGGCAAGACGACAGCCGGCGGGTACGCATAGCGCAGGCTCAGCGGTGTCGCGGCTGAAACCCCTCCTGCGCGACAAGGCCAGAGGCCGGTACACCACGCCGCCTGACGCGGCAGCGGCTCAGCCCCGCTGCAGGCTCGCTGCATGCCGGTTGAGATCGGCCACCGCCTGCGGCCAGTCCGCGGCCGCGGCCACTTCGCGCAGGCGCGGTTCGTCGGCCGACAGCCCGTGCTCGGCCTCGTGCGCCCAGGTGGTGGTGTACGGCGTATGGATGCCCCAGCCGCCGAGCGCGATCACCGGCTCCACGTCCGAGCGCAGCGAGTTGCCGATCATCACGAAGCGCTCGGCGCCGATACCGAACTCGGACAGCACCTTGGCGTAGGTCTTGGGATCCTTCTCCGACACCACCTCGATGCGCGGGAACAGCTCGCCCAGGCCGGACTGCGCGATCTTGGCTTCCTGATGGAACAGGTCGCCCTTGGTGATCAGCACGATCTCGAACTCGGCGGCGATCGCCGCCACCGCCTCGCGCACGCCGGCGATCACCTCCACCGGATGCTGCAGGGTGGCGCGGCCGATCTCGACGATGCGCCCGATGTCGTGCGCGGAAATGCGCGCCTCTGTCAGCTCGATCGCCGCCTCGATCATCGACAGGGTCATGCCCTTCACGCCATACCCGAAGACCTTGAGATTGCGACGCTCCACCGCCAGCAGATGCTGCAGGGTGCCGGCATCATGCAGGTCCAGGTACTGGCCGAGGATGGCTTCGAACGCGGCCTCGGCGTCGCGGTAATAGTCCTCGCTCTTCCATAGGGTGTCGTCGCCGTCGAAGCCGACCAGGGCGATGGGAGAGGAACGCAAGGCGGTAGGTGTCGGCATCATCCGCCAAGCATAGCAGCGGGTCGCCGACCGATAGACGACAGGCACTGCCCTGACGCACAACGCACGACGGCGGCCCAAGGCCGCCGTCGTGGTGAAGCGTCAGCGTGCACCACGAGACTCGTGGTGCACCAGGGTCGGCCACGGTCAGGCGGCGCGCGTCCTCATCGCCGCGCGACCGCCCTTCCGGTACCGCTCCCGTTACTGGCCGCCGTTGCTGTCGCTGCCGGTCGCCGCGCCGCCCTGCTGCTTGGCGACGTAGGCCTTGTACTCGTCCGGGGTCAGCTTGCCGTCGTGGTTGGCGTCGGCCTGCGCGAAGATCTGGCTTAGGCCGGCGTTGACCTGCGCCTCCTGCTTGCTGATCGCGCCGTCCTTGTCGGCGTCCACGTCGGCCCAAGTCTGGGCGCCGCCGGAGGCCGCGCCGGCCTGCCCGCTCTGGCCGGTGGCGCTGGTGGACGACTGCGTCTGCGCCTGCGCGGCGGCATCGGCCTGCGCGTCCTGGGCGAACGCCGGCAGGGCCAGCGCGGCGGCGAGAAGGGCGGCGGTACCGATCAGCGGGGTGCGGGTGCGAATGTTCATGGGTGGATTCTCCTTGGCTCTCTCGGTGTGGCATGTCCGGTCGATTCCGGAACACGGCGCTACCGTGCCGGTCTCAGACTGAATCCATTCCCTGTCGAAATTCGCCGCAAAACGCTTCGTTAACCACGGCGTGCGCGCAGCACGTTACCGCGCTGGTTAGGGATCGGTGAGCACGTGGTAAGGCGACCATTCAAGACGTTCGGATTGCAGAAAGAAAACGTCTGTTTCAGCGTGTTTCGTGACCGCCGTCGCCGGCGTTTTCGCTTGAACGCGCCCTGAATACGACCCACGCCAGGGCCACGCCGGAGAGGGCGCCGGCCACTTCCAACACCACCCGCGAGCCCAGTTCGTCCGGATCGTGGATGCTGGCCAGGGCGATGCGCGCGTACAGCGGCGACTCCAGGCGCACGATGCTGGTGTAGAACAGGTTCCAGCAGTCGATACCGGCCGCCACCGCCACCGCGATCAGGCAGGCGCCGCCCAGCTGCTGACCCTCGGACCAGCCCAGCCGCCGGCCCAACCACTGCCATAACGCATACACCAGGAAGCCGACCGCCAAGGCGATCAGCCCGGCTTCCAGCGAGCCCAGCAGGCCGAAATGCAGCGGCAGGTTCATCGGGTGTCCTCGGTCGGCAAGGCCGCAAGTCTAGAGCGTGTCGCGCATCGGCGTACGAGGCACCGCGCCGGCGCGCGGATCAACTGGCGTTTTCGGCGATCGCGCTCACCACCGGCGCGCCGTCCTCGTCCCAGCGCACCGTCATCAGCATCGGCTTGCAGCACACCTGGCAGTCCTCCACGTACTGCTGCACGTCCACCGACGGATCCAGGGCGACGTCGATCCATTCGCCGCAGTAAGGGCATTGCAGGTCGACGAACTGGTGCGTGCCGGTCATGGGTGGTCCGTGGCGAAGGCGAGGAGGCGCTAGCGCACCGGCACGTCGAAGGCGACGCCGGGGCTGGGCTCGGGCTGGAAGGTGTAGTGCCACCATTCCATCGGATAGTTGACGAAGCCGCGCGCGGCCATCGCCTTCAGGAGCTGCTGGCGATGCGCACGCTGGGTGGCGTCGATGGCCGGCGTGTCGGTGTGCGCGCTGGGGTCGAAGAAGTCGAAGCCGGTGCCCATGTCCACTGCGCGGCAAGCGCCCTGGCGGCAGTCCAGCAGACCCAGATCGACGGTGGCGCCACGGCTGTGGCCGGAGTGTTCGGCGATGTAGTCGCCGAGCAGCACGCCCTTGTCGAGCTTGGGGTAGTAGCGCGCCTTGGCGACCTGATCCTGCGGATCGCGCGCCCAGGCGACGAAGGCGCGGACCGAGCGCTGCGGCCGATAGCAGTCGAACACCTGCAGGCGGTAGCCCTTGGCCTGCAGGTCGCGTTGCACCTGCGCCAAGGCCTTCGCGGCCGGCGCCAGCAGATAGCACTTGGGTGCGTCGTAGCCGGGCACCGGGCGACCGGTGAAGTTGTCGTGGCCGGCGTAGCGGATCTCCATCGCGATGTCCGGCGCCAGGGTGTGCACGTCGACCAGTCCCGCCTGTTCCGGCGTGGTCGCCGGCGAGGTGGTCGGTTCCACCGCGAACGTAGCAGGCACGACGGCGAACGCGAGCGTCAGGCCCACTGCGCGCAGTGCGCCAGCCCGGCGCCCGGGGCGCGACGGAGAAAGGTGGCGGCAGAAGCGGTCATGCGACATGTGTGCAGCATAGGCCATGGCCGCGGCCGCTGTCCTGCCGCGCGCCTGCCACGACGCGCGATGCGAACTGCGCAAGGCAGGGCAGCCACCGGCGCGTGCCGATGACCGCCCTGCGCGGCGCGACTCAGGGCCCGGGGGCTTGCGCCTGGGTCTGGGTGCGCTGCTGGTCCTGCACCTGCCGCTCCTGCGCCTGGCGCTGGGTCTCGGCCGCCAGTTGCTGCTGGCTCTGCTCCAGCGGCACGGTCGCCGCCTGCTGACGGTCGACATACGCGCGATGCACGTCGTGCGCGTTCTCCGGATTGCGCTGCACCGCGATCATGCCGCGGCCATCGGTGCTGGCGACCAGGTCGTCGATGCGCGACATGCCGCTGACCTTGGCCTCGAACGCCAACTGCCCGGCCGCACGCTGCATGGACTCGCGGTCGCCGTAGCCACCGTTGCGCCCCTGCTTTTCCAGCTGCGCGACCGCCTGGTCGAACAGCGGACTGTCGCGCCGCAGTTGCTCCACGCCCTGCTGCCGCTGCACGCTGCGGTCGATCGCGCCCAGCGTCTCCGGGCCGGCCTTGCCATCCACGCCCTTCAGGTGCTGGTCCTGCTGGAACTTCTCCACCGCCGCTTCGGTCTTCGGGCCGTAGGTGCCGATCGCATCCTTGGCCTCCAGGTAGCCGAGCGTGGCCAGTTTCTCCTGCAGGCCCTTCACCGCCTCGCCCTGCGCATTGCGCGCCAGCACGCCGTTGTGCGCGGCCGGCTCGCGATGGCCGTCG
This sequence comes from Xanthomonas sontii, assembly GCF_040529055.1. Lineage (NCBI taxonomy): Bacteria > Pseudomonadati > Pseudomonadota > Gammaproteobacteria > Lysobacterales > Lysobacteraceae > Xanthomonas > Xanthomonas sontii. The sequence continues at coordinate 1,391,576 of NZ_CP132342.1, read as the reverse complement.
TGCGGCTTCGGCGCGGTGTGCCCGTCGCGCTGCTCGCCGGGCTTGGCCACGGTCTTGCCGAGGTCGGCCAGCTTGAGCAGGTCGGCCTTCTCGTTCTCGGCGCGGTTCTCCAGCGAGTCCAGGGTCTTCTGCTTGTGCACGCGCGGGAACAGCTCCTTGACGTGCTCGGCCTTGTAGTCCTGCACCGCGCTGACGATCTCCTTGTCGGAAATCTTGGACAGATCCGCCTGCTTGCCGAACTTCTCTTCCATGGCGCGCAGGAACACGCCGGACCCGCCCGGCTTCTTGTCGCTGCCCGGACCGTACTGGACCGCGGTGCTCCACATCGCGTCCTGCACCGCCGGGCCGCGGTCGGACAGGTCCATGCCCTTGTCCTTGAGCCGGTCGACCAGTTTGTCGAAGTGGGTGCGCTTGATGTAGTCGTGCTGTTCCTGGCCGAAGCCGGGGTCGGTCTTGGCCAGTTCCTTCCACTTGGCGCTGAACTCGGCGGAACCCGGCTTGAGGCCGGCGAAGTCGTCGCTGTACTTGCTGTCCTTGACGAACGCGGCGACGGTGCCGCCGTTGATGACCTTGCCCTCACGGGTCGTCGTCTGCGAGGTCATCTGGTACGAGCCGTAGGACACGCCGCCCGGGTCGTCGACGCCGGAGGACACGGTCGACGCGCCGCGGCCGCCGGTCTCGTAGTGTTTGGAGGTCTGGCCCAGTTCCCAATCCTTGTCGCTCATCGCGTTCTCCTTGGCAGGACGCGCGGCGTGGAAAGCGCCGCGCGTCGGGTTCGATACAGGGGTGGTCAGTGCGCTTCGAGTTCGTCGGCGCGGTGCGCGGTCATTTCCAGCCGGCATTCGGCCGCATCCACGCGCTCGGCCTGGCCGCCGTCCGGATCGGCGACGCACTTCTCGTCGCGCTCGGCGATCCACTTGCGCTGCCGCTCGCGCAGCGCGTGCTGCTCGGCCTCGCTCAGTTTGGCCATCGCCGCCTTGTAGGCGGTGTTGAGGCGCTGGTCCTGGTAGGCGTGTTCGTCGGAAATGCAGTCCAGCATCGCCGGGGTCGCGCCACCGGCGGCGGTGATGCAGGTGTCGTAGGACGGTCGCAGCACGGGGGAATCTCCTGAAGCGGTGGAAGGGGCGGTCGCCGCAGCCGATGCAACCGGTGTGGCCGCGCCCGCATCGCCCTGGGTACCGGCATCGTGCGCGGCAGCAGGGGACGCGGCGGCCGCAGCGTCTGCCGCCGGAGCGGCCGGTGCCTGCGTCTGGCCGGGTGTGGAAGACGGCGCGCTGCACGCGGCGGTGGCCACGCACAACAGCAGCAGGGAAGAGCGTTGGAACGCCTTGGCGATGGCCATGGTCGGAATGCGTCCTTGTCGTTTGCGCAAGCGGGAAGGCGAGGTTCTAATCGATCGTCGTGCACACTGTCCATCGCACGCCGCGATGGCAGGCGATCGTGTTTGGCCGGCGTTGGGCAATGTCGCGCCGGCGCATGCACGGCGGTCTTGCGCAGCGCTCGACATCGCCACGCACGCCCACCGCCGCGCAACGCGCGACGGCGGCCGTTGCCGCGAGACCGATCAGCGCGGCGCCTGGGTCTTCTCGCGCTGCGGATCCGGCTGCTGCTGCTCTTGCGCCTGCCGCTGGGTTTCGGCGGCCAGCTGCTGCTGGCTGCGCTCCAGCGGCACCGCCGCGGCCTGCTGCCTGTCCACGTAGGCACGATTGACGTCGTGCGGGTTGTCGGGATTGCGCTGCACGGCGATCAGGCCGCGGTGGTCGCCGCTGAGCACCAGGTCGTCGATGCGGTTCATGCCGCTGACCTTGGCCTCGAACGCGACCTGGCCGGCGGCGCGCTGCATCTCTTCGGCGCTCTTGAAGCCGCCGTTGGGTCCCTGCTTCTGCAGGTGGTCCATGGCCTGCTTGTACAGCGGGTTGTCGGCCAGCGCCGCAGCCTCCGCCTTGGCCTGCGCCGGCTGCTTGGCGATCGCCTCCAGGGTGGCCTTGTCGGCGATGCCGGTTGGCGCCAGGCCCTTCTCGCGTTGCAGGTTGGCGACCACTTCCTTGGTGCGATCGCCGTAGTAGCCGGTGCCGCTGAGCAGCTTGCCCTGGTCGTCCTTGACGCCCAGTTCGATCAGGCGCTGCTGCATCGCCTTGACGTCGGCGCCCTGCTCGCCCGGCTTCAGCGCCGTGCGCGGCTCCTGCGCGCCCTGCGTCCGCGCCTGGGTCTGCTGGCGGTCCTGCAGCAGGTCGCGGCCCTTGGCCAGCGGATCGGAGGCGAACAGCTTGGCGTTCTGATGCGTGGCCAGGTAGTCGTCCAGCGGCATGGTGTTGACGCCCTTGCTACCGGTGGACTGGCTGACCAGCAGTTCGCCGCTCTTGGGATCGCGCACGACCATCATGATGTGGTCGATGCCCTTCCAGTGCTCGTGCGCGGTCTTGCCCGAATCCACGCCGATGACCATGCCTTCCTTCAACGCGCCGGGCTTGAACACGTCCTTGCCCTGCAGCAGCACGCCGGAGTTGTCGAAGGCCTTCTTGACGATCTCGCCGGAGCCGGACATGCCCTGCACCAGCATGTCCTTCTGGGCGAACACGTCGCGGCCGGCCTTGCGGTTGATCTCGTTCATCGTCGCGTTCTGCAGCTCGGTGACCCAGCCGGAACAGTCGATGTAGCCCTGCGACAGATGCTTGCCGTCCACGCCGGGGTGGTAGTACTTGCTGCTCTTGACGTTGATCGCGTACTTGACGTCGTCGTGCTTGACGCCCAGGTCGTAGGCGGCGGTCAGCGCGATGCCGTCGTGGCCGCCCTGCTTGCCGCCGGCCGGTGCCGGCGTGCGCGCGGGCGCCTGGGCGGCCTGACCCTCGGCGAGCGGCTTGATGCCCTTTTCCGGGATCGCGATGTGGTCGTACTTGGCGTCCCAGTACTTCACGAAGGCCTTGGCCATGTCCTGATCGGACAGCTTCTTGAAGTCGGCCAGCGAGGTGCCGGTGTAGGCCTGGAACTGGCGCGCGCCCTGCGCATCCTTTTCGCCGGGGACGTTGTTGAGGATGTTGGCGCGGGTGCCCTTCAGCTCGAAGTGGCCGGTGGCGATCGCGGCCTGGATCGAGCGATAGCCGCCGGCGCCCTGCTGGTGCGCCATGTACATGTCCAGGCCGTCGGGCTGCGCCTTGCCGGACAGGTAGGCGCGGCCGTCGCGCTCGTGCTGGCGGGTCAGGCTGTTGCGGTTGTCCTGGTACATGCGCGCGGCGGCATCGGTGTTGGCCACCGCGTCGAGCTCGCGACCGCGGATGCCGTAGGCGCTGGCGGCGCCGGGCGTGAACTGGAACAGGCCCTTGGCGCTGTTGGGACCGCGGCTGGCCTGCTCGTCGAAGCGGCCGCCGGTTTCGATGTAGGCGAAACGCATGAAATCGTCGACCGGAATCTGCCGCTGCCTGGCTTCCCGCTCGATGATGTCGAGATTCTCTGCCTTGCTGGTATCGCGTGCCATCTCGTGTAACTCCTTGAGGTTGAGGTACGGCCATCGCGGCCGCCTGGGTCAACCGAGCTCGTCCATGAGCTTGTTAGTGCGCGGTCAACAGAACGATTGCGTACTGCGGAACATCGGGTGCTGCGTCACCGGCGCGCCGCCGCGCGCCGTGGAGTCATGCGACGGGCGTCGGCTGATACTGGCCGCTGTCCGGGTCGTAGGCGTACTGCAGGACGTCGCTGCCATCGAGCAAGCGCGCGCGGCCGGGACCGGCGATCGCGGTGCCGTGCAGCGCCACCCGCAGCGCCGGCATGTGCTGGCCGGGCACCGCCTGGAATTCCAGAGCGCCGGTGCTGGACACGTGCGGCACCACGCCGTCCGGGTGGCTGGCCGCCTCGTTGTCCTCGCCGGCCGCCACCGTGCCGCAGTAGACCCAGCTACGGTAATCGCCGAGGTCGTGCCGGTTCGGATCGAACACGAACATGGCGAAACCGGCTTCGGTGATGCCGTTTTCGAAGCGGGTGGTCGGCACGGCCAGCAGCAACCGGCCATCGCCCAGCGCATGCTGCTGCGGCGCGCGGGTGGTATCGAACGCATCGGCGCGCGCGTAGGCGCCGAAGCTGCCGACGTAACGCTGCGCATGCAGCACCATCCACGGCCGCTCGCCGCCCGGGGTGGTCAGCTGGAAGGTGGCGGCACCGAGCGAGACGCCCTCGCCGGGGTTCGGGAAGGTTTCCGCATCGTCGATGCCGTACCGGCCCGGCGTGGCGTAGCTGAAACCGGTGTAGTACTGCTTGCCGTCCAGCTCGAAATGCCGGCCGCCCCAGAAATTCACCACGGCACCGTTGTCGATCTCGTAGGACACGGCGCCATCGCCGTCCCAGCCGTAGATCAGGTACAGCACGCTGCCCGCATCGGGTGGCACTTCGGGAGCGGCGCGCTTGTTGTCGTTCGACATGTCCAGAACATCCTGTATTCGGTGAAGAAGCCGGAAGAACCCACCTGCACATCCCGATGCGCCCGCTACCGCGGCCGGCGTGACGCAGGCGGCGCACGACGCGGACGCGGCGCGCTGCGCGGAGAGCACACTCCCCGCAGGCGCAGCTTCGGACGGAACAAGGTGACGTGCACGCCGGCCCCGAGCAGGGGCGGTGATGGCGGTCGCGCATGGCGAACCGCACGCCGGCAATCCACGCCGGCATTTCGGGCGAGTGCAGCATCCCATGCCGCTCGCGAATGACTCGCCTGATCATCAGGCCCCGTGGGGCGCATCTTAAACCAGGTCCCGCGCCCGAAACCACCGCTGCCGCGCGCGCCGCGTCACATCCGCGCGCCGTCCGTTCAGCGGTCCAGCGGCGGGGTGTAGTGCTGCTTGGCGGGGTCGTAGGTGTAGGTGACGGTATCGGCCGGGCCCAGCGTGCGCACCTTGCCCGGCCCTTCCACCGCCGTGCCCTGCAGGGCGATCCGCAGCGACGGCACATTGCCGCTGGCCGGCGGCAAGAAGCTCAGCGTGCCGGTGCTGGTGGCGCACTTCATGTTGCCCTGGTCGTCGCACGCGGCACTGTTGTCCTCGCCGGCGGCGACCGTGCCCAGGTAGACCCAGCCCTTGTAGTCGCCAAGATCGTTCTTGTTCGGGTCGAAGGTGAACACCGCAAAGCCGGCACTGGTGATGCCGTCGGCGAAACGGGTGGTCGGCAGCGCCAGCAGCAGGTGTCCGTCCTTGGTGGTGGTGCTCTGCGGCTTGCGCTGTTCGTCCAGCGTGTCGGCCTTGCCGTCGGAGCCGAAGTCGCCGGCCCAGCGCTGCGCGTGGAACAGGGTCCAGGCCGGCTTGCCGCCGGCGCTGTCGAGCACGTAGGTGGCCTGGCTGATGCTGACGGTCGCGGCCGGGTCGGGCAGGTCCTGGTCGCCGCCCTGGTCCCCGGGCTTGGCGTACTTGCCGCCTGTCGCGTTGGCGAACCCGGTGTAGTACTGCTTGCCGCCGAGGTCGAAGCGGTAGCCGTACCAGAAGCTGGCCACCGCACCGTTGTCGATGGCATAGGACGCCGAGCCGTCGCCCTTGGCGCCGTAGATGTCGGCCAGCACCTGGCCCGGCGCCGGCACCTCGGCGGCGGCCGGCTGCGCCGCGGCGCTCGCGTCTGCGGGCGCGGCGGATGCAGGCGCGCTCGTCGTCGCCGGGGTCTGCGTCGCGGCCGGCGCATCGGCGGCCTTGTCCTTGCACCCGCCCAACAGCAGGAAGGTTGCCGCCCACATGGCCGTGGTTCCTCGCCTCATCGCACTGCGTCCTTTGGAGTCCGTTGGCGCGCGATGCTACCAAGAACCGCGGCGACGCCAAGTGACAGGCGTGCACGCCGCCGGGACCGGCGCCCAGGCCGCAGCGCCCCGGCTCAGGGCGCGTCCGGCTCCATCGCCGGCACCGGCTGCGGGCGCGCCAGCAGCGGCTGGGTCAGCGCGTACAGGATGCGCAGGTCTTCGGCGTCGAAGGCGCTGGCGTCGTTGCCGCGGTAGTGGTGGTGGAAGGCGCGCAGGGTCGCCGCCCGGTCGTCGACCGGGTAGCCGATCAGCGCCAGCGCCTGCCACGGATCGAAGCCGGGGGGCGCCGGCGGTGTATCGGCGGCCGGCCAGCGGCCGAAGCCGGCGTCGGCCAGTCGCTTCCACGGGAACAGCGGGCCCGGGTCGACCTTGCGCGAGGGCGCGAAGTCCTCGTGGCCGACCACCTGGGTGCGCGGGATGCGCAGGCGCGTGCACAGGTCCTCGAGCAGCACCAGCAGGCTGTCGATCTGTTCCTGCGCGAACGGGGTCTTGCCGTCGTTGTCCAGTTCGATGCCGATCGAGGCGGAGTTGATGTCGGTGATGGTACCCCAGCGCCCGGCGCCGCCGTGCCAGGCGCGGTCCTGGTCGGCGACCAGTTGGTAGCGCGCGCCGTCGCGGCCGATCAGGTAGTGCGCGCTGACCTTGCCCTTGCTGTTGTGCGAGCGCAGCGTGTCCAGGCTCTGCTGCACCGAGTGCTGGTCGGTGTAGTGGATGACGATCAGGATCGGCCGGCGCGCGTCGTAGTTCGGCGACGGCACCCAGGTGGCCAGCGGATTGCGCTGCGGCGCGTGCGCGCAGGCCCCCAGCAACGCGAGCGTGGCCAGCAGCAACAGCCGGCGCACGGCGGACAGGGACGGCACGGGAGCGCGGGTCATGGACACTTCCTGGTCGGGGACGCACAAGCGTACGCAATCGGTGCGGCGGTGGCGTGCAGGCGCACGTCGGCGCTCACCGCCGCGCACTCAGAAGCGGTAGTTGAAGTTGACGTACCACTGCCGCCCGATCGCGCTGTACACCCGCGGGAAGTACGGCCAGGTGGTGTAGGTGTCGTCGCGCGGGTGCAGCGCGTCGAACACGTTGAGTACGCTCAGGCCGACGGTGGCCTTGTCGGTGATCTGCTTGGCGAGGTCGAGGTTCCACACCAGGTAGGGCGCCACGCGGCCGCGCTCGGCGTAGTCGGGCCGCGAGCCGTAGCGGTAGCCGTACACGCTGGCCGACCAGTCGCCGCGGCTCCAGTTCGCACGCCAGTTGCTGCGCGTGCGGAACGCCAGGTAGTCGACGTCGTTCATCACGTCCACCGGGCGCGCGCCGGCGAACTGCGCCACCTCCATCCGCAGCACCCGGGTCAGGCCGCCCTGCAGGCCGAGCGTGCCCCAGGCGCCGAGGTCGAGGTCGTAGCGCAGGCTGGCATCGATGCCGTCGGTGCGCATCAGCGACTGGTTGATGGGGAAGGTCTTGAACGCGGTGATCTGGCCCTCGCTGGTCAGGTCGGTGCCGGGGCTGCGTGTGACCGCGTCCAGGTAGAAGCGGCAGGCCGCCGAGGCGGTGTCCACCGCGGCGCCGGCGCGGTCGCGGCCGAGCAGGCAGTTGGCGTTGTTCTCCAGCAGTGTTTCGCTGGAGATGGCCTCGACCCGGCCCTTGAGTTCGATGCGGTAGTAATCCAGGCTCAGCGACAGCGTCGGCAGCGCATCCCACACCGCGCCGAGCGTGGTCGACTTGCCGGTCTCCTCGCGCAGCAGCGGATTGGAGGCCTGGGTGGAGAAGGTCTGATACTCGTGTGCGCTCGCGCAGGCCGCCGACAACGGATCCAGACCGTCGCGGCGGCACAGGTATTCGTCGACCACGGTGGGATTGTTGGCGCTGGTGCCGGCGTAGATCCACAGCAGGTCAGGCGCGCGGAAGCTGGTGGCGTGGCTGCCGCGCAGCAGCAGGGTGTCGAACGGACGCCACTCCAGACCGGCCTGCCAGGTCGCCGCGCCATCGACCGCGGTGATGTCGTCGTAGGCGTCGTAGCGCGCGGCCAGGGTGGCGCTGAGCCGGCTGGCGATCGGCACGCGCAGTTCCAGGCCGGCGGCGTAGCGCTTGCGCGGACCGCCGCCGGGCGTCTGGGTAAGGTTGTAGATGCGCTCGCTGCCGGTGTAGTCGACGGTGGTGCGCGGATCGGGCTGCAGGTCGTAGGTCTGCCGCGCCGCTTCCAGCACGGTGGCGATCTGCACCATGCCCGCCGGCAACTCGAACAGGTCGCCGCTGACCACGAACTGGGCCTGGTCGGTGGCCGATTCGCCGCGGCTGACCACCTCGGTGGTGAGCTGCTGGTACAACGCCGGGCTGCCGGGCGCGAACAACCGGTCCGGGCGCACGCGGCGGATTTCGGTGCCGTCCGGCCGATAGCCCAGCACCGGCCCGAAGTAGTAATCGCGCACCGCGTTGGTCAGGAAGCGCGGGCGCCGCGTGGTGATGTCGTAGCGCGACAGCGACACGCTGGCATCCCAGTCGAAGCGCCCATCGAAGGCCTTGCCGCGCACGCCGGCGTTGAGGTTCCAGCTGCGCTCGTCGTAGTCGATGGTCTTGATGCCGCCGACCTCGTCCGGCAGGAAGATGCGCTGCGCGGTGACCAGCCCCAGGTCCGGATCGTAGGCGGTGAACGCGCCTTCGCCGATGTAGTAGTGAGTCTGGCTGGAACTCTTGTCCTGCGCGCGGTTGGCCAGCAGTTGCGCATAGGCGACCACGTCGTGGCCGAGTTCGGCATCGCCGGCCAGGTAGGCCGAGGTCTTGCCGTAGCCGTTCTGCACCGAGCGCCCGGCGTAGTAGTCGAACGCGCCGCAGCGGTTGGCTGCGGGCAGGCTGTCGCTGGTGCGGTAGGGCCGGAATGCCGGATTGGTGGCGGCGCAGGCCGCGGCCAGCGCCTGCGGCGAGGTCGACAGCGTGCCCGCCTGCGGCCACAGATAGGTGGTGCCGCGGCGCAGATACACGCCGGAGATGGACACGTTGGGCGAGCTGGGGTCGGCCTTGTTGGCGGGATGGTCGTCGTAGGAATCCATGAAGTCGCGCTGGCGGGCGACGATGGGTTCGCGATCCAGCCGCTCGAAGGCGTAGGTGACGCTCCAGCCGTCGCCGCGGCGCCCGCCGGTCCACTGCAGTTGCCCGCTATCGCCGCCGCCGCGGGTGGTGGTGCCGGCACGCACGCGCAGACTGTCGCCCTGGAAATCGCGCTTGGTGATGATGTTGACCACGCCGGCGACCGCGTCGGAGCCGTAGATGGCCGAGGCGCCGCCGCTCATCACTTCGATGCGCTCCACCGCCGCCGCCGGAATGCTGCCCAGGCTGACCGCGGTGCCGTTGGCGCCGTAGGACTGCGGATAATCGGCCATGCGCTTGCCGTTGAGCAGGATCAGCTGGTAGCCCGGCCCCAGCCCGCGCAGGTTGAGGTACTGGCCGTTGGGCGAACTGCCGGTCTGGTCGCTCTCGTTGAAGGTGCTACCGCTGAACTGGGTCAGCGTGCCCAGCGATTCCCACACCGTGGCGAAGCCCTGCTTGCGGATGTCCTCGGCGGTGATGACGGTGACCGGCGCCGGGCCTTCCACCTGCGCGCGGGCGATGCGCGAGCCGGTGACCAGCACCGCATCGAGATCGCGCGGCGTCGCCGCCTGTTCCTGCGCCGCGGCCGGCAAGGCCGCGACCAGCGTCGTCAGCGACGCCAGCGCCACGCGCACGGACCGCAAGGGAGAAGGACGACGAACGATTCGCATGGGCACGCGGCTCTCCTGCTGGCGCGGGTGGATGGCGCGAACGCCGCGGGCGCGGCCACGGCCGAGCGCCTGTCCCTGGCGTCCACGCACACGGCGATAGCGCGTGCGCGGCACGCGGCCATCGTGTTGCGGGTTCCTGCATCTTGCCGAGCGGACGCGGCGCTGCCGTGCGGTGCCTGCACGTTCCCCAGCGCCATCGCCACGCTTCCCCTGTGCAGCCGGGTGTAACACGCGCTCGCAAAACCTGTCAACGCAGCGCCTTGACAGGAAAAAACCGGGAATCGAAGATCCTGGCGTCGGCGCGTGACATCCGCCGACCTTCTTTCCAAACAGTGGGTTCCCATGATCACGATGCGCGGCCTGTGCCTGTTGCTCGCCGCGGCGGCGAGCGGCGCCATCGCCACGGCACGCGCCACCGAGCCCATGCCGCTGCAGGCACAACCGGCGCAGTTGCAGGCCGCGCACTGGACCGCCCGGCTGCCGGCGGCGTCGCCGCCGCTGCTGGAGGCGACGCAGCGCGCCGCGTTCAACGCCCGACTGCTGCGTGACGATGCGTCGATGCACGACCTGGCTGCGCTGCCGACGCAACTGCCCGCCGCGCAGGTGCGCGCGCAGATCCTGGCGCTGTCGGCGCCGCCGACGCGCACGCTGTACGACAGCCAGGGCGGCGTACTGGACGCCGCGCGATTGCAGGCGCTGCAGCGCGCGCTGGCGCTGGACGCGCTGCCTGCGCAGGTGCAGCCGCGTTACGCGCTGGTGGTGCAACGCGCCGACCTGCGGCGCTTCCCGACCGCCGAGCGCGTGTTCAGCGACCGCGACGATCGCGACATCGACCGCTTCCAGGAATCGGCGCTCTATCCGGGCACTGCAGTGGCGATCCTGCATGCCAGTGCCGATGGGCAGTGGCTGTTCGTGCTGTCGAACAACTACGCTGCCTGGATCGCCCGCAACCGCGTGGCCGAGAGCGACCGCGCCAGCGTGCTGGCGTACGCGCAGCGCACACCGCGACTGCTGGTCACCGGCGCACGCGCGGCCACCGTGTTCACCCCGGACCTGCCGGCGGCCTCGCAGGTGGCCCTGGACATGGGCAGCGCGCTGCCGTTGCTGCGCGACTGGCCGCCGCAGAACGTGGTCAACGGCCAGTCGCCGCTGGCCGCCTACGTGGTGCAGCTACCGCTGCGCGACCGCGACGGACGCCTGCAACTGGTGCCGGCGCTGATACCGCGCAGCGCCGACGTCGCCGAGGCGCCGCTGCCGGCCACGCCGCAGATGCTGCTGCAGCAGGCGTTCAAGTTCCTCGGCGAACGCTACGGCTGGGGCAACAGTTACGACGCGCGCGACTGCAGCGGCTTCGTCGTCGACCTGCATCGCAGCCTCGGCATCGAGTTGCCGCGCAACACCGGCGACCAGGCGCGCAGCCCCGCACTGATGTCGGTGCCCTACACCGCCAGCGACCCGCTGCCGCAGCGGCGGCAGGCATTGGCGCAACTGCGCGTCGGCGACCTGGTCTATATCCCCGGCCACGTGATGCTGGTGATCGGCCATGAGGATGGCCAGACCTGGGTGATCCACGACGTGGCCGGCGCCAGCTACCGCGACGCCGCCGGCCAGCTGCAGCGCGTGCGCCTCAACGGCGTGTCGGTGACGCCACTGGAACCGCTGCTGCTAGGCGACGGCACGCCGTTCATCGACCGCATCACCCGCATCCAGCGCCTGCGCGCGCCTACCGCCGAATGAAGATCACCGAGATCCGCCTGGGCATGCTGCGCGTGCCGCTGAAGACCCCGTTCAAGACCGCGCTGCGCACCGTGCAGGCGATCGAGGACGTGGTGGTCATGGTCCACACCGACGATGGCCGGATCGGCCATGGCAGCGCCCCGGCCACGCCGCCGATCACCGGCGACACCCATGGAGCGATCATCGCGGCGATCGAGCGCTGCCTGGCACCGCGCCTGATCGGCGAGGACATCGCCGACCTGCAGCGCCTGCGCGGCCTGATCCAGGGCGCGCTGGAACACAACAGCAGCGCCAAGGCGGCGATGGAGATCGCCGTGCACGACCTGTGGGCGCAGCAGCACGGCGCACCGCTGTACCGCCTGCTCGGCGGCGGCACGCCGCACCTGACCACCGACCTGACCATCAGCGTGAATGCCGTGGACACGATGGTGGCCGACGCGCTGTCGGCGCTGGCGCGCGGCTTCGTGGCGCTGAAGATCAAGATCGGCACCGATCTCGCCGAGGACATCGCGCGGGTCAAGGCGATCCACGCCGCGGTCGGCGATCGCGCGCAACTGCGGCTGGACGCCAACCAGGGCTGGACGCCGAAGCAGGCGGTGCAGGCGATGCACGCGCTGGAACATGCCGGGGTCACGCTGGAACTGCTGGAGCAGCCGGTCAAGGCCGGCGACGTGGACGGCCTGCAGTACGTGACCGAGCGCGTGCAGACCCCGGTGATGGCCGACGAAAGCGTGTTCTCGCCGGCGCAGGCGATCGCGTTGCTGCAGCGGCGCGCGGCGGACATCGTCAACGTCAAGCTGATCAAGGCCGGCGGCCTGTCCAACGCGCTGCGCATCGCCGATATCGCGGCGGTGTACGGGGTGCCGTGCATGATCGGCTGCATGCTCGAATCGAGCATCGGCGTGGCCGCGGCGGCGCACCTGGCGGTGGCGCGCGCGGACGTCATCACCAAGGTCGACCTGGACGGCCCGTCGCTGGGGGCATTCGATCCGGTGGTCGGCGGGGTGCAGTTCGACGAGGCGCAGATCCGGATTGGCGATGCGCCGGGACTGGGGATTCGCGAGATCCAGGGGTTGGAGCTGTTGCCGCGGTCGGTGTAATGGCGCCGCGCATGGCTGGCTGGCTCTAGCAATCGTGGGAGGGGCATCATTCCCGACTGCTGTCGCAATCGGTCATTGGATGGCTTCACTCGTCGCGACCGAAGTCGCTCCCACAGGGGCTCGCGGGGAACCCATCGAGTGCACTGTGGGAGGGACTTCAGTCCCGACGCATCGCGCCATCGGAACGCATAGCACTTCGCTCGCCTCGGCTGCATGGCAGCCGACGCCTAGAGGAGGCCAATGCGCCGCCCGCCAACTCCGCAGGCGGCGCAGTGTCACTAGACCACGGCCTTTCAGCCACCATAGGGATCGACCGTGCGAATGCTCCCGTCCGGCTCGACGTGCAGCGGCGTGCACTTGACCGAGCGCAGGTGGGTCACGCCGCCGGACAACAGGGCGTCGTGGTAGAACAGGTACCAGCGCCCCTGAAACGCGCAGATGGAGTGGTGCGTGGTCCAGCCCACCACCGGCTTCAACAGCACGCCGCGATAGGTGAACGGGCCATACGGACTGTCGCCGATGGCATAGCACAGCAGGTGCGTATCGCCGGTGGAATACGACAGGTAATACCGGCCCTGATCCTTGTGCAGCCACGGCCCCTCGAAGAAGCGGCGCGCGTGGTCGTCGGCGCGCAGCGGCCGGCCGTGCTCGTCGAGGATCACGATTTCCCGCGTGCGCTCGGCCAGTTGGGTCATGCCTGGGTCCAGCCGGGCGATCCGCGGCCCCAGTGCCGGCGCATCGCCCTCGGGCTCGGCGTGCGCCGCATCGAAGCGATCGTCGCGGTACTTCTGCAACTGCCCGCCCCAGATGCCGCCGAAGCACAGGTAGTGCGCGCCGTCGTCGTCCTCGAACACGGCCGGGTCGATCGAATAGGTGCCCGCGATCGGCTCGGGTTCGGCGGCGAACGGGCCTTCCGGGCGATCGGCCACCGCCACGCCAATGCGGAACAGACCCTGCGCGTCCTTGGCGGGGAAGTACAGGTAATAGCGCCCGTCGCGTGTCGCCGCGTCCGGCGCCCACATCTGCCGGCTGGCCCAGGGCACGTCGCGTACATGCAGGGCCACACCGCAGTCGGTGGTCGCGCCGTCGGGCGTGTCCATACGCAGCACGTGGTAGTCCTCCATGCCGAAGTGACCGCCGTCGTCGTCGAACGGCGCACCGCTGTCGATGTCGTGCGACGGATAGATGTACAGGCGCCCCTCGAACACATGGGCCGACGGATCGGCCGTGTAGATGTGGGTGACCAGCGGTTGCGAGACGGCGTGCGCCGCAAGATGGTCGAGGTCGCTGCCCTGGCGCCGCGCCTGCAGGTCGTGTTCGATGCGACGTTCCATGCGCTTGTCGATCCGGTAGAAACACAGCAGCGCCACCGCGACCAGGAACGGGAGGGCACTGTAGACGCTCACGGTCAGGCGGATGCCGTCCACCACGGCCTGCGGCTGCTGCGGCGCGCCCGCCTGGTAGCCGTGGTGTGCGAGGATGCCGGCGACCAGCGCGCCGCCGATGCTGAGTCCGATCTTCAGCCCGCACAGCATCGCCGAGAAGATGATCGCGGTGGCGCGGCGATGGTTCTTCCACTCGGAGTAGTCGGCGACGTCGGCGATCATCGCCCACAGCAAGGGGATGGTGATGCCGTAGCAGAAGCCGTGCAGCATGAAGGCGCCGAAGGCCACGCCGATCGCAGTGGGCGGCAGGACGTAGAACACCAGCAGGAACAGAGTGGAGACCAGCAGCGCGCCGCCGAAGGCATCGCGCTTGCCGAAGCGGTCGGCCAGGCGCCGCGAGAAGCCGATACCCAGGATCATGCACAGGATGCCGCACGCATTGAACAGGCTGAACGCCGAGGTCGCCGCATCCTGCGGCCAGGTGAAGCCGGACAGTCCCCAGCCGCCGAGCAGCGCATTGACGCCACCGATGAAGCCGTTGAAGCCGGAGGTGTCGAGAAAGCCCGCCAGCGCGGCCTCGCTCAGGTAGTACTGGAAGTAGTAGATGTAGGTGCCGCCCTTCAGCGCCAGGTTGACGAAGACCAGCACCGTCAGTGCGAGCATCACCTTCCACGGCCGGTTGTGCAGCAGGTCGGTCAGGTCCTGCAGCACGCCGGCGCTCTGTTCCTTGGCCGGGACGATGCGCTCGCGGGTGGTGGCGAAGGTGATCAGGAAGAACAGCGTGCCCACCACCGCGAACACCGTCATCAGGCGCTCGAAGCCGCGCACGTTGTCGCCGTCGCCCAGGATCAGCACCAGCGGCAACAGCAACACCTGGATGATGAACTGCGCGATCATCACCGCCACGAAGCGGTAGGCCGACAGGCTGTTGCGCTGGGCCATGTTGCCGGTGAGCACGCCGCTGAGCGCCGAATACGGCAGGTTGTTGGCCGCGTACACCAGCATCAGCAGGCCATAGGTGGTCAACGCGTAGACGACCTTGCCGCGCGCGCCGAGCTCCGGGGTGCTGAAGGCCAGCAGCGACAGCACGCCGAACGGGATCGCCGTCCACAGGATCCACGGCCGGAACTTGCCCCAGCGGGTGGCCGTGCGGTCGGCGGCGATGCCGATCAGCGGGGTGAACACGAACGCGCCGAGCAGGCCGATCACGAAGATGATCGTCCCCGCCGTGGCGGCCGGCAACCGGTATACATCGGTGTAGAAGAACGCCAGGTAGGTGATCAGCGTCTGGAAGATCAGGTTCGCCGCCAGGTCGCCCAGGCTGTAGCCCAGCTTCTCGCGCACCGACAGCGTGTGCGCGGCGGTCTCCGCACTGCGGGCCTCAGTCACGACGCGCCTCCACGGTGAAGCGCGCACGCACGCGGGCATCGGCGCTTGAACCGCCGATCCGTACTTCGTAGCTCCCTGCCGGCACGACGTAGGTGCCGCGCGCATCGTCGTACTGGCGCAGCGCCTGCTGCGCGTCCAGTTCGAACGTCAGGGTCCGGCGTTCGCCCGGGGCCAGGCGCACGCGCTGGAAGCCGCGCAGTGCCTGCTGCGCATCGCCGGGCGCGGCCGCCAGCCGCCGCACGTACAGCTGCGCGACTTCGTCGCCGGCGCGCTTGCCGGTATTGGCCACCTCCACCTGCACCTTGAGGCGTCCGTCGTCGGCGATGCGCGGCGCATCCACGCGCAGCTTGCCGTAGTCGAAGCGCGTATACGACAGCCCGTGGCCGAACGGATACAGCGGGGTGCCGCGGTAATAGCGGTAGGTGCGGCCTTCCATCGCGTAGTCGTCGAACGCGGGCAGCGCCTGGTCCGCCCGGTAGAACGTCACCGGCAGGCGGCCGGCAGGGTTGACCTCGCCGAACAGCGCCTGGCCCACCGCGGTGCCGCCGCGCTGCCCGGGATACCAGCTCATCAGGATCGCCGGCAGATGCGCCTGCGCCCAGTCCACCGCCAGCGCCGAGCCGCCGGTCAGCACCATCACCACCGGCGTGCCGGTGGCGTGCAGCGCTTCCAGCAAGGCGCGCTGCGGCGCGGGCAGGCGCAGGTCGGTGCGGTCGCCGCCGGCGAAGCCCGGGTAGTCGACCTTCATCTCTTCGCCCTCGACATCGCCGGTCAGCCCGCCGACGAACACCACCACATCGGCGCTGCGCGCGGCATCGAGCGCCTCGTCGAACGGCGGCTTCGCCCCGGGCATGCGCCAGCCCAGGCGCACGCTCGCGTCGCGCTCGGCGTCGTAGTACTCCAGCTTCACCGCATAGGCGCGGCCCGCCTGCAGGTCCAGGTCCACGCCGTCGGCGCGCATGCGGTCGCTGTCGGTCCAGTGATCCAGCACCAGCTTGCCGTCGACATAGAGGCGGAAGCCGTCGTCGGCGGCCGCCTCGATCCGGTAGCGGCCCGAGACCGGCGGCAGCAGCTGACCACTCCAGCGAATGCTGAAATGATCGTTGGGAATGCCCTGCCCCGGCCCCGCTTCGCCGCGGGCCAGCAGGTTGTCGGTCGGCGAGCCGCGATCCCAGCGGAAGCCGATCTGCGCGTCGGTGCGAACCAGCGCCGGCGTCCCCGATAGATCGGGCGTGCGGAAATATTCGCCGCGCAGGCCGCGTTCCGGCGAGTCCGCCGAGGGCCGAAGATACGCCGCCTCGATCAGCGGCGTGGCGCTCGGATCGTCGCGCCCTTCGACCAGATCCACACCGCGCGCATAGCGCACGTCGATGCCCTTGGCCGCGTCGCGGATGCCCTGCAGGATCGTCACCGGCGCCGCCGGCGTGCCGAAGTAGTTGCCGAGCAAGGCCATGGTGTCGTCGGCGGTCGGGCCGACCACGGCGATGCGCTTGAGCGTGCGCGACAGCGGCAGCACGCCATCGTTCTTCAGCAGTACCAGCGATTCCTGTGCGGCCTGCAGCGCCAGCGCATCGTGCGTGGGCGCCTGGTTCACCGAGGCGGGGATCCGCGCCCAGCGCACGCGCTCGGGCGGATCGAACATGCCCAGTCGCATGCGTGCGGCGAACAGGCGCGTCACCGCGTCGTCGATCTCCGCTTCGTCGATCAGCCCCTGGCGTACCGCCGCCGGCAGCGTGGCGTACTCCTGGCCGCACTCCAGTTCGGTGCCGTTCCTGACCGCCAGCGCCGCGGCGGCCTCGCGGCTGGGCGCCAGATGGTGATGCTTCCAGATATCGACGATGGCCCAGCAGTCCGAGACCACGTAGCCGGTGAAGCCCCAGTCGCGGCGCAGCACGTCGCGCAGCAGGAACTGGCTGGCGCTGGCGGACTCGCCGTATACGCGATTGTAGGCGCCCATCACCGCGTCCACCTTGCCCTCCTTCACCAGCACCTCGAACGCGGGCAGGTAGGTGTCGTAGAGGTCGCGCTTGCTCGGGCGCGCGTCGAAGTGATGGCGGTCGGCCTCCGGGCCGCTGTGCACGGCGAAATGCTTGGCGGTGGCGTCGAGCTTGCGGTACACCGGATCGTCGCCCTGCAATCCCTGCACGAAGGCCACGCCCATGCGCGCGGTGAGGTAGGGATCCTCGCCGTAGGTTTCCTGGCCGCGTCCCCAGCGCGGGTCGCGGAAGATGTTGATGTTCGGCGACCAGAAGGTCAGCCCCTGGTAGCGGCCATGCGCGCCTTCGCGCAGGAACTGGTGGTGCTTGGCGCGCGCCTCGTCGCTGATGGTGGTGGCCACCTGCCCCATCAACGGCACGTCGAAGGTGGCGGCCAGCCCGATCGCCTGCGGAAACACGGTGGCCTGCCCGGCCCGCGCCACGCCATGCAGCGCCTCGTTCCACCAGTCGTAGGCCGGCACGCCCAGGCGCTCGATCGCCGGCGCGGCGTTCTGCATCTGCGCCGCTTTTTCCTCCAGCGTCATCTGCGCGACCAGCGCCGCCGCCCGGGCCTCGAAGCTGGCCGAGGTATCCTGCCACGGCTTGGCGTCGACGGCGTCGGCGGCATGGCCCACGCCGGCCAGCGCGATGGCGGCGCACAGGGCCAGCGTGCGGAACAGGCGGCCACGAACACCGCTGCGAAAGGAAAACCTGCGCGTCATCATCGTTTGCTCCTGGAGGCACGCTCGTCGCGCGCGAAAGGACCGAGCAGGGTGCCCACGAAGCCGCCTGCACGATCCGTACTCAACACGGTTCCGTCGACGTCGTCGGCGAGGGTCTGCCAGCCCTGCCCCGTGCCGGCGTCGAACGCGAACGCATACGTGCCGGCGTCGCCGGCGATCTTCAGACGCAGCGACGTGGACGCGTCCACTTCGCGACTGGCAATGGTTCTGGTCGCGCCCTTGCCCGCGCGCGCTTCGAGGAACACCACCACGCGATCGCGGCCCACGCGGCGTACGCCAAGGAAATACCACCAGTCCTCGTTCTGGAACGCCGCCAGCCCGGCCGCCACGCCCGCTTCGGGGCGCGTCATTGCGGTGCTGGCCTCGAACCGCAAATGCTGCTGGCGGCGCCCCAGGAAGGCGGGGTTGCGCAAGGTGTCCAGGTTCTCCGGCAGCGGATGCACGGCCAGGCTGCCCGGACGCGTGCCCAGGTCCGCCCAGTCCTGCTTGGGCACACGCACGCGCAACCAGCCGCGGCCAAGCGTCGGCGCATCGAACTCATCGCGCTCGACGAAGTTGCCGGTGGACGGCGCCTGCGACGCCTCGCCCTGCATCCACGACGGTGCCTTGACCGCATACGGGATGGCCTGCCCGGCCGGCAGGATCACCGGCCAGCCGTCGCGCCACTGCACCGGCAGCAGGTAGGTCTCGCGCCCGGTGTTGTAGTGGCGCACGTCGTAGGTGCGGCTGGCCAGGAACACCGCCCACCAGGACCCGTCGGGCCCTTCCACAATATCCGCATGCCCGGCGTTGGCGATCGGCAGCGGCCTAGCGTCGGGCAGGTCGCGCTGAGTGAGGATCGGATTGCCCGCATACGGCTGGTAAGGCCCCCACACGTCGCGGCTGCGCAGCACCACCTGCGAATGCTGCGGCCCGGTGCCGCCCTCGGCATCGGAGAGGTAGTACCAGCCGTCGCGTCGATACAGGTGCGGCCCCTCGATCCAGATCGGATTCTTTGCCGGCTCGACGCCGCCGTCGATCAGCACCTTGCGCGGCCCCACCGGGGTGAAGGTCGCCAGGTCGAGTTGCTGCATCCAGATCGCGCGGTGGCCGTCGTAGCGCGGCGCGCCGGGCGGCACGTCGTTGTTGAGCAGGTAGACGCGGCCGTCGGCGTCGAAGAACAGCGACGGATCGATGCCGCCGATGCCCGGCAGCCAGTGCGGATCCGACCAGGGGCCAGCGGGATCGCGCGCGGTGGCGATGAAGTTGCCGCCGCTGTCGACGGCCGTGGTGACCACGTAGAACACGCCGTCGTGATAGGAAATGGCCGGCGCGAAGATGCCGCGCGACACGCTCAGGCCATCGAAGTCGACTTGCGTCGGCCGGTCGATCACGTTGCCGACCTGTTTCCAGTGCACCAGATCCACGCTCTCGAACACCGGAATGCCCGGGAAGTATGTGAAGCTGGAATTGACCAGATAGAACCGCCCGTTCGCGCGCACGATGCTGGGGTCGGCGTGGAAGCCGGCCAGGATCGGATTGCGGTAATGCCCGGCCGGCAGCGGCGAATCGAAGGCTGCGTCGCGCCCGGCGTAGTCGAACCAGTCGAAATAGACCGGCGGTGCGGGCGCGGCCCACAGCGGCTGCAGCGCAGCGGACAACAGCAGGACGGCCGTGGCGAGCAACGGGCGCATCAGTGAACTCCTTCGGACAGTGCGAGTTCGAACGGTCCTGCCGGCGCACCGGAACGGTCGCGCAGCGTGCAGACCGGGCCATCGGCCCAGCAGTAGCGCACGCGTGCGGCGGCGGCTACCTGGGGACTGCGCAGGACGACGGTGCGCCCGTCCAGCGCCGCGTCGGCATAGGTACAGCGCTGCGCCTGGGCATCGCAGAGTTCGAAGCCGATGGGGCCGCTCGCCCCGGTCGTGACCAGGCGGCCGTCGACGTCGTCGAACACGATGCGCACGGCGCCCTGCGTGCGCGCTGCCGTGCGTGGCCTCGGGCCGGACGGCGCCAGCGCGCGTTCGCCGTAGACCACGTGGCGCGCCGCCCGCGCCAGGCGCCGCCCCAGTTCCTGCTTGTTCGGCGGATGGATGTCGTAGGCATCGCCGATGTCGATGGCCACCGCGAGGCCGCTGTGCGGGTCTTCCGCGGCCACGCGGCGCTGCGCCTCGCGCACCTGCGCCCAGCCGCTCTCCACTGGGGCCTGCGGCGGCAGGCCGTAGCCGGCGAGCTGCACCACCAGCAGCGGCATCTTTGCGCCGAACTGCCCGCGCCAGTCGTCGCGCAAGCCACGCAACCGCGTCGCATAGGCCGCGCCCTCGCCGGTGTTGGATTCGCCCTGATACCACAGCATGCCGCGCAGCCCGTAACGCCCCAACGGCGCGATCATGCCGTTGTACAAGGTCGACATGCCGGAGGCCGCGTGCCACGGCGCCAGCGGCGGGGACTGTGGATCGGGGGCGACCCGATACTGCCAATGCGCATCTAGGACGATCCGCGTGCCGGCGTCCAACTGCACGGCATGGGCGCTCGCCGGGCCTGCCAGCCCGCCCTCGCCGTAGGTATCCAGCACGTTGACGACCACCGTGTTGCTGCCCGCTTTCAACAGGCCGGGCGGAAGCGCATACCGGCGCGGATCGCTTGGCGCGTTCTGGCTGCCCACGGCCACGCCGTTGACCCAGGTCATGTCGGTTTCGTCGACCGGCCCCAGCACCAGCCGTGCGTCCTGCGCCGCCTGCGCGGCGGTCAGGGTGACCTGCGTGCGGTACCAGACCATGCCGTTGTAGTCGGCCAGCGCCGGCACGCCCCAGCGCTCCCATGCGCCGAGCGCCTCTGGCGCGTCCTGCCACCCGGTGCCGCCAGTGCCGGGCTGCCATGGCGTATCGGCCGGCCTGGCAACGGCGCGCGTGGTCCACCATTGCTGCCAATGCCGGCCCCAGCGTGCGCTCGCCGCGATGGGGTCGGTGGCAGACAGCGCCAGCACGTCCAGCGCCTCGTCCATGCCACCCTGCGCACGCAGGGCGTCGGCGCTGGTCCAGGCCTCGATCCGCGCACCGCCCCAGGCCGACTGGATCAGCCCCATCGGCACCTTGACCGTCTTCTGCAGTTCGCGTGCGAAGTAGAAGCACGCGGCCGAAAACTCGCGCACCGTGTCCGGCGCCGCGGGTTGCCATGCGACCGCAGCCGCGAACGCATCCTGCGGCGCGACCGCCGCGGCCTTGGGCACGGTGAACAGACGGATGCTGGGCTCGGCGACCGCGGCCAGTTCGCGGCTCGCATCCAGCGCGCGCCACACCGGCAGCTCCATGTTCGACTGCCCGGAACACAGCCACACATCGCCCACCAGCACATCGCGCACGACCTGGCGCGCCAGTCCCGCGCGCACGGTCATGTCGTAAGGACCGCCCGCGGCGACCCGCTTGAACGTGGCACGCCAGCGGCCACCGGCGTCGGCACGCGCGCTGACCGACTGCCGCGCAAAGGTCACCGACACCGTGGCACCCGGCGCGGCGTCGCCCCACACCGGCAGCGGCCGGTCGCGCTGCAACACCGCGTGATCCTGGAACAGCGGATGCAACAGCGGTGGCGCCGCGTCTTGTGCCATGCAGGGCGTGGCGCAGCATCCCAAGGCCGCCGCCAGCAGCCAGCCCCTCCACATGGTCGGCTTCATCGTCCATCTCCCGGTGCGGAGGGAAACTGCAGGTCCTGGTACCAGGCCAACGGGTGCGGTGGCGCGGCTTCGCCCGCGGGCAACGGTCGCCCGCTGACCGACTGGAAGTACGCCACGCTGGCATCGCGCCACCACTGCGCTTCGCGCAGCTGGATGCGCAGGAACGCCGCCACCTGCGCATGCCGCTCGGCGTCCACCTTGCCGCGCAGCCCATCCCAGGTGGCCTGCATGGTCTGCACCTGGCGCACGCCCAGCGCATAGCGGCCGACCAGTTCGTCCCACAACGGTCGTCCGGAGGCCATGCGGTGGTCCCACGGCACGTGGTGGAACCACAGCAGCAGCGACTCGGGCACCCGCGTCGTGTCGCCATACACTGCCGCCACGTCCGGCGCGTACTGGCTCACCGCATTGCTGCCATGCGCAGTGCGATCGAAACCGATGCCATCGCGATCGGCGCGGTGGTAGTACACCGCGGTCCAGTCCGCGCGCGGGCCGCCGTCCACCCAGGGGCCGGGACCGTAGTGGTGGCCGCGCGCCATCAGGTGGTGCAGGCCCAGCGGGGTCATGTAGTTCACCGCGGCCTCGCGCGAGCCCATCATCATCCCGACGATGGGCTGCACCACCTCCGGTGCCGGCGAGAACGTCATCGCCACCCAGTCCGAGGCGATGGCGCGGGCGGATTGGTGCGGATTCCAGGCCAGGCGGCCGAAGGCGTACCAGTTGGCCTGGTCGAAGTGCGAGCCGCTCCAGGTGCGGTCGTTGCCGATGTTGGCGACGCCGGCGATGCCGGTCAGGACATGGCCTTCCAATGTGCCATCCACCACGTCCGCCACCGTGGATCCCGCGCCGCGGGCATGGGTGTCGGATTGCAGCACGTCCTCGTACAGCGGCCCCAGGTACACCAGGTGCGTGGCGAAGCCGAGGTACTCCTTGGTGATCTGCACCTCCAGCATCAGCGGCGTGCGCGGCATCGCGCCGAACAGCGGATGGAAGGGCTCGCGCGGCTGGAAGTCGATGGGCCCGTTCTTGACCTGCACGATCACGTTCGGGCGGAAGGCGCCGTCGAGGCCGACGAACTCGGTGTAGGCCTGCATGGCGCGGTCCACCGGCACGTCGTGGGCGTAGACGAAGGCCCGCCACATCACCACGCCGCCGTGCGGCGCCAGCGCATCGGCCAGCAGGTTGGCGCCGTCGGCGTGCGAACGGCCATAGTCCTGCGGGCCGGGCTGACCTTCCGAATTGGCCTTGACCAGGACGCCGCCGAAATCCGGAATGCGCGCGTAGATCTCGGCGGCCTTGTCGCGCCACCAGCGCTGCACGGCCGGGTCGTGCGGATCGGCGGTCTTCAACCCGCCCACTTCGATGGGTGCGCTGAAGCGTGCGCTGAGGTACACGCGGATGCCGTAGGGCCGGAACACGTCCGCCAGCGCCGCGGCCTTGGCGAGGTAGGCCGGCGCCAGGCTCTGCGCATTGGCGTTGACGTTGTTCAGCACGGTGCCGTTGATGCCGATCGAGGCATTGGCGCGCGCGTAGTCGGTGTAGCGCGGGTCGCGCCACTCCGGCAGGCTCTGCCAGTCCCACAACGAGCGGCCGGCATAACCGCGCTCGACATGGCCGTCCAGGTCGTCCCAATGGTCGAGCACGCGCAGCCGGATCCGTGGCGACTCGCGCACATCGAGCGCGTCGAGCGACGCGCCGGTCTGCAGCAGGCGCAGCAGATGGAACACCCCATACAGCACGCCGATATCGCGGCGTGCGCCCACCAGCAGCACCGCGTGCCCATCGATGCGGACGCGCTTGAGCAGGTAGCCCTCCTCGCCCAGCGCCGCGATCTCCTCGCGAAATGGCGCAAGCGCTGGCGACGACTGTGGCGTGCCCAGTACCACCGCGTGATCGCTGCTTGCGCCCGCACGCATCGCCGGGGCGCGCCCCAGCAGGCCGGTGAGGCCACGCACCAGCTCGTCGCGCGCCACGCGCTGCGTCGGCGTCCGCGCCGGCGCCACCACCTCGTCCAGGTGCGTGTCGCCATCCGCACGTGCGGCGCCTTGCGAGGGCAGGTAACGCAGCCACAGCGCTGCGCCGTCCTCCGCGCGCAGGCTGCCCGCGCAGACCATCAGCACCATGGCAGCGCATGCCATCCACTGACACCGCATGACATGCGGACGGCGCCCAAGCGCCGCCAGCAAACCTTGTAAGCTGACGGCATACCCGCGGCGCGGCAGCGTCAGGAACAACAAAGGGAACGCGTTTTGGACAAGCCGAAGAAAGCGGTCCGCCGCAAGACCAGCGGGGTGACGATCGACGAGGTGGCGGCCTTGGCCGGGGTTTCGCCGATGACCGTGTCGCGCGCGATCAACCAGGGCAAGGTGCGCGATGCCACCCGCGAGCGCGTGATGCGCGCGGTGCGCGAACTGGGCTACACGCCCAACCTGGCCGCCAGTTCGCTGGCCGCCGCGCAGCACACCCGCATCGCCCTGATCTACACCAATCCCAGCGGCGCCTACCTGCGCGAGCTGCTGGTCGGCCTGCTGCGCGTCGCCTCCAACGCCGCCATCCAGTTGGTCATCCACTACTGGGAAGACCTGGACCCCGATGCCGAGCGCAAGGCCGCGCGTGCCCTGGGCGGGCGCGTGGATGGCGTGATCCTGCCGCCGCCGTTGTGCGAATCGCAGGCGGCGGTGAGCGAACTGGTGAAGGCCGGCATCCCGGTGATCGCGATCGCCGCCGGGCGCCTCAGCGACGCGATCTCCTGCGTGCGCATCGACGACTTCCATGCCGGCAAGGAGATGGCCGAACACCTGATCCAGCACGGCCACCGGCGCATCGGCTTCATCCGTGGGCGCCAGGACCTCAGCGCCAGTGCGCGGCGCTACGAGGGCTTCGTCACCGCGCTGCAGGAGGCCGGGCTGAAGGTCGAACCCGGCCTGGTCCAGCAGGGCGACTACACCTACCGCTCGGGGTTGGCCGCCGCCGAAAAGCTGCTGTCGCAGCGGCGGCCGCCGACCGCGATCTTCGCCAGCAACGACGACATGGGCGCGGCGGCGATCTCCGTCGCGCACCGGCGCGGCCTGGAAGTGCCGCGCGACCTGTCGGTGGTCGGCTTCGACGACACCTCGGCCGCCACCACCGTGTGGCCGGAACTCACCACCATCCACCAACCGATCGCCTCGATGGCCGATGCCGCCATCGACATCCTGCTGCGCAGCATCCGCCGCAAGCGCGACGACGCACGCATGTCCAGCGACCACGTGGTCCCGCACCGGCTGGTGCTGCGCGGTTCGGTCGCCGGCCCACCCAAGGGGCGCTGACGCAGGACGCAGGCTCACGCGCTCGGGCATGCGACAGTGCTCTCCGCTTCGTTCAATGCGCCGAGCGCGACCCGCGACACCGACAGCGTCATCGCGCCCGCCGTGGTCAATGCCCACGGACGATCCAGCTTGCTCAGATCCGCGCCGGCCGCCGCCAGGCACTTGAGCGGCACGCCCACGCGCTTCCACTGGCCGACCGGCAGGGCTGTCAGCGTCGGCCCGATCGCCACCCGCGCGGCGCAGCCGCTGCCGCAGCCGACCGCCAGCCACGCCTCGCCCTGCGGGGCGGCGTCCACGCGCAGCGTGGTCACCAGCATCAAGTCGCCATTGCTCTCGCGCTGCAGGTCCAGCGGCGTATGCGACTGCAGCGCGACCACCGCCTCGCGTCCACCCGACCAGGCGAGGCGGCGGCCATCCTCCTGCGCCAGGTGGTCCACGCCAGTAACCTTCAGCAGCGCGCCGTCGAGCGATTCCGGCACGCGGGTGACGGTGACGCCCTGCCCGGTGCTGCCTTCCAGGCGCAGCGCCATGCCCGGGCCGGCCGCGCCGCGGACGAAGAACACGCCGGCCGCAGCTTCGTTGCCGGTGAGGCCGGAGACTTCCGGCAACCTGGCCAGGTTGCCGTTGTCGGCATAGCGCAGGCCGTAGCCGAAGGCGAACAGCGGGTCGTAGCCCTTCTGCCCCACGTTGTTGGCGTATTGCGTGGCCGTGCGCGGCCAACTGAAGCTCAGCGTGCCCTTGAAGTCGTGCTGCACGCCGCCCTGCGCAGTGCGCAGCAACACGTCGGCGATACCCGCGCCTTCCGAGCCGGGCAGCCACGCCGCCACGAAGGCATCGGCCGCGTTGAGTTCGCGGTTGACCCACAGCGGGCGCCCGCTGAGGAACACCGCGACCACCGGAATGCCGTCGGCCTTGAGCCGCTTGATCAGCGCCAGGTCGGTGTCGTCGCCCGGCTTGTAGGCCAGGGTCGGCCGATCGCCCTGGAACTCCGCGTAGGGATTCTCGCCGAACACCACCACCGCGACGTCCGGCTTGGTGGCGTACGTGCCGTCGACCGAAAGCACGGCCTCGCCGCCCGCGGCCTTGGCCTGCTGCGCGAAGCCCTCGTAGATGGTGTCCGCATTCGGGAAATCCTTGCGGGTGGTGCCGGTGCCCTGCCAGTTCAGCGTCCAGCCGCCGGCCTGCTTGCCGACGTCGTTGGCACCGTCGCCGGCCACCAGGATGCGCTGCTTCGGCGACAGCGGCAGCAGACCGCCCTGGTTCTTCAGCAGCACCAGCGACTCGCGCACCGCCTGCCGCGCCACCGCGCGATGCGCCGGCGCGCCGATCAGCGCGAACTGCCCACCGACCGCGCGCGCCGACGGCTTGCCCGCCTCGAACAGGCCCAGCCGCATCTTGACCCGCAGGATCCGGCGCACCGCATCGTCCAGGCGCCGTTGCGAGATGGTGCCGTTCTTCGCCGCCGCCAGCGTGGTGGTGTAGAAGCCCTTCCAACTGTCCGAGGCCATGGCCATGTCCAGGCCGGCGTTGATGGTGGCCGGGCAATCGGTCGGCGTGCAGCCCTTGACCTGTCCGTGGCCGTTCCAGTCGCCGACCACGAAACCGCCGAAGTGCATGCGCCCCTTCAGCGCATCGGTCAGGTAGGTCTTGTGGCCGTGCATCTTTTCGCCGTTGACGCTGTTGAACGAGGCCATCGCGGTCTGCGCGCCGGCGGCGATGGCCGGGGGATAGCCCGCAGCATGGATACGGACCAGTTCGGCTTCGCCGATTTTGGTGTCGCCCTGGTCGCGGCCGTCACTGGTGCCGCCATCGCCCAGGAAGTGCTTGACCGAGGCGATCACATGGCGCCCATCTAGGAAGTCCGGCGTACCCACCTTGCCCTGCAGCCCCTCGACCATCGCACCGGCGTAGCTGGCCACCACGTCCGGCGACTCGGAATAGCCCTCGTAGGTACGCCCCCAGCGGTCGTCCTGCGGCACCGCCACGGTCGGCGCGAAGGTCCACTCCATGCCGGTGGCACGGGTCTCCAGCGCGGTGATTTCGCCGATCCGGCGCAGCAACGCCGGGTTGCGGGTCGCGCCCAGGCCGATGTTGTGCGGAAACAGGGTGGCGCCGACGATGTTGCTCTGCCCGTGCACCGCATCGATGCCGAACAGCACCGGAATCGCCTTGCCGCCGTGCGACGTGTCCATCGACGCCGCATAGAACGCATCGGCCAGCGCCAGCCACTCGGCCGGCGCGGCATCGTAGCGGCCGCCGGGATCGGAATTGCCGCCGGCCAGGATCGACCCCAACCGATAGGTGCGCACATCCTCCGGGGTGAGGCTGCCGATATCGCCCTGCACCAGTTGGCCGACCTTTTCCTCCAACGTCATGGTGGCGATCAGGTCGGTGAGGCGCTGTTCCAGCGCGGGATCCTCGGGCAGCGGCCAGCGCACGCTGGGCCAGGGGCTGGCCTCTGCCGCGGCGGGCGCCGCGGCCTGGACGTCGCCCTTGCACACGGCGAGCGCCAGCAGCAGCGCGGCCAGCAACGCGCCGCTGTGGCGGGTGGAATCGGTGTCGGTCACGGCGCTGCTCCTTGCCGCCGCGCTCAGCGCAGCAGGTACTGGTTGATCAGGTTCTCGTAACGCTCCTGGCGGCCGCTGATCTGCCGCGGCTCGCCGCCCTTCGCGCCCAGTGCGGCCAGCTCGGCGAGGCCGAGCGCACCGCGCGCGAACTGCTCGCCGGCGCCGCTGTCGAAGCTGGCATAGCGCTCCTGGCGCCAGCGCTCCCACGGCGAATCGTTGAGCAACGCATGGGCGACTTCCAGCCCGCGGGCGAACGCGTCCATGCCACCGATGTGGGCGATGAACAGATCCTCCAGCTCGGTAGACTCGCGGCGCACCTTGGCGTCGAAGTTCAGGCCGCCCTCCAGGCCGCCCTGGCGCAGCACCACCAGCATGGCGCCCACGGTGTCGTACAGGTCGGTCGGGAACTGGTCGGTATCCCAGCCGTTCTGCGCATTGCCGCGGTTGGCGTCGATGCTGCCCAGCAGGCCGTGGTCGGAGGCGACCTGCAGGTCGTGCTCGAAGGTGTGGCCGGACAGCGTGGCGTGGTTGGCCTCGATGTTGAGCTTGAAGTCCTTGTCCAGGCCGTGCTGCTTCAGGAAGCCCGCCACCGTCGCGCTGTCGAAGTCGTACTGGTGCTTCATCGGCTCCATCGGCTTGGGCTCGATCAGGAAGTTGCCCTTCAGGCCAATGCTGCGGCCGTAGTCGCGCGCCATGGTGAGGAAGCGCGCGAAGTGCTCGAGTTCGCGTTTCATCTGCGTGTTGACCAGCGAGGCATAGCCTTCGCGGCCGCCCCAGAACACGTAATGCTCGCCGCCCAGTTCCACCGTCGCTTCCAGCGCCGCCTTGACCTGCACGGCGGCGCGCGCCACCACGGCGAAATCGGGATTGGTCGCGGCACCGTTCATGTAGCGCGGATGCGAGAACAGATTCGCCGTGCCCCACAGCAGCTTCATGCCGGTCGCGTCCTGGCGCGCCTTGGCCAGGCCCACCATGTGCTTGAGGTTCTTCTCGTACTGCCCGGCATCGTCAGCGTCCGGCGCCAGGTCGATGTCGTGGAAGCACCAGTACGGCACGCCGAGCTTGGTGAAGAACTCGAACGCCGCATCCACTTTCGCCTCGGCGCTGGCCAGCGGCGCACCGACCTCCCACGGGAAATGGCGCGTGCCCGGGCCGAACGGATCCTGCCCGGCGTTGCAGAAGGTGTGCCAGTAGCAGACTGCGAAGCGCAGATGGTCCTGCATGGTCTTTCCGCCGACGACCTTGTTGGCGTCGTAGACCTTGAAGGCCAGCGGGTTGTCCGAGCCGCGGCCTTCGAAGGGGATGCGGCCGATACCGGAGAAATATTCCTTGGCGCCGATGAAGGGCTGAGTGTGCATGGTGCGGGTTCCTGTCGTGGTGGGAGGGCGTGCGAAACGGGCAATCAGCCGCGGAACAGCGGCAGGCAGGCGTCGAGGTGGCGCAGGAAGCGTGCATAGGCCGCGGCATAGGCCTGGGTGCGCGCCGGATCCGGACGGGCGGACAGCTGCGGATCGACCGCCACATGCTGTTGCGCGATGTCGGCAATGGAAGCGGCATCGCCGCGTGCCAGGCCCACGGCCCACAGCGCCTGCAAGGCCGCACCGAACGCCGCGCCTTCCGGCTGCGTGGGCACGTCCACCGGCAGGCCGAACACATCGGCCACCAGCTGCCGCCACGCGCCGCTGTTGCTGCCGCCGCCGGTCAGCACGATGCGCTCGAACTGCATGCCGGCACGCACGAACGCGTCGAAGCCGTACTTCAGGCTGTAGGTCGCCCCTTCCATCGCCGCGCGATAGAGGTGGGCCGGGGTCATGTTGTGCGTGTCCAGGCCCGCCAGCAGGCCCTTGCCCAACGGCAGGTCCGGCGTGCGCTCGCCATTGAGGAACGGCAGCATCACCAGGCCGTCGGCACCGGGCGCGGTGGCGTGCAGATGCGCATCGCCGTCGCGTGTGCTGAAGCCGAACGCGGCGGCGACCTGCTCGGTCGCCACGGTGCAGTTCATCGTGCAGATCAGCGGCAACCAGCCGCCGGTGGAGGAGCAGAACGCGGCCCACGCACCGTCCGGGTCGACCACCGGCGTGTCGGAGTAGGCGAACAGGGTGCCGGAGGTGCCCAGACTCATCGCCAGGCGGCCGGGCACGACGCAGCCGGTGCCGATGGCCGCCATCATGTTGTCGCCGCCGCCGACGGCGACCTTCAGCGTCGCCGGCAGACCGAACATGTGCGCGGCGGCGGGGTCGATGTCGAACAAGGCATCGGGCGCGGCGAAACGCGGCAGGCAAGCCGCCAGATCGCGCTGCGGATCGGTGGCGCGCAACAGCTCGGTCGACCAGGTGCGCGTGCGCACGTCCAGCCAGCCCGTGCCCGAGGCGTCGCCGTACTCGCAGAAGCGCTGGCCGGTCAGCACGAAGTTGAGGTAGTCGTGCGGCAGCAGGATCGTGGCGAGCCGCGCATAGGCCTCGGGCCGGTGCGTCTTGGTCCACGGCAGCTTGGAGGCTGTGTAACCGGTGAGGATCGGATTGCCCGCCAGCGCGATGGTGCGCGCCGCGCCGCCGAGCGCGTCCATGATCTGCACGCACTCGGCCGAGGTGCTGGTGTCGCACCACAGCTTGGCCGGTGCCAGCACCTCGCCTGCCGCATCGACCGGCACGAAGCCATGCTGCTGGCCGGAGACCGCCAGCGCGGCGAGGCGCGAGCGCAGCGCAGGATCGATGGCGTGGAAGCAGACCTGCAGGGCCGCGACCCAGTCGGCCGGATGTTGTTCACGGCTGCCATCGGCGGCGGAATGCAACTCCAGCGGCGCACTGCTGCTGGCCACGACGCTGCGCCCGACCGGGTCGTAGACCACGACCTTCAGGCTCTGCGTCCCCGCATCGATTCCGGCTACCAGTTCCCTTTCTTCCACGTCGTACCGCCTTTTCGTTAGCGCTATCATTTTTGGACGACAGCGTGGGTGCCGTTACGCCAGGGAACTGCTCCGTTGCCAGACCTCGGGCGACGCCTTGCAATAGCGTTCGATGAACTCCGCCTGCGACGGCATCGCCGCGCTGGCCTGCTGCAGCGGCTGCCGGATCCGCGTCAGCAGCGTGCGCAGATCCGCGTCGCCGATGGCGGCGGCCAGCGGATGCGGCGGTCCCGGCTGGATGCCCTGCCCCAGCAACACGCTGGTCCAGGAGTCCACGCGGAACAACTCGCCCGGGCCCTGCCAGGCGTGCGCCCGTTCGCGCCAGGCGCGCAGCCGAATCGCCAGCGACTCCGGCAGCGCCATTTCGCGGCAGGCTTTCCACATCGGCTCGTCGCGCTGGGTGGCGTGGTAGTGCAGGATGATGAAATCGCGCACGTGCTCCATCTCCTGGCGGCTGACCGTGTTGTACAGCTCCACCAGCGCCGGGCTGATGCCCTCGTGGGGAAACAGCTGGATCAGGCGCACCACCGCACTGATGGTCAGGTGGATGCTGGTCGATTCCAGCGGCTCGATGAAGCCGCTGGCCAGGCCCAGCGCCACCACGTTCCTGTTCCAGGCCTGCAGCCTGCGCCCGCTGCGAAACGGCACCAGCCACGGGTCGCGCAGCGGCGGGCCGTCGACGTCGCGCAGCAGCTTGGCGTGCGCCTCGTCGTCGGACATGTGCCGGCTGGAGAACACCAACCCGCACCCGACCCGGTGCTGCAGGGCGATATGCCAACGCCACCCAGCCTCGTGCGCGATGGCACGGGTATACGGCACCGGCGGCGCGACCGCCTCGGTCTGCACCGCCACGGCGCGATCGCTGGGCAACCATTCGCGCCAGTCTTCGTAGCCGGTGTGCAGGGTCTGCTCGGTCAGCAGGCCGCGGAATCCGGTGCAGTCGATGAACAGATCGCCCTCGATGAGCTGCCCGTCTTCCAGCAGCAGCGCCGCGACCGAGCCGTCGTGCGCATGTTGCCGGACCTCGCGGATCTGTCCCTCGACCCGGCACAGGCCGTACCCTTCGGCCTTCTTGCGCAGGAACTTCGCGTAGAGCGCGGCATCGAAGTGATAGGCGTAGTTGACCTGCGGTTGCGTCTCCAGCGAGAACCGGTCCGCACGCGAGGCCACGCTCTCCAGGCAGAAATCGCCCAGGTCCGACGGCATGCCGCGGCGCAGGCTGTCCAGCCAGAAATGATGGAACGGCGTGGCCCAGGTGCCCTGCCCGATCGTGCCGAACGGATGGATGAAGCGATCGCCGGGGCGGCGCCAATGTTCGAACGAGATCGACAGCTTGAACGTGCCGGCGACGGCGCGCAGGAATTCCTGTTCGTCGATCTGCAAAAAGCGGTGGAAGGCGCGGATCGGCGGCACGGTCGACTCGCCGACGCCCACGGTGCCGATCTGCTCGGACTCCACCAGGGTGATGTCCAGGCGATCGCGGAACTGGTGGGCCAGCGCGCAGCCGGCCAGCCAGCCCGCGGTGCCGCCGCCGGCGATGACGACCTTGCGGATGCGTCCGTCCGTGGTGTTGGCTAGGTTCACGACAAAGTCCCCATCAACGGTTGAGCCGCGCCAACAGCTGCGCGCGCGTGCGGCGTGCCCGTGCCTCGTCGAACGGGGCCAGTTCGCCCCGGGCGGCCTCGGGCAGGTGCTGGCCTGCGCGTTCGCCGGGGCCGAACACGTAGTAGTCGAAGAGCTTGGCCCAGGCCTGCTTCTCGCGCGCCGGCAGATCGCGCAACGCCCACATCGCGTGCTGCAACGCCGTCAGCGGCGAGGGCAGGAACGCCGGCGCACTGCGCCACCAGTAGTTCACCAGCACGTTGAACGGCGCGAGGCTGCGTACGTGGTGCCACCACATGCTGGGGATGAACAGCGCATCGCCCGGCTCCAGCTCTGCGTGCCGTGCGCTGGCCAGCGCATCGCGGAAACGCGGATAGCGCGCGAAGTCGGGGCGGTCGACATCGACCACGCTGACCACCTGGCCGCCCGGCGTCGGCTCCAGCGGCCCCGGATACAGGTTGTCGATCTGCTCGGGCGGAAACAGGGTGACGTGGCGCCGGCCCACCGCACAGCAGGCCAGGTTGTCCGGCGTGTCGAAATGACAGGACGCCGTCACCCGGTTGCCGATCCAGATGCTCGGCGGCGCATCGACGCCCTGCCCGGCCAGGCCGGCGTCGTTGGCCTGGGCGAAGCCGGGCAGCGCCCGCTCGATCGGCAGCGACGCGACATAGTACGTGGGCGGCCGCGGATCCTCGAAGGTCGCGGCGATCGCCTCCAGCACCTGCGTGAGCGTTCCGCGGCGGACCTCGAAATTCAACGCGGTGAAGTCGGCGTTGTAGAACGGGCGTCCTTCGATCCCGGGCTCGCCGAAGGAATATGGAACAGGCACGCCCGTATCGAAGCCGCGCAGGTAGGACAGGGCGTCCTGCGTGGAGCGCAAGCCGGCCTGGACAAGTCCCCAGTCGCGCGCGATGCCGCGCAACACCACCGGCTCCCCGGCCGCCACCAGGTCCTGCAGTGGCAGCGCGGTGGGCTGCACGCCCTCCAGTGTCCGCATGGCTGCGCCGTCCGGCACGCTCAGTTCCTGCCTGCCGCGCCGGCGGCATCCTGCAGGCGCAGGCGCCGCTGCTTCTCGGCGATCAGGCGGCGCATGTTGTGCAGCGAGGCCAGCATCAGGTACGCGCCTTCCAGATAGCCGGCGCGGTTGAGCGCGGCCAGCGCGGCGCCGTCCAGTTGGGCCAGGCGCTCACGGTCGATCGCGTGCAGGCCGTTCACGCCGACGCGGTGCTGCGCATCGAGCTGCACGTCGAGCGCCACCGGCTGGATCAAGCCGTGTGCATCGAGCGCGGCGAACATCTCCGCGCCGAATGCATGGCCTTCGTGGATACCGCGCAGCACGCCGGCGATGTGGTCGAGATAGGGCGTGTTGCCGCCCTGCGGCAGAAACACCGGCTCGCCCTGCAGCGCCGTCACCCGCGGATGCTCCATGTCCACGTGCAGCACCGCGTCCTGGGTCAGCACGCCGTCGATGCGCTGCTCCTGGAAGCCGATCAGGAACGGCCCCTTGGCCGCCGCCCCAGGGAGATAGGAGGCCGTCCAGCGCCGCTCCTGCAGGAACAGGTTCTCGTGCTGCTCGAACCCCAGCAGCACCACCGACTGCCAGGCGCCGTCCGCCGGATCCTTGCGCAGGAAGATCGGATATTCCCGCTGCAGCTCGGCGTACTCGCTGGGGTAGGCCGGCACCATCCCCACCGCGTCGCCGAACTCCGGACCGAAGTCGGTGGCCACGCGCAGGTCGCGATGGGCGATGTTGTTGAGCATCTCGTAACGCGGCATGGTGGTGCGCACTCCCCTCTGGAGTCCGGCACGGGGCGCCGCCGCAATCGCAGCGGCGCCCGTGGCGACATGCGAAGAGAACCTCTCCGCCTTGTTCAGAACTTATAGCGAACGCCCAGCATATAACGCGGGCTCTGGTCGGCCAGCTTCACGATCATCTTCGAGGTGCGCGAGCGCCAGCGTACGTCCTCGCCGGTCAGGTTGATCGCCTCCAGCCCGAACGACCAGTGATCGTTCAACGTGTAGTTCACGCTGAGATCCCACTGTTCGTAGGGTTCCACATAGTACGGATTGCGGCTGGTACCCTGGTTGGCCAGGATCAGGTACTGGTCGCGCCAGTTCCAGGCCAGGCGCACCGACCAGCCGTACTTCTCGTACATCAGCACCGCGTTGGCGGTGTCGCTCAGGCCGGTGAGCGCGAACTGGTCGATGCCCGGGTCGCCACCGTTGTCGTAGCCGACGTCGCCCTTGACGATGGTGTAGTTGGCGAGGATGCCGAACCCGGTGTCGCCGAGGAAGTACTGCCCGCCGAGCTCCCAGCCGTGCAGCTTGGCCTGGTTCTGGTTGATCGGACGGTTGACGTTGAACTCGTACAGCGGATCGTCGGCCTCGCCGTAGAGATCGTAGGCCGCTTCGGTCGCCAGCACCTGCGCACCGGTGCCGTTGTAGGCGGCCAGGCCGGCCGGGTTGTTGCGCAGCAGGGCCAGCGCGGTGAACAGCGAGGTGTCGTTGGCCGAGCAGGCCGCCGCATTGGCCGGGCCGACCTGGGCCAGACAAGCGCCGCTGGTGAGGAACGCCAGCGCCGACTTCGCGTCCGGACCCGAGGTGGGATCGCGCAGGCCGTACAGATTCTCCTGCACGACGGTGTTGCCGATGAAGTTGTTGACCGACTTGTTCCAGTACGTCACCGACAGGTAGCTCGCATCGGCGAAGTACCACTCCAGCGCCAGGTCGAGGTTGTCGGACTCCAGCGGCTTCAGCGACGGATTCTGCGCGTTGCCGCTGGCCCGCGAGGACGGATCGATCAGCACCGAGCCGAACGGCTGCTGCGCCCCGGGGCCGGCATACAGATTGCCGATCGGCGCGCGCGCGATGCTCTTGCCGAAGGAGACGCGGCCTTTCAGCGTATCGGTGAGGTCGATGCTGAAATCCAGGTTGGGCAGGATGTAGCTGTACGTGGTCTTCTCGCTGAACGGCTGCTGCTCGTTGGACAGCACCACGCGGAAGTCGTTGTTGGACTGCCACTCGATCGCCTCGGGCGTGGCGATGATCGAGGTCGACACCACGTCGGTGGTTTCGTAGCGCACGCCAAGCCGTGTATTGGTGCGCCGACCGGCCAGCTCGCCATCCAGTTCCACCTGGAAGTACGCCGAGCGGGTCTTCTCCTCCACGAAGTTGTCGGCGGCGCGCTGCGGGCTCACGCCCAGGCCGACGCCGTACTGGCTGGCCGCCCATTCCGCCAGCCGGCCCGCATCGCCGCGCCATGCCGGCCAACTCGTCCCGCCGTAGTCATGGAACAGGCCGATGATGTTGACCGGCTGCATCAGGTTCATCAGGCCGCCGGCGGTATCCCGATCGACGTTGGCCACGCCCCAGTCGCCCAGCGTGGAGTACGCCTCGGCGGCCTGGATGCGGTGGGTGGTCGACTTGTTGGTGTCCACGCCGAACTGGAAGCGGCCCTGGTCGAAGCTCCATTCCCCGTCGACGCGCGCCTGCTTGATCTGGCTGATCTGGCTCTGCGAGTTGACCCGCAGCACCTGCGAACCGATCTCGCCGGGCACGAAGCCCGGATTGACCACGCCATTGGCCTTGGCCGCGGCAGCGGCGTCGCTCGGATACCAGACCTGGGTGCCGATCGGCAGGCCATTGTTGAAGTTCAGCTCCTGCACCCAGGAGCCGCCGCAGTGCGGCCCGGTGGTGCAGTTGTTGGTGCCGGCGATGCTCATGAAGAGGGAGCCGCCACCGGTCAGCGGATCGTTCGGACGGCTTTCGTTCTTCGAGTCGTGCGCGTCGAAGCTGAGCTTGAGCCGGTCGGTCACGTTCCACACCGCATTCAGACCGAGCGAGCCCAGCTTGTACTTCTGCATGCTGCGCTGCTGCTCAAGGCCGAAATCCTTGGTGCCGGCGATCTCGCGGATGTAGGTCGGCACGGCCACCGCGCCGCTGGTATCGAACGTCACATCGGTGTAGTTGCTGTTCTGCAGCCACATGCCCTGCTCGCCACGATTCTCGGTGATCTCGTTGGTCGAGTAGGTGTAGTCCAGGGTCAGCGTCAGGCTGTCGGTGGGTGCGAACTGCAGCACCGCCTGGCCGTTGACGCGCTCGCGTTCGAACTCGGAGAACGCATAGCGCAGGTCGTTCGGGCGGGCGTACAGCGCGCCGATCTGCGGCGCATTGACCACGGTCGGATTGCCGGGCATCGAGCCCGTCCACGGCTGCACGTTCCAATAGTTCTCGGTGGCCTGCACCGAGCCGCCCTTGCGCTTCTGGTAGCTCGCGCTCACGCCGACGCCGAAGGTCTTGTCCGGATTGCTGTAGCTGAAGATGCCCGACAGTTCCGGGGTGATGTCGTTGTCGAACGGCTGGCTGCGGTCGGAGACGGCCTTGGCGCCGGCACTGGCGACGATGCCCTGGTGGTCGAACGGGCGCGCGGTCAGGATGTTGATGGTGGCGCCGATGCCGCCGCTGGGCATGTTGGCCTGGCTGGTCTTGTAGACCTCGATGCCATTGATCGCCTCGGCGGCGAGCTGGGCGAAGTTGAAGGCGCGGGTACCGCCATCGACGCCGCCGATGGCGACCTGGCCGGCAGCGCCGAACGCATCGGCGCCCGGCATCTGCCGCCCGTTGAGCGTCACCATGTTGAACTGCGGGCCGAAGCCGCGCGCGGTGACCTGCGCGCCTTCGCCATCGCGCCGTTCGATGGAGATACCGGTGATGCGCTGCAGCGACTCGGCCAGGTTGGTATCGGGGAACTTGCCGATGTCTTCGGCACTGATGGCATCCACCACGCCCGCGGCGTCGCGCTTGATGTCCATCGCCTGGCTGAGGCTGTTGCGCAGGCCGGTGACCTGGACCGTGTCCAGCTGCGTCGGGCTGCTCTGCGCCTGTTGCTCTGCCGCCGGCGCGGGCGTCGACGCGTCCTGTGCGAATGCGGGATTGATGACCAGGACGCCACCGACGAAGGTGAACATGGCCCTGGATTTGAACTTCGCCAGCGTGCGGCTCATGGACGAGCCCCCAGGTCTGGGCTACGACGAAACATAGAAGCGCTCATGACTCTCCCCTCTGACATGCGATCGATGGATGTACCGCCCCTCCCCTAAGAGGCACGCACGGGCGATGCCCGTCTTCCACGCCGAACATCGCAGCGCGCTCTGCGGTCGCTGCGACTCAAAACTCCGTTTCAGGATTGCCAGACGACGCGCGATAAAGGCTCCCCCCGAGCCCGACTGCCGCTGATTGATAGCGCTATCATCGCGTCACGGCGCAGACTACGCACCCGGGACATCGCTTGTCATCATGCGTCGCAACAAAGGACTGCATTCCTTGAAGAACACCCCCAAAACGACGCGTCGAAGAGGGAACGCCATCACCATCGACGACGTCGCGGCGCATGCGGGCGTCTCGCCGATGACCGTCTCGCGCGTCACCCACGGTCACGCCGGCGTGCGCGAGAGCACGCGCGAGCGAGTGACGCACAGCGTGCGCGCGCTGGACTACCGGCCCAACCCGGCCGCCAGCGCGCTCGCCGCCGCGCAGCGCACCTGCATCGCGTTGATCTATACCAATCCCAGCTCCAGCTATCTGCGCGAACTGCTGGTCGGCGCGCTGCGTGGTTCGACCCGCGTGGCGGCGCAACTGGTGATCGCCACGTGGGACGGACTGGGTCCGCGGGCACGCCGCGAGGCCGCACGCACGCTCTGCAGCAGCGTGGCAGGGGTGATTCTCCCCGCGCCCTTGTGCGAATCGAAAGCCATCGTCGCCGTGTTCGTCGACGCCGGCATTCCCGTCGTCTCCATTGCGTCGAGCCGGTTCAGCGACAGGCTGTCCTGCGTGCACATCGACGACCGCCGCGCCAGCCATGACATGGTCTCGCACCTGATCGCGCACGGGCATACGCGCATCGGCTACATCACCGGCGACCCGAACCAGACCGCCAGTGCGCACCGCTGGCAGGGTTACCGCGATGCCCTGGCGGATGCGGGCATCGACTACGACGCCGCGCTCGTGCAGCCGGGCGACTTCACCTATCGCGCCGGACTCGAGGCCGCCGAGCGACTGTTGGCGTTGCGGGCACGCCCCAGTGCGATTTTCGCGAGCAACGACGACATGGCCTCGGCGGTGGTGTCGGTGGCGCATCGTCGCCGCCTGAAGGTGCCGCAGGATCTGTCGGTGGTGGGATTCGACGACACGTCGGCGTCGACGATGGTGTGGCCGGAGCTGACGACCATCCATCAACCGGTGGCGGACATGACCGATGCGGCCATCGATCTGTTGTTGCGGGAGATCCGGCAAGGGGCTGGTTCCGAGCGCGCCTATGTCGATCATGTGGTGCCGCATCGATTGGTCGCGCGCGATTCGGTGTTGCGGCCTTCGCTGGTTCGCTAACCTCGTGCCATAGACGAGCGACCGGGAAGCCGCTGCAGATGCGGCGTCTGTGTCTCAGGTACGTAAAACGCTCATTCGCCGAACGCTTTTGCCGTTGCCGTTGCCGTTGTCGTTGCCTTTGCTGTGGCTGTGGCTGTTGCTGTTGCTGTGGCTGTGGCTTTTGCTGTTGCTTTTGACTTACCGGGTTCCCTTCCGAAGCGGCGAACCAGGCGGGAAAAACCCGAAGGGCGGCGCACATGGACGTGCGCCGTCCGCGGCAGGGGCAGGATGCCCCTTCCGCGGATCCCGCCTGGTTCGCGGACCCGGAGCGCGCAGCGCGGAGGGCGCGTAGGCAGGGCGCGCTTTCTTTTGGTTACCTTTTCTTTGCGCGAGCAAAGAAGCGCTTCTCAGCAGCCGAAGGCTGATCAAAGTAACTCGCCCGAAAGGGCGAAAGCCTTTGCTGTTGCTTCAAGCTTTCGTGTCAGACAAGAAGAACCGTAGAAGCGGATTCAGCCGCGACCAACGTAATCGGTCATGCATGTCGTGGCGTAAGCCGCTTGTGTCAAATAAGGGTCTATCGTTGTAGGTGAGAGCGGAGTGCGGCAGGCCGTTTAGCCGCAGTGCCAGCAAGCACGAGTAGGAGTCAGCGCCGCCGCACTCCGGTTCTCCTGCCTGACAAGCCCGAACAGTTGCCCGAGTGACGAGCTCGAACTCCACAAGCATGGGCATCGGCAGGAGCGCTCTCGTCCATGAGTCTACTGCGGAGAACGTCTATGCGGCGCCATGTCGGGATCGATGTATCCAAGGCTGAGCTGGTCATTCATGTCCTGCCGGACGAGCAGGCCTGGACCCAGCCCAATACGCCACAGGGGCAGCGTGCGCTGGCCCAACGTCTGGCTGGGATGGACTGCGAGCGGATCGTGCTGGAAGCCAGTGGCGGCTACGAACATGCCGTGCTGCAGGTGCTCCGAGAGGCGGACCTGCCGGCAGTGCGGATGGCCGCCGATCGTCCGCGCAAGCTCGCCCAGGCCTTGGGCCTGCATGCCAAGACCGATGCCCTGGACGCGCGCCTGCTGGCCATCGCCGCCCAGCACATCCCGACCACCCCCACGCCCGTGGTGCCCGGGCACCAGCAGTCTCTTCGCGAACTGCTGGACCTGCGTGCCACCCTGGTGGGCCAGCGCGATGCCCATCGGCGGCGCTTGGAACACATTACCAGCGCCAAGGCGCAACACCGCTGCCGAGAGGTGATCGCCCTGCTGAACCAGCAGATCCAGACGTTGACGCAGGAGATCGAGCAGCAGGGCAAGACCTGCTCGAGCCTACCCAAGGTGCCTGGGCTCGGGACGATCCTGCGCGCGGTTCTGGCCGCGCGGCTGCCAGAGCTGGGCACGCTGCCGCCACGCAAGCTCGCTGCCTTGGTCGGGCTGGCCCCGTTCAATCACGACAGCGGTTGCTGGAAAGGCCAGCGCCGCATCAAAGGTGGACGTGCCGACGTGCGGCGCGTGCTGTACATGGCCACCTGGGCCAGCATCCGCGCCAAATCCCCCTTGGCCAACACCTACGCACGTCTGCGCGCAGCGGGCAAGCCGGCCAAGGTCGCCATCGTCGCCTGCATGCACAAGTTCCTGCGCTGGCTCAATGCCATCGCGCGCGATCAGGCCCCGTACGCTCCTCCTGTCATCGCAGGTGCATGACAGTTGACTCCTACAATCCAGCGGCCGCCGTAGTAACAGCAAGTGCATGAGCAAGTGCGATAGCGAGAGCAAGTGCAATAGCAAAGCTTTCGCCTTGCGGCGAGTTA
Organism: Xanthomonas sontii; assembly: GCF_040529055.1. Taxonomy (NCBI): domain Bacteria; kingdom Pseudomonadati; phylum Pseudomonadota; class Gammaproteobacteria; order Lysobacterales; family Lysobacteraceae; genus Xanthomonas; species Xanthomonas sontii. The sequence goes on along the minus strand of NZ_CP132342.1, from coordinate 1,351,535 downwards.
CTTTTCTTTGCTTGTGCAAAGAAAAGTAACCAAAAGAAAGCACACCCTGCCTCGCGCCCTCCGCGCTAACGCGCTCCGGGTCCGCGTCCAGCCCGGGGATTCGCGGAAGGGGCATCCTGCCCCTGCCGCGAACGGCGCACATCCATGTGCGCCGCCCCTTCGGGGTTTTTCCCCGGGCCGGCCGCCGCTTCGGAAGGGAACCCGGCAAGTCAAAAGCCGAAGCAACGGCAACGGCAACGGCAACGGCAACGGCAACGAGCATCTTGCTCGGTGCGGAAACAAGCAATCGAAAAAACCAGACCGACGGCGACGCGTTGCCAACGCCTAGTTCCCCGCCACCCACCGCGTCGGCCAAGTCGTCGACAAGATCGCCGCACCAGCGCGCGCCATCCGCCTCGCAACTGCGCTACCTTGCACCCAAGGCGCGCCCTCGCGCCCAAGCCGCCCCCGGAGATCACATGCCCCTGCTCCATCGGTCCCCTACCGCGCCACAACACACCAGCCGCCATCGCGCCTGGCGCATCGGCCTCGCACTGCTGTGCGCCCTGATCGCCGCGCCCGGCATGGCCGCCGACACCGCCGTGCCGGCCCTGCAGCGCGCGCAGCAACTGATCTTGGTGCTGGCACCGGACTGGGACAGCCCGCAGGGCACGTTGCAGGCGTTCGAGCGCGACGCGAAAGGCTGGCGCGCGCAGGGCAAGGCCTTCGACGTGAGCCTCGGCCGCCACGGCAGCGCCTGGGGCCTGGGCCTGCATCCGGCACAAGACGACGGCCCGCAGAAACGCGAAGGCGATGGCCGCAGCCCGGCCGGCGTGTTCACCATCGGCGAAGCCTTCGGCTACGCGCCGCGCATCGACAGCGCCATGCCCTACCAGGCGATGCAGCAGAGCAACTACTGCATCGATGTGCCCGGATCGCCGCTGTACAACCAGATCGTCGATGCCGACAAGGTCGGCAGCGCCGCGGTGGCCGGGTCCACCGAACCGATGCGCCTGGACCTGCAACACGCCGGCGACCAGCGCTACCGCGAAGGCTTCGTGATCCAGCACAACGCGCAGGCCACGCCGGGCGCCGGCAGCTGCATCTTCGCCCACCTGTGGCGCGCGCCCGGCGCGCCCACCGCCGGCTGCACCGCGATGCAGCCAGCGGACATGCAGCGGCTGCTGGCGTGGCTGCGGCCGTCGGCCGCGCCGCTGTTCGTGCTGCTGCCGCGCGATGCCTACCGGCGCCTGCAGGCCGACTGGGCGCTGCCGGCCGTGGAGCCGGCGTCGTGAGCCAGGCGCCCGCACCCGGGCTGGTCCGCGCGGTCAGCCGCTGGCAGATCGTCGGGTTGTCGATCAACGACGTGATCGGCAGCGGCATCTACCTGCTGCCGGCCGCCACCGCCGCCCTGCTCGGGCCGTTGAGCCTGTGGGCGGTGTTGCTGGCCGGTGTGGCGGTGGCGCTGCTGGTGCTGTGTTACGCGCAGGCGGCCAGTTACTTCGACGAACCCGGCGGCAGCTATCTATATGCGCGCGAGGCGTTCGGCCGTTTCGCCGGCTTCGAGATCGGCTGGATGATCTGGCTGACCCGGATCAGTTCGGCGGCGGCGCTGAGCAACGGCCTGGCCGATGCGGTGGTGCGCTTCTGGCCGGCCGCGGCCGGGGGCGGCGCGCGCCTGGCCATCGTGATCGGCTCGCTCGGCCTGCTCACCGCGATCAACGTGATCGGGGTAAAGTCGGCCGCGCGCACCGGCGTGGCGCTGGTGATCGGCAAGCTGGTGCCGCTGCTGCTGTTCGTGGCGATCGGCGTGTTCTACGTGGACTGGTCGTGGGCGTTCTCGGGCAAGACCCCGGACCCGCACGATGTCGGCAACCTCGGCGAGGCGGCGTTGCTGCTGCTGTTCGCGTACGCCGGCTTCGAGAACATCCCGGCCGCCGCCGGCGAATACCGCAATCCGCGCCGCGACGTGCCGTTCGCGCTGATCACCATGATCGTCACCGTCACCTTGATCTATGCCGCGGTGCAGGTGGTGGCGCAGGGCACGCTGCCCAACGTGGCGCAATCGGCGACGCCGCTGGCCGATGCCGCCAGCGGCTTCGGTGGCGAAGCGCTGGCGCTGATCCTCACCGTCGGCGCCACCATCTCCATCCTCGGCACCACCAGCAACACGGTGATGCTGGGGCCACGCTTCCTGTTCGCGCTGGCCAAGGACGGCTACGGCCCGGCGTTCCTGGCGCGGGTGCATCCGCGCTTCCGCACGCCGGCCGCGGCGATCCTGCTGCAAGGCGTGCTGTCGCTGGCGCTGGCGCTGTCCGGCTCGTTCGTGCAACTGGCGCTGCTGTCGATGGTCACCCGCCTGTTCGCCTACATCGGCACCGCCGCGGCGGTGCTGGTGCTGGCACGGCGCTACCGCGACCGGCCAGGCGCGCTGCGGCTGCCGGGCGGACCGCTGATTCCGCTGGCGGCGCTGTTGCTGGCGCTGGCATTGTTGCTCAGCGCCAGCTGGCAGAACCTGGCCGCCGCGGGCGTGGCGCTGCTGGTGGGCGCGCTGTTCTATCGGTTCCCGCGCAAGGACGCGGCGTGAACGCCTTCACGCCGCCTTGCGCGCAGGTCACGCGCGGATAACCGCGGCGCCCGGACGCTGGACGCCCACCAGCGAGAGCCGCCCGCCATGAAACGACGCCGCGTCTACAGCGCTCCGGATCTGCCCACCGCGACGCGTGCGCTGCAGGCCGCGCGCAGCGCCGGTCTCGACAACGACGATCTGTCGCTGGTCGCGCGCGGCGACATCGAGCTGGACGCCATCCCCGACGACCGCAAGGAAGGCAAGACCGACACCGTGCCGGCCGCGGCGCGCGGCGCCCTGGGCGGCGGCGCCGCCGGCCTGCTGGCTGGGCTGGCGGCGATCGCGGTGCCGCCGCTGGGCATCACCCTGGCCGGCGCAGGGGTCATGGCCATCGCCGGCGCCCTGGTCGGCAGTTGGTCCTCAGCACTGGTCGGATCCACCGTACCCGACCCGGTACGGCGCAACTTCGAAGAGGAAATCGAGGCCGGACGCATCCTGGTGGTGATCGAAGGCGAACCGGACCAGTTGGATGCCGCCGATGCGCCGCTGCGCGCGGTCGGCACCACGGCCTTGCCTTACGAAGCGGCGGCTGCCGCGCACTGACATCACGCCAGCTAGGCCAGGCCTGGCGCGAGACGCTCTCCGTTGCGCAGTTCCGTACTGACGCGGTTGCACGGCCCGAAGGCCCGCCGCCATGGCCGCCATGGCGTCGTCATCCGCGCGCGTGTCGTTCGTCAGGCGGCCGGTGTCAGCGACCGCATGCGCACCAACAGACCCGCGGCGTACACCAGCCCGTAGGCGATCAGCGCCGCGGCGATGCTCATGGTCAGCGGACTGGCGTTCTGCAGGGTTTCCGCGCTGCCGCCGGCGAAGGCGCCGCTGGCCCAGCGCCAGGCCAGGCGCCCGAGCAACAGCACGCTCAGCGCGGCACCGATCCAGGGATTGGGCGTATACCAGCGCGCGCCGTCCTGCAGCTCGATGCGGGTGTGGTGCAGGGCAAAGGCGCCCAGCGCGGCGCCGCCCACGGCGCCCAGCGCCATGCCCAGGCGCACGGCCGGCAACTGGACGGCCAGCCAGGTCAGCAGGCCCGCGACCAGCAGCAGGAACCCCAGCCGCACGCCGGTGCGCCGCGGCTGCCAGGGCTGGCGGCCGAAGTAGCGACGGATGCGTCGGTAATACAGCCAGCCGACGCCGGCCGTGGCCAGGTACGGGGTCAACAAGGCGATGCCGTTGGCGGCCATGGGATCTGTCGGTAGAGAGGGGGCGTAGCGGCGGATCGTAAGCCACCCCGAGCGCCTGCGCAGCCTGCCAGAAGGCATGAATGTTTCATATCGCGATCACGCCGCGCAGGGGCCGGATTAACGGCCGCGTGGCTAGCGTGAAGCGCATTCACCGCAACGGAGACCCAAGATGAGCGTTCCGTATCAGATTCCCGGCCGTGCGCCCAACGACGAGGACCGCAACAGCGTCTCGCAGTACTGGCGCGATCGTTTCGCCGACGAGCCCTATTACAGCGAAGGCGAGCGCTTCGAGGACTACGAGCCCGCCTACCACGCCGGCCACGAGGCGCGCATCCGCGACTTCAACCGCGCCTACGAGCAGGTGGAAGCGGAACTGCACCGCGACTGGGACAACAACAAGGGCTCGCAGACGCTGAGCTGGAGCAAGGCCCGCCACGCGGTGCGCCGCGCCTGGGAGCGTGCCGGCAACGGCGAATAAGGCGACGCGCCACCTTCCCACCTGTAGAAGCGGCTTCAGCCGCGACGGGCTTTACCAAGAAAGCCTGTCGCGGCTGAAGCCGCGCCTACGATGGCAGCACGGCGATGTCCTGATCGCACCCACGGTGCCATCACCTACGCATCGGCAGGCAGGCACGCCCCATGCTGCTCACCCGGCAGCGGCGCAACCGCCGCTGCCGGGTGTACTCCTCAACTCTCCAGCGGCTGCAACTTCAGCAACCGCCCACCGGCGCCATCCTCCAGCAGCCACAGCGCGCCATCCGGCCCCTGCTCCACCTCGCGGATGCGCTTGCCCATGTCGTAGCGCGCCGCCTCGCGTGCGCTCTCGCCGTCGAACTCGATCCGCACCAGCGACTGCGAGGACAGGCCGCCGATGAAGCCGTTGCCGCGCCACTGCGGGAAGCGGCTGCCGTTGTAGATGACGAAGCCGGCCGGCGAGATCACCGGCGTCCAGCTCACCTTGGGCGCAGCGAATTCCGGGCGCGTGCTGTGATCGGGAATCGGGCGTCCATCGTAGTGGTCGCCATTGGACACGATCGGGTAGCCGTAATTGGCGCCGCGCTGGATCAGGTTCAGCTCGTCGCCGCCGGCCGGGCCCATTTCGTGTTCCCACAACCGCCCGTTGGCGTCGAAGGCCAGACCGAGCACGTTGCGGTGGCCCAGCGACCACACCTGCGCGGCGACGCCGCCGCGGTTGGCGAACGGATTGTCGGCCGGCACGCTGCCGTCGTCGTTGAGACGCACGATCTTGCCCAGGTTGCCACTCATGTCCTGCGCCGGATCGAACTTCTGCCGCTCGCTGGAACTGATCCACAGCTTGCCGTCCGGGCCGAACGCCAGCCGATGGCCGAAGTGGCCGTTGCCGGACACCTTGGGCTGCTGCCGCCAGATCACCTGCTGCTGCGACAGGGTGCCGCCGCCGCTGCTGTCCAGGGTCAGCTTGGCGCGCATCACCGCCGCGCCGCGAGTGTCGCCGCTGCCGGGTTCGGCGTAGCTCAGGTAGACCCATCCGTTCTTGGCGAAGCCCGGATGCGGCAGCACGTCGCCGAGACCGCCCTGGCCGCCGTACGCCACGGTGGGGACGCCGCTGACCGTGCCGGTATGGCCGCTGACCGGGTCGATGCGCTTCAACGTGCCACCCTTCTCGCTGACCAGCGCAGTGCCATCGGGCAGGAAGCTCATCGCCCAGGGTTCGTTGAAGGTGGCGACCGGCGTCGCCGAGAACGGCCAGTCGCCGCGCCGCTCGGCGGCCGTGTCGGCGGGGGCGGCGTGCGCCGCAGAGATCGCCAGGCCCATGGCCAGCGCGCAAGCCAAACCCAGGGGAGTTCGCATGACGTGCACCTATCGGTTGGGGTCGAATCCCGAACCTAGCAGAGCCCGCGTGCACGGCAAGCATGCCGCGGCCAAGCCGTGGTCGCGGTCACGACGGCAGCGGTCTGCCCGCCCGGGGCAGCGCGCCAGACCGGATCACTCCAGCGGAGGCGGCAGCGTCTGCCCGACGTGGCGCTTGCCGCCTTGACCGGCCCCCACCGCATCGCGGGTGTTCTTCTGCACCGCCACTGCACCGAACAGGCTAAGCGCGAAGGCCATGGCATAGAAGCCTTTCTCGCTCAGCAACAAGGTTGCATTGAACAGACCGACTGCCAACAGCACCAGCGCCGCGATCACCGAGAACCAGCAGATCGAGTAATACAACGCGCTCACCGGAATGTCCTCGACGCGGTCGCGCACGCTCTTTTGCAGCGAGACCGCGGAAAACAGGCCGAACAGCAGGACCGTGAAGTAATACCCCTTCTCGTTCAACATCATTTCGGCATTCCACAAGCCGATCAGGAACCCGCCCGTGCCCAGCAGCAACGCCCCCCAGGAGGCAGCGATAAAGGCGGCGGAGGTCTTGGGCGCAGCTTGCATGAGAAATTCCTTGTGATGAGGGAAGACTAGGATCGGCGCATGGGCGAGGCGCAGCGCGCATCCCGACAACGCAACCTGAATGCATAAGGTAGAGGAAAGCGGCGAGTTACGCACCCGATCACAGTGGATGCCGCGCCGCCCCCGCCGTAGATGCCTGCAGCAGGCCGCATCGGAACGCTTCCGCAGATGCAGGCGGCGTCACGCCGCGTCCTGCATGGAAGGCCGGGAACGCAGGCCGCAGGCAGGAGCCGACGCGACGAGTACACGCGCCCGCACCCACGACAGGCGTCCGTTGCGACCCCACAGAGGCACGCCAGACCATGAAAGTGGCTGCAAGAGCAGCCAGCGCGCGTCCTCCGGGCGGCATGGCGCTGCCTCCGGATCGGGGCGATCCGCGCGGCCGAATCACCATCGGCGTCACGCCCACGTCGGCGACGGCTGGCGCTGCGCCAGGCTCAGCCGGGCAGCAGCTCGAAGGCCACGGGCTCGCCGCTGGCCGAGGACGCGCACACCCACAGGTCGAACAGGCCCGGCTCGGCCGCGCACTGTCCGTCGCGGCCGGTGAAGGCCAGCGCGTGGCGATCGAGGGTGAAGCGGACCTCCATGCCCTCGCCTGCGGCCAGCCGCACCTTGCGGAACGCCTTCAACTCGCGCACCGGGCGCACCCGGCTGGCGACGCGGTCGTGGATGTACAGCTGCACCACTTCCTCGCCTTCGCGCTCGCCGACGTTGTCGATGCGCGTGGTCACGGTCAGGGTGTCGTCCCAGCCGACCTGGGTGCGGTCGAGCTGCGGCGCGCCATAGGCGAACTGCGTGTAGCCGAGGCCATGGCCGAACGGATACAGCGGCGCGTTCGGCACCTCGCGCCAGCGCGACTTGAACTCGCTCATCGTCGGCAGTTCCGGCCGGCCGGTGCGCGGGTGGTTGTAGAAGTACGGCTGCTGCCCGGCATCCAGCGGGAAGCTCACCGGCAGGCGCGCGGACGGGTTGTAGTCGCCGAACAGCACGTCGGCCACCGCCGGACCGGTCTGCGTGCCCAGGTACCAGGTCACCGCGATCGCCGCGGCGTCGCGCACCGCACCCTGCAGCGCCAGCGCGCGGCCGTTGCGCAGCAGCACCACCAGCGGCGTGCCGGTGGCGGCGACCGCCTCGGCCAGCGCCTGCTGCGCCGGCGGCAGCACGATCTGCGTGCGCGACTGCGCCTCGCCGCTGTAGCGCTGCGGCTCGCCCAGCGCCAGCACCACCACGTCGGCGGCGCGCGCGGCGGCCACCGCCGCCTCGATGCCGCCGTCCAGCGGCGCTTCCAGGCCGCAGCCGGGCACCACGGTCAGCGCCTGCGCGTCGTCCAGCGCGGCGCGCACGCCGGCTTCCAGGGTCACATAGCGGCTCTTGTCGCCGAACAGGGTCCAGCAGCCCTCGATGTTGTCGCGGTCCTGCGCGAACGGGCCGATCAGCGCGATCTTCTGGCCCTGCTTGCGCAGCGGCAGCACCGGGCCGTCGTTCTTCAACAGCACGATCGAGCGCCGCGCCGCGTCGCGCGCCAGCGCATCGTGCGCGGCGATGTGCGACAGGTCGGCCTCGCGCGCCGGGTCCAGCGAACGGTACGGATCGTCGAGCAGGCCGATCGCTTCCTTCAGTTCCAGCACGCGGCGCACCGAGGCATCCAGCAGCGCCATCGGCACCTCGCCGTCCTCCACCAGCGACGGCAGGTGCGCGGCGTAGAAGCCGCTCTGCATGCTCATGTCCATGCCGGCCAGGAAGGCCTTCTTGGTCGCGTCGCGCTCGTCGGCGGCATAGCCGTGCGCGATCAGCTCCATGTCGGCGGTGTAGTCGGAGATCACCACGCCGGGGAATTTCCATTCGCCGCGCAGGATCTCGGTCAGCAGTTCGTGGTTGGCGCTGGCCGGCACGCCGTTGATGTCGTTGAAGGAGGTCATCACGCTCAGCGCGCCGGCCTCGAAGGCGGCCTGGAACGGCGGCAGATGCACGTCGCGCAGGGTCTGCGGGGCGATGTCGACGCTGGCGTACTCCATGCCGGCGGCGACCGCGCCATAGGCGGCGAAGTGCTTGGGCGTGGCCAGCAAGGCGTCGTCGGCGCGCAGGTCCGGCCCGTGGAAGCCGCGCACGCGCGCGGCGGCGAAGGCGCAGCCCAGCACCACATCCTCGCCGGCGCCCTCGGCGCCGCGGCCCCAGCGCTGATCGCGGGCGATGTCCACCGCCGGCGCGTAGGTCCAGTGGATGCCGGCGGCGGTGGCCTCGACCGCGGTGGCGCGCGCGGTGCGCTCGGCCAGTTCCGGCTCGAAGCTGGCGGCCTCGCCCAGCGGGATCGGGAACACCGTGCGCATGCCGTGGATCACGTCCGCAGCCAGGATCACCGGGATCCCCAGCCGGCTCTCCTCCAGCGCCACCTGCTGGATGCGCCGCCCCAGTTCCGCGCCGACGCCGTTGAACAGCGAGCCGACCCGACCGGCGCGCACCTGCTGCAGCACCTCGTCGGCATTGCGGACGTTGGCTTCCGGATTCACGTCGGGGGCGAACGGGCGCACCATGTCGGCGAAGACGCCGAGCTGGCCGACCTTCTCCTCGACGGTCATGCGGGCGATGAGCGATTCGATACGATCCGAAGCCATGGGGTCCTTTGAGAAAACGTTTACATAGCCGCCAATTCTAGCTCTGCGGCCAGTCGATGGGGCAAGTTCCGGCGCCGGAATCGCCTATTCATAAAACTGTCTACCGACCGGGCCCGACCCGGCCGCCGCGCACCATACGCCGGCGAAGGGGCGCCGCCTAGGGGGGACTCGAGGGGAAGCCGGGCCCGGCCCGGCGTGGATCCCGGATCGCCGCGGCCGGCCGCTGGCGCGGCGCACAGGCCACCCGCCTCAGCTCAGGAGCTGAAGTAGGCCTCGGCGATGGCGCTGTGCAGGTGGCCGAGGTGGGTCTGGATCTCGTCCATGAACCCGGCCGGGTTGTGCGCGGCCAGGTAGGCCGGATCGGCATTGCGCACCAGCCCGCTGATGCGCATCAGCGCGCGCTCCACCGGCGGCCGCGGCGGCATGGTCGGCAGGATGTGCTGGGCGCGGACCAGGCAGAACTGCACGCTGCGCGGGAAATCGTTGTTCTGCAGCAGGAAGCGCAGCGCCTGCTCGCCGGTGACGCGCTGGCGCACGTGGCGGCGGTACATCTGGTAGGCGGCCTGCGCGCGCAGCACGCTCATCCACTGCATGGCCTGGTAGGCCTCGCGGTCGTCGGCCTTGCGCGGGGTGATCAGGCCCGAGGCACCGGCATCGATGATGCGCGTGGTCATGTCGGCCTGTTCGATCGCCGTGCCCAGGCGCAGGAACTGGAAGCCGATGTCGCGGCTGACGTTGGCGGTCAGCAGCCCGGACACCTTCAGGCAGGCGTCGGTCACGTGGCCCAGGAACTCCATGCGGTAACGGCGACCGACGCTGCGCTCGCCGTTGGCGTCGATGTACAGGTGCAGGTCGTTGACCGCTTCCCAGATCTCCTGCGGCAGGGTGTCGCGGATGCTGCGCAGCAGTTCGCGCGCGTACTGCACCGAACTGCGCAGCGAGGACGGATTGCGCTCGTCCAGCAGCAGGAAGCGCACCACGTCGGCGTCGCCGACGTCGTCGCCGGCGTTGGGGAACCACAGCGCGAAGATCTCGCCGGCGCCGACCGTGTCGATCATCGGCCGCCAGGCGAAGCGCACCGAGCGCGGCAGGTCCAGCTGCAGCAGGCTGCCCACCCCGACCAGCCGCGCGGTGGTCTCGGCGCGGCGCACGTAGCGGCTGAACCAGTAGAGGTTGTCGGCGACGCGCGAGAGCATCAGTCCAGCTCCTCGTCCAGGTCCACCACCCAGGTGTCCTTGGCGCCGCCGCCCTGCGAGGAATTGACCACCAGCGAGCCCTCCTCCATCGCCACCCGGGTCAACCCGCCGGTGGTCACGTAGACGTCCTCGCGGGAGAGGATGAACGGGCGCAGGTCCAGGTGCCGCGGCGCCGGTCCGGCCTCGGTCACGATCGGCGCGGTGGACAGGCCCAGGGTCGGCTGCGCCATGTAGTTGCGCGGGTCTGCCAGGATCAGCTTGCGGAACTGCTCGCGCTGGCGCGTGGTCGAGCGCGGGCCGATCAGCATGCCGTAGCCGCCGGACTCGTTGGCCGGCTTCACCACCAGTTCGTCCAGGTGCTCAAGCACGTACTGGCGGTCGGTGTCGTCGTGGCACAGGTAGCTGGGCACGTTGGGCAGGATCGGCTCCTCGTCCAGGTAGTAGCGGATCATCTTCGGCACGTAGGCGAACACCACCTTGTCGTCGGCCACGCCGGCGCCCGGCGCATTGGCCAGCGCCACCTTGCCGGCGCGCCAGCTGCGGATCAGTCCGGCCACGCCCAGCACCGAATCGGCGCGGAACGCCTCCGGATCCAGGAACAGGTCGTCGACCCGGCGGTAGATCACGTCGACCCGGCGCGGCCCGTACACCGTGCGCATGTAGGTGCAGTCGTCGTCGGCCACGAACAGATCGTCGCCCTCGACCAGCTCGATGCCCATCGCCTGCGCCAGGTAGGCATGCTCGAAGTAGGCGCTGTTGAAGATGCCCGGGGTCAGCAACGCGATCACCGGCTGGTCGCCCGGGCGCGGCGACAGCGCCGCCAGGGTGTCGTAGAGCTGCGCCGGGTAATCGTCCACCGGCAGGATCGCGCTGGTCTCGAACAGCTCCGGGAACACCCGCTTGGCGACCATGCGGTTCTCGAGCATGTACGACACGCCGCTGGGGATGCGCAGGTTGTCCTCCAACGCGTACAGGGTGCCGTCGGCGTCGCGCACCAGGTCCGAGCCGCACACGTGCGCCCACACACCCAGTGCCGGGGTGATGCCCACGCACTGCGGGCGGAAGTTCACCGAGTGCTCCAGCAGCATCGCCGGGAACACCTTGTCCTTGACGATGCGCTGGGCGCCGTAGATGTCGCCGATGAACAGGTTGAGCGCGCGCATGCGCTGCTTCAGCCCGGCCTCGGTGCGTTGCCATTCGTGCAGCGGGATCACCCGCGGGATCAGGTCGAACGGCAGCGTGCGGTCGACGTTGCGGCCGTCGGAGTAGACGGTGAAGGTGATGCCCATGACCCGCGCGGCGACGTCGGCGGCGAGCTGGCGTTCGGACAATTCGCGTCCACTGAGGCTGGACAGGTACTCGATGACCCGGCGCGCGGCCGGACGTGGCTGCCCGTCGGACTGGATCAGCTCGTCGAAGGTGGCCGTGCGGTACTTGCTCCAGTCCATCGCGCCCCTTGTTGCTGCGGGCCGGCGGCGAGAGGCGCCGGCATGTTGTCCCGCAACATGCCCGCAGACGTGACAGCCGTCAAGCCGCCGGCGGCGGCACGGCGTCCGGGGCGCGGCGGATCCGCGCGCTGTCCATGAACATCGCGTCGCTGGAAGCCTGGAACACGCGCAGGTCGAAATTGGGCAGGATCGCCAGCAGGTGATCGAACAGGTCCGCCTGGATCTGCTCGTACATCGCCCAGCGGGTGTCGTTGGCGAAGCAGTACAGCTCCAGCGGCAGGCCGTTGGCGCCGGGTTCCAGCTGCCGCACCAGCAGGGTCATGTCCTGGCGCACGTGCGGGCTGGCGCGCAGGTAATGTTCGACGTAGGCGCGGAAGGTGCCGAGGTTGGTGATCCGGCGGCCGTTGATCGGCGCCACCCCACGTTCGGCCAGCGCCCCGTTCCACGCGCCGAGTTCGTCGCGCTTGCGGTCGATGTACTCGCGCAGCACGGTCAACTGCCGCATCTGCTCGATCTCGGCAGCGTCGAGGAAGCGCACACTGTGCTGGTCCAGATATAGCGCGCGCTTGATCCGGCGCCCGCCGGCCTCGCTCATCCCGCGCCAGTTCTTGAACGAGTCGCTGATCAGCTTCTTGGTCGGGATGGTGGTGATGGTCTTGTCCCAGTTCTGGACCTTGACCGTATGCAGCGCGATGTCGATCACGTCGCCGTCGGCGTTCTGCTGCGGCATCTCGATCCAGTCGCCGACGCGGACCATGTCGTTGGAACTGATGGTGACGCTGGCCACCAGCGACAGCAGGGTGTCCTGGAACACCAGGATCAGCACCGCCATCATCGCGCCCACGCCCGACAGCAGGATCACCGGCGACTTGTCGACCAGCACCGACACCATCAGCACCGCCGCGACCACGCCGAGCACGATCTTGAGCAACTGCATGTAGCCCTTGATCGGCTTGTTGTGCGCATCCGGGCGCCGCTCGTAGACGTGGTTGAGCAGATCCAGCACCCGCGACAGGGCCAGCGCCACGGTCAGCACGATGAAGGCGGCGCAGACGTTGCGCACCACGCTGACCATCGCCGCCGGCAGGTGCGGCACCGCGCCGATGCCCAGCGACAGCACCAGCGCCGGGATCACGTTGGCCAGGCGCGGGATCACGCTCAGCTTCACTTCCTTGTCGCTGAGCACGGTGGCGCGCAGCACCCGCCGCAGCCCGCGCAGCAGGATCCGCTTGGTCACCCAGTTGGCCAGCCACGCCGCCAGCAGCAGCGCCACGATCACCATCGCGTCGTAGGCCCAGGGATACGGCGCCAGGGTGTGCTGCAGGTCGGCGAAGAAACGTGCGCCGGGCAGCGCCGCCGGCGCGGCGCTGGCGAATGGCAGCGATGCCTGCGTGCTCATGCGCGGCTGCGCTCGATGATGACCCCCACTGCCTGCGCTCCGCGCACCGCGCCCGGCTTGCTCAGCTTCAGCCGCAGCCACTGCACGTCGAATTCATGCAACACCGCTTCCGCGCAGCGCTCGGCCAGGGTTTCCACCAGCCCGTAGCCGGACTGCTCGACCAGTTCCACCAGGCGCTTGCTCACCGCCTTGTAGTTGAGCGTGTCGGCGATGTCGTCGCTGGCCGCGGGCTTGCGGTTGTCGAAGCCCATTTCCAGATCGAAGCGCAGCGTCTGCCGGATCCGCCGCTCCCAATCGTAGATGCCGATCAGCGCGTCGATTTCCAGACCTTCGATGAAGACTTTATCCATGGGGAGCGGGGAATGGGGAATAGGGAGTGGGGAATGGTAAGAGCAGAGGCAAAAGCGGCGCGTGAGCCGCTCACGATTCCCGATTCTCCATTCCCGATTCTCGACTTGCCGCCAATGGCGGCAAGTCCGCCATGTCCCAGCGCGGCGTCACCTGCACCGCGGACGCGGTGTCGTGCAGGCCGGCCTGCAGGCGCAGGGCGCCAGCGAAGGCGATCATCGCGCCGTTGTCGGTGCACAGCGCCGGGCGCGGGAAGCAGGCACGGCCGCCGCGGGCCTGCGCCATCGCCTGCAGCTTGGCGCGCAGGCGCAGATTGGCGCCGACGCCGCCGGCGACCACGATGGTGTCGCTGCCGGCCGCCTCCAGCGCGCGCTCGCACTTGATCGCCAGCGTGTCCACCACCGCGTCCTCGAAGCCGCGGGCGATGTCGGCGCGCACCGCGTCGGACTGGTCGCTGTCGCGCCAGGCCAGCAGCACCTGGGTCTTGAGCCCGGAAAAGCTGAAGTCCAGGCCGGGCCGGTCGGTCATCGGCCGGGCGAAGCGGAAGCGCCCCGAGGTGCCCTGCGTGGCCAGCGCCGCCAGTTGCGGGCCGCCCGGATACGGCAGCCCCATCAGCTTGGCGGTCTTGTCGAAGGCCTCGCCGGCGGCGTCGTCCAGGGTCTCGCCGAGCAGGCGGTAGCGGCCGATGGCCTCCACCGCGATCAGCTGGGTGTGGCCGCCGGAGACCAGCAGCGCCACGAACGGCGGCGCCGGCGCGCCGTGCACCGGGTCCGGATCCTCCATCAACGGCGCCAGCAGGTGGCCTTCCATGTGGTGCACGCCGATCGCCGGCACCTCCAGCGCCCAGGCCAGGGCGCGGGCCACGCCGGCACCGACCAGCAGCGCGCCGACCAGGCCCGGGCCGGCGGTATAGGCCACCCCGTCCAGGTCGCGCACCTGCAGGCCGGCCTCGGCCAGGGTCTGGCGGATCAGCGGCAGCAGCTTGCGCACGTGGTCGCGGCTGGCCAGCTCCGGCACCACCCCGCCGTACTCGGCGTGCAGGGCGATCTGGCTGTACAGCGCATGCGCACGCAGCGCGGCCGCCCCGGAGCGAGTGGTGTCGTAGACGGCGACGCCGGTTTCGTCGCAACTGGATTCGATGCCGAGCACGTTCATGGGGTGCATTGTGCGGCCGAATCGGCGGCAGGCCAAACGGGGTGCTTGCAGCCGCGAAATCTGTCGCTATAATGTGCGGCTCGCCGGGCCTGACCCGGTCACCATTGTGTCCCGGAGATTCCATGCCCAGCGTTAAAGTCCGCGAGAACGAGCCCTTCGAGTTTGCGCTCCGTCGCTTCAAGCGCACCTGCGAAAAGGCCGGCGTGCTGGCCGAAACCCGCAAGCGCGAGTTCTACGAAAAGCCGACCCAGGAACGCAAGCGCAAGGCCGCTGCCGCGGTGAAGCGCCAGCTGCGTCGCACCTCGCGCGACGTCACCAAGCGCCAGCGTCTGTACTGAGGATCGCGGCCTGCGGTAGCGGGATGTGCCGGTTTCGGCATCCGCTACGGTAAGCCCACGAAGCCGGCACGCGCAAGCGTCGCCGGCTTTTTGTGCGTCTTCCGTCTTGGCCAGGCGCTCCGCCCCGCGCGGGCATCGGTCCCATCCCTGTCCCTCGGCACCCGCGTGCCGCCTCGGCCACGGCCACGGCCAGCGCCAGCGCGCTTGCCTAGAATGCCCTTCCCCCCTTTTCTCTTCCCTGTGGAGCCCCTCATGACCCTCAAGCAGCAGCTCACCGACGACATGAAGGCCGCGATGAAGTCCGGCGACAAGCACAGCCTGGGCGTGATCCGGCTGATCAACGCCGCGATCAAGCAGAAGGAAGTGGACGAGCGCGTGGAGATGGACGACGCCGCGGTGATCGCGGTGATGGACAAGATGGTCAAGCAGCGCAAGGACTCGGTGAGCCAGTACGAGGCCGCCGGCCGCGACGACCTGGCCCAGGTGGAGCGCGAGGAGATCGTGGTGATCGAGCGCTACCTGCCGAGCAAGATGGGCGAGGCCGAGATCGTCGCCGCGATCCAGGCGGCGAAGGCGCAGACCGGCGCCGCCAGCCCGGCCGACATGGGCAAGCTGATGGCCGTGCTCAAGCCGATGCTCGCGGGCAAGGCCGACATGGGCCAGGTCTCGGTGCTGGTCAAGCAGCAGTTGGCCGGCTGACCGCACCGATGCGTTAGCGCGCGCGGCGGGCTTCACCCGCCTTTCGGCGACGGGCTGCTACAACGCCGGCAAGCCCGCGCCCCCTTCTGCGCGCAGTGCGGGACCGGCGTTGCGACGCCGCGCACCGAAGGTCACGCGCCCATGTCCATGCCCCTGTCGTCCGATCGCCTGCACAAACATCTCGACCGCCTGCAGCAGAGCCTGCCGGCCGCGCTGGTGCGGCGCTTCGTCGAGATCGACGTGATGACCCAGGCGGCGTCGCTGTCGTTCTACGCGCTGCTGTCGCTGGCGCCGCTGCTGGTGCTGCTGCTGTGGCTCACCGCCTCGCTGTATCCGCAGGCGCAGGAGGCGTTGATCGCGCAGATCGGGCAACTGGCCGGGCACGGCGCGCGCGAGGTCGCGCAGACGGTGATCGACAACGCCAAGAACCAGCCCAGCGTGGGCTCGCTGGCGGGGCTGTGGAGCACCCTGTTGCTGTTCGTCGGCGCCACCGCGGTGTTCGCGCAGTTGCAGAACGCGCTGAACCTGATCTTCCGCACCGACAAGCAGCGCCTGGACGGCCTCATGGCCTGGCTGAAGAAGCGCGTGTTCTCCTTCGGCGTGGTATTCGCGCTGGGCTTCCTGCTGCTGATCTCGATGATCCTGACCACCGTGCTGCAGGTGGTGTTCGCGCGGATGCCGTCGGTGCTGCCGGCGGTCGGCTACGTCTCGACCCTGGCGATCTACGTGCTGGCCTTCGCCGTGCTCTATCACTACCTGCCCGACCGCCGCGTGGAATGGCGCCAGGCCATCATCGGCGGCGCGATCACCGCCTGCCTGTTCGTGGCCGGGCGCTACGCGATCGGCCTGTACATCGCCACCGCCGCGCCCGGCAGCGCCTACGGCTCGATGGGCGCGCTGGTGATCCTGCTGGTGTGGATCTACTACGCCACCGTGGTGTTCTTCGTCGGCGCGCTGATCACCGCGGTGATCGACGAGCGGCTGCGCTCGCACAGCAAGCTCGTCGCGGCCGGGATCGACCCGCGCAGCGCTGCGCAGGCACCGCCGACGCCCTGACCGCACGGCGCTGAACCACACGCAGGCCGCGCGGCCAGCGTGACGGCGCACGCGCGTGGCATCCTATGCGGATGGCCCGCATCCCCGACGCATTCATCGACGACCTGCTCGCACGCACCGACATCGTCGAGGTGATCGGCACGCGCGTGCCGCTGAAGCGCCAGGGCAAGGAGTACGCGGCGCGCTGCCCGTTCCACGACGAGCGCTCGGCCTCGTTCACGGTGTCGCCGACCAAGCAGTTCTACCACTGCTTCGGCTGCGGCGCGCACGGCACCGCGATCAGCTTCCTGATGAACTACGACCGCCTCGAATTCCTCGACGCGGTCGACGAGCTGGCCAAGCGCGCCGGCATGGAGATCCCGCGCGACGCCCAGCAGCGCGGTGCCGCCCAGGCCGCCGGCGACGACCATCGCGACCTGTACTCCGCGCTGGAAGCGGCGGCCAAGTTCTTCCAGCGCCAGTTCGACGGCAGCGAGAAGGCGCGCGCCTACCTGGACGGCCGCGGCGTGGACGCGGAGAACCGCGCGCGCTTCCAGATCGGCTACGCCCCGGACGGCTACAGCGCGCTGAAGGACGCATTGGGCACCGACGAACGCCGGCTCAAGCTGCTCGACCGCGCCGGGCTGTTCTCCAAGAACGACCGCGGCCACGTCTACGACAAGTTCCGCGACCGGGTGATGTTCCCGATCTTCGACCGCCGCGGCCGGGTCATCGCCTTCGGCGGCCGCGTGCTCGACAAGGACGACGGCCCCAAGTACCTGAACTCGCCGGAGACCGCGCTGTTCCACAAGGGCCGGGAACTGTACGGCCTGTGGCAGGTGCGCCAGGCCAACCAGAAGATCGAGCGGCTGATCGTGGTCGAGGGTTACATGGACGTGGTCTCGCTGTTCCAGTTCGGCGTCACCCAGGCGGTGGCGACACTGGGCACCGCGACCACGCCGGACCATGCCGAACTGCTGTTCCGCAACGCGCCGGACGTGTTCTTCTGCTTCGACGGCGACGCCGCCGGCCGCCGCGCCGGCTGGAAGGCGCTGGAATCGGTGCTGCCGCGGATGAAGGACGGACGCCAGGCGTTCTTCCTGTTCCTGCCCGATGGCGAGGATCCGGACACCATCGTGCGCAAGGAAGGCGCCGCGGCCTTCGACGCGCGCCTGGTCCAGGCCACGCCGCTGTCGCAGTTCTTCTTCGACGAACTCTCGCGCGAGATCAACCTCGGCACGCTCGACGGCAAGGCGCGCCTGGCCGAACGCGCGCGGCCGATGCTGGCGCAGATTCCCGACGGCGCCTTCGGCGACCTGATGCGCCAGCGCCTGGCCGAACTCACCGGCATCGGCGCCGCCGCACCGGCAGTCGCCACGGCCGCGGCGAGCCGGCCGCCGCCGCGCGCGCCGCGCCCGGCGCACAAGCGCAGCCTGGTCCGCGAGGGGATCGTGCGCCTGCTGCAGGCGCCGTCGCTGGCGCTGGACCTGCCGCCGCCCTACCCGTTCGCCGGCCTGCGCCTGCCCGGCATCGAGCTGATGATCGAACTGCTGCAGATCGTGCATACGCGCCCGGAGATCACCACCGGCGCCCTGCTCGAACACTTCCACGAACGCGAGGAACTGGCCGCACTGCAGAAGCTGGCGGTGCAGGAGATCGCCGGCGAGACCGCCAGCTGGCGCCAGGAACTGCACGACGTGGTCGTGCAGCTGGAAAAGCAGACGCTGCAGCAGCGCCTGGACGAACTGCAGGCCAAGCAGCGCGCGCAAGGTTTGGACGAGACCGACAAGTACGAGCTGCGGGAGCTGTTGAAGGCGCGCGCGGGGCTGCATTGACGCAATGCGCGCGGACGTCCGAAATGGCGGCGATCCGTATGCCGGACCGCCAGCTCTGACCCCACCCCGTCAGAACTATGCCGACGTTTCTGCGCGCGCCAACGCCGCTATCGCGTCCGCCTCCAGCTTCTCCCACTCCGCCCCCTTGGCTTCGA
This sequence comes from Xanthomonas sontii, assembly GCF_040529055.1. NCBI lineage: Bacteria > Pseudomonadati > Pseudomonadota > Gammaproteobacteria > Lysobacterales > Lysobacteraceae > Xanthomonas > Xanthomonas sontii. The sequence goes on along the minus strand of NZ_CP132342.1, from coordinate 1,333,099 downwards.
TACGCGCGACCAGCGCATCCAGCAGCGCATCTGCATCCAGCGGCAGCGTCTGCGGCGTGGCACCGGGCGGAAATACCGGCTGCAGCCAGTTCGCGATCAGCGCCTCGTAAGCCTTGGTGTGCTGGAACGCCACCTGCTGCAGGAACGTCTTCAGGTCGGTCGAAGGACTACCGCTCGGCGTTCCGGCCAGCGGCTGATTGGCAATCTGCGTGTAGGCCACACCCGACGCCCATGCTTGCACGATGGCTGCATTCACCGCCAGATCGACATCCGAGATGGGCTTGTTGTCGTAGAGCGTCTTGATCTGCCGAAGCATGGCAATGACCCACGCGTGCGGCACCGCGTCCAGGGTATTCCACATATCGCGGTTCCATGCCTGGTAACCGTTGGCCGGCGTGGGCGGTAACAGCTGCGCGTAGAGACTGGCGAACGCAGCGTTACCTGGCGTAGCTCCTGCGGTGGGATAGCAGTACACCGCGTTGTATCCATCGAACTTGCCCGCCTGCTTGAGCCAGGCCGCGGTGGTCGGCGACAACGCGCCACCGAGGCTGTGCCCGGCGAAGATCACCGTGGCATCGTTGCTCGCGTTGCTCTGCAGGAAGCTGCACAAGGTCGTCTTTGGCGCCATGGCAGTGTCTGGACTCACCATAGTGAGCAGATGCCATACGCCCAGTGCCGTGCCCATCGAGATGACCGCGGCATCCTGCGGGATCGGCTTGGATGCCCTTGTCGGCGCAGCGCTTGCCAAAGGATCGTAGGTGGCGAAGTCGACCACCGAAGCGACATCGAAATCCTCGACCAACCAATCGTAGGGAGACTTCGGGTTGGTGGCGCAGATCGCCACCACATAGACGGCGGTCGAAAAGCCAGGCATGTCCGCGCACTTGGCGACGAACATTGCATTGTCAGAAAGATCGGAGTGTTGCCCCTGCCACACCTGCGGCCCCCAGACCAGTTCCCAGGTCCCGATCTTCTGCTGCGCTGGCGCCGACTTCAGGGTGTCCAGCAACATGCGCTGATAATCGGACTGCAGTGCTGGGGCGATTCCGGTCCGCGTCCCCACTCAATTGGCCAAGCTCGAAAGCGCAAACACGGTCTGGTACTGATCGTATTGCATGTGCGTGCTCCTGATCCCTGGAGAAGCGGGAGGCGATGGCGCACGCGTGGCGCGCCATCGTGCCCGACGCGCTCCCCCACTCGGACGGGCAAAGGCAATCTAGCAAGCCACCGATGCGCGCATCCGCCGGAAACGGCCGTCACCGCAACATGTCTGCGAGTTGTCTACGCCGTGCGTCCGGATTCGCGTGCGGGCGCCAGGCTTCCTAAAATGCACGACTCCCCCGCTCGACCTTCCCCGATGATCAAGTCCTGGCTTGCGCGCCTGCGCATCGAACCCTTCACCCTGGCGCTGCTGTGCACGGTGCTGCTGGCCTCGCTGCTGCCGGTGCAGGGGCGCGCGGCGTCGGTGATGGACGTGGTCACCGATCTGGCGATCGCCGCGCTGTTCTTCCTGCATGGCGCGCGGCTGTCGCGCGAGGCCATCGTCGCCGGCGCATTGCACTGGCGCCTGCACCTGACCATCTTCGCCGCCACCTTCATCCTGTTCCCGCTGCTGGGCCTGCTGTTCAAGCCGCTGTCGCACTGGCTGCTGACCCCGGACCTGTACATCGGTGTGCTGTTCCTGTGCACGCTGCCGTCCACGGTGCAGTCGTCGATCGCCTTCACCTCGATGGCCGGCGGCAACGTGCCGGCGGCGGTGTGCAGCGCCTCGCTGTCGAGCCTGCTCGGGGTGTTCCTGACGCCGCTGCTGATGGGCGTGCTGACCGACGCGCAGAACGCCATGTCCAATCCGCTGGAGGCGATGGGCAAGATCATGCTGCAGCTGCTGGTGCCGTTCGTCGCCGGCCATCTGCTGCAGCGCTGGATCGGCGGCTGGGTCGAGCGCCGCCGCGCGGTGCTGCGCTACACCGACCAGAGCACCATCCTGCTGGTGGTGTACACCGCGTTCAGCGCCGCGGTGGTCGAAGGCCTGTGGCGCAAGACGCCGCTGCCGGCGCTGCTCGGCGTCGCCGTGGTCGGCGCGGTGCTGCTGGCGCTGGCGATGGCGTTGATCACCTTCGGCGCACGGCGCCTGGGCTTTTCCCGCGAGGACGAGATTCCGATCGTGTTCTGCGGCTCCAAGAAGAGCCTGGCCACCGGCGTGCCGATGGCCAAGGTACTGTTCGCCAGCGGCAGCCTCGGCGCGATCGTGTTGCCGGTGATGATCTACCACCAGATCCAGCTGATCGTCTGCGCGGTGATCGCGCAACGCTACGCGCGCGCGGCGAAGGCAGAAGCGACCGGCTAGCGGCGAACGGCAAGGGGCGGTCGCGGGCGCCGGCCGGCACGCCGCGCCGACGCGGGCCGCAAGCGCGTGTCATGCGCCGCGCAGCACCTGCACGGGCGACATATGCAGATGCGCAGCCGGCATGAGCGATGACGGCAACGGCTGCGTACAGTAGACGGCCGGCACGGCCGGCGCCGTGTCTCCCTCCCCTCCCGGTGCCCCCATGAGACGCATGTTCCGCCGTTCCGCGACGATCTCCGCCAGCCTGGCCGCGCTGCTGGCGCTGAGCGCCTGCCAGCAACCGCCCGCGCCTGCCGCACCCAAGGCCGCCCCAGCGGCACCTGCCGCCGACAGCGCCGGCATCGCCTGGCGCGAGGGCGACGTCGACGACGCCTTCGCCGAAGCGCGCGAGCACGACAAGCCGGTGCTGCTGTACTGGGGCGCGGCTTGGTGCCCGCCCTGCAATCGGCTCAAGGCCACGCTGTTCAAGGACCCGGCGTTCATCGCCCGCACCCGCGCCTTCGTCGCGGTGCACCTGGATGGCGATTCGGAAGGCGCGCAGGCCTGGGGCGAACGCTTCGGCATCAAGGGCTATCCGACCATCATCGTGTTGCGCCCGGACCGCAGCGAGATCACCCGCCTGGCCGGCGACAGCGATACCGTGCGCCTGGCCGAGGCCCTGCGCGTGGCCGCGACCCGCACCACCACCTCGGCGCAGTTGCTGCAGCAAGCGCTGAAAGCGCCGGCCACGCTCAGCGCCGACGACTGGACCCTGCTCGGCGAATACGGCTGGGCGGTGGATGCGGCCCAACTGGTCAAGCCGGGTCAGGCGGCCGACGTGCTCACGCGCCTTGCCGCGGCCGCGCCGCAGCCGGCCTTGCAGCGCCGTTTCGCGTTGCTGGCGCTGGCCGCGCAGGATCCGGCCAAGGCTGCCAAGGTGGATGCCAAGCACCGCGCCGCCGACCGCGAGCTGCTGCAGGCGGTGCTGGCCGACCCGGCCGAGGTGCGCGCCAACCGCAGCACGCTGACCTATGCGGCGCGCGAGCTGGTGCAGGCCGCGGCCAGCGACGCCGCCGAGCGCAGCACGCTGTCGGCCGCGCTGACCCATGCGCTGGACCAGGTCTACGCCGACAGCAGCCTGCCGATCAGCGATCGCCTGGACACCGCCGCCGCGGACATCGCCCTGGCACGCTTGGCGCAAGGCCAGCCGGCCGAGGCCGGCGACGGTCCGCATCCGCCGCTGCCGCCGGCGGTGGCCGCCAAGGTGCAGCAGCGCGTGCACTGGGCCGAGCAGGCCGCCAGGACCGACTACGAACGCCAGTCCACGATCAGCAGCGCCGCCGGCCTGCTGGACGCCGCCGGCGACAGCGCCGGTGCCGAACAACTGCTGCTGGCCGAGCTTCAGCGCAGCAAGACCCCGTACTACTACATGCCGGAACTGGCCGGCCTGGCCGAGGCGCGCGGCGACAAGCAGACGGCGCTGTTCTGGCTGAAGAAGGCCTACGAGAGCGCGCAGGGCCCGGCCACCCGCGTGCAATGGGGCGTGCTCTATGTCGATGGGCTGGTCCGGCTGCAGCCGGACAATCCGGCCGCGATCGAGGCGGCCGCCGGACAGGTGATCGGGGAGTTGGCCGGCCAGCCCGACGGCTATCACCAGCGTACCCGGCAGCGTTTCGACACCCTGGCCAAGACCCTGCAGGCCTGGAGCAAGGGCCACGACGGCAGCGCGGTGCTCGCGCGGCTGCAGCACAAGATGCAGCAGAGCTGCGGCAGCCAGGAGGGCGACGGCTGCCAGCATTGGCTGGGGTGAGCGCGAGAGGCGCCTCACGCACCACGGCAGGGCACTGCGCCGGGAGCGACCGCCAGTGCCTGCACAGCTGTCCGCTCCCGACCCGGCGGATCTGCCGCGTCGCAGGACGCGACAGCCCCCCTCACGCCCACGACGCGGCAGACGCGCCGTGGGCTGGGCCGCTCCCGATCAGGCCGCCACGCGCACCGGCGCCGCCTGGTTGGCCGCGCGCTGCTGCTCCTTGGCGGTATGCGCGTTCAGGCCGCTGGCCTGGTTTTCCAGCGCGCGCGCCGCTTCGGCCATCTTTTCGACCAGCGCCGCGTTCTGCTGCGTGGCGGTGTCCATCTGCACCACGATCTGGTTGACCTGGCCGATGCCGGCACTCTGCTCGCGGCTGGCGCCGGCGATGTCGGTCATGATGCGCTGCACCTCGCGCACCGAGCCGAGCAGTTCTTCCATGGTGGCACCGGCGCGTGCGACCAGCGCCGAACCGCGATCGACCTGCTCGCTGGAGCTGGCGATCAGGCCGCGCACTTCCTTGGCCGCATCGGCGCAGCGCTGCGCCAGGCTGCGCACTTCGGTGGCGACCACGGCGAAACCACGGCCCTGCTCGCCGGCACGCGCGGCTTCCACCGCCGCGTTCAGCGCCAGGATGTTGGTCTGGAAGGCGATGCCGTCGATCACGCTGATGATGTCGGCGATCTTGCGTGAGGCGCTCTCGATGCCGGCCATGGTCTGCACCACGTCGCGCACCACCTCGCCACCGCGCTGGGCGACGTCGCTGGCACCATCCACCAGGCGGTTGGCGTGACCGACGTGCTCGACGTTGCGCTGCACGGTGCCGGTGATCTCCTCCATCGAGCTGGCCGCCTCTTCCAGCGCCGCAGCCTGCTGCTCGGTACGCCGGGCCAGATCGTTGTTGTCCTCGACCATCTCCGCGGCCGCGGTCTGCAGCGTGTGCGCCGCCTCGCCGAGCTGACGCGTGGCATGGATGTCCAGCAACGCGCCGACCGCACGCAGCGGGGTGCCGTCGGCGGCGCGCTTGGTCAGGCCGCGCGCGTGGACCCAGCGGTACTCACCGCTCTTCAGCTTGATCCGATACTGAATGTCGAAGCCGGTCCGGCCGGTGCGGTCGTTGATATGCGACGCGAAGGCATTGAGCGCGAATTCCGCGTCCTCCGGATGCAGGCGCGAGGACCAACTGTCGAGCACGTTGGGGAACTCGGCCTCGGAGGCGAAGCCCAGCAACGCGCGGAACTGCGGCGACCACCAGAACTCGTTGGCCGGATTGATCGGATCGCCGGCGGTCACGCTCATGTCCCACAGGCCGTCGTTGAGCATCTGCTGGCCCAGCTCGAAGCGCGTCAGCACGATGTCCAGGAACGCCTCGCGCTCGCGCCGCTCGGTGATGTCGGTGAGCGCGCCGGCCACCCGCAGCGGTAAGCCCTGGGCGTCGCGCTGGGTGGTACCGATCGCGCGGAACCAGCGGTACTGACCGTTCTTCAGCTGCAGGCGGTAGTCCACGTCGTACGGGGTCTGGCCGCTGCGGTCGCCCAGGTGCTTGGCGAACGCGTCCAGCGTGGCCTGCTTGTCGTCCGGATGCAGGCGCGAGGCCCAACTGTCGAGCACGTTGGGGAAGTCGAGCTCGGAGGAGAAGCCCAGCATCGCGCGGAACTGCGAGGACCACCAGAATTCGTTGGCGGGGTTGACCGGATCGCCGGCGATCACCCGCATTTCCCACAGGCCGTCGGTGGTCGCCTTGGTGACCAGGTCGAAACGGACGCGCATGTCGTCCACATTGGCGAGGGCGCTGTCGGCCTGCGCACGGGCGCGGTCACGCTCGGCCTCGGCCTCGCGCAGGCGCTCGGTCAGTGCCTGCAGCTTCGCCGCGTCTTGCTTGCTCTTGCCCCACATGGATGTCTCCGCGGCTTTGCCGATCTTGGTCGTTCGCCCGGTAACGACCGCGACCGGCAACACTTGAGCGGAAAACTGAACGACCTGTTCAGGCGATCCAGTGATCGACCAGCAGGAACGCGAACAGCGCCATCAGGTACACGATGGAGTAGCCGAACATGCGCATCGAGAACATCTCGTCCGGCGGATCGAGCATGCGCCAGGCGTACCAGAGGAACACCGCGTCCAGCACCAGGGTGCCGCCGAGGTAGAACACCCCGCTCATGCCCACCGCCACCGGCAGCAGCGTCACCACCACCAGCAGCACCGTGTACACCAGGATCTGCCGGCGGGTATGCGCCACGCCATGGGTGACCGGCAGCATCGGGATCGAGGCCTTGGCGTAGTCGGCGCGGCGGAAGATCGCCAATGCCCAGAAGTGCGGCGGCGTCCACACGAAGATGATCAGCACCAGCAGCGAGGCATAGGCCCAGTCCCACTGGCCCTGCATGCCGGTGATCGCGGCCCAGCCCAGCAGCGGTGGCGCCGCGCCGGCCAGGCCGCCGATGACGATGTTCTGCGGCGTGGTGCGCTTGAGGAACACCGTGTAGATCACCGCATAGCCGATCAGCGAGGCGAAGGTCAGCACCGCGGTAATCCAGTTGACCCACACCACCAGCACGGTCATCGACAGCGCCGTCAGCACGGTGGCGAACAGCAGCACCTGCCACGGCAGCACCTTGCCCACCACCAGCGGACGCCAGGAGGTGCGCGCCATCTGCGCATCGATGCGCGCGTCCAGCAACTGGTTGATCGCCGCCGCCGCCGAGGCCGCCAGCCAGATGCCGAAGAAGCCGAGCAGGCCGGTGCGCACCTGCGCCCAGGTCGGCAGCCCCGGGATCGCCAGGCACATGCCGACCAGGGCGGTGAACACGATCAGCGCCACGACCTTGGGCTTGGTCAGGTCCCAGTAGTCGCGCCAGTGGACGCGATGCGCGCTCATTGCGGCGCCCGCAAGCGCGCCAGCAACGACACCAGCACGAACAGCAGCGCCACCGCGCCGGCGTTGTGCAGCACCGCCACCGGCAAGGGCAGCGCCAGCTTGACGTTGAGGATGCCCAGGCACACCTGCGCGACCAGCAGCAGCGCCAGCGCCGCGGCCCAGCCGCGCATGCCCGGCGTGCGGCTCAGGCGCCAGCTCAGCCACAGCAGGTAGGCCGCCACCACCATCGCCATCATCCGGTGCGCCATCTGGATCGCGATGCGCGCCGCGCCGTCGAGCACGCCGCCTTCGTAGTCCACGCCGATGCCGCGCCACAGGGTGAAGCCCTCGCGGAAATCGTGCGGCGGCCACCACTGGCTGACGCAGCGCGGGAAGTTGTCGGCCGACCAGCTGCCGCCGCCGCAGGCCAGCGCCGCGTAGTTGGCGCTGACCCAGCCGCCCAGCGCGATCTGCAGCACCAGCACCGCCACGCCCAGGCGCAGCAGCCACTTCAGGCGTGGCGCATCGGCCAGGGTGATCGGCAGGTGGGTGGCGCGCCAGGCCATCCACACCAGCAGCGAGAACATCAGCAGGCCGCCCAGCAGATGCCCCATCACCACGATCGGCTTGAGCAGCAGGGTCACCGTCCACATGCCCAGCAGGGCCTGGAAGATCACCACCGACAGGGTCAGCACCGCGGCACGGGCCAGGTCGTCGTTGGACCAGCGCAGCGCCGCCAGCAGCAGGATCGCCTCGCCGCCGACTGCCACCAGCATCGCCAGCCCCGGCCAGCCGGACATGTACAGCGGGATCGACAGCGCCACCAGCGCCGCCGCCGTCACGATCTGGGCGATGCCGAGCCGGCGCCGCCGCGCCGCCAGCAGCGACAGCACCAGCACCTCCACGCCCAGCGCACCGGCCAGGAAGCGGTGGATCTGCTCGCGCCACGCCTTGTGCGTTTCCAGCGGCCGGATCTTGCTGGCGGCGTGGGTATCGGCTTCGGCACTGGTCTGTGGCCAGGTGATGCGCCCGTAGCAGGTCGGCCAGTCCGGGCAGCTCATGCCCGCATCGGACAGGCGCACGAACGAGCCGAACATGATGGTGCTGGCGGTGAACAGCGCCGCCAGCCAGGCCATGCGGTGGAAATGCCGGAACAGCGCCGGGCGCGCGAACAAGGTCATAGGAAGCGGCTCACAGGAGTTTCAGCAGTTTCGCCAGGTCCGCGCGCAACCCGGCCGGGTCGAACCCGGGGGCATAGCGCAGCACCACGAAACCGTTCGGATCGATGACGTAGACCGGCACCCCGGCCGCATCGCGCACCCGCGGGAGCGCCGCCAGCAGCGCCGGATCCGCGCGCAACGCCTGCACCTGCGGCAGGGCCTGGGCGGCGGCCGGCGGCGTGCCGATCCACAGGATCTGCACGTGGTCGGCATCGTGGCCGAACAGCTGCCAGACCTTGTCCAGGTCGCGCGCCAGCGCCTCGCAGGCGCTGCCGCAGTCCGCCGGCGGCGCCAGCGCGATGCGCCACAGCCGCCGCTGCGGCTCCCAGGCGTAGACGCGGCCGTCGGCCAGCCGCGGCTGCAGCGCGCGCAGGTCGGCCGGCGGCTGCAGCAGTTCGCCGTGGTTGCGGCTGGCGGCCGGCTGCCAGCCGGAAAAGCGCAACGCGCCGGCGACCAGCATCGAGCCGAAGAACAGGACGAACAACACGATCAGCGGCCAGCGGCCGCGTGCGGCCGCCGGGCGCGGGGCCGGGGTGGGAGCATTCATGCCGGGGATTTTCTCATGCGCGCGCGCTCAGCGCCCGCCCCGCCCCCTGCGCGCGCGCCAGCTGAGCAGCGCCGCGGTGACCAGCACCGCCAGCGCCAGGCCGAACCATTGCACCGCGTAACCCAAGTGGCGCTCGGGCGGCAGCGTGTTCGGCAGCAGGTCCAGGTCGCGCGGATAGCCCAGCGGCAGGGCCGGATCCAGGCGCAGCACCTGCGACAAAATGTCGCGGCGGCCGAGCGCCTCGCCGATCGCTCCCGGCTCGATGCGCATCGCCAGCCAGCGCTGCGGCGACGGCGCCGCCACCAGCGCCGGACCCAGGGCCAGCCCATGCGACGGTGCCGGTCCGAGCAGGCCGGCCACGGTGTAGCGGCCCTGCAGCGGCGCCGGCTCGGGCAGCGCGCGATCGGCCGGCAGCGGCAGCCAGCCCAGTTCCACCAGCAGCGGCGCCGCCGCGCCGTCGGCCAGGAACGGCTGGTACACCTTGACCCCGCTGCGGCCCTGCCGCAGCTGGTTGTCGAGCAGGATCTGCCCGGGCAGGAAGCGGCCGGCACCATGCACCCAGCGCAACTGTCGTGGCGGCGTCGCACGCAGCGCATCGGCCAGCGTCTGCGGACGATCGCGCACATGCGCCGCCTGCGCCAGCAAGGCCTGCTTCTCGTGCATGCGCTGCAACTGCCAGCGGCCGAGCATGCAAAAGCACAGCGCCACCGCCACCGCTACGCTCCAACCCAGCCACAGCGGCATGCGCCGGCGCGCACCCACGCGCGAGGCAGCGGCGAGGGTCATAATGCGGACACACCATGCGCCGAGACGCCCATGAACGACTCGCTGAAGACTTTGCTGATCGTCGCGTTCCTGCTGCTCATCCTGTGGAACCTGGGCGCCGGCCTGTACTACCTGTTGGTGGACCGCGGCCAGAGCAAGCGCACGGTGAACGCGTTGACCTGGCGCATCGGCCTATCGGTGTGCCTGATCCTGCTGGTGATCCTGGGCATCTACACGGGAGTGATCAAGCCTCACGGCCTTGGCCGCTGAGAAGCCGGGAATGGGGAATCGGGAAAAGAGAATCGGCAAAGCGGGAGCGCAAGCGAAAGCCGCTCTTGCGATTCCCCATTCCCGATTCCCTATTTCCAGCAGTCAAAGCACATAGACGAACAGGAACAGCGCCAGCCACACCACGTCGACGAAGTGCCAGTACCACGCCGCCGCTTCGAAGGCGAAGTGGTTGTCGCGGCTGAAGTGGCCGCGGCTGATCCGCAGCAGCATCACCAGCAGCATGATCGTGCCCAGCAGCACGTGCGCGCCGTGGAAGCCGGTGAGCATGAAGAAGGTCGAGCCGTAGATGCCCGAGCCCAGGGTCAGGTTGAGTTCCTTGTAGGCATGCATGTACTCCTCGGCCTGGAAGTACAGGAAGGTGCAGCCCAGCGCCACGGTCAGCGCCTGGAACACCATCAGCCGGGTGCGCTGTCCGGCCTTGAGCGCGTGGTGGGCGATGGTCAGGGTCACGCCGGAGCTGAGCAGGATCAGCGTGTTGATCAGCGGCAGGCCCCAGGCCGGGATGGTCTGGAACTGGCCGCCGATGCCGCCCGGGCCGTTGGTCGGCCAGGCGGCGGAATAGCCGTCCCACAGCAGCGCATTGGTCATCACCCCGTCGCCCTCGCCGCCCAGCCACGGCAGGATGAAGGTGCGGGTGTAGAACAGCGCGCCGAAGAAGGCGCCGAAGAACATCACCTCGGAGAAGATGAACCACACCATGCCCATGCGGAACGACACGTCGACCTGGCGGTTGTAGTGCCCGGCGATCGATTCGCGGATCACATCGCCGAACCACATGAACAGCGTCGCCACCAGCATCGCGATGCCGGTGAAGAAGGTCCACTTGCCCCAGGACGCGTCGTTGAGCCAACTGGCCACGCCGATCATGGTCACGAACATCGCGATCGAGCCGATGAACGGCCAGCGGCTCTGGCTGGGCACGTAATAGGCGTTGGCGGTGGCGTCGGTGCTGGGCTGGGCCATGGCAGGCATTCCGGTCGGGTCAGGGAGCCGCGCGCGCGGAACCGGCCAGTTTCGGCGATCCCAGTTCCGCGCTCAGCGCATCGTTCTTGTAGAAGGTGTAGGACAGGGTGATGGTGCTGATGTCGCTGGGCAGGTTGGGATCGACGATGAAGCGCACCGGCATATCGCGTTTCTCGCCGGCCTGCAGGGTCTGCGCGGTGAAGCAGAAGCACTCGGTCTTGGTGAAGTAGCCGGACGCGCGTGCCGGCGCCACCGACGGCACCGCACTGCCGACGATGGCGTGCGCGCCATCGTTGTGCGCGTAGTACAGCGCCTCGTTGAGTTCGCCCGGCACCACCTGCATGGTCAGCTGCTCCGGATGGAACGACCAGGGCAGCTTGGAGTTCACCCCGCCATCGAACTGCACCGTGACCGTGCGCTTGCCCGCGAGCGGTTTGCCGGCCTGCGGCCCTTCGCCGGGGCCGCGCTCCAGGCGCACGCCGAACACCTTCTCGCAGGCGATGCGGTACAGCGGCACCAGCGAGAAGGTCAGCACGAACACCGCCAGCGCCACGCCGACCAGCTTGAACAGCCCGGCGCTGCTGTGCACCCGCGGCGCTGGCGCGTTCATCGGCCCAACACCCCCGAAAGGACGAAGGCGACGTAGATCGCCAGCGCCACCGCGCCGACCACCAGCGCGGTGCGCACCGCACGTTTGCGGCGCAGGACCAGGTCGTCGAGCGGCGGTTGCGCGGTCATCAGTGGCTGATGTCGTCGTGGGCCAGATCGCCGGGCTTGAGCACCGGCGGCAGGGTGAAGGTGTGCGCCGGTGCCGGCGACGGCACCGTCCACTCCAGGCCGCGCGCGCCTTCCCACGAGCGCGCTTCGGCGCGCGCGCCGTTGCGCAGCGACGCCAGCAGGATGCCGGCCATCAGGAACGGGGTGACGAACATGCCGAACGCACCGATCGAGCTGACCAGGTTCCAGTCGGCGAACACCACGTTGTAGTCGGGGATGCGCCGCGGCATGCCGGCCAGGCCAAGGAAGTGCTGCGGGAAGAACAGCAGGTTGACGAACAGCATCGTCCACCAGAAGTGGAACTTGGCCCAAGTCTCGTTGTACATGCGCCCGGTCCACTTCGGCCACCAGTAGTACACCGCCGCGATCAGCGCGAACACCGCGCCGGTGACCAGCACGTAGTGGAAGTGCGCGACCACGAAGTAGGTGTCGTGGTACTGGAAGTCGGCCGGCACGATCGCCAGCATCAGCCCGGAGAAACCGCCGATGGTGAACAGGATGACGAAGGCGATGGCCCACAGCATCGGCGACTCGAAGGTCATCGAGCCCTGCCACATGGTGCTGACCCAGTTGAACACCTTCACCCCGGTGGGGATAGAGATCAGCATGGTGGCGAACATGAAGTAGATCTCGCCGCCCAACGGCATGCCCACGGTGAACATGTGGTGCGCCCAGACGATGAAGCTCAGGAATGCGATCGCCGCGATCGCGTAGACCATCGCCTGGTAGCCGAACAGCGGCTTGCGGCTGAAGGTCGGGATGATTTCGCTGATCACGCCGAACGCCGGCAGGATCATGATGTAGACCTCGGGGTGCCCGAAGAACCAGAAGATGTGCTGGTACATCACCGGGTCGCCGCCGCCGGCGGCGTTGAAGAACGAGGTGCCGAAGAACTTGTCGGTGAGCAGCATGGTCACCGCGCCGGCCAGCACCGGCATCACCGCGATCAGCAGGAACGCGGTGATCAGCCAGGCCCAGCAGAAGATCGGCATCTTCAGCAGGTCGATGCCCGGCGCGCGCATGTTGAGCACGGTGGCGATGATGTTGATCGCGCCCATGATCGAGCTGATGCCGGCGACGTGGATGGCGAACACCGAGAAGGCGACGTTGTAGCCGCCCTGCAGCATCAGCGGCGGATACATGGTCCAGCCGCCGGCCGGCGCGCCGCCGGGCAGGAACAGGGTCAGCAGCAGCAGGGTGAAGGCCACCGGCAGCAGCCAGAACGACCAGTTGTTCATGCGCGGCAGCGCCATGTCCGGCGCGCCGATCTGCAGCGGGATCATCCAGTTGGCCAGGCCGACGAAGGCCGGCATCACCCCGCCGAAGATCATCACCAGCGCGTGCACGGTGGTCATCTGGTTGAAGAACTCGGGCTTGACGAACTGCAGGCCCGGCTGCGCCAGTTCGGCGCGGATCACCACGCTCATCGCCGCACCGATGACGAACATGGTGAAGCTGAAGAGCAGGTACAGCGTGCCGATGTCCTTGTGGTTGGTGGAGAAGAACCAACGCTCGACGAAGCTCTGCTGATGCCCGTGCTCGTCGTGGTGATCGACTGCCGAATGGGCCATGGCGGCTACCTCAGAAAAGGAATGCTGGAGATCAGGCGGCTTGCACGATCAGGTGCGAGTCGGAACGAGGACGCGACAGCCGCGCCTGCGGCGGCGGTGCCGGCGCCTGGGCGTCGGCGGGCGCGGCAGCGGGTTCGGTGGAGGCCGGCGCAGCATCCGGGGCCGCCGCCGGCGTGGCCGGGGCGGGCGCAGCGGCGGGCGCCGGCTTGCGCGATGCCAGCCACTTCTGGAAGTCCTGCTTGCTCACGGCCTCGACCACGATCGGCATGAAGCCGTGGTCCTTGCCGCACAGTTCGGCGCACTGGCCGCGGTACACCCCGGGCGTGTCGATGCTGGTCCAGGCTTCGTTGATGATCCCGGGGATGGCGTCCTGCTTCCAGCCCAGCGCCGGCACCCACCAGGCGTGGATGACGTCGTCGGCGGTGATGACGAAGCGCACCTTGGTGTTCACCGGCAGCACCAGCCGGTTGTCCACGTCGAGCAGGTAGTGCGGGTCGTGCTCGGCCGTCGGCACCGCGCCGCTCTGCCGCAGCCGGTCGGAACTGCGCGCCAGGCGGCTGGTGAACGAGACGTTCTCGCCCAGGTATTCGTAGCGCCACATCCACTGGTAGCCGGTGACCTTCACCGTCATCTCGGCATCGCGAGTGTCGTACATCGCGATCAGCTTGGCGGTGGCCGGCCAGGCCATCACGATCAGGATCAGCACCGGGATCACCGTCCACACGATCTCGGCCTTGGTGTTGTGGCTGAACTGCGCCGGCACCGCGCCCTTGGACTTGCGGAACTTGAAGATCGCATAGGACATCGCGCCGAACACCAGCACGCCGATGACCACGCACACCCACAACGCGACCATGTGCGCGTCGTAGGCGTTGCGCGCGCTCTGGGTGACGCCCCTGCCCATGTTGAGCTGCCACGGCTTGGGATCGGCCGATTGCGCCCACGCCAGCGGTGCGGCCATCGCCGCCGCCAACGCCATCCCGCCCCTGACCGCCTGTTGCACCCACCCGCCGCGTTGCTTCATTGCCTAGACCCCTTGGAGCGTCATCGGTTGCGGCCGGTCACGGCCGCGAGCAAGCCTTCCAGGGTCTGCGCCAGTTGCCGGCGTTCGTCGGGGCCGAGGAATTCGCCGACCCTGACCTGCTTGCCGCTGGATGCCAGCACCACCCTGTCGTCGCCTTCGATCCGCAACCGCACCCAATGCGGGTGGGCGCGGAACGCCGGCGTTCCTGCATTCGGACGGGTCACTTCCACGCAGGCCGGACCCACCCGGATATCCTCTTCGCGCTCGCCGCCACGCCACGACCAATGCAGCGCGAGCGCCACCACGATGCTGTGCAACAGGGCGAACGCAGGCGCGAACACATTGCCGGCGAGCCACCCCAGCCCAGCCACGGCCCACATCGCCCCGGCCAGTGCGACGAACAACAGAACGAATTGCCGGGCATTCAACGCCCGCGGCGGTCGCAGCCGCAGCTGCGTACCCGACCCCTCCGGAGAAAACGGAAACATTTCGATCATGTCGAACCGCCGCTTCCGAACCGCTCGTGCCCGAGCCGCGAGCACGCCTGGATGGTAGCCCCCGGCCTGCGCGGCGGCAAGCGCGCGTTCACCACAAAAAATGCTGTAGCGCAACAAGATGTGCGTTCAGCCTGGACGCGTCCGCCATCGCCGTGGCGATGCCGGCAACCCCCTGCGCGTGCAGGCGCTGACATAAAATAGCGGGCTCTGTCCCTGGCCTTTCCCGCATGAACGCTCTGCCTGGCGCCGGCTCTGTTCCGGCGATGCCGTCCGCGTCTCCTTCGCCCTTGCTGTCCCCCGAACTCCCGCCCGCGCCGCAGGCCCTGCGCGCGGCGATCACCGCCGCCTGGCTCAAGGACGAAGCCGAACACGTACGCGAACTGCTCGAGCAGGCGCGCCTGCCCGCGGCCGACCAGGCCAGGGTGCAGGCGCTGGCCGCCGACCTGGTCACCCGCGTGCGCGCCCGCGCCCAGGACCAGGGCGCGATCGAGGCCTTCATGCGCCAGTACGACCTCGGCAGCGAGGAAGGCGTGCTGCTGATGTGCGTGGCCGAAGCGCTGCTGCGCATCCCCGACCAGGACACCGCCGACAAGCTGATCCGCGACAAGCTCGGCGATGCGGACTGGAAGAAGCACATGGGCGAGAGCGACTCGATCCTGGTCAATGCGTCGACCTGGGGCCTGATGCTCACCGGTAAGCTCGTGCAGATCAACGACCTCACCCGCGCCGACGTGTCCGGCGCGTTCAAGCGTCTGATCGGCCGCGTCGGCGAGCCGGTGATTCGTCTGGCGGTGCGCCAGGCAATGAAGATCATGGGCCATCAGTTCGTGATGGGCCGGACCATCGGCGAGGCGCTGACCCGCTCGAAGAAGGGCGACAACGCCCACTACCGCTACTCGTTCGACATGCTCGGCGAAGGCGCGCTGACCATGAAGGACGCGCAGCGCTATCTCGATGCCTACCGCCAGGCGATCCACGCCATCGGCAAGCACTTCGCCGCGCAGCGCCAGCAGGGCGGCGGCAAGGACGCGGTGTTCGCCGCGCCCAGCATCTCGATCAAGCTCTCGGCGCTGTATCCGCGCTACGAGCACGCCAAGCGCACGCGGGTGATGGCCGAACTGGTGCCCGGCGTGCTGGAACTGGCGCAACTGGCCAAGTCCTACGGCATCGGCTACACGGTCGACGCCGAAGAAGCCGACCGCCTGGAACTGTCGCTGGACATCATCGAGGCCACCTTCTCCGATCCCTCGCTGGACGGTTGGGAAGGCTACGGCCTGGCGGTGCAGGCATACCAGAAGCGCACCCCGTACACGATCGATTTCCTCGCCGACCTGGCGCGCCGCGTCGGCCGCCGCATCCCGGTGCGCCTGGTCAAGGGCGCCTACTGGGACGCGGAGATCAAGCGCGCGCAGGTCGAGGGCCACCCGGGCTATCCGGTGTTCACCCGCAAGCAGAACACCGATGTGTCCTACCTGGCCTGCGCCAAGCGCCTGTTCGCGCACAGCGATGCGCTGTATCCGATGTTCGCCACCCACAACGCGCAGACCATCGCCGCGGTGCGCGCCATCGCCGGCGGCCGCGACTACGAGCACCAGAAGCTGCACGGCATGGGCGACGACCTCTATGCCGAAGTGATCCCCGCCGACCGCCTCGGCGTGCCCTGCCGCGTGTACGCGCCGGTGGGTTCGCACGAGGACCTGCTGCCCTACCTGGTGCGGCGCCTGCTGGAGAACGGCGCCAACTCCAGCTTCGTCAACCGCATCACCGACGAAGACGTGGCCATCGAAGACCTGATCCGCGACCCGGTCGAGGCCGTGTCCGCGTTCGCCTCCATCCCGCATCCGAAGATTCCGCTGCCGGTCGATCTGCTGCGCAGCCAGAACCACAACAGGAAGAACTCCATGGGCGCCAACCTCGCCAACGACAACGATCTGCGCGCGCTGGCCGACCAGCTCAACACCGCGCTCAAGCCCTGGCAGGCCGCGCCGCTGGTGCCCGGCGCGGTGATCGCCGGCGACGCCCTGCCGGTCGCCAACCCGGCCGACCGCCGCCAGGTGGTCGGCCACTGGAAGCCGGCCGATGCCGCCACCGTGGAGAAGGCGCTCAGCAATGCCGCAGCCGCCTATCCGGCCTGGAATCGCACCCCGGCCGCCAGCCGCGCCACCATCCTCGAACACGCCGCCGACCTGCTGGAAGCGCGCATGCCCGAGTTCATGGCGCTGTGCGTCAAGGAAGCCGGCAAGACCCTGCCCGACGGCGTCGCCGAAGTGCGCGAAGCGGTGGATTTCCTGCGCTACTACGCCGGCCAGGCGCGTGCGCAGTTCGGCGCCCCCGAGCGCCTGCCCGGGCCGACCGGCGAATCCAACGAACTGCAACTGCACGGCCGTGGCGTGTTTGTCTGCATCAGCCCGTGGAATTTCCCGCTGGCCATCTTCCTCGGCCAGGTCGCCGCGGCGCTGGCCGCCGGCAACAGCGTCATCGCCAAGCCGGCCGAGCAGACCAACCTGGTCGGCCATGCCGCGGTGAAGCTGCTGCACGAAGCCGGCGTGCCGGAGGCGGTGGTGCAGTTCCTGCCCGGCGACGGCGCCACCGTCGGCGCCGCGCTGACCCGCGATCCGCGCGTGGCCGGCGTCGCCTTCACCGGCTCCACCGACACCGCCCGCGCGATCAACCGCGCGCTGGCCGCGCGCGATGCCGCCATCGGCGTGCTGATCGCCGAGACCGGCGGCCAGAACGCCTTCATCGCCGACTCCTCGTCGCTGCCGGAAGCGGTGGTCAAGGACGCGATCTCCAGCGCCTTCATCTCCGCCGGCCAGCGCTGCTCGGCCGCACGCGTGCTGTTCGTGCAGGACGACATCGCCGACAAGGTGATGACCATGCTGGCCGGCGCCATGGCCGAACTGAAGGTCGGCGACCCCGGCCTGCTGTCCACCGACGTCGGCCCGGTGATCGATGCCGATGCGCTGCAGATCCTCACCGACCACGCCGCACGCATGGACCGCGAAGCGCGCGCGATCGCCGTCGCCGCCACCGACGCCGCTACCGCCCACGGCAGCTTCTTCGCCCCGCGCGCCTACGAGCTGCAGTCGCTGACGCAGCTGCAGCGCGAGATCTTCGGCCCGGTGCTGCACGTGATCCGCTGGAAGGCCGACCAGCTCGACGCGGTGATCGACCAGATCAACGCCACCGGCTACGGCCTGACCCTGGGCGTGCATTCGCGCATCGACGAGACCATCGAGCGCATCGCCTCGCGCGTGGCGGTGGGCAACGTCTACGTCAACCGCAACCAGATCGGCGCGGTGGTCGGCGTGCAGCCGTTCGGCGGCCAGGGCCTGTCCGGTACCGGCCCCAAGGCCGGCGGCCCGCACTACCTGCTGCGCTTCGCCACCGAGAAGGTGGTGACGGTCAACACCACCGCCGCCGGCGGCAACGCCTCGCTGCTGACCCTGGGCGACTGACCGGCCCGCTTCGGCGCAGCGTTCCGCCCGGAACCTGCGCCGAGCGCCGCCTGCCGCAGCGCGCGCCATGCGCCGCGGACAGGCATAAAAAAAGCCCCGCCGAAGCGGGGCTTTTTCGTGGAACTGCGAAGCGCCTGCGATCAGAACTTGTAGTTGACCGAGGCCGCCAGCACGTTGCCGCTCACGTCGTAGTCGCCGACCAGGCGATTGCCGGTGGCGCTGGTGGTGGCGATGCTCGGGTCGTTGGTGAACAGGTGGGTGTAGCCGAAGCTGTACTCGGTCTGCTCGGACGGCTTCCAGGTCAGACCCAACGAGACCCACTTGCGGCTCGCGTCCGGCACGCGCACGTCGCGGTGCTGGTCGGTGGTCGGGGTCTGGTCGTAGGCCAGGCCGCCACGCAGGGTCAGCGTGTCGCTCATGCGGTAGTCGGCACCCAGCGACACGAAGGTGGTGTCGCGGTACGAGAAGTCCAGCACGCTGTCGGGCTGGTTGGAGGCGAAGTCGACGGTGACCTTGTCGAACTTGCTCCAGGCGGTGCGGGTGACGTCAGCCATCACCGTCCACTGCTCGTTGATGTCGTGGGTGAAGCTGGCGGTGGCGCTGGCCGGCAGCTTGACCGTGGCGCGGCCCTTGGTGTCGACGAAGGTGCCCGGCGCGGCGAAGGCCAACACGGTGGCGGCATTGCCCGGCACGGTGAAGTCGGCGTCGCCGTCGGTGATCTTGTGCTCGACCTGCGAGCGGTAGCTGAAGCCGATGTGGGTGTGCTCGTCGACGCTGAACAGGCCGCCCAGGGTGAAGCCGACCGCGGTGTTGTCGCCCTTGATGCGCGAGAAACCGTCGGCGCTGCCCGGCGCGAAGCCCGGCACTCGGCGCGAGGCCAGGACGGTGCCGAAGTCGATGGCGTTGGTCAGTTCGATGTTCAGGCGCTCGGCGAACACGGACGCGCCGAAGGACACGTACGGGTTGACGTCGTAGGAGAAGGCGAAGTTCAGGTCGATCGCCTGCAGCTCGGTCTTCACGCCGTTGTAGCGGCCGACCCAGTCGCGGTCGTATTCGGTCTTGAAGCCGAACGGCACGGTCAGCGAGGTGCCGAAGTGCATGTTGTTGTTTTCGCCGAACGGCATGTGGAAGTACGCGGCCGGAACCGGCGCGATCATGCCGGCGTCGCCGCCACGGCCACCGGAGATCGGCTGGCCATTGGCGTAGGTGCCGCCGTTGCCCTGGTACTTGGCCGAGAACTGGATGGCGCTGACGTCGGCCTGGAACACCTTGCCGTCGAGCTGGCGCATGCCGGCCGGGTTCACGGCGATGATCGAGGCATCGCCGGGGGCGCTACCGGAGCCGGCAAAGGCGCGGCCCAGACCCTTGGCGCTGTTCTCCTTGAGCTGGAACGCGGCGCCGTGCGCCTGGCCCATGGCCAGCGCGCCGACGATGCCGACGGCCAGAGCGGTGAAACGGACGAACTGGGTTGCGTTTTGCATGGCTAGCTTTCTCCGGAAGACGAGTGTCTGTGTTCGCGCCTGCGCATTCCCGGGCCGGAATGGTCCAGGAATACGCGCCGGAGTCCCCTCCCGACATACGACGCCGTATGCGAGTATACCCCGCACCGTTAACTAAACAATAACGACATGATGCGTTCAGCTTCGTGTGGAGTCGGCGTGCGTTCAGCCGGATGAAGTCGTTATCGTGGCGTCCCTGGCGGTCTCCGGCTCCCCCGTTCCCTCGCATGTTCGTTTCCATCCCCTCCCGCGAACGCACCACGCTGCGCTGGGCCACGCCGTTGTTGTTCGCGGCGATGTGGCTGGCCTTCCTGTGGTCGATCAGCCGCCCCGACGAGGCGCGCGCGACCCTGTGGCTGGACTGGGGCGCGCTCTCGGCCGGGGTGGGCAGCCCGCGCGACTGGCTGGCCACGGTGCAGGACGGCAGCGTGCTGCGCCTGTTCACCGCCCTGTTCCTGCACGCCGACTGGTCGCACCTGCTCGGCAACCTGGTGTTCCTGCTGATCTTCGGCCTGCCCGCCGAACGCGTGCTGGGGCCGTGGCGGTTCCTGCTGCTGTTCCTGGGCGGCGGGGCGATTTCCAACCTGGCCGCGGTGTTCGCGGTCGGCACCCCGGACCGGGTGATCATCGGCGCCAGCGGCGCGGTCTCGGCGCTGATCGGCACCTACCTGGCGCTGTTCCCGCGGGCCAAGCTCGGCGTGGTGCTGCCGCTGGGGCTGTTCCTGGAATTCGTGCGCGCCCCGGCCTCGCTGCTGATCGGCACCTGGGCGGCGCTGCAGGTGGTGTTCGCCTACATCGGCCCGGCCTTCGGCATGGTGGCGTGGTCGGCGCACCTGGCCGGCTTCGCCTTCGGCATGGTCTACGGGCTGTACGTGCGCGCGGCGATCGCGCGGCGGCTGCGCAAGCGCAAGGGCTTCTGAGCCGCCTGCGGCAACGGCGCCCGTATACTGCGCGCATGTTCAAGCATTTGTACAAAGTGACCTTCCTCAACCACGGAAAGGTCTACGAGCTGTATTGCCAGCACGTCGGCAGCAGCCACCTGTGGGGCTTCACCGAGATCGGCACGCTGGTGTTCGACGTGCACGACGGGCTGGTGATCGATCCCACCGAGGAACGCCTGCGCGAGGAGTTCGGCGACACCAAGACGCTGCACTTGCCGATGCAGAGCATTGTGCGCATCGAGGAAGTGGAGAAGAAGGGCCAATCGACGATCCGCGACGCGGCCACCGGCGAGAAGGTGGTCACGCCGTTCCCGATGCCCGGCAAGCCACGCTGAGCCGATGCGCATCCTGATCGCCGACGACTATCAGGATGCGGTGCGCCACCTGCCCTGCTTCGCGCGGCTGCAGGCGCACAATGTGCGGGTGCTGACCGCGCTGGTGCCCGAGCGCGAGACCTTCGTTCGCCACGCCGCCGAGGCCGAGGCGCTGGTGCTGATCCGCGAGCGCACCCGCATCGACGCTGCCCTGCTGGCGCGACTGCCGAAGCTGCGCCTGATCAGCCAGACCGGGCGGATCGGCGAACACATCGACCTGGCCGCCTGCACCGCGCGCGGTGTGGCCGTGGCCGAAGGCGTCGGCGCGCCGGTGGCACCGGCAGAACTGACCTGGGCGCTGCTGATGGCCGCCAGCCGGCGCCTGCCCGCCTACCGCGATGCGCTGCTGGCCGGACACTGGCAGGCCACCGGCGATGCGCAGCTGGGCCGCAGCCTGGACGGGCTGACCCTGGGCATCTGGAGCTACGGCAAGATCGGCCGCCGCGTCGCCGCCTACGGCCGTGGCTTCGGCATGCGCGTGCAGGTATGGGGGAGCGAGGACAGTTGTGCGCAGGCGCGCGCCGACGGCTTTGCGGTCGCCGCCAGCCGCGAGGCGTTGTTCGCCGAGAGCGATGTGCTGACGCTGCATCGCCGCCTGGTCGCGGCCACCCGCCACCAGATCGGACTGGACGACCTGCTGCGGATGAAATCGGACGCGCTGCTGGTCAACACCAGCCGCGCCGAACTCATCGCGCCCGGCGCGCTGCTGGCCGCGCTGGACGCCGGCCGTCCTGGACAGGCGGCGCTGGACGTGTTCGAGCAGGAACCGGTGCTGGATCCGCAGCATCCGCTGCTGCGGCATCCGCGGGTGCTGGCGACGCCGCACCTGGGCTACGTCGAACAGGGCAGCTACGACCTGTATTTCGGCGCCGCCTTCGACAACGTGCTGGCCTTCGCCGCCGATGCGCCGCAGCGGCTGGCCAATCCAGAGGTCCTCAGCGTCGCCGACTGAGCGGCTGGCCACCGCCGCCGCGCAGCGGCCACGCCGCGCGCGATGGCGAGGCGGGCCGCCGTCGGCTCAGGTACCGGAGGCCGGCGCAGGCCCGGTCTTGTCGGAGCCGGTCTTGTCGGAGCCGGTCTTGTCTGACTCGGGCTTGGCAGGCTCGGTCTTGTCGGAGCCGGTCTTGTCGGACTCGGGCTTGGCCGGTTCCGCCGCCGGCGGCTTCGCCGGGGCGGCCTTCGGCGCCGCGCCCGCAGGCTTGTGCGCCGGCTTGGCCTTGCCCTTGCCGGCCGGTGCCGCCACGGCCGCCCGCGCCACCGCGCCGGGCTGCTTCAGTTCGGCCAGCGCCTGCGCGATCGGGCCATCGCCCGGCAGTACGTCGCCGGCGGTGTAGCCCTCGGCGCCCTCGTCGTCGCCATGCAGGTGGCCCGGAAGGGTCGCTTCGCTGTAGTCGGCGATCGCCGCCGGCTTGTCGGCATCGTCCGCGCTGGCCTCCGGATGCAGCACCACGTCGGGCACGATGCCGCTGGCCTGGATCGACTTGCCGCTGGGGGTGTAGTACCGCGCCGTGGTCAGCTTGACCGAGTCGCCGTTGTCCAGCGGCAGCACGGTCTGCACCGAGCCCTTGCCGAAGGTGCGGCTGCCGACGATGCGCGCGCGCTTGTTGTCGCGCAGCGCACCGGCCAGCACTTCCGAGGCGCTGGCCGAACCGGCATCCACCAGCACCACCATCGGCGCGCCGTTGAGCAGGTCGCCGGGGGTGGCGTCGAACTTGGAATCGCTGACCGAGATGCGCCCGCGGGTACTGACGATGGTGCCCTTGTCGAGCACGTCGTCGGCCACCTGCACCGCCGCGGTAAGCAGGCCACCCGGATTGCTGCGCAGGTCCAGCACCAGGCCGCGCAGCTTGCCGCCGGCCTGCGCCTGCAACTGCTGCAACTGCTTGTGGAAATCGGCGCCGGTGTCGGCCTGGAAGGTGCTGATGCGGATATAGCCGTAGCCCGGTTCGAGCATGCGGCTGCGCACGCTGGCCACGCGGATGGTCTGCCGGGTCAGGGTCACGTCGAACGGCTTGGCGACCTTGTCGCGGGCGATGGTCAGTACGACCTTGCTGCCCGGCTCGCCGCGCAGCGGCTCCATCGCCTTGACCGCGCTGATCGGCTTGCCGTCGATGGCGATGATGATGTCGCCCGAGCGCAGGCCGGCGCGCGCGGCGGGCGTGTCGTCGATCGGCGACACCACCTTGAGCGTGTTGTCCGGCAGCTGCAGCAGCTCCACGCCGATGCCGTCGTAGGCGCCGCTGGTCTGCTCGTCGAAGGCTTCGGCGTCTTCCTTGCTGAAATACGTGCTGTGCGGATCCAGGTCCAGCAGCAGGCCGCGGATGGCGGACTGCATCAGCTTCTTGTCGTCGACCGGATCGACGTAGGCTTCCTTCACCGCGTTGTAGACCGCCACGTAGCGGCGGATCTCGTCCAGCGGCACCTTGGCACTGGCCGATTCGGTGGAATCCGGATCGTCGGCGCTGGCCGCCGGGGCCGTGGGCGTCTGCGCCTCGGCGCGTTGCGCCATCGACGGCAGCGGCGCCAGAGCGAGCAACAGGGCTGCGGACAGGACTACGCGCATGAAGCACTCCGATTGGGGAAGACCCGCACCGTGCACGGCGCGGTTGTCCGGATTATGCGCGAAGCCGAGCTAAATTCGCGTTGAACGCGTCGCGGCCGCGTGGCTCAGCGGCGCTGCAGCCACGACGATGGATCCACCGGCTGACCATTGCGACGCAGTTCGAAGTACAGCGCCGGACGGCCCTGGCCGCCGGAATTGCCGACCTTGGCCACCGCATCGCCGCGCTTGACCTTGGCGCCCGCGTCGCGCAGCAGGGTGTCGTTGTGCGCGTACAGGCTCATGTAGCCATTGCCGTGGTCCACGATCAGGATCATGCCGTAGCCGGTCATCCAGTCGGAGAACACCACAGTACCGTCGGCGACCGCGGTGACGGTGCTGCCGGCGGGCGCGGCGATCAGCACGCCGCTGCTGGTACGCCCATCGGGCAGCCTGCCGCCGTAGCGCGCGATCAGGTCGCCCGACAGCGGCCAGCCCAGGCCACCGACCTTCAGCGGCGGTGCCGAGGCGACCACCTTGGGCGGTATCTTGCCGCCGCCACGCCCGGCCTTCGCCGCGGCCTTGGCCTGCGCCGCCTGTTCGGCCGCCTCGCGCCTGGCCGCGGCGCGGCGCTCGGCCTCGGCGCGGGCGGCGGCGGCACGCAGGTTGGCGAGCAGGGTTTCCAGCGCCTTGGCATCCTGGCCCAGCGCCTTCTCGCGTTCGCTGCGGTCCTGGTAGCGCTGGTCCAGTTCCGAGACCACGCTGGCGCGCTGCTTGCGGTCGCGCTGCAGCGCCTGGGCCTGTTCCTGCTGGCGGCGCTGGGCCTCGCTCAGTTGCTGCTTCTGTTCGACGACCTCGCGCTGCACCTGTTCCAGCGCCTGCAACTCGTGGGTCAAGGTCGCGATGCGCTGCGCGCGCTCGCGCTGCAGATAACGGTGATACGCCAGCAGGCGGTTGGCATCGGCCACGCGGTCCTGCGCCAGCAGCAGCTTCAGCGGCGCATTGCCGCCGATGGCATAGGCCGCCCGCAGCAGCTGCGCCAGTTCGGCGCGCTGGCGCGTCAAGCCACTGCGCAGGCCATCGCGCTTGCGCTCGAGCTCGGCCAGGGTCTGCTGGTGCCGCTGCAGCGCCTGTTGCGTCTGCGCCAGGCTGCGGCCGGTGACGGCGACCTTCTCGTCGGCCTCGCGCAACTGGCGTGCGGCGTCGCCGCGCTTGCCTTCCAGTTGCCGGCGCTCCTCGGCCACGCTCTTCAGCTCGCTGCGCACCTTTTCCAGGCGCTTCTCGGCCTCGCGCGGATTCTGCGCCGCGGCTACGCCGGCGGTCAGCAGCCACGTCAGCGCCAGCAGGCGGCGCACAAGGCCGCGCCAGTGTCCGGGCGCACGCCGCTCGGCCGCGCGGGGCGCGGCGGAATGCGATGGGACAGGCGCGGCTGCGGGCAAGCGAGGGTCCAGTGACTTCAGGCAGGTGTGGATTGTAGCGAAGCGTGTTGTGATCGCCCCACGATTGATTGCGGCCGCATCGCCGGCGCCCGGGAGGTGAAGGATGAAACGCATGCATCTGGCGGTTGTGCTGACGCTGGCCCTGACGGCCGGCCCGGCGTTCGCGGGCGAAGGCATCAGCAAGGTCAACGGCAGCATCACCGCCGACGCCGGCAAGCAGTACGGCGATCTGGAAACGGTCAACGGCAGCATCACCGTCCAGTCCGGCGCCCAGGTGGGCAGCGTGGAAACGGTCAACGGCAGCGTCAAGGTCGCCGACGGCGCGCAGACCAAGGGCTTGTCCACGGTCAACGGCGGCATCACCCTCGGCGAGCGCGCACAGGTCGCCGGTTCCATCGAAACCGTCAACGGCGGCATCTTCGTCGACCGCGGCGGCCGCGTCGGCGGCGGCATCGAGAGCGTCAACGGCAGCATCGGCCTGGTCGCCACGCAGTTGGACAAGGGCATCGAGACGGTCAACGGCGACATCACCGTCGGCCACGATTCGCATGTCGGTGGTGGCATTTCGATCAACAAGCCCAGTTTCAGCATGTCGTTCAAGCCGACGCGCAAGCCGCGGGTCATCGTCGGCCCGCGTGCGGTGGTGGACGGCCCGCTGCGCTTCGAGCGCGAAGTGACCCTGTACGTGCACCGCAGCGCCAAGACCGGGCCGATCACCGGCGCCACCGCGCTGCCCTTCGACGGCGACACCGCGCCGAACAACTGAGCCGTGCCGCGACGACGCGCCCGCCCGGGCGCGTGCGGCTTGCCTATAGAATCCGGGGTTCCCTCGCCATCAGGAGCCCCCATGTCCCGCAAGCTCGTGCTGTGCCTGGCCGCAGCCGCGGCGCTGACCGCGTGCAAACGCGAAGCGCCTGCCCCGGCCGCCGACACCGCGCCACCGGCCGCGGCGCCCGCACCCGCTGCGGCGCCCACGCACGCGTTCTCCACCGGAATCGCACCGGCGGACTTCGCGGAACTGGTCAAGACGCTGTCCTCGGATGCCTTCGAAGGCCGCGGTCCGGGTACGCCGGGCGAAGACAAGACGGTCAGCTACATCCGCGACCAGATGCAGCGCATCGGCCTGCAACCGGGCAACGGCGACAGCTGGTTCCAGGACGTGGCGATGACCGAGACCACCGCGGCGCCGGGCACCACGCTCACCATCGCCCACGACGGCGCAGCACGGCAGCTGGCCTTCGGCACCGACATGGTGGTGGGCACGCGCACCGGCCAGCCCGAGGTCAAGCTCGATGGCAGCGACATGGTCTTCGTCGGCTACGGCGTGGACGCGCCGGAGCAGAAGTGGAACGACTATGCCGGCCAGGACTGGAAGGGCAAGACCGTGGTGATGTTCGTCAACGACCCCGGCTTCCACACCGGCGACGGCAGCCTGTTCGAAGGCAAGCGCATGACCTACTACGGGCGCTGGACCTACAAGTTCGAGGAAGCCGCGCGCAAGGGCGCCGCCGCCGCATTGATCGTGCATGACACGCCC
Organism: Xanthomonas sontii; assembly: GCF_040529055.1. Taxonomy (NCBI): domain Bacteria; kingdom Pseudomonadati; phylum Pseudomonadota; class Gammaproteobacteria; order Lysobacterales; family Lysobacteraceae; genus Xanthomonas; species Xanthomonas sontii. Next base: position 1,306,667 of record NZ_CP132342.1, on the reverse strand, counting down.
GGCGCCAGCTACGGCTGGGACGTGGTCAAGAACTCCTGGTCCGGCGCGCAGTACGACCTGCCGGCGAAGGACGATCCGGAGCCGCGCATTCCGGTGCAGGGCTGGCTCACCGCCGAGGCGGCCAAGCAGCTGTTCGCCGACGCCGGCCTGGATCTGGCGCAGGCCTACAAGGACGCCAGCAAGCGCGGCTTCAAGCCGATCCCGCTGAAGGCCAAGCTCTCGGTGGACCTGAAGAGCACCATCGCCGAGAAGACCTCGCGCAACGTGGTCGGCGTGCTGCCCGGCGGCAGCCGCGCCGACGAGGCAGTGCTGTACATGGCGCACTGGGATCACCTGGGCAAGCACGAGGGCGAGCCCGGCGACAACATCTACAACGGCGCGGTCGACAACGCCACCGGCGTGGCCGGCATCCTCGAAATCGCCGAGGCGTTCGCGCACCAGCAGCCCAAGCCCGAGCGTTCGGTGGTGTTCCTGGGGGTGACGCTGGAGGAGTCGGGGCTGCTCGGTTCCAAGTACTACGTGGCGCATCCGACCTTCCCGCTGAACAAGATCGCCGGCGTCATCAACCTGGATGCGATGCCGGTGGCCGGGCGCGCCAAGGACCTGGTGGTCAACGGGTTCGGCAGCTCACAGCTGGAAGACCTGCTCAAGCCGATCGCGGCCGCGCAAGGCCGCGTGCTGCACGCCGAAGACGCGCCGCAGAGCGGGTTCTACTTCCGTTCGGATCACTTCAACTTCGCCAAGGCCGGCGTGCCGGCGCTGTACATCGACGGCGGCGAAGACCTGGTCGACGGTGGCATCGAAGCAGGACGCCGTGCGGCAGCCGAGTACGCCAAGCGCTACCACACGCCAGCCGACGAGTACGACCCGGCGACCTGGAAGCTCGACGGTGTGATGGACGACCTGCAGGCGGTGTACGGCGTTGGCAAGGAACTGGCCGCCGGCGACAGCTGGCCGAACTGGTACGCGGACAATCCCTTCAAGGCCGCACGCGACAAGATGATGGGCAGGCCGACGTCGTTGCCCGCGGCCGAGCCTGCCGCCGGCAAGTAGGCGGCGGCTTCCTTAGTGTCATGGCAGCGGCGCTTCGGCGCCGTTGTCGTCTCTGCCCCCATCGGTCGCGCGGCGCACCGGGCATCGTCGCTGCCACCACATCGTGCAAATCGCTTACCGCACGCAGCGGTGCGCGGTTGCCGGACGTCTTCCGAGCGCCTCGAATGCCGATCGGAAGCCCACGCGTAGAGCACTTCGGCGGCGACGAGAGCTACCGCTATAGAAACGCCCGGGCATGCGCTGCCCGGGCTTTCATGGGATGACTATGCCGCATGACGTGACCGTGGCGGCTGACCGCCACGGTCGCCGTCGGCTCAGGCGGCCTGCTTGGTCTGCGCCAGGCTGGCCATGTCGATGACGAAGCGGTACTTCACGTCGCCCTTGAGCATGCGCTCGTAGGCCTCGTTGATCTGCGCCATCTCGATCGTTTCGATGTCGGACACGATGCCGTGCTTGGCGCAGAAATCCAGCATCTCCTGCGTCTCGCGAATGCCACCGATCAGCGAACCGGCCAACTGGCGCCGCTTCATGATCAGGTTGAACACCGTCGGCGACGGATGCGGCTCGGCCGGCGCGCCGACCAGGGTCATGGTGCCGTCGCGCTTGAGCAGGGTCAGGAACGCATCCAGATCGTGCGGCGCCGCGACGGTGTTGAGGATGAAATCGAAGCTGTTGGTGTGCGCCGCCATCTCGTCGGCATTCTTCGACACCACCACCTCGTTCGCTCCCAGGCGCAGCGCGTCCTCGCGCTTGCCGGCCGAGGTGGTGAACAGCACCACGTGCGCGCCCATCGCATGGGCAATCTTCACGCCCATGTGCCCGAGGCCGCCCAGCCCAACGATGCCGACCTTCTTGCCCGGGCCGACCTTCCAGTGATTCAGCGGCGAATATGTGGTGATGCCGGCGCACAGCAGCGGCGCCACCGCCGCCAGTTGCTCGGCATCGTGGCGAATATGCAACGTGTACTTCTCGTCGACCACGATGTGATCGGAGTAGCCGCCATACGTGTTCTCGCCGCCGAACATCGGACCGTTGTAGGTGCCGACGAAGCCGTTCTCGCAATACTGCTCCTCGCCATCGGCACAGGAAGCACAATGCCGACAGCTGTCGACCATGCAGCCGACACCGGCAAGATCACCGACCTTGAAGGCACTGACCTGGTCGCCCACCGCGGTGATGCGACCGACGATTTCATGGCCCGGCACCGACGGGTACTGGGTGTTGTGCCACTCGTTGCGGGCGGTATGCAGATCCGAGTGGCAGACGCCACAGTAGAGGATCTCGATACTGACGTCGTGCGCACCGAGCGCGCGGCGCTCGAAGGTGAACGGGGTCAGCGGCTGATCGGACGCCTTGGCGGCGTATCCATTGGCTTGGCTCATGGGGAAGGCCTCGTGGTGGGTGAAAGGGGCCGAAGGGCGGTGCGCATGTAGAGCAATCGATGCCTACGCGGTCGCCTGAGGCGGAAAAGTCTAAGCGGCGGGGCATGAAAGAGACGCATCGCCACATGGAACGGTGCGATGCGCGTCGTCAAAACGCCTCACCGAGTGCGGACTGGCGCACATGTTCGGCTGAACGCCAATGCACTTGACGGTGACATGTGGACGCGCTGATCGGCATTCATCGGCAGATTGCACGTGAGCGGATCTGCAATCGATGAGAAACGCGCACCAAGAAGTGCGCGCAATGCGTCCAATGACCAGTCACAGGATCGCCTACATGCTCTGTCCACTTTGGACGCAGAGTCGGTTCGATCGTGCAGTAGGCCTTGGCAGGCAGATGCTTGTAGGCAGGGTTGCCGCTTGTCGACAACAGACGCCCAGGAGGCCGTGGAGGAACCGAGCCCCTCTCCCGCCGGGAGAGGGGCTGGGGTGAGGGTACGGCGCGCGCAGCGCCGATCGGTCACTGCGAGGCTTCGCCCGCCCCCTCATCCGCCCCTGCGGGGCACCTTCCCCCGCAAAGGGGGCCATGGTCCCGACAGGAGAAGGAAGAACCGAGCCCCTCTCCCGCCGGGAGAGGGGTTGGGGTGAGGGTACGGCGCGCAGCCCTCGGGTGGCATGTCGCCGCGGGGCCTGCGCCCGTGCTTCGCTCGCATGCGCGTTGTTTTTCGCACACGCAATAAAAAATCCCCGTCCTAGTGGGACGGGGATTTGGGGTAAAGCCCCTGGCGATGACCTACTCTCGCATGGCTTGAGCCACACTACCATCGGCGCAGCTGCGTTTCACTTCCGAGTTCGGGATGGGATCGGGTGGTTCCACAGCGCTAATTTCACCAGGGAGACGGTTGGAGTGTCGCCGCGTGCGTGTACTCGGTTGTTGGACCGAGGACGGCAGGGCGCCAGCCTCTCATGGGGTGTGATGTAGCGAGCGAGTGAGAGCGATCGACGTGTGTCGCGCTAAGGGATGCTTATGAGGAAGCATCTTGAGGTTATATGGTCAAGCCGCACGGATCATTAGTATCAGTTAGCTCAATGCATTGCTGCACTTACACACCTGACCTATCAACCACGTAGTCTACATGGTTCCTTTAGGGGACTTGTGTCCCGGGAGATCTCATCTTGAGGCGCGCTTCCCGCTTAGATGCTTTCAGCGGTTATCGCTTCCGAACATAGCTACCCGGCAATGCCACTGGCGTGACAACCGGAACACCAGAGGTTCGTCCACTCCGGTCCTCTCGTACTAGGAGCAGCCCCTCTCAAATCTCCAACGCCCATGGCAGATAGGGACCGAACTGTCTCACGACGTTCTGAACCCAGCTCGCGTACCACTTTAAATGGCGAACAGCCATACCCTTGGGACCGACTACAGCCCCAGGATGTGATGAGCCGACATCGAGGTGCCAAACACCGCCGTCGATATGAACTCTTGGGCGGTATCAGCCTGTTATCCCCGGAGTACCTTTTATCCGTTGAGCGATGGCCCTTCCATACAGAACCACCGGATCACTAAGACCTACTTTCGTACCTGCTTGATCCGTCGATCTTGCAGTCAAGCACGCTTATGCCTTTGCACACAGTGCGCGATGTCCGACCGCGCTGAGCGTACCTTCGTGCTCCTCCGTTACTCTTTAGGAGGAGACCGCCCCAGTCAAACTACCCACCATACACGGTCCCCGATCCGGATTACGGACCTAGGTTAGAACGTCAAGCACGACAGGGTGGTATTTCAAGGATGGCTCCACTGCAGCTAGCGCCACAGTTTCATAGCCTCCCACCTATCCTACACAGACGAACTCAACGTTCAGTGTAAAGCTATAGTAAAGGTTCACGGGGTCTTTCCGTCTTGCCACGGGAACGCTGCATCTTCACAGCGATTTCAATTTCACTGAGTCTCGGGTGGAGACAGCGCCGCTGTCGTTACGCCATTCGTGCAGGTCGGAACTTACCCGACAAGGAATTTCGCTACCTTAGGACCGTTATAGTTACGGCCGCCGTTTACTGGGGCTTCGATCAAGAGCTTCGCCTTGCGGCTGACCCCATCAATTAACCTTCCAGCACCGGGCAGGCGTCACACCCTATACGTCCACTTTCGTGTTTGCAGAGTGCTGTGTTTTTGATAAACAGTCGCAGCGGCCTGGTTTCTGCGACCCTCTTCAGCTATAGCTCGCACGAGCCACCAAAAAGGGTGCACCTTCTCCCGAAGTTACGGTGCCATGTTGCCTAGTTCCTTCACCCGAGTTCTCTCAAGCGCCTGAGAATTCTCATCCTACCCACCTGTGTCGGTTTACGGTACGGTCTGCGTAAGCTGAAGCTTAGGAGCTTTTCCTGGAAGCGTGGTATCAGTGACTTCGTCTAAAAGACTCGTCTCGGTGCTCGGTCTTAAAGGATCCCGGATTTGCCAAAGATCCAAACCTACCGCCTTTCCCCGGGACAACCAACGCCCGGTACACCTAACCTTCTCCGTCCCTCCATCGCACTTACGCGAGGTGCAGGAATATTAACCTGCTTCCCATCGACTACGGCTTTCGCCCTCGCCTTAGGGGCCGACTCACCCTGCGCCGATTAACGTTGCGCAAGGAAACCTTGGGCTTTCGGCGTGCGGGTTTTTCACCCGCATTGTCGTTACTCATGTCAGCATTCGCACTTCCGATACCTCCAGCAGACTTCTCAATCCACCTTCGCAGGCTTACGGAACGCTCCTCTACCGCGCATCGCTTATCGCGATGCACCCCAAGCTTCGGTTCACTGCTTAGCCCCGTTAAATCTTCCGCGCAGACCGACTCGACCAGTGAGCTATTACGCTTTCTTTAAAGGGTGGCTGCTTCTAAGCCAACCTCCTGGCTGTCTATGCCTTTCCACATCGTTTTCCACTTAGCAGTGAATTTGGGACCTTAGCTGTGGGTCTGGGTTGTTTCCCTTTTCACGACGGACGTTAGCACCCGCCGTGTGTCTCCCATACAGTCCGTCTCGGTATTCGGAGTTTGCAATGGTTTGGTAAGTCGCGATGACCCCCTAGCCATAACAGTGCTCTACCCCCGAGAGGATACATATGAGGCGCTACCTAAATAGCTTTCGAGGAGAACCAGCTATCTCCGGGTTCGATTAGCTTTTCACTCCTAATCACACCTCATCCCCTACCTTTGCAACGGGAGTGGGTTCGGGCCTCCAGTCAGTGTTACCTGACCTTCACCCTGGGCATGACTAGATCACCCGGTTTCGGGTCTACTGCCCGCGACTATGCGCCCTTATCAGACTCGGTTTCCCTTCGCCTCCCCTATACGGTTAAGCTTGCCACGAACAGTAAGTCGCTGACCCATTATACAAAAGGTACGCAGTCACTCTTGCGAGCTCCTACTGCTTGTACGCACACGGTTTCAGGATCTATTTCACTCCCCTCTCCGGGGTTCTTTTCGCCTTTCCCTCACGGTACTGGTTCACTATCGGTCGGTCAGGAGTATTTAGCCTTGGAGGATGGTCCCCCCATGTTCAGACAGGGTTTCACGTGCCCCGCCCTACTCGTCTTCACTGGTATGGCCCTTTCAAATACAGGGCTATCACCTTCTATGGCCAACCTTTCCAGGTTGTTTTTCTAAAACCATACCAGCTTAAGGGCTAGTCCCCGTTCGCTCGTCACTACTTAGGGAATCTCGGTTGATTTCTTTTCCTCCGGTTACTTAGATATTTCAGTTCACCGGGTTCGCTTCCAGCAGCTATGTATTCACTGCAGGATACTGCCGAAGCAGTGGGTTTCCCCATTCGGACATTGCCGGATCAAAGCTTGTTGCCAGCTCCCCGACACTTTTCGCAGGCTGCCACGTCCTTCATCGCCTCTGACCGCCAAGGCATCCACCGTGTGCGCTTATTCGCTTGACCATATAACCTCAAGTTGCCTCAAGGTCATATTCAGTCCAGGGGTACAAAGCCTGGACGCGAACTATAACGACTCAATTTCTAGGGACTCGAGGTCCCCGCCTTAGCCACAACGACACGTCGAGAAGTATGTTCTCAAACGCTCGCTACATCACAAATTATTAAAGAACAACGCTACGGCCTCAACGCCGAGCATCTAAATTCTTAGTGTGCGATACATTCAGAGTGGTGGGTCTGGGAGGACTCGAACCACCGACCTCACCCTTATCAGGGGTGCGCTCTAACCACCTGAGCTACAGACCCAA